>NZ_PJIL01000019.1 GCF_002929335.1 Arthrobacter sp. Y81
TGACGGACCTTCCCCCGCTCCGAGCACCGGCTCCAGCAACAGGGAACCTGTCACACAACAGCCTGACACACAGGGGATTCCGCACGTTTCCGGGACTTCCCAGTGTTTGCAGGGGCTGGAGTCCGGTTCGAGTCCCACCTCGGGCGCGCATAACCCGTCGTCAGAGGGGTTTTTGCTTTAATGTGTGGACATTTAGCCTGCGCGGTCCCTCTGACGCTGTCCGCGGTCTGTGCCTGGCCCCGCGGTCGCCTATTCGGTTGTGTGGGTTGCGGGATCAGCGTCCTGGCTGGTGAGCCCCCCGCCTGCTGAATTTAGGGCTGTGAGTCGTCCCTTCTTGCTGTTTCCGGTGGACAGTTGTTGGCCTTCACTCGCTCATGGTCAGGAGTTGTGGTGACGACATGACCAAGACGTATTTTCTTCGAGGAATTTCCTCGGATAGCTACCTTCGGCGAGCCAGGAGGGTGCGCTCATCGAGTGATTGTCCGGCCAAACAGTGTGTGGACATTGTCCACACACTGTCCACGGGCGGCTTTTCGACCTACATTTTGGTCCCTTGCTCATGGTTTGCCTTCACTACTTCATGCAGTTCTCTGTTGCAGGCGACATGACTTTGCGGTCTGGACCGTCGGTGTCGTTGGACGCTCCGGGTTCAGCGGGAACGTCTTTGGGGGTATCTGTGGCTGGCGTGCGATTCGTCGACAGAGTGAAGGTGTGTGGGATCCGGGCTTTCTTCCGGGGCCGGTCCTGGTTTGGTGATCCGTCACACCTTTCCAAACTCGGACGCGCGGCCATGTACCACGAGCGGCAGGAGAGTGAAGGCACTCGACCAGTACAAGCTCCCATTTTCAGCTGTCAATCAGACCTGGATCCCTGGCCAAGGACACGATTGAATGCATGGCCGGCCAGCGTCGGGCAGCGCCATAGGATGAGCGCACATGCGGCCATCAATAACGGGGGACACGGACGTGAAGTTCAATATGATCGGGGTGGCCGCCGTAGCAGTTGCGCTGTTGCTGGCAGGATGCGGAACGCCTCCTCCGGAGACGTCGACTTCGCCAAGTACGACCACGTCCGTCGCGGCCAAGAAAGTCCCGGACGTCGCCGGAAAGCCGTTCTCGGAGGCCCGCGATCTGGTGGCCGCGGCCGGCATCACATACGAGACGGTCGGCAGCGACGGGGTGAAATTCACCGAAAGACCCGACGGCGCAGTTATTGTGGTCAGCTCAGACCCCGCGGCGGGTGAGGAGCTTCAGCCTGGTGCAGCTGTAACTTTCAAGATCAACGGCACCGAGGCGGAAGTCACTGCCGCGGCCGCCGCCAAAAAGGCAGCGGCGGCTGCCAAGGAAGCCGCGAGGGTACGGTCGCTGCGGTACAGCTTCAAATGCTCACCCTCGGGAAGTGCAATCACGGCGAAAGACAACCAGTCGTTCACCAAGCTCCAGGAAATCTGGGCGGCCCCGTCTTTCCTGAAGCTTATGTCGTGCGACCTCCGCGTCGCCGGGACGTGGTACCGGGACAAGTTCACACTGGAACCGGACGAGGCCTCCGTCGTGAAGCAGGTTGGTGCCGACGGTGGTGACATCAGTCTTCCGTCCTCGACGTACGGAAGCGTCCTGCTGCTCTGCGCTCTGCCGCCAGCGGATGGCTGGGACACCAAGTACGGCGAGTACCCTTCCGGCGGCCCGAAGATCAGGTCCGAGGCGAAGGCCGCGGCGGCCATGTGCCCGGATGCCCCGTTCGTTGCCGAGCTGATCAGGGTCGCCGCCGGTGTGCCGCCCGCGCCCAAAAACCTCCATGGGCGACGGCACGTTCATTGTCGGCAAGGACATTGCCGAAGGCTCATACCAGCTGAAAATACCGGCTGGAGCTAATGGAGCCCATGGCTGCTACTGGGAGCGCACAGGCCCCCAGGGTGAAACGATTGCGAACGACTTCATCTCATTCGCACCCCTAGGGCCGGTGGTCACCGTTTACGTAGGCGAAGGTTTTGTCAGCCAGAGCTGCGGCGTCTGGACACAGGGCGGCTGACCGCGCTGTGGCGACCCGTAGAAGCCGGGTTTCCATATCTTGGAGTCGATCAGCAGGACCGACTTGCCTGAGACGATGGTGTGATCGACGTTGGCTTTGAAGCCGGGCATCGGGTGCGCAGGTCGTGCAGGACGGCGGCCATCTTGCCGAAACCGTTCAGCAATACCCCAAGTCTTCTGTTCAGCCCGGTGGCCCCGCGGCCGTAGACCCCGTTCATCAGGACCAGAGCATCCGGCCGAGGTCCAGATGCCGAGGAGGACCAGGACGCGCCGAGGACTTTGCCGCCCGGGCCGTACATCCAGTCTTCAATTTCCTTCCGGCGGAGTTCGGTCCGTAGCAGACGGTTTGGAAGCGGCACCGCCGGTTCGCCTCCGACGGGACCTAGGACCGGATCCACAGAAAGCTTATGGCTGAAGCAGACGCCGCGCGCAGATCGACTTGACAGTTTCGGTGGACTCGACCATCAACCGGGCCCACCAGCACGGGACGAACCTTCCCCGCGCCACAGGGGGAACTCCCGTTACAAGAAACTGTTTGCTGAACCGTCCGACCACGCCATCGGCCCTCTAGGGGCGGGCTGGGCACCAAGATCCATCGCGCCTACGACGGTAAGGCCGGCCGCTGGCGATGATTCTTGGCCCGGGACAGGGCGGCGACTCGTAGGAACCTGTCCCTTCCACTCCTACGGCGCTTACCGTGCCGTGGCTGGTGATGAAGTGAAGCAGTTTGCTGTAGCCGGCGGCTGTTGCTGCGAACTTTTGATCAGCGATGGGTTTGCCGTATTCGGTGACAACGGCGACGTGGTCTGTATCGGCGTGGGTATCAACGCCGACAATGACTTTGGGTAGTTCCTCGACCAATATGGCGACGGCCCTGCTCTTCCTGGTGTTTGTGTGTTGCACGTTGGCCATGCTGATCGAGTACAAGTTGGGGTCCGGCGGTGGTGATACGGCCCGCTAGACTCTCTTCATGCGCAGAACGTCGGCACGAGGCCCCGACGCCGCTGGGAGGGAGCGCGTACTTATCCTGTCAGCAGGGGTAGGAGCGGGGCACAACAGCGCCGCGGCGGCGGTGCAGCAGGCGTGTGCCGCGCGCGCCGACATCGACGAGGTGCAGGTGCTGGACGTGCTGCAGGTGAGCAGCGTGCTCTACCGCACACTGCTGGGCAAGGGTTACTTCGTCCTGGTCGAGGACTTGCCCTGGCTGGTCGAGTGGGGCTACGACATCAACGACCGTCCGTTCCGGCGGCGGGGCCCAGTAGACCCCTGGACACGGGTGAACGCTCTTCCGGTGATCGGTGCGATCAAGCGATTCCGGCCGACCGCGATCGTCTGCACGCACTTCCTGCCAGCTCAACTGCTGGCGTCACTGCTCCTTCGCGGCGTGATTGACGCGAGGACCGCCGTCGTTACAACGGACTACGACTTCCAGGGCCTATGGCTTACGGGCGCGTTCCACGCGCTCTTCCTGGCCAGGGAGGAGGGGAGGGTGGAACTGATGGCGCTGGGTTTGCCCCCCGACCGCGTCGCGGCCACGGGGATCCCTATCGCTACCCAGCTGAACGTAGCGCCTGCGCGCGATGCAAACGAGCCCCCGATGCTGCTGATCTCGGCGGGTGCGACTGGCGGCGACTATGCCGTCTCGGTCGTGCGGCAGACGCTGCACATGCGCTCGTCCTTCACGGCCACGGTCATGTGCGGACGCAACAATGCGCTGCGGCAGCGTATCGAGCAGCTGGTGGCGCCCGCTGGCGACCGCTACCGCGTGCTCGGCTTCACGGCGGAGATGCCGCAGCTGCTGCGCCGCGCCGACCTGTTTGTGGGCAAGCCGGGCGGCCTGTCGGCGTCGGAGTGCATGGCTGCAGGACTGCCCATGGTGCTTGTGAACACCATCCCGGGGCAGGAGGTTCGCAACGGCGACTACCTGATGGAACAGGGGGCGGCGGTCCGCTGCAACACTCCCGCGACGATCGGCTGGAAGATCGACGAGCTGCTGCGGGAGCCGGGTCGCCTGCAGCGGATGCAGGCGGCGGCGCGGAGAACGGGCCGCCCTAACGCTGCAGCGGACGTGCTGACCGGACTGCTGGACGGGCCGTCCCGTCCCCTGGTCGTGACACGCGCAGCGCAGAAGACGATACTCGCCGAGAGCGAGCGGCGCGTCGTTGCGACGGATCTGACGGGACCCTCCTCGCTGGTCCGCGTGGTCGACTTGGCTGGGGCTAGCACGGTCGCGCTGCTGCGAGCCGAGGAGCTGGGAGATCTGCAGAAGCGGTATGCCACCCCGGACGGGGGTCTGGTACTGCGGCGCGGCGACGCGCTCATGTCGCTCAGGGGAGAGGAGCGGCGGCTGCTCCGCGCCATTCTTCGGGGGGACGACGAGCTGCCCGTCCGCGTCGAGGGGCCCTCGCCACCCCCTCGCATCGTTCCCGCGGGACCGGCCGGACACGACCCTTAAGGACTGAATTGCTGCAGTCACCGGAGGATGCAGTCACCGGAGGAGTTATGAAGGACAGGACGCCCGTCAGGCCGTGCAGGCAGCTATCTGCCAGGTGCCCCCCGACGTCGAGCTTGAAAACCTCGCCGGCCGCGTCCGGCTGCGACAGGACCTAGAGCTCGACTCACTCGACTTTCTCCACCTCGTGGAAATCATCGCAAAGACCATGGGCGGTGACATTCCGGAACGCGACTATCCGGCCGTGGCAACGGTTGACGGCATGGTCAACTACCTGGCCAGCCACGGCTCAAGGTAACTTGGCCGACCAAGGTGGTAGCCCTCTGCCGCTGTCATCGCAATCGGGTGCCATACCTGCTGTGCTCGACATTGCCATTGGGTGTCCACTGTTGTGTGCTTACCAGGTCTCCGGCAGCACATTTGCGTGGCGACCGCTGCTGAGGCCGTTCTAATGCAGCTTTCAAAGAGCCGTTCGGTGTCATGGACGGCGAAGGCGCTTTGGGCCCGGTTCCGCGTGAACAGCATGTCGTCCGCGGCGAGCCGGACTTGGCCGTGAATCCCGGGGACAGGAGCTGGCCAGCTGCCTGGAACAGCACGGCGGTGATGGTGTGGGCGGGGCGGCTGCGCCGGTATGGTCCATGAACCACTGCCGGTGTCTTCGGGGCCGCCGGCTGCGCTGCTTGGTCCGAAAGGTGGGCAGGGACTTCCAATACCCCGTCGGAGTAGGTGGCTTTGATATCTCCTTCCTTAACATCGTCGGGAAGCGGGACGCTGCGGCTGAAGGGTCCGTACCGGAATTCGGACCGGAAGCGCTTGGAGTCAAACAGTCTGTCCAGGGAGTGCATCAGCCCAGACGGGGTGCATAAGCGTGTTGAATAGCAAGGTCCAACGGGTCGTCGCGAAAGGACACCATTTCAGCAGATCAGACATGACAGCTTCCCCAGACCCTGGGCAAGGAAGGGCCTTCAGCGGACCGGTGTCCCTCCAATAGATACTGCGGGCGAAACAGGCAACAAGGACGAAAGGCCCCCGGGCCCGCCGACGTTCGGCATTTCTGGTCTTCCGGCTAGCATTATTGGATGACCACTGCGGTCCACCATTCCGAAAATGCCTTCTCGCTGGCACGCCGGGCGCGAGGAGTGGTGCGCCGCGTCCCGGTCTGGACATGGCGGCTCCTCATGCGCTCGGTGAGCTCACGTGAGCGGACGAAGTTTAACAGCGAACCCATCACGGAAGTGGACTACGTCCACGACATAAATTACCTGGGCGACAATGTGCGGGCGCACCACCTGGACGTGCTCACCCCTGCTGCTCCGGCTGTGGACAGCCCTGAGGGGAGAGCCGGGAACCAAAAGTCCTTTCCTGTCTACGTCTATTTCCACGGCGGAGGCTGGACGTCCGGGGACAAGTCAGCGCTGACCAAGTACTGCGCGAACCAGGCGCTCGGCGGGATGGTTGTGGTCAACGTCAACTACCGCCAGCCTCCCCGTTTCCACATGGGCCATGTTCTGAGGGATGCAAATGCAGCCTTGGCGTGGGTAAGTGCGAACATAGGCCAATACGGCGGGGATCCGGAATGCGTGATCTTAGGGGGTGACTCCGCCGGCGGTCAGATCGCGGCTTTGCTCACCGCTACCATCTTCAGGCCTGAGCTCGCCGCGCACTACTCCTTGAAGCCAGCTGTCCCCGGGAAGCACCTGAAGGGACTGGTTCAGCACTGCAGCGTGGTTGATTTCTCTGTGTTTTTCAAGAGCGGCTTTGTCCTCAGCCTGAACTTCGTCCGAATGTTGCTGCCATCGGCCGGCAAGGCTAGGGGCTGGATGCAGAGTGCCTTCTCCACTGGCCCGGGCATGGAACGGCTAAGGGCCGCGACCGGCTTCGTGTCTCCCATTGAGTGGCTCGACGGCCGCTTCCCACCGGTGTTCGTCACTACGTCCGAGCGCGACTTCTTTTACGAGGCGAACGTGAACTTCATTAAACGGCTTCAACAGAACGCCGTGCCAGTAGACATGTTGATCTACTCCTGGGCGAACGCCAACACTGAACACACATGGCAGCAGGACTACCGCTATCCGGAATCCCAGGAAGTATACCGGCGCCTGCGCGCTTTCGTCCGGAATGTCTCACAGCAGCCTGTTGACCATGACCCCGCACCATAGGCAGCCGTCCGGGCTATGTTTGGACCATGGCAGCGCAGACGCAGGGTCAGGAACCGTCCGGGGTCGATCCAGAGGGGAATGGCTCCGCGAGGGTTGATACGGCTGCCCTGCGGGATGCCCAACTGGGGGACGTAGACTGGACCATCCCGCCTGCTGGTTCCGTGACCATGCGCATCCCCGTACCCAGCGGTCAACTTGCGGCCTTGGCAATGGGTGACCCCGACGATCCATGGATCGTACTGGTTCCGGGCGCCACTGGCTCGAAAGAGGACTTCTCGCTCATGATGCCGGACCTGGCCGGCGGGGGCTTTTTTGTACTGAGCTATGACCTGGCCGGTCAGTATGAGTCAGCAGCAGCGGGGCCGGAGAAGCTGGTTCCACCAAAGCGGCGTTACGACTACGAACTCTTTGCCGAGGATTTCCTTGCAGTCATCGAGGCCGCCGGCAAACCCGTGCACATAGTGGCTTACTCCTTCGCCGCCATTGTTGCCCAAATCGCCTTTTCGAAGAGACCGGACCTGTTCGAGACCCTAACCCTTTTGAGCTGCCCGCCGGAGCCCGGGCAAAGCTTCCGTGGCGTCAGCCGGATCGGCCGTTTCAGCAGCTGGGCCAATGACCGGATCGGGGCAGCCCTGCTGATTTGGGGCATTCGCAGGGGTTTTGTCCCGGTTCCCAAGGGGCGCCGGCGGTTCGTCAACTACCGCTTCCGTTTTACCCGCCGGGCCTCTGTCCGGGACATCTATGGACTAATGAAGAATGCACCGGACCTGAGGAAATTCCTGGCCGACGCCGCACTCCCGAAGTTCGTTGCGGTCGGTGAGCATGACTTATGGCCTTTGCACCTGCACCGGCGTTTCGCGCAGGCGATCGGAGCCCGGATCGCCGTCTACCGCGGCGGGCACAGTCCCTGTGAAACTTCGCCACACCAGTTCAGCCGTGACCTGCTGGTCCTTTACGGGAAGGATAGCTGAACGGCGTCGGAACACGCGTCATCGGCGGCCCCCCCATGCACGCGCTGCCAGTGTATACGTCCCAAGCGGCGCTTAAGCGGCGGTTCCTCCCTGAACTCGACCCTGAATGTCACAAGGGACATCTCGAGGCGCCGCCTCAGCGATGGCCAGTTCGCGAACGGCCGCGACGAGACCCCGTCGCCTTTGCGGTTCCGAAGGCGTCACCCGATTTTGAGCAGATGAACCGCCCGCTTCTCTGCCTTCCCCAGGCGCTCCTGCCGGTTCAGCGTGCCGTGGCGTCGTCCCGAGCAACACCCTGAGTCCCGGCACAAAGCGCGAGACGTGACCGATTCCGAAGGAGAAGAAGAGACCCAAGACGGAGACAATTAAGAACTTGGCGCCCGGCGGCGAAACTATCTGGAGAAGCACCATCTGAAGGCTGACGACGACGAAGACGTGCAGAATATAGGCGGCGTAGCTGGCGGTGGCCATTTCGGCGAGAAACGGTGTGGTTTTGCGGAATACCTCGCGGAACGAAACCACGAGTCCCACGGACAGTCCAGTGCAGATCAGCGCTTCCAATGAGACGCGCACGAGCGAACGCCAATCGAGGCCGCCGATCGCCGTAAGGGCGTCCCACAGGTTGGACGCCTGGAGCGAGTAGACGACTGCGGCGGCTCCGCCCCCCCACGACGAGCCACACGAGACCAACCCTGAGTGGAATCCGCCGGAACCAGTCGTTGCGGAAGGCCACAATCCCAAGCACGAACAGGCTCAGGTATTGCGCCAGGTTCGCTGGCTCAGCGGGCAACACATAGAACAGCGGTACCCAATGATCGACGGGGAACCACCACCGCACTACCCACGTGACCAAGATCAGAGCGGCGGCGAACACGAGTATGACGGTGTGGCTGGGCGGCGGCAGCATCCTTGCACGCCCGGGCGAACCAGCGCGGCGCGCCCAAACTACGTAGACCACGGAATACAGGAGCAGATGCCCCAGGAACCACAGGTGCAGATAGGCGCCCTGCCAGGCTCCGTTATAGAGCCCCCGGATGAGGTCGACCGGGTCAGGACGTCCGGACATGAAGTACATGAGCGGGATGTTCACGACCAGAATGAAAAATACAAGTGGCACTCCTAGGCGCGCCCAGCGCTCCTTAAGAAAGCGACGGGAACCTTTCCGCTCGTACGGTCCAGGGAGGAGAAAACCTGCCAGCAGGAACAGCAGACCAAGGCCTACAGCTGCGTTAACCGTGTAGAACGGGCGGAACCAGTCGCTCGTGGCCGTGTCCTTGACAGGCCAGAAGCCACCGGTGGGCCCGTAAGCTTGCGCCGCGTGATGAATGATCACCATAGAGATGATCAGCACCCTCAGGACGTCTAGGAAGACCACACGCCCGAATGCTGCCGTCCCGGACATCACTTGTCCTTTCCGTCCATGTCATGGTGGATTTGGACCAATGCTTGTTTACAGGTGCACCGTCGCGCCAGAGCCCAATGACCTCAACAGTTCGAGCTGCGAAGCCGTCCGACGGCCGATCGAGGCGGTGGGAGGACTCCTGGACCGTAGCGACGATTCCGGCAGCGTCCGCCCCGTGTCCGGGCCATGTCCCAGCAGCCGGTGGACTAGGTCAGAAGTCAGGGGCGGGGGCACAAATAGAATCTGTTCATTCCGTGGCATCCGGCCGGTGGTGCATGCGACCAACCGAGTAGAGACGGAACCGGAACAGGCATGACCAGGAGCATGAGGGGCAGGCAAGCAGGCCGGTCTGCAGTGGGATCAGCTCGCTCCCGGCCACGAGGTCAAGCCTGTACGCCGTGATCAGCAGAAGCCCGGCGACCATCGTTGCACCGGACATCTCCAGCGTGGGGCGCCAACCCATGCCCATGAAACGCATCCAGGCCAACATCTGGAGGGAGAGGCTGATCGCGATGACCAGCACCGTCAGCTCAGGCGCCAGTTGACCCAGGTTGCTATAGCCCAGCAGGGCCGCGGCGCCGAAGAACACCAGACTCAGGAGAACCCGCCCGCGCACATCACCAGACACATCTGGATGAAGTGAAGGACGAAGCGCCCCATGGGTCGGAGCCACCCGGCAGGAGGGGCGGAACTCGGCACCAAACCCTGCCCACCAATTCGAAGTACACGCATGACGATCTCCCTCCTCGGAAATGACGGGGCTCCCTTTGTGCAGGCTTGGAGACATCGGCACCGACAGACGCAAGACGGTCTTGCGGGGAATCTTGGGGGCAGCCGACGCTTTCCGGGCGAGGAGTCTCTTTTCCCAGCAGGTGCTTCCCTTGCCCAGTCCCATAGGGTCGAAAGACCTCGTGAGACCGCCGCGTCGCCGTCACCAGCATCATCGCCGGCGCGAAGGGCGGTGGCGCCCCCGGCGGTGAAGACCGGAGGCGACACAAAACTCCGGCCCCAAGTCAAAGCGATTGCAGCAGTCTGCGCATTGCCGGCACTTCCACCTCCGACCGGCTGCTCGCCCCAGATTCCAGCACATCCAAACCCACGACCACCTCGACACCCTCCCACCGAGACCGTCGACGCAGACCGGACTGGTCCTCTTGGCTCTTTGCGGGGTTGACGGCCCTGCCCCTGAGGTCGAACGTTCAACGGGAGGAGCGTTTACGAGGGAGTGTTTCCACCGGGACGCTCGTCCCTGAAGGGGACCCGGTTTGTGTGGAGCGCTCGACGGCGGAGCAGCAGCACTGCTGCGAGCACGATCCATATCAGGGGCGGGAAGTTCGCGGCGATGATCGGCCCCCACCCGGCAGCGTTGTAGAAGCCACTTGGGTCCGCCGGTCCGCCGTACATGGACGGCACTGCGGCTCTCTGCCCCAACGCCCCCACCACGGTCACCCCGGACGCCAACCGATTCGACGACGTCGCCGGAAACGGATTCGCGCTGCTAGCTCTCGCGATCACTCCCGAGGAACGCGAACGGATCCTGCACAAGGGCGCGGCGCCCGTCGTCCCCGACCCCGGATCTGAACTCCATCAGTGGCTCGTCCGACATCGAGTTCCTGCTGCGGTTGTCCGCCCGGATCGCACCGTGATGTTCACCTCCGGCTCCGTCTCCGGGAGCCTCGCGCGCTTGCCGTCGTTCCACTCGGCAACCGCGAACGGCGAGCGAGCAGAGCGATGAAAGGTCACCTGCCCACCGTCCCACGCGCAGTGATGGTTCTTAACCGCCTGTCGGATGTCGGCGACAAGCGGCCGGGGACGCCCCTTCCGTCAAGCCGTCGTCCGGGCACGGATGCGCAGCAACGCTCAGAGGCGCTCAAGGAGCGTGTGTACGTCACCTTCACCGCGCTGGCCGTGACGATCGCTTTCGAACGCGACGCCGGGCATGCGACAGTGGCCGGCGCTGCACTCACGCTCCTGCTCACCGTCCTGGGCACGCTGCTGGCCGTCTTTGTTGCGGATGTGATCGCGTACATGGTCCGGGACAGCTCGCTGCCATCCCGGGCCGAACTCGCCCACCTCATACACGTGAGCTTCGGGTCATTAGGCGTCATCGTCGCGCCGATGCTGATCCTCGGGCTCAGCGCGCTTGGCCTGATCGGCGTGGCGCCCGCGCTCCGGGTGATCGCCGTGACGCTCGTCGCCACCCTGGTAGTCGTCGCGCTCTTCGCCGTGCGTCGACTGCGCGTCAAGCCATGGCTCAAAATCCTGGTGCTCGCCATCATGGCGGCGCTTGGACTCGCGGTGCTCGCCATCGAGCTCGCCGTCCACTGATCACTTCAGGTGGCGTTAGCAACATCGGCTCCATCGCCGCGTCCGCATCCGGAGCTCGATGGCCTGGTCGAGCGATAGCGCTCGTGCGTCCTCGATAGACTCATCACTTCGGGCAGGATCCACGTCCGCTCCGCCGGCTCCCTGCCGGCATCCGTACTCGAACCCGCCGTCGTGACAGTGATGTCCGAGATGGGACTGGACCTGTCCGGGAACTATCCCAAGCCACTCACCGACGGCGTCGTGCGCGCCTCCGACGTAGTGATTACCATAGGTTGCTGCGACTCCTGCCCCATCCATCCCGGTAGACGGTACGAGGACTGGGAACTTCCCGACCCGGCCCACCAGCCCCTCGAAACGGTCCGGGAGATCCGGGACCAGATCCACGCCAGGGGCAAAACCCTGGTCGACTCACTCAAAAAGGAAACCACGCTCCCATGACTCACGAAACCACGAACGCAGCGAAGACCCCTTCGGTCCTCTTCGTCTGCAGCAAGAACAGCGGCAAATCCCAGCTCGCCGCCGGCCTGATGAACCAGCTCGCCGGCGGAGCCGTCACCGTCTACTCAGCCGGCACCAAACCCGGAAAGTCCCTCAACCCGCAGGCCGTGGAGTCCCTGACCGAACTCGGCATCGACATCACCGGAGAACACCCCAAACCCGTCACGGACGAAGTCCTGGACACCGTGGACGCAGTTATCATCCTCGGCACCGAAGCGAAGCTCGAACCCCGCGACGGCACCCGCTTCGAGGTGTGGGACACGGATGAGCCCTCCGAACGCGGCATCGAAGGCAGGGAACGCAGGCACCTGGTCCGGGACGACATCCAGGCCCGCGTCCAGAAGCTCTACGCGGAGCTCACCGGGAACTAGTCAGGCCCCCGACCGCTCTGAACCGCTCGTTGTCAGCGATTGACGGCGAAGGCGGCAAGGATTGCGGTCGACGCGTCGCTGAGCCAGTGGACGGCCGTGGCAGCCGGGAGCCGGCGGCACAGCAGCACGAAGGTCAGAGTCAGGCCTGCGGTGATCAGGAGGGCGCCGAGCAACCGTGAGACGAGGTGGGTTCCGTCGGGAATGAAGGGGATCACCAGATGCTGGGAACTCCAGAAGACGACGACGATGGCCGCTCCGTTCCAGGTGCTGTTCGTGACGGACTGAAACCGTGGCAACAGGAAGTCGAGGTAGACCGTTCCCTCACTAAAGGCCCGCGTCACCGGCCGAACTGTGCTGCTCTAGATGGCAGCCCGTACCGGCAGGTCAATGAAGGTGGCCTGGGGTGGGATGACCCCGGGCCCGTAGAACGGATGAGCAGCCCTGGTGGTGTGAAACTATGTTTCCCGTCGCAGTCGTCTATGAAAGATTTTTTCTCCGTTTACCTTTGCGCCTTTCCCCGTTGACCTGGCATCCGTAGCTTTCTTGGTGTGACAACAAATGACCTGGCAACGGCCCCTGCACACCGCGAGCAGTTCCTGGAAGCGGTGCGGGAGAACCTGGCCTCCTTTACCTCCGTCGAACTGAGAATCGCCAAGGCGATGCTCAACGATCCCGCAGGGCTGATCAACCAGTCCATCGGCCAGTTCGCTGTCGTGGCCGGGGTGTCCGCGGCGTCCGCGGTGCGCTTTTGCCGGGCCATGGGCCTGGCCGGTTTCCAGGAACTCAAGCTGACGCTGAGCCGCTCGGCACCCGCGCACCCGGCCCGGGCGGCAACGGATGTCGACGCCGCGGACTCACCGGAGACAGCCAGCCGCAAAGTGGTGCTGGGATCCGCGGAGGCCTTGGCCACGGCGGCCGGCAACATCGACCACGCCGCCATTGCTGCTGCTGCCGGAGTCCTCGGCGATGCCCGTAGGGTCCTGGTGGCCGGCATCGGCACTTCTGCTCCGCTTGCCGCGGATGTGGCCTATCGGCTG
This sequence comes from Arthrobacter sp. Y81, assembly GCF_002929335.1. Taxonomy (GTDB): domain Bacteria; phylum Actinomycetota; class Actinomycetes; order Actinomycetales; family Micrococcaceae; genus Arthrobacter. Next base: position 13,246 of record NZ_PJIL01000019.1, read on the forward strand.
GCATTGATCGGCGTGGACGCCGTGTTTCCGGTGGACGCGCACGTCCAGCACGTCATGGCCAGCCACCTGACGGCCGGGGATGCCTGCCTGGTCATCTCCCATACCGGATCCACCGTGGAAACCCTTGCTGTCGCCGGTGCGGCGCGCGAAACCGGGGCCACGGTTCTCGCGGTCACCAGCTTCGCCGGAACACCCCTGACCGACATCTCGGACCACGTGGTTGTCGCCGGCAGCCAGGAAACCGCTTATCGCGTGGACGCCATGACCAGCCGCATGGTGCATCTGGCCGTCCTCGATGCCCTCGTGGTGGTGCTGGCGCACGCCTCGCCGCAGCGGTCCGAGACCCTGGCGGCGAGCAACGAAATCCTGGCCCGCGGCCACCGAATCTAGCCACTCCTTCCCAATCCCTACCTCATTCCCGGGAGACACCCATGCCCAAAACCATCCACGGCCTTGTGACTGACGGCGCCGGAGCGCCGCTTGCCGGTGTCGCCGTCACCAATGGCTGCGACGTCATCACCACGGACGGCGGCGGCTCGTTCAGTCTGGTGCCCGCCGGGCATTTCATTGCCATTACCCGCCCCACGGGGTGGACTACGGACCGCTGGTTCGTACGGATCGACGCCGGCGCTACTGAGGAAACTGCCATCACTTTCGTGCTGGAACGCGAAGAGCAATCGCTGCCCTACCAGTTCATGCACATCACGGACACGCACATCGATGCCAAGCGCGAGTCCGAGTGGTCCTTTGACTACGGCCGCCTCACCCAGGCCAGCCAGCTCAAGGAGTTCCTGGCGGACCTTCCGCAGCTGTCCCCGGCAAGCCGGTCGGTGGTCATCACGGGGGACCTCGTCGATCACGGCAGCCCGGACGAATTCGTCGAGCTCATGGATGCGGTGTCGGATGCCCCGGTCTCCGTCAACCTCGTCCCCGGCAACCACGACCACATGCACACCGGACTCAAAGGCCTGGTTTCGCGCAACAACTACATCATCAACGACGGCAACCCGGAGCTCTACGAGGCCATGGTGGGTCCCCGCTGGTTCTCCTATGACGTCGCGGGCTTGCATGTGGTGGTGATGGACTGGCATACGCACGAACTCGGCCTGGACCACACAGCCCAGGAGGAATGGCTCCGGAACGACCTCGCGGCCGCGGGGGAGAACACCCCGTACATCCTCTGCATGCACGACCAGCCGGGCCACTCCATCATGGATTGGCTGCCGCGCAAGCCCCTGGCCACCTTCTCCGGACACTGGCACACCTCCCGCGTAGTGGAGATCGACGGGGTCCTGCACGTCAACAGCCCCACGCCGTTCTTCGCCGGTCTGGACTACTCCCCGCCCATGTTCCGCGAAGTGGTCTGGGACGGCACGGAAATCACGCTCAACTCACGCACCATGCCGGCACGCTACCTCCACAACCCCGAACACGTCTTCGACGTGGACAAGGCCACCATCGCCGGTTACACCGCCAAGCCCGAACAGCCGCTGGTCCGCTGGCGGCACCAGCTGGCCGGTGCCGGGCACCGCGCGGGCGTGGCCCTTGCGGACGGCATGGTCCTGGCCGGGTCCCAGATTGAAGACCAGCCCGCGGGCAGTGTCGAGGCGCTCGACGCCGGGACCGGTCACCGGCTGTGGTCGGCCCGCACGGCGTCGGCCGTCAAAACCAGACCCCTCAAGGTGGGCGTCGTCGTCGTCGCCGCCGAAGTCAACGGAGCAGTCGCAGGACTCGATGCCGCCACCGGCGAGCGCAGGTGGACCACACCCTCCGCTGATCCGTATCGGCGCTTTGCCTGGCAATCGCCCGTGGAGTCGGAAGGGATTGTGGTCCTGGGCGACCAGAGCGACCTCCGGGCCCTCCACGCCGCTACCGGCGAAGTCCTGTGGCGCAGGACCGATCTTTCCCCGCATCACAACATCGTCACCCACTCCAGCGTGCTGATCCTCGGACGGACAGTTGTGGTCGGGTTCTGGCCGACGCCCAATGCGCCGATCGCCGTCGACCTCCACACCGGCGAATCCCTCTGGACGGTCCCGCCGCTGAAGGACGACCCGTGGGAGACCGCACGGAAGCTCCGGGTGACGGGCACGGCCGTGTTCGATGGGGCCGATGACAGTATCCTCCTACCGGCCATCGCCGGCACCGTCAAGCTGGACCGCGCAAGCGGGCGGGTGCTGTGGACGGCGGACCATGAAGGCGGGTACAGCCCGTCGACACCCGTCGTGACGCCCGATGGCTATGTCGTCACGGTCACCGGCCGCGGGATCCGCATGCTGAACCGGGAAACCGGCGCCCTGCTCTGGGACGTCGCCGTGGACGGACTCGCGCCGTTCCCCATGACCGCCTACCGCAAGAAGGCCCACCCGGTCATGGCTGCGCCTCTGTACCTTGAATCGGAGGAGTCACTCCTGCTCCCCGGGCTCGACGGCGTCATCCGGCGCTACCGCCTGGACGGCACGCCTGAGGGCGAGTTCCGGATCGGCGTCCCGCTCGCCGCGCCGCTGGTAGCTGCCGACGGCGGCTACCTGACGGTCGGCGTCGACGGCGGCGTGCTGTCGCTGGACCTGCCCTCGGGCCCGACAGCGGAAAACGGCGCCTCATCATGACAACGCCCGTGATGAACGAGCGCCCATCGCTTGACCAAGTAGTGCCGGGAGAGGGTCTGGCACCCCAAAAACCGCGTGCGCCCAAGCCAAGCCTCACGCCCTACCTGCTGCTCCTGCCCGCGCTGCTGGCCATGCTGCTGTTTGTCTACGGCCCTGCACTGTTGTCCCTGATCGGCAGCTTCTTCATCATCCCGCTGTCCAAGGGACCTTGGAAATTCGCCGGGCTGGACAACTACGAGTCCGTGCTCGGCGATCCGCTGATCCAGCAGGCGGCGTGGAACACGCTCGTCTATTCGGTGGCCACGATCATTCCGTCCATGGTGCTGGGCCTGCTGCTGGCTCTCTTGATGGAGCGGGTGGGCCGAATGGGCTGGCTGGCCAAGACTGCGCTGATCCTGCCCATGACGGCCAACATGGTGGCGATGGCGGTGGTTTTCAAATGGATCTTCGCCTTGCAGGGCGGCCTGGCCAACCAGACCCTGGCCATCGTCGGGCTGGCCCCCTTCAACTGGCTCGAGGAGGCCGAAACCTCGTTGCCTACCGTGATCCTGGTGGGACTGTGGCGGGCAACATCCCTGTGTACCCTGCTGTTCATGGCCGGTCTCACCACCATTCCCGGCTCCATCCACGAGGCCACAGCGGTGGAGGGAATCCGCGGCTTCGCGAAGCTCCGCACGATCATCCTGCCCATGCTCAAGCCCACGGTCGTGTTCGTCTCCGTCCTTTCAATCACTGGTGCGGCGCAGGTGTTCGAAATCGTCCATGTTATGACCGACGGCGGACCGCTGGGCAGCTCGGAGGTGGCCATGACCGCCGCCCAGCGGGTCGGCTTCGAGTATTTCCGCGTGGGCGAAGCCTCTGCCATGTCCTTCACCCTCATCGCCATCCTCCTGGCCATCGGCATCATCGGCCGAGGCCGCAGCCCCAAGGAAGAGTCATGATCCGTCTCTATAAGCTGCTCGGACTGGTTCTCGGAGCCGTTGCCGTCATCCTCGCTTTGTTCCCCTTCTACTGGATGCTCCGCACCGCGGTGGCGCCCGCCGATGGCAATGCCCTGACGGGGCTGAGCCTCATCCCGGCGGAGCTGGACCTGTCCAACTTCGCCCGGGCATGGGATCGCGCCAATCTGGGTTCCGCGATGCTGAACGGCATCACAGTGACCCTGGGGATCCTGCTTCTGCAGCTCCTGACGTGCATCCCGGCCGCTTATGCCCTGGCGAGATTCCGCTTCCGCGGAGCCGGGGTCCTGCTGGGCCTCGTGCTGGCATGCCTCCTCATCCCGAGCCAGGCCACACTGATCCCCACCTTCGTGGGCCTGAACCTGCTGGGCCTCGGCGATACCAAGATCGGCCTGGTGCTGCCCTTCGTCACCAGCGCCATCGGTATCTTCATGCTTCGGCAGCAGATGCTGTCCATCCCCGACGCCATCATGGAGGCTGCCCGCACCGACGGCCTCGGACCGCTTCGGACCCTCATCTCGGTGGTGGTCCCCATGTCCGCCCCCTCGATCGCAGCCTTCTCGATGCTGTCCATCTTCACCCACTGGAACGACTACCTCTGGCCGCTCCTGGTCGCCCGCAGCCCGGAAATCATGACACCACCGCTGACCCTCGCCATTTTCCAGAACGCGGACACGGGCTTCGACTACCCGGCCCTCTCCGCGGCCGCGGCCATCGTCACGGCCCCTGTCATCATCCTGTTCCTCCTGGCCCAACGGCACTTTGTCCGCGGCATGGCCGGCCCGGAAGTCGCCGGCTAGCCCCCAAACCATTCCCTCCATCCCCATTCCTCCAACCCCTCCCACAGCAGCGCCACCAACTAACCAAGGAAAAAACAATGCGCACCAAAGCAATCGCCACGGCGTCCGTTCTGACCGCCGTCGCCCTGGGCCTGTCCGCCTGCGGAACGTCCACCGAATCCGCCCCCGCCAACCAGGCTGCCGCGACCTCAGCGATCGACAAGTGCAAGCCCGCCGAGTCGAGCATCAAACTGGCCTTCGCGCCGCAGGGTACGCCCGCCGTCGAGCACGCCAAGAAGGTCATGGAACAGAAGTTCCCGGGGCTGAAAATCGACGCCGTGGCCGCGCAGAGCGGCAACTACTCGGACCTTACCAAGCAGATCGTGGCGGATTCCGCTGTCGGCAAACGGCCGGACCTCATCATGACCGGCCTCGGGCAGCTGCGTTTCTGGACGGACACGTTCAACCCCGCCACGATTGACCCCGCCACGCTTCCTGACGGTTACCAGAAACAGTTCCTCTCCGCCGGCAAGGTGGGCGACAAGAGCTACCTGGCGCCGTTCCAGATTTCCACCCCCGTGATGCTGGTTAACAAGACGCTCCTGGCCGACGCCGGCATCACTGATCCGGCCAGCATCAAAACCTTCGGCCAAGTGGTCGAGGTCGCCAAGAAGGTCACGGAGAAAACCGGCAAGCCCAGCATCAACATCGCCTCTGACGACCTCCCGGACTGGTTCTCCCAGGCCCTGGTCCAGTCCTCGGGCGAAAAGTTCGTGGCCGACGACGGATCCTTCGGCTTCGACACCCCCAAGGGACGAGAGGCCATTGGCCTGATCTCCACCCTTGCAAAGGAAAAGCTCGCCCTCAATGTCAAGATGGACGACGGCCAAGCCCAGTTCGTCGCCGGAAACCTGGCTTTCCAGATGGCCACCACCTCCCGGATCGCCCAGGTCTTGAAGAACGCCCCGAAGGACCTCGACTGGACCCCGATCGACCTTCCCGGCCTCAACGGCCCGGAGGGCGTCCTCCCCGCCGGCGGCAACGGCTGGGTGGTCATCTCCGAAGACTCCTGCAAGGCCGCATTCTCACAGGCCATGGTCGCGGAAATGCTGACCAAGGATGCCTCGCTCCTGAGCAGCGGCAAGGACTACAGCTACATCCCGGTCAACAAGCTCGCCACGGAAGAGCTCCTCAAGGGCGACAACATCGCCCCGCAGATGCGTTACGCCTGGACCTACAACAAGGCGCTGACCGTCTGGAGCGGATTCGCCGGAGCCCAGACCGCCCCCATTGTCGACACCCTCCGCACCATGCTCCAGCAGATGGGCACCGGCAAGTCCGCCGAAGATGCAGTGCCGGCAGCAGCAAAAACCATCAACGCCCTCCTCGGGAAATAGGCATGCCCTCCATCTCAGTCCAAAACATCTCCAAGCGCTTCGGCCAAGTCACGGCCCTTGACGACGTAAATCTGGACATCCACGACGGCGAAAGCCTGGCTATCCTGGGCCCGTCCGGCTCCGGCAAGTCCTCACTCCTGCGCATCATCGCAGGACTGGAGGACCCCGACACCGGCCGTGTCCTGCTGGATGGCAAGGACCAGAACGGCGTCCCTGCCCACCGGCGCGACATTTCCATCGTCTTCCAGAACTTCGCGCTCTATCCCCACCTGTCGTCCTTGGGCAACATCACGCTGGGGCTGCGCCATGGCCTTGGCCTGTCCAAGAAGGACGCCGAAGAGCGGGCCCGTGAGACCGCGGTACGCATGCGCGTCGAAGATCTTCTGGACCGGCGGCCAAAGGCGATGTCCGGTGGCCAGCGTCAGCGCATAGCCTTGGCCCGGGCACTGGCCAGACACGCCGGCGTCGTCCTCCTGGACGAGCCCATGTCCGGCTTGGACGCCCAGCTGCACATCTCGCTGCGGGCGGAAATCCACCAGCTCATCAGCCAGGAAGGAGCTACGGGGGTCACCGTGACCCACGACCAGCAGGACGCCATGTCCATAGCCGACCGGATCGCCGTTATGAACCGCGGGCGCATCATCCAGCTGGGAACTCCGGACGAACTCTACGACGAGCCGGCTTCGGCGTTCGTGGCCGGGTTCATCGGGGCACCCCCGATGAACCTGCTGGCAGCCATCCCTCACCGGCCGGGTCAGCTGGCCTCAGCGTTCGGACGCATCCAGCTCCCGGAAGGAGGCCCTGCCGGGACGGAATCCGGGCTGGGTTCCGACGCGAAGGTGGGCATCCGGCCAGAGGATGTCGTGTTGGGCACTCCGAGCCGGGCCGACGCCTGGGCATCGGAAGGGACGGCGATCCTGGTGGAGCCCAACGGTCCGCTACGGACCGTCCACGTTGATCTGGGAGGTGAAGTCGTGCTGCTCTCGTGCCGCCCGGACGAGCGCCCGGATCTCCACTCCAGGGTGAGCTTGTGGGCCCTCCCCGAGAAGATCCACTGGTTCAGCGGCCCCGAGGGCCTGCGGGCCGGAACGGCTGCCGGGCTGGGCCTCACGGCGGCGGCAATGGCGGGTGCCGTATGAAATTCCTGTTCGACTGGAACGGCACCATAGCCGACGACGCCGCGCGAGCATGCTTCGCCACCAACACGGCCCTGGACGCTGTCGGGGCGCCGCTCATCGATCCCCTTGAGTTCGACCGCAAGTTCATCCTCCCGATGGACGAGATGTTTCTCCGACTCGGTGTTTCCGGGGACGACCTTGGAACGGCGGCATCCCACTGGAACAGGGCCATGGCCTCACGGAACGCACCGATCCGCGGCGGCGCGGCCAGATTCCTCCGGGCCCTGCACGACGCCGGCGAGTACTGCGCGGTCATCTCCGCGGCCGGAGAGCAATACCTGCGCGAAGAACTGGAGTACTTCGGCCTCGCTGACTGCTTCGACGAGGTCCTCACCGGGGCCTCGGACAAGGTCGGGGCGCTGGAGGGCCTGCGGCAGGACGGCCAGGCCCTGTACTTTGGCGACACGGAATACGACATCGCCAGCGCCGTCGCCTCGGGGTGCATCGCAGTCGGGGTCCTCAGCGGCTACTGTCCCGAAGACCGGCTGCGAAGCGCCGGCGCACAGCACATCATCATGGACTACGACGGAATGGACGGCGCGACTGCCCGCAGGCTCTTCGGCAGCTACGCCACGCCGTAGCGTCCGAAAAAGCGTCCCGGCTCCGTTTCAGGAGCCGGGGATGTCTAGTTCGGATGCATCCTGTCCTCGGGAAGGCCCGAGCCGTGTGCGGAGCGCCGGTAGCCTGTAGGGCTGACACCGTAGACCCTGGAGAAGGCGGTGCTGAACGTGAAGGCATTGCTGTAGCCGACCTCGCCGGCAATGACCGCGGTGGTAGCGGCACTGGATGCCAATCTGTCTGCAGCCAGGGCCAGCCGCCAAGTAGTCAGGTAGGACATTGGCGGCTGCCCAACAGCGGTGTGGAACCGGGCGGCCATGGTAGCCCGGGACACATGCGCCCGCCTTGCCAGCTCTGCGACAGTCCACGGCGCGGCCGGCTCCTCGTGCAGGAGAGCCAGGGCATGGGCAACTATGGGGTCTCGGGTTCCTGCTGCCCAGCTGGGGAGCGCATCCTCCGCACGGTCTACCCTGACGCGCACCAGATGCAGCAGCAACAAGTCCAGGACCCGATCCAGGGCGCTCGCCTGCCCCAACCCGGGGTGGGTGAGCTCGCGCTCGAGCAGTTTCAGCAGGACCGGGTCGGTCTCCTCGCTGTCGAAGACGGCCAGTGCAGGCAGGGCGGAGGTAACCAGCTGGCCGGCCGCCGCCGCTGTCTGGTAGGTGCCGATCAACAGGACGGTGGCCCCATCGGGGCTATTACCCCAGGTCCGCACACCATGGGACATCGTGAGCTCCAAGTGTTCCCCATCTGGGGTCCGGCACGACTGCCCGGCGTCGATCACCACTGTCGGGGCCCGGCCCGGCGTGTCCGTGACACAGTAAGGGGCAGGACCGCGGACAGTGGCCGCTTGTCCTGGACTCAGGGACCGCGGGGCGCTTCCCTCTGCGGTGATCCAGGCTTTTCCGCTGACCGCTACGATCACAGTCAGCGCTGCTCCGTCCTGAACGTCAATGGAGAAGGGCGGGTCCATCACTACGCGCAGTGTGAACGCGGACTGCGCCCGGGGTCCGGTGAGGAACTGTGACAAGGGATCCATGCTTCACAGAATAGACGGTGGCAGATGTCTGGTGGACTTTGAAGCATTCATCGTCCAACCATGTCGAGGCAGGCTAGGAGTTATGACGAATTCCGTACTCGCTCCTGTCCTTGTCCCCGGCGGCCTTCAATGAACGGGTGGCTGCCCGTGATCGCGGGTACCGGCTCCGCAGTGGCGGGCGGCTTCTACCTCGCCTTTTCCACTGTGGTCATGCCTGCCCTTCGAGGGCGGCCGGCGGCGGAGGCCATCGCGACCATGGTCTCTATCAACGAGAAGGCGGTGAGGCCTCCATTCATGATCCTGTTCTTCGGCACCGCGGCGGCCTGCGGCGCCTTCGCCGTCGTCTCGGCCACCGATCCGCTGGCCCAGTCACCGATACGGGTCGCCGGAGCGGCAGCCTATCTGGCGGGGTGGGCGTCCACCATGCTGGTGAACGTCCCGCTGAACAACCGTCTGTCCAGGAATGGCGGTGGCCGGCCGGATCGGCAGTGGCACAGCTTCGAGCAATCCTGGATTCCAGCCAACCACGTCCGCGCCGCCCTCTCGATCGCCGGCGCGGTGGGACTGTTGATCCCCATTCCCCATCCCTGACACTGAGTGTTCACCTTGTGCTGGTACAGCTATTTCGCATAAAAGGGTTCTCTTGGCGGGACAGGAAGATGGGGGTTTTATGATGCTTGACCAATTCGCCGCGGTGGCCGCCTGCGCGGTTCTGGCCGGTCTGGCCGTTTTTCAGGGCGCGCTGATCGGCGGCGCGTCACTTGGGAGGTTTGCCTGGGGCGGACAGCACGATGTGCTGCCGGCCGGACTGAGGGTCGGCAGTGCTGTGTCCATAGTCCTCTACGCCCTGTTCGGGTACGCGGCGGTGGCCAAAGCCGGCTTGGTCCCTCCGTTGGTGAGCGAGAGTGTCACGTCAGTATCCATGTGGGTGCTGACAGCCTATTTCGTCCTCGGTGTGATCATGAACGGGATCTCCCGCAGCAAACCGGAGCGCCTCATCATGGCGCCCACCGCTCTGGTTCTCGCGGCCCTTTTCCTGATCCTTGCGGTCGGCTGATTCCCGGCCTGTGTCTGTGTGGACCGGCTTTTCGAAGTGCCTTCTCCGGCTCTCGATCCGTGCTGTAAACTGCCGTCGACGCTTAGGCGAAGCCGGAAGGAGACCCGGATGGCTCAGGCAGGCATGCCGTGGACGCCCGGGGACCAGTGGTGGGTCAGGGACAACCTCCGCCACGCCATTGACCGTCTCGTGGAGCTGGGCTACACCGTGCGGGGCGGGCAGGGCGAAGACCCTGAACTCATCGATCCCGGCGGCTCGGCGGTGGAGACCTGGCGCGAGGACTACCCGTACGAGGCGCGGATGTCGCGGGAGGAATACGAGCTCGAGAAATACCGCCTGCAGGTCGAACTGCTGAAGTTCCAGTACTGGGGCCAGGACCACGGTCTCAAGAACGTGATCGTTTTCGAGGGGCGCGACGCTGCTGGCAAAGGCGGGACGATCAAGCGTTTCACCGAACACCTGGATCCCCGCTCGGCCCGGACCGTGGCACTGAGCAAGCCATCGGACCGGGAACAGGGCCAGTGGTACTTCCAGCGCTACATCCAGCACCTGCCCACCGCGGGTGAAATCGTGATGTTCGACCGTTCCTGGTACAACCGGGGGAACGTGGAGCGGGTCATGGGCTTTTGCAGCGACGAGGAGTATCGCACCTTTATGGAGCAGGCGCCGGTTTTTGAGAAGATGCTGGTGGACTCCGGAATCCACCTGAACAAGTTCTGGTTCTCGGTGACCCGCCACGAGCAGCGCACCCGCTTTGCAATCCGCCAGATCGATCCGGTGCGGCGCTGGAAGCTTTCGCCCGTGGACCTGGCCTCCCTGGACCGGTGGGAGGCCTACACGGAAGCCAAGGAAGAGACGTTCCTGCGCACCGATACTGACCACGCGCCGTGGATCACCATCAAGTCCAACGACAAAAAACGCGGACGCATCAACGCCATCCGTTTCTTCCTCAACCAATTCGACTATGACGATAAGAACACCTCGGTCGTTCATGACGCTGATCCGCTCATCGTGCGCCGCGGCCGCGAAGCCGTCGGAGACTGAACCCGATCCGACCAGGTGGAGTTGAACCCTTCCGGCGTAGGCTTCTGGGGCGTCAGAGTTCCGCGGATTCGGCGGCGAACTCGCGTTTGAGTCTGTTCTTGGCTCCGTGTTCGACGAGAGTCGGGATGTAGGTCCGTATCCTGCTGGCGTCCAGTGACTCGTATTCCTCCGCGACGACCCGGACTACGAGGGAGCGGGGCGCGTCGGGGTAGCGTGCAGCGAGCCGGTCAGTGACTTTGGCGATGGTGTCGTGCTTTTCCGTGTCGTCCATCAAAACAGTTTGATGCCCGGAACCGGAGGCGTCCATCAGCTTCCTTAGGGTTTTCGCGGCTCCGTGCGCGGGGCACGAAGAAATCATGCGGCGGAAACTTTCGGGCAACCTTGGACGTGCACTCTGTGAGAGCGGAACGCTTCGGAAGGGATGCGACTCATGACCATGGGTGAAGAGACTGTTGTTGGTACGTGCCATGAACTCGCTGCCGGGGATTTCATCGTCGCCCGGTACAAGGGTGCCCTCGTTCACCGAGGACGGGTGACCGAGCGGGTCCCCGAGCACGGCCTGTTCTGGATCCTGGACGAGTTGGCCGGCGGCCGGCGTTTGCTGGACATGGCCGATCTGGAGATCGGCCGTGTACGCAGTGACGTCACCGCACAGGATCCGGGAGCGGAACCGGCCGCCGCCTGAGTCAAACCACCACGGTGACCCGTTGTGTCAGCCAGGGCGCTGACGGAATCGACTGCGGGGATGCGCCGGACCTCCGGCGCAGGCGGTGCCCCTAGACCAGAACCGCCGGGATGTCCCCGACGCCATCAAGGATGTGGTGGTGCGGGTGCTGTTGGAGGGCGGTCCGGTCAAGCTTCCCCGTGAGCACGCCCACGGCTGTGACGCCGGCGCGCGTGGCGGCCAGCAGGTCATTTGAGGTGTCCCCGGCGGCCAGCACTTCCCGGACGTCCTGGATTCCGGTGATTTCCATCGCGCGGTGGATCATGTACGGCGCGGGCCTCCCGGCGGCAACGTCATCGGCGCAGACCACCGCGTCAAGCACGATGCCGCCTGGCGCGCCGCCGGTGGTGCCGGAACCGCCGCCCGTGCTGCCGCCGTCGTGCGCTATGGTCCATCCCAGCCCCGCCAGTAGCGGCTCCGCGACATCGCGGGAGAACCCGGTGGTGAGCGCGACCTTGACCCCGCGGCCCTGCAGTTCGCGGATGGCGTCTTCGACCCCGGGCAATGGCTTGGGCGGGTTGGCCGCGTAGGAATCAGCCAGCAGCTTTTTGAACCGGGCGAAGGCGTTCCGGACAGTTTTCGCCGACGCGGTTCCGCCGCCGGCTTCGATCAGGGCGGTAATGGCTTCGACCTTGTCTGCGCCCATCCACGCCTGGACGCCTTCGGCGGTGGTGCCGGCGCCGGTTTCCCGCCGGACCTGGACTGGGAACAGACCGTCCAACCCGGGCTCGAAGCCACCCTGGTCACGCTGTGGATCGGGCTGCTGGGAACCACGCTCTCGGTGCCCTTCGCCCTGTTGCTGGCCGTGCTGGCCGCCAACACCACCACCCCGCACCGGCTGGTCTACTAGGCGGCACGCTCCGTGCTGTCCTTCTTCCGGGCGGTTCCGGACATCGTCTTCGCGCTGATCTTCGTCACGGCCGTAGGCCTGGGCCCCTTTGCCGGCGTGCTGGCTCTGATCTGCCACAACACGGGCGTCATGGGGAAGCTGTGGGCGGAGTCCATGGAGGAGATCGACGCCGGCCCGCAGGAAGCGCTTCGCACCGCCGGAGCCAGCCGGATCCAGCAGGTCGCCAACGCGACGCTGCCCATGGTTGTTCCCCAGTTCGTGGGCCTGCTGCTGTACCGGTTCGATGTCAACGCAGGTCATCCCTGGTGCTGGGGCTCGTGGGCGCGGGCGGCATCGGCCTCCTCATCAATCAGGCCATCAAATCCTTCCGCTTCGATGCCATGCTCACCCACATTGTCATCGTGCTGGCGCTGATCATCGTGGTGGACCAGTTCTCCGCCTGGATCCGGCGCCGGCTGGCCGCGTGAAATCCGGTGCCCAGGCTGAGCTGACCGTGTGGTTCATGAGCTCCGGTCGATGAGCTCGGCGCGTTTCGTGACGGCGCCGACGTAGTCATTCAGGGTCTGGGCGGTGTCCGGGCCGGTGTTTCCGAGGAACTTCACCAGTGGCCCGCTGACTTCTTCCTTGACCGTGAGGTGGGTGAGTCCGGCCTGTGGCGACAGCGTGAAGGTGCGGGTCCGTCTCAGCAGGCCGAGCGGCAGGCCACTGGTCCAGGTCATTACTTCGCCCGGCATTTGCTGGACGCGGATCCGGGTCCGGAGCACGCCACCGTCGGAGGCTTTTATCCGGACCGTTCCACCGTTGCGCAGTTCTCCGTCGATGGCGGTGATCCCGGATTCCCAGACGGTGAGGTTCCCGGCGTCGGTGATGACTTCCCACACCGTCGAGGCCCGTGCATTGATCAGCGCTTCCGACTCAAAATAATCCACCAGCCCAGAGTAGACAGTGAGGTTTTCGGTTGCCGCCAATGCCGGCCGGATGGTGTCAGGCTTCACCAAGAATTCGTTTCGCTACGGCCTTGGCTCTCGTGAGGGGATTCGATGGTGACTGCCATGGAGGGGATCCCGATGAGCGTCAGTGGCTGTTCGGGGGCGTCGTCCAGTTCCAGCGTGACCAGATCTTCCTGCAGGTGCGAGGACAGGACCCTGAAGCGGAAGCGCTGCAATGTGAGGGTATCGCCGGCGCGTACCGCTTCGAGCCGGGTTTCGTTGTTGTTGCTGGTTTTCATCTGCTGTGGCCTGTTTCTCCGGCCCGTTCCGGTGTGTTTTCCGGGACGGGAATGACTGGAGCCGCCAACGCCTGCTTCATCACACGGCAAGGTTCAGTTCATGATGCGGGGGCAGCGAAGTCAAGGAGGCGCGCCGCCCTAGCATTCCTTTGTGGGAATGCCTGCCGACATCAGATGGTCATCCCCTCGAAAGAAAGGGTCAACGTGTGTCGGGCATTGTTGAGCGGTGACGGATTGCCTTGAACGGACGAATGCATTGGTTGAGACGGGCGAGGCCCCTCAAATCGGTTCCTGCGTTGTGCCGGCTGTGGGCCAGGAGATTGAAGCCTGGTCTGGCGGTCAACTTGTTCACCGGGGCAGCGTGGCGGACACCCCGCAGTCGGGAAATCTGTTTTGGATCAGGGATCCCCGCACTGGAGACAGGCGGTTGCTTGATACGGAGATATTCAGCATCAGGGCCGTTTCGGGACATTCGGAAGTAGCGACCGTTCAGGCGCTGGTGCTTGGCCCGGCCTGAAGCTTCGTCTGGCAGGACGTGCAGGGATCTCCTGAGCCGGCCTGGCCTCCGCGGGTCCCTCGTCAGTGGCGCAGCCGGATGTTGAGCGCGTTCTTTGTGGCGGCTTTGCGGTACGCAGTTTCGGTGTCGCGGGAGATGCGCTCCTCGATCTTCAGCAGCCGGGCGTAGATGCGGTCTGCATCCGGGGGCAGGTCCGGTGCGGCGGCGAGGCGTGTCAGCAGCGCCACGGCAAGGACGCTGTCCTGGTGGTCGCCCAGGATCTGCTGCAGCCGCTTGGCTGCCGTCGCCAGTTTCGCGGAGCGTTTGCCGTGGATCGAGGCGACGGATTCGGCGGCGTGCCGGAGGCGTTTGGCGTCTTTGCGCACCTGGTGCAGTGCGGTGTCGCGGTCGCGCCGCGATCTGGCCCGCTTAGCGGCTTTGCGCGCACGGTTGAGGCGTCTGGCTGTCTCGTCTACCAGCCGGGCCGTGACGCCGCGGGCGGGCTTGGCGGCGCGCGGCTTGGTGGGCGGGTCGTCGCGGAAGTTTTCGAGGTCTTTCAGGAGCCGGAAGTAGCGCCCGGAATCCAGGGCTTCGAGTGTTTTCCGATATCCGGTGTTGTATTTAGTGTCGAGCTCGCGTTCGATTGTCGCGCGGACCGGGCCTGTGCTGTCCTTCTCCGGCGGGTCACTAAGGTGAAGGTGGAGGCGTTCGCGCATGACCTCCGCGTCCCGAGCCTGCCCAAGGATCCCGGCCAGCCACTTCAATTCATCCGCAAGCTGCTTGACCACGGACTTGTCGAAGAGCGGGCGATACGTCGTCAGGGCTGAGCGGGCGCGTCGCGTCGCGGATCTCATCTGATGGACCGCGTCCGGGGTTTCGCGGCGTACGCCCGGGTCATGGATGAGGAATTCGGTGATCCGGTCGTTCAGGTAGGCGGTGACGACGTCGGCTGACGGTCCCTTCTTCCTCGGCTCCCGGATGCCGGGCACGCGTTCGGGCGGCCAGGCCTCACCCAGTGCCCGTGCCAGCTTGGCGGCCTGCGCCGAGCGGACCGCGCCCGTTGTGGTGATGGTTCCTTCGGCTGCCGCGAAGAGACGGTCGGCGCCATGAACGAGTTCGATCTCCCATTCACGCCACTGCTGCTCTGTCTGTGCCGGGTGCAGGGCTTGGGCATGCACCCGGTCGTCGGCGAAATCGGCCAGGTGCTCGCCGCCAGGCCCGTAGAGCCGGTGCGTGGTGCGCTGGGTAGTCAGCCGGGCGACGGGCACGAGGTGCTCACCCCGGGTGTAGACGTGCACGTGGTTGGCCAGCTCCTCCGGCACGGAGTCCGGTTGGCCCAGCGGGGCGTGGAGTTCCTGCCGCCGGTCATCGCCGGCGGGGAGTTTGAGGTGCCATCCGTGGTCGGCCCCTCCTGTGCGGCGGCGCAGGGTGATGCGCCGCGCGGCGAGGGCAAGGGTCGGGGTGTCGAAGTACACGGCTTCGAGATGGTCTGACACCGGCACCGCGACGCGTTCCACACCAGGGATGTCCACTAGCTCCGGAAGCGGAGTGGAGGTCTCGGCGTCGTATTTTTGTTCCGTTTCGAGCTGGTCGTCGGATGTCACGGCGGTCAGGCGTCCGCCCCGGCGGCGCCTTCCAGCGTTGAGGGGGCAAAGAGTGCGGCAACGACGTCATCACGGAGGTAGTACTGGCGTCGTTCCAGCGGTACCAGGCTGCCGCGCACGACGTAGTAGCCGCGGCCTTCGCCGGGGCCGCCGGCTGCGCGGTCAATGGCATCGAGCATGTCGGGGCTGAGGAGCTGCCCGGGGCCTCGTTCCTGGAGCAGGGCGTGGTCTTCGGGCTCGAGGGAGCTGATGAGCCCCTGAATGTCTGTCACTGTCCGCATCCTTGCCGGCACCGCTGGAACGTGCTGTGGTTCCCCCTGCGGGCGGTGCCCGGGGGTGCCTTGACCGGTTGCGTCCACAACGATTGTAGGGCTCCGGAGGCGGCAGGAACAGGCCAGGTCTCCGGGCCGGAAAGTCCGAACCGGCGGCTGCACCGGATGCCGGGTACAGGCCCCTACAGGTCCTCGAAGCCGTCGGAGTAGGTCGGTCCCCGGCATGACCGGGTTGCCGACCCGGCAGCTGCCCGTGCAGCGGATGGGACTAGCGGGCGCTCCCGCGCGGTTCGGTTGGCGTCTCTGCGTCGTCCGGCGTGCCGGGGACGGGCGAGCCGGGAAAGATTCCGCCTTCGAGGTGGAAACTGAGCAGTTCGGCCCGGAATTTGACCGCATCAACGTAGCCGGTCAGGGCCGGGTGGGTGCCGCGCGCCGTTTTCCGGACCAGTCCGGTCAGCGGACCTTTGGCCGTATCCCTGACCTTCAGATGGGTGATCCCGGTGTAGTCCGCCAGCGTAAAGGTGCGTTCGACCTGCAGCAGTCCCAGCGGAAGTCCTCCGGTCCATGTCGTGAGCTTTCCGGGGATTTGATCAACCCGGAGGCGGAAGGTTCTCTTGCCGCCGTCCCGGGTCCGGACCCGTATCCGTTCGCCGTGGCCCACCTTGCCGTTGACCTCTGTGATTCCGGAATCCCAGACCGGGTAGTTTCCGCGTCGGTGATGATGTCCCACACCGTGCCGGATCCGGCCAGGATTAGGGTCTCCGCCTCGAACGATTTCATGCTTGCAAGGTTATCCGCAGGTCCTGTGGCGCATCTTCAAAGAGCCGTTGTGGCTCATGTGATCTGTGTGACGTGCCCGGCATGTCACACCAGGGTCGGGGTCCGGGGGTCTACCGGCGGTTGTGAAGGGGCCGGGTTAACCGTTGATCCGGTGTTGGTCCGGCCGTCATCCGGACGAAAGGCGGGAGCGGGATTATGAAGCCATGAAACGAACGGACCGGGATGCGGCCAGCGCGGCGCTGGCCTGCGACGTCTGCGGGCAGTTGCCCCATCCGCATAAGGTGCGCCTCACCCTTGCGAACGTCGCTGTGATGCTGCCCGTGGAGCTGTTGGTGCACGCCGCGGTGGTGAACACCGAAATGCCCTATTTTCAGAAGGTGCTGGTGTTAACCCTGACGGCGACGGTTCTGGTGATCTGGGTGGCCGAGCCGTCCGTCAGGCGTGCGTTGCGGGACTGGCTGCACGCGCCGGCTCTGCGCCACCAGCGGCGGCTGCACACGTCAGCCACACTCTGGCGGGTCCGGACCCTTGTGGATGACCACGCGTCGGCGCAGGGAAAATTGGCCCGCAGCCTGGCCGGAAGCAAGACCGATGTGCTCGGTCTGCAGCTCCACCCGGTCCCCGGCGGGGTCCTGACGGAGCTCCTTATCTCTGCACCGGAATACGTGACACAGCTTGATCTGCTCGGCGCCGCGGAGGCCGGCGGGGGCCGAAGTGCCACGGCCTGGCCAACCACTGCGCTGGCCCTGGCCGACGGACAGACGAAAGCCCTGAGCCTTGCTCTGCGGGTGGCGGGGAATCCGGACGAACTGCAGCTTGCCGTCGCTGACCTCCTCGGGGCAGAACTGGTGCCGGACCCGCCCGGTGCGCACTTGCATCACCCGAAGGGTCTGCTGCTGAAGATACCGTCGCCTCGGCTGGGGCCCTTGTTTTTCGCCCGCCCGCAGGCGCCCTTCACCCCTGCAGAGTCCGCACGGGCACATCGTTTGGCCGAACTGGCCGAGCTGACCGAACTGTCCAGGGGACGCCCGGTTCCCCATGCCGGCCTCGACTAGCTGCGACGGTGTCGGAGCACGAAGGGCGGGCTCTCCCGGGTGCCGTGCCTCCCTGGCGATCCGGATCGGAGAAGTACTATGAACGTCACATCCGTTGGCGAGCCTGACTCTTACGGCAGGATCGATGCCGCCGCGCCGGGCCTCGGACACAATGGGATGGTGACAACCCCTCGCGCGCAACTGGCACGTGCTGCTGACGCTGCCCCGCCGCGTACTTTGATTCAGATCCTGCTGGAAACCGCAGGGCGGTTCCCGGATGCCTCCGCGCTCGACGACGGTCGGGCCTCGCTCAGTTATGCGGAGCTGCTCCGCGAGGTGAAGGCCTACGCCGTGCGGCTGCATCAGGCCGGGATCGGCGCCGGTGACAAGGTCGGAGTGTGGATCCCGTCCGGAACGAACGAGCTGTACGTCGCGATCGTGGCCGCCCTGTATGTTGGTGCGGCCTATGTTCCGGTTGACGCCGATGACCCGGACGAGCGGGCACGGCTGGTTTTTGATGAGGCAGGGGTCGCCGGGGTCCTGCGTGCCGGTGAGGTCATCACCTCCCCGGACCGGGTCCGGCCGTTCCCGGCGCCGCGGCAGGCCACGCCGGCCGATGATGCGTGGGTGATCTTTACCTCCGGGTCCACCGGCACGCCGAAGGGTGTGGCGGTCACGCACCGCTCCGCTGCGGCGTTCGTCGACGCCGAAGCGCGCCTGTTCCTGCCGGTCGAGCCGGTGAACACCTCGGACCGGGTCCTGGCCGGGCTGTCCGTGGCGTTTGACGCCTCCTGCGAGGAAATGTGGCTGGCCTGGCGCAACGGCGCCTGCCTGGTCCCGGCCCCGCGGTCCCTGGTCCGGACCGGCATGGACCTGGGTCCGTGGCTGATCACGAACGGCATCACCGTTGTCTCCACGGTCCCTACCCTCGCCGGGTTGTGGCCGGCTGAGTCCCTCGAGGCGGTCCGGCTGCTGATCTTCGGCGGTGAGGCCTGCCCGCCGGAACTTGCCGCCCGGCTCGCCGTGGACGAACGCGAGGTCTGGAACACCTACGGACCGACCGAAGCGACCGTGGTGGCCTGCGCCGCGCAAATGGACGGAAAAGGCCCGGTGCGGATCGGGTTGCCCCTGGACGGCTGGGACCTTGCCGTCGTCGACCCGGCCGGGATCCCCGTGGTAGAAGGTGAGATCGGGGAGCTGATCATCGGCGGTGTGGGCCTGGCCCGGTACCTGGACCCGGCCAAGGACGCGGAGAAGTACGCTCCCATGGACACCCTGGGCTGGGACCGGGCATACCGCAGCGGTGACCTGGTCCGCTACGAGGAGGCCGGACTCATCTTCGTCGGCCGCGCCGATGAACAGGTCAAACTCGGCGGACGCCGGATCGAACTGGGCGAAATCGACGCAGCCCTCCAGTCCCTGCCCGGCATCCACGGGGCCGCCGTCGCCGTGCAAACCACAGCCGCAGGCAACCAGATCCTCGTCGGCTACCTTGCACCGGCGCCGGGCGTCGTTCCCGATCTGGCCCGGGCCCGGGAACTTCTGGCCGGCCGCCTCCCGGCGCCCCTTATTCCCATGCTGACCGTCATTGACTCGCTGCCGGTCAAGACCAGCGGCAAGGTGGACCGCAATGCCCTGCCCTGGCCGCTGGGAAACCCTCCGGAGGGTGACGCGGTGCCTCTGGCGGACCTTGACGAACGCACCGCGTGGATTGCCGGGCAGTGGGTTGCGGTGCTCGGTTCAGCTCCGGAGGGCCTGGACGCCGACTTCTTCGCCCACGGCGGCGGCAGCCTGGCCGCGGCTCAGTTGGTCTCGGCCCTGCGGGTGCGCTACCCGACGATCACGGTAGCGGACATTTACGCGCAGCCACGACTGGGCGCCCTGGCCGAGCTGGCGCGGCTGTCCCAGCCCGACGGGGGTGACGAAGCCATCCAGGCGGCCGAACGGCACGTGCAGCCGACCGCACTGAAATCTAGGATCTTCCAGCTCCTGGCAGGGATCCCGCTGCAGCTGCTGGTGTCCATGCGCTGGCTGACCTATCTGATGGCCATCAACAACATCCTCGCCACCGGGGTGCTTCGCGCAGCCCCGACCGTGTCGTGGTGGTGGGTGCTGGCCTCCTGGGCCGTGTTCGTCAGCCCATGGGGACGGATGGCCCTCTCCGCCGCAGCAGCCCGGATCCTGCTTCGCGGCATCGCCCCGGGCAGCTACCCGCGCTCCGGCAAGGTCCACCTGCGGTTGTGGCTCGCCGAACAGATCGCCGACCTCTCCGGCGCCGTCAGCCTCGCCGGCGCACCCTGGGTGCCATACTACGCGCGTGCCCTGGGCGCGAAGATCGGCAAGGACGTGGACCTGCATTCCGTCCCGCCCGTGACCGGGATGCTGAGCCTGGGCACGGGCTCCTCGATCGAACCCGAAGTGGACCTGTCGGGCTGGTGGATCGACGGAGACCTGGTCCATATCGGACACGTCCGGGTCGGACCGGGCGCCACCGTCGGTTCACGCAGCACCCTGATGCCCGGCACACGGATCGGTGCCGGGGCCGAAGTCGCCCCCGGCTCGGCGGTCCTGGGCAAAGTCAAAGCCAACCAGCGGTTCGCCGGTTCACCGGCACAACGCCTCGGCAAAGCACAGCAGGACTGGCCCGCCCCGCCGCCGCTGCGCCCCGGTGCCCGGCTCTGGTTCCCCGTCTACGCCGTCGCGTCCGCGCTGCTGGCCACCATTCCCTACATCTCGGCAGCAGCAGGGGCCCTGGTCGTGGTTCGGGCCATCCACGGCCAGGACTCGCTCGCCTCCTCCTGGCCGGTGCTTTTGTGGGCGGTCCCGGTGGCGGCCGTCATCTGGTTCGCCTCCAACATGATCCTGATCGTGACCATCGTCAGGCTGCTGGGCCTGGGCCTGGCCCCGGGCCACTACCGGGTCCGCAGCCTCACCGGCTGGCGGGTCTGGGCCACCGAACGCGTCCTGGACATCGCCCGGGACCTGCTCTTCCCGCTCTACGCCAGCCTGTTCACCCCGGTCTGGCTCCGGCTCCTCGGCGCCACGGTCGGCCGGAACGTGGAAGCGTCCACCGTACTGTTGCTGCCCTCGATGACCACGGTCGGGGACGGGGCGTTCCTGGCCGATGACACCATGATCGCCTCCTACGAACTCGGCGGAGGCTGGATGAAGATCGGACGGGCCAAAATCGGCAAACGGGCGTTCCTGGGCAACTCCGGGATGACCGGGGCCGGACGCAGCGTCCCGAAAAACTCCCTCGTCGCCGTCCTGTCCGCGACACCGTCCAAGGCCAAGTCCGGGACGTCCTGGCTGGGCAGCCCGCCGGTCCGGCTGCGCCGGGCACGGATGGATATGGACCAGAGCCTGACCTTCAACCCCCCGCTGCGGCTGAAGATCTACCGGTCCTGCTGGGAGTTGGGCCGCGCCGTTCCGGTGATCCTGACCGCTGCCATCGCCGCCGGTGTCCTGGCAGTCCTTGACCTGATCGCCACCCGGGGCGGCTACCTTGCCGCGGCGCTGCTGGGAACCGTGGTGGTCCTGGCCGCCGGTGCCGTGGCCGCCGGAAGCTCGGTCGCGGCCAAATGGCTGCTCGTGGGACGCATCCGCGCAGGGGAGCATCCGCTGTGGAGCTCGTTCATCTGGCGCAACGAGGTCGTGGACACCTTCATCGAAATGGTCACCGCCCCCTGGTTCGCCCGGGCCGCGGCCGGCACCCCCGCCCTGGTCTGGTGGCTCCGTGCCCTCGGCGCCCGGATCGGATCCGGCACCTGGTGCGAAAGCTACTGGCTCCCCGAAGCGGACCTGGTCACCCTCGGCGCGAACTCCACCGTCAACCGCGGCTGCGTGGTCCAGACCCACCTCTTCCACGACCGGGTCATGAGCATCGACACCGTCACCCTCGAGTCCGGCGCGACCATGGGCCCGCACGGCGTCATCCTTCCCGCCGCCCGGATCGGGGCCGGCGGCACCGTCGGGCCCGCATCCCTGGTCATGCGCGGGGAAACCGTCCCCGCCGGGACTTACTGGATCGGCAACCCCGTCAGCCCCTGGACCACCCCACCCGGCGCCACCGCCGTCAGCGTTCCGCAAAGCGTGTAACGCGCCCCATGGTGGTGGCGGCAGCCGGAGAGAGCGGGTATGCGCTTGCGTCAACATCATCGCAACCGTCAGACCCGCCCTGTTCATGTGCTGTTCACCGCAGTAGCCCGAAGTCCAGCGACAGTCGTAAATTGCGCTGGGTAGTCTGTCGGGGTATGAAATCCTTTGAGGCAGAAACGATGATCTACGCCCGCTCCTCCACCGTGTGGGACATCATCACCGATGAAGGTAACTACACCGTCTGGGACTCCGGAATCACACGTATCGAGGGACAGATACGCAACGGCGGCACCATCAGAATCCGAACCATCACCGGCGGACACCGAAGCTTCCGCCTGCGCGTTCAACAGATCCCCGGAGAGGTGATGACCTGGACCGGCGGCCTGCCGATGGGCCTGTTCACCGGTGTCCGGACGTTCACGCTCTCGCCTCAGGGAGGGAAAACTCAATTGCGCGTGAGAGAGGAATTCAGCGGCCCTCTGCTGGGAATGATCTGGCGGACCGTGCCGGACCTCGGACAGGACTGCACAGGCTACGTCAACGCCGTCAAGGAACGCGCGGAACTGATCGGCTGACGCCTCCCGGACGTGACCGGCAGCTCAACCTGGCGCGCAGCGGCCTGTTAGCCGTGATGTTTGATGAACTCCAGGGCTGTGTCCGCCACGTCGCGCCAGCCGTGGTCGATGGTCAGTGAATGGCCGCGATCGGGTATTTCCTTGATCTCGGTGAGTCCCGGGTTGCGCTCCTGCCGATTGAAGGACGCGTGGGCGATGGACCAGGGAACGGTGTGGTCCTTTTCGCCGGAGAAAATCAGCAGTGGCCCATTCAGGATTTGGGTGTAAACCTTGGCCTCCGTGAAAGGACGGAAGGTCTCGTACAGTTCGCGGGCTTCATCTGCTGGTAGTGCGTTTGCCCATCCGTAGATGAATTGCTCGAACGTCAGCGAGACCGCGCGCTAGGTGTTGGTCGAGTTCACCAGCACCGGTGACGCGGACTTCAGGGAGGACGGGTGGCCGGGCGCTTGTGGCGGCCGGCACCTCCTGCAGCCGAATGCAGGAACCGTGGGCCCGACGGTGGATGGTCGGCTTAGGCTCCGGGCCTTTCGCCGTCTTCGAAAATTCTCGACGCCGGGCCGACAATGAGGCTGTCCGGTGCGGAGACCAGTTCGGTGTCCTTGTCGTCGTAGTCAAACATGTGCAGAACGTGGCGCATGGCCTCCAGCCTGGCGCGTTTCTTGTCGTTGCTCTTGACCACGGTCCACGGCGCCCACGCCGTGTCCGTAGCCAGGAACATGGTCTCCTTTGCAGTGGTGTAGGAATCCCACTTATCCAGTGAGGCAAGGTCCATAGGGGAGAGCTTCCATTGCCGCACCGGGTCAACCTGACGGATCGCGAACCGGGTCAGCTGCTCTGTCCGTGACACAGAGAACCAGAACTTCACCACGTCAATGCCGTCGTTGGTCAGAACCTACTCGAAGGCCGGGGCCTGACGGAGAAAGCCCCGGTACTGGTCATCGGTGCAGAACCCCATGACCCGCTCCACCCCGGCACGGTTGTACCAGGAGCGGTCGAACATGATGATCTCTCCCTTGGCCGGCAGGTGGGTGACGTAGCGCTGGAAGTACCACTGCGACTGTTCACGTTCGCTGGGCTTTTCCAGCGCCACAACGTGGGCGCCGCGCGGATTCAGGTGCTCGGTGAATCGTTTGATCGTGCCGCCCTTGCCCGCGGCGTCCCGGCCCTCAAACAGCACCACGAGACGTCGGCCAGTGGCCTTGACCCACTTCTGCAGCTTGAGCAGTTCGATCTGCAACAGCCGCTTTTCCATCTCGTACTGCTCCCGCGTCATTCTGGTCCCGTAGGGGTAACCCTCCCTCCAGATGTCGACAGGTGTGCCTTCGGGAGTTAGCAGGACGGGGTCGTCGTCATCGTCATCCAGCACAGTGAAGCCATGGTGGGCCAGGTCAAAAACGTTCATCGACCGAACATACTTTGCTCCCATGAACAATTCGTGAACACACCGGACGCGGAGGAGGAGCCCCCGTATAACCCCGTCATGCGTTGCGGCGGGCGCAACTGCCGAACGGACGTCGCCGTCGTCCGTCCGCGGCAAAACAGTAGGTCTTCCACTCCTAAGACAATCAGGGCGCGCCAGATCTGCGGCCATGGCCTGCAGTCAGGAACGCGCGGTGGCATGGGTAAACCACTCATCGTCGATGCCCAGGCGGCGTCGCTCTTCCGGAGTGTCCTCGTAGACGCGCCATTCACTTAGCCCGTCCGCGACGGCAATTGCTGTCCACAGCGCAGGTCCCGCGAGCGAGGGGACGCCTGGGCACACGGTGTGGCCGACGATTGTGACCTGGCCGCCGCGGGACAATACGGATTCAAAGATGTTCCTGTACCCGGGAAAAGACTCGAAGAAGCCGCGCCAGGCTTCAGTGCAGGCAGCCTTGCCTATGACTGCCGTTCCGGCCGTATCGATGAACGTATGGTTATTGGCCATAAGTCGCGTCATCCCCTTCAGGTTCCGCGCGTTGATGCATTCGTTGAACCCAACGGCCAATGCGGCGGCGTCATTCATGCCGGAACGCTACCACCGCTGGCCCGTTCGTTGCAGTTGCGTGCCGGGGGACAGGTCGCTCTTCCGGTGCAAGCCAGACCTGGGTTGGCTATCCTGTCGCTTATGGACGTCGTTGAGCTTGAGCGGTCGCGCGGATTATTCGGTGGGCCCGTTGAGCTATTGCAGATTCATGTCCGATGAGAGTTGGCCGGACGGGCCGATCGTTGTGGGCGTGGCTTGGGATTTTTCGGAGAGGCTGGTCGTGGCAGCGGCGAACCTCGCTGCCGGTCTGGGTCTGCATCTTGTCTGTGCGTTCGTGGATCCTGCCAGCTACCTGACGGAGTGGGAGCCGGGCGGCTCGCGCACAGCTCTTTCGCTGGACCCCGCGGCCAACGAAGAGACTGATTTTCCCGCGGGTGAGCTCCTGCTTAGGGTTGAAGCCGTCCTCGGATCGCCGGGCGCGGAGTGGTCGTTCCGGGTGCTCAATGGTGACGTTGCGCCGGCCCTCGGGCGGTTGGCGAAGAGCGCCGGCGCATCCTTGATCATCGTGGGCGGCCGCCGGCCCGGCATCCTTGCCGCAATGGACCGGTTCCTCGAAGGCTCGGTGTCCGCTGTCCTGGTCCGCTCACAGGGGCGGCCGGTTCTTATTGTTCCGGGTTGCGCGTGAGTGGACTCTAGTCATTGGAGAGCTGTCCACTCGAAGCGAGGACTTCCGGACCATGTGGGCCGCGCAAAACGTGCGGCTCCACCGCACCGGGGTGAAACGCTATCATCACCCGGTCGTGGGGGACTTTGAACTGACATTCCAGGCCATGCAACTGCCCGGCGATGAAGGCCTTACTCTCATCGCCTACAGCGCCGAGCCAGGCACCCCCGGGTATGACGCATTGAACCTGCTGGCCACCTGGAACGCCACGGTCCGTCACGATGCCAGCCGCAAAACAACCGACGTGCCCGCCATCGCCGAGCCTGAACAGAATCAAATCCGCAGCCAGTAACCCCGGGTGCCAACGCCGAAATCTCAGTACCCCAGTGGCTCCCAATTTCAGCAGTGGATAACCGAATTGCGACATGACCATCGGCTACGAAGTCCTAGCCCTAGCGTCCGCCCCGGCCTGAGCCTCATGACGTACTTCGCCGAACCCGCCACTCCGTCCGCCGACGCCATGAACCTGCTCCCCAGCCGGACCGCGAACGAAACCAGGACCGCCGACACAAGCCCGCACCAGCCACTGAGAGACCAGTCGCCGGCCTCGGAACATGAGCTGAACCAGGAAGTACCCGCCGCTGCCGCGTCATGATCTCCGCTGGAACATCAGGCTGCACCCCGGACGGCAGAACCCCGCCCATGCCGGCTCAAGAAGCACCATCTCAACAGGAAAACGGCCGGGACCCGAGTGAGGTCTGCGAGGCTCTTGGCTGACAGCGCGGCCGTCAGCCTGTGCCGACCCGAACACCGCGTCCGGATCTGGTCTGCCGGCCGGCCAGCAATCTAGCGGGAACTGCTGCCCCGGGCACTGTCCACGGCCGGCCGGGCTGCCATCCGCAGACGCGTGCCTTAGCGCTGGACCAGCGCATGGATGCGCCGGGAGATTTCCTCGCCTGCCAAGATGCCTCGGGCATCGGTCACGCGTAAATGATGCCTGCGGAAGTCGATGGCGGCGAGTTCTCCATGGGAGGGACGGAAGGCGACGTCAGCTTCGGCCAGCATCGGACCGTCCAGCAGCGAGTCCCCGGCGGCGATCACGCGGGAGGCCCCAGTGCGCCGGGCGACTTCTGCGACGGCGCTGTTTTTCGTCACCGCGTGCGGTACGCAGTAGAGCTTGCGGCCCTGGACGGACACCGTCCAGCCGAGCGAGGCACACCATGCGTCCAGGTCCCGCACGAATTCCACAGGCATAAGCTCCCGGTCCACCATGGCGTAGAGGAAGAGCTCTTCGGCCCGGCGCAGCCGGAGGATCCAGGACCGGTAGGCCTCCCGGGACAGAAATTCCTCGACGACGGCCAGCGGCGCGGAGCCCTCCGAGACCCGTTGCCCCACTGTGGTCTGCCATTCGATGTCCGGCTCACCGTTCTTGAGCAGGACACCGCCGTTGGTGGTGACCGCATATTCAGGCACGGCACCGGGCAGCCGGACCCGCCGGTACTGGGCCTCGGTCCGGGTGGTCACCGGGACGAAGATGGTTGTCCGTGTCAGTTCCAGCAGCAGCCGCTCCGCGGTGCGGGTCATAAACGAGATCGGGACCCCCTCGTGGAGCTCGGCAACCACCATGTCCGGTGCAAGGTGGTCGGGGACGTCCAGGAAAAAGGCCTTCGCGGAGTAGATCAGTGTCCGGTCCAGGTCCGAGGCCACCAGGACGGAATTCACAGGGCCGCCGCCGCAGGAACTCCAACGGCACCGGATACCCCGCTGAACGTCGGATCGATGAGCCCCACGCAGCTGAAGGGCAGGTCCGTCACCTCCAGCACCGGGACACCGCGCTGCTGAGCCAGCAACAGGATGTGGGCTATCTCGGGCGCGGCATCAGGGCGCACCAGGACCTTCCACGGCACCCTGCGCAGCAGCACCCGGGTTGTCTCGCCGACCCCGGGTTTGATGAGGTTCAGGTCGTCGATCTCGTGTTCCCGGCCGAGGATTTCTACCGCGAGCCTGCCGGCCCAGGTGGGCGTCCTGTCCGCGGCCAGCAGGGCCTGGGCTGCTGCCCGGGCGGACGCTTCGACTGCTGGGAAATGGGCGGAAACGGCCGCCAGGAAATCCCGCGAGACGTCGTCACCGCGCAGCTGGTGGTAAAACTTGGCCCCGTGGAAGTCGTCCGGGCCGATGAACTCCGCGTTGAGGACCGTGCGGGACACGAGACCGGACACCGTCGAGTTCAGGCAGGCGGAGGGGATGAGGTAGTCCTCCCGCGTGCCGTACATGGCGGCGCAGTGCCCGGGGTCGGCGAGCACGGCGAGGTCCTTCGGGAAGGCAATGCCGTCGGTTTCGGCGAAGCGGTCGAGGGCGGCCGAGAGCTCGCGGGTGATCGCACCCTTGCCGGTCCAACCGTCCACAAAGAGGATCTGTTCCGGGTCATGATGGGAGGCCAGGTATCGCAGCGCCGTCTGGTCCAGCCCGACTCCGCGCACGATGCTCATCGTGTAGTGGGGAAGGTCGATGCCGTGGATCTGCTGCGCCCAGCGGCGCATCAGGATGCCGACCGGTGTGCCGGCCCTGGCCAGGGAAACCAGCACCGGCCGGTTGCGACGCGCGGCCAGCGCCATCTCGGTCACAGTGCCCACGGCCTGCGCGACGCGCGCCGAGGAACGTTCCAAGGCGTCCCGGTATAGCTGCTGGTACTGCTCAGAGGGCGAATATTCGATCGGCAGGGACTCGGCATAGTTCGCCCCGCCCGATTGCATGGCGGCTTCACGATCGGCCGCTGGCGCTTCCAACGCGGCATCACCGATGTCCTTCAGCAGCCAAGTGACTTCCTCCGGGGCGTAGGACCCAAACGCCGGTCCGGCCAGCGGCGCCGGGAGGATGGGTGAGGCAGGCAGGAGGACGACGACGACCGCGCTGCAGACGGCGCTGAGCGCCTCCGTCACACTGCCGGGACCCGAGAGGACATCCGCGGTGGTTCCAGGTTCGGGCATCAGGACGATCGTGCCGAATCTGCGGCCGGACGGGGAAACATTGTGGGCGAAGCGCACACCGGGCCCGTCCACGGTGGCGTCATGGCTGGCGAACCGCAGCGTGCTGGTGATGGCGTAGTCCGGGCGATCAAGGGCGACGATAGGGGATCGGGTGGTGGTGGAGAACCGTACGCCGCGGCCCGGATTCAGCCGGTCCAGCGCATCGGCAACGGCCAGGGGCACGTGGATGAACTCCTCGCTGCCCAGGACCAGGACGGACTCCGCGGCAGCCGCCTGTGGAAGCACCAGGTGGATCGATTCCCCGATGTCGGCCAGGGTGGCCGCCGAGGGGGAACCGCCGTTGCCGAACCGGTCGCTGCGGACAGCTGCGCCGGCCGTCCCGGGCTCGAGGAAGGTCACCGTTCCGGGTGCCCCCTCGGGGGTTGCCGGCGCCTGCGGCAGTGCCGCCACCACCTCGTCAGCGCGCTGGAGAATGTCCGTGCCCAAGGTGATCTGTCCCGTGGCCAGGGCCACCACCCGGATGCGGGTTCCGAGGCGATCGGCCAGTTCGTCGAACCTGGCCCGGTCACCCGGTGTCCGCAGGTCCACGAGCGCGGCCACCGTGTAGCTGGGATGCGGTGCCAGGGCGTGGAGTTCGGTGATGGTGTTGATGATCGTGGCCCCGGTGCTGAGTTCGTCGTCGACCAGCACCACCGGTTCGTGGGCATTCAGGCGCCGCGGGTCCGTGGGAAGCAGCCGGTGTGAGGTGGCGTGCGAATGTGCTTCCTCGAAGGACCCGTAGGCGGCGGCGCCCGCCGGGGCGTGCCGGGATGAGTGGATGTAATACGAACCGATCGTGTCGGCCACGAGCCGCCCCAGGCCGGTGGCCGTCTCCGCGTAGCCGATGGTAATGATCTGCTGGTTGCGGGACTTCAACCCGGCCAACTGACGCCGGAGGCTCTGCAGCGCGGCCCGCCGGGCGCCGTCGTGCGTGTCCCCTCGCAGGACCGCGGCGAGCCCGGCAGCAATGGTCCGGGAGGCCGGCAACGCTTCCGGGGAGTCGCAGAGCGCCTCGCCGACGAGCACCCCCAGCAGCTCACCGGCGGCCATGACCAGCCCGGGTTCTGACGGGACGTGTTTGCCCAGCACCCGGGACACCAGCAGATGGGCCCGCTTGGGGTTGCGACGCAGGGCCAGTCCCACCAGGGCCTCGACCGGCAGCAGGCTGGCGGAGTGGTCCGTCTTGATGCCGACGCCGAGGGCGTCCCGCACAAAGCCGCCGGTCCAGGGGTGCTGGCTCAATTCATGCTCGCTTCCAGGAGGTCAACGTAGGTGATGTTCTCGGCGGCCACGCCAAATGCTGCGGCACGCAGCAGGGTTTGGACGGCCCAGGCCTGATGGGGCTTCATCTCATTCATCTTGTTGCCGTATGGCGAGGCTGAGGCGCCGCCGCCGTTCTTGCCGGCGATCTCCAGCGCGTCCACGTATTCCTCGTGGCTGACCACGCACATGGCATGGACCAGCGGGACATGGGTCGGGTGGATGACGGTCTTGCCCAGCAGCCCGTTGGCCAGATCGAGTTCAATTTCGCGGATCAGCCCGTCGAGGTTGGCCGTCAGAATCCGGTCACGCAGGGGCATTTCATTTGCGTCGGCGAAGGGAGTGCGCCGCAGCAGCGGGCGCAGCACCCGCTCGCTGTTGCTGTAGTGCTCCCAGACCGGGCCGGAGATCACGAATCCGTTGTCCGGCCTGCCCAGCATATTGACGATGTCCCCGATCACGGAGGCAACCACCTTGACATCATAGATGGTCAGGTCCCGGGAGCGGCGCAGGCCAAAAGCACTGGACATGTCCGTGGCGCCCACGCGGACGGCCAGAACATCCTCCCGGTTGGCTTGCAGCAGGTCCCGGATACCGGACAAGGTCCCGGCCCGGGTCTCGCCGTGGATCATCAGCGGAGATTCCATAATGGGCATGATCCGCATCCTGCGGCCGCCGCCGCGGGAAGCGTTGATCAAATGCAGGGCATCCAGGAACTGTTGCGCCCGGCCGGTCTCATTTTCAAACTTCGGAATGACAAAGCCCACCAGCAGGTCCAGCGCGTTGCCGCAGCGGCGGGCCAGGCTCAGCATCTGCTCCGGGGTGCGGACGCGGAGAAACAGCAATGGCCCCGCGTCGGAGTGGAAGTCGCCGTCGGGGCCGCTGTCGCCGCGCGGCCCGGCGGAACCGGCATGCAGCCGGGTCACCGTGTCCACAACGTTGGTTTCGGCGGAGTCCACAGCATCATCGGCGATGGAATCCTCGAGGCAGATCACCATGCTCAGGCAGCCGCGGGCCGCCTGTTTGCGGATATCCTGCGCCAGGTTCGGGCGGTCCGCCGGAGTGTAGAGCGTGGCGCCCAGGGCCACGGCCAGCACCGCGGGGGCCGAGCCCAGGCTCAGCTCCTGCGGCGCGATGTGGAACAGGCGCGAGGCGTGCTCGTCGCTAAGAAAACTGAAATGGCGCATGCCGTCCCGTCACGGTTCCTGCCGGCGGGCGGCAGCTTTGGTGGTCATGGAAAAGCCGAATTCCTGCCAGAGCTCGGCGGCGTCGGCGCGGGCGGGCACCGGTTCGGCGCGTAGCTCGATAACGCCATCGATCGCGGTCAGGGACAGGATGTATCTGAGCTCTCCGTCAGCCGCGGGCAGCGTCACGGTGCCGCCGTCGAAAATCTCCACGGTCAGAGGGGAGAAAGGCTGTCCGATAAACAGCGCCCGGCGCAGCTCCCGGATATGCCGAAGCGCCACGGCGGCCGTCCCGTCCACGTAGCCGACCAGCGGGCGGTTTCCCGAGCATTCGAGGGTGGTGCCGGAGACGGCGCCGTCCACGCTCATGGCCCCGGTCACGTGTTCTGAGCTTTCCCATGCCGCCGAGGTTGCCCCCGTCACCAGCAAGCTGCCGATCGCCGACTGGCGCCGGTCAAGGCGGATCATCGGCGTTTGGGCGTTGAGCAGCCTCGTCGCGCCGATCCCGGGAGCCGGAAAGAGCCTGGTGGGCCGGGCCGCGGCCCGGGGCCGGGATACGGCCGACGGGGCGGCAGCTGACGTGTTTGGTGCCGCGGATGTGGGCGCGGGCGACCGGCTGAGGGACAGCGACGTAGTGGCAGCTGGTGCCGCAGGGGACGACGGCGGCGCTGCCGCCGGGACGGGTGCCGGAGCGAACGTTGCCGCGGCAGATATTTCATCGCGGGCGGCCGGCCTGACCCTGCGGCTGAGGTAGGTTATGTCCGTGCGGATGCTGGACCTGTTCAGTGCCATCGCCTAGACATCGAACCGGAAGTCGGCCGCCACGCCGCGCAGGCCGGTTGTGTAGCCCTGGCCCAAGGCCCGGAATTTCCAGTCCTCGCGGTGGCGGTAAAGTTCACCGAACATCATGGCCGTGATGTTGTCCTGCGGGGACTGGGGAATATCGAAGCGCACCAGCTCCTGATTCTGTGCGGTGGCCACCCGGATGTATTGGCCGCGGATGGCAGCGAAGGTGCCGGGCCCGCGGAGATCGGGGTCGACGTAGACAATGAACGTAATTTTGGCGACGCTGTCCGGTACGAGGGACAGGTCCACGTCGATTTGCTCCTGGTCCTCGGTGCCGGCGAAGGCCACCGAGCCCTCGGGGCTCGCGATCTGGTTGAAAAACACCAGGTGATCGTTCGAGACGGCCCGGCCGCCGGCGTCGCACATGATGGCCAGGGGAACCAGCTCAGACTGGGGCCCGCGGCTGGGGATGGACTGCCAGCCCAAGCCGATCATGACTTTGCTCAGTCCCGGGTTCTCGGCCGTCAGGGCGGCGTTAGCCCCGGCCACAAGGTTGCCCATCAGCGGCCTTCCAACCGAAGCGCGGACGGCGCGAACTTGTCTTCGAGGAACCGGCCGTGGGTGGACAGCTCGGCAATGGCACCGATCCGCACCTGGTTGGCCAGGTCCCGGGCTATTTCCTCGAGCGTGGCGAACTGCTCCGCCAGCAGCTGCGTTGGTCCGGAGTCCTCAGTCCTGGCACTGTCCGGGAGCGCCAGGTACGTGCGCAGGGGGTCCGGGATGTAGCTGCAGACGATGGAGTTCAGCAGCACCTGCTGCTCCATCGAAGCACCGTGTTCGGCCATGTGGCTGACCAGCGGACGCAGCACATCGTCGATTTGGCGCAGCTGCGAGGACACCGACGTCGGCAGCTCAGCACCGGCCCGGCGGATGGCGCTGCGCAGGTTGTCCAGGGATCCGGTGGTCTGCGCTAGCTCGGCCTCGGCCGTTGGCTCGGGCGCCTGTTCAGCGATGCCCGGTGCGGGGGCGCCGCCGAACAGGGAGCCGATGAACTTACCAATCACTGCGGTACCGCCTGCTGCTTCGCTGTCACTTAGTCTGTCTGGCCCTGCCGTGCGCGTTCCAGGTACGGCCTGGCCTTCTGGACGCTGGCTTCGAGGGCCCCGACGGTGCTCTCCATGTTCTTGGCTGCCTCGGACCGGAACGTGTCAATGGCATCCATCGTGGCGAACACATTGTCGAAGGCCTTCTGCAGCGTCTCCACACTGACCCCGGAGCTGGACGCCTGCTGGTGGATGCGCGCGGTCTGGTCCTTGAGCATTTCGCTGGTGCTCAGGATCATGTTGTTGGTGGTGGTGTTGACGGCGTCGATCTGGTCCAGGACCATCTTCTGGTTGGCCAGGGCCTGGGCCACGATCACCGCCGTACGCAGTGCCGAGATGGTGGTGGTGCGTGCCCGCTCCACACCCTTGATCAGTTCAACGTTGTTCTTACGGATCAGGTCCATCGCCAGGTACCCCTGAACGGAGACGGCGAGCTGGGTCAGGATGTCCTGGTGGCGCTGGCGCACGGGGAACAGGACGTCCGCCTCCATCTTCTGTGCCTCGGTAATCTGCCCGGCGGCGCGTGCGGAGTCGATCTTCTCCACGCAGGCGGCGTCCAGTGCCTTGGCGAAGACGGCATATTCACTCAGTGCCTGCATCGTTTCCCAGAGCTGGACTTTTTCGTTGGCTAGGCTGGCATTGTCCTTGAGCAACTCGTCCTGGCCCGTCATCAGGGACTTGATGATCTGGTTCAGCTGGGTCTGCGCCGATTCGTATTTCTGGAAGTACTTGGCCAGCTTATTGCCGCCGGGGATGAAGCCCAGGATCTTCTTGCCCACGCTCATGTTGGCCTGGTTGGGAGTGAGGTCCTCCACTGTGCTCCGCAGCTCACCCAGGGTGTTAGCGACCGCCACCTGAGCGCTGTTCCCGGACTTCTTGGCGCCGGCAATGGACGTCGAGGAACGCTCCAGCAGCCTGCTGGAGGAGCTGCTTGACGCTGTGATCTCGGCGCTGCCGATCTTGTTAATGCCATCGACCTGTGAGGAGAACTCCGGGCTGCGCGCGTCCAGCTTGGCCAGGCCGGCCACGAACTCCCTGGCCTGCCTGTTGATCTCGGCGCGCCGTTCGTCGGGAACCGGCACCATGCCGAGCGCGTCTTCGGGCTGAACAATGGCAGGGGCTTCCGGAGCGTGAAGCACCAATGAAGCCTCAGCGGCGTCGGGGGGAGTCAACGGAGAATTCATGATGCTGCCTTTTCAAGAGTTCGGTGGTGTCCCGGTTTCGATTGGCCGGGACACCACCTCAGGTGGAAACGATGCGGAGCGGAAGGAGTCTGCCCGGACCCTAATCAGTCCGGCAAACTAATCAGCTAAGGTCGACGCCGAAGTCCTTGGCTATGCCGGCGAGGCCGGTGGCGTAACCCTGTCCGACGGCCTTGAACTTCCAGTCACCGTTGTTGCGGTAGACCTCAGCGAAAATCATCGACGTTTCGGGCGCTGCGTCCTCGCTCAGGTCGTAGCGGACGATTTCCTTGTCATCGACCTGGTTGATCACGCGGCAGTACGCGCTGCGCACCTGGCCAAAGTTCTGGCCGCGCGTTTCACCCTGGTCGATGGAGACCACAATGACAACGCGCTCGACGTCGGCGGCCACCAGGGAGAGATCGACCAGGATCTGTTCGTCGTCGCCGGCGCCTTCGCCGGACCGGTTATCGCCCAGGTGGGTGACGGAGCCGTCCGCGGCAGCGGGCTGGTTGTAGAAAATGAAGTCCGCGGAGGATCGGACCTTGCCGTCCGCGGCCACCAGGAGGGCGGAGGCGTCGAGGTCGAAAGCCTCACCCGTCGTCGTACGCGGGTCCCAGCCCAGCCCCACTACAGCCTTCGACAGGCCTGGTGCGCTCTTCGTCAGGGACAGATTGCTGCCTTTGGTAAGGGTTAGTCCTGCCATGTTTGTACCATTCCTTCGTGTTGAATCGGTCTTGCGAACTAGTCCAGCGAAATGCCGAAATCGGTGGCGATGCCGTGCAGTCCCGTGGCATAGCCTTGGCCAACCGCCCGGAATTTCCATTCGGCACGGTTGCGGTAAATCTCGGCGAAAATCATTGACGTTTCAGGTGCCGCATCCTCGCTCAAATCGTAGCGGACCACTTCCTGGTCCGTGTCCTGGTTCAGGACACGGCAGTACGCGCCACGGATCTGGCCGAAGTTCTGGCCGCGGGCATCCGCCTGGTCGATGGACACAACGATGACAACGCGGTCCACGTCCGCTGCGATCAGGCTGAGGTCGATCAGGATCTGTTCGTCGTCGCCCTCGCCCACTCCGCTGCGGTTGTCGCCCTGGTGGACCACCGAACCGTCTTTGGCCTGGAGCTGGTTGTAGAAGATGAAGTCGTCCTGCGACCGGACCTTGCCGTCCGCGCCGACCAGGAGCGCCGAAGCGTCCAGGTCGAAGGCTTGGCCGCTGGTGGTCCTCGGATCCCAGCCCAGGCCGATCAGGGCCCGTTCCAGCCCGGGATCGGCCTTGGTGAGGGAGAGATTATTACCTTTGGTAAGGGTCAGACTCGACAAAATAAGGAATCCTTCGAACGGCTAGAGGACGGCGGCGGCCGGTGCAATCAAGTCCGCAACCGAGCGGCCCTGGGCCCGCTCCCCGATGGCCTTAAAGGTCCAGCCCGCACCCTCACGGGATACCTTGGACATGATCATGGCCGAATGGGTCCCCGAGTCGGTCAGCTGGTACTTGGCAATCTCCGGGCTTCCTGCCGTGGAGTCGTCCACCAGCCGGCAAAAGGCATTCTGTACCTGGTCGAAGGTCTGGCCGGTGTAGCTGCTGATGACGAAGACGATGTGTGCCACGGCCGGGGAGACGAGCTCCAGGTTGACCAGGATGGTCTCGTCATCGCCGGCGCCGTCGCCCGTCAGGTTGTCTCCGGTGTGGCGCGTGGAGCCGTCCTTGCTCTGCAGCTGGTTGTACCAGACCTGGTCAAGCGACTTGCCGGCCGCGTCGAAGAAAATGGCCGACGCATCGAGGTCGACCTCTACGGTCTTGGCCTTTCCGAAAAAGCCCTTTTTGACCGGAGCCGCCGAGTCCCAGCCCAGCCCCATTTTGGTTTTCGTGAGCGAACCGCCGTCTTTTTTGGTCAGCGACAGCGACTGGCCCTTCTGCAAGCTCAATCCCATAATTTTTCAACCTCCAGCTAGTTTGAAAATACTTGCGTCCTCAAGTCCCAACGAGCCCGCCCATGCGCTAGTTCCTTGTGCACATGTGACATTAGCGAAGCGGAGGTCGCAGACCATGCCGATCAGGCCGGGTTCGAGAGCGATCCTAGCCTGAATGGAGATAAGTTCGAAGCCGCCTTTCGCTGGCGGCAAAATCAAAGAGGTGGCGAATGCATGAACTCGCGGTAAACGCCAGTGCATTTGCGGAATTTCGGTCAATCCGGCGTCCGGCACGGGTACGCTGCAATTGCAGTCGTGGCGCGGGCGGAGGCGGACAAGGCGGCGGTGTATGGTCTCGTCTAATTGACGAATTCAGAAGGGACTGAATTCAATTGGGGGGGAAAATGACAGACATTAAGTATCAGGCGCGCCTGCAGGTGCTTTCCCAGTGGGCCACTGAGGCAGCCGGGCAGGGTCACCTGGTTCCGCGCACCGCTGATCTGGAGGCCATCTCCGCGGCGAGGACCGTCGAGGCCCCGGGGGTAAGCAGGGAGGCCGTGGAGCCCTGGTTGCCGACAATCCAGTGGCTGTTGAAGCAAGCGGCTTTTGGTGTGGTGGACGCACATGTTCAACTCCCCGACGAATTGTCGCGTCCCATGGGTGCTGTCGATGCTCCCCAAGCCGTTCCTGCCGACGAAGAGTCAGCCGGCGACGATTCCGCTGAAGCGCCAGCACCGCCGGCTCTGGAAGTGCGCCTCGTGGCAGTCGACGCCGCCGAAGCCGTCACAGTGGTCGCAGAGATCAAACCCGCGCCGCCGGCCGCCAAATTGCCGAAGTGGGAGTCCGAGGCCCATGAGCAGGTCAAGGCTGCCGTGCAGCGGTTCACGAGGCCGCTCCACGATCTCCTGGCCCGGGACGCCAATGAGGGCGACACCCGTCTTCTGATCACGGACATGCTCTGCGAGGGTTTGGGCTATGACAAATTCCGCGACCTGACCACCGAGTACATGGTCAAGCAGGATTTCGCGGACTACGGCGTCAGAATTGATAAGCAGCTGATTGCCTTCATCGAGGTCAAGCGGGTAAGCCAGAAACTCGGTGAGCGCCACCTCCGCCAAGTCCAGATGTATGCGGTCAACGAGGGTGTGGAATGGATGATCCTCACCAACGGGCAGGTCTGGCAGGCCTACCACCTCACCGGCGGGCTCCCCGTGATTGTGAATCTCGCCTTCGAGGTTGACCTCCTCGGCCCAGAATCGGTGGAGGAAAAAGCGGAGAAAATGTTCTTCCTCCACCGGGAGGCGCTCAAGCGTCGCCGGATCGATGAGCTGTGGAAGCACCGCGCGGCAACGTCGCCGGATGCACTTCTGGACATCATCCTGTCCGACTCGGTGCTGGACGTCATCCGCAAGGAAATCAAGCGGAATACCGGGATCACCACCACGGCCCAGACGCTGGCGGCAGTGATCCGGACCGAGATCGTTGACCCTAAGCTTCGGAGTATGTAGTAAATCCACGGGTACTCAGCGGATGGTTTTCCGGCTCAGTTCTGCTGTCTTCACGAGTCATTGCCCCAGGGGCCTATATGCGGGAGCTGCCGGAACAGCATAAAGCCGCTGGACACAGCCATTTCCCGGTCGCTATACGGGTAAAACCGAGGCGCAGATCACCAAGTCGGCATTAACTTCCGTTTCGGGCCGGGCCATGCCAGCAGGACTGCCGGCTACGGCTGGGCCTAATGTGCTCCGGGCCTTTCGCCGTCTTCGAAGATTCTCGAGGCCGGGCCGACAATGAGGCTGTCCGGTGCGGTGACCAGTTCAGTGTCTTTGTCGTCGTAGTCAAACATATGAAGGACGTGGCGCATGGCCTCAAGCCGGGCGCGCTTCTTGTCGTTGCTTTTGACCACTGTCCACGGCGCCCAATCGGTGTCCGTCGCCAGGAACATCGTCTCCTTGGCAGTTGTGTAGGAATCCCACTTATCCAGTGAGGCCAGGTCCATAGGGGAGAGCTTCCATTGCCGCACGGGATCGACTTGGCGGATCGCGAACCGGGTCAGCTGCTCTGTCCGTGACACAGAGAACCAGAACTTCACCACGTCAATGCCGTCGTTGGTCAGAACCTGTTCGAAGGCCGGGGCCTGGCGAAGGAAGCCCTGGTACCGCTCATCGGTGCAGAACCCATGACCCGCTCCACCCCGGCACGGTTGTACCAGGAGCGGTCGAACATGATGATCTCTCCCGCAGCCGGCAGGTGGGTGGCGTAGCGCTGGAAGTACCACTGCGTCTGTTCACGTTCGCTGGGCTTTTCCAGCGCCACAACGTGGGCGCCGCGCGGATTCAGGTGCTCGGTGAATCGTTTGATCGTGCCGCCCTTGCCCGCGGCGTCCCGGCCTTCGAAAAGCACGACAAGGCGACGGCCCGTGGCCTTGACCCACTTCTGCAGCTTCAGCAGTTCGATCTGCAGAAGCCGCTTTTCCAGTTCGTACTGCTCCCGGGTCATCCTGGCCCCGTAGGGATAACCCTCCCTCCAGGTGTCGACCGGCGTGCCCTCGGGGGTCAGCAGGACAGGGTCGTCGTCATCTTCATCCAGCACTGTGAAGCCGTGGCGGGCCAGGTCAAAAACGTTCATCAGCTGAACGTACTTCGCTGGCATGAACGTTGCGTGAACACATCGGCCGCAGCGGTTCCGGTGACCGTTGGGCTGCGGGGTTCGGTCCCGGACAGGGGAGGTTAGCGGGACAACCCAGTCAGCCGCGGTCGCTGGGTCGCGGGATTGCGACGCCGGCGCTAGGCATTCTGGAAAGACTCCGCCTTCGAAGTGGAAGCTGAGCAGTTCGGCCCGGAACTTGACCGCGTCGACGTATCCGGTCAGGGCCGGGCGCCGGTTTCCGCACCGGGCCCCGGAGCGGGCCGCCGGCCGTGTCCTTGAGTCCCAGACCGGGAAGTTTCCTCCGTTGGTGACGAGCTCGTCATAACTAGATAGCGGACACGGATTACAAGACCAGGCACGCCCCGGTCCGGAACCGCCAATCGAAGATGAAAGAAGAACCCGCCTTTCCCACCAAC
The DNA here is from genome assembly GCF_002929335.1 of Arthrobacter sp. Y81. Classification (GTDB taxonomy): domain Bacteria; phylum Actinomycetota; class Actinomycetes; order Actinomycetales; family Micrococcaceae; genus Arthrobacter. The sequence continues at coordinate 51,679 of NZ_PJIL01000019.1, forward strand.
AGTCGTGGTTTCGGCTGGCAACTTGCGAGAAAAGGCCGCAAGCTGGATAGGGGGAAATGAGAGGTGTGAGCGAATCGCACTCCCGCCGCCACAGGAAGGCCCTGGAATTCCAAGACCAAAACGGCAACTCAATCCGTTGATGCGCAAGTACCTCAAGGCCAGCCACCCCGCCCATCCAGAGACCAGAGGTCTCGGCGGCCTCAAACCGATCGAGCCGGCCGCCCGGCGGGAGGGGATGCCCCTCCTCGGCGATGATCAGGTCTATGTGATGAAGTACGGCAGGGAGTACCACACGGCGTGGTGCCAGGTTGTGGCCGACAAATGGGCACACGCACCCAGAGGACTGCTCGTGACCTTGTTGGCCGACGTCGGGGTGCGGACCCGATGCCTAGAATGCGAACGAGCCTTGACGTCGGCCGGAGCGTCGTCTGCCCAGGAATATCACCTGCAACCCCGGCCCTCTCCGGCATCCCCGCCGCCTGATGCGGTGATCCCGCTTAGGGTCGTTGGGACCGCCCATGGAATCCTCTTTCTGGCGGCGGCGGCGGAATTTCAGGATCGCCTTAGGGAGGCGGCGGTGGAGCCGGCGACCCCGCTGCTGGTGGACGGTCGGCGGGCCGGGATGGTGGTGCGGGTGGACGCCGCACGCGACGAACCACTCCTGGTTGTCCAGTTGGATCCACGCGCTGCGTTCCGCGATGGCCCGTACCAGGTGCGCCTGCGTCGTCCACTGCAGCGGTCGGCGACCAAACCCTACGCCGTAGAGTCCGTTGAGTCGGCGCCGTGGGCTTAGCAGTCCATATACCGTGGCCGACGCTGACTATTCGGGCAATTGAGCCCATCAAACCGGCCGAAGCTCCGTCTGGCTGTTCCGCGGTGCCGACAGCGCCAACCTCCGGATCAGCGGCTCCGGTTCCGGGGCTTCCGCAACGACGAACCTCGAATTGCTTGGGCGCCGTTCTCTTTTGGCCGGGCGGACACGCGTGAACCCGGCGCTCCGGTTACGGCATGTCGGTGAGGTTGGTCGTTGGGATTCTTTGAACCCGGGGCGGTGCACTGCGGCATACGTGAGACAGGCGCGTGCCGGATTCCTGACTTTGCCCCGGCCTGGATGAGACAACGCGCGGTGCGTCCCGGTTCAGGGCATTTGGGGCGGGAGAATCATCCTCTCGTGGGAGGCTTCGGCGCCTACACCAGCGGTTCTTTCACGGAAGCTCGAACTTAATTCAGCAGTGTTGACTGGACCCTTTCGCTGAGTTCTACGACCTTGACCCATGGCTTTTGACTCTGTGAGCGGACAGACCCTGGCTACGGCGCTGTTTGGGTGTCCGGTCATGCGATTTTCCGATTTCAGTCGATGAAAGGGTCTAAAGGAAGAACGGCCGGTGACGAATTTAGAGTCCGCGCATGTGCTGCAAGAGCAGGGTCCAAAGCCGGGTGCAGGGCAATCGCGTGCGCAAGTCTCGTTGGCACACACAGAGCTGCCGCGCCCCAGGTTGGGGAGCGCGGCAGTCGCTCTGCGTTACTCAAAAATGTGTCAGAAAGGGGTGTGGACAATGTCCACAGTTTCGGCTTCGGATCGGGTCGTACATCGGTTGGATCGGGGCGGATTCCGCAGGTTTCCGCGGGAGGCCCGAATTCGCAGGGCCGGGAATGCAGTTCGAGTCCCACCTCGGGCACAGTGTTTCCGCAGGTCAGCGGCCTAATGGGCCGTTGACTGTGGACAAATCTCCAAAATGTGTGGACAGCGGCGTAGCATTTTTCCTATGGCCAGCATTCGAAAGCGCACGAAAAGGACGGAACTTCGTCCTTCATGGTCTGCTGGCGGGACCCGGCCACCAGTAAAGAACAAGGCATTACATTCGCCACCGAGGCAGAAGCCGTCACGCTCAAGCGACTCCTTGATGCCAACAAGCAGTCCTTCGAGATCGCCCAGCATGCGATAGTCAAGAACCAGACCAAATCACCGACTGTGGCGGCAGTGATTCAGGAGCACATCGACCTTCTTGTGCGCCCGTCCGTCGGGACAGTGCACACGTACCAAACGATGCTGAAGCTGCACCATCGCGGACGTCATCGGTCATATTCCGGTCGACAAGCTCGACTACCGGCACCTGACCTACTGGATCAAGACGATGCAGCGGAAGGGCAGGTCTCCGAAGACCATCAAGAACAATCACGGCCTGATCTTCGCGGCCATGGAGACGGCTGTCATGCTGCGCTATCGGAAGGACAATCCTTGCCGACATGTTCAGCTCCCGTCAGGTGAAAAAGCAGAGGACGAGACCCGGTTCCTGACGCATGCTGAATTCGGGCTAATCCTTGAGGGTATGGGGGAGCGGTACCGGGCTTTCACCGAGTTCCTGGTCATGACGGGAACCCGCTTTGGCGAGGCAACTGCTGTGACCGTTGCAGACGTCGACCTCATGTCCAAGCCGGCAACGATGCGGATCAACAAGGCATGGAAACGTGGCACTGATTCCGAGTGGCGAAGACACCATCCACATCCGTTTCGGTCCGGAGCCCCTCCAACTTCCCGAAGCGCTCGAAATCCCGGCCCGGGCGGCCATAGCCGCACGCTCTGTGGCACGATTTGGCGGCATCGGCGAAGACCACGAATGGCTATTCCCCGGGCCGATCCACGGCCGTCCGATTACAACGTCAACCATGACCCGGCGGCTCCGCGCGATCGGACTGGAACCGGCGCCAGCGCGCAGTGCAGCCATGGGCCAACTTGCGATGCAGCTGCCCCCGGCCATCCTGGCCCGGCTGACGGGCATCACCGTGGCACGGGCTGCTGTATGGCACGCGGCGACATCGGCAAGTCAGGCTCGCAATCTCCCGGACGGTCCCAGCACGCAATCGCCGGGACGGTACAGCCTGACTCGAGCCTTTCAGGAGACAGCTACTACTGATTCAATCTGCACCTTGGCGCCCAGTGGAAGGGCTGCCACTTGAACGGTGGTGCGGACGGGATACGGTTCAGACAGGCGCCTGGAATACACGCCGGTTGATGGCTTCGAAATCCTGGTAATCAGTCAGATATACAGTGGTGCGCAGCAGATCATTCAGCGTCAGTCCCTGTTCATCGAGCAGGATCTGGAGATTGGCCAGCATCGCATCGCACTGCTGGGACACATCGTCAGAAACCAGCTCTCCGGAATCACGGCGCTGGCCAATGATTCCCGCGGTATATCCGATACCTTCATGTTCAACGTAATGGGAAAACGGGGCTTTTGACTGGTGGAGCTGAGGACTGAAGCGATGGCGAGGAATGGCTTCCTTCGGGCGGCTTTCGGCTTGTAGCGGGGATATTGGGGCCACCCTAGCAGGCGGTGTTGGCCTCCTACCGACGGCACACTTGCAAAAGCGGATACCGTCTTCCGACCCTTTCGTGGAAGGGTGCGCGCACCTGCGGATCTCAGCCGCCGCCTTTAGCTGACGGGTCCGTTTCCGGCGTTGAGTTCATGAGGATTCCTCGGGAGACCTGAGACCCATGTCAGCGTTGATTCCAAATCGGGACCCTAGGGTATTGACAAGCCCGGACCGCTCCGGGAACATAAGACATAAGACGTCAGACATCTGGCGTCTTATCAAAGGAAGTAAATAGCGTGTCAAAGAAGATCGCGATTCTGCATACAAGCTTCGTATTTGTTTCGGTCGAGCCTCTGATCAATGACCTCATCGCCGAGCTCACACCCGACGCTGAAGTTATCCACTTCGTCGACTCAGACGTCTTGGCCACAGCCGTACCCGAGCAGGGGATCTCGTCGAATACCACCACCCCGAACGATCTCGTTCAGATGATGGTCGGACGCGAGCTCGAGGATCTCCACGGAGTGCGGACATCACCCGTGGACGCCACCGCGACCCCCACTCTCCCGGCGCCAGCCGGGCCCGACGCCGTTCCCGTCGATGAACTTCCCTGGCGCTCAACGCCCGGTACGTTTGAGATCGTGCGCGTCGACGGGGGAGGGTTCCTCCTAAGGCTCGTTGACGGGAACGGGATGGTGCTGGCCCTCTCCCGAACTTACCCCGACATTTCCGCCGCAGTGAAAGGTGTCGAGGCTGTGCGGGAAGGCGCTGCCACGTCCCACATTTCGGACCAGACGGCCCGCCCCCCGGTGTCGACCCGATCCGGGTGGACGCCGGGTCCGTGAATGCTCTCCAGCCCCTCGGCGCAGCCCGGAGGCGCGCGGCCAGGACCCGCCGGATGGGCCGTCGCCCCCGGCCTGGCAGAGTTGCAGAAGCCATGCGCGGGCCCCCTGGTCCGACGCGGCGCCGCACCGAGTTCAACCGCCCGCGGGCCCAGCACGACTGCGTGCCACGCTTTGCTAGCGAAGCCGACATAACCGCCGACACGTGATTCCCTGCCGGTGGCTGCCGATCACCATTGGCGGTGACCGGCAGCCACCGGAGACTCACAGCGGATGACCGGGCACGGATACGATGCTTCGATCACCGCTTCCGTTCATCGGCTTCTTTGACAATGGATTCGTCGACACAGGTGTGGAACCATTCCTCACTGGGCGTTTCGCGCAGCTTTGGTTACCGGGGCACAGCGTTCGGGCGCCTGCTAGCCCGGCCGGGCGAACTGACCGAACAGCAGGTGGTCCGGCTCGGGCGCGGAGCGTTTAGACGTCCGGACTGGATTGTTGCCATCAGAGGGCTCGAAGCTGCCGGACGGGATTTACTTGGTTCCAGCCGGCTTCCGAAGACTGAGCCTGCGTCTGTAGACGGCACGTTTGAGTGGCGGGCCCGCACCCGTTACATTTATTGGGTTCCCGATCGCCGGGGACATGGTCACTGGACCCGGTATGACTTTCTCGCCCTGTCACTGATGATTCGGGGGGTGTTGTCGCCGGGTTCGTCCTTAGGGAAGTACGTCGTCACCGGTGATCTGCAGGCGTTCTTCGCGCCGCCGTGGAGGCGGCGTTTAGAAGGGTATGCAGTGTTCCGCTGGCCTGCAGGAGCAGTGCGGTGCCGGCGGCCAGGACAAGGACGCCGAGAATTGTCAGCCAGATCCGGTTCAAGGTTCCTGCGGTCTGTCTCATCGGAAACCATCCTTCAAATAGTCGCGGAGGGCCGGGGCGCGCATTGTCTTAGTCTCTGGACCGGACCGTGGCGGTAACCTGCGGAACCGGGGAGAGCTTCCAGACGGGCCCGGACAGCGTCGATGATCCTGGTGCGCAGGTCCCCTGGCTCGTCCAGGGAAGTCGTCAATGAGGCGCCACCGGTGCAGGAGCAGGAAACAGTGATGACCCGCCGCCCCTCGCACACCTGGCCAAAGCCCGGTGGTGGCCATAATACTGATCAGGAGTCATCATCGGGTGCTGGGGCTGCTGTGGATCATCGCCCAGATCCCGAGGAAAAACACGGCGGGCGCCGACCGCCTCCATGACGTCGGCAGCCAGGGGTTTACCCTCTGCGACCCGTCCGTCCTCGCCGCCGCCGTCGAAAACCAGATCAATACCCTGCCAGGTGTCGTTACTTCCGCGGCCCTGCTGCGAGGAACGGCCAAAGCCCCCGACCTGACCCTAAAGGTGACGGTCAATGACAGGGCCGACGTCCGGGACCTCATCCACCGCGTCCAGACATCCACCCTGCCGGAGCTCTCCAACGCCTGGACGCGCCCCTGCAGCGCAGCCGGCTGCAGATCGACATCAGCGGACGAATCCAAAGCACCGGAACCGTTGTGCATTCCACCGGCACCGTCGTCCGTCGTCCACTAGCAATTGGTCCTTTCATGCGACGCAGCGTTCCTGCCGGTTCAGTAGTCGTCTGCACAGATGCCAGTACACCCTGCACATGCCAACGCCCACCGAACGTTGGTGGACCAACGGCTCTTTCGAATATGGGACGAATCTGTTCTGGGTGCGCGCCGGTATCTTCCTCAGACAAGGCGGCATTGAGGCGGCCGGTCAGCTCATCAACGGATGTGATTCCCTTAGGCAGTTGCAAGTACCAGTCATAACCTCTTGGCCGAGGGCCGAAGCCTGCTGCCAAGATGAATTCGTCCAGCAAATCGTCAATGATCTTTTTGATCTTGTTCCTTGAAGGGGACCTTCTTGACAGTTACGGCATCTGCCGTTGTTGTGACGATGGCGACGTCCTTCGGAACACTGCGGTTGACCCTTCTATGACGTTTGTCAAGCAAAGAGGGTCTGTAGCTCGCGGAAGATGGCGGGCTGTGTAGCGTTTCAGGGCGCGTTTGATTCCCGGTAGGTCCGGCTTTCGCTGGTCCGGCGTTGTGTGTAGCGTCTGGTGGTCTCATCGCGGTCCATGCGGACTTTGACGATGATGTCCAGGGCCATGTTCAGCTGCCGGTCGCCGTGGCGGTTCAGGCGGTGCCTGACGGTGTTCCCGGAGGACACGGGCAGCGGGGAAACGCCGGCAGGGGCTGCAAAGGCCGCCTCGGAGCGTATCCGGCCGTGGTTTGAGTACGCGCAGAGGATGACCGGGCCAAAGCCCGGGCGGGTCAGGAATCCCGGGGCGAGTTGCTCGACGAGTTCCTTCAGCTGGGCTTTCATGCGGCGCAGGTGCCTGTCGGCGTCCTTGACCGCGGCCGCAAGCCGGGTGGCTTCCTGCCGGGCGATCTGCTGGTCTACCGGGGCGGAGGCGTCCCCGCTCCAGCCGGCGATCACCGTGACCTGGGCCCCGGTGAGGGCCTTGCGGGGCGGAGTTCCGCCAGGGTGCGCGCACCTGCGGATCTCAGCCGCCGCCTTCAGCTGACGGGTCCGTTTCCGGCGTTGAGTTCATGAGGGTTCCTCGGGAGACCTGAGACCCATGTCAGCGTTGCCAAATTGGGGACCTTAGGGTATTGACATTCCCGGACCGCTCCGGGAACATAAGACCTAAGACGTCAGACATCTGGCGTCTTATCAAAGGAAGTAAATAGCGTGTCAAAGAAGATCGCGATTCTGCATACAAGCTTCGTATTTGTTTCGGTCGAGCCTCTGATCAATGACCTCATCGCCGAGCTCATACCCGACGCTGAAGTTATCCACTTCGTCGACTCAGACGTCTTGGCCACAGTCGTGCGCGAGCAGGGGATCTCGTCGAATAGCGAGGCGCGAATGACACATCTTGCTCAGGCAGCAGAAGCAGCCGGCGCCGACATCATCTTCTCTGCATGTTCCTCATTGGGACCGGCCCTGGACGTCGCGGCCCGCAGCGTTAATACACCGGTGGTAAAGATTGACGACGCAATGGCAACGAGGGCAGCCCACGAAGGAACACACATTGGCGTTCTAGCCACCGTGCCCACGACGCTCGGCCCAACGTCAGATCTCATCCAGGCAAAAGCAGACGAAATCGGACGCAGCATCACGGTTGAGCAGCGGCTGTGCGAAGGCGCGTTCGAAGTCCTTATGTCGGGAGACCGCGAAAAGCACGACGCGATGGTCACTGAACAGGCCACCGACCTCGCCAAGAACGTGGACATGATCGTCCTGGCGCAGGCATCCATGTCCCGTCTCGCCGGCGCTCTCCAGGAGACGACCAAGATGCCGGTTCTGTCGAGCCCCCGCATAGGCGTGGAGTACCTGGCTCGACGCATCGCGGAACTCCCCGCGTGAAAAGGCCCGATGTGATCTTGGAAACCAGAAATTCAGATGAGTTGTTTTCCTCGGGACCAGCAGTCCTGCGCATCCCGGACTCCAGACTCCGCATTCGAGAGGCAAACGCTGCCGACAAGATCTGGGTGATTGTGCTCGACGACGACCCCACCGGAAGCCAGTCGGTCCAGGGAGTCCCGGTGCTTACCCGATGGGACGATGAGGATCTGAATTGGGCATTCGAGCAGCCGGGCAACGGTTTCTTCATCCTCACCAACACCAGAGGACTCAACGATGAGGAAGCGCGGTCTACGGTCACAGATGTCGCAGAGGCCATTAGACGTGTCGGGGCTGAATTGGGTGCCCGCTACACATTGATCACTCGCAGCGACTCCACCCTCCGCGGGCATTACCCTCTGGAAACCGATGTCCTAAGCGACATGGCTCGTTCTTCAGGCGAACCATATGATGCCCTGCTCCTTGCCCCCGCATACATCGCGGCGGGAAGGGTGACGGTAGGCGACGTGCACTATGTCGGCAGTGGAGACTCATTTGTTCCGGTTGGCCAGACAAACTACGCAAAGGACGCCACGTTCGGGTTCACCAACTCGAACGTCCGAGACTACGTCGAGGAAAAGACACACGGGGCCATATCCTCGAACGAAGTTGTGAGCCTCAGCCTCGAAGACATCAGAATAGGTGGCGCGGATCGTGTGCGCGACGTCATCCTGTCCTGCAAGAACGCCACTCCCGTTGTTGTGAACGCGGTTGATGAGGCCGACCTTGACGTGGTCGTTCTGGGCCTCATCCTGGCGGAAGAGGCTGGTGCTCGGGTCCTGAGCCGGACCGGACCCTCCTTCGTGGCGGCGAGGCTGGGCATCAAGGCTCGTGCCCCGCTATCCCATGATGAAGTCTTCACTTTCGGAGAGCGCGCCGGTAACGGATTGGTAGTTGTTGGTTCGCACGTTGAGCTGACTACCCTGCAGGTATCGCGGTTGAAGAACGAATTCCCGGACGTTGAGACCGTCGAATTGGACGTCCCGAAACTGCTCGACTCGGCTCAGCGCGCGGGCGAAATGGCCCGATGCGGTGACGCGCTTGTAGCAGCACTGAAGAAAACGGACGCGCTGCTTGTCTCGAGCAGAGAGCAAATCGTCGGAGCCACGGGCCATTCAAGCCTGTTGATTGCCCAGGCTGTGTCCCACGCGCTGGTCACCCTTACCACGCGGGCGGTCCATGAGGTAGCAACCAAGTGGGTGCTCGCCAAGGGAGGGATCACCTCAAGCGATGTCGCCACTGAAGGGCTTGAGATTCGGCGGGCGACGGTCGCTGGGCAACTGTTCCCTGGAATCGTCTCCGTTTGGGTTAACGAAGGTGGCAGCAGTCAGGGACTTAAGGGCCTTCCCTATGTCGTCTTTGCCGGGAACGTTGGAGTTGAATCGACTCTCGCCGACGCGGTCAGGATTCTGCGGGGCCCGCCGTACTGACCAACAGCAAAAGCGAGGCCCTCGACCAGGGCGCTCCTCGGACCCTCTGACGGGGACTGGGGAGTTTGCCTGCCAGAAGCATGAAGGTTTCCAATCATGCCTCAATGCAATTCAGAAATCTTGCATAAACCATAATCTTCACAGTTTTCCACCAGCGTCGCTTTGCACTAATTACAAAGGAGTAGTAATGCGTAAGATAACAGCCGTAACTGCCATGTTGGCCACAGCGGCGTTTGCCCTCACCGCCTGCAGCGGGGGGTCCTCCCCGAGCGGCACCTCCGGGGCCTCTGACACACCGGGGACATACGTCTTCCTACCGAAGTCGCTCAACAACCCTTACTGGGTAGACGCCCGCAAGGGGATGGAAGACGCAGCCGCCAAGCTGGGCGTAACGGCGAAGTTCCTAGGCCCGGACTCGGATAACGCCGCTGCACAGGTCGCCATCTTCGATTCCGTCCTCGCCACCCACCCCGCGGGCATCGCCATCTCACCGAACGACCCCGCGAGCGTCGTCGACAACATCGCCAAGGCGAAAGCGGCCGGCATCCCCGTTATCGCATGGGACGGACCCGTTCCGAACAGTGAAGTGCTGGGCTATATCGGGACGGACAACGTCGCAGCCGGCGTCCAGGCCGGAGAAGCTCTCGCTAAGAGCGTCGGGAACAAGGGCAAGGTCGCCGTTGTGATCGGCAGCCTGAGCGCGGTGAACCTCAACCAGCGTTTGGAGGGCGTCAAGAAGGCCCTCGCCAGCCACCCTGACATCAAGCTTGTTGCCACCGAGGTCTCCGGCGAATCCGTCGCCACCGCACAGACGAGCTCGGAAACCATCCTTCAGGCCAACCCTGACCTCGCGGGATTCATCGGTATCGGCGGTTCGGACCTGCCCGGCATCGCCGGTGCACTGAAGTCAGCCAACAAATGTGGGACGGTCAAGGCGATCGGCTTCGACGTCGTCCCGCAGGGTGTTGAAGGCATGAACGGAGGATGTGTAGACGCACTCATCTCACAGAAGCCGTTCGGAATGACCGCACAGGCTCTCCAGATCCTAGTGGACTTCCACAACAACAAGTCGACGCTTGAGAAGAACTTCGTCGTCGACACCGGCGTCGTGACGGTCACTCCGGACACGTTGGCGGAGTTCCAGAAGACCGCCCACTAGCTGTCAGCACGCGTGCGGGGTCGGCATAGAATCACGCCGACCCCGCCACCCCCACAACCGTTCCTAAGGAGTAGCAATGGTTACGCATCCGCTCATTGCCATGCGCGGTATCGTCAAAAGGTACCCCGGGGTCACCGCACTCCGCGATGTTAGCCTGTCGGTCGAGTCCGGCGAGGTTATGGCTCTCGTCGGTGAGAACGGCGCGGGCAAGAGCACTCTGTTGAAGATTCTCGCCGGCGCTGCACGTGCTGACGAAGGCGTCATTGAGATTTCCGGAGAAACAGTTCAGGTACATTCGCCCCGGGAGTCCCAGGCACGCGGAATTGCGGTCATCTATCAGGAGCTGAATCTCGCAAACGATCTGAGCGTAGCCGAGAACATCTACGTCGGCCGCGAGCCAAAAACCCGGCTGGGAACCGTGGATTTCCGCACGATGGAGCGAGGCGCCGCAGAGCTGTTGTCCAGCCTGGGCATCGACATCGCCCCGACCGAAATCGTGGGAAACCTGAACATCGCACTGCGGCAGATGGTCGAGATCGCCAAGGCATTGCTGATAGACGCGCGCGTCGTCGTGATGGATGAGCCAACATCGTCGTTGACCGAGGAGGAAGTCGAGACCCTTCTCAAGCTCGTCCGTCAGCTCCGGTCCAATGGCGTGAGCGTCATCTACGTTTCACACCGTATGCGTGAGATTTTCGAGATCGCAGACCGCATTACCGTCATGCGGGACGGGGCGGTAGTGGGCGTCCGTGACGCCAAGACCACCACCCCGAACGATCTCGTTCATATGATGGTCGGACGCGAGCTCGAGGATCTCTACGGAGTGCGGACATCACCCGTGGACGCCACCGCGACCCCCACTCTGGAAGTCCGCGGGCTCAGCTCCGGAAAGCTCCTGCACGACGTGAGCTTCTCGGTGCGTCCCGGCGAAATACTTGCTCTGGCAGGGCTAATCGGTGCCGGTCGTAGCGACGCGGCAATGACTATATTCGGTGCGGCGAAACGCGGTGGAGGAGAAATCCTCATAGACGGACAGCCGATGGCGTTGCGCACGCCGCGTGAAGCTATGGACGCCGGGATCGGTTTTGTTCCTGAGGACCGTAAACACCAGGGCTTATTTCTCGGACTGCCGGTCCGGGAAAACATGTCTTCGGCATCCTTGTCGAAGATCAGTCGCCTGTCCCTCGTGTCGCGACGCCGCGATCGGGACCTTGCACGCCAGTATGCGAAGCAGCTGGGCATTCGGGAGTCCGCGATCGAGGTCGCCGCAGGCACTCTAAGCGGTGGAAACCAGCAAAAGGTGGTGCTCGCCCGATGGCTGGCGCGAGTCCCCAAGCTTCTCATTCTCGATGAGCCAACTCGCGGCGTTGATGTTGGTGCAAAGGCTGAGATCTACCAACTGGTCCGCAAGATCGCCAGCGAAGGTGTCGCCATTTTGGTCATCTCATCGGAGCTAACGGAAGTACTGGGTATCGCCGATCGCATACTCGTCATGCGAGAGGGCTACGGCGTAGGCGAACTGGCCGCCGCGGAAGCAAGTGAAAAGCGCGTTATGGCTATGGCAACGGGAGTACAGGAAGACGTCTCATGACAATCAATGGAGAGACCGTGAAACGAATAACACAAACGACGCTAGACGGTGGTCCCGCCTTGCCGGCGGCGGCTCGAACATCGTTGAGTGAGAAGGTCCGCCATAGGCTGTTGAAGATCATCACAGCACGAGAGTCCACCCTCGGTGCCGTCGTGATTCTCCTGGTTCTCTACCTTTCGTGGGCTTCGCCGTACTTCTTTACCGCCGGGAACCTGACGGTCGTCGGACGGCAGATAGCTTTGGCACTGCTGATCAGCGTGGGCATGACGTTCGTCATCCTGATCGGCGGGATTGACCTTTCTGTCGGCTCCGTCGTCGCGTTGGTGAGTGTCCTGTCAGGTGAGGCCATGGTCAACGCCGGGCTACCGCCGGTCGTGGCTGTGATTCTGGCCCTGGCCGCCGGTGCGCTTGTCGGGCTGGTGAACGGCTCGATCAATGCCTTTGCGGGGATACCGTCGTTTGTCGTGACTCTGGGCATGCTGGCCGTGGCTCGTGGATTGTCGCTCGGTATTAGCGGCGGTTCGACGATCAGCGGCTTCCCGCCAGGCTTCCTCTACATCGGGCAGGGAGCATTCCTCGGTATCCCCGTTCCCGTCTGGATCGCAGCCGTTGTTGCGATTGTGGCCCACTTCGTGCTGACACGCACTACATTCGGTCGCCACATCTATTTCGTAGGCTCTAATGAAGAAGCGGCCAAGCTGTCGGGCATCCGAGTGCGCCGTGTGAAGATTTCCGTATTCGTCGTTGCCTCCACCCTCGCGGCAGTATCAGGCATCCTGGAGACCGCGCGATTGAGCGTCGGCCAACCGGCTGCAGGAAACGGATACGAACTCTTGGCTATCGGGGCGGCCGTCATTGGTGGAACAAGCCTATTTGGGGGCGTGGGCGGAATTCTAGGAACCGCGCTGGGGACTTCCCTGCTCCTCCTTATTCAAAACGCGCTGATCCTCCTAGGCATTTCCGCCTACTGGCAGCAAGCATTCAGCGGCGTCATCATCGTCGGAGCAGTCGCACTAAACATGTGGCGTAGACAACGTAACTAGTACGTAAGCCCCAGCGCGTCGTTTAGGCGCGCACATCGACCAAGGAGCAATCATGAAGGTAGTAATCACTGGCGCCCACGGCAAAGTCGGTCGCGCTGCGACCCAGGCTCTGCTAAATGCAGGCCACGACGTACTCGCGGTGGATCTGACCCGACCAGGCTTCGAGCGCCGCGCAGAAGGAACCGCCAGCTACCAGATGGCGGACCTCACAGATGCCGGCGAGGCATTCGCCGTTGTGCGCGGCGCAGACGCGGTTGTGCACACCGCCGCGATTCCCGAGCCCACCGGGAACCCGGCTCAAGTCGTGTTCCACACAAACCTCATGGCAACTTTCAACGTTCTTGAGGCTGCGGTCAGGTTCGGCGTGAAGCGTTTCGTCAACATCTCGAGCGAGACCGTTCCCGGCTTCTTCTTCCCGGAGCGCGACTTCCTCCCGGACTATGCTCCCGTTGACGAGGAACACCCCATCCGACCCCAGGATCCGTACGCGGTTTCGAAGCACTTTGGCGAGCAACTGATGGATGCCGCAGTCCGGCGCTCCGACATCCGCTGCATCTCGCTGCGCCCAAGCTGGGTACAGAATGAGAGCAACTATGAGCAGAACCTCGGCCCGCAGGTTCGCGACGCCTCGGTCCTCAGCCCCAACCTGTGGAGCTACATCGACGCGTACGACCTTGCTGACTCAATTGTGCTGGCAACGGAGTCTGACCTGCCGGGACACGAGGTCTTCTACATCGCTTCACCCGACAATGTTGGTGGTCGGAACTTCGGCGAGATCCTGCATACCTACTACGGGGAGAAGATCGAGCTCCGCCCCACCGCGCGCCCGGACGCGTCCGGAATTTCCAGCGCGAAGGCCCAGCGCATGCTTGGCTGGAGCCCGAAGCGGTCCTGGCGCGACTACCTGGATTCCGACGGCAAAGCTCTTCTGCGCGGCTGAGACAGCTCGCCCTGTTGCTTAGGGTGCGGCCGCGTTAGGCGGCCCGCACCCTAAGCAACAACTGAATCCTGTCGATCAGGACCAGACAATTCGAACGACCAGAGAGCAAGAGGGGTTGGCAGGCCGTAGCTTAGTTATCGAGCGTCTGGTGGGCCTGGTCCGTTCCGATGCCGATGCGACTGCGCCAGAGGCCTGGCGGCCTCGCCGCTGATCGTAGCTAACGTACGCGTTCCGGTCATCAGGTTGTCATTGCACGAAACTGAGCGATGGCTACCTGATGGCCGCGTGTCCTGAAAGCGTATCCCGGGACGCCTCAGTGAAGCCCCGCACGGTCGCCTGCCATACGCCCAACAATCCCAGTAGATTCTCCCCGTCGCTGCGGTGTGAGGAAATTTTCCTTTCCAGCACGGAGAGCACACCGGTGCGCAGCTCTGTGTTGAAGTTGACCTTCCCCACCCGCATTTTAGGAGTCGCGGCCAGATCTTCTGCAGGCAGCCCGGACGCTCCGTGGAGTACGAGAGGAACGTTGGTTCTGATTGCGACGTTCTGAAGGAGATCCCAGCGGAGCTTGGGCGCGCCCGCATATTTTCCGTGCACGTTGCCGACGGCAACGGCGAGCAACTGAGCACCACTACGGGTCACAAAGTCAGCGACCTGGCCGGGATCGGTTAGTCCGGCGGCCTTCATGGCGAAAGCTCTGTCCTCATCCCCGGCCAGGCCGCCAAGCTCAGCCTCCAGCACAATGCTGGGGTCGCCGATAGCATCCCGTGCGGACCGGACCAGTTGGATGTTCGCTTCATAATCCATGGCCGATCCGTCCACCAAGACCGCGTCCGCGCCAGCCGCCACGCCAGTCCTAATGGTTTCGAGGTTGCTGGCATGGTCGAGCTGGGCGCAAACAGGAACCGCGGCAGAGTCGGCGAGTCCACGCAGGGCTTGGGGCAACCGAAGCCCTGATGTCGAAGCGGCGGCTTTTGGAGCCGTGGGCTCTGCGCCTACAACGATCAGCAGATCTCCCGCGCCCGCACGCAGGGCGTCCACCAGTGCGATGCCGTACTTGGCCAGTCCATCGACTGCGGTGAGGACTGAGTCTGATCCGACGGTACTGGTCAGTATCACGACGGAGTCAGGGGTGAGGATCTCGGCAACTCCCTTTGGTCCGAACAGCACTTTGGTGAGTTGGTCGTCATTACGCACGGCGACTAGAACCACACTGGCTCCAGCTGCTGCTTCGCGAGCGGAATCGAAACTGTCTACGCCTGCGTCGTTGGCCAGTTTTCGGCGGCTTTCGTTGATATCGAAGCCGCGGACTGGGCGCTGCCCTGCCAAGCGCCCTGCCAAGCGCACTGCCATGGGCAGGCCCATGGCGCCGAGGCCCAGGACTGCGACAGTGGACACGGTGGCCTGCTGGTTGCTTACCGTTGCGATGGGTTTGTCTCCTGGAGCAGCGGCGTCTGTCGACCGTGTGAAATAATACATCTGACATCGTACGTGGAGGCGTTGAAGAGCCGAATCGTTCGCCAGACCTGCCCGTATGATGAGCAGGCAAACTTCAGGAAGGTCAAACGTGGCACGTCAGTCGCTGGTCGGCATGGTCTCAGATGACCTGTTGAACCGAATTGTGTCCGGCGAGTTCCCCCCTGGCTCAACCCTTCCGCGTGAGCTGGACCTCACGATGCAGCATGAAGTCAGTCGGATGACCGTCCGCGAAGCGGTCAAAACTTTGGAAGCGCAGGGTATGGTGCGCATCGAGCGTGGCCGCGGAACGTTTGTGAATCCGCTAAATCTCTGGACGACAATGGAGGCGGTGCTGCGCGCAGCTTCCGAGGGCGAAAATGACGCTATGGCCTCCATCCAATTGATCGAACTGCGTCGGATGCTTGAAACAGGAGCCGCGGAAATCGCCGCCGAACGCATGTCAGCTGAGGAGCTTGAGAGCATCCGCAAGCACCTTGCTACTATGCGCTCAGCCCACCAAGCCAACAACGTAGCCCACTTCGTCGAAGCGGATCTCGCGTTTCACGACGTGATCCTTCAGGCCTCCGGAAATGTGTTTCTAGTGGTCCTCTTCAAGCCGCTGTCCATTGTGCTTGCTGCCCGGCGCGCAGAGACGTCCAACGTGGTACGGATTCAGGCCAACGCGATTGAGGCACACACCCACATCGTGCGGGCTTTCGAATCCCGAGATTCAGAACGGGCACGCCTGGCGATGGACAGCCACATGACGCAGACCATGAATGATCTAAAGCAGTATATTCTGCACGTCTGATCGGTGCCCGAAGGATGGCGCCACACCACAAATACCCGCCCCGCCCGCTTGACCGGTATTGGCATCGCCGCCTATGGGAAGAACTCTGGAGTGCGCTTTGAATATGCTGGGCAGCGGCTTCCATGGAGCGTCTGGAGAAAACTAACGAATATGGGACAGACAAAGTCTCGTCAAAGAATCTGGCAACCCGCCGCTTAGGAGACAGTTTCCAGAGCGTCGAATCAAGATCGGGGGAGTGCGGCGACGGCCGTAGGACTAGGGCATGTCCCCTAATTCCTTGAGCCAGATGGTGATGGCACGGAGGGGGACCCCGCCGCGGTAGGTCAGGGCGAGCTCGATGCCCCTATGGATGTCAAGGGGTGGCTTGCTGCTCCTCGCGGTTGACTGTTGGTCTGGTGATCCGAATGAAGTCGAAGAGCTCACGGGCGATGTAGCGTTATTGACCCTTCTATGACGTTTGTCAAGCAAAGGGGGTCTGTAGCTCGCGGAAGATGGCGGGCTGTGTAGCGTTTCAGGGCGCGTTTGATTCCCGGTAGGTCCGGCTTTCGCTGGTCCGGCGTTGTGTGTAGCGTCTGGTGGTCTCATTGCGGTCCATGCGGACTTTGTCGATGATGTCCAGGGTCATGTTCAGCTGCCGGTCGCCGTGGCGGTTCAGGCGGTGCCTGACGGTGTTCCCGGAGGACGCGGGCAGCGGGAAACGCCGGCAGGGGCTGCGAAGGCCGCCTCGGAGCGTATCGGAGGGGACTGGATACCCGGCACACCGCAGACCACAACGCCCTCAACGCGCTGGTGCGCACCACCGACCTCGGCATCGATGCCCGCAAGGCCCTCACCGGGACCCAGGTCACGGTGATCGCCGGCTGGGGCGAGGACGCCTCCGCCCCGGTAGACCAGTAGATCGCCCGGCAGGAAGCCCGGCCGGTCAACAGCACGCGAAGGGCGGCCCGGAGCCCGCCGGCGCGCGGTACCGCGAGATGGTCCACGTCGCCGGTGCAGCACCTGCCGGGCAGCTTCCACCGCGTCAATCGGATCGGATTTGCCGACACCGGCACGGGCCTGCCGGTGCGGCGGCTTTACCTCCGCCACGGGGATACCGGACGTTCTCAGGGCGCGGCTCAGCCCGGCACCGTAGGAGGAGGTCCCCTCGACGGCAGCGAGCACATTCGCGTTCGTGTTCCGCTTCGTCCAGGCAATGGCCCGGCTGATGGCAGAGGCAGCGGGAGTCACGTCCAGCAGGGCTGGCAGCCATCCTGCCGGCAGGCACCAGACCAGCCAATACCCATTAGAGAGCCAACGAACGCCCCCGGGCGGAACCAGCGACGGCAAGTATGAGCGCATTCCATCCATTCTCAGGAAGTAATACGAAACCAGCCGGCGGCCGGCTAACAGGAAGCTCGCTCCACACGGGCACATCCTCGTGGTTCGGAACGAAGCCTGACCAGTCAGACTCAACGTACATGGGACGGGGGCAGCAACCAACCATTGACAGTCGGCTTCACCGCTGTCAAGAGTCCTGCGTTCGGAGAGCTATTCGTTCAAAAGCTACTCCGCAAACTACCGATACACCCGGCCGCAGATGTTCAGAGTAAGCGAGGGCACCGACAACGAACGGACTTTGCGGAATTGCATCAGATGCAAGATCCGTTGGCCCGCCGGAGCTCTAATAGGCGAGGGAAGGCCCTTGGGCTTTCAGGTAGTCTTGACCGCTGATCATTTTCCTGCGTCTAATGCAGGAAAGTTGCGTCAGAAGGCGTTCAGCAGCAGGGCGATGGCGACGACCAGCAGGACCGGCGCCGCGCCGATGAGGAAGTCGCCTGTTGAAAGTGCTCGTTCAAGTCTTCGGCGTCGAAGTGGCTTAGCTGGCCGGCGCAGGCCCGTGCCGGCCTCGCAGGTACGCGCACGCGCAGGGTGCAGACTTTAGGGCATGAAGATTACTGGGGGACGACGGGCAGCGCGAACGCAAGATCTGGCTTTGACGGACACGATGACGGCTGAGAGCAGCGCCTACGGCGAGGCGGTCAGGGCAGTCCGGGCGGGCGAGCTCGACGCGGATGAGGCCGCGGAGCTACTGATCGACCTGATGACGGATGGGGAGATCCTCGGCCTGCTCGACGGCGACTCTCCCAGATTGCTGCTCCCCCTCATCCCGATACTGCTCGATAGGGTGCCGTTCGTGGCCGGGGCGGTCTCGCGGCTCGGCATACCGGGCATCAGGTTCAGCGACGGTGGCCGCGGTGTCGTGATAGGCGCCTCCACCGCCTTCCCTGTGACAATTGCGCGGGCCGCGACCTTGGATCCGTCGCTGGAGGAACGGGTCGGGCTTGCGATCGGTTTGGAGAGCAGGGCTCGGGGAGCAAATTACTCCGCCTCCGTCTGCGTAAACCTGCTTCGCCACCCCGCGTGGGGCCGGGCACAGGAGTGCTACGGGGAGGATCCGGTGCTCACCGCCCGGATGGGAACTGCCATCACCCGAGGCGTGCGCGTGCACACGATGGCGTGCGTAAAGCACTTCGCGCTCAACTCGATGGAGAACGAGCGCTTCGAGGTCGACGTGTCGGTCGACGAACACGCCCTGCACGAGGTGTACTTGCCGCACTTCAAGGCGGTCGTGGAAGCCGGCGCGGACTCCGTAATGAGTTCCTACAACCGGGTGCGAGGCGAGTATATGGACGTCAATCGCGCCCTGCTCACGGATGTTTTGAGGCAGGAGTGGGGCTTCTCCGGATTCGTGACTAGCGACTGGGTTTTCGGCACCCATGACGCGGTCCTCAGCCTGCAGGCAGGAATGGACGTAGAGATGCCGCTGCGACTGCTGCGCGCCCGCGAGCTGCCGGCCGCGCTGCGGAGCGGTGACCTGGCCCGCGCGACAGTGCTGCAGTCCGCGCGTCGCATCCTGCGCACTTGCGTGCAGCATGCCGCGACCCGGGAGGTGCCGGGCCCTACCCGCGCCGTCATCGCCTCCCCGGCCCACCGGGCGCTTGCCCACCGGGTCGCCGCGGAGTCGATCGTACTGCTGAAGAACGAAACCGTCGGCGCGGCGCCGCTACTGCCGTTGGCCCCCACCACCCGGCATCTCGCGGTGATCGGACGACTCGCGGCACAAGCGAACCTCGGCGACCATGGCTCGTCTCGCGTTCGGCCTCCCTCCACGGTCTCGCCGCTGCAGGGGCTGCGTGAAGCGCTTCCCGGCGTGCGGATCACGACCACCTCCGGCCGGAACGAGCGCGCCGCGGCCGCGCTGGCAGCCGCTGCGGAGACGGCGATCATCGTCGTCGGCCTGGACCAGCACGACGAGGGCGAGTCCGTCGTCACCGGCGGCGTCGACGTGGGCGTTCTCGGCCGGGCCTTCGGCTCAGGCCCCTTCCGTCGGGTGCTCATCGGCCTCGCACACCTGGCCTCGCGCTTCGTCCGAGGTGGCGACCGTGCCTCGCTCGACCTGCGCCCCTCCGATGAGCGCCTCATCCACGCGGTCGTCGCCGCGAACCCCCGGACCGTCGTCGTGCTGATCAGCGGCAGCGCGATCCTCACAGAGACATGGCGGGACCGTGTGCCAGCGCTCCTCTTCGCCTGGTACGGCGGTATGGAAGGCGGTCGCGCCCTCGCGAGCGTGCTCACCGGCAGTGAGGAACCCGGCGGGCGGCTGCCGTTTGTGCTGCCAACGGACGCCGCGCATCTGCCATCGTTCGACCCCGCGGCGAAGTCCGTTGTCTATGACGACAAGTGGGGTCAACGCCGGCTCGACGGCGAGGGACACGCGGCCGCGTTCCCGTTCGGATTCGGCCTGGGCTACACGACAATCGAGCACCGGCTTCTCGACCACAGTTTCGATGACACAGGCGGCAACGCGGACGTGCTCGTAACGAACACCGGTGACCGCGAGGGTTCGACTGTCGTTCAGGTCTACGCAGCTGACGTGTCCATCCGCAGACCGGTGGCTCAGCTCCTGGGCTTCCGGAAGGTGACGCTACAGCCCGGCGCGGAGACGACAGTGCGGGTCATACTGGATGCGGGGCCCACCCTGCAGCGCGATCCGGCCACACGACGCTGGTCGTCCCGCGCGGGGGACTGGGCCCTGCTCGCCGGCCAGCACAGCCCGGTCAGCTGGGCGGACGCGGCCCGGTTGCGCCGCCCGGAGGGACCGATCGAGGGGCAAGCTGTCTCGGACGGCCGGTGGATCTGCGGTTGATATGGGTCGCATTCCGCCGGTTACCCTGGAAGGACGCGAGGGGGTGCCGAGAGTCCCACGACGCGGACAGGCAACGCGTCGTCGCCGCGCAGCATGGCGCGGAGCAGCCGCCGTTCCTCCCACCGGAGTAACAGGGGCGCTTGGCCGCGCCGCAGCACCAGATCCCCGTTCGGGGTCGCGTACCGCTTTTGCAGATCCCCCAGCTCCTCGGCTTGCAGCAGCGCGACCGTGCTACCCGCAGCCGAGTCGACCAGGCGGACTAGCGAGGAGGGTCCCGTCAGATCGGTCGCGATGACGCGCTGCTCGCTCGCGGCCAGAATTGTCCTTTGCGCCGCACGGGTCACGACCAGCGGACGTGACGGCCCGTCCAGCAGGCCGGTCAGCACATCCGCCGCGGCATCAGGACGGCCGGTTCTCCACGCAGCCGCCTGCATCCGCTGCAGGCGGTCCGGCTCGCGCAGCACCTCGTCGATCTTCCAGCCGATCGTCGCGGCGGTGTTGCAGCGGACGGCCGCCCCCTGCTCCATCAGGTAGTCGCCGTTGCGAACCTCCTGCCCCGGGATAGGGTTCACAAGTACCATGGGCAGCCCCGCAGCCATGCACTCCGAGGCCGAAAGCCCTCCCGGCTTGCCCACAAACAGGTCGGCGCGGCGCAGCAGCTGAGGCATCTCCGCCGTGAAGCCGAGCACGCGGTAGCGGTCGCCAGCGGGCGCCACCAGCTGCTCGATGCGCTGCCGCAGCGCATCGTTGTGTCCGCACACGACCGTGGCCGTGAATGCCGAGCGCATGTGCATCGTCTGCCGCACCACGGAGAACGCATAGTCCCCGCCGGTCGCACCCGCCGAGATCAGCAGCATCGGGGGCTCGTTGGCATCGCGCGCGGTCGCGGGATTGAGCTGTTTGGTGATCGGGATGCCCGTGGCCGCGACGCGGTCGGGAGGAAGGCCGAGCGCCATCAGCTCCACCCTCCCTTCCTCCCTGGCCACGAAGATCATGTGGAATGCTCCCGTAAGCCACAGGCCCTGGAAGTCGTAGTCCGTCGTCACGACAGCGGTCTTCGCGTCAATCACGCCGCGGAGGAGCAGTGACGCCAACAGCTGGGCGGGGAGGAAGTGCGTGCACACGATCGCGGTTGGTCGGAACCGCTTGATCGCACGGATGACCGGAGCGGCGTTCACCTGCGTCCAGGGGTCGATTGGGCCGCGGCGCCGGAAGGGCGGGTTGCTGATGTCGTAACCCCACTCGACCAGCCAGGGCAAGCCCTCGACCAGGACGAAGTATCCCTTCCCCAGCAGTGTGCGGTAGAGCACGCTACTCACGTCCAGCACGTCCAGCACCTGCACCTCGGCGATATCAGCGCGCGCGGCACACGCCTGGTGCACCGCTGCCGCCGCACTGTTGTGCCCCGATCCCACCCCTGCGGACAGGATCAGTACGCGCTCTCCTCCGGCGGTGTCTGAGCCTCGTGCCGACGTTCTGCGCATGGAGAGAGGCTAGCAGGCCACATCACGCCCACTGACGTGCCGAAATGCTGGATTCTTATGGCTGGCGCACAACACATGCCTGATGGGTGGGCATAGTCTGGGAGGGCGGCCTTAACTGCGGGTCCTTACATTAGGAGTAACGATGCGCGCACTTGTGGTCTACGAGTCCCTGTGGGGCAATACCGAGAAGGTGGCGCGAGCCATCGGCGCCGGCCTTGCCGTCAACGCCGATGTTGACGTACTGGACTCGGATGCCGCACCACTATCAGTTGAGGGGTATGACCTGTTAGTGGTCGGCGGCCCGACGCACGCTTTCTCGATGACGCGTGCAGCAACTCGAGCCGAGGCAGTCAAGTCTCACGCGGCCCCGCACGAGCCGGACCGTGGCATCCGCGAATGGCTCAACCACCTTGAACGACCCAGTACCGAGATCCCCGCGGTCGTCTTCGACACTCGGGTCGATAAGCCGAGGCTGCCCGGTTCGGCAGCGAAGGCGGCGAAGCACGAACTGCGCTCACTCGGATTCGACACGTCAATTAAGCAGCGGACCTTCCGGGTCCATGGCTACGAAGGGCCACTCCTCGACGGTGAGCTCGAACGTGCAACGGCGTGGACCGGCGATGTACTGGCGCGGCTTGGCGCTGGCTTGTGATGCGGCCGACCGATCCCACGCCTCCGGACCGTGCTGACGCCTCCTCCGGCAGGTTGCCCCGGGTTTGGATGTGGCTCTCTGCCTCCGCCGGTGTGCTCGCGTTCACCGGTAGCGTCCTTGGCCTCCTCCAGCCGGTCGCGATTTACGGGCGTGAGAGGGATCTGCTCTTCAACGAGGCTCTTGCCCAGGATGTGGTGAACGGCCTGCTGGTTTCTCCGCTGCTCGTGATCCTCGCCTGCCTGGCCAGAAGAGGATCAATGAGTTCGTGGCTGTCATTGGTCGGTTGTTTGGGTTTTACCGCGTACAACTACTCGATCTACGCCTTCTCGATCCATTTCGGTCCTCTGTTCCTGGTTTGGACGGCCGTTCTAGGCCTCTCCGTATTCGCGCTGGCCGGCACCCTGGCCAGCGTAGTGCCAGAGGTTACTCACTTGGTCGGGCGAACAGCGACCCGTCTTACCGGGTGGGTTCTCATTGTTACCAGCGCCCTGTTCACACTTCTCTGGCTAAGCGAGATCGTCCCTGACCTTCTCGCTGGTGCCCCATCGACCAGTGCCTCGACCTTGAATGTGCCGACTAATCCGGTCCACGTACTTGATCTGGCGTTCTTCCTCCCCGCGGTATTCACCTCAGGGGTACTCCTGATCCGTGGACACGTCTGGGGACACGCAACAGCGGTGGGGTCCCTTGCTTTCCTCGGGCTGACGACCTTACCGATCCTCGTCACGCCCGTCGTCTCCTACCTTCGGGCCAGCCCTGCCGAATGGTCCATAATGATGCCGATCGGTGCTCTCTCCATCGCCCTCTGGGTGGTCTTCATCCGGCAGCTCCGCTCAACACGACAACCACGCAACCACTCGACAGAACCCGTCCCGGCACTTGACTGAAGGACAAGAGCGGGTTGACTGGAGAGGCTACGAACATGAAAAGAACATTCCTGCGTCGCTGGGTGTTTGCCGTTACAGCCGGCGAAGCGATCGGATTCATCATTCCCGCTGCGGTGGGCGGTTCGCTGGCACTGGCAGAAGCCCCCAGCTTCGTGGTCTACCCCGCAATGATCTTGGCCGGGGCATGCGAGGGAATCCTGCTCGGGCTAGGACAGTCGATAGGGTTCGGATCGTCCGTACCCCGTTCAGCATGGGTCACCGCGACCGCGGCCGGCGCCGCACTCGCCTGGTCCCTCGGTATGCTGCCGAGCACGATCGTGGGCTTCGATTTAGGATCCCTTTCGACGCTGCTGTGGGTTGGCATGGGCGCGGTGCTGCTGTTGGTCTCCATTCCCACCCTGCAGTGGCTTGTCTTGCGCCGTGCGGTTCCGGGGAGTTTCCGATGGATACCCATCAATGCCGGCGCCTGGGCAGCCGGCATCTTGTGGACAGTGGCACCGTCGCCGTTCATCGACGAGAACACAGCACCTCCCGTGTTGCTGGGATCCTATGTGCTCCCGGGGATCCTGATGGCGGCCACTGTGGCCACGCTGACTGGCTTCGCCGCGAAGCGCGTTGTGCTGGCCGCTGAGGCCGCGGCGGAGTGGGCCCAACAGCGCCATCCCACCGCGTAACCAGTGGGCCGGATCTGAGCCCATGAAAGCTGATGAGCGTCCCGGTCTCCGTTCTCCACGGTGACACCCTTTGGCCCCGTTGAGACATGCCGGTCCGTTCGTCGGTTGTTCATCCGGGAATGCCCCTACGACATCATTTCGGCCGCCCGGCCCCGTCGCTGACAAGCCCGACCGCTGTAGGTCTGTGGGCTATTGGCCGTGTGGGCTTGGTAGCCGGATATTTCTGAAATCGGGGCTTGGGGCTGTTGTCCGGCAGATGTTAGATCTAGCGTGGGGATTACGGGCCAGCGCGCTTCGAGACGGCGCCGGGCCAGGGAGCATCGGACGGGGTTCCGGTGAGGTTCGTCTTCGCAGCAGCGAGGTCGGCGTCAGTGATCCACTAACAGCGCCTTCGCGGTCTCAAAGGCGACGGAACGGAACAGCAATGATGGCTGACCGGGAAATCCACTCGCACTTGGCGGGCCAGGGCGTGTACGTCCTGGACGACCACGAGGTCGTGAGGCGGGGCCTGCGCCAACTGCTGGAGTCCAATGGGCTCACCGTTGTCGGGGAGTCAGCGTCCGCATGTGAAGCCGGCGGGGCGATCTTGGCGCTGTGCCCGGATCTGGTCATCGTTGATGATGATCTTCCGGACGGTTCCGGTGCCGGAGTGTGCCGGGCCGTTGCCGCCGAAAACCCCGCTATCCGATGCCTGCTGATGACCGGGGATACCGACGAGGCCGTCCTGATCGAGTCCATTCTGTCCGGTGCGTGGGGGTGCCTGTCCAAGCAGGATGACGGCAGCGAACAGCTCAGGCTGATTCGCAGGGCACTGGCAGGGCACACCGCGTACAGCCGCCGGTTCCAGCCGGCACTTGTAACCTTGTTTCCCCGGCAGGGGGCGGATGAGCGGCTCCTGTCGCTCTCGAGGCAGGAAATGAGGGCCGCGATATGCCTGACGAAAGGGCTGAGTAACCGCCAGATCAGCCAGGAGATGTCGCTGGCGGAAAAGACCATTAAGAACCTGGTCTCGTCTCTGCTGATGAAACTCGGCATGGCGCGCAGGACGCAGGCCGCCGTGCTCGTCAGCAGAGCGTTGCATCAATCGGAAGATTCCGCCCACGGCGGCTCCCGGTTCAGCTTATTCCCGGGTTTGGCCGCCGAGGTCACTGCAGCGCTATTGATCTGCACCAGCGAGGCCGGCACTGTGCCCCCAACGGACGGCATGCGGGCAGGGGACGTCGTCCGGCTTGCCGGTGCCCTTGTCGCAGCCCGGACCGGGCACATTCCGCCCGGCCCCATACCGGCCTAGGAGCCTGGGACCCGGACTAGCGGTCCCGCCCGGGGCACAGGGTTTTGGCGCTGACCCTTAACCGGGAAAAGGCATCTGCGGGTCTTTGGCCTCTGTGTCCGCTACAGGGACGGGGCGTTGACTGGAAGCCTGGGGCAGGGTCACCGGCGGTTGTGCCTTGGCGGCACTGGGCGTGGACGTGAAAGGTGTGGGGCTGCGGCCAGGAACAACAGTCACCGCCATTTCTGGCTCTTGAGTGGAACGGCGGGCGTATAGCTTCCGCGAAGTGGCTTAGTATCCGGAGGCAAAGAATGGAACAGCTGATCCCCTGGCTTGTGTTCTGCATTGCATTCCTTGCTCTGAGCCTGTGGAATCCCGCGGCTGCCCGGATCTTCCTTGGCGTCTTCTTTATCCTCATGGCTGTGGCGGTAAACCTTGTTTTGAGCCTGGTGGCACCGGAGTTGTTCCTCTCCCTGGGTACGGATGATCCGCTGGTCCCTTTCTACTTGTGGGTGTTTCAAAACGTCGTGGCCCTTTCCCCGCAAGGTTTCGGTGCACTGGCAGCGGCGGGCGAGCTGGCCGTCGGCCTGCTGATACTCGGTCACGGCCGGAGGGTTAAGGTCGGCCTCGCTTTGGCTGTCGCGTTCCTGCTGCTCATCACGCCCCTGGGCATATGGACCTTGCCGAACCCGGTGATGGCTGCGGGCGCGGCCTGGCTGATGACCAAGGACTTTCCTCGAAGCCTGGCCCAGATCCTGAGTGCAAGGCGCCGCCCTGCCGGCACGCACTTAAGGGAGGGCGCCGTGTGAGCCGGCCCCGAGATTCTCCCGCGGCAGGTTCGTCCGGAGCGGGCCGGGAGCGGACACAGGCACAGGACAGAACGGGTTGGTCGTGGCCACTCCACACCACAGTTTCCTCATCAGCGCGGCCGTCGGAAGGTCCTAAATCGTGAGTCTCTCGCTTTCCAGCAGAACATGTTCGGGGTTACTCGTTACCCTCCTGATCTTCAACGCAGTCTCATCCTTTGCCGGCGCCGTACTGGCTATTTTCTTTGACGGGGCGGGGGTCCCACAGGAGCATCTGGCAGGCACGTGGTTCCCGACGTTCCTGGTTCCGGGGCTCATCCTGGGTGTTGTCCTGGGCGGAACGCACCTGGCCGCCGCGTATGCGTTGCTCACACGGCGTCACTGGGCGCTGCTGGCTTCCGCAGTTGCAGGCTTCGCTATGCTCATATGGATTTTTACCGAGCTTGCCATCATCGGTTACTCCTGGCTGCAGAGCCTGTACTTCGGGTTTGGCGCCGTGGAACTGATCCTCGTCTTTGCACTGCTTGGAATTGCCCCGGCATTCGTATCTCCCGCGCGCGCAGACCAGCAAGAACACGCAGATCAACGCAGTCGGGGTCCCCATAGAGCAGACCTCCGCCAGAAACCACGACCAGGCCACGCCATGCGGGATGGGGCATCGTGAATGGGAAGATGCTCCGAAGTCGCCGCAGCGCTACTGAACTGCACACCAGTGCGGCCGGCACCGGATGCGAAAAGCGTTCCCGGGGCTACGGCATTAGCACCGGCAGTTACCCGTGGCGCAGCGTCGGGGGCCACCTATCTACCCTAGTCTGGTCACCGAAGAGGGTTCCAGAGCAGTGGCTGCGGGAACCGGGGGTGGAACCTCGACTGAGTCTTGGAAGGAGCAAGCGCATGGCACGGTCATTTGAGCTGTTCACGGACCGGGAATCGCAAGTGCGTTTTGTCCGCCCCGGCAGAGGCCACACCGTCCGGCGTTCCTTCTCCGTTGCAAGCGCCTGACATGCAGTCAGCGGCGACGGCGGACGTTAGGACCGGGACTGAGGATGTTCTCGCGGTCAAAGCCCTGGTCAAACGCTACGGCGACCAAACCGTCGTCGACGGGGTCTCCTTTCACATTCGTGCAGGAGAAATCTACGGGCTACTTGGGCCAAACGGCGCGGGCAAGACCACCATTATTTCCATGGTGGCTGGACTGATCCCTTCCGATGCCGGGTCCGTCAATATTCTGGGGGAGGCCATGATTCCCTCCAGCACGGGCCCCAAGGGACATCTCGGCCTGGTTCCCCAGGAATTGGCGATATACCCGGACTTGACCGCCCGGGAGAACCTGCGGTTTTTCGGCAGCCTCCAGGGGTTGCGGCGCAAGGAGCTCAGAGCAAGAACCGATGAGGTGCTGGAACTCATCGGACTGGCCGACCGCGCCAGCGAACAGACCAAGAAGTTTTCGGGAGGCATGAAGCGGCGGCTAAACATCGGGATCGGCCTGCTTCACCGCCCCACTCTGCTGATTCTGGATGAACCGACGGTTGGTGTGGATCCGCAGTCCCGGAACTCGATCCTGGAGTCGGTGGAGCGTCTCGGGACCGAAGGGATGGCGGTCCTATACACCACGCACTACATGGAAGAGGCGGAGCGGCTGTGTGACCGTATCTCCATTATTGACGAGGGCCAAGTCCAGGCGGAAGGGACAAGGGATGAGCTGATCCGCCTCACCGGTGGCGTGGACCGCATTGATCTGCGCGGAAGCGGCAACACCAGTGCAGCCGCGGCTGGCTTGAAGAAGGTGCCGGGGGTGCAGCGTATCGACGGCGGCGGGGGCGGTTTGATACTCACTGTCCTGGACGGGCCGAGTCTGCTGCCGGCCATCGTCACCGGGGCAGGGAGCGCGGGGATGGCTTTGACGTCCGTGAAGATTACGCGGCCGGATCTGGAATCCGTCTTCCTTCACCTGACTGGCAAGGCCCTCAGGGATTGACATGACCGGAATCTGGGCAATGGTCGGAAATGATCTGAGACAGCGTCTTCGCGACAGGTCGGTTTTCATTTTCTCGCTCCTGGTTCCGCTCTCGCTCATGGGCGTGCTGAACCTAGCCTTCGGTGGACTCGGTACCGACGGTCTTGACCTGAAGCCGGCCACCGTCGTCGCGAGTGTGGACGACAGCGGACAGCTCGGTGCCGCACTCCTGGACGCCGTCGGGTCGTTGGAGATCATGGACGTGACGATCAGGAAGGTCCCCGCTGCTGACGTAAGCCGGGAAACCCGCGACAGCGGAGCGGACCTGGGCATCATCATCCCCGAAGGATTCACCGGCGCCGTGACCTCAGGGCGTGCTGTCACGGTGCAACTGGTGGAGGGCGCTGACGCCGGGCTGGAAACGAGCGTACTGGTCTCGGTAGTGGACGGTCTCGTTGATCAATTCGGAGCCGGGATGGTCACCGCGGCAGCCGCGGAGACGGCCGGGCTTTCCCACGATGCCGTCGCTGCCCTTGCCCAGCAGGCTGCTGCCGGCGCCCCCGCCCTGACGCTGTCCGAAGGGGAGGCATCTGCAGAGCAGCTCTCATTGAAGGGAACACTGGTGGCAGGCCAGTCGGGGCTTTTCCTCCTCTTTACCGTGGGCTTCGGTGTGCTCGGCCTGCTGGCGGAACGCGAGCAGGGCACGTTGGCGCGCCTGAAATCAACGCCGGTGCCCGCGGGCTCAATCATCACCGCAAAGGCACTTGTTGGATTTATCCTTGGCGTGTCCGCCACGGCGGTGCTGCTTACGGTTGGCACGTTGCTGTTCGGTGTCTCCTTCGGCTCACCCTTCGTGGTGGGACTGCTTGTCCTGAGCATCTCGGCGGCAGCCACCAGCATGACCTTCATCGTTGCCCGACTGGTGCGGACAGCCGAGCAGGCGAATATCGCCCAGTCAATTCTCGCCATGGTGCTGGGTATAGGCGGTGGAGCGTTCTTCCCGATTGATGCGTCGGGCGCCATCGCAGCCCTCATGGACCTGAACCCGGTGGCCGCGTTCATCAGGGGCCTGGGCATCTCTGCCGGTGGAGGCGGGCCAGCCGACGTGGTATTTCCCGTGACCGCGATGCTGGGATTTGCGGCGCTGTGCACACTGGCCTCTCGGCTGGTGCCGGACCGGGGGACTCAGGCATGACCGTCATCATGGCTATTGCGGGCGTTGAGGTCCGCCGGTTCCTGCGCGATCGGTCAAACATTTTCTTCGTTTTCGTCTTCCCGCTCCTGCTGATCCTGCTGCTTGGTTCCCAGTTCGGCGCGAACAGCGGGCAGGCACGAGTGTCGGTGGCGGGAAATGCCGGCACTGAACTTGTGAAGAGTATTACCGGTCAGCTCCAGGCCGATGGACTCAGGGTGACGCACGATAGCCCCGCAACGGTCAGGGAACAACTCAGCAGGGGCCGGACTGACGTTGGCATTTTCATCAGTGACGGTGCGGCGGCCGCTTTCGAGGCCGGCGACCCGGCTGACCTCGAAGTGGTCGCGTCATCGCACTCGGGTGCCCAGGCAGCCCTCCAGTTGGTGCGTGCCTCAGTGCAGACGGTCAGCACCCAACAACGGCAGCTCGCAGTTCTGCAGAATGCCGGCATCGATGCCGACACAGCGGCCGCGGCGCTGCGACAGGCAAAAGAACACCTCGATCTCCCTCAGGTGGAGATCGTCGATACCAATGACGTGTCGCAGGATTTTCGCAGTCTGGGCCAGTTCGATCTCGGCGCCGCTCAGCAATTGTTGCTCTTCGTGTTCCTGAGCTCCCTCACCGGTGCCGCGACCCTGATCCAAGGCCGACGCTTCGGGGTCATCGCCCGGGTCCTTGCGGCACCTGTCTCGACCGGGCAAGCGATAGCGGGGCAGGCGTTGGGCCGGTTCGGCATCGCCGTGGTCCAGGGTGGATACATCATGCTCGGCACCGCCGTGCTGTTCGGCGTCGACTGGGGAAATCCCCTCCTTAGCGGCCTGGTACTGGTGCTTTTCTGTGCAGTTGCTGCCGCGGCAGCAATGGTCATTGGATCAGTCATGGATAACGACGCCGCTGGCTCTGGCCTGGGCGTGGGACTGGGCCTCGTACTGGCCGGTCTGGGAGGTTCCATGGTGCCGCCCGAGTTCTTCTCCGGGGCCATGCAAAGCGCTTCCCGCATCACCCCGCACCGCTGGGCCTATGACGCCTTCGCCACAATTCAACGGCACGACGGATCGTTGCTGGACATTCTTCCCCAACTGGGAATGCTCGCCGCCATGGCAGGAACTCTGTTGGTACTGGGTGCTTTCCTCCTGCGCCGAAGCCTCGGCCGCGCGCTCTAATCGGCGCACGGCCCCCTGGGTAGGGCACCGGTCAGGGTTCCTCGTTTAGGGAGCTATTCGTTCAAAAGCTACTCCGGAGATTACTGATAGGCCATGCGCTATTGCGACCGCCGCAGGGTTCAGCATTGGGGACCGCGCCGACAAAGTACGTTCCTCGACATGTTGCATCTATGAAGGGTCAGATCCGGCGCTGCGGCGCAGCTTGTGGCTTCCGTCCTTGGTGTCCCGACTGCCGTAGTTTTGACTCTCAGTGCTGTGCAGGGGGACTCGGGGTCTGGCCCGGGAACGGCGAAAGACTATTTTGGCGGATCGGGAACCTTTTCAGCTCCTGCGGACACTACAAGGCATGAGGCTAATGGGGGACACCGACGAAGACCTGTGGCGTAAGTGCGTTGTAGGTGATGCTGATGCCTTCGGGGTCCTGTTCGACAGGCACGCCGATGCGGTCTTTCGGTACTGCCTGTCCAGATGCGGTTCCTGGCACGACGCGGAGGAACTCGTCTCGATCACCTTTTTGGAGGCGTGGCGGCAGCGGAACAGGCTCAGACCGGAGAGGAACACGGTCCTGCCGTGGCTGCTCGGAGTGGCAACGAACGCGAACCGCAACCGCGCCAGGGGATCCCGGCGCCACGCCGATTTCCTGGCCAGGCTGCCGCACTCGGATCCCCGGCACAGCCACCCTGAAGCAGACCACGCTGAAGAGGTCGACTCGAGGCTCGACGCGGAACGTGCCGTCCGCGAATTGCTCGACACAACCGCCGGTCTCAACGAAGGGGAACGCGACGTCGTCGTCCTGTGTCTGATGAACGGAGTCGGCCAGGAAGAGGCCGCCACGACCCTCGGCGTCCGAATCGGGACAGTGAAATCGCGACTTCATCGTGCCCGGGCCAAACTCGCGGCCATGAACCGGGCACTGGAGCCTGTCGAACAACTCGACACGACAATTGTTGAAGCGAGGCTGTCATGAACCTGTCTGAAGTGACTTACCCGAAAGACACGAAAAATCGTGTCCAGAACCTCCTCGTTCAGGAAGCCCGCCGGACGCCCAGGCTAATCCCGCGGTGGCGGAAACCGGCGATGCTGACCTTCGCCGGATTGGCATTGGCCGGCACCACGGCCGCCGGCGTCTACGTGGCCTTGGCGCCGGTGGATGATAAACGAGATATCCGCTGCTACTACCGCGCCGACCTCACCACCAGGCCCCCTGTTGTAGGCGTGCCCGGGGAGACCAAGAACCCCTACATCACGACGGGGATCTTCATCACCGGATTCGACACGGAGAACAACCCAAACCCGGAAGATAAGAACGCCGGGATGAAACAGGTCGTGGATCCCATAAATCAGTGCAGCCGCTCGTGGGACATGGGGAATATGCACCAGACCGGCGTGAACGATGACCTCATCCCCGAGGGCTTCGTGTCCCCGACTCCAGGTGCTATGCCCACTGTAGAGGGAGTTAAAGACCAGAACGGCAAGCCCCTCTTCCCGGACCCCGCGATCAAGGCGTCCGGAAATTACATACCGTTCCTGACCGCATGCGTCGTCGACAACACCGTCGCCGTCATCCCCGGCTCCGCTGAGGTCTGCGCCCAACTCGGAATCCCCGCCTTGGAGAAATAGCCTGACGCAATCTGAGAACTAGAGCGGGGCACACCAGGGCCTTCGGAACGCGCGCGCATCGGCAGAGACGACGCCTGTCCGCCCTGTAGTCTGATGTCTCCGAATTGGGGGAATGCATGGCTGGAACGCACAACGATCACACGAATATTTTTTGGGATAGCACTCGGCCTTGCGGGGTGACTTTCTGGCCGTTCCCCTCGGTGGGCGAGATAGCCAGGTTCCCCAAATGACTCGTCAGCGCGTAGGGCGTCTTTCAGTGCTCGCTCTCGGAATCCTCCTGATCGCGTGGATCCGCTCTATTTTCTGGGCCGCCATAGATGAAGGCGCGGTTCCATCCGACTCGGCTTTCCAGGCTATCCCTCTCCCAAGCGAAGCGGGGGAGATTTCCAAGGGGTGTGGATCAGGAGGCTGTTGGCGGGAAATGGTTGTAGAAATCAAACCGCCGCAGACTGCAGAATCCCTTGCAGCCGAGATGGGGCTGGCATCGGAACGTTGCGAGCCCATGAACTTATGGACCCTGCGAAAGACCTGTACCGGGATCTCAAATGACCGCGGGGGGCTGAAGATCTACCTGCGCTACTCCCTCGCACTTTCCAAGTACTAGAGGGCGCCGCTCGTAAGCCAGTCCTCGGACGGGCCGACGAGGCTCACCACGCGGCCCATTCTCGGACTCGTGGTCTGCCTTCCCGTAGGACCCCCGGTGAAGTGCACCGTGCTTTTCGTTGTCAGCACGGAACTGCTCGTCTTTGCGTACCGCCCGTTGCACTCCGGCTTCGTGGCATTCGTCGCCAACGCACTCTCGTAAACATGCCACCGGCCGTCTGCGCTGGAGTGCCACGGCTGGAACGCGATAGCTGGAAGCGTTTCTCCACGCCGTTTGCACTTCTTGGGGTCATGAATGTGCGGTCCGCCATTGAGATCGACCGTTTGTTTGCAATATCCGCATGATTTCAAATCCATGCCCGGAAAGTAGCCCGGAGGTACGACAGCAGGTAACACCGGGCAGAATCAGCAACCAGGGCGCAACCGAAAGTGCATGCTCGCCGGGGTCACGCCGCTTTCCGCTCAAGCTTCAATCCGTGCCAGGAGTTGGCTGGCTCTGGACATGTCCAGAGCAGGGGCGTTCAATGGAACTGAGGCGATTCTTGACGGTCCTAGGAAGACGGGGCCGTTGGATCAAACGGCGACTGGGCGGCACATGCCGGCGGCCGCAGGATGAGGGTTCCGATGGACGGCACAGCTTCCGCCAAATATTCGCCGGCGCGATGCGCTGCAGAAGGCTTCCTGGCTCTCAATCTGCCGAGCCGTCTTTCGTTGGAACGGCTGATCTCGATTGTTGAGAACCTCCGGCATCGGCGGATTGAGGTCGATGTTTCCGAGTCCCTGAACGGAGGATCGGTCTGCGGTTTGTGGCTGTCCACGGATAGCACGGAGATAATCCTGCACGCGCCGACGCCGTCGGCACTGCATCGCCAGCAGTTCATCCTTCACGAACTGGGCCATATGGTGCTCCGCCATGATGAGCTGGTGGTGTCCTCCAACTATGCGGAGACGCTGTTTCCGAACCTGTCCGGGGAGAAGGTGTCGAGGATCCTGGGGCGAAGTGACTTCCTGGACCATATCGAGGCAGCTGCTGAGACCTTGGCGGATCTCTTTGCCGCTGCAATCCGGGACAGCAGCCTCGAGCCGCGGTCGTTTGAACGGATTTTCGGATGATTCAGGAAATTTCTGCAGCCGTGATCTGGTGTCTGGCGTTGTGCCTCCTGCCCGATCTGAAGCGGCGCAAAGACCAGAGCATCCTGGTGGCGGCCGTAACCATCGCCACTGCACTCACGCTCAACGTTGACCGAATCTATATCGCGGGGGACCAGCTACTCGGGAGCCGCAATCTCCTGGACCTCATAGCCAATGTCTTCATGGTTGTCGGTATCTACTTCCTGTCCCGTGCGATCCTGCGCGCCGCCGACGTCCGCGAGACGGTGGACATTCACAACAGAGCAGGGCTTTCGGTGCTCGGGATCGTCGTTCTCGCCTTGATTGTCAGCTTCAGCCTGGTTGATGCCCCGCGGACTTCGACTTCCTTTATGAGGGATTTTGGAAGCCAGTGGCCGGCGGCCGTGTACTCGAGTGTTCAGTTCCTCTACATCGGCGCGGTGGTGGCCATCACCGGCTTTACCTGTTTCAGGTTCCGCGGCGAGATGGCAAAGCCGTACTTTCGCGTCGCCTTCATGTTCATCGCAGTCGGCTGCGCCCTGGCTGTGGTGTTGGTCCTTGCCGTGCTGGGGATGGACGTTCTTCATCTCATGGGGGAGCTCGAGGCAATGACGCGTCTGTCCTACGTCTACGACGCCGCCGAAGTGGGCGCCATGGTCTTTCTCTGCATGGGTCTGGCCTTGCCGCCCGTCGCTCGTCGGCTAGAGCGTAGGTCTGATGCCCGGGCAGCAGCTGTCCTTGTCGAACGACTGGCTGGGCCCTGGGACCGAATCACGTCTGAGCGATCCGAGATCCGACTGGATTTGGCTCAAACGGCGATCGACCGCCATGATGCACCCAAGCGCCGGCTGCATCGGATGTTGGTGGAGATCCAGGACGCACTGTTCGTGGACCCGCACCTTGCCCAATTACTGAGTCAAGATGATCTGGATGTACTAAGAGAAGCGGAGCAGCATCTCGGAGCCCGGTTTGCAGGATCCGGACATCGACAGCCAGGGTTGTTGTCACGGAAAGGGGACACGACTCCGTGACCGACGGCGACGGTGGGATCCCCGAACAGCCGCAGGCGAAACTCGCACGGAAGCTGAATCTCCTCCTGGATCTTTTTGAGGCCCAGGGTTCAGCGCCCCTGACGTATCCGCAGATAAGCAAGCACATGTCAGACCGCGGAACGCCATTGTCCCGCTCCCGCTGGGCCTACATGCGTGCCGGCGATAGTTCCATGGCGACGGACCCGCAGCTTTTGAAGAACCTCGCCGAATTCTTCGGCGTTGACCCCGGATACCTTTTGGAGGACGACGGCGAGGTTCCCGACTTGGTGGACGCACAACTCGAACTACTGCGCACGCTGCGGGAAAACCGGGTGAGAAATTTCGCTGCAAGACAACTGCAGGGGATTTCTCCGGAGACACTACTGCGCCTACGCAAGGCCATAGACGAACGCCTGAAAGCTCCCGAGGACGACGCCGATGCGTAGGGCTGCTGCAGCTGTGGCCATCGGTTGTGGCGTTGCCGGCGTCACAGCCTTCCTTGCGGCGGCCTATTTTGCTCGGGAAGTTGTCGTGCCTAAGACTCTGCGGAGGGATGATCTACAAATCCGTCGTGTGTTCCGCGGCGCCGGCGAAACGCTGATGGTCGAGTTGGCTGCATCGGCACGCACCACGACGCCAGGCCGTTACAGCGTCTGGTTTGCCAACGGCACAGGCCATGCCAGTATCGGAGAGGTCGTGTCCTCTGACGATGCGGCGGGGACGGTAACCCGCCGCGTTGAACGGGTTGACTCCGGCGATCTCGGGACTGCCAAGGCCGGCATTTGGAGCGGATACGTCTACCCGACGCCGGAACCGTTAGGGCTGTCCTACTCGGACGTCGAGATTCCGATCGAGAACGGCATGGCGCCCGCCTGGAAGTTCGCCCCGGCAGGGGCGTCGCGGGAGGCTTCCACATGGGCAATCCATATCCATGGCTTGGGCGGGTCGAAAGCCGGCGCCCTCCGCGGCGTGCCCGTTGCGCACCGACTGGGATACACATCTTTGGTAGTTTCAATCCGGAACGACCGCGATTCCCCTGTGTGTCAGGCTGTTGTGTGACAGGTTCCCTGTTGCTGGAGCCGGTGCTCGGAGCGGGGGAAGGTCCGTCA
>NZ_PJIL01000001.1 GCF_002929335.1 Arthrobacter sp. Y81
GGGCAGGGCTACAAGACCAACACCGACGGCAGCGGCGATGTGGCGATCAACCCGACCGAGAACGCGCAGACGCTGAAACTGTTCCAGGACGGCAAGCTCGACGGCGCGTGGCTGCCCGAGCCCTGGGCCTCCCGGCTGGTGCTGACGGCCGGTGCGAAGGTCCTGGTGGATGAGAAGGACCTGTGGGACGGGTCGCTGACCGGCAAGCCCGGCGAGTTCCCCACCACCATTTTGATCGTGAACAAGAAGTTCGCCGCCGACCACCCGGACACCGTCAAAGCCCTCCTGAAGGGCCACGCCCAGTCCGTTGCCTGGCTCAATGACACACCGGCTGCGGAAAAGGCGAGTGTGCTGAACGCGGCGCTGAAGGAATACGGGAGCGCCGAGCTCCAGCAGGACGTCATTGACCGGTCCCTACAGAACATCGTCTTCACGGTGGATCCGCTGGCCGGAGCCTACAAGAAGCTCCTGCAGGACGGTGTGGACGCCGGCACCACCAAGCAGGCGGACATCAACGGCATCTTCGACCTCACCGCCCTGAACAGCGTCACCGCCGAAACCGGCGGGGACAAGGCCAGCGCCGCCGGCCTAGGCAAGGACTGACCAAGCGCACCACCCCCAAGCATCACCTCCAGCCCCATCAACGTAAGGACAGGACCATGCCAGTCGTACTGGAAAACCTGGGCAAACGCTTCGGCGACGGCGCCCCGGTGCTGGACGACGTCAACGCCAGCATCGCGCAAGGCGAGTTCGTCGCCCTCCTCGGCGCCTCCGGCTGCGGCAAGTCAACCCTGCTGAACATCATGGCGGGACTGGAGCTGCCGACGTCGGGCGCCCTTGAGGTCCCCAGCGACGGCGCGGCCTTTATGTTCCAGGACGCCGCCCTCTTCCCGTGGCTGACGGCCCGGGAGAACATCGAACTCGCCCTGAAGCTGCGCGGCGTGGGCAAGGCCGAGCGGCGCACCAAGGCCAACGAACTCCTGGACCTGGTGCACCTGGGCGGTGCCGGCGACAAGCGCCCGCACGAGCTCTCCGGCGGCATGCGCCAGCGCGTGTCCCTGGCCCGCTCCCTGGCCCAGGACCGGCAGCTGCTGCTCATGGACGAGCCGTTTGCCGCCCTTGACGCCATCACCCGCGACCTCCTCCACGACGAACTGGAGCGGATCTGGAAGGAAACCGGCCGCACCATCGTTTTTGTGACGCACAACGTCCGCGAAGCCGTCCGGCTGGGCCAGCGCGTGCTGCTGCTGTCCTCACGCCCCGGCCGCGTGGTCCAGGAATGGAACGTCACCGAGGAACACCGAACCGACGCCGGACTTGCCGGACAGCTGACCGGGGTCATCACCGCCCGGCTGCGAGAGGAGATCCGCCGCCATGCCAAATAACCCAACACCCCTGGCCGAAGCGCCCGTTACCGGGGAAGTGTCCGGCGCCGAGCCCGAGACGCGGAAGATCCACGCTGCCCTGACCCGGTCCTCCACCGGCAGCGAGGACCTGCGCGAGCTCGAAGCCGGCCTTGATTCATTGCAGTCGGACGCCGCCCGTGCGGCGCGCGTCGACTGGAGCCGCATCCTGCTCCCGGTGGCGGCGCTCGTGGTGCTGGTCCTGGTCTGGCAGTTCTACGTTTCGCTGGGCCTCAAGCGCCGGGACCTGGTGCCCGGTCCGCTGGACGTGCTGGGACAGTTCGGCACGCTCTGGGGAGACGGCTCACTGCAGGAAGCCGTCTGGACCTCGCTGCAGCGCGGCCTCATCGGCTTCCTGATCAGCGTGGCCATAGCGACGCCGATCGGGCTCCTGCTGGCACAGGTGGCCCCGCTGCGCCGCGCCTTCGGCCCGCTCATCTCCGGACTGCAGGTGCTGCCCTCCGTGGCCTGGGTGCCGGCGGCTATCCTCTGGTTCGGTATCACGGACGCCACGGTGTACTTCGTGGTGTTCATGGGCGCCATTCCATCCATCATCAACGGCCTGATCTCCGGCGTGGACCAGATCCCGCCGCAGTACCGCAGCGTCGGCACCGTCCTGGGCGCGAACCGGCTGCAGATGGCCCTTCAAATAGTCCTGCCCGCGGCCCTTCCCGGCTACCTGAGCGGGCTGAAGCAGGGGTGGGCCTTCTCCTGGCGGTCACTCATGGCGGCGGAAATCATCGCGGTGGGTGGCACCATCGGCTTCGGACTCGGTTCCATGCTGAACCAGGGCCGCGACCTCGCCGACATGACCATCGTGATGTCAGCCATCCTGCTGATCCTGGCCGTGGGCATCCTGATCGAACTGCTCGTGTTCGCGCCGATTGAAAAGCGGCTCCTGCGGCGCCGCGGCCTCCTCGCGGGCAGCACCCGCTAGGGCCCGCTGCCTGCCCGGCCACAGCGAAACCCAACAGCAGAGCCCGACGGCGAGTCCCGCCGTCGGGCTCTGCTGTTCTGGTTGGTCTCGGCCTAAATGGGGCACTTCGACACGGACACGCCGCGTGTTGACCGCTTGCGGGGACGAATTGGCTTCAATGTGCCCCACGACGGACGCGACGGCGCCCCACGACGGCCGCGACGGCGCCGGGACAGCGGGGGAGTCTGGCAGACTGGCGCCATGACCGTCAGCTTTGTGTGCCGCACCGAATCCGCCCTGTCCCGGGAGCAGCTGTTCGACCTCGCGCGCAGCATCGACGCGCACGTGGACTCGCAGGCCGATGGCGGGGAGCGCGCGGTGGCGGGCGTGACGTCCGGCCTGATCGGCACCGGGCAGGAAGTGACGTGGCGGGCGCGGCACTTTGGGCTGCCCATTCGGATGACGAGCCGCATCACGTCGCTGGAGTTTCCCGCGCGCTTCGTGGATGAGCAGGTCCGGGGGCCGTTCAAAGCCTTCCGCCACGTCCACGAGTTCGAAGCGACGGACCACGGATGCCTCATGACGGACCGCGTGGAGTTCACGGCGCCGTTCGGGCCGCTGGGCCGGATCGTCGAGAGGCTCGTGCTCCGCCGGTACCTGGAACGGCTGATCGCGGAGCGCGGACTGTACCTCGCCGGGCTCGTTCCGCCGCCGGCGGGCTAGGGCTCCGGCTGCCGCTGGCGCTGGCGCGGCCGAACCGGGGCACTTCGACACGGACACGCCGGTGTCCACGGGTGCTGCAGCCGGAATCACCGTCAATGTGCCCCTCGGCCGCGGAACGGGCGAACCCTTGTCCGGCCCGGGGCACGTGCCTAGACTCGCGAATAGGCCGGCAGCGCCCGGTTCCGACGATTTAAGGAGACAGCCATGGCACCGAAACTTGGACTGCTGGCTATGGTCGAGGCGAAGCCGGGGAAGGAGCAGGAAGTTTGGGCCTTCCTCAACGGAGGCCGGGAGATTGTGGATAACGAGCCGGGCACCCGGACCTGGTATGCCTTCCGGGTCAGCGAAAACACGTTCGGCATTTTCGACACCTTTGATACTGAGGAGGACAGGCAGGCCCACCTCAACGGTGCCATTCCGGCCGCGCTCGCTGAACACGGCCCGGCCATGCTCGCCAAGGATCCCGACATCAAGCTGATCGAACTCATCGCCGTGAAGTAGGGCCGAAAGGAAGGCCGCATTTAGGGGCGGGCACCCACGCTGCTGACCACCAGCCCGCCACATGCCCACCACGTTTCAATGTGACGCAGCGTTACCTTACGTGAACTGGTGTTTCCGCGCCGTTGTTCCGGTATATGACGCGGCCCTATCGTCGATTCATGGCAATTCAGGATATTTACCCCACGGCACTGCGCCTGCTGGGCCGCCCCGTGCTGGTGGTGGGCGGCGGGCCGGTGGCCACGCGCCGCGCCAAAGGGCTGCTCGACGCCGGTGCCCGGGTAACCGTGGTTGCCCCCGCTGCCTCCGCGGGACTTGAGGAACTGGCCGACGCCGGCCTCCTCACCTGGGAGCAGCGCCCCTACCGCACTTCCGACGTCGACGGCGTCTGGTTCGTCCAGACCGCCACCGGCGATCCCGCCGTGGACTCCCGCGTTTCGGCCGACGCCGAGGCGCAGCGCGTCTGGTGCGTCAACGCCTCCGACCATGAAGCCTCCGCCGCCTGGACACCCGCCGTCGCCGTAGTTGACGATGTTCAGATCGCCGTGAACGCCGGGGGAGACCCGCGCCGGGCCATGGCCCTGCGCGACGCCGTCGCCACCGCGCTGGAAACCGGCGACCTTCCGCTGCGCCGCCAGCGGGCCCACCGGGGAAGCGTGGCCCTCGTGGGCGGCGGCCCCGGCGACACCGGGCTCATCACCGTCCGCGGCCGCCGGCTCCTGGGCCAGGCCGACGTCGTCGTGGCAGACCGCCTCGGCCCGCGCGAACTCCTGAACGAACTCGCCCCGGACGTCCGCGTCATCGAGGTGGGCAAGACTCCCGGCCACCATCCCGTACCGCAGGCCGACATCAACCGCATCCTCGTGGAAGAGGCACTCAAAGGCCACCGCGTGGTCCGGCTCAAAGGCGGGGACCCGTACGTCCTGGGCCGCGGCGGCGAGGAAGCCGAATTCTGCCGCCAGCACGGCGTCGAGGTTGAAGTGGTCTCCGGCGTGACGTCAGCGATCTCCG
Source organism: Arthrobacter sp. Y81 (assembly GCF_002929335.1). Taxonomy (GTDB): domain Bacteria; phylum Actinomycetota; class Actinomycetes; order Actinomycetales; family Micrococcaceae; genus Arthrobacter. The sequence continues at coordinate 4,552 of NZ_PJIL01000001.1, forward strand.
TTCCCGCAGCGGCCGGCATCCCCGTGACGCACCGCGGCCTGGCCAAGGGCTTCAGCGTGGTCACCGGCCACGAGGAACTTTCCGAGGTCCCCGCCCGGGCCGACCACACCATCGTGCTGCTCATGGGGGTGGGCCAGCTGCGCGAATCCGCCGCCGCCCTGGCCGGCGCCGGTTTGCCTCAGGACACTCCAGTTGGCATCGTTGAGAATGGCTATCTGCCCAACCAGCGCGTGATCATTGGCACTCTCGGTTCCATCGCTGACCAGGCCGAGGCCACCGGCGTCGCGAATCCCGCGGTGATCGTGATCGGCGACGTTGTCCGCGTCAGCCCGTTCGCGCCGTCGCACTTCAAGACTGCCGACTACAGCACCACCACCCCGAACCGCCCCCGCATTTCGAACACCCGCGTCCTCACCCCGTAGCCAAGTAGCCCCCGTAGCCCCTTCCCAACTAGCTCGCAGATAACGCTCCCAAAAGACGATTTCACGACGTTAAATGCGAGTCAGTTGGGCCGTGACAGAAAAAAGGAACACAGCCGTGTCAACTAGCACCACCGTAGGTTCTGCCGCCCGCCCGCTCCGGGTCGCCGTCGTGGGTTCCGGCCCCGCCGGCGTGTACGCCGCCGACATCCTCACCAAGAGTGAAGCCGTCAAGAGCGGCGAGCTGACCGTGAGCATCGACCTCTTTGACCGCTACCCGGCGCCCTACGGCCTGATCCGCTACGGCGTTGCCCCGGACCACCCGCGCATCAAGGGCATCGTCAACGCCCTGCACAAGGTCCTGGACCGCGGAGACATCAGGTTCTTCGGCAACGTGGACTACGGCACGGACCTCTCCATCGAGGACCTCCGCACCCACTACGACGCCGTCATCTTCGCCACCGGCGCCATCAAGGACGCGGACCTGAACATCCCGGGCATCGAACTCGACGGCTCCTACGGCGGCGCCGACTTCGTGTCCTGGTACGACGGCCACCCCGACGTGTCCCGCGAATGGCCGCTGGACGCCAAGGAAATCGCCGTCATCGGCAACGGCAACGTGGCCCTGGACGTGGCCCGCATGCTCTCCAAGCACGCCGACGACCTCCTGGTCTCCGAAATCCCGGACAACGTCTACGCCGGCCTGAAGTCCTCGCCCGTCACGGACGTGCACGTCTTTGGCCGCCGCGGCCCGGCCCAGGTGAAGTTCACCCCGCTGGAACTGCGCGAGCTGGCCCACTCCAAGGACGTGGACATCATCCTGTACCCGGAGGACTTCGAGTTCGACGAGGAATCCGACCGCCAGGTCCAGAGCAACAACCAGACCAAGACCATGGTCGGCACGCTCACCAACTGGATCGCCGAGCAGCCGGAGGACGTCTCCGAGCTCAAGGCCTCCCGCCGCCTGCACCTGCACTTCCTGCACAGCCCGGTTGAAATCTACGACGACGCCGAGACCCCCGGCCGCGTTGCCGGCATGAAGTTTGAGCGCACCGAGCTGGACGGCACGGGCAACGCCCGCGGCACCGGCGAGTTCGTGGACTACCCGGTCCAGGCCGTGTACCGCGCCATCGGCTACTTCGGTTCCGCCCTCCCGGAGGTCGAGTTCGACCACAAGAAGGGTGTTGTACCGAACGACGGCGGCCGTGTCCTGGATGCTGCCGGCACCCACGTTCCGGGTATCTACGCCACCGGCTGGATCAAGCGCGGCCCGGTGGGCCTCATCGGCCACACCAAGGGTGACGCCCTCGAAACCGTGACCTACCTGCTCGAAGACCGCGAAAACCTTCCGGTTGCCGCCGTTCCCGAGGCGGACGCCGTCGTCGAACTCCTTGATGCCCGCGGCGTGAAGTTCACGAGCTGGGAAGGCTGGCTGGCACTGGACGCGCACGAGCGAAGCCTGGGCGAAAAGGCCACCGAGACCGGTTCGCACGGCGTTGATGTTGCCCGCGAGCGGGTCAAGGTTGTGCCGCGCGAGGACATGGTGTCCATCTCCCGTGACGGAGTGGCCGCGCAGGTCTAATCCTGCCGATCCCTACCGCGCACGTTGACTAGTGCGCGAACGGGCAGCTGATGACCGCAAACCCCGGGTTTGACGTCATTAGCTGCCCGTTCGCGCGTTAACCTAGCAGCGCAGAACCTAGTTGCCGGCGCCGCCCGAGGCCATCAGTTCCAGCCGGTTCAGCGTTTCTGTATTCCGGACCGAGATGAGCGGACCCCGGATGAAACTGGGAACCAGCAGGCCCGGGCCCTTGACGGCGTCCTCGGCGATGGACACCGTGCACCCGGTTTCCACCGGCTCCAAGGTGATGACCACCTTGGCTTCTCCCAGGGGCCAGCCCCTGGCGATCAGCTCGATGGACTTCCCCGGAACCGACGCCGTCACCGTGGTCTTGTCGTTGATCAGCAGCGGCCATGCGCCGACCGAGTGGTGCAGCACGGCGCCGGCAGCGGGCCACAGTGCATCCACATCCCTGATCCTGGACGCACCTACGACCCATCCGGAGTAGAGCCAGCCGTCGGCGATGACGTTCCAGACGTCGGCCGGCGGGGTCAGGAAGGTCTTGGAAACTGTAGCCATCTCGGTGCTCGCTTTCTTCTGTGGCTGCTTCACGTCGGCCGAGGGCGGGAGCCGCCCGAACGCGCGGCGACGTCGCCGAGGGCCGTATCTTCGTCCGCCATGGGGTGTTGTTCCTGCCTTCCCTCCGTTGTGCCGCTCAGCGGTGTTAGCCGTTCATCGGACCTTCGGCATGGACATCGGCGGCGCCGGGGCCCACGAGTTTCACCGTGCAGCGGATGATGACCTGGTCCGTTGCGGTGTGGAGGTCGGCCAGGGTGTGGTCGGGATTGATGACCAAATACGTTTCGGTCCCGGCTTCGACGTCGAAGCCCCGTGAGGCGGCATCCTTCGTGGCGTTGGCCAGGGCGTCACGCCGCAGTTCGTCCAAGTACGCCTCGTCGTCGCCCCTCGAGGAGTCGCCAAAGGCCCAGCCGAAGAGGGTTCCAGTTTCGTTCATAGGGCTGATCTTACGCATCCCTCAGAGTACCAAGATATTGGTAAGCGTGCTTACTATGACAGGCCTGCAAGGGGTCAAGTCCGTGTGGTTAGCCGTGCGCGCTGTCCGCCGGAGCAAGCTCCGCGTCCGCAGGTTCCGGGTCCTTGTTGTCCAGTTCCTGACCGGCCGAGTTCTTGGCTTCCAATTCCTGGGGGTCCGTTGTCCAGACCTGGATGATCGCCCACGCCACTGCGGCCAGGGGGACGGAAAGCACGGCGCCGACGATACCGGCCAGGATGGTCCCTGCGGTCAGGGCCAGCAGGATGACCAGGGCGTGCAACTGGAGGGACTTGCCCATCACCACGGGCTGCAGCAGGTTGCCTTCCAGCTGGTTGACGGCGATCACCACGATGATCACGATCAGCGCAACGACGGGTCCGCTGGCCACCAGGGCCACGAGCGCGGCCAGGATGCCGGCCACCGTGGCGCCAACGATCGGAACGAAGGCGCCGATGAAGACGATGATGGCCAGCGGTATGGCCAGCGGAACCTGCAGGATCAGCAGCGCCGAGCCGATGGCCACGGTGTCCACCAGGGCAACAATGGCCGTGCCGCGAACGTAGTCACCCAGGACCTGGATGGTCCGGGTTCCGGACCGGCGAAGCTTCGCCTCGCGTGCGCCGGTGAACGGCCGCAGGAAGAAACTCCAGATGGCCGTGCCGTCCTTGAGGAAGAAGAACAGGATCACCACCATGAGGCTGGCGCCGGCCAGGAACTCGGTGATGACGGAGAGCCCGGTGAGCGCTCCGGAGCGGACCTGGCTGCTGGCGGCGAATTCCACGATGGCTGCCCGGGCCTGTTCAATCTGCTCCCGGTCCACGGGGATGGGGCCGTTGAGGAGGAAGGACTGCAGCTCATCCAGCCCCGAGGATGCCTGGCTTGCCAGCTCGCTCCACTGGCTGCGGATGGACACCACAATGACGGTGGTGACGCCGGCGAGTACCGCGAGCAGGGCCACGAAGGCCAGGCCCGTTGCCGCTGCACCGGGCAGGCCGCGCCGCTTCAGCACGTTGACGAAGGGCGCGATCGCGGCCGCCAGGATCAGGGCGATCAGCACCGGGATAACCAGGAGCCTGATCTGGAGCAGGGCGAAGACTGACACCACAATAACGGTCAGGATCAGCAGGATCTGGGCGGAGCGGACGCCCACCCGGCCCAGGCTGTCCGCCCAGGGGTCTGGACGCTTGCCTTCCGCGGTGACTTCGACTGATCTGGCCAAGGGGTACTCCAATTTCGTCAGCGTGCAGAAAACGGGCAAGTCGGATGCGGCCACGGCCGGATGAAGAGCTCCCCCAAAGAGACAAGCCTACTGATTTAGTGCGGTGCCCGCTGAAGGTTTAGTGCGGCGCCCGCTGAAGGGTGGCCGGACCGGCTACTCCCGGAGCCACTCGGCGCAGGAGTTCAGGTTCCGGTTGACGCTGTCCACGGCGGCGCTTTCGTCGTGCGCCTCGATGGCCTCAACAAGCTTGCCGTGCCCTTCGTCGGGGAGCCCGTCGAAGCCGACGCGGCGCTGCTGCCGGAGCAGGTCAGCGTGGAACACGGCACCGAAGCTGACGTAGAGCTCGTGGAGCAGCGGGTTCCCGGTCGCGTGCGCCACCAGCACATGGAAGTCCCAGTCGGCTTGTGCCCAGGCCGCGTAGTCCTCGGACTTCCAGGCATCGCGGCGCTGGTCCAGCAGGGCCTTCATGGCGGTGATGTGGTCCGTTGTTGCATTGCGGGCGGCCAGCCGGGCGGCCTGTGTGTCCAGGCCCACCCGGACTTCGAGGATGTGCTCCTGGGTGTGGTCCTGGTACATGCGCTGCGCCGCGCCGGAGATCTCGCTCGTGGCGCGGACGTAGGTGCCGTCGCCGCGGCGGACCTCCAGCATGCCGCCATGGGCCAGCGCCTTGATGGCCTCGCGCAGGGTGCCCCGGGACACGCCCAGCGTGGCCATCAGCTCGGGCTCGGCCGGGATTTTCTGCTGCAGCGGCCATTCGCCGGAGTGGATCATCCGGCGGAGCTTGTCGGTGATTTCGTCGGCCAGTACAGGCCGGTTCGAAGTGGTGAGGGTCATGGCCGGGTCCTTGTCAGCAGGTGCGCCACGACGATCTGGGCCAGCGCGATGGCCAGCAGCAGGACCAGCGGTACCATCCAGCCGCCCGTGGCGCTGTGAAGCAGGCCCATGCCGAACGGACCCGCCGTGGCGAGCAGATACCCCACCGACTGCGCCAGCGTGGACATCGCGGTGGTTTCCGCCGTCGTGCGTCCGCTGCGGCTGATCATCACCATCACCAGCGGGAAAATACCCAGGCCGAAGCCCAGCAGCACGGCCGGGACGGCAGCCAGCGTCGCAGGCAGCAGCATCAGGGCTGTGACGCCCAGGACCATGGTGACGCTGGCCAGGTAGAAGGCCGGCCGCAGCATCCGTGGCCGCGATCCGATGGCGATCAGCACCATGCCCGCAGGAACGGAGACCAGCTGCATCAGCCCGAACATCAGGCCGCTGTCCGTCGCGGTCAGCCCCAGCGTGGTGAGCATGTACGGGAACCAGCTCAGTACCGCGTAGGCGAGGAGTGCCTGAAGGGTGAAAATGGCGGTGAGCAGCGCGCCCTTGCGGGTCCGCAGGAGCGGCCAGGGGGAAATGTGGCTGCCCCGGCCGGGCGTGGCGTTCCGGTGTGCGTGAAGGGCGACCGGCAGGAAACCCAGGAAGGCAGCCACGGAGAGCAGGCCGATGGAGCCGAGGCCCGCCGACGCCGACCCCAGCGCCTGGGCCACCGGGACGACCATCACGGCAGTCACCGTGGCGCCGGTGGTCATGGTGACGGTATAGAGCGCCGTCATGAGGGAAGTGCGGTCCGCATAGTGTTCACGGATGAAGGACGGCATGGCCACGTTGCATACGGCTAGTCCGGACATTCCCGCCACGGTTCCGGCCACCAGCATGCCGGTGGACGGGATGCCGCGGACCAGGAGGCCGGCGGCGAGCGTTCCCAGGGCCAGCAGGATGGCCTTCTCGACGCCCACCCGGCGCGTCAGCCAGGACGTGGCCGCGCCGGCAACCGCGAAACACAGCGTGGGGATGGAGGGGATCACGGCGGCAATGAAGGGCCCGTAGCCCAGGACTTCCTGGAGGTCGTGGAGGAGGGCGGAAGCCCCGGTGATACCGGCGCGGAGGTTGAGGCCAATGAGGACGACGGCAATGATTCCGAGGACGACGACGGCGCGTGGCCGGGCAGCGCTGACCCGTGCGGTTGGTGAGGTGTCAGTCCCGGGTGGTGCCGTCGTCGTGGTTGCCATACTTAAACATTAGACGTTAGACGTTTGATGTTTGTAAAGATGTGGCAAACATCTCCGGACGATTCAAGCGGCGGGGGGACTACCCCTGCTGCCGCTGGCTCAGCCGCTGCACGGCCAGAGCCAGCCAGAGCTGCACGCGGTCCTGGGTCTGGGCGGGATCGTAGCCGGTCAGCTCGGTGATCTGCGCGAGCCGGTACCGGACGGTATTGCGGTGCAGGGTCAGTGCCTCGGCGACGGCGGCCACCGAGCCGTTGTTGTTCAGGTAGCTTTCCAGCGTGGTCATCAGCTCGGCCCCGTGCAGGGCGTCGAAGTTCCGCAGCGGGTTGAGGGACTCATTCGCCATGTCCGCGAGCGGCACGTCCTCGCTGGCCAGGAGCAGCGAGGTCAGGCTGAGCCGCTCGGGCTCGTTGACGGGCAGGCCGTGGCTTGCCGCGTCCCGGGCCTCGAAGTAGCTCCAGCGCAGCCCGTTGGGTTTGGTGTAGGCGCCGCCGATGCCGATCGTGGCGTGGATCCCGGCCTCGGCCAGGTGGTCGCTGAGGCTTTTGGCCAGCACGCTGGCGCCGCTGCCGTCGTCCTGGACCACGATGATCAGGTCCTTGCCGACGACGGCGGTCACCCCGTGCTCCAGCGGCCGCGGCACCGAGGAACTCACCAGCTGCTTGGGGTGCGCCGCGGACTCGGCCAGGAGGACCACGTTCTTCCGGGTGCTGTTGACGCCGATGCCGGCCAGCCGCCGGGACGCCTCGCTGGCCTCCAGGGTCCCGTGGATCACGTCCTCCAGCACCTGGCCGGACAGTGCCCGCTGGGCCTGCCGTTGCTTGACCATGTTGTTCAGCTCGACGCTGATCAGGTTCTGCGCGTACCCCACGATGCCGGAATCCTCGAAAGGCTGCCGGATCCAGAGGGTGCACGCGTCGCGCCGGCCGGTGGGGATGGGGTAGGACGCCCAGGTGTCCGCCGTGGGTGGCGGGTTGCCGGGCACGCTGTTGTACAGCTGCGCCGTGAACTGGGTCAGGACAATGTCTGTGCGGAGCATCGAGCCCAGGTTCTTGAGCAGCTCGGACAGGCCGCCGCCGGTCAGCAGGGCACGGGCCAGGATCTGGTGGCCCGCAATGAGCCTTTCCAGCTTGGAGTAGTGGTCCGCGGACTGCGCGTCCGCCACCAGCTTGGTGATCGCAATGAACGGCGTCTCGTACGGGACCTCCACCACGGGAAGGCCCCAGCGGTTCGCCTCGGCAATCAGTGCCGGCGGAACGGCGTCGTGCGTCAGTCCGATCCCGAACCCGATCCCCACCGCGCCGGCCCGCTGCACCTGCCGCACAAAGCGGCGCTGCTCCGGGGCGGACTTCAGCCGCATTCCTGTGGTGAGCACCAGCTCGCCGCCGTTGAGGAAACGCTGCGGGTCCTCCTGCTCGGTGACGGCAACCCACTGGATGTCCTGGTGCCACGTGGTCTCCGCCAGGCCGGATTTGGTGAGCTTGAGCGACTGTACGCCCAGCAGGGCGGCGAGGGAGATTGCCATGAATTCAGGATAACCGGGCGCTGGTCAACCGCACTAAAGGGTTCCCGGGATGGTGTGCAGGTGGCTATTCCCTGAGTACGGGCCCTGGCATAGGCTCGTGAGCAGTCGCAACACTGCGCCGGTTGCAGGACTGGCTGCAGAAACCAGCATGAAAGAGGTTGTACACCGTGGTCCAAACCTTGCAGAACTTCATCAACGGCGAGTTCGTCACGCCCGCCGGCACCGGACTGCTGGACATCGTGAATCCCACGAACGGTGAAGTGGTGGCGAAGTCGCCCATCTCCGTCCAGGCCGACGTCGACGCCGCCATGACGGCCGCCAACGAGGCGTTCAAGACCTGGAAGCACGTCACCCCGGGCCAGCGCCAGCTGATGCTCCTCAAGCTTGCCGACGCCGTTGAGGCCAACAGCGACGAACTCGTTGAGGCCCAGCACCGCAACACCGGCCAGGTCCGGTCCCTGATCGCCTCCGAGGAGGTTGCCGCCGGTGCCGACCAGCTCCGCTTCTTCGCCGGAGCCGCACGCATCATGGAGGGCAAGTCCGCCGGTGAGTACTTCGAAGGCCACACCTCCTACGTGCGCCGCGAACCGATCGGCGTCGTGGCCCAGGTTGCACCCTGGAACTACCCGTTCCTGATGGCCATCTGGAAGATCGGCCCCGCGCTCGCGGCAGGCAACACCGTGGTCCTCAAGCCTTCGGACACCACCCCGGAGTCCACCCTGGTCCTGGCGAAGCTGGCCAAGGACATCTTCCCGGCGGGCGTTCTCAACGTTGTCCTGGGAACGGGTGAAACCGGCGCCATGATGGTGGAGCACAAGGTTCCCGGCCTCGTCTCGATCACCGGTTCGGTCCGTGCCGGCATCGCGGTGGCCTCCGGCGCCGCGAAGGGCCTCAAGCGCGCCCACCTGGAGCTCGGCGGCAAGGCCCCGGCCATCGTGTTCAAGGACGCCGACATCAAGAAGAGCGCGGCCGCCATCGCCGAATTCGCCTTCTTCAACGCCGGCCAGGACTGCACGGCCATCACCCGCGTGCTGGTCGAGGACTCGGTCCACGACGACGTCGTGGCAGCCATGGTGGAACACACCAAGACCCTGCACACGGGCTCGCAGAACGACGAAGACAACTACTTCGGCCCGCTCAACAACGTCAACCACTTCAACGCCGTGAACTCCGTGGTGGAGCACCTGCCCGAGAACTGCAAGATCGTGACGGGCGGCCACCGCGCGGGCGACAAGGGCTTCTTCTTCGAACCCACCATCATCACGGGCGCCAAGCAGACCGATGACGTCGTCCAGAAGGAGACCTTCGGGCCGGTCATCACCGTCCAGAGGTTCAACACCGAGGCCGAGGCAGTGGAGCTGGCCAACGACGTCGAGTACGCCCTCGCGTCCAGCGTCTGGACCACCGACCACGGCACGGCCATGCGCGTCAGCCGCGACCTGGACTTTGGCGCGGTGTGGATCAACACCCACATCCTGCTGACCGCCGAAATGCCGCACGGCGGCTTCAAGCAGTCCGGCTACGGCAAGGACCTCTCCATGTACGGCGTCGAGGACTACACGCGCATCAAGCACGTGATGAGTGCGCTCGACGCATAATCCAGCTTCCTGACCTTTACGCCTCATCCCCAGCTTTCAAGAAAGGCTTCTCCATGACCACCACCGCCCATGACATCACCTACCGTCTCGAGCAGAAGCGCCGCGTTCAGGCGGACTTCCCGGGACCCAAGTCCGTTGCGCTGACCGAACGCCGCAAGGCTGTCGTGGCAGCCGGCGTCGCCTCCAGTGTCCCCGTCTTTGTTGCGGACGCCGACGGCGGCATCATCCACGACGTCGACGGCAACTCCTTCATCGACCTGGGCTCCGGCATCGCCGTGACCAGCGTGGGCGCGTCTGATCCCGCCGTTGTGGGTGCCGTGAAGGAAGCCGTGGAGCACTTCACCCACACCTGCTTCATGGTCACCCCGTACGAAGGCTACGTGGCTGTCGCCGAGCAGCTGAACCGCCTGACCCCGGGCGACCACGAAAAGCGTACGGTGCTGTTCAACTCCGGTGCCGAAGCCGTGGAAAACGCCGTCAAGGTGGCCCGCCTCGCCACCGGCCGTGACGCCGTCGTCGCGTTCGACCACGCCTACCACGGACGCACCAACCTGACCATGGCGCTGACCGCGAAGGCCATGCCGTACAAGACCAACTTCGGCCCGTTCGCGCCCGAGGTCTACCGCATGCCCATGAGCTACCCGTTCCGCGAGGAAAACCCCTCGATCACCGGTGCCGAGGCCGCCAAGCGGGCCATCACCATGATCGAAAAGCAGATCGGCGGCGAATCCGTTGCAGCGATCATCATCGAGCCGATCCAGGGCGAGGGCGGCTTCATCGTCCCGGCCGACGGCTTCCTGCCGGCACTGGCCGCCTGGGCCAAGGAGAAGGGCATTGTCTTCATCGCTGACGAGGTCCAGTCCGGCTTCTGCCGCACCGGCGAATGGTTTGCCGTGAACCACGAAGGCGTTGTCCCGGACATCATCACCATGGCCAAGGGCATCGCCGGTGGCATGCCGCTGTCCGCGATCACCGGCCGTGCGGACCTGCTCGACGCCGTCCACCCGGGCGGACTGGGCGGCACCTACGGCGGCAACCCGGTTGCCTGCGCCGCGGCACTCGCGTCCATCGGCTCCATGGAGCAGTACGACCTCAACGCCCGCGCCAAGCACATCGAGGAACTGGCCACCGGCCGGCTCCGCGAACTGGCCTCCGAGGTATCGGTCATCGGCGACATCCGCGGCCGCGGCGCCATGCTGGCGATCGAACTGGTGCAGGCCGGATCCAAGGAACCGAACCCGGAACTGACCAAGGCTGTTGCCGCCGCCTGCCTCAAGGAAGGCGTCATCATCCTCACCTGCGGCACCTACGGCAACGTCATCCGCCTGCTGCCGCCGCTGGTCATCAGCGACGAACTGCTGCTGGATGGCCTCGGGGTGCTGGCCGCCGCCATCAAGGCGCAGGCCTGACCACGACGCCTCAAAAAGACCCGGGGCCCGCACCAGGGCCCCACCCACTGGGACTCCGCCCGGATGCCTGACCCAGGCTGCCGGGAGCCAACCGAAGAGCCGCGGACCGACCGTCCGCGGCTCTTCTGTGCGTGCGCTGCTTTGGCTATCCCCGGGCCCCCGATTCGGGCCCGTTTCGGGCCAAATGTCTCCCCTGAATTGGGCCCTTGTGGGCTAGAGTCAGCACTACCACTGCAGGAACGCAGACCGGCCGACGTCGCCCGGGAACCCCGAGCGCGGCTGGATTCTGCCCCAGACCCAAAAAGGGGTTCACCCATGCGATACGTAGTTGGCTACACACCAAACGAACGCGGCGCCGACGCCGTAGCCCTGGCGTCCGCGATGGCCCGGGCGCAGGGCGCCCAGCTAGACCTCGTCTACGTGGTGAAGAAGGGCGTCCCGCATGCGGCGCAGGATGCCGGCGGCGGCCATGTCGGCGCCGGCGAGCAGGCGGTGCTGGACGCACAGCGTGAAGGGCTGGCACTGGTTCCCGAGGACGTCAGCGTGGAGTTCCACGTGCGCCACGCCGAGTCGTTCGCTGCGGGGCTGATCGAGGCTGCCGTCGAGTACCAAGCGGGACTGATCGTGGTGGGTGCGGCGAGCAGCGGCCTCTTCAAGCGCCACACGGTGGGCAGCGTGGCCAACGCCCTCCTGCACGCTTCCCCGGTTCCGGTGGCGCTGGCTCCCCGCGGTTACCGCCGCACGGAGGCCGTCACCCGGCTGACGCTCGCCGTCGGCCAGCGGGTGGGCGCGGACGCCGCGATCGACGTTGCCATCGGGGCCGCGCAACGCCGGGGTGTGCCGCTGCGCATGGTCTCCCTGGTGGAGCTCGACGCGGAAGGTGACAGCGGCGAAGTGGTCAACGCGGCGCACATCCACGCCAATACTGTGCTCACCGAGGCGTCGCGCCGGCTCCCGGAGGGCCATAACGTGAGCGTGGAAGTGGCGCACGGCCGCACCATCGAGGAGTGCATCGACGACCTCGAATGGGACGACGGCGAGATCCTGATCGTGGGTTCGTCGCGCCTGGCCGAGAAAAACAAGCTGTTCATCGGCAGCACGGCCAACAAGGTGCTGCGTGCCTTGCCCGTGCCGATGGTGGTCATCCCGCGCGAATACGAGCGCCTCGACAGCCCCTGAGGCCTAACTGACAGCGCGAACGGGCAGATAATGACCCCAAAAAGCGAAAAACAGGTCATTATCTGCCCGTTCGCGCTTGGTGGGTGGGGCTTAAGTGTCCGCTCGCGCTTCCCGCAGCGCGCGCTTCCGGGCCACGGAGCTCCTGCGCGATGCCGCCAGCATGTCCACGGTCAGCACCAGCAGCGCCAGCCAGACCACGCCGAAGCCGATCCACCGGTCCAGGGTCATGGTTTCCTTGAACACCACCAGGGCCACGATGAACTGGAGTACCGGCGCGAAGTACTGCAACAGGCCGATGGTGGTCATGGGCAGGCGGCGGGCCGAGGCGCCGAAGAACACCAGCGGCACCGCGGTGATGACGCCGGAAGCGACCAGGAGCCAGAAGTGCCCGGCGCCTTGGGTGCCGAGGGTGGCGGATCCGCTGACGCCAAGAAAGATCATCGTTGCGGCCGCGAGGGGAGTGAGCACCACCGTCTCCACGGACAGGCTGGTGATGGCGTCGGCCTTGGGCCCGACGCGCTTCTTCACGAAGCCGTAGAGTCCGAAGCTGACCGCCAGCGTCAGCGCGATCCAGGGCAGCTTGCCGTAGGAAATCGTCAGCACCACCACCGCAACGAAACCGATCCCGACGGCGGCCCACTGGAGCGGACGCAGCGTTTCCTTCAGCACGAACACGCCCAGCAGCACGGAGACGAGCGGGTTGATGAAGTAGCCCAGGGACGCCTCCACGGCCTGGCCGGTGGTGACGCCGTACGTATACGTCAGCCAGTTCACCGCAATCAGTGCCGCGGCGATGGACAGGGTGCCAAGGACGGTCCGGTTCCGGAACGCCGCCCCGAGCACTCGCCAGGAGCGGGTGACCGTGATCAGCAGCGTGCAGAACAGCAGCGACCACACCACCCGGTTGGCCACGATTTCCACCGCACCGGCGGGCTGCAGCGCGAAGAAGTACAGCGGCAGCAGCCCCCACAGTCCGTACGCGCCGATCCCGAAGAGGACTCCCGCCGTCGTGTCCTTGTCCACTGCCTTAAGGGCGACGCCGGGGCGGGGCGGCTGTCCGCCGGAAGCTGCGGCGGCTGCGGAGGTACCCGGAGTGGTCAGGGCTGGGGCAGTTGTTCCATCGGGTGTAGGCACACGATCAATAACACCACCCGCGCGGGCGGTATTCCGCCAACACGGCCACGATTCCCCCGGAGCCATGCTGCGGGGCCTTGCGGTGCTCAGTACGCTTACTAATATGAACAAGCATCCTGAGCCTGCCGGGCCATGAGGCTCCGCCACAGCAACGCTTCGGGAAGGGGCTACCGGCGCCTGGCCGCAGGAACCGGCTTCACGTACCGGGACCTGGACGGTTCCACGCTGCCCCCGGGGCCGGTCCGGGAAAGGCTGGAGAGCATCGGCATCCCGCCGGCCTGGACCGACGTGTGGATTGCGCCCTACGACAACGGGCACATCCAGGCCACAGGACTCGACGCCATGGGCCGCCGGCAATACATCTACCACCCGGCCTGGCGGGAAAAGAAGGACCGGCTCAAATTCGACCGGGTCCTCCAGCTCGCCGAATCCCTGCCAACGGCGCGGAGGCTGGTCACCGTGGACCTGCGCAGCGACGGACTCTCGCGCGAACGCGTCCTGGCGGCTGCCTTCAGGATGCTGGACACGGGTTCGCTGCGGGTCGGGTCCGAGCGGTACACCAACGAGAACGGCAGCCACGGGCTGGCCACCCTGCTGTGCGCCCACGTGAAAGTGAGGCAGGAGAGCCTCCGGCTCAGTTTTCCCGCCAAGAGCGGCAAAACCTGGGAATCCGAGATCGACGACGCCGACCTCGCCGCCCTGGTCCGGGTGCTCAAGCGCCGGGGCGGCAACGCCCGGCTCCTGGCGTACAAGAACGGGCGCAGCTGGCATCCGGTGGGCAGCACGGAGATCAACGAATACGTCAAGGAACGGACCGGGCAGGACTTCACGGCGAAGGACTTCCGCACCCTGCATGGAACCGTGGCTGCCGCGGTCAGCCTGGCCCGGATCGGGCCCCAGAAGACAGTGGCTGAGAAAAAGAGGGCCATCAGCCTCGCGATGCAGGACGCGGCGGCGGTTCTGGGAAACACCCCGTCGATCGCCCGGAAAAGTTATGTGGATCCACGGCTCCTGGACCATTTTGCCGCGGGGGAGACCATCGACCCCCGGCGGACAGGCTCGGCGGAATCCGAATTGCGCGCGCTGCTGTACCGGGAGGGCGACGTAGTATCCCTCAACAGCTCCCCAGGGAAAGGGGGCTGACCAATTAGAATGGGGAACTGTGCGCTACGTGACGTGGCGCAGATTCTCGTTTCAGAAGGGCTCCCGGTGTCCAACTCGGCCGAAACCACCCCCAAACGTCCCCTCCGCGTCGCAATTGTCGGCGCCGGACCGGCAGGCGTGTACGCCGCGGACATCCTGACCAAGTCCAACGAGGTCAAGGGCGGCGACTTCGAAGTCAGCATCGACCTGTTCGAGGCCTACCCTGCGCCCTACGGCCTGATCCGCTACGGCGTGGCACCGGACCACCCGCGCATCAAGGGCATCGTCAACGCACTGCACAAGGTGCTGGACCGCGGCGATATCCGGTTCCTCGGCAACGTGACCTACGGCCGCGACCTGAAACTCCACGATTTCCGCGCCTTCTACGACGCCGTGATCTTCTCCACCGGCGCCATCAAGGATGCTGACCTGAACGTTCCGGGCATCGAACTTGAAGGATCCTTCGGCGGGGCCGACTTCGTGTCCTGGTACGACGGCCACCCGGATGTGCCCCGCGACTGGCCGCTGGACGCCAAGGAAGTCGCCGTCATCGGCAACGGCAACGTGGCCCTGGACGTGGCCCGCATGCTCTCCAAGCACGCGGACGAGCTGCTCTCCACGGAAATTCCGGACAACGTCTACCGGGGCCTGAAGAACTCCCCGGTCACGGACGTTCACGTCTTCGGCCGCCGCGGCCCGGCCCAGGTGAAGTTCACCCCGCTGGAGCTGCGCGAGCTGAGCCACATGAAGGATGTGGACATCGTCCTGTACCCGGAGGACTTCGAATTCGACGAGGCCTCCGATGACGCCATCCGCAGCAACAACCAGATCAAGACCATGGTGAACACGCTGACCAACTGGCTCGTCGAGGAGCACGCGGAATCCGAACAGCCGTCCTCCCGCCGCCTGCACCTGCACTTCCTGCACAGCCCGGTGGAGATCTACGACGGCGCCGGCAACAGCGCGGGCACCGGAAGGGTTGCGGGCATCAAGTTTGAGCGGATGCAGCTGGACGGCACCGGGCACGTCAAGGGCACGGGGGAGTTCATTGACTACCCCGTCCAGGCCGTGTACCGCGCCATCGGCTACCACGGCTCCCCGCTGGACGAACTGGAGTACGACGCCAGGGCCGGCGTGATCCCCAACGAGGGCGGCCGGGTCCTCGACTCCGAGGGCAATCCGGTTCCCGGGATCTACGCCACGGGCTGGATCAAGCGCGGTCCGGTGGGACTCATCGGGCACACGAAGGGCGACGCCCTGGAGACCATCGGCTGCCTGCTGGAGGACCGGCTGACACTGCCGCCGGCGCAGAACCCGGATCCGCACGCGATCATTGCCCTGCTGGAGGAGCGCGGCGTCGAGTACACCACGTGGGAGGGCTGGAACAGGCTGGACGCCCACGAAGCAGCCCTCGGTCAGGCGTGGACCGAAGCGGAGGCGGAGACCGGCGTCGTCCGCGAACGCGTCAAGGTTGTGCCGCGCGAGGAAATGATCCGGATCTCCCGCAGCGCAGAGGGCTAACCCGACGACTAGCCCTATGGCGGCTTGCTGGATGGCAATAGACTGAGCAGACCAATCCAGCACGGCATACCGTCACGCCTGGCACACCGATGTGCCGGCAAGGGAGTTCGATGAGGAAAACGAATCAGCCAGCAGTTCCGGGCACGGACGCCGCGGCACTTCTCCAGCGGCATGCCCTGGCGGGCCACGAACTGCTCGGCGTGGCGGGCTTCGGCCCTGCCGGCGGCCTCGATTCCGCGAACAGCGCCGGCCACACCGGGAGCGTGCACCTGCCCGGGCTGCGGAGCCTGGTGGAGGAATCCTGGCAGCGTTCCGTCCAGTTCCGGGCCAATCCGGACAACCCCGAAGCACCACTGGCCCTGGACGGGGAGGAGCTGGAGGAATACCGCCGGCAGCATCCCCTGGCCACCATCATGCCCGTGATCCATAAACTCCTGGTCCTGCCGAGCCACGACAGCGGCCTGCTGGTTGCCGTGGGCGACGAGGTGGGCCGCCTCCTCTGGGTGGAGGGCGACTCCGTAATGCAGCGGCGCGCCGAAGGCATGATGTTCGTGGCCGGCGCCGACTGGTCCGAGGCCAGCGTTGGCACCAGCGCCCCGGGAACCGCCCTGGCCCTGGGCCGCAGTATCCAGATTTCCGGTGCCGAACACTACAAGCGCTCCGTCCATCCGTGGAGCTGCACCGCCGTGCCGTTCCACGACCCCGACTCCGGCGCACTGCTGGGGGTCGTGGACATCACGGGCACCGAATCCGCGGTGGCGCCGCACACGCTGTCCCTCGTGGAGGCCACCGTGGCGGCTGCCCAGGCGCAGTTGCGCGTGGAGCGGCTCCAGTTGGCGGCCGCCCGCCAGGCGGCGCCGGCACGACGGCGGACGCCGTCCTCCGCTGCGAAGGCTGGTTCCGCGGTGGAAGGGAGCCTGTACCGCAACAGCCTCCAGCTCCTGGGCCGGGACCAGGCGCTGCTCAGCATCGAAGGCCGCACTGTGGCACTCTCCGCCCGGCACAGCGAAATCCTGGCACTGCTCAGCGTCCACCCCAAGGGGCTCAGCGCGGAGGAACTCTGCACGCTGCTGTATCCGGGCGACGGCTCCTCCATGACGCTCCGGCCGGAGATGGTGCGCCTGCGCAAGGTCCTGCAGCAGCTGAGCCCGGAAGCCGTCCCCGCGTCCCGTCCATACCGGCTGCCCATGGACCTGATGCCGGACTCGAGCCAGGTGCTCAACTGCCTGCAGCGCGGGGCGCACCGCATCGCCCTGGAGATCTACCGCGGCGCGGTGCTGCCGCGTTCGGAAGCGCCGGGCATCATCGATCTCCGGGACCGTGTGTCCTCGCTGCTGCGCGAAGCGGTCCTGACGGACGGCAGCGCCGATGCGCTGCTGAAGTACGCGGAACTTCCGGAAGCAAAGGACGACGTCGGCGTCCGCACCGCTGCGCTGAGGCTGCTCCCGCTGCGCTCGCCCAAGCGGGCCGCCGTCGTCGCCGATCTTGAACGGCTGGAAAACGAACTCAGCGCCTGAGGCGGCGGCGCTGGCGTGCGGGACGGCGCTGGCGTGAGCTGAGTCACAGGGTTGCAACCTGGTTGCAACCTCCCGGCTCCTACGGTGGAGGCATAGTAACTGCCACAGCAAAGGAGCTAGCAATGACTGTCTACGCACAGCCCGGTACCCAGGGTTCGAAGGTTACGTTCAAGGACCGCTACGAGAACTGGATCGGCGGCGAATGGGTTGCCCCGGTCAAGGGCCAGTACTTCGAGAACATCACGCCCGTCACCGGCAAGGTCTTCTGCGAAGTTGCCCGCGGCACCGCGGAAGACATCGAGCTGGCACTGGACGCCGCGCACAAGATTGCACCGTCCTGGGGCAAGACCTCCGTCGCAGAGCGCGCCGCGGTCCTCAACAAGATCGCCGACCGCATCGACGAGAACCTCGAGATGCTCGCCGTCGCCGAGTCCTGGGACAACGGCAAGCCGATCCGCGAAACCCTGAATGCGGACATCCCGCTCGCGGCGGACCACTTCCGCTACTTCGCCTCCGCCGTCCGTGCCCAGGAAGGCCGGCTCTCCCAGCTCGACGACGACACCACGGCGTACCACTACCACGAGCCCCTTGGCGTCGTCGGCCAGATCATCCCGTGGAACTTCCCCATCCTGATGGCCGTCTGGAAGCTCGCCCCCGCCCTGGCCGCCGGCAACGCCGTGGTCCTCAAGCCCGCCGAGCAGACGCCGTCGTCCATCCTGGTCCTGATGGAACTCATCGGTGACCTGCTGCCGGCCGGTGTGCTCAACGTGGTCAACGGCTTCGGCGTGGAGGCCGGCAAGCCGCTGGCCTCCAGCCCGCGGATCCGCAAGATCGCCTTCACGGGCGAGACGTCCACCGGGCGCCTGATCAGCCAGTACGCCAGCCAGAACCTGATCCCGG
Organism: Arthrobacter sp. Y81; assembly: GCF_002929335.1. Lineage (GTDB taxonomy): Bacteria > Actinomycetota > Actinomycetes > Actinomycetales > Micrococcaceae > Arthrobacter. Next base: position 22,785 of record NZ_PJIL01000001.1, read on the forward strand.
TCACGCTGGAACTGGGCGGCAAGAGCCCGAACATCTTCTTCAACGATGTTGCCGAGTCCAACGACGCGTTCTACGACAAGGCACAGGAGGGCTTCGCCCTCTTTGCCTTCAACCAGGGCGAGGTCTGCACCTGCCCGTCCCGCGCCCTCGTCCAGGAGGACATCTACGATTCCTTCATGGCCGACGCCGTGGCCCGCGTGGAGAAAATCATCCAGGGCAACCCGCTGGACACCGACACCCAGCTCGGTGCCCAGGCCTCCAACGACCAGCTGGAAAAGATCCTCTCCTACATCGACATCGGCAAGCAGGAAGGCGCCAAGGTGCTCACCGGCGGCTCCCGCGCCCAGCTCGAAGGCGACCTGGCCGGCGGCTACTACGTCCAGCCCACCGTCTTCGAAGGCCACAACAAGATGCGGATCTTCCAGGAGGAGATCTTCGGACCTGTTGTGTCGGTCTCCCGGTTCAGTGACTACGACGACGCGATGGAAATCGCCAACGACACCCTCTACGGTCTCGGCGCCGGCGTCTGGTCGCGCAACGGCAACGTCGCTTACCGTGCGGGCCGCGAGATCCAGGCCGGCCGCGTTTGGGTCAACAACTACCACGCCTACCCGGCCGGCGCCGCGTTCGGCGGGTACAAGTCCTCCGGCATCGGACGTGAAAACCACTCCATGATGCTGGACCACTACCAGCAGACCAAAAACCTCCTGGTCAGCTACAACGAGAACAAGCTCGGCTTCTTCTAAGGGATTGGGGCGCTCCCGTGGTGTCGACTCCGTCGCCACGACGGGGCCCTCGCGCCCCACTCCGCCCGCACCACCCTGGCCACCCCTCAGGAACGCAGCACCACCTCCACCGCACCAACGCTCCATCAACGCAAGGATTTCGCCAATGACGACGACAATGCAAGCAGCAGTAGTAACCGAGTTCGGCAAGGATCTTCAGATCCAGACCCTCCCCATTCCCACCCCGGGCCGGGGCCAGGCGCTGGTCAAGGTCATCACCACCGGCGTCTGCCACACAGACCTCCACGCGGCGGAAGGCGACTGGCCGGTCAAGCCGACACCGCCGTTCATCCCCGGCCACGAAGGCGTCGGCGAAGTGGTGGCCTTGGGCGAGGGCGTCACCGACCTGGCCGTCGGAGACCTCGTCGGCAATGCCTGGCTGTGGTCCGCCTGCGGCGACTGCCAGTACTGCCGCACCGGCTGGGAGACGCTGTGCGAAGCGCAGAAGAACGCCGGCTACAGTGTGGACGGTTCCTTCGGGGAGTACATGCTCGTGGACACGCGCTTTGCCGCCCGCATCCCGGCCGGCTCGGACCCCGTTGAAGTCGCCCCGGTGCTTTGCGCCGGCGTCACGGTGTACAAGGGCCTGAAGATGACCGAGGCGAGGCCCGGACAGTGGGTCACCATTTCCGGTATCGGCGGACTCGGGCACATTGCCGTGCAGTACGCCGTGGCGATGGGCCTGCGGGTAGCCGCCGTGGATATCGCGGACGACAAGCTCGCCCTGGCCAAGAAGCACGGCGCGGAGCTTACCGTCAACGCACTGCACGAGGACCCGGTAGAAGTCATCCAGCGTGAAACCGGAGGTTGCCATGGAGTCCTGGTCACGGCAGTGCACCCGTCAGCGTTCGGACAGGCGATCGGGATGGCCCGCCGTGGCGGCACGATCGTGTTCAACGGGCTGCCGCCGGGCGACTTCCCGGCGCCGATCTTCGAGATTGTGCTCAAGGGCCTGACGGTCCGCGGCTCAATCGTGGGTACCCGGCAGGACCTGGAGGAAGCCCTCGAGTTCTATGCGCAGGGCAAGATCCACCCCACCGTGTCCACCCGGGAGCTCTCCGAGGTCAACGCCGTTCTTGACGAGATGAAGCACGCCAAGATCGACGGCCGCGTCGTCATCAAGTACTGATGATGGAGGCGAGGCTTGACGCGGCAGTGACGCTGCCCGGGGAGGACATCTCCCGGGTGGCGCTCACGGCCGAGGCCGTGGAACTGCTCAGGAAGCTGTGGGGCCAGCACGGGCCCCTTATGTTCCACCAGTCCGGCGGCTGCTGCGACGGCTCCTCGCCTATGTGTTATCCGGCGGGGGAGTTCATCACCGCGGATGCGGACGTCCTCCTGGGGCTGTTCGACATCGCCGACGGCGTGCAGCCGCAGCCCCTCGAGTTCTGGATGTCCCGGGAGCAGTTCAGCTACTGGAGCCACACCCATCTGACCGTGGACGTGGTCCAGGGCCGGGGGAGCGGGTTCTCAGTTGAGTCCCCCGAAGGCAAGCGGTTTCTGATCCGGTCAAAGCTCATGGACTGGCCGGCCTGACCAGCCCGTCCTCGCAGCACGAACGAACACTTGAGGCCTCTCGTGAGAGGGGCCTCAAGTGTTCGTTCGCGCCAAAACTTGAACCCGCTATGATCTTCAGGCCGGGCATGCGGCGTCTCACTATCTGGGATAAATATGACCGTCCACTGGATGGACACTACTCTTGATAAGTCTGTTTCCAACAAGCTATCGAGATTGTGGACTTTCCTATGAACCTTTTCCGGACAAAATCCATTGAGCAGTCGATTGCCGACGCCGATGAACCCGGACGCAAACTGAAGCGTTCCCTGAGCACGTGGGATCTGATGATCATGGGTGTCGCCGTTGCTGTCGGCGCCGGGATCTTCTCCGTCGGAGCCAAGGCCGCCGCGAACTTCGCCGGCCCCGCTGTGACGCTCTCCTTCGCCATCGCTGCAGTCACCTGCGCCCTGGCCATCATGTGCTACGCCGAATTTGCCACGGCCATCCCGGTGGCCGGTTCCGCCTACGTCTTCACCTACGCCACCATGGGCGAGCTGCTGGCCTGGATCATCGGCTGGAACCTCATCCTTGAGCTGTTCACCGCCGGCGCCGTGATCGCCAAGTACTGGGGGATCTACCTCAGCAAGGTCTTCGCGCTGATGGGAGTGGATATTCCGCCCGCCATCTCGCTCGGCGGAATCGACCTCTACTGGGGCGCCTTCCTGATCGTGGCCGTATTCACCGTGCTGCTGGTGCTGGGAACGAAGCTCTCCGCCCGCGTGGGCAATATCTTCACCCTCATCAAGATCGCCGTGGTCCTGTTCGTGATCGTGGTGGGCTTCAGCTACGTGAAGTTCGAGAACTACGCACCGTTCGTTCCCGCCTCCGAGCCCACCGCGGCCTCAGGCGGAGCCGACGTCCTCAAGCAGTCCTTCTTCGGCTTCCTCACCGGAGCCGTGCCGGCACAGTACGGCACGCTGGGCATCTTCGCCGGCGCGGCGCTGGTCTTCTTCGCCTTCATCGGATTCGACGTCGTGGCCACCTCGGCCGAAGAGGTCAAGAACCCGCAAAAAACCCTGCCGCGCGGCATCTTTGGCGGCCTGGCGATCGTCACTGTCCTCTACATCCTGGTGTCGCTCGCCCTGACCGGTATGGTGTCCTACACGCAGCTGGCGGAGGCCGAGAACCCCACCCTCACCACCGCTTTCGAAGCCGTGGGGAACACCGACGCCGCCAAGGTCATCGCCTTCGGCTCCCTGGTGGGCCTCACCACGGTGATCATGGTGCTGCTCATGGGGCTGTCCCGGGTGGTCCTGGCCATGAGCCGCGACGGCCTGCTGCCGCGCTCGCTGTCCAAGACCAGCACTATCCGTGCGACGCCGGTCCGCCTCCAGATCATCTGCGGTGCAGGGGTCGCCGTCGTGGCAGGCCTCACCAACGTGGACCTGCTGGAGGAAATGATCAACATCGGCACGCTCTCCGCGTTCGTGATGGTCAGCCTCGGCATCCTGGTCCTGCGGAGGAAGCGCCCGGACCTGAAGCCGGCCTTCCGCGTCCCGTTCGGCAAGGTGCTCCCGGTGGTATCGGCGCTCCTGTGCCTCTACCTGATGACGAACCTCGCGGTGGAGACCTGGATCTTCTTCGCCATCTGGCTGGTCATCGGCGTGGCGATCTACTTCTCCTACGGCCAGCGCCACTCCCGGCTCAACGAGAAGTTCGCCGAAGCCAAGGCCGCCGTCAATGGCCCCCCGCAAGCAGTGCATGCGGTGCAGGACAAGGGCACCGCGGACGACGAGTACGAGGACGCGCTCACCCGCAGCTGACCTCCGCTCCCGTCCGCACGCCGCTGCGTCGGAATCCGCCCTGGCCATGACTCCATAAGATGGAGCCATGGCCAGAGCAGTTAAACCGGAGCGCAAGGCGGAACTGTTGTCCGCCATTCAGGACTACCTGATGGACAAGACCCTGGCCGAACTCACGTTCCGGAGCCTGGCGGACGGCCTGGGCATCAGCTCCTACGTGCTGGTCTACCACTTCGGCAACCGGGAGCAGCTGGTCAACGAAATCATCCGCTCCATCGAATCCCGGCTGGACAGCATGCGCACCACGGACGTGCGCGACATCGACCAGGAGGCCTGGCGGTCGTACCTGATGGAGTCCTGGGGGTGGACGATGGCCCAGCGGAACCGACATCTGGCCAGGCTTGAGTTTGAGGCCACAGCGCAGGACATCGTGGCGGCCTCGCCCCGCGGAACAGCCCAGGACCACTTCCGCATGCTTCACGAAAAGGCCCGCGACTGGCTGGTGGTGCAGGGCATCCGGCCGGAGTTCGCGGACACCGACGCCCGCCTCTTCACGTCCACGTTCTACGGCCTCCAGTTCGACTTTGTGGTGATGAACCAGCCCGAGGAAGCGACGAAGGCCTTCGAGCTGATGGTGGCTGTATTTTTCCAAAACCTTGAGCACCGTCTAGCGACGGACGGCCAGCACTTCTGACCTCCTTACTGACCTCCTTACAGGGACAGCCGGCCGGGGGCTGGCACTTACCCCGGCGTCTCAGAGCTGTAACAATGAGCCGTAAGTGGATGTGGTTGACCTCACATTGTGCTTAGATCAGATTGTTGAACAGAAGTTCGGATAGCGAACATTTGCGACTTGGGGCTCATCACTCGCAAGTCAATGGGCACAAAGGAGTGAGCATGAAACGTCGTCTTATTGCCGTTTTGGCAGCCGCCTCTGTTCTGGGACTGTCGGCCTGCGGAAGCGGCTCGCCCAGTTCCACGGGAGGCGGGACTGCATCTGGCACCGCCGGTGGAGGTTCGGACCTGACGAAGGTCAGCGTCGGTGTCATTCCCATCGTCGACTGCGCACCCATCTACCTCGGCGACAAGCAGGGCTTCTTCAAGGAAGAGGGCCTCCAGCTGGACATTCAGACCGCAACGGGCGGCGCGGCGATCGTCCCCGGCGTCGTCAGTGGCAGTTTCGACTTCGCGTTCTCCAATCTGATCTCGGTCATGGTTGCCAAGGACAAGGGCCTTGACCTGAAGTTCGTCGCAAATGGTGCTTCCACCACCGGCGAAAAGGGCAGGGACATCGGCGGCGTCGTCGTTCCGGCAGGCTCGAGCATCCAGTCCGCGAAAGACCTCGCCAACAAGACCGTTTCGGTGAACAACCTCTCCAACATCGGCGACACCACCATCAAGTCGGTTGTCGAAAAGGACGGCGGTGACCCCAAGAGCGTGAAGTTCGTCGAGGTGGCCTTCCCGGACGCCCCGGCGGCCCTGGCCAACAAGCAGGTTGATGCTGCATGGATCCTTGAGCCCTTCCTGTCCAAGGCCGTGGCGGAAGGCGGCAAGGTAGTTTCCTGGAACTTCGTCGAGATGAGCCCGGAGCTGGACATTGCTGGCTACTTCACCATGGGAGACACCATCAAGGGCAAGGCTGAGCTCACGCAGAAGTTCACCCGCGCCATGAACAAGTCGCTCGAATATGCGCAGCAGCACCCGCAGGAGGTCCGCGACATCGTGGGCACCTACACGAAGATCGACGAGGCTGCCCGGGCCAAGATCGTGCTGCCGCGGTACCGGGTCGAATTCAACAAGGATGCGTTCAAGACCCTCGGCGACGCCGCCGCCAGCTACGGCACGCTGACCAAGGCTCCGAACGCAGACGAACTCCTCCCGTGAGTTCACAGGCCCCAACCGCCGGTGGTGCTGGTCCAAGCGCGGAGCGGCACCACCGGCGGGTCCGCAAGGCACCAACAAAACAACTGCTCGGCGTCGCGGGGATCCTGGGGTTCCTGGTCACCTGGGAGCTCATTTCCAGGCTCGGCATTATCGATGAGCGCTATCTGCCGCCCGCGAGTGAGGTCATTGCCGCCCTGGTTGCCGACTTCGGCCTCACGGCCTTTTGGGTCTCAGTCGGCGAGACCATGAAGGCCTGGTTCCTGGGCCTCCTGATAGCAGTGGTGGCAGCCGTGCTGCTCGGCTTCATTATCGGCTCCAGCAACTTCCTCCGGAAGGCCACCAATTCGACGGTCGAATTCCTCCGCCCAATCCCCTCTGTCGCCCTGATCCCGCTGGCCGTTTTGCTCTTCGGCGTGAAGATCGAATCGTCGCTGCTGCTGATCGTGTACGCGTCCTTCTGGCAGGTCCTGATACAGGTCCTCTACGGCGTGGCCGACGTCGATATGGTCGCCAACAATACGGCCAAGACCTACGGCCTGGGCAGGATGGCCCGCATCCGCTACGTCGTCTTTCCCACCGCCCTGCCGTACCTTATGACCGGCGTACGGCTCGCCGGCGCGGTGGCGCTGGTCCTGGCCATCACGGCCGAACTTGTGATCGGATCCCCGGGACTCGGCCGGGAGATCGCCCTTGCCCAGTCCGGCGGCGCAATCTCGGGTATGTACGCCCTGGTGCTCGCTACCGGCCTGATCGGCGTGGTGATCAATATGCTGATGCGCTTCATTGAAAAGAAGACCCTGGCCTGGCACTCCTCGGTCCGGTCCGAGGTGGTCGTATGAAAGTCCTGAAGACCCTCGGCTACCTCCTGGGACTGCCCGTCCTGCTGATTCTGCTCTGGTGGTCCTCCACCCTTGGGGCGGTCAACTTCTTCGTCCCCACGCCGGCCACCCTGGTGAGCAAGTTCGGCGAGGTCTGGTTCGGCGAGCGCTTCTTCACGGACGTGTTGCCCAGCATCGGACGGCTCCTAGTGGGCGTCGTGGCGGCAATCGTGATCGGCGTCGTCGGCGGAGTGCTGATCGGATCGATCAAATGGCTCCGGGCGCTGCTCGAACCGACGCTGGAGTTCTTCCGCGCCATCCCGCCTCCGGTCCTGGTGCCGGTGCTGATGCTGCTCATGGGCATCACCGACTCCATGAAAGTTGTCGTCATCATCTCCGGGTGCGTCTGGCCGGTGCTGCTGAACACCATCGAGGGTGTCCGCGCGGTAGACCCAGTGCTCTCCGACTCCAGCCACACCTACGGCATCGACGGCTGGGCCCGGGTCCGTTACCTGGTCCTGCCCTCCGCCAGCCCGCAAATCATGGCCGGCGTCCGCCAGTCGATGTCCCTCGGGCTGATCCTGATGGTGATTTCCGAAATGTTCGCCTCGTCCGCGGGGCTCGGCTTCACCATCGTCCAGTTCCAGCGCTCGTTCGCCATCCCGGAGATGTGGTCCGGCATTGTGGTTCTGGGCCTGCTGGGTGTTGGCATGTCATTCATCTTCCAGTGGGCCGAGCGGAACATCCTGCGCTGGTACCACGGCCAGAAAGAGGTAGAAAATGCAGCCTGACTTAACTCAAGCGGCCCCGGAAGCGATGCTCTCCGTCCGCGGGCTGAAGAAGGTGTATCAGACCGACGGCGGCGACATCGAGGCCGTACGGAACCTCACCTTCGACCTACGCGCCGGCGAGTTGGCGTGCCTCGTGGGCCCCTCGGGCTCCGGCAAGACCACGCTCCTGAAATGCATCTCGGGGCTCATGGCCCCGACGGAGGGCGAAGTCCTGCTGGACGGGAAGCGGGTCACGGGTCCTCCGAAGAAGATGGCCGTGGTGTTCCAGGAATACGGACGCTCACTCTTCCCGTGGATGCGGGTCCGCGACAACGTGGAGCTCCCGCTCAAGAACCAGGGCATGCCGAAGGCCGAGCGTGACAGGCTGGTGGATGAGGCCCTCGAGGCCGTGGGCCTGTCCGGCGTTCCGCGGTCCTACCCCTGGCAGCTCTCCGGTGGCATGCAGCAGCGCGTAGCGATCGCGAGGGCCATCGCCTACCAGCCCGAGGTACTGCTGATGGACGAACCGTTCGCAGCCGTGGACGCCCAAACCCGTGCCGACCTGGAAGACCTGATCCGCGTCGTGTGGAAAAAGCTCGGCGTAACCGTGCTCTTCGTGACGCACGACATCGATGAATCGGTCTATCTGGGGGAGCGCGTCATCATCCTCTCCAGCTCTCCGACGGTAATCCAGGAGGACATCGTGATCGATCTTCCGGCAGGGCGTGACCAGCTGAACACCCGTTCGTTGCCGCGCTTTACTGAGCTGCGGCACCATGTCTATGAGCAGATCCAGCTGGCTAAGAGAGGGCACCGCCCGGCGGCCTCATCGGCGGCGCAAACCCCAACGACACCGACTTCCACGGCTTCTACCTTTGGCCCTGCATAGCCATCTGGCGCTTCTTCCTTAGGGCGTCGCAACCCCGATGCTCACGGCGAAGCGTGGCGGCCCATCCACTCGACGAGCGGCCGCAGCTGTTCCCAGAGCCGGCCAACCTCCTCCGCGGCGCCCGGCGTGGAGAGCCAGCCGGGTTCGCCCAGCTCCCTGCCGGCGGACAGCGACTTGTATTTGAGGAGCTCCGCCCGGGGATGCTCGCGGGGGAAGCCCCGGGGGACGGTCTTGAGCCGTTCACCCTCAACGGTGAATCCGGCATCGGTGAGCCGATGAACAATCTTCTCCAGGGATTCCCCGGTCCCGGTGGCATCCACCGAGTTCCGGAAGCGGGCAAGCTGGGCGGGCGAGATCGAATGGCAGCCGGCACCCACCAGGAGGCCGCCGGCACTCAGCTGCACGTAGTACCCCACGCCCTCCTGGAAGGACGCGACCGCACCCTGGGCTGTCTTGTAGGGGGACTTGTCCTGGGAGAAACGGATGTCCCGGTTGGGCCGGAAGATCTTCGCGGGGCCAAACCGGGGCTCCAGCTCGGCCAGCAGGGCAGCCAGCGGTTCCCGGACGAGCGTCTCGTAGCGGGCCTTGTGTTCCAGCCACCAGTCCCGGTTGTTGTTCTGCTCAAGGTCCGCATAGAAGCCGGAGGCACCGGCCGGGATGCCGTCGAATGTGTTCATGTAGGGAGCCTAGGGCCGCCCCGCCGCGCAGGCCAGAGGCTGCGCACCGTATGTGGAAAGCGCACGGAACGCAGAACACCCCGCCGCGGAAAATCCGCGGCGGGGTGTTCATATCAAAGGCCGTCAGGCACCGTTCAGGAGCGAGCCTTAGCTAATGAGCGAATCAGAGCTTGTTGGCTGCCTCAGCGTCTGATTCAGTCTGGCCCGCCCCCAGGTTGGCGCGCAGCTTGGCGCCGAGTTCGGCGTCAACGTTGGTCCAGTACTGGATGGCGCGTTCCTTGATACCCGGGCTCTTCACGCCGCCCACAGCACCGGTGATGGTGTCCAGCAGGCGGGCCTTGGCGCCGTCGTCGAACACTTCGCGGTACAGCGTGCCGGCCTGGCCGAAGTCGCCGTCCTCGGCGTGCAGGGAGTGCGCGGAGAGCGTCAGCTCGCCGTCGTTCTCCCAGCCGCCTGCCGGGTCCTGCGGCTCAACAGCAGCGGGGCCGCCAACGGAGTTGGGGGCGTAGACCGGAACGGACGGGGCGTTGAAGTGGTAACGCCCGGCGCCGTCCTGGCTGTAGTTGTTGACCTGGTTCTTGGGCTGGTTCACCGGGATCTGGGCGTGGTTGGTGCCCACGCGGTAGCGGTGGGCATCAGCGTAGGAGAAGATGCGGGCCTGCAGCATCTTGTCCGGGGACGCGGCGATGCCCGGAACGAAGTTCGACGGCGCGAAGGTGGCCTGCTCGATCTGCGCGAAGTAGTTCTCCGGGTTCCGGTTCAGCTCCATGGTGCCCACCTTGATCAGCGGGTAGTCAGCCTTCGGCCACACCTTGGTGAGGTCGAACGGGTTGAAGCGGTAGGTCTTGGCATCCTCGTACGGCATGACCTGGACGTGCAGGTCCCAGGACGGGAAGTTGCCGGCAGCGATGTTTTCCTGCAGGTCGCGGATGTAGAAGTCCGCGTCCGACCCGGCCAGCTCTTCAGCCTGGTCACCGCTGATGGTCTTGACGCCCTGGTTGGACTTGAAGTGGTACTTGACCCAGAAGCGCTCGCCCTCGGCGTTGATCCACTGGTAGGTGTGCGAGCCATAGCCCTGCATTTCGCGCCAGGAAGCCGGCAGGCCGCGGTCGCCCATGAGCCAGGTGACCTGGTGCGCGGACTCGGGGGAGAGCGTCCAGAAGTCCCACTGCATGTCCGCGTCGCGCAGGTGGGTGCCCGGGAGGCGCTTCTGGCTGTGGATGAAGTCCGGGAACTTGATGCCGTCGCGGATGAAGAAGACGGGGGTGTTGTTGCCCACGAGGTCGTAGTTGCCCTCGGAGGTGTAGAACTTCACGGCGAAACCGCGGGGGTCGCGCCAGGTGTCCGGGGAGCCGCTCTCGCCGGCGACCGAGGAGAAGCGGATCAGCATTTCGGTCTCGACACCCGGCTGCAGGAAAGCGGCCTTGGTGTACTTGGAGATGTCCTCGCTGGTGGTGAACTTGCCGAACGCTCCGCCGCCCTTGGCGTGCACGACGCGCTCCGGGACACGCTCGCGGTTGAACTGTGCGAGCTTTTCGATCAGGTAATGGTCGGTCAGGATGATGGCGCCGTCAGCGCCGACAGCCTTCGAGTGAGCGTCGGAAGTGACGGGAGCACCGGACTGCGTGGTGGACACAGCGGGCGCAGAGATGTTCTGAGTCATCTTTCTCCTTCTGGTTGGGTTTCTTGCTTAGTTTCGTTCGGCGGGTAGCTTTTGGGTGCGCTGACAGTCCTGGCAGATGCCCTGGTACATGACGTCAGCGATCTGGATGGTCATCGGCTTGGCGTCCGGGTCCCAGTGCGGGGTGAGACAGGGGGCGTGGCCAACGGCGCAGTCCACGTCCTCCACCCGTCCGCAGCTGATGCACACGGCGTGGTGGTGGTTATCGCCCACCCGTGTCTCGTACAGCGCAGGGGAATGGGGAGGTTCGAACCGGCGCAGCATCTGGAGGTCCGTGAGGTCGCCAAGGACCACGTAGACGGACTGCGCGGTCAGTTCGGGGAGTTCCTCACGCGCGGCGGCAAGGATGCTTTCGGCCGGCGAGTGCGGGTGGTGTTCGACGGCGGTGAGAACCGCCAGCCGCTGTTTGGTCACCCGGCGGCCGTGGGCGCGCAGGGCAGCTGCCCATGCGTCCTGGCCGGCCTCGTGAACTGTCATAGCCCCATTGAACCACTTATTATGACTGAATCACAATAAGGCTAGGCTAATCTCCGGAGAACGCAGCACCATTTCAAACGGGTTGACGGCCTCGCCGGCGGAGCGGCCCAGCGCGTGCAGTTCCAGCCGCCCGCCCGTGACGGCAGTGTCCGGCACCATGCAGCTAAGGCCCGTGACGGCCTGCCGCAGCGCCAGGGCTTCCAATGCCGCGGCCAGGGCAAGGAGTTCCTGCGGGGTGACGTCCTGCACGGATCCGATGCTCCGCTCCGGCGCCAGGACCGTGTGGTGCGTCCCGGCAGGGGTCGACGGCGCCCAGGTGCGGATGGCGGGCAGCGGCACCGCTCCTTTCGGGCCGTCGCTGCGGGGGCCGGTGCCGTCAGGTGAGCTGGGCCGGGCGGCAGTTGCCGCCGCCAGCAACGCGGTGCGCAGCCCGACGTCGTGCTTGTCCAGATCCTGATCCGGCACCGGCCTGCGGCGCTGCGCGGGTAAGGCGAGCTGTTCGGCAGGGGTGACCGGTTCGCCGTCCCAGCGGCCGAAAAGGTGGAACGTGGGGGTGGATGACTCCGCGGCCGGTTCGCCGATCGAGGCACCGAGCGCATGCCAGCGGTGCGCAAAAAGCAGAGTGCAAGTGTCCGCCCCCAGGACGTCGGCCAGTGCCTTGCGGGCAGCGTTGTGGCACAGCAGCCAGTCGGCGGCCGACCGGTGGTCGAGGGCCGTCGCGGGATTGCTGAGGCGGATCATCAGGTGGCCGGAAGTCAGCGGCGTGCGCGGCCGGGTGACTTCCCATACCGCAGAGCCGAAAAGCAGCCTTCTGGACAACTCCATGCGCACTCCGTTCGCTGTTGTGTTTCCCCGCCCGAGACTATCAAGCTCAGCACCACTATTCGGGGCCCTGCCGGGGTCACTGCCGGGGGTGCCGGTGGCGGCATGGCCCGGTGCCGTCAGTGCCCGCGGCTAGAGTTGCCCGGTGGGCAAACTGCTGGCTGACATCACTCCGTTGCGCGAGAGTCCGGACTTCCGCCGGCTGTGGCTGGGATCAGCCGTCTCCAACCTTGGCAGCCAGCTCACCCTGGTGGCGGTCAGCCTGGAGGTGTACCGGCTGACGCAGGACAGCCTCTACGTCGGGCTGCTGAGTATTTTCGCGCTGGTTCCCCTCGTACTGGGCGGCCTGCTGGGCGGGTCCATCGCCGATGCCCACGACCGCCGCAGGGTGGCGCTCCTGGCCACTACCGTGCTGTGGCTGACCACGGCCGCGCTGGCGCTGCAGGCCTGGCTGGAGGTGGGGAACGTGTGGCTGCTGTACGTGCTGGTTGCCGTGCAGAGCGGCGCGCAGGCCATCAACCAGCCCGCCCGGAGCGCCATCATCCCTATGCTGGTCCGCAAGGAGCTGCTCCCCGCGGCCAACGCCCTGAGCATGATCAGCTTCGGCCTGGCCATGACTGCCGGTCCGCTCCTGGCCGGCGTGCTGGTGGCGTGGGTGGGGTTCGGCTGGACATACACGCTGGACGTGGCGAGCTTCGTGTTTGCCTTCTGGGCCCTGCTGAAGCTTCCGCCGATGCCGCCGGGGAAGGAAGCCCACCGCGCCGGGCTACGTTCCGTGGTGGAGGGGTTCCGGTTCCTGGGCACGCGCCCGAATCTCCGCATGACCTTCGTGATCGACCTGGTGGCCATGATCTTCGCTCAGCCCCGGGCCCTGATGCCGGCCATCGGTGCGGTGATGATCGGCGGCGGCGAGGCCACGGTGGGCATCCTCCTGGCATCCACTGCGATCGGCGCCTTCCTGGCCGGCCTGTTCTCCGGACCGCTGGGCGGCGTCCGCCGGCAAGGAAGCGCCGTGGTGTGGTCCGTCATGGGCTGGGGCGCGTCCATTGCCGGTTTCGGGCTGGTGGTGGTCCTTGCGGGGCGCTCGGGGGAGGCCGGCGTAACGCTGTGGCTGTTGCCCGCCGCGCTGTGCTGTGCACTGGCCGGCATCTCCGATTCCGTGAGCGCCGTTTTCCGCACCACCATCCTCCAGGCGGCCACGCCCGACCACCTTCGAGGGCGTCTCCAGGGCGTGTTTGTGGTGGTGGTTGCGGGTGGTCCGAGGATAGGGGACATGCTGGCCGGCGGCGGCACTAAACTTTTGAGTGAAGGTTGGGTTTTGCTGCTGGGCGGCCTTTTGTGCATCGCTGTGGCATGGGCGCTGGCACGCTGGCAGTCGGGTTTTTTGAAGTACGACGCGCGGAATCCCGTTCCGTAACGACCGCCCGTTGTAGCTTCAAGAGGGTAAGAACTTCGCGAGGAGGCACAGTGCATAATCACCACAACGGACTGAAGACCGCGGCGCTGTTCGGGGTGCTCTGGGCGGTGCTCCTGGGGCTCGGTGCCGTGATCGGCAGCAGCATGCGCAGCACGGCTCCCATCTGGATCATGGCGCTGGTGGGTGTGGGCACCACGGCTTACGGGTACTGGAACAGCGACAAGATCGCGCTCCGGTCCATGCAGGCCTACCCCGTCACCGAGGCGCAGGCCCCGCAGCTCTACCAGACTGTCCGGGAGCTCTCGGCCCGGGCCAACCAGCCCATGCCCCGGATCTACGTCTCGCCCACGCCCGCGCCGAATGCCTTTGCCACCGGCCGGAACCCGCAGAACGCCGCCGTCTGCTGCACCGAAGGCATCCTGCGGCTGCTGTCCGTCCGCGAACTGCGCGGCGTACTCGGCCATGAGCTCATGCACGTCTACAACCGGGACATCCTCACCTCATCCGTGGCCGCGGCGGTAGCCGGCGTGATCACCTCGGTGGGGCAGATGCTGCTGTTCTTCGGCGGCGGCGACCGGCGCAATTCGAACCCGCTTGCGATGATCGCCATGGCGCTGCTGGCCCCGCTTGCGGCGATGGTGATCCAGTCGGCCATCTCCCGGACCAGGGAGTACGACGCCGACGAGGACGGTTCCGAGCTCACCGGCGATCCGCTGGCGCTCGCCTCAGCCCTGCGCAAGATCCATCAGGGCGTGCAGATGGTGCCGCTGCCTCAGGACCAGAAGCTGGTGAACGCGTCGCACCTGATGATCGCCAACCCGTTCCGCGGCGGCGGGCTGAGCAAGATGTTCTCCACGCACCCGCCGATGCAGGACCGCATCGCCCGGCTGGAACTGATGGCTGGCCGCCCGCTCCGCTGAGCCCCGCCGTCGTACTTTCTTCCGTGGTGAGGCGCATCGTGCCTTTCGACGCGCAAAGAGGCCGGCGCGGCCCGTATACGGGTGTCGCCGGCCTCTTTGTGTAGCGTCAGGTTTTTTTCGTGTCGAAAACGACGGCGGGGGCTAGCTGCGGAAGTTCACGAACTGCAGGTCGGCCTCGTCGAAGCCCTTAAGCAGGTTCATGGTCTCCTGGAGGTCGTCGCGTGACTTGGACGTCACGCGCAGTTCGTCTCCCTGGATCTGGGACTTGACGGACTTCGGGGCCTCGTCGCGGATCAGCTTGTTGATCTTCTTGGCGAGGTCCTGGGCGATGCCCTCCTTGATGGAGGTCTCCAACCGGTATTCCTTGCCGGACGCGTAGGGCTCGCCCGTGTCCAGGGACTTCAGGGAGATCCCGCGGCGGATGAGCTTGGACTGCAGCACGTCCAGGACGGCGAGCACGCGCTCTTCGGAGTTCGCCTTCATCAGGATCTTCTCACCGCTGAAATCGACCTCGGCGCCGACGCCCTTGAAGTCATACCGCTGGGCCAGTTCCTTCTGCGCCTGGTTCAGCGCATTGGCAACTTCCTGCTTGTCTACCTTGCTGACGACGTCGAATGTGGATTCGCCTGCCATAACTGTCCTCCTGCTGATCGTCCCGATACCCCTTGAAGGGCGGTGTTGTCTGCATTCCAGCCTAGTACGGATGGCGTCCAAGTGAAGGCCGCGTCCCGAACAACGTTCGAAGTGGAATCGTTCCGGGCGATTCACAGTTTCCTCATAGCGAACGCAGGGCGGGAACGAAGCCTTGGCCCCCAGAGTTGAAGGTGTTGGAAGAGTTGCCCCGGAAGGAAAGCACATGCACCAGAAGGCCGTCCGTTATGTCACCCGCTCAACTGCAGCCGCAGCCGCAACAATCGCCACGGCGGCGACCTCCGTGGCAGCGGCCGCGGTGGCCGCGTCCATCATCCTTAGTCCCGTGGCAGACGCTTCTTCCCGAATGGACGGTGTGCATTCGGACCTGATGCGGGCAGTGCAACTGAACCAGATCACGGAGGAGCAAGCCGCCAAGTTCGAGGCGAAACTGGCCGGACGCATTCTCGGTGAAGCCTGATTTTCCGCGGAGTTCCGGGGGATTCGGGGCCCTTTGAGGCTCGATTCGATTCTTCGGCAGAAGTTCTGTAAAGTTGTCTTGCCCGCGGTTGCTGGAAGCGGAACGGATGGAAACAGCCGTTCTGAACATGGAAGCCGCGAGTGATCTTCTTTTGAAGTTCGGCAGATTACCCGAGCGGCCAAAGGGGGCTGACTGTAAATCAGCTGGCAACGCCTACGGGGGTTCGAATCCCTCATCTGCCACCCTTGGAAAAGTCTCCGGAACCGTCAGGTTCCGGAGACTTTTCTGTTTCCGCTACGTTTTCACGTTCCGGCCGGAGCTTGTCCGCGGTCCCTAGCCCTCAAGGCTCGGAACCGCGGACAAGCTTAGGAAATCAGTTGAGGCCTATCACCAGCATCTGGTTGGTCCCCGGGATGCAGGTCTGCAGGATCACCCGCGGAAAGCCTCCGAAAACGGCTGAGACATTGTTGGTTGTACCGGGGTTGGGCACCTGGCCCCGCCCGGTGACCGTGTAGGTTCCGTAGCCGGGAATGCTGACCGTTTCGCCGACGCCGATCCCCGAGAACCGTGCCCACCCGCCGCAGAAGTCGTGTTCCGTGATGAACAGGGCGTACGCATCAGTCGGGGTGAAATGAATCGGGCCGATGCAGGCGTCCACCATCCCCTGGCCACCGGCGCCCGCGACGTAGATTGTCCGGACCGCAGGGGCCGGAGCAGGAGCGGGGGCTGGTGCCGGAGCCGGCGCTGGTGCCGCTGCCGCGGGGGCCGCGGCCGGGGCGGCAACGGCGGGGCCCGTCAGCTTCAGGACCTGGCCCGGCACGATCGGCGAGTACGAGCCCAGCCCGTTGGCCGCCAGCATGGCGTTCATGTCGACGCCAAAGCGGGCAGCGATCGCCCCCACCGTGTCCCCGGCAACCACCGTGTACGTGTTGGATGCCTCGGGTGCCGGGGCGGGTGCCGGGGCGGGTGCCGGTTCTGGGGCCGGTTCGGGCGCCTGCACGGCGGGCGCAGGTTCGGCAGCCGGTGCTTGCGGTGGCGCGGCCTCCGGAACGGCAGCAACAGCCGCCTCCGGCGTGCTGGCACCGGCCGTGGCAGAGGCGTCTGCGGAGTTGGCGGCCGCAGGCACCGCAGCCGTCACGGCCTGGGCTTCGCTGACCTGGGACGTCTGCGCGGCGCCGGCGAAGCTTATGGCGGTCACGGCAATCGCCGTCACCACGGCTCCTGCGGCCAGCATGATCCTCAGCCTGGTATTTGTGCCGCGGCCTTGTGCAAGTGTGGGGACAGGTGATCTGTCCTCCTGATTAAGCTCGTTTTGATCCATCGGTTCCCCCCGAGAGTCAATGCCCTTGGGGGTCGACAGGACAGCAGGCCCCAGGGCGGTGGTGCGCCGGCCCCGGACCGCACAAAGGGCAGCCCGTTGCGTAAAGACGCATGAAGTGGGCTGCCGAATTGACGAAGAATTGCGGAAGCCCGAATGATTAGACCCATGCCCACCTCGGTGGCCATGTGAAATTCCGGAATGCTGCTTGCCCTAGGAATATCGAGTCTATGAATGGGGAGTATTTGCCGCACGAGTGGGCATTACCTGAATCTTCACGCATAACACCCGCACATTGGCGGGACATACCCAATGCCGTTTTTTGTTCGACGGCGGGGGCACTCGCTTGCGGATGGAGTGGTACTTGGCCTGGGGTGAGTACGCAGTCCGTGAATGCCCTGCCGTGGGCACGATGAGCGCCAGGACACGTGCGCATTGCGAATGCTGGTTAATTAGTCTTTTGCCTGGACAATTCTCGCGTTTGGGGAGAATGGCGCAAAACAAAATAATTCAGTCATCTGGATTTATTCCAGGCCAATAGACGGCAAAAGGTAGCCGCCCGGATGTAAAGTCCGGGCGGCTACCTTTTGATTGAATGGGGTCGGTTGGTGGGCGGTTCTACAGCTCGCGCTCGCTGCGCAGTTCCGCCAATTCCCGGCGCAGGGCGGCAACCTCCACCAGCAGCTCCCGGACCTCGGTGCGGACCGGAACTTCAGCCGCTTCCACGGCCGCTTCGGTGTTCTCTTCCACCCGTTGTACCAGCCATGATGCGATGGACGCCGTGACCACACCCAGCACCGCGATGCCGCTCATCATCAAAGCCGCTGCGACCATCCGGCCAATCGGCGTGACCGGAAAGAGGTCGCCGTACCCTACCGTGGTGATGGTGGTGATGGCCCACCAGGCGGCGTCACCGAAGGTGAGGATTTTGGCGTCGGGGGCGTTTTGTTCGACGTCCAGGACGGCGAGTGCGCCGACGAAGACCAGCAGGACCGCGGAGCCGGCCACGTAGGTGACCACGCGGCCGCGGAGGGTTTCACCCACGGTGCGGTGCAGCACGGAGAGCAGCGTCACCAGCCGGAGAAGCCGCAGCGGGCGGAAGAACGGGAGGGCAACGATCAGCAGCTCGTGCAGGTTGAGGATGAACCAGTGCTTCCTGTTCTCCGCGAGCCACAGGTTGGCGGCATAGTCGGCGGCGAAGATTGCCCAGGTGATCCACATGATCCCTTCCAGGACGTCGGCCTGCCGCCCTTCGATGTGGCCGATCACCTGCCAGGCATAGGCTGCCAGGAACACCAGGGCTGTCCCCATCAGCGGCCACTCGGCTATGTCCCTGTAGCGTTGCTGTGTCATGGGGGAAATCCTACGGGGCCGTCTCTTGGCGCGGATGTTACTCATGGGTAACATGGTTGCATGCACCTGCTTTTGCGAACCCTCCTGCTCCTGTTCACGTCCTCGCGCCGGCCGCCCCTGAGCATCTGGGACACATCCTCCCTGCCGCTTCGCGTCCTGCCCACGGACATAGACATCGCCATGCACGTCAACAACGGGATGTACTTCTCGCTGATGGATCTGGGCCGGTTTGATCTGATGGCACGTAGCGGGACCTGGCAAAAGATGCGCCGGCGGGGTTGGACGCCCGTGGCCGCAGGGGAGACCATCGCCTTCCGCAAGTCCCTGCAGCTGTGGCAGCAGTACACCATCGAATCGCGGATCATCGGCCTGGACACCAAGGCCATCTACTTCGAGCAGCGCATGGTGGCGGACGGGGAAATCTATGCACGGGCGCACATCGCCACCCGTCTTGTCAGTAAGGGGAAGCCTGTCAGCCAGGAGGAGATCTTCGCTGAATTCGGTGAGCCCCCGGCCGGGCTGGAACTGCCGGAGTGGATCCACGAGTGGCGCGAAACCAATGCACTGCCCGGAGCCCGCCGTCCCGCGCCGAACCTCTGGCACTGAGACGCTGCGGCGCCGCTGAAACCGCGCCTGCCGCCTACACGCCCGACGCTGCGGCACCTGCCGCTACGCGCCGACGTCGCGCCTGTCCAGCGCTACTGCGCTGAGCAGCACCAGTGTCACTGAGATGCCCCACAGCCAGCCGGCGGCCGCCCAGTCCGCCCCGCCGGCCACCGGGGAGTTTCCGTAGGCCCAGTGGTATGGGGATAGTCCCAGGAGCCACTCGACGTCCTTGCTCTGCCGCCCCACCGCATTGAAGACGTAGCCCAGCACGCCCACGGCAGCACCGGCAGCAAGTCCATACGTCCGGCGGCCCGTCAACGTGCCGGCGAAGAGGGCGGCGGTGCCGGTGAGCAGCGACAGCCCGGCGAACAGCACGGCGGCACCGAACAGGTTTTCCGGCATGATGTCCAGCCGTGCCGAGTCATTGAGCAGGCGCACCAGGACGAATACCAGGACGGACAGCAGGATCACGCGAAGGAACAGGGCCAGGGCACGCTCCAGGACCACCTGGACACGTGTGACGCCGTGCGCCAGCGTGAGTTCCAGCTGACCCGATTCCTCGTCGCCGCCCACCGCCGCCGCGCCCCAGGCCACCGAGGCGATAGTCATCAGCATGAAGCCGATCAGGCCAAAGAGCGTGGCCTGGGTGTAGCCCGGACCGGTGGCGATCTGATCGTAATTCAGGGCCTTGGTCATCTCCGGCGGCAGGGCGTCGATCATGTTCTGCATTTCGGCGCTGCCGCCGATGGAAGGGTAGAGCGGCAGGTAAAGGAAGACGGCAAAGGCCAGTCCGGCCGCCCAGCCGAGGGTCGACCGCCAGGAGTCCACGAAGGCCCTGGTGAAGAGGGGAAGGGTCGTCTTCACGGCCGTACCCCGTTGCCGGCCAGGCTTCCGTACATCTTGAGCACTGATTCCTCCAGGTCGGGTTCCTCGAGCACCAGGTCGGTCAGCTGCAGCCCGGAAAGCACGTGGAGCAGCGGCTGGATGGCGCCTTCAAGGGTGGCTGAGAGCTCGACGCCGTCGCCCGAGTCCAGCACCTCAAGCCGGGCGATGCCGGGGACCCGGCGGAGCATCGCGCCGGCGTCGTCCGCGGAAATCCCGGTGGCGCTGAGCCGGACATGCCGCACCGCGCTTTCCCGGAGCCTTGCCACCGAGGCCACGGTGACGATGTGGCCGTCGCGCAGGATGGCGACCTCATCCGCGGCCTGCTGGACTTCGCTCAGTACATGGGAGCTGAGGAAGATGGTCTGCCCTTTGTCCCGGGACTCCTTCACCATGGCCAGGAATTCCTGCTGCACGAGAGGGTCCAGGCCGCTGGTGGGCTCGTCTAGCACCAGCAGCTCCGGGTCGTGCATAAAGGCCTGTACGAGCCCCAGCTTCTGCCGGTTGCCTTTCGACAGCTTGCGTGTGTGCCGGTCCAGGTCGAGATCAAGCCGCTCCGCCAGCGCATCGATGTGGCCGCGCTTCACCGGGCCGCTGATGGCCTCGTAATGGGACAGGAGTTTTCGTCCCGTGATCCGGCCTTCCAGGAACAGTTCGCCGGGGAGATATCCGATCCGGCGACGAAGCTCCGGTCCTGCCCGACGGGGGTCCTCGCCCAGCACCCGGGAACTCCCGGACGATGGCCTGATGATGTCCAGCAGGCAGCGCATGGTGGTGGTCTTGCCGGCACCGTTGGGCCCGATCATGCCAAACACCGTTCCGCGTTCCACCGTGAAGTCGATGCCGTGCAGCACCTCCCGGTTGCCGAATTTCTTGGTCAGTGACTGAACGACTATCGCCTGGCTCATCGAACTTCCTCCCTGTTCAGCGATCCGGAAGGCTGCGCCCCGGCCCCGGCCCCGGCCCCGGCCCCGGCCCCGGCCCCGGCCTCCGCCGGAGCCTCCGTTCCGGAAGCCCCCATCGCGGACCGTGCAGCGTCCAGGAAGGCGGTGTCGGTGTAGAACCCGTACGTGTAGAGCTCCAGCGCCGGCACAGTCAGCCGGCGCACCGTGTCGGCGCCGAGTCCCGTCGTCCCCAGCGACCTGGCGATGTGCCTGCCAAGCACCAGGATGGCCAGGCTATTGGAAGCGATCACGACGGCGGCGGCGTGGGGATCGCTGAAGGCACGGACGGTGCCGTGGGCCACGCCGGTTTCCATCAGCTGCGCTGTTTGCCGCACCAGTGCATCGAACAGGCGCTCACCGGCCTCCGACTGGTCGCTGAGCGCCTGCCGGATGTAGGCGATTTCGTCGTCGTACTGCCCGGGGTCCACAAGGTATTCCGCGAGGAGGTCGCGGGCGCTGGCCGGATCCGCCTTTTCCTGGCCGCGCCGTGCCACGTCCCCGATGACGAAGTCGTCGCAGGCCAGACGCAGGCCGGCCTTGCTGCCGAAGTGATGGATGACCAGCCCGGGACTGACACCCGCGGCCGTGGCAACGGCGCGGACGGTGGTGCGTGCGAAGCCGGTGCTGCCAAAGAGCCCGATGGCAGCGTCCCTGATCCGCGCCCTGGTGCTGCGGTCGTCCCCGCGTGGGTCCGCTGTTGCTGAACGCATGTTCAAGATGCTAAACGCCTGTTTAACCCCCGGTAAGGGCCATAGGTCCCGGGGGCCGGGCTGAAGCGGTGCAGGTGTGCCAAGAGCGAAACGCATGGGACATCCCCGGGCGGCTCGCGTACCGTTGACCCATGGCTACCGTAGACATTACAGGTGAACAGTTCGCAACAACCGTCGAGAACAACGACATCGTCCTCGTTGATTTCTGGGCCGAATGGTGTGGTCCCTGCAAGCAGTTTGGACCAACGTATTCCGCCGTTTCCGAGAAGCACCCGGACGTCGTCTTCACCAAGGTGGACACCGAAGCGCAACAGCAGTTGGCGGCCGAAGCCGGCATCACGTCCATCCCCACGCTGATGGCTTTCCGCGAGAAGGTGCTGGTGTTCTCCCAGCCCGGCGCGCTGAACGCCCAGCAGCTGGAACAGGTGGTGGACGCGGTCAAGGCACTGGACATGGAGGAAGTCCACGCGCATGTGGCTCGTTCGCAGGCTGAGGCAGCGGCTGCGGCCGGCAAGCAGGACGGCACCCAGATTCCGGAGGCCTAGGCTTCCGCCGGGCGTCAATCGCCTGAGGCTCCACCGCCTAAACGCAGCATTTAAACTCCAACGCGGGGTCACTTCCGCCCACGAACCATGGTTCGTACGGGCGGAGTGACCCCGCGTTGTTTGTCCGGAAAAGCTGCGGGACTACAGCCGTTCGAGCTGGACGGGCTCGGCCAGCAGGGCGCTCAGCGATTCGTTCAGGTCCTGGACGGCGGTGCCCTTGGAATGCTTGTCAAGGTCCTCTTCGGAAGCCCACTGTTCGGTGAGCACCAGCTTGTCCTCGGTGGCCTCCGTCAGTTCGTACCGGATGCAGCCGGGTTCGTTGACCACCTCGTCGATCGCGATTTCGAGGGCGAGCTTCACGCGGAAGAATTCGCCGTCGTTGGGGATGAACGTTGCCTGCAGGTCAATGGGTGCACTCATGCTTTTCACAATAGCGGCCCGCCCTTGCCGGTTCCGAAATATTTTGTAGGGCTTCCTAGTTTTACGCTTCTCTTGCCAGTGGTCTGTTGGTAGCGTGCCAGCATGCGCGCTTATACAGCCGGGGACACTGACGTCCCGCTGCTCGAAGAGACCATCGGACAGAATTTCGAGCGGATCGTGGCCCGGTTCCCGTTCCACGACGCCCTGATCGAGGCTGCTCCGGTTCCCGGCGCGGATGCCCGCCGCTGGAGCTACACAAAACTGAACGACGACGTCGACAGGCTGGCCCGGGCGCTGCTCGCCCTCGGCGTCGGCACAGGGGAGCGGATTGGCATCTGGAGCCCCAACTGTGCGGAGTGGACCATCATGCAGTACGCCACAGCCAAGATCGGCGCCATCCTGGTCAATGTGAATCCGGCTTACCGGAGCCATGAGCTGGAGTTTGTGGTGAAGCAGAACGGCATGCGCATGCTTGTCACGGCGCCGTCGGACCGGAGCAGCGACTACACCGGGATGGCCCGGCAGGCCCTCGCCGAATGCCCTGAGCTGAAGGAACTGGTGTTCCTCCCGGATGGCGGCCAGCCGCAGCTGCAGGCAGGTGACCCGGAAACGGACGCCGAACTCACCTACGCCGAGCTGCTCAAGCGGGCAGACGACGTCGGACATTCCGTCCTGAAGGCCCGCCTGGCGGGGCTGGATCCGCACGATCCCATCAACCTGCAGTACACCTCGGGCACCACCGGCTTCCCCAAAGGCGCCACGCTCACGCACCGCAACATCCTGAACAACGGCTATTCCATCGGCGAGCTGCTGGGGTACACGGAACACGACCGCGTGGTGATCCCGGTGCCGTTCTACCACTGCTTCGGGATGGTCATCGGAAACCTGAACGCCCTGAGCCACGGCGCCGCCACGATCATTCCGGGGCGGTCCTTCACTCCTGCGGCGGCCCTGGAGGCGGTCCAGGATTTTGGCGGGACATCGTTGTATGGCGTGCCCACCATGTTCATTGCCGAGCTGGCACTGCCGGACTTCGCGTCCTACGACCTGTCCACGCTGCGGACCGGCGTTATGGCAGGATCGCTGTGTCCCATCGAGGTGATGAACCGGGTCATCTCGGAGATGAACATGAGGGATGTGGCCATTTGCTACGGCATGACGGAAACGTCCCCGGTATCCACCATGACCCGCGACGGTGACACCATGCAGCACCGCACCGAGACCGTGGGGCGGACCATGCCGCAGCTGGAGAGCCAGGTGGTGGACCCTGTGACAGGCAGTGTGTTGGAGCGCGGCGATATCGGCGAGCTGTGCACGCGCGGTTACAGCGTGATGCAGGGGTATTGGGACCAGCCGGACAAGACCGCCGAAGCGATCGACGCTGACGGCTGGATGCACACCGGCGACCTGGCCCGCATGGATGCCGACGGCTACGTGGTGATCGAAGGCCGGATCAAGGACATGGTGATCCGCGGCGGGGAGAACATCTACCCGCGCGAGATCGAGGAGTTCCTCTACATGCACCCCTCGATCCAGGACGTGCAGGTGATCGGAGTCCCGGATGCCAAGTACGGCGAGGAGCTGATGGCATGCATCATCCTCAAGCCCGGCGCCGAGCCGCTGGACGCCGCCGCCGTCGCCGAGTTCTGCCGGGGGCAGCTGGCCCACTACAAGATCCCGCGGTATGTGGACGTCCGCGAAAGCTTCCCGATGACGGTCTCGGGGAAAATCCGCAAGGTGGAAATGCGCAAGGAAGCCGTGGTCCGGCTGGGACTCTGACAGCCGGCGGCCCCTACCTGATGTTGCGGTTGATGGCCCGGATACCAACCACGAGTCCGACGGCGGCCGTCACCGACGCGGCCAGGAGGCCCAGGAGTGTATCGCTGCCGATGTTCCCCGCGAACAGTTCCCGCTCGGCATTGACCAGGTAGGTCAGGGGATTGAACCAGCTTGCGGTCTTCATCCAGTCCGGACCGGCTTCAATGGGGAGCATGATGCCGGACAGGATCATCAGCGGGAAAAGCAGGGTCTGCTGCACTCCCCAGAAGATCCACTCCTTGTTCTGCGACACGAGGGCAAGGGCATAGGAGAGCGCACCGAGTCCGATGCCGAAGATGCCCAGGATGACCAGCCCGAACAGCACGTGCAGCGGGTAGAAGACGAAGCCGAACGGGATGCAGACAAGGGCGATGAGCAGCCCTTGCACCACCAGCGGCGCCCACTCCTTCAGCGCCCGCCCGATCATCAGCGAGGAGCGGGACAGCGGTGTGGCCAGGATCCGCTCGTAGGAGCCGGTCATCAGCTCGTACTGCAGGTTGGACCCGGTCATGGACGTGCCGAACAGGGCGATCATGACCACGACGCCGGGCAGGAACCACTGCAGCGTGGACTGCCCGCCGAAGGCCGGGGCTCCCACTGCTGACCCGAGCAGCGGGCCGAAGAGGCCCAGGAAGACGAGCGGCTGGATCAGCGAAAAGATCAGCGAAAACGGGTCCCGCAGCGGCAGCAGCATCTCGCGCCAGAACACATACCTTGTGTCGTGGAGGACCTGGATCAGGCCCGGTTTCTTCGCGACGTCCCGGACATCCTGGACACTCATCAGCGGTCCGCTCCTTCCCTGAGGTTGCGGCCGGTCAGCTCAAGGAACACATCGTCCAGGGTGGGCGGTTTCAGTTCCAGGGACTGGGCGGGAGCGCCGGCGTCGTTCATTTCCTTGAGCAGCGCGGGCGCCAGCCGTGCGCCTTCCGGGAGCCGCAGGCGGAAGCTGACCAAGCCGTCGTGCGTGTTTTCCTGGACCTCACCGCCCGCTGCTGCCCGTCCCAGCAGCCCGCGCACGCCCGGGGCCGACTCCGCTGCAACCTCAACGGCCAGCAGATCGCCGGCCAGGTTGGCCTTGAGGCGGGCCGCGGTGTCGTCGGCGATGATCCGGCCGTGGTCGATGACA
The DNA here is from genome assembly GCF_002929335.1 of Arthrobacter sp. Y81. Classification (GTDB taxonomy): domain Bacteria; phylum Actinomycetota; class Actinomycetes; order Actinomycetales; family Micrococcaceae; genus Arthrobacter. The sequence goes on from NZ_PJIL01000001.1 coordinate 48,057, forward strand.
ATCACCCGCTCGGACATGGAATCCGCCTCGTCCATGTAGTGCGTGGTGAGGACGATGGTGGTTCCGTGCTCGGCGCGCATCCGCATGATGTGTTCCCACAGGTTGGCCCGGTTCTGCGGGTCCATGCCGGTGGAGGGTTCGTCCAGGAAGAGCAGCCGCGGTGAGTGCATGAGGCCCAGGGCAACATCCATCCTGCGCCGCTGCCCTCCGGAAAGTTTGATGACCGTGCGTTTGGCGAGGTTGGTCAGGTCGAGGGACTTCAGTAGTTCCTGGGCGCGGGCGGCGGCATCCGTGGTGTTCATTCCGTAGAAACGGCCCTGCATCATCATTTCGTCGATCACCCTGAAGCTGTGGCCGCCGCCGTTACCCTGGCCGATGTAGCCGATCCGGGCGCGCACGCCGGCGGGGTCCACCGAGACGTCCACGCCGGCAACCGTGGCGGTGCCGGAGGTGGGCCGGAGCAGCGTGGTCAGCATCCGCAGCGTGGTGGACTTGCCGGCGCCGTTCGGGCCGAGGAATGCCACGAGTTCGCCCGGGGCGACGTCGATGTCGACGCCCTTGACGGCCTCGACCGTTTCCTTCTTGACCGTGAAGTTCTTGGTGAGTTTCCGGGTGTGGATCACTGCGCGCTCCAGGATGCGGATCACTGGCGTTCTGGCTGCCGGACGCCATGCCGCCACGCTATACCCGGCCGGCGGGGGCGTCCACAGGATCAGGGACAGCTTCGGTCCGCGATGGAGGGGCGGGTGTGCCCAAGATCAGGGCCGCAAGTGTCCGTTCGCGCCCAAATACCTAGTGCCGGCGGTGGTCCTGGATGGTCATGCGCGGGCCGAACGTGGGTTTCCGGAAACCGCTGAGGCCGATCATCCGTACCACCCGCTGCCGGTGACCCTGCCACGGCGCCAGCAGCTGCAGCATCCCGGCATCGTCCGTCCGCCGGCCGGTCAGCGCGGCGCCCACGTACGCGGCCAGATGGTAGTCGCCCACCGCGATGGAGTCCGGGCAGCCGTGCGTGCGCTGGACCACCTCCGCCGTCGTCCAGATGCCGATGCCGGGGATGGTCTGCATCTTGGCGGATGCCTCCGCGGCCGTGAGCCCCGCCAGGCGCTCAAGGGCGACGGCGGAACGCAAAGCCCGCATGACAGTTGCCGAGCGCTGCGGTCCCACGCCGGCCTTGTGCCATTCCCAGGAGGGGATCCGCAGCCACTGCTCAGGAGTGGGCTGAACCAGCAGCCCGGCCGGCGCGGCCGTACCGGCGGCGGGGGCCGCCGTGCCAAAGCGGTACATCAGGTAGCGGTAGCCCCGCCGGGCTTCGATGACGGTGACCTTCTGCTCGAGGATGGTAGGCACCAGGGAATCGACTATCCGGCCGGTGGACGGGAGCCGCAGGGCAAGGTTCCGGCGCCGGGCTTCCACCACCATCCGGGGGAGCGTGGCGTGGAACTCGGGGCAGTCAAAGCCGGACCAGTCGTCCCCGCTGCCCAGCAGCCGCGGCGCCGTCGAGATGGCGTCCCCGGACCCGGACCCCCAGGCCTGCACGTCCACGTCCGGTTCGCGGGGGTCCCCGGAAACGGTGAGGCGCAGCGTTGCCGGGCCATCCGGCGTAGTAAATGACATCCAGACACCATCGGGCCGGGAGGCGAAGGCCGGATCACCGTTGCCGCGCATCAGCGTGCCGAGGGTCTGCAGGAGATTGAAGGGACCGCCCGGATGCCACCGCAGCGAGGCGTCAGCCGCGGCGGCGAGGCCAGCAGGGACGTCGGTGATGGTCATGCGTCTATCGTCCCACGCAGGGCTGACACAGCCCCCAGCGGCAGGCCGCCCCGGCATCGCCTGCACGGCCTGTAGCCCGGTGGACCGGCAAGGCCAAAGGGCCCTGATTGGCTCCGGCCTGCGGGACTAGAATTTGCGTGTGGCGCGGTAGATCCGTGCCCTCCACCCCCATTTTGTCAGGAGCGCACAATGGCTGGAATCGTACATTTTGAAATCCCGGCGGACGATCAGGGACGGGCCACCGAGTTCTACAAAGCGGCCTTCGACTGGACAATCAACCCGATGCCCGAGATGGACTACAACATGGTCCTCACCACCCCGAGTGATGAAACAACCGGAATGCCCAAGGAACCCGGGGCGATCAACGGCGGACTGTTCGCCAGGGAAGGGGAACTGAAGACCCCCATCATCACCGTTGATGTCGAGGACATCGACGCCTCGCTCGCGCGGATCGAATCGCTGGGCGGAGCCGTAGTCAAACCCAAGGATGCCATCCCCGGAATGGGTTTCTACGCCTATTTCCGGGACCCCGAGGGCAACGTCCTGGGGCTGTGGCAGAACGCTGACGCCGGGGGAGCGGGCGTCAGCCCGGAATCCGCGGCAAACGACATCGGCGCGTAGGCCGGGGCCCGGGCAGCCCTTCTGCCCCGGGATCAGTCCATCCCTGAAGCCACCCACAGCGCCACGACGGCCAGGGGAACCGTCAGCGCTGCGGCCGCCAGGCCCGCGAGGGCGAATCCGCCCCACTTGATCCGGACGTTCAGGGCACGGAGCCGCTCGTGCCAGAGCAGCGTGGCCAGGGACATAGCCAGGACGAAGGACAGGACCGGAATGGTGCGGCCGGCCAGTTCCGCGAAGGCAGGCACAGGCAGCGCACCCAGGGCCAGGGCCCCCACGCCGGCCACGAGCGTGATCCCCGGCAGGAGGTAACTCCGTCTCTTCGTCAACCACGCGAACCGCTGCACCGCCCAATCGTCCCACCCGTCCCGGCCTGTGCCCGCGCGGCACGCACCGGCGGGGCGGGCCGCCGAGGCAAGGGGTGCAGGTCCGAGACGGTAACTTTGTACCTATGAAGTACGCCCAGTCCGTCCTGGACCTCATCGGCCACACGCCGCTCGTCAAACTCAACCACGTAACTGATGGTGTCAAAGCCACCATCCTGGCGAAGGTGGAATACCTGAACCCGGGCGGATCCATCAAGGACCGCATCGCGGCGAAGATGATCGAGGAGGCGGAACGGGACGGCAAACTCCTGCCCGGCGGAACCATTATTGAACCCACCTCGGGGAACACCGGAGTCGGCCTGGCCCTCGTGGCCCAGCAGAAGGGCTACCGCTGCATCTTCGTGGTCCCGGACAAGGTCGGCGAGGACAAGCGCGCCGTCCTGCAGGCATACGGCGCCGAAGTGGTGGTGACTCCCACTGCCGTCGCCCCGGACAGCCCGCAGAGCTACTACAGCGTGTCGGACCGCCTGGTCACCGAAATCCCGGGTGCGTTCAAGCCGGACCAGTTCTCCAACCCCGCCGCGCCGGGAAGCCATTACGAGTCCACCGGACCCGAGATCTGGCAGGACACCGACGGCCGGATCACGCACTGCGTGATCGGGGCGGGCACCGGCGGCACCATCACCGGCACCGGCAGGTACCTCAAGGAAGTTTCCGCCAACCGCCCCGAAGCCGACGGCGGACGCGTGCGGATCATCGGTGCCGACCCCGAAGGCTCCGTCTACTCCGGCGGAAGCGGCCGGCCGTACTTCGTGGAGGGTGTCGGCGAGGACATGTGGCCGGCCAACTACGACAAAACCGTCCCGGACGACGTAATTGCCGTCAGCGATGCCGAGTCCTTCGAGATGACCCGCAGGCTTGCCCGCGAAGAGGGCCTGCTGGTGGGCGGCTCATCCGGCATGGCCGTGGTTGCCGCGCTGCGGATCGCCAAAGACCTGCCCGAAGACGCCGTGGTGGTGGTGATCCTGCCCGATTCAGGCCGCGGCTACCTGGCCAAGATCTTCAACGACCAGTGGATGCGGTCCTACGGCTTCCTGTCCGGCGGCGAGGAATCCTCCGTCGGTGAGGTGCTCAAATCCAAGACCGGCGAGCTCCCGGAGCTGGTGCACATCCACCCGAACGAAACCGTCCGCGACGTCATCAACATCATGAACGAGTACGGCGTCTCCCACATCCCGGTCCTGTCCCAGGAACCGCCGGTGGTCATGGGCGAAGTGCTGGGCGCCGTGGATGAACGGAGCCTCACGTCCAAGCTGTTCCGCGGCGAGGCGAAGCTGACGGACAAGATCTCCGAACACATGGGGGAACGGCTGCCCGTGATCGGTTCGCTGGAGACCATCTCCGCCGCCCGCGAACTGCTTTCCGACGTCGACACGGTCATGGTCACCTTCGTCGGCGCCCCGGTGGGCATCCTGACCCGCCACGACCTCCTCGCCTACCTCAGCAACTAGTCCTGATTGCAAGCCCGATCGGCAGCCGAAAGGAACTTCATGTCTGTCTCTGAAAACCAAGGTTTCAACACCCGCGCCGTCCACGCCGGCCAGGCCTTCGAGCCGCGCACCGGCGCCGTGGTGCCGCCCGTGCACTTCTCCTCCACGTACGCCCAGGACGGTATCGGCGGGCTGCGCGACGGCTACGAATACGGCCGCGGCACCAACCCCACCCGTGACTCGCTGCAGGAACAGCTGGCCGCCCTCGAAGGCGGCTCGCACGCGTACTCCTTCAGCTCCGGCCTCGCCGCCGAGGACTCGATGATCCGTGCGCTGACCCGTCCGGGCGACCACATCGTGCTCGGCAACGACGCCTACGGGGGCACCTACCGGCTGATCAGCCGCGTGCTGGGGGAGTGGGGCATCGGCAACACCCCAGTGGACATGTCCAATCTTGACGCCGTCGCGGAGGCCGTTGCGGCCGGCGGACCGGACGGGGGCAAAACCCGCCTCGTGTGGGTGGAAACGCCGTCGAACCCGATGATGAAGATCACTGACATCGAGGCGCTCGCCAGGCTGGCGCACGACGCCGGAGCACTGCTCGTGGTGGACAACACCTTCGCCTCGCCGTACCTGCAGACCCCGCTGGCCCTCGGCGCCGACATCGTGGTGCACTCCACCACCAAGTACATCGGCGGCCACTCCGACGTCGTCGGCGGCGCGATCGTGGTCAACGACGCGGAGCTGGCCGAGAAGATCGGCTTCGTGCAGTTCGCCGTCGGTGCCGTCTCCGGCCCGATGGATGCCTTCCTCACCACCCGCGGCCTCAAGACCCTTGGCGTCCGGATGGACCGGCACAGCGACAACGCCCAGGCCGTGGCCGAGTGGCTGCTGCAGCGCCCCGAAGTGGAAGCCGTGCTGTACCCGGGCCTCCCGTCGCACCCGGGCCATGAGCTCGCGAAGAAGCAGATGAAGAAGTTCGGCGGCATGATCTCCGTGCAGTTCAAGGGCGGCGAGGCGGCGGCCCGCACCGTCGCGGAAAACACGTCCGTGTTCACCCTGGCCGAGTCCCTCGGCGGCATCGAGTCGCTCATGAACTACCCGTCGGAAATGACGCACGCCTCCGTCAAGGGAACCGAGCTGGCCGTTCCGGTCAACCTCATCCGGCTCTCCTGCGGCATCGAGGACGTCGAGGACCTCATCGCGGACCTGGAGCACGCCTTCACCTTCATCGGGACGGGCAGCTAGCAGCCGGTGACCATCTCGCTCCGGGCGGTTTCGCCCACCAAACGCGGCTGGATCGCGACGGTGGCAGGCGCTGCCGCCGTCGTGATCGCCCTTGTGGTTCTGTACTCGGCGTACATCCCGCTGATGAACGACTTCGAGGTGTACTATTACGGCGGCAGCCGGGTGCTGCAGACCGGCGAGAGCGGCGTCAACGAGCTTTACGCGCCGCGGGACGGGCTCCCGTTCACCTACCCGCCGTTCGCAGCGTTGCTGTTCGCGTTGCTGGCGACGCTCAGCATCGGTGCCAGCAGCCTCATTTTCATTACGACGGCGCTGGCCGGCGCCGCCGTTGTGTCCGCGTGGCTGGCGCGGCACTACTTCGGGCTGCACCGCTGGAAGGACGCCTTCGCCGACTGGCGGTTCCGGGCCGTGGCGCTCGCGGGGACGGCGGCGATCCTGCTGCTGGGCCCATGGCGGGACACATTCGATTTCGGTCAGATCAACATCATCCTGATGGGGCTGATCCTCGCGGACTTTGCCCTGTACGGAAAATCCCGGGCGGGTGAGCTCCGCTGGCCGGCAGGACTGCTGATCGGCATGGCGGCGGGGATCAAACTGACGCCGCTGGCGTTCGGCCTGTACTTCCTGGTGCGCCGGGACTTTAAGGCGCTCGGCTGGATGGCTGCGGGCTTCTTCGGCTCCATCGCGCTGTCCTGGGCCGTGCTCCCGCATGCCTCGGTGACGTTCTGGACCAAGATCCTGCCGGACACCGGACGGATCGGCGGGCCCGGCTACGTGGACAATCTTTCCGTCAAAGGCCTGCTGCTGCACCTGGGCATGCCGGACTCCGGAGTCACCAGCGCGGTGTGGCTGGTTCTTTCGCTGGCCCTCGTGGCCGTGGCGGCGCTGGTCATCAAATGGGCTGTTGATGCGGACGAGAACTTCGTCGCGGTATCGGCCACCGCCGTGCTCATGCTGCTCATCAGCCCGGTCTCCTGGTCCCACCACTGGGTGTGGATGGCCGTGGCGCTGCCCTCCATGGCCTTTGCGCTCCACCGCATCCCGTCGAAGGACGGAAGGATGCGGCTGGCCGGCTGGATCATCGTGGCCGCCTCTGCTGTGGCGTTCTACCTGACGCCCAAATACCTCGCCGTGATGGCGGGCGCGCACGAGTGGGGCAAGGACCCGCAGACGCTATGGCAACTCGCGGTGTCCAGCCTGGGCGTTGTGTGCGGCATCGCCATGCTCGCCTACTGGGCATTGGCCTACCGTCCGTCGAGGGCCACCCTCCGCTGACGTCGTACCCGACTACCCTGGCTTTCTTGAAGATAGTCAGCTAGGGTTTCCTGCATGGCACTCCGCTCTGACTGGTCCCAACGCACCTGCGCCATGGCCCGCGGCCTGGACATCCTGGGCGATCCCTGGAGCATGCTGGTGCTCCGCGAGGTCTTCTTCGGCAACGGCCGCTTCGACGCCATGAAAAAACGGCTGATGGTGGCTGACTCCGTGCTCACCAAACGCCTCGCCGGCCTCGTGGACGACGGGCTCCTCGCGCGGAAACCGTACGACGACGGCGGCCGCACCCGGCAGGAGTACGTGCTGACCGAGAAAGGCGAGGACGCGCTGCCGGTGCTCAACGCGGTCGTGATCTGGGCCGAAAAGCATCTCCCGGCACCGTCCGAGCAGGCGCACATGTTTGTCATTCACTCCACCTGCGGCCAGCGGACGTCCTCCGCGGACAGCTGCACCGCCTGCGGTGAGCGGCTGACCGCGGAAAACACCAGCTGGCACAGCCTCACCCGCACGGCGGAGCCCGTCCGGCTGGCCACCTCCACTTCACAGAACGGACCCGCAGCATGAGCGCTTCCGAAACCACCCTGCTGCCCTCGCCCCAGAAAGGCAGGCGCCGCCAGCTGCATCCCGCGTGGATCGTGGCCGCCGTCGCGTTCCTGGCCCTCGTGGGGGCAGCCGGCTTCCGGGCTGCCCCCGGCGTCCTGATGGTGCCGCTGCAGGACGAATTCGGCTGGTCCACCACAGTCCTGTCCGGGGCTGTCAGCATCAACCTGGTGCTCTTTGGCCTCACCGCACCGTTTGCCGCAGCGCTCATGGACCGGTTCGGCATCCGCGCCGTGACGTCCGTGGCGCTGGTCCTGATCGGCGCGGGGAGTGCCCTGACGGTGCTGGTGAACCAGTCGTGGCAGATCCTGCTGACGTGGGGGCTGCTGATCGGGCTGGGCACGGGGTCCATGGCGCTCGTCTTTGCCGCCACCATCGCCAACACCTGGTTCACCAAGAGCCGCGGCCTGGTGATCGGCATCCTGACAGCGGGGAGTGCGGCCGGGCAGCTGGTTTTCCTGCCCTTCATCGCCATGCTGGCCCAGGATCCCGGCTGGCGGCAGGCATCCCTGCTTATCGCCGCCGGCGCCCTGGCCGTGGTGCCGCTGGTGCTCAAATTCCTGAAGAACTCACCGGCCGACGCCGGAGTGCTGCCGTACGGCGCCGAGGCCGTCGCCTCCGCAGACACCGGCACAGTCGCCGGTGCTGACACCGGCACTGCGTCCGGCATTGCGTCCGCCGCTGCGGCGGAACAGGCCCCTTCCACTGCGCCCAGCGGGAACGCCGCGGTCCGGGCGCTCCAGGTCCTCAAGCGTGCCAGCAAGGTCCGGACCTTCTGGGCACTGGTGGCCGGCTTTGCCATCTGCGGTGCCACCACCAACGGCCTCATCGGCACCCACTTCATTCCCTCCGCGCATGACCACGGCATGGCAGAGACCACCGCGGCGGGCCTGCTCGCCGTCGTCGGGATCTTCGACATCGTGGGCACCATTGCGTCCGGCTGGCTGACGGACCGCTTCAACCCGAGGATCCTGCTGGCCGTGTACTACCAGTTCCGCGGCATCGGGCTGCTGGTGCTGCCGCTGCTGCTGAGTGCCACCGTCCAGCCCAGCATGATCGTTTTCGTGGTGATCTACGGGCTCGACTGGGTTGCCACCGTTCCGCCGACGGCCGCCATCTGCCGCCAGGTCTTCGGGGCGGACGGCAGTGTGGTGTTCGGCTGGGTCTTCGCCGCCCACCAGCTCGGTGCGGCCGCCGCCGCCCTGGGCGCCGGCGCCATCCGCGACGCCACCGGTCAGTACACCTATGCCTGGTTCGGCGCAGCCGCCATGTGCACCATCGCCGCCGTCATCAGCGCCACCATCCGCAAGGACGCCGGGGCACGGGAACCCGTCCTCGTGGCGGCCAGCCGCGCCGACCGTTGAGCCCGGCCGCCCCCGCAGACCGCTGAGCCCGGCCAGCCACCAACGCGCGGCCGGCCCGGCATCCCGTGGCAGCAACAGCCTGACGGTTTGTGGTGCCCTGCCTAGTGCCCCGTCTGGTTATGCCACGCCGGAGCCGCGCAGCAGGGGACAGGGCCCCTGTTTCAGTAGGATGTGAGGACGAGGCGCCGAATCCGGCGCGAGTCAGCCGGCACAACATCGCGATAGCGCGCAACGCGCCTACAGTGGCGCCACTCTGCAGGAACAACGTTTGGGGACACGGGATGGCACTGCTCGACGCCGAAAAGGAGCTCGACGCCGCGACGCGGCACGACGCCGACAGGAAACCCCGGCCACGCGCCGGGACCGCTGCACCCTGGTACCGGAGCAGGCTGGCGCTGGGCGTCTCCGGCGAGCTGGTGACATTGCTGGCCGTGCTGGCTGCCGCCCTGTTCGTCTCCTCAAGGCTCGACGCCTGGGGCGAGCACGGCCTCGACTTCAGCGTCTATTGGCACGGCGGCAAGATCCTCAACGAAGCCGGCCAGTCGCCGTCGAACCTCTACAGCCGGACAGTTGGCTGGGCCGGCGGGCCGGAACTGCCGTTCACGTACCCGCCGTTCGCCGCGATGCTGTTCAGCCTGCTGGCAACGCTGCCGGAGAAGTCAGCGCTGATGCTCTTCAACGCTGCCGGGGCAGCCGTGGCCGTGTGGGTCGCCGTGCGCGGAGTGCGGTATTGGAGCGCCAAACAGGACTGGCGCAGCACCTTCGGAGCCCCCGGGTTCAAGGCAACACGGAACCGGTGCGGCGCCGTCATTCTGCTGCTGGCCGTCATCAACCTGGGACCGTGGCGCGAGACCCTGGCGTTCGGCCAGATCAACATCCTGCTGATGGGGCTCATGGCGGCCGACCTCCTCGCCAGGAACCAGCGCTGGAACCAGGGTGTCCCCGGGCGGGGGTTCCTGGTGGGCATGGCCGCCGGCATCAAGCTGACGCCGCTGGTCTTCGGACTGTACTTCCTGGTGCGCAAGGACTGGCGCGGACTCTTCAACATGGCCGCCGGGTTCGCCTTCACCGTGCTGCTGGGGTGGCTGATGCGGCCGGTGGAATCGTTCCAGTTCTGGCTGGAGATCCTCCCGGACACGTCCCGGATCGGCGGGGCGGGCTATGTGGACAACCTTTCGATCAAGGGTGCGCTGCTGCATTTCGGTGTTCCCGAAGCCGGCGTCACCGTGCCCTGGCTGCTGCTCAGCATGCTGGTGGTGGGCGTGGGCGCCATGGTCGTCAAGGCCGCCAGCGACCAGGGCGCGCGGGTGGTGGCCATTTCAGCAACGGCACTCACCATGCTCCTCATCAGCCCGGTTTCCTGGTCCCACCACTGGGTCTGGATGGCGGCCGTCCTCCCGGCATTCGCCTGGACCCTGCGTGAGACACCGCAGCGCCAGCGGGTGACCCGCTGGCTCCTGGGCGGCGTTCTTGGGGTCTCGATCATCGTGTTCTTCTTTTCACCCAAGAGCATCGGCGAGGCGCTTGGAGCGGAGAACTTGGACTTCCAGACGCCCGAGCCCTGGCTCATGGCCTCCAGCGCCGGCGTGTTCTGCGCAGTGGCCATCCTGGCCTGCTGGCTCGTGGTGCTCCGGCGGAACTCGCTGGCTGAGGTGCCCGGATGAGCAGGACAGCCCTGGTGACCGGCGTCGGCCGCCTGGCCGGAATCGGTGCCGGCATTGCCCGCCGCCTGGCAGCGGACGGCTGGGACCTGGTGCTGACGTACTGGCAGGACTACGACTCCCGGATGCCCTGGGGAGTCCAGCCGGACGACGTCGAACGCCTCCTGGCGGAGCTGGAAGCAACCGGCGCCCTCGTCGTTGCCCTGCCGGCGGATCTGGAGGACCCGCTGGCCGTGGACCGGCTCATGGCCGAGGTGGCAGCACAGGCCGGGACGCTGCAGGGCCTGGTGCTCAGCCATGCGGAGTCCGTGGACTCCGGCGTCCTGGACACCACGCTGGCGAGCTGGGAGCGGCATTTCGCCGTGAACACCCGGGCCAGCTGGCAGCTCATCGCCGCCTTTGCCAGGCAGGCAGGGCACGACGGCGGCGCGATCGTGGCGCTGACCAGCGACCACACAGCGTTCAACCTGCCGTACGGTGCGTCCAAGGGAGCGCTGGACCGGACGGTCATTGCCGCGGCACGGGAGCTGGGACCGCTAGGGATCACGGCGAACGTGCTGAACCCCGGGCCTGTTGATACCGGCTGGATGGATGCGGAGCTGCGGGAGGATCTCAGCCGCCGCCAGCCCGGCGGACGGCTCGGCACCCCCGAGGACGTGGCGGGAACCGTGGCGTTCCTGCTCTCACCCGAGGGCCGCTGGGTGTCAGGTCAGCTGATCAAGGCCGACGGCGGCTCCTCGGCCTGAGCCCGTCAGCCCAACTAGCTGGCATTTAACGTCGTCAAAAGCGCTTTTGACGACGTTAAATGCGAGCTACTTGGGACGGGCCTACCGGAAGGCGCCGATGCCGGTGATGTGCTGGCCCAGGATCAGGGTGTGGACCTCGTCGGTGCCCTCGTAGGTGCGCACCGACTCGAGGTTGGCGGCGTGCCGCAGCGGCGAGTAGTCCAGGGTGATTCCGTTGCCGCCGAGGATGGAGCGAGCCTCCCTCGCGATGGCCAGCGCCTCACGGACGTTGTTCAGCTTGCCGAAGGAAATCTGCTCCGGCTGCAGGGTGCCGGCGTCCTTGAGCCGGCCAAGGTGAAGGGCGAGCATGGTGCCCTTCTGGATTTCCAGGAGCATGTTCACCAGCTTCTCCTGCGTGAGCTGGTACCCGGCGAGCGGCCTGCCGAACTGGAGCCGGTCCTGTGAGTACTTCAGGGCGGCTTCATAGGAATCGCGGGCTGCGCCCATGGCACCCCAGGCAATCCCGTACCGCGCCTCGTTGAGGCAGGTGAAGGGACCGCGCAGGCCGCGGGCACCCGGCAGCAGGGCCTCGGGTCCCAGCCGCACGCCGTCGAACACCACATCGCACTGGATCGAGGCGCGCATCGACAGTTTCCGGCCGATCGGCGTCGCGGTGACCCCGGGGGTGCCCGCCGGCACCAGGAAGCCGCGGACGCCGTCGTCGGTCATTGCCCACACCACCATCACCCCTGCCACGGATGCGAGCCCGATCCAGCGTTTGGCGCCGGCCAGGACCCAGCCGGCGCCATCCCCGGACCCGTCGCGGCGGGCCACAGTGGTCATCGAGGACGGATCGGATCCCGCGGTGGGTTCGGTCAGGGCAAAGCAGCCGATCACCTCTCCGGCGGCCATGCGGGGGAGCCACTCCTGCTTCTGGTCCTCGGACCCCCACCGGTGGATGGCGGTCATGGCCAGGGATCCCTGGACCGAGACGAACGTGCGGATCCCGGAGTCCCCGGCTTCCAGTTCCATCGCGGCGAGGCCGTACTCGACGGCGGAGCGGCCCGGGCAGCCGTAGCCCTCCAGGTGCATGCCGAGGACGCCCAGCTCGCCGAGTTCGGGGGCCAGATCGAGCGGAAAGACGGCGTCGTCGTACCAGCGGGCGATATCCGGCTTGATCCGTTGCTCCGTGAAATCACGGATCCGCTCCCGGACCGCCAGCTCCCCGGGGGTCAGCAGGGCATCAAGGGCCAGGACGTCGGAGGGGTCCGAAACAGCGGGAACGTCAGCAGCGTTGCTCATTGGAGCATCCTACGGGTTGCTCCTAGCGGTTGCTCGGCACCGGCCGCTGTGCCAGGAAGTAGCCGCGCGTGGCGGGGGCGAAGCGGCACACCACGGCCAGCACCACACCCAGCGCCAGCAGCACCACGCCGCTGACGAACGCACCGCCCACGCCGAGGATCTCCGTGTCCCCGTACGTCGGATCCCACATCTGCACGGCGGAAATGAAGAACGCGGCGGTCAGCATCAGCGCACCGAGCAGCGGCAGGATGCCCCGGAACCAGAGGTTGCGGGCTGACTCGCGCAGGGTGCCGCGGAAGAACCAGAAGCACGCGAAGCCGGTCAGGGCATAGTAGAACGCGATGAACAGGCTGATGGAGCTGATGGAGTCGGAGAGCAGGTTCTGGCTCAGGAAGCTCATGGCCACGTAGTACACGACGGCGGCGGCACCCATCACCTGCGTGGAGAACCCCGGCGTCTGGTTGCGCTCGTGGACTTCCCCGAACTTGGCCGGAAGGGCGCCATGGACGCCCATGGACAGTGTGCCGCGGGCGGTGGGCAGGATGGTGGTCTGCGTCGAGGACAGCACCGATGCAAGCACGGCCACCACGATCAGCCAGCCCCAGGGCCCCAGCACCACGTCCTTCATGGCCAGGAAGACGTCATCCTGGTTCTCGGCATTGCCCAGCCCGATCCCGTCCGTGCCCACGGTGGCATACATCATGACCAGCAGCGCCACGGACACGTAGATCGCCACGAGCACGAAGGCGGAGATGACGGCGCCGCGGCCGGGGGTCTTGGCGGGGTTCTCGGTTTCCTCATTCACGGCCAGGCAGGTGTCCCAGCCCCAGTAGATGAAGAGCGCCAGCAGTACACCGTGCACCACCGCGCCCGGATCGGCGAAGGCGCCGGCCGGGTTGAACCATTCGATGTCGAAGGCCTGGCCCTCGGGTGCACCGCCCGTGATCCGGAAAATGATCGCCAGCGCGAATATGCCCAGCGAGACATACTGCACGTAGGTCAGGACCCGCTGGACGTGCTCACCCAGCCGGATGCCGCGGTAGTTCACCAGGGTCATGAAGATGATGAACACCACGCCGGTGGACGTCACCACCAGGTCGTTCTCCGCCAGCGACCCGTCGCCGATCAGCAGCCACAGATACTGCCCGGCCACCTGTGCCAGGTTGGCGAGGACCACAATGCCGGCCAGGGCAACGCCCCAGCCGCCCAGCCAGCCCGCCCACGGACCGAACGCCCGGCGGGCCCAAATGAAGGTGGTGCCGCAGTCCGGCATGGCGCTGTTCAGTTCCCGGAAGGCGTAGGCGATGAAGAGGACCGGCACAAACCCCAGGAGCAGGATTAGCGGAGTGTAGTTGCCGTTGACCGCGACAATCAGGCCCAGCGTGGCCGCCAGCGAATAGACGGGTGCGGTGGAGGCCAGCCCCAGCATGACGGAGTCGCCCAGGTCCAGGATGCCGGCGCGCAGCCCCTTGGACGGAACTACCGGTCCCGGGCCGCCGGAGTTGCCCCCGGAGTTGCCGCCGGAGCTTCCCGATGTTCCCTCCGGGGGGCCTCCCGCCATCGAAGTCCCTGCGGTCATAGTGCGATACCTGCTTTGCTGGAGGAGGCCGAGGCGGCCTGGACTGAAAGAGGGGCCGGGGCGTCGATGGTGTTGGGAACGAACCGGCAGAAGTAATCGGTGATGGGTCCGTCGGACTCGCGGATGCCGCAGCCCACGGACTCGCCATCAACCACCCACAGGCCCAGCACGGGATGGTTCCCGTCGAAATCGGGCAGGGAATGGAACTGCTGGTAGCACCAGCCTTCGCGCCCGTAGCCGCCCGGCTGCTCCATGTTGATGCCGGCAGCGTGGATCTTGATGTTGTCCCCTTCGCGGCCGTGCAGCGGCTTGGCGACCCATTCCTTGAGGGGCCCGGGATCGTTCAGGTACGCCGGGAGGAGGTTCGGGTGGTCCGGGTAGAGGTGCCACAGGGCCGCCAGCAGCGCCTTGTTGGACAGGAGCATCTTCCAGGCCGGCTCCACCCATCGCGGATTGTGGGCACGCTGCAGCAGGCGCTGGCCGAAAGGCTCCTTCATCATCAGTTCCCACGGATACAGCTTGAAAATGGTGCTGATCATGAAGTTGTCCAGGTCCACAAAGCGGTTCAGGTTGGGGTCCCAGCCGATGTCGGACATGTTGATGCCGATGGTGGTCCAGCCGCCCTGGCCTGCGACGTCGCGCATGTACGCGGCGGTCATCCAGTCCTCGCCGGACTGCTCCGCCTCCGAGTGCGCAATGTGCAGGGTGCTCATGCCGGTGCGGTACTGCAGCTTCTTCCACTGCCGGATGAGGGCTTCATGGATGCCGTTCCACTGGTCCTTCTCCGGGAACACATCCTGCAGCCAGAACCACTGCGCCACGGAAGCCTCGATCAGGCCCGTGGGGGTGTCCGCGTTGTACTCGAGCATCTTGGCCGGGCCGCCCCGGCCGTCGTACACGAAGTCGAAGCGGCCGTAGATGTCCATATCCGCGGCCTGCAGCGATTCGGCAGCCAGTTCCAGCGCCTGCGGGCCGATTCCGATGTTGCCCATGGCCCCGGTGGCGAGGTACTTGGCCGCCTCAAGGCACATCAGGTGCATGTCCTCAGCGGTTTTCTCGAGGGTTTCCACCTCGTCCATGGTGAATTCGTAGTACGCCGATTCGTTCCAGTACTCGATCTTCTTGCCGTCCGGCATGGTGGTGGTGGAAAAGACCAGCCCCTGTTCCTCGATCTTTTGCTTCCAGTCGGGCCTGGGCGTCGCCTGCAGTCTCTTCACGCCTAGCCTCCCGTGCTTCCGCCCTTGGAGCTGCTGCCAAAGCCGCCCCTGCTGACCGTTCCGCCCTTGGTGCTGTATCCCTTGGACGTTTTGGCCCCCTGCGGCACGGTCTTGGTGAAACCGGTGTACTGCGAGCGGTTCTGCCCGACAGCCGGGACGCTGGCGCCGCGCGAGTAGAAGTACCAGGCGTAGATGGCCGAGCTCCGTCCGGCGCTGCTGCTGTTGTCACACTGGGCGTCATCCACGCGCTCGCCGGTTTCATCGTTGAAACAGACCTGCGCGTAGTCGGCCTCCGCTTCGTTGCTGGCCACGATGGCGGTGATGGTGCCCGCCAGCAGGGCAGTAACGCCGAGGCCGACGACGACGGTACGGCGTTGCGAGCGCTTCTTGCGTGCCGCCGCTTCCCGTTCGCGTTCGCGCTCGAAGGGGTCGATCACGGGTCCGGGTCCGCTTCCGGGCGCCGGAGCCGGGCCTTGACCAGGCCCGACAGTCGCACCCTTCTGCCGGCGTCCTGCCTTTCTTCCTGTTTCGGGCTGGGCGCCTGCCGCTGCCGAATCGCCGAGCAGGTCCGGGCGGAGATCGGGTTTGGGGACCTGCCAGGGCGGCAGTTGGCCGCTGGCGGGATCGTGGGGCTGCGGCGTGAAATCTTCGGGCGAAGTCATCCAGCCGGGTCCCGAAGCCCCGGGCACGCCGGGCGCCGCTGACTCGCCGTCCGGTCCCTGCGGTCCGGAACGGTTGTTCTTCGGATCCTTCTTCGGATCCTTCGAAGGATCCTTGTTCGGGTCCTGCGGCTCCATGGGTCCCCCTTGGTTGTCCATGCTGAATCTGTGACCGGCCACGCGCGCCAACGCTGCGTGGCCCCCCGCTTTGCCGTCCGCGTGGCCACGCGGACGGCAAGGCACAGTTGTGTCAATCCTGAAGTCAGCCTAGTGCCTGGAGGGAGGTCCTGGTAACGGGAAACAGGGGGAGAACTGCCCATGCCAAGATGGAGCCATGGCAGCAGTTGAACCCGCCCGTTCCGGCGCCCCGCACTCCGGCCCCGCCGGTTCCGGGACGGCGAGCTCGGCGCTTCAGGGCATAGGGCGGAGCCGCTTCGTCCTGGGCATGGTCCTTGCCGTGGTCCTGCCGCCTGCCGTGGAAGTCCTCGTGACGCTGGCGGGGTACCGGAATTTCAGCATCATCATGCTGCTGCACCTCGCCGTCGCCGTCGCAGTGGCTGCCATCGGGGGACTCTGGCCCGCCGTCGTGGCAGCCGTCCTGGGCACAACGCTCCTCAATTACTTCTCGGCCGATCCGGTGGGCTCGCTGTCCATCGCCGATCCCTCCACGTTGTTCACCCTTCTGGTGTTCCTGGCGGTCGCCTGCAGCGTGGCCCTTGCCGTCGGCCTGGCGACCCGCCGGGCCGAGGAAGCCGCACGGTCCGGGGCCGAAGCCACCGCACTGAGTGAGCTTTCGCTGCGGATCCTCAGTTCCGACGGCAGCCTGGAGACGTTCCTCGAGAAGGTCCGCAGCAGGCTGGCGGTGGACGCCGTCAGCCTGCTGGCCGGAACCTCCCCGGCCGGCCCGGGCAGCGCGGCCGGCCCGGGCGGCACAGGATCCGCTGCGGCAGGCCGTCCGGGACGCTGGCCGGGGAGTAATACCGAATGGACAGTGGTTGCCAGCGCCGGGACCAGTCCGCCGGTGACCCATGCGGCCGCCGACCACGCCGCCGTCGTCGATTCCCGGTACACCCTGCTGATCAACGGCGGGCCACCGGCAGGCCAGCCTTTTTCCGGCCAGCACCAGCGGATGCTGGCCGCCTTTGGCGCGTTCCTGGTGGCCATCCTGGAACGCCGGCAGCTGGTGGCAAGCAGGCAGGACAACCAGCGTCTCTCCGAGGGCAACAAGATGCGCACGTCCATCCTGAGGGCTGTCAGCCACGACCTGCGCACACCGCTGGCCGGGATCAAGCTGGCGGTCAGCAGCCTCCGGCAGGAGGAGGTGCGGTTTTCCCCGGAGGATGAACGCGAGCTGCTCGCCACCATCGAGGATTCGGCCGACCGCCTGGACCACCTGATCGGCAACCTCCTGGACATGTCCCGGATCACGGCCGACTCCGTCAACCCGCTCCTGCGCGGACTGGGGTGGGTGGACGTGCTGCCCGATGCGCTGAAGGGGCTGCCCGCGGGGCGGATCCGGGTGGAACTGCCGCCCAACTTTCCCCGGGTGGAGGCCGACGCCGGGATGCTGGAGCGCGTGGTGGCCAACCTGGTGGAGAACGCGCTCAAATACGCGCCGGAGGCCGACGTGGTGCTGACGGCTCGGGCGGGGGAGGGGATCGCGCTCGCGGGCCGCCCCGCCAGCGAATTCCGCGTGGTGGACCAGGGCTCCGGGGTGGCCCCGGCGGCCGTGCTGGACATGTTCCGGCCGTTCCAGCGGCTCAACGATTCCCAGCGCACCGACGGCGGCCGCAACGTCGGGATCGGGCTTGGCCTTGCCGTGGCGAACGGCTTCACCGAAGCCATGGGGGGCACGCTCGCAGCGGAGCCGACGCCGGGCGGTGGGCTGACCATGGTGGTCACCCTGCCGCTGTGGGAGGGGCCGTTGCCGTGACCCTGGTGCTGATTATCGAAGACGAGGCACAGCTGGCCCGGGCCATGCAGATCAACCTCCGGGCACACGGCTACCAGGCAATCACCGCTGGCTTCGGAGCGGACGGACTGAAGCTGGCAGCCCAGCACCCGGTGGACATCGTGGTGCTGGATCTCGGGCTGCCGGACATGGACGGTGTCGACGTGATCCGGGGGATCCGCGGCTGGAGCTCGGTGCCCATCATCGTGCTGTCGGCCCGCCACGCCTCGGAGGACAAGGTGGATGCCCTCGACGCCGGGGCGGACGACTACGTGACAAAGCCGTTCGGCCTCGACGAACTCCTGGCGAGGCTGCGGGCGGCCTCCCGGCGCTCGCCGGCGCAGCGCGAGGCGCCCACGGTGGAAACCGCGGACTTCGTGGTGGACCTCGCCGCCCGGAAGGTGGTCCGGGACGGAAAGGAAATCCGCCTCACCCCCACGGAGTGGAACATCCTGGAACTGCTGGTGCGCAATGCAGGAAAACTGGTCAGCCAGCAGCAGCTCCTCACCCAGGTGTGGGGGCAGGCATACGCCAAAGAGACCCAGTACCTTCGCGTCTACCTGGCCCAGCTGCGGCGCAAACTGGAGCAGGACCCGGCCAACCCGCGCCACCTGCACACGGAGGCCGGCATGGGGTACCGCTTCGATCCGTGAAGCGGCTATAAGCCCACCCGCCTACACTGGTGCCATGGACACCGCATCTGTGCTTGCCGTCTGCCGGGTACACCAGCTTCTGAGCGATGAGGGAAGCGTGGGTGTCACGGCCATCGATAAACGTGCCGTGGACGGCCCGGTCAAGGTTCACAAGCTCGGACTCCATGGGGACGTCCAGGCCAGCCGCATCCATCACGGCGGCGTGGACCAGGCGCTGTACGCCTATTCGCAGGACGACGCCGACTACTGGGTGGGTGAACTGCAGCGCGAACTGCCGCCCGGGATTTTCGGTGAGAACCTGCGCGTCGCGGGCATCGGCACCACCACCGCGGTGATCGGCGAACGGTGGAAGATCGGACTCGACGTCGAAGTCGAGGTCACCTCACCCCGTGTCCCGTGTGCCACGTTCCAGCGCCGCATGGACGAGTCCCAGTGGGTCAAGCGTTTCACCGAAGCAGGCCGGGTGGGCACCTACCTCCGCGTCATCAGGACCGGGACCATCCAGGCCGGCGACCATATCCACCGGCTGTTTGTTCCCACCCACGGCGTGACCATCGGCAAGTGGTTCAGCGAGGCCACCGTCGAGGATATGGAAGCGCTGCGTGATGCAGACGCGGACGGCGAGATCCGCCTGCAGCCGGAGTACCACGACGAATTCGAGAAGATTCAGCGGCGCCTGGGCGTCTAGTTCCACCGGCTTCGGGCGGGCTGTGCGGCCCCGTGTGCAGCCGATGTGTGGCTCTGTGTGCGCAACGTCACCGCCCTTCGGCGGCCGGCGGGTTAGTGCAAAGCGGAACCATGCCTTACACTTGAAACATCCCCCACTCCGGAAATCCCTTATTCCTGCCCAATTTTTGAGGCAGGACTGGCAAGTGTTGGGGCCCGCACAAGCGATGCGGGCATTTTCATAGGGAGAGCCGGCTAAAGAAAACGCTGTACAGACTGCTGGGATAGCAGCCAAGAGATGCAGCGGGAAGTCCTGCCACGGGATTGCGAAAGCGCCGGACTTCTACGTGACCGGCCGGTCAATGTCTGCCCGGCGTCCAAACGGCACATGTACTGCGGCTCCGCTCACCTCGGGTTGTGCCGCCTGGCCCCCTATGGATGAGGAAAACTCCCCTATGCCCGAAATTCACAACGACGCTACCGCCGAAGCCGCAACCGTCGACACCACTGCCGAAAACGCTACCCCGGTAGCCGGCGCTGCCCCCGTCTTCACCGAGGCTCCGGCACCTGCCGAAGCGCCTGCCGCTGAAGAAGCCCCCGAGGCTGAAGCCCCGAAGGCTGAAGAAGCCCCGAAGTCTGAAGAAGCCCCGAAGTCTGAAGAAGCCCCCAAGGCTGAAGAGGCACCCAAGGCTGACCCGACCAGCGGCGAAACCGACACTGAAGCCGAAGGCATCCGCTTCGTGGACCTCGGCATCGACCCCCGCGTCCTCGCCGCCCTGCAGGATGTCGGCTACGAGAAGCCCTCACCCATCCAGGCAGCCACCATCCCGCTGCTCCTTGAAGGCCGCGACGTCGTGGGCCTGGCCCAGACCGGCACCGGTAAGACTGCAGCATTCGCAGTACCGGCACTGTCCCGCCTGGCAGAGCTCCACGACCTCAACGGCCCGTCCCGCAAGACGCAGGCCCTGGTGCTGGCTCCCACCCGTGAGCTGGCGCTCCAGGTTGCCGAGGCCTTCACCTCGTACGCCAAGCACATCGACGACTTCACCGTCCTCCCCGTCTACGGCGGCTCCGCCTACGGCCCCCAGCTCGCCGGCCTGCGCCGCGGCGCCCAGGTGGTTGTCGGTACTCCCGGCCGTGTGATCGACCACATCTCCAAGGGTTCCCTGGACCTGTCCGAGCTCCAGTACCTGGTGCTGGACGAGGCCGACGAAATGCTCCGCATGGGCTTCGCCGAAGACGTGGAGCAGATCTTCCAGCAGACGCCGTCCGACCGCCAGGTTGCACTGTTCTCCGCCACCATGCCGAGCCAGATCCGCCGGATGTCCAAGCAGTACCTGAACAACCCGGCCGAAATCTCGGTTAAGTCCAAGACCACCACCGGTGCGAACACCCGCCAGCGCTACCTGCAGGTCATGGGACCGCACAAGCTCGACGCGCTGACCCGCATCCTTGAGGTTGAAGAGTTCGACGGCGTCATCGCCTTCGTGCGCACCAAGATGGCCACCGAGGACCTGGCTGACAAGCTGAGGTCCCGCGGCTTCCAGGCTGCCGCCATCAACGGTGACATCCCGCAGCAGCAGCGCGAACGGACTGTCGATGCGCTGAAGGAAGGCCGCATCGATATCCTGGTGGCCACCGACGTCGCGGCCCGCGGCCTTGACGTTGAGCGCATCAGCCACGTGATCAACTACGACATCCCGCACGACACCGAGTCCTACGTGCACCGCATCGGCCGCACCGGCCGTGCAGGCCGCAGCGGTGACGCCGTGCTGTTCATGACCCCGCGGGAGAAGTACCTGCTGCGTTCCATCGAAAAGGCAACCCGCCAGCCGGTGGAGCAGATGCACCTGCCCACGGCCGAGACCGTCAACACGCTGCGCCTGGGCAAGTTCGCCGAGCGCATCACGGAGACCCTCGAGTCCGAAGACGTAGCAGCGTTCCGCGACCTGATCGCTTCCTACGAGGAAGAGCACAACGTTCCCGCTGCGGAGATCGCTGCCGCGCTGGCCGTCATGGCGCAGGGCGGACAGCCGCTCCTGGTCAAGGAACTGCCTGCTGCTCCCGAGTTCCAGAAGCGCGAGCGCTCCAAGGACGGCTTCGGTTCACGTGGCCCCACCCGCACCCTGACCGAGGGCAACGCCACTTACCGGATCGCCGTC
The DNA here is from genome assembly GCF_002929335.1 of Arthrobacter sp. Y81. Taxonomy (GTDB): domain Bacteria; phylum Actinomycetota; class Actinomycetes; order Actinomycetales; family Micrococcaceae; genus Arthrobacter. The sequence goes on from NZ_PJIL01000001.1 coordinate 69,326, forward strand.
GGACGCCGCCAGCGCGTCATGCCGGGTTCCATCGTTGGCGCCATTGCCAACGAGGGCGGCATTTCCTCGGCACAGATCGGCGGCATCGACATCCGCTCGGACCACTCCCTCGTGGAGCTTCCGGCGGACCTGAGCGCCGACCAGCTTAAGGCCCTGTCCCGCACCCGGATCGGCGGCGAGCTGATCCACCTCGAGCTGGACAACGGCCGCAAGCCGTCCGGTGGCGGCGGCGAGCGTGGCGGTTACCAGGGCAACCGTGGCGGCGACCGTGGCGGTTACTCCGGCGGCGGAGACCGTGGCGGCAACTTCAAGGGCAACGGCGGGTTCAAGAAGGAATTCCGCAAGAGCGACGGCGAGCGTTCCTCGGCTGACCGCGGCGGCCGTTCATACAGCGACCGTTCGGAGCGCACTGTTGGCGCTGACAGCGGCGCCACCCGCGGCCAGGCCAGTGACTCCCGCTTCGGCGGCCACGGTGACGGCTCACGCAAGCCCCGCCACGGCAACGAAGGCGGCCAGGGCGGCTTCAACCGCAAGGGCAAGTGGTAACCACTAGCAACACCAAGCACTAAGAACGGGCCGGCTGATTCAGCCGGCCCGTTTTTCTTTAGCCGGCACCTTGTGTTGGCTTCATCACATCGGCGTTCCGGCGACTGCCGCAGAGCCTTCGGGAAGCTGCTTCAGGCCCGGTTTTTCGGGCTTTTCGGCGGATTTTCCCGCTTCGCGGACCTGTCCTGCCGCCGATTTGTTGGGAGCGGAATCTTCCGGTAGAGTATTTACTCGTTGCCCCCCTAGCTCAGTGGTAGAGCGCGTTCTTGGTAAGAACGAGGTCACCGGATCGATTCCGGTGGGGGGCTCTGAATGAGGGCCTGTGTCAAGGCGGTTTTTGACCGGCTTGATGCAGGTTTTTCTCATTCGTGGCGGTGTAGCTCAGTTGGTTAGAGCGCACGACTCATAATCGTGAGGTCGGGAGATCGAGCCTCCCCACCGCTACCAGATAGAACCCCCGGAATCCTTGAGATTCCGGGGGTTCTTTCGTTTTCCCGGCTTTGGAGTGCCCCGGATCCCGGGACCGTGACAATCGGCCCGTTTCGCCGTAGCTTTGCAGCACCTGGGGGAGGGGATCTCTATGGACCTTGAATCAATCATGTTTCCGTTCAAGTGGCTGGTGTCAGTCATCATGGTGGGCTTCCATGGCGGGCTGAGCGCCATTGGCATGCCGGCGGCCGACGGCTGGACGTGGTCGCTGTCCATCATCGGCCTGGTGCTGGTCATCCGTGCTGCCCTGATCCCGGTCTTCCTGAAGCAGCTCGACGCCCAGCGCCGGATGCGGTTACTCCAGCCGGACCTCAAAAAGCTGCAGGAAAAATACCGCGGCAAGACCGACCAGCTCTCCCGCCAGGCCATGGCGCAGGAACAGATGGCTATGTACAAGAAGCACGGCACCAACCCCTTTTCGGCCTGCCTGCCCATGCTCATCCAGGTGCCGTTCTTCCTGGCCCTGTTCCAGGTGCTCTCCGGCATCAGCACTGCTGCGCACCAAGCCGAAGGCATCGGGGCCATGAGCCACGAGCAGGTGGTGCAGTTCGATGAGTCCACTATTTTCGGCGCCCCGCTGTCCGCGGCACTACTCCATGGCACGCCCCCGGGCGGCAACCCCGTGGCGGTCGCAGTACTGGCCATCGTGATGATCCTCGCCATGACGGCCGCGCAGTTCATCACGCAGAAGCTGATCATGGCCAGAACCATGTCCGACGAGGCCACGGAGACTCCGTTCATGCGCCAACAGAAGGCCATCCTCTATGTCCTGCCGGTCATCTTCGGCGCGGGCGGCATCGTGTTCCCCATCGGCGTCCTGATCTACTGGACCACCACCAACCTCTGGACCCTGGCGCAACAGTTCTTCGTCAGGCCAGCGGCATAAAGCCAGCTGCCTGGCCGGGCCGCAGCCTGAACCTGCAGGGTCCTGGCCCTTAAGCCCACCGCGAGCACGCTGCCGTTCCCAGCTTCGGTGGGACAGAATGGGTCAATGACGCGCATCGCAATCATCGGCGGCCACGGCAAAGTGGCTTTGGAACTGGCCAGAATCCTCGCGGCGGACGGTGAGGACGTCACGTCCTTCTTCCGCAACCCGGACCATACGGAGGACGTCGCGGCGACAGGCGCCACGCCGTCGGTCCTGGACGTTGAACACACGACGCCGGCGGAACTCGCCGGCGCCCTTCGCGGCCATGACGCCGTGGTGTGGTCCGCCGGTGCCGGCGGCGGTAACCCCGACCGCACTTATGCGGTGGACCGGGACGCCGCCATCCGTTCGATGGACGCGGCGGCGGAGGCCGGCGTCGGGCGCTACATCATGGTGTCCTACTTCGGTGCAGGACCCGACCACGGAGCTCCCGCTGACAACAGCTTCCACGCCTACGCCGAGGCGAAAGCCGCCGCGGACCAATACCTGCGCGGCACGGACCTGGCCTGGACCATCCTGGGGCCCGGGTCGCTGACGGACGGGCCGGGCAACGGGCTGATCGACGTCAACCCGGCCGACACCTCCGCGGGCACTGCCACATCACGCGCCAACGTGGCCCTCGTAACGGCCGCCGTCCTGGGTTTGCCGGAAACCGCCGGCCGCACCATCGAATTCCGGGACGGTACCCTGCCGGTCGCCGCGGCGCTGGAGCCCGGCAACTAAACGGGGAGTAGCGCCGGCCCGCACCCGATATCGTGGAGGAGGTGCCTGCGCATCCCCGCGGGCACTTCCACTTCGGGGAAAGTGAGCACATGGACCAGCTTGCACTCATTATCGGGCTCCTGCTTGCCACGGTGGTGGCCGTGGGCCTGGGGGACCGGCTCCGGCTGCCCTATCCGGTGCTCATGCTGATCCTGGCGGCATCGCTGACGTTAATCCCCGGCTTTCCGGAAATGGACATCTCGCCCGAGCTGATCCTGCCCATCTTCCTGCCGCCGCTCCTGTTCGCCACCGCCCAACGCAGCTCGTGGGCTGTCTTCCGGGTCCGTTGGCGCACGCTGATCATGCTCGCCGTGGCCCTGGTGATCGTGTCCACCGCCGCGGTGGCCGGGGCGGCCTGGCTCATGATCCCGGGAATCGGGATCCCCACTGCCATCGCCCTGGGCGCCATGGTGGCCCCGCCGGACCCCGTGGCCGTGGAATCCGTGGCCGGCCGGGTGCACATGCCGCGGCGGCTCATCACCGTCCTGCAGAGCGAGGGCCTCTTCAACGACGCCGCCGCCATCGTCATCTTCCAGGCCGCCGTTGCCGCCGCCGTATCAGGCAGCAGGATCGGGCCCGACGTCGTCCTCAAGTTCCTCGTGGGGGCTGCGGTTGCGGTGCTGGTCGGTATCGCCATGGGCTGGGTCACGGCGCTGATCACGCGGCTCGTGGCGTCCATGGTGGCGCGCAGCGCGGTCACCTTGGTGGTGCCCTTCGCGGCCTACATCCTCGCCGAGGAGGTGCACGCCTCCGGCGTGATCGCCGTCGTCGTCACCGCCCTGGAGATGCAGCGCCACTCGCGGCCCCAGGACGCCGCCGAGAGGGTCACGCGCACGGCCTTCTGGGACGTGGTGGAGCTGCTGGTCACAGGGCTGGCGTTCGGGCTGGTGGGACTGGAAATCCGCCACGTCATCCACGACGAAGGCACTGAAATCTACGGGATGATCGGAACCGCGGTGGTGGTGTGCATCATTGTGTTCGCCGTCCGGTTCCTGTGGCTCGCCCTCCTGGCGGCCTCGGCGCGCAAGCGGGAGAACCTGCTGCAGCCCACGTCGGCCAAGGAGGTCCTGATCCTGACCTGGTGCGGCATGCGGGGCCTTGCGACGCTGGCGCTTGCCCTGGCCCTGCCCCTGACCTTGGCGGACGGCACTCCCTTCCCGGCGCGTGACCAGCTGCTGGTCATCGCCTGCGCGGTGCTGCTGGCCACCCTGGTGCTGCCCGGCCTGACGCTGCCCTGGCTGATGAAGGTGCTGAAGGCCACCGGGGACGGTTCGGAGGAACGCGACGCCGCCCGGGTGCTCGCCAAGCGGGCGCAGCAGGCCGCCGTCGCCGCCCTGAAGGACAACGACCTCATGAAGGAGCTCCCGCCGGAGAAGGTGGCGTTGGTCAAGGAGAAGATGACGCGCCTGCATGCGGAGCTCCTGGATGGAAGCCTGAAGAACGAATCGGTGGGGGAGAAGCGCAAGCGCGGCCGCGAACTGGCCATTGCCGTGCAGACCATTGCGCTCGACGCCGCCCGCCAGGAAGTGGTGGCGGCCCGGAACGAACCGGACATGGACCCGGAAGTCGCGGACCGCGTGCTCCGCCAGCTGGACCTGCGCACCATGATCATGCCGGAGTAGGTCACTCCCGCCGAAGATGCCTAGGCCGGGGCCGCGAGCTCCAGGTCCAGGGTGTTTTTCTCGACATAGTCCAGGGCGCACCGGACGGCACCCACGGTCACGATCGAGTCGCCGAGAGGGGAAACCGCCACCGTCGGGGGAGTGGCCGTGAACTCCGTCAGCCGCTTGGCGATCGGTTCGAGCAGCACGCCTGCCGAGTTTGCCACGGCACCGCCGATGACCACCAGTTCGGGGTTGATCATGGTGGCCACGGCCCCGATGACCCTGGCCATCCTGTCTGCCAGCCGGTCGAGGATTTTCAGGGCAACGGCGTCTCCGGCGGCGGCAGCGGCGAAAACGTGCTCCGCCTCGACGCCTCCGCCGGAGTGCTCACGAAGTGAGGTTTTGGCCTTGCCGGCAAGAGCGTCTGCGGCCCACCCCCTCGCCAGGGACGCGATGCCGAAGGTGTCGCCCACGCCCTCCACCATGTCGAGGAAGGCAAGCTCACCGGCACCGCCGCCGCGTCCGTGCAGCAGCCGCCCGCCGTCGATCACTCCCGAACCCAGGCGTTCACTGGCGAGGATGACCACGACGTCATCCACGCCGGCGGCCGCCCCGCGCCAGCGGTCGCCCAGGGCAGCGAGGTTGGCGTCGTTTTCCAGCAGCACAGTCCACCCGCGCCGGTCCAGCAGCGCCGCCTTCAGGCCGACGTCGAACAGTCCCCAGAAGTGCTGGGTCACCAGCACGTCGCCGTTGCGGTCCACCGGGGCCGCGATGCCGGCGCAGACGGCGAGCACGGAGTCAGGGGAGGCCCCCACGCCGTGCAGGGCCATCATGGCGGTCCGGTCAATGACGGCGATCCGTTCCTCGGCCGAAATTTCGGCACCGGCGAACGGCTGGCTGGACCGGCCCAGGGCTTTGCCGCGGAGATCGGATACCACCACCGTGGCCTTGGAGATGCCCACGTCCATGCCCAGGACATAGCCTGCGCGCTCGTTGAGCTCGAACCGCCGGGCCGGCCTGCCTTTCTGGTAGCCGCCAAATGCCCGCTGGTTTTCCAGCTCCGTGATCCAGCCGCGCTGCATGAGGTCCTCGCACACGGAAATTGCGGTGGCCCGGGTGAGTCCGGTGGCTTCCATGACTTCCGTGACGGTCACCGCCTGCGAGGCGCGCATGAATTCCAGCACTGCTCCGGCGCTCACGCGCCGCAACAGCTGGGGCGTTGCAGCAGTCATTTCAGACATGGTGTTGACCTCTCTGTGCTTTGCACCACATAATACTTGAGGAACTAAATTTAGATTCCATATAAACTTAGACCATGTGGACCGGACGGCCGCCGACCACTGGCTTGACTTCCAGCCCTTCACTCAGCCTTTTGCAAAGGAGCAACTGTGAACCGCATCCTGAAGCACTGCCCGCCCGGACCCCGGCACCAGCGCCGCCACTCCCGCACGTCAGCCCCCGTCCTGTGAACGCCGCCGTGCCCGCATCACTCCTGAGCAGGCGTTCGCTGCTCCGGGCCGCCGGCCTGGCCGGGGCCGCCGCCATGATTCCCCTGACCGGCTGCGCGTCGCCGTCCGGCCCGCAGAACGGCGTCACCACCCTGCGCTTCATGCAGAACAAGCCCGAGGTGGTGGCCTACTTCAACCAGGTCATCAAGGACTTCGAGGCGCTGAACCCGGACATCCACGTGGTCCAGGACTTCAATGAGGGCAACTTCGTTCCCGGTCTGGTCCGCAACGATCCTCCGGATGTGGTGACCCGCGGCTTCGCGCAGGCCACCGCCGATTTCGTCCGGAAAGGCATCTTCGCCGACCTCTCGGACCTGCCCGTGGCCGCCGGCATCGACCCGAAAATGCAGGAGCTCATCAGCTCCTGGGGCCAGTACAACGGCAACGAGGTCAGTGCGCTGCCGTTCTCGCTGGCCGCCGCCGGGGTCATCTACAACCGCGACATCTTCGAGGCGCAGGGTGTCGCCGTCCCCACCACGTGGAGCGGGTTCGTCGCGGCCTGCGAAACGTTCAAGGCCGCCGGCATTGCCCCGATCTACGGAACGTACAAAGACACGTGGACCCTCGCCCAGGGCATGTTCGACTATGTGTCCGGCGGCTCGCTGGACGTCGCGGACTTCTTTACCAGGATCAATGCCAGGGGCGCCCGCATCAGCAAGGACGCGGCCGAGTCGTTCTCCAACAACTTCGGCCCGGCGCTGCCCAAGATGCTGCAGCTCGCGTCCTACGCCCAGAACGGCGCCGCCAGCAAGAACTATGCGGACGGCAACGCGGCGTTCGCCAAAGGCCAGGCGGCGATGTACCTGCAGGGCCCGTGGGCGCTGTCCCAGCTCGTTTCAGCCAACAAGAACATCAGGCTCGGGAGCTTCCCGCTGCCGGTGACGGACAACGCCGAGGAAACCAAAGCCCGCGTGAACGTGGACATGGCGCTCTCCATCACCCGCAACACGCCCAACATGGCCGCGGCGCAGCGGTTCGTCAACTACCTGCTGGAGCCGTCCGTGGTGAACACGTTCAACGAAAAGAACGCGGCCTTCTCGCCCCTCAAGGACGCTCCCGCCGTCAGCAACCCGCAGATCAGCGGGCTCGGCGACTCGGTCAAGGAAGGACGCTACTACCAGGGCGCTGCGACCTACTTCCCGCCGTCAGTGCCCCTGAACAACTACATCCAGTCCTTCGTGTACGGCAAGAACGGCGAGCAGTTCCTTTCAGCGCTCGACGACGAATGGCGCCGCGTTGCCGAGCGCACCGCAGTCTGATCCCACCCCGACTCCAGGAGTTCACATGACTACAACTTCCCGGGTGGCCCAGACAGCCCGTCCCGCAGAAGGCAAGACCCCGGCCTCGGCCTCCACAGGCACCGGAGCATTCCGGTCCAAGAGCAAGATCGACCCCACGTACTACTGGATGGTGGCGCCGGTACTGGCACTGTTCGCCTTCTTCATCACCCTGCCGGCACTCGTGGGCGTCTTCTTCAGCCTCACGAACTACGCCGGTTACGGCGACTGGAAGTTCATCGGGCTGATGAACTACGTCAACATCTTCAAGGACCCGGCAGTACTGCAGTCCTACATCTTCACCTTCGTGTTCGCCCTGACCACCACAGTGGTGGTCAACGTCGTGGCGCTAGCCATTGCACTGGGACTGAACGCGAAAATCAAATGGCGCACCGGCATCCGCACCGTCTTCTTCATCCCCATGGTGCTGTCCGCGCTCATCGTCTCCTTCGTGTTCAACTACCTTTTCTCCAATACGCTTCCGGTGCTGGCGGAGCGGTTCGGAATGACCCCGCTCGCCACCAGCATCCTCGCCAATGAGAACCTGGCCTGGATCGCCATCGTGGTGGTCACTGTCTGGCAGGCGGCGCCCGGCGCCACCATCATCTACCTGGCAGGACTCCAGAGTGTCCCTTCCGAGGTCTATGAAGCCGCGGACCTGGACGGTGCCGGCAGTTTCCGCCAGTTCCTCAGCCTGACGCTGCCGCTGATCCTGGGCTACCTGGTGATCAACGTGATCCTCGGGTTCAAGGGCTTCCTGGGGACCTACGAAATCATCGTGGGCCTCACCGGCGGAGGTCCCGGCATGGCGACGCAGTCCGTGGCCATGCGCATCTTCTCCGGCTTCACGGGCGGCGACTACTCCTACCAGATGGCGAACGCCGTCATCTACTTCCTGATCACCCTGCTGATCTCCGTCATCCAGCTGCGCCTCATCCAGCGCCGGGGGGTTTCACTCTAATGACCGTTTCCACACGCCCCGAGCCCATCACCGGAGCCGCAGCGCCCACCGGCGTCACGCCGGGCTTCCGCAAGAACCGCAAGTCGAACCGCGAGGGCTTCAAGGTCAACTGGTGGCTCACCGCCCTGATGCTGGTGGCCTCGCTGACCGTCCTTCTGCCGCTGTACTTCACCGTGGCCATGGCACTGAAGTCCCCGGACCAGATCGGAACCGGCACGGGCCTCGCCTGGCCCAACCCGATGAACTGGGAAAACTTCGCCGCCGCCTACGTGGCCACCAACTTCCCGCGGGCATTCATGTCCACCGCGTTTGTTACCGTGCTGAGCGTCCTCGGTTCCCTGGCCTGCAGTTCCCTGGTGGCCTACGCCATTGCCCGGAACTGGAACCACACGTTCTTCCGGGGCTCGTTCGTCTACCTGCTCTCGGCAATGTTCATTCCCTTCCCGGTGATCATCCTGCCGCTCATCAAGCAGACAGCGCTCCTTGGCCTGGACAACCCGGCCGGTGTCGTGTTCCTGCACGTACTCGGCGGAATCTCGTTCAACACGCTGCTGTACATTGCCTTCGTACGCTCCATTCCCGTGGAGCTGGAAGAGTCGGCACGCATGGACGGCGCCACCACGTGGCAGGTGTTCCGCAGGATCATCTTCCCGCTGCTGGCTCCCATGAACGCAACCGTGGGGATCTTCGCCTTCCTCGGCTCCTGGAATGACTTCCTGCTGCCGCAGATGATGATCGCGGATCCCGCACTGCAGACCCTCCCTGTGGTGCAGATGCTTTTCCAGGGCGAATTCAACACCAACTACAGCCTCGCCTTCGCGTCGTACCTCATGGCCATGGCGCCAACTCTGGTGGTTTACATCCTCGCGCAACGTTGGGTACTGTCCGGAGTCATGCGCGGTGCAGTGAAGTAACCGAAGTAACCGGCGACGCAGCCAGTGAAACAGGCGCAAGGCATCCGGACGCGCCCATCCATTTTTCCCTTTACCAAAAACAACTAACCCAAGAAAAGGAAATCTCTTTTGTCCACCACCGCCACTCTGGCAACCCTGTCCGATTCAAACCTCGCAGCCGATCCCAACTGGTGGCGCCAGGCCTCCGTTTACCAGATCTATCCGCGCAGCTTCTCGGATTCGAACGGTGACGGCCTGGGCGACATCAAAGGCATCACGGCCAAGGTGCCGTACCTGAAGGAACTGGGGATCGACGCCGTCTGGCTGAGCCCCTTCTACCCGTCCGCGCTCGCGGACGGCGGCTACGACGTCGACGATTACCGCGACGTGGACCCCAAGCTGGGCACCCTGGAGGACTTCGCCGAGATGTCCGCCGCGCTCCACCAAGCCGGCATCAAGCTCATTGCGGACATCGTCCCCAACCACTCCTCGGACCGGCACGAATGGTTCAAGGAGGCCCTCGCCGCACCGAAGGGCTCCGCTGCGCGCGAGCGCTACATCTTCCGTGACGGCCTGGGCAAGAACGGCGAGCTGCCGCCGTCGGACTGGGACTCCGTCTTCGGCGGTCCCGCCTGGGAGCGCATCACCGAACCGGACGGCACCCCCGGCCAGTGGTACCTGCACATCTTCGCCAAGGAGCAGCCGGACCTGAACTGGGCCAACCGCGAGATCCGCGACGACTTCCTGAAGACTCTGCGCTTCTGGTCCGACCGCGGCGTGGACGGCTTCCGCGTGGACGTGGCGCACGCCCTGACCAAGGACCTCACCGAGCCGCTGCTCTCCAAGGCCGAACTCACCGAGGCCAACACCGGCACTGACGGCTTCCCGGACGGCTCGCACCCGTTCTGGGACCGCGACGAGGTCCACGAGATCTACGCCGAATGGCGTGAGGTGTTCAACGAGTACAACCCGCCGCGCACGGCCGTCGCCGAAGCCTGGGTGCACGCCACCCGCCGCGCCCGCTACGCCAGCCCGCAGGGCCTGGGCCAGGCGTTCAACTTCGACCTGCTGCAGGCGGATTTTGATGCCGAGGAGTTCCAGGAAATCATCACCCGGAACCTCGCCGAAGCGAAGGCAACCGGGGCGTCCTCGACCTGGGTCTTCTCCAACCACGACGTCGTCCGGCACGCCACCCGGTACGGCCTGCCGATGGGCGGCGGCGTCCACGCCAAGGGCCAGGACGGCAAGGGCTGGCTGCTGGCAGGCGCCCCCGCCGAGGAACTGGACACGGAGCTGGGCCTGCGCCGAGCCCGTGCGGCCAGCCTGCTGATGCTGGCCCTCCCGGGCTCGGCCTACCTGTACCAGGGCGAGGAACTCGGCCTGCAGGAAGTCGGCGAGATCCCCGACGCCGAGCGCCAGGACCCGGCCTTCTTCCGCAACAAGGGCGTGGAGATCGGCCGCGACGGCTGCCGCGTGCCGCTGCCGTGGGCCACCGAGGGCGCCTCATTCGGTTTCGGCGCCGGGGACGCCCACCTGCCCCAGCCTGAATGGTTCAGCCGCTATGCCGTAGACGCCCAGGATGGCGTGGAGGGCTCCACCCTGGAGCTCTACCGCAAGGCGCTGAAGCTGCGCCGTGAGCTGCAGACCGCGGAAGAGCTGGAATGGGTGGAAACGGGCAACTCCCAGGTGCTGCAGTTCAGCCGGCACGGCGGCTGGCAGTCCGTGACCAACTTCGGTGCGGAGCCGGTAGAGCTCCCGGCAGGCGAGGTACTGCTCAGCAGCGGCCCGCTGGCAGCCGGCAAGCTGCCCGGCAACACCACGGCCTGGCTGCGCTAAGGCCGGTGCCAAGCAGCATCCGTTAGCTTCACAATGAAACCCGTCCCGGTGGCGGTGCCCGGGCAGGGCACCGCCACCGGGGCTTTTTTGCCGCTGGGCCTTCGCCGGATCAAGTGAAAGAGTGACGACATGAGTAAAAATGCTGCAAGCCAGGAACTGAGCCGTAAACAGGAACTGATCTATGGCTGCATGGGGCTCGGCGGCAGCTGGTCCGCCGAGCCGTACGCATCCGAGCATGTGGGCCAGGCCGACGCCGCCATCAACGCCGCGCTGGATTCCGGCATCACGCTGTTCGACCACGCCGACATTTACCGCGGCGGCAAGTCGGAGGCCGTCTTCGGTGAGGTCCTCGCGATTACGCCGGGCCTGCGGGAACGGATCCGGCTCCAGACCAAGTGCGGCATCCGGCTCAACGAGCAGGGGCTCGAGACGCATTACGACCTGAGCCGCGACGGCATCCTCGAACGGGTCAACGGCAGCCTGAAACGGCTGAAGACCGAGTACGTGGATGTCCTCATGCTGCACCGCCCCGACCCGCTGGCGGACCCCTCCGAGGTGGCGTCCGCCGTCGGGCAGCTGATGCAGGAAGGCAAAGTGCGCCAGGTGGGTGTGTCCAACATGTCCGCCCCGCAGATCGAGGTGCTGCAGGACCACCTGGAAACACCGGTGGTTGCCAACCAGCTGGAAATGAGCCTGCTGAAACGCGCCTGGCTGGAAAGCACCGTGCTGGTCAACCATGCCGAGGGGCTGGACCACAGCTTCCCGCACGGCACCGTCGAGTTCTGCGGCCGGCAGGGGATCACACTGCAGGCCTACGGAGCGCTGGCACGGGGCCACTACACCGGGGCCCCGCCGGAAAGCCCGACGCCGGCAGAGGCCTCCACAGCGGCGCTCGTCGCCGACATGGCGAAGGCCCTGGGAACCACCAGGGAAGCTATCCTCCTCGGCTGGCTCATGCGGCACCCGGCCGGGATCGCCCCGGTGATCGGCTCGGCCAATCCGGACCGGATCCGTGCCTGCGCCGGCGCTGCCCGTGTTGCCGCGGCCATGACCCGCGCCGAGTGGTACCGGCTGTGGGTCACCGCCCGGGGGAGCGACATCCCCTAAGCCCCGGCCGCCCCGCCCATGTGCCCCGCTTAACCCAACTAGGTCGCAGTAGATGTCGTTATGAGCGCTCAAAACGACATTAACTGCGACCTAGTTGGGCGGGCGGGCGCCTGATGGTGCCGGCACACGGCACCTAAAGCGGCGTAACCACCGAGTACGTGGACGAGTCGCCGTTCAGGCCCTGGCTCTGCTTGCCGTCCACACCCACTGGAATGTCGCCGGCAATGGTCACCCGGTTGAGCTTGCGCGGCTGGCCGTCATAGTTGTCCGGGGCGTAGTGCTGGGTGATGCGGTTGTCGAACAGGACCAGCTGGTTTGGCTCCCAGTTCACCCGCACCACGTTCTCGGGGCGCGTGACGTAGGCCTGCAGCAGCCGGATGATGTCCTTCGACTCAGTGTTGGACAGCCCCACGATCCGCAGCCGCTGCGCGAAGCCCCCAATGAACAATCCGCGCTCGCCGGTCAGCGGGTGCACCCGGACCACCGGGTGGGCTGTCTCGAACTTCAGCCGGATGAACTCCTTGCGGCGTTCCTCCGCGTTCTGGTGCTCCAGGTTCTTGGGCACCGAGTAGTCGTAGTCGTTGGTGTGGATGGCCCACAGGGTGTCCGCGAAGTTCCGCAGTTCCTCCGGAAGGTCGGCGTACGCCCCGGCCGAGGACGCGATCAGGGTTTCCCCGCCGTAGGCCGGCAGGTCGATGCTGCGGAGCGTGGATGCCTGCGGCGGGTTCACCACGAAAGTGACGTCCGTGTGCCAGTTGTTGGCGGAGCCGTTCTCGCTGTCCACCGGCAGGACGTTTTCTTCGCCCTCAACGGAGGCCACGGTGGGGTGCGCCTTGGTGAGCGGCCCGAAGTGGCTGGCGAACTTCACCTGCTCCTCGTCCGTACGGATGTTGGCCTCGCGGAACACCAGGGCCTTGTGCTCGTTCAGGGCCGCGCGGATCCGGGACACGGTATCCGCAGAGAGGTCCCCGCTGAGGTCCAGGCCGCGGATTTCAGCCCCGATGCGGGAGCCCAGTTTGGCGAATTCGAGCTTGGTTTCGGTGATGGTGGTCATTGCTTTTCCTTACTGGTTGATGGTGCGGACAGGCTGTTGGTGCTGGTGAAGCCGTCAGTTGCCGGCGCCGACGGCGGTGCGCCAGCGGGAGAAGTGCCGTTCCAGGGCGACGAGGAGGACGTTCACCGCCAGCCCCAGGACGGAGACGGTGAGGATGCCGGCGTACATGTCCGGGATGAGGAAGCTCATCTGCGAATTGACGATCAGGTAGCCCAGCCCGGCCTTGGCACCCACCATTTCGGCGGCGATGAGCACCAGGATGGAGGATGTGCCGGCCATCCGGATGCCCGTGAAAATCGTCGGGACAGCCGAGGGCAGGATGACCTTCTGGAACAGCCGGAAGCTGTTCAGCCCCAGCGACCTCGCGGCCCGGATCAGCAGCGGATCCACGGTCCGGACGCCGGCGATGGTGTTCAGGAGCACCGGGAAGAACGCCGCGTAGGCCACGATGGTGATCTTCGATTCCTCGCCGATGCCCAGCAGCAGCGTGAACACCGGCAGCAGGGCCAGCGTGGCCGTATTGCGGAACAGCTCCAGCAGCGGGTTCAGGAATGAGCTCAACCAGCCGTACCAGGCGATCAGCAGCCCCAGCACCACGGCGGACACCACTGCGATGCTGAACCCGGAGACCGAACGCGTGAGGCTAGCCTGCAGGTGGTTCTGCAGCTGGCCGGTCTCCAGCAGCTTCACGCCTGCCGCGATGACCTCGTGCAGCGGCGGCAGGAACACCCGCGTGGAGGGGCTGGCCAGGTACGTCGGGCCGAGTTCCCACAGCGCCAGGAACAGCAGCACGGCGAGGGATTTCCAGCCGGCCCGTCCGGCGAGCCCGGCCAGGGCAGCGAACCTGCCCGCCGGCGTCGTGCGCTGTCCGCTTTCCGGACCGGAACCGGTCCGCAGGGAAGGTTCGACGGCGGCAGCCGCCTCAGGCGGTCGGGTCAACACAGCGCTCATCAGGCAGCGCTCCTTTCCTTGGGTTGTTCGTCGGGGGCCGTGCCGTCAGGGAGGATCTTGCGGTGTCCGGAGCCCTGGGCGAGCCGGACCTCGTCGTGCAGGAGGGACCAGACCTCGTGCCGGTGTTCCACGAACGCCGGATGGGAGCGGATATCGTCCTCGCCGTCGCGGTCCGGGATGTTGATGTCCACGATTTCCTTGAGCCGGCCGGGGCGGGCGCTGAGCACGGCCACGCGCTGGCCCAGGTACACGGCCTCGTCGATTCCGTGGGTAATGAAGACGATGGTTTTGCCCGTTGCCTTCCAGATCCGCAGCAGCTCGTCCTGGAGCTGCTCGCGGGTCTGCGCGTCCAGGGCGGCAAACGGTTCGTCCATCAGCAGGATGTCCGGCTCATAGGCGAGGCTTCTGGCGATGGCCACGCGCTGCTTCATACCGCCGGACAGTTCGTGCGGATAGCTGTCCTCGAACCCTGCCAGCCCCACCAGGTCGAGGAATTCGCTGGCCTTGGCGGCCCGTTCCTTCCGCGAAAGGCCGGAGTTCTCCAGCCCGATGGAGACGTTGGCCGACGCTGTCCGCCAGGGGAAGAGCGCGTACTGCTGGAAGACGACGGCGCGGTCCTGGCCCGGACCGGTCACTTCCTTGCCGTCCACCAGGACGCTTCCCGAGCTGGGCCGGGAGAGGCCGGCCAGCAGGTCCAGCAGCGTGGTCTTGCCGGAGCCGCTGGGGCCCACGAGGGTGAGGAACTCTCCGGCAGCGACGTCCAGGCTGAGGTCATCCAGGGCCGTCAGCACGGACGGGCCGGCCTGGTTCCGGGTGCCTTTGCCTTGGCGCACCGCGAATTCCTTGGTGACGTTCCGGAGGCTGATTTTCGGCGTCATGGTTGTCCTTTCGTGTTGCTGGTGGCGGCGCCGGGGCCGGCTGTGCCGGAAGCCGCACCGGTGCCGGTTGCCAGGCCGTTGAACTCGTTCGTGTAGAGCTTGGGCAGGTCCAGGGCGCCGTCGATGATCCCGGCCGAGGTGAGGTAGTCGCTCCACAGGGTGAAGTCCTTGTCCTGGATGCGGCCGCCCGGCGAGGCAACCCCCACGCTCTTCCAGTACGCCGAGGGTGCCGGCGTCCACCTGTTTCTTGCGCAGTGCCTGCTCGGTTTCGTTCGGCGGCACCACCACCAGCTGCACCTGCTTGATGTCCTCGAGGAAGCCCAGGTCCTGGGCGAGTTCGGGCAGGGACACGTTGTTGGGTGAGCCTTGGTACCGCACTGTCTTCGCCTCTTCACCGGCGGGCTTGCCGGCTGTACTCGCGCCGGCGGCAATCCCGCCGCAGCCCGTGGCCGTGAGGACGATGAACGATGCTGCTCCGAGGGCGGATGCCATGACGGTGCGGCGGGGGAGGATGATCTTTCCCGGGGCGGCGGCGCTCATCCAGTCACCAGCTCGTTGAACTCGTTGGTGTAGAGCTTCTACGGATCCAGTTCGCCCTGGACAATCCCGGTGTCCTTGAGCCACTTGCCCCAGCGGGTGAAGTCCTCATCCTTGATCTCGCCCTTGGCCGGAACACCCACGCTCTTCCAGTACTGCAGGGCAGCCGGGTTCTCGTTCCGCCCGCGTTCCTGCAGGATCTTGGTGAACCGGGCAATCACTTCCTCGCGCGGTGTGGTCCGCTCCCACTCGATGGCCTTGGCCACCCCGGTGGTGAACGTCCGCGTGGTGTTGGGGTTCTTGGCGATGAAGTCCGTGCGCAGCACGTAGGGGCCGCCGGCGAAGGTGCCGAACAGTTCGGCGTCGCTGAACACCGAGCGCAGTCCGCCGTTGGCGATTGCCTTGTCCTGCAGGACGCCGCCCAGTGAACCGGCGTCCACCTGGCCGCGGCGGATGGCTTCCTCGGTGTCGTTGGGCGGCACCACCACCAGCTGGACCTGTTTGATTTCCTCGGCACTCAGGCCGTTCTTCTGCAGGTAGGTGTTGATGACGGCGTCGGAGTGCGCACCCAGCGTGTTCACGGCGATCTTCTTGCCGATGAAGTCCCGGGCGGTGCGGATGGGGCTGTCTTCCTTGACGTAGAAGCCGTTGAACGTCTTCTCGTCCTCGCCGTAGTAGTTGATGACGGCTTTCACCGGGGCGCCGGCTTCAACGAGTTTCACCACCGCTCCGGCGAAGGCGCCGCCGAAGTCGGTCTGCCCGGTGGCTGCCGACTGGATGTCCTGCGGGCCGCTGATGGTATTGCCCACCCAGTAGAGCTTGACGTCGCCGAGGTAGCCGAGGTCCTGGGCCAGCTCGGGAAGAGTGACGGAGTTGGCCCAGCCCTGGTAGCGCAGCTCCTTCACCTCGGTGGCGCCGGCGGCGCCTCCGGAGGAACTACCGCCGGCTGAGCTTGTGCCGTTGGCAGTCCCGCCGCAGCCCCACACCGTCATCGCGATGACGACGGCGGCCGCGGCACTCATGATGGTCAGGTGTCGTTTCATCCGGGGTTCCTTTGTGAAGCATTGGGGAGAGGCTGTGGAGTGATGCAGCGGGGTTGTTTGCCTGCCGCTTGAACGATGTAATCGCACCTTTCCGGCCAATAAAAGCGTTGCTGTCACGCCGGGAAACCCGCGGAAATGAGCGGAAACAGGAGGAAACGGCGGGTCACAAGACGCCCCGTTTCGCCCGGTAACGGCCTGTGAAGGAGTTTGACGCGCAGGCAACCGCGGATTTTGGTCGTATTGTTCGCGGTATTGTTCCAGGGCAGGCGGCTGTTACTTAGCGTTTGTGCGTACCGGGCGGATACGGTAGATACATGACCTCTATCTCCACCGCCGTCGAGACTGTACGGCCCGAACGAAACATCCCCGCCGAAATTGCCCGTTCGTGGCTTTTGGTCAACGCAATGAAGCCTGAGCTTTTTGACGTCTCGGCCGTGTCGCGCGCGGACTCGATCATCCTGGACATCGAAGATGCCGTGGACCCCTCGCAGAAGGACGCTGCCCGCGAACACGTGGTCAACTGGCTGACTGCCGGCGGCCAGGCCTGGGTCCGGATCAACGACGCCACCAGCCCTTTCTGGGCCGCAGACCTCGCCGGCCTGCGCGGCACGCCCGGACTGCTCGGCGTCATGCTGGCCAAGACCGAGTCCGCGGACCAGGTCACGGAGAGCTACCACCGCATGGACGGCAAGACCCCTGTGATTGCGCTGGTCGAATCCGCCGTCGGCATCGAGGAAGCCAACAACATCGCCAAGGCCCAGGGCGCGTTCCGCCTGGCCTTCGGCTCCGGTGACTTCCGCCGCGACACCGGCATGGCCGCCACCGCCGAGGCCATGGCCTACCCGCGCGCCAAGCTGGTTGTCGCCAGCCGCGTGGGCAACCTCCCGGGCCCCATCGACGGCCCCACCGTGGGCACAAACCACCCGATCCTGCGTGAGCAGACCGGCATCACCGTGATGATGGGCATGACCGGCAAGCTGTGCCTGGCCATCGACCAGACCAACGTCATCAACGAGGTCATCAGCCCCACGCCGTCCGACGTCGCGTGGGCCACGGACTTCATGGCCGACTTCGAAGCCAACGGCCGCGTGATCCGCGACGGCTCCGACCTGCCCCGCCTGGGCCGCGCCGAAAAGATCATGAAGCTCGCCGTAGCATTTGGCGTGCAGCCGGCGCTCTAGCGTCCCCAGCAATCCAAGGAGACCCCGTGACCGATACCCGCTATCTGGTCCACGGGGTCTTTTGGGATGGGGCGCCGCCCGGTTCCGCGGAGAACCGTCCGTCCGGGAGGAACGACGGCGGGACTCCGGTCATGCGGCTCCAGGACCCGGCCGGCGGCTTCAGGGAGCTGACGCTCGACGCCGGCAGCCGGCTGGGCCTCCGGGTGGCCGCTGAGGGTAAGTTCTGCCTGGGGCATCACAGGGTGCACGGTCCGGCCGACCGGGACCATGTGCTCTGCCCGGCCAAGGCGCCGGCAGCCAGGGGCAGCCAGTGCGAGCGCTGCTTCGTGGTGGACGATTCCCGGCTCATCCACGACTTCCACCGCGGCGGCGGGGTCCCTCCGGGCCTGCGCGCGTACCTGATGCAGCAGCACTGGTTGTACGTGGCCACGTTCGCCAACGGGGCCAGCAAGGTGGGCACGGCCTCGAACCTGCGGAAATGGAACCGGCTGGCCGAGCAGGGCGCCGTGGTGGCCCGGTATGTGGCCCGCGCGGACGACGGCAAGGTTGTCCGGATTCTCGAAGACATGCTCACCCGTGACGCGGGGCTCCCGCAGCAGGTCCGGTCGGCGGCCAAGGCTGCGGCCCTGGTGGCGCCGGCCCCCGCCGTCGAACTGGACGCCCTGAACGGGCAGCTGGCAGCGGAGGCCCGCTCACTGCTGACGCGCTCCGGCATCGAAGGCTTTGACGTGGTGGACGAGAGCTGGGTGCGGCCCGGCCTCGCGGATCGTGCGTGCACGCCGGCCGCCAGGCATTCCTACCCGCATGACCTCAGCACCGGCACGCACGGATTCCGGATTGACGCGGTGAGCGGCAGCATCGCTGTTGCCGCCCTGGATGGCGCCGAGCTGGAGTTCGTGGTGAACCTCAGCCAGCTGAAGGCACGCACGGTGGAGCTCGGGGACCACTACGGATCAGAGGTTCCGGCCGTGCAGGAGTCCTTGTTCTGAACGGCGGCCCGTAGAATGGCACGGTGCTGAACGAATTCTGGGCCACCGCATCCACCGCCTACAAGGTGCTCGTTTTCAGCGCCATGGGCCTGATCGCCGCAGGCATCATCCTCAACCTGGTGGGCAACACCTCCAACAACCAGGGCCTCGCTGTGGCCTCGCTGCCGGTGATCGGGCTGGGCCTGGTCCTGCATGTGGTGGGGATCGTGGTGCGCGGCCAGCAGATCCGCAAGACCTACAAGAGGTAGCCGGCGTTTCTGTGCACCTGTTCCGGCTGGACCCCCTGGAACAACCTGATGACCATACGGCCAGTGGAGGAATGGCGCCGGACCCTCTGCGCGTAACAGGCCGTGAGCCCGCCCACCTCTTCGGTGTCCAGCGGCGGCGGAACGATAGGCTTGAGGCCATGACTATCAATCCGGATCTGCAGGGCCGTAGCTACCCTGCCGCAGAGGTGTACGACGTCGGCCGCGAGAAAATCCGCGAGTTCGCCAGGGCCGTCAAGGCAACCCACCCCGCGCACTTTGACCTGGGCGCGGCCAAGGCCCTTGGCCACAGCGACCTCGTGGCGCCGCCCACCTTCGCCATCATCATTGCCCAGCGCGCAGACGCCCAGTTGATCGAGGATCCGGAGTCCGGCATTGACTTCTCCCGCGTGGTCCACGCGGACCAGCGCTTTGTGCACCACCGCCCCATTTTCGCCGGGGACCGGCTGGTGGCCGAGCTGCACGTGGACGGTGTCCGTGCCATGGGCGGCGGCGCCATGATCACCACCCGCTCGGAAATCTTCGCCCTCAGCGGTGAAGCTTCAGCAGACGGCTCCCGGGAGAGCGTCGCCACCGCCACCTCGTCCATCCTGGTCCGCGGAGAGGGACAGTAACCCATGAGCACTGCATCCATCACCCCCGTTTTCTCTGAACTCGCGGTCGGCCAGGACCTCGGCAGCCGCAGCATCACCGTCAGCCGCCAGGACCTGGTGAAGTACGCCGGTGCGTCCGGCGACTTCAACCCGATCCACTGGAATGAAGCCTTCGCCACCGGTGTGGGCCTGCCCGGCGTCATTGCCCACGGCATGTTCACCATGGGCGCGGCAGTCCAGCTCGTCACCGACTGGGCCGGCGACCCGGCCGCCGTCGTCGATTTCCAGACACGCTTTACCAAACCGGTACTCGTCACGGACACCACCGGCACAGAGGAGCCGGGGGCCGTCATTGAGGTCAGCGGCGCCATTGGCGCGCTCGACGCCGACGCCGGCACCGTGCGCGTGGACCTCACCGTGGTCTTCGCCGGCCAGAAGGTCCTGATGAAGGCACAGGCAGTCGTCAGGCTTGCGTAACAGAAAGGCTGCCTTGACCAGGGAAGCCTTCGTTCCGGCTGCCGAAATCACCCACTGGCGCAACGCCGTGGTGGTTGCCTACGGGGCCAGCGGACTCGCGTTTTCCACCTGGGTCTCCCGTCTGCCGGCCATCCGCGATGGCCTGGACCTGACTCCCGGCACCATCGGCCTGCTCCTGCTCTGCATGACGGCCGGTTCGTTTGTTTCAGTCTCCGCCTCGGGGCTGATCGTCCTCCGGTTGGGCTCCAAGCGGACCATCCGGATCGGCAGCATCATGGTGGGCTTCGGGCTGGTGCTGGCAGGCTTCGGCACGTCCGTGCTCGCCAGCCCGGTGGCGGTTGCCGCGGGACTGGTGATCATCGGGCTGGGCACCGCCAGCTGGAACACCGCGTCAAATGTCGAAGGCGCAGCGGTGGAACGCGCCGTCCGGCGGCACATCATGCCACGGCTGCACGGCTCCTTCAGCCTCGGAACGGTGGCCGGCGCCGGGCTGGGTGCTTGGGCGGCCGGGGCCGGCGTTCCCGTGTTCTGGCATCTTGCTGGCGGCGGGCTCGTCGTGGCCGTCTCAGTGGCAACGGCAGCATCCTGGTTCCGGGCGGACATCACGCCGGTCCAGGGGGAGCGCCCGTTCAAGGCGTCCGGGACGGACACGTTCGAGGATCCCTCCACCGGGCCCATCCCGATCGTCCGCCAGACGGACGCGGTCCCGGAGCAGCCGCTGGACAATAAACGCCAGATTGCCCAGGCCTGGCGTGACAAGCGCACGCTGCTGCTGGGCGTGCTGGTCCTGGGCCTCGCCCTCGCCGAGGGGGCGGCCGGCGACTGGGTGGCCCTGGCCCTTGCCGACGGCCATGGCCAGAGCGACGCGTCCGGCGCGGCGGGCTACGGGCTGTTCGTTACCTTCATGACCATCGGCCGCTTTACCGGCACACTGGTCCTGGACCGGTTTGGCAGGGTGCCCGTGATGCGCTGGTGCGCCGCCCTGGCCGTCGCCGGCCTGGGTTTGTTCGTGTTCGCCCCCGTGCCGTGGATGGCGTTCGTGGCGTTGGCGGTCTGGGGCCTCGGGGCGTCGCTGGGCTTCCCGGTCGGCATGTCCGCGGCGGCCGATGATCCGGTCAAGGCCGCGGCCCGCGTCTCAGTCGTGTCCACCATCGGGTACGGCGCGTTTCTCTGCGGGCCGCCGCTGCTGGGGCTGCTGGCCGAACACGTGGGCATCCTCCACTCGCTGCTCGCCGTGATGGTGATGCTGGTGGTCAGTTTCCTGCTGTCCCCGGTGGCCCGAAAGCTCCCCTGAATCCCGGTGCCGTCCCAATGACCGCTAGGCTGGACAGGTGACCCAGACTTTGCTTTCCGACCTGACCACTGCCGCCGTCGGCGGTCCCGCCGGCAACTACATCGAAGCGCGCACGGAGCCGGAGATCATCGACGCCGTCCGCTCTGCGGACGCCGCCGGCGAACAGTTGCTGATCATCGCAGGCGGTTCGAACCTGTTGATTTCCGACGACGGGTACCCCGGCACCGTGCTCAAGATTGCCTCCGAGGGGTTCACCGTCAACGCTGAGGATTCCTGTGGCGGGGTGGCTGTGGTGGTCCAGGCGGGGCACAACTGGGATGCCCTGGTGGAGCACGCGGTGCGCCATGCATGGTCGGGAATCGAAGCCCTGTCCGGCATTCCCGGGTCCACCGGTGCCACGCCCGTTCAGAACGTGGGTGCCTACGGCGCCGACGTCTCCCAGACCATTGCCGCTGTCCGGACCTGGGACCGGGAACAGAACGCAGCCCGCACGTTCACGAGTTCCGAGCTGAAGTTCGGATACCGGGACTCGATCCTCAAGCAAACCACCGTCCAGGGGTCCCCGCGCTACGTGGTCCTGACGGTCGAGTTCCAGCTGCCGCTGGGCAGGATGAGTGCTCCGATCCGGTATGCCGAGCTCGCGAAAACCCTGGGCGTTGAGCCCGGCAAGAGGGCATACTCCAACGATGTGCGCCGGGAGGTCCTGCGGCTCAGGGCCTCCAAGGGCATGGTCCTGGACCCGGCCGACCGCGACACCTATTCAACCGGTTCCTTCTTCACCAATCCCATCGTCCCGGCAGGCGCGGCGGAGGCACTCCCCGAAGGCGCTCCCCGCTATCCGGCCGGAGCAGACGGACTGGTGAAGCTGTCCGCAGCCTGGCTGATTGACCATGCAGGCTTCGGGAAGGGCTTCGCGCTGGAGGCCGGCAGCGTCTCCGGCGGCCGCGCATCGCTGTCCACCAAGCACACCCTGGCCATCACCAACCGGGGTTCCGCCAGCGCGGCGGACATGGTCGCCGTCGCGCGCGAGGTGCGCCGCGGCGTCGTCGAGCGCTTTGGCATCGAGCTGCACCCCGAACCCTTGCTGATCGGCGTTGAGCTCTAAGGAACAGCCACTCAGTTCCCGCTATGGCGCGGGGCTACCTTGCTGAACAGCATGAACGTGAACCCGGACGCCGCTGCGCCCAGCAGGAAGACCTGGCAGAATGCCACGGACTGCGCGCTGGGGCCGTTGCGGAGGACCAGCCCTGCACCGGCGAACACCACTGCGCCCGCCAGCAAAGCAAGGGCGGCCAGCAGGAAACTCCTGATGGTTGGCGGCATCTCGCCGGCCTGCTCATGGGCTACGGCGCCGCGGTCCTGGTCACCAGCGCGCCGGCCGCGGTGCTGGGGCTGCAGCAGGGAGGCTGCGATGAAACTGATGACAGCCACTCCCATGCTGATTGTGGACACCAGCTGCAAGGCCTGGACGGTGGGGGAGAGGCTGGTTCCGCCGGCAATCGCGATGGACAGCCCGGCAGCCATGCCGGCGGCGCTCGTGACCCAGCCCAACAGGGCGAGTGCCCGGCACAGGGGCCGCAGGTGCGGCCAGAGGTCTCCGATAGTCATGCATCCAGCGTAGGGACCTCTGCTGTAAACGGGCTGGGAGGAGGCGGGGTACTGCCCGTGCCCCGCCGCCGGCCGGGAGATTCCGGAAATGCGGACGTGAATTGTCCGCGGCTGGACCTACGATGGGGGCATGGGAGCAGGCACGCGGATCCGGGTCACCCGGCATGTCATCGGAAGGCTGCGGCTCGCCGCGCAGGGGCTGCTGGCACCGGACTTCGACTCCGTGCCGGAGGCCGTGCGCTGGATGACGGCCATGCAGGCGCAGGACATGCAGGCCGCGCTGTGGGCGGTCGGCCTCAGGGTGCGTAACTCCGGCGTCGACACGGTCCGGTCGGCGCTGGATGAAGGGCTGGTTGTCCGCTCATGGCCTATGCGCGGGACGCTTCACCTGCTTGCTCCGGAGGACCTGCGCTGGATCCTGGACATCACGGCCGACCGCCTGCTCCGGGGCATGGGCACCCGCCACCGGGAGCTCGAGATTGATGCCCGCGACGTGGACGTTGCCCGTGAGGCGGCGTTGGAACTGGTCTCGGGCGGCGGATCGGCCACGCGCCAACAGCTCTTTGAGGCCTTCGAAGCAGCGGGCCAGTCTACGGTTGGCCAGCGCGGCATCCACCTGCTGGGGATCCTGTGCCAGCGGACCTGGTTGGTGCAGGGACCCCTCGTCGGGAACCAGCAGCTCATCAAGGCGTTCGACGAGTGGATCCCGAAATCCCGGGAACTGGGCCGCGCCGAGGGCATCGCTGAACTGCTGCTGCGGTACATGTTCAGTCACGGCCCGGCCACGGAACGTGACTTCGCCTGGTGGTCGAACACCCCGGTGACGGAGGTCCGCAGCGGCCTGGCCCTGGTGAAGGACCAGCTCGTTGAGCTGGAGTTCGAAGGGACCAGCTACTGGATGTCGCCGGCCACCGCGGCGCTGCTCGACGACGGTGTTCCCGGCCAGCGCGCCCTGCTGGCGCTGCCCGGGTTCGATGAATTCCTGCTGGGCTACACGGACCGGTCACTGGTGCTTCCACCCGAGCACGCCCAAAAAGTGGTTCCCGGCGGCAACGGGATGTTCAAGAAGACCATTGTGTCCGGCGGCGAAGTGATCGGCACCTGGGCGCGGAAAGGCACCGGGCGGACGGCCGCCGTCGTGCCTGAACCGTTCGACACGGTTAACGGACTGCGGCCTGCAGCCCAAAAGTCTTTTGAGCTGCAGGCCGCGAGGTACCTGAAGTTTCTCGGCCAGGCACCGTAGCACCTGGGGCGGGAACCGGGGGGGAGCGCCTAGAGGGTGCCGGTGGCGATGTTGAGCATGCGGCGCAGCGGCTCGGCTGCGCCCCACAGGAGCTGGTCGCCCACGGTGAAGGCGCTGATGTACTCCGGGCCCATTTCGAGCTTGCGGATACGGCCCACGGGGATGTCCAGCGTGCCGGATGCAGCCACCGGGGTGAGGCTCGCCATGGAGTCCTCCTTGGTGTTCGGCACCACCTTGGCCCACTCGTTGTCCGCGGCCAGGATGCTTTCGATCTCCGCTACGGAGAGGTCTTCGCGGAGCTTGAGCGTGAGCGCCTGGGAGTGTGAACGCATGGCGCCGATCCGGATGCACAGGCCGTCCATCACGATGTGGTTCTCGCCGGACGTGCCGAGGATCTTGTTGGTCTCGACGCCCGCCTTCCACTCTTCCTTGGACTGGCCGTTGCCCAGGTCCGCGTCGATCCAGGGGATCAGCGAGCCGGCCAGCGGGACTCCGAACTGCGTCGCGTCGATGTCGGTGCGCTGGTGCGCCAGGACCTTGCGGTCGATTTCCAGGATGGCCGACGCCGGGTCGTCCAGTTCGGAGCTGACCTCGGCGTTGAGCGTGCCGAACTGGCTGAGCAGCTCGCGCATGTGGCGGGCGCCGCCGCCGGAGGCAGCCTGGTAGGTCATGGATGTGCCCCACTCGACGAGGCCGTTCTTGAACAGGCCGCCGAGGCCCATCAGCATGCAGGACACGGTGCAGTTGCCGCCGATGAAGTCCTTGGTGCCGTTGACCAGGCCCTTGTCGATGACGTCGCGGTTGATGGGGTCCAGCACGATGATCGAGTCATCGTTCATGCGCAGGGTGGAGGCGGCGTCGATCCAGAGGCCGTCCCAGCCGCGGCTGCGCAGCTCGCCGTGGACCCGCTTGGTGTAGTCGCCGCCCTGGGCGGTGACGATAATCGGCAGCTTAGCCAGCGTGTCGACGTCGAACGCGTCCTCGAGCTTGCCAGCCGCGCCAGCGGCAGCACCGGCAAGAGTCGGGGCGGCACCTCCGGCGTTTGACGTGGAGAAGAACACCGGGTTGATGTTGGCGAAGTCGCCTTCGTCCTGCATGCGCTGCATCAGGACGGAGCCGACCATGCCGCGCCATCCGACCAGGCCGACGGAGGGGGTAGCTGCTGTAGTCATTCGTCCAGTTTAGACTTCGGAACCGGCACGGCGCAGTCGGTTACGTCACGCCCTGGCTCAACCGGAATCGTCAGAAGGGGCAACCTACTCAACCGGGCGGGCGAGGTTGCTGGCTTTGCGCAGTTTCTCGGCCCGACGCTCCTTGAAATAGCTGGACCAAGCCGCGACTGGCACAAAAACTCCGACAGGGATGACCCACCAGACCTCACCCAAAATGTTCCACGTGCCATCTAGTGCGATCCGGACAATGCCGTAGACCACTCCACCGGCGAACAGTGAGGCGAGGACCGAGAGGAAGAGCAGGCCGCCGGAGCTGTTAACGGGCTTGACCACGCCGCCGCCATCGTCTTTGCGGACTCCGTATTCGGCCGGCGTGTAGCCGACCATCTCGCCGTTCTCCGCCCTGCGGTAGATCAGCCGGTCGTCTGAATTGCGGGACGGCACGTAGCCGGGATCCTGCGGAACTCCCTGGCTACGCCGCGCCACGGGCATCCTCGATCGCAGCGAGCAGCCCGGCGTCGTCCAGGAGCGCGGTTTCGGCGACCTCATCCTTGTCGAAGTCCGGGATGCCGGTAGTCCACGTGCCGTTTTCACGCCTGATGAGCAGGTGCTGCTCGGAACCCAGGGTCTTGAACACGAGATACGCGGAACCGCCGTCGTTCTGCTCGACATGCTGCCGCACCACCCGAAGCGTCGCTTCCGCGGACGTGATGTCCGGGTCCTGGGCAAAAACGAACCAGGTCCCCAGCAACCGCGGTTGGAGCATCAGGGACACCCCGGGTGCTTCCAGGAGAGCCACGTTGTCCATGGCATCGCCGGTCAGAAGCGAGATTTCCGTCCACCGGGTCGCTTTTCCGAGGGCAGTGGCGACTGCGGCTGCGACTCCGGTGACGCCCAGGTCGCCGTCCTCATCAACGGTGGCCATGTCCCGCGCCATCAACGACGACGCACCGGCGGTGGACAACGTAACGTCGTCCACCATTTCTTCGGCGCGGAAAACGCTGACCGATCGGTCCCGGGCCGGCCCTTCGAATACATTGAGCAAATAGGCAAACTCGCCCACACCGAAGCCGATGACGTCGATGCCGAGCCGTGGCTCCTGCTGTGTGTGGTCCTGAACAGTCATGCTGGTCTCCTATCCACCGATTCCGAGGAACTTGCCCACGGACTTGCCCGCATCTTTTAGCGTATCCGCCGTATCACTGACGAACTTTCCGGGATCCTGCACAGCGTTGACGATACCCTCGCCGACGTTCTTGCCGACGCTGCTGATGGTGTCCCAGTTCTCGTATATGGCAATGCCGACGCTGGCGACCTGGCAGACGGTCCCGGCTGGAGGCGGCAGGAAGCAGCCGACGCCCAACAGGCCCTTGCCGGCGCTGGCCAAGCCACCTTTTACATCGCCCTCGGAAAAGCTCTTCACCGAGTCGTAAGCACTGAACCCAACGCCTGCCCAGCCGAGTCCCCGGGCGAGGCCGGACTTGCCGAGCCATTCAAGCTTGGTTCCAGCACCGATCCACGGCTTTTCTTCCAGTATCGGGGCAAGGTTCTTCAGCACGCCGAACTGATGCAGGTTCTTCAGCGACGCAATGTCTGTGGCTTTGTCGATAAGTCCAAGGCCGCGGTTTGCGGCGGCGGATCCCTTCAGCATGTCGTCCAGGGCAGAGTTGCCGAGAAGCCTGTGGCCAGCGAAGCCGGGGCCGCCGATCCGATGGCGCCCTTGGAGGAACGACTTGATGAAATCCGCCCGCTGGTTTTTCAGCACCCATCCGTACTGACTTACGTGCTTAGCAAGGGTGAGGGGTGCCTTGATGAACTTCTGGATGGTCAGGCCGCCCTTGAGCGCGCCGATGCCACCCAGCAGCACGCCGCCCAGGACCCCTGCCAGTGTCCCGCCGGGGTCGCTGATGCTGCCCGGTCCGCCGCCGGAGCCGGACCCGGTGTTGCTGGCCTTCTCCTGCTGCTCGGCCTGGGTCAGCAGCTTCTTCGACTCCTGCTTGAGAGCCAATGCTGTTCTCTGAATGAGGGCACGGTGGCTGCTGTTCCAGTCGGCGCGGAACGTGACCGCGTCCTGACCCTTCCACGCGGGGTTGTTGTTGATCTGGTTGCTCAGCTGTGTTGACTGCTGAAGCAGGCTGTCGGATGTTTTGCCGAACTGCTGCGCGAGAGTCCGCAGCTGGGCAACGTCCGCGCCCCACAAGTTTCCTGCCACAAGGCATCCCCCCAAAAGTTCTGAGCAGCGGATAATCGTCAAGCTGCTCGCACGACTCTAGTAGCTAAACAGCAGTGCCCGCGATGGGCTGGTCTCCCCATCGCAAAGGCAACCCGCCGCCTTAGCCGCTACTCGGCGTCGTGCTGCTCCAGCACCGCCGCCTTGCGGAGGCGCAGTGCGTAGACGGCCCCGAACGCGAACGCCTGGGTGACCACCACCAGCACGATGGCGCCGGCGATCTTGTTGCCGCCCAGGATCATGGTCAGCCCCACGATCGCGGAGAGAAGTGCCAGCAGCGGGAGCAGCATGTAGCCCAGGACAAAGAGTGTTTCCGGCTTCTTCAGCATGCTCCTAGCCCTCTGTCCGGCGCCACATGGTGAACCGGTACCGCGTTCCGCTGGTGGACGTCAGCCAGCCGGTGGCCGGTTCGCTCGCGGCCAGCTTCCACTCGAAGCCGAGATCGGGCGCATAGGTGTCGCCGTCCGTCTCGGAATCAATGAACGTCACTACCGCGACGTTGGCGATGTCCAGGGTCTGCGCAAAGATTTCTCCGCCGCCCAGCACCCACACCGTTTCGTGGCCGGGCGCGAACTGGGATTCCAGCAGGGCGTCGTCGAGCGACTTCACCGCGAGGGCGCCCTCCGCCTCGGCGGTGTCGCCCCAGCCTTCCTGCCGTGTCACCACAATGTTGGTGCGCCCCGGTAGGGGACGGTACTTGTCCGGGAAGGACAGCCAGGTCTTGCGGCCCATGATCACCGGGTGCCCGTTGGTGAGCCGGGTGAAATGCTTCATGTCCTCGGGCAGGTGCCACGGCATGTCGCCGTCCTTGCCGATCACGCCTGCCGTGGTCTGGGCCCAGACAAGCCCCACTCCGGTGGCGTCGTCGGCAATTTTTTCAGTGAAGGCCAGGGGATCCATGGCGTTGTCGGTGCTCATACTGCGATCGGCGCCTTAATCGTAGGGTGGTGCTGGTAGCCGACGACTTCGAAGTCGTCCAGCGTGTAGTCGAAAATTGTGTCCGGCTTGCGCAGGATCTTCAGCTGCGGGTACTCGTACGGCTCCCGTTTCAGCTGCTTGAGCACCTGGTCCATGTGGTTGTCGTAGATGTGCACATCCCCGCCGGTCCAGACGAACTCACCCGGTTCCAGGCCCACCTGCTGCGCCAGCATGCATGTCAGCAGCGCATAGGAGGCGATGTTGAACGGGACGCCCAGGAACGTGTCCGCGGAGCGCTGGTAAAGCTGGCAGGACAGCTTGCCGTCCGCAACGTAGAACTGGAAGAAGGCGTGGCACGGGGGCAGGGCCATGTCCTGGAGCTCGGCGACATTCCAGGCGGAGACGATGTGCCGGCGCGAGTCCGGGTTGGACTTCAGGTTCCCCACCAGTTCGGCGATCTGGTCGATGTGGCCGCCGTCGGGCGTCGGCCAGCTGCGCCACTGGACACCGTAAACGGGGCCGAGTTCGCCGTCGGCATCTGCCCATTCGTTCCAGATGGTGACGCCCTGGTCCTGCATCCACTTCACATTGGTCTCGCCGCGCAGGAACCACAGCAGCTCGACGGCCACGGACTTGAAATGCACCCGCTTAGTGGTGACCAGCGGGAAGCTTTGGCTCAGGTCAAAGCGCATCTGCCGTCCAAACACGCTGAGCGTGCCGGTGCCGGTGCGGTCTGATTTGTGCGTGCCGTTGGCAAGGACGTCGCGCAGGAGGTCTTCATAGGGCGTTGGAATGCTCACCGTCCCAGTCTACTGATGGCCGAGCCGCACGCGCAGAATGCCCTGGAGCGTGCCGTCATCAAGGCCCGCCGCGCGGCCTTCCCTGATGTAACGGTCGACGGCGGCCACGACGTCGGCGTTGACGGCGCCACCGGGCGGCAGACCGTCGTCGGGCATACCGACGACGACGGTGCCGTTCCGCCGCCGCGTTTCGATCAGGCCGGCCTGCTCGAGTTCCTTGTAGGCCCGTGCCACTGTGCCCGCCGCGATGCCCAGGTCCGCGGCAAGGCTGCGCACGGTGGGCAGCCGGGTTCCGGCAGCCAGCGAGCCCACGGCAATTAGCGAGGAGATCTGCGTGCGGATTTGCTCATAGGGCGGCACTGCCGATCCGAGGTCCACGGAAATGCCCGCCGTCATGTGATGGCTTCCCTATCGGGCAGGGGAGCGGACCGGGAGCCGGATCCCGCGAGGGCACGTACGGGCACGAGTGCCGTCACGATCGCCGCACCGGCCATGATGGCACCGGCGAGGGAGGCGGGCCACCAGGGGATGGTCGGCATAAACGCCACGCCGAACACAGCTGCCCACGCTTGGCTGTTCATGAGCAAAACCATGGCTGCCTGCGCCATGAACATGGACGAAAGTGTCCGGACTATCCGGTATACGGTGATGGCCCGCAGGGCGGCGTCGAGGCCCGGGGGAGCGTCCCGTACTCCGTGCCGGCCTCGCGTGGCGAGGAACGCCGGGAGCGCCAGGATCACACCGATTGCGCTGAAGACGGCGGGAGGCAGCCACGCCCCGTCGCGGCCAATGAGTGAGTTTCCGAGCGCTGATACAACGAGCGTTGTCACGAAGACCAGCAACGCCAGGATCGCGGTGGTATACAAAGCTGCAGACACCGGCTGCCGGGGCCAGGTGCGGGGCCGATCAGCGCTGGCGTAGTTGCGCTGCAGCAGGAGCTCGCCAGCGGCGAGGACCAAAAGCACCAGCGCGGCCATCAAGGCCACGAAAGCGGGCGGCCCGTAGCCCGCTGGCGCGGCCATGATCGCGGGCACGAGGAAGACTCCGACGAGGAGGGGAAGGGCCGCGGCGACACCGAGGGCGGCGCCGACCGAGGAAACCAGCCGGGCTGCGGGGTGCGACCCTCCGGCCGGCGTAGTGAGTTTCGCCTGGGAGCCTGTCGGCCCGGCCAGTTTCGGCGGTGCCCAGACCAGCATGGCCAGCAGAACGGCCATGCCCACAAGGCCCGCGAAATTTGTCCACGACGTGCTGCCGACGGCGGGGTCCGGCCGGGCCGCAAAGTTGCCGGCGATGGCTGCCAGGCCCGACGCCACGGTTGTCACCGTGCGCAGGAGCCGGTTCATGGCAATGGTCCGGAGCACTGAGTTGTCGTGGTCCGTCAGCGGCTCGAGTTGCCTGCGGTGGGAGATCAGCAGCAGCACCACCCACGTGCCCGCAGCCAGGACAACCAGCGCCGCGCCCAGCCAGGTGGCAAGTTCGATGCCGGCGATCCGCCCGTCGCCGCCGATGGTCCGGAATCCTTCCGGATCCTCCCGGACTGACCCGTAGGGCATCGGTGTGTACGCTGGAAGCGTGCCCGTCCAGGCGATGAAGACCGCCGCGCCCGTGAAGATGGCCAGGGTTGTCCACGCCAGCGGCCGCGGAAGGAAATCACGGATCTTCCGCACATGCAGGCTTGCCTTGCGGTGGCGGCGTTTGGGCCGCGGATAGCTGACCTGGCCGAGGGCATGGATCCCGATGACGCCAAGGACAGGCCAGGCCAGTGCCGGGATGACTGTCTCGGGTGTCACCAGGAAAGGTCCGATGACAGGGCTGTTAGTCCTGCCGGCCGGGATGATGCCGCTGTTCATGGCGCCCTGCAGTGAACTGGCCATCCAGCCGATGACCCCAACCCAGAGCGCGTGCTGGGACACAGTTTCGGGGGATGCCCCCATCTTAGGTTCCCACACCACCCACCTGAGGATGAGATAGACAACGACGGCGGCGGCCAGCGGTCCCAGCATCAGCGTTGGCGGCACTTCGAATTGGCCCGGCATAATCCCCCCAGATTTTTGCATCAATGTACTGAGTATTTGATACAAAGACCTGGGGGTCAAACCGACCCATTACTTGGCGTGCCGGGCGGGCGGGCTACTTGGCGTGCCGGGCGGGCGGGCGCCGGCACGGCCCGCTAATCGTCGAAGGGCCTGAACTGTTCCACTGCGACGATTTTGTGGTTGCTGCCGCGGGCCACGTGGCACACGATGATCTCACCCGGAGCCAGGTAGGGGTCGGAGGACGGCAGGAGCGCCCGCAGCCGGCCGTTCATGTGCTCCCCGAGCTGCTTGATGACGGTAGGCAGTGCGGGCCGGTGGGTGCACAGGGCAATGGCGCGCTGTTTGTCGAAGAGTGATTCGACGACGGCAGCGGTCTTCTTGGGGCTGCGGGCGTGGCGGTGCTCCGTCAGGGCATCGTGCAGTTTCACCTTGGCTTCGGCAGACTTGGCGTACGGGGCAATCGTGGCCACGCAGCGCTGCCACGGGCTCGAGTGCACGCGCATCGGCTTCCACACATGCAGCAGCCGGCGAACGGCCTGTGCCTGGCGCAATCCGGTGGCAGCGAGCGGACGGTCGCCTTCCGCTTTGGTCCAGGAAGAACGCGGCTTGGCTTTGGCATGGCGGACCACCAGCAGCGGCCAGGTATCCAGTTCCTTGCGGTCGTAGGCTGCCACCAGCCGCTCGAGTGGCGCCACATCACCGGGGTTGCTCAGCAGGGCGGCCGCCTTTTCCGGCGAACACCACATCACGCTGTCCACTTCCTTGCCGTCCGGACGAAGCACGGCACCGTCCACATCCACGGCCCAGTAGTGCACTACCTTCAGGCCGGCAGACACATGGTAATGAATGGGCGGAAGGGGAATGCCCAGGGTGGCCTTGAGCCCGATCTCCTCTTCGATCTCGCGGACGGCGCACTCAGGGATGGTCTCGCCGGCGTCGATCTTGCCTTTGGGCCACGACCAGTCGTCATAGCTCGGACGGTGGATCAGCAGGACTTCCAGCTTGTCCTTGTTGACGCGCCACGGCAAAGCGCCCGCCGCAACCACGGCAATGGGTTCGCCGGGATGGTCGGTCTGGTCGGCAACGAGCGAATCGTTTGCCGTGTCATTGCTGACGGCACTTGTCTCGTCACTCTTCAAGGCCAGGGTCCTACCGCCTTACCGTCGGGCGCTGGCGGGAGCGCGATGCGAGCAGCCATGACTGGACGTCTTCCAGGAGCCGGCCGTCGTCGCCGAGGTGGTGCCTGGTCCATTCGCCTTGGCTGTCCAGGTGCCAGCTGGCGGTTTCCGGGTCCATGTAGCGGCGGAGCATGTCCAGTACATAGGCGGTGTCGTCGCCGCTGGTGAGCTGGACGAGGGCTTCCACGCGCCGGTCCAGGTTGCGGTGCATCATGTCGGCGGAACCGATATAGACCACGGGGTCGCCGCCGTTGGCGAAAGCGAAGACCCGCGAGTGCTCCAGGAACCGTCCCAGCACGGAGCGCACGGTGATGTTTTCGCTGAGTCCCGGGATGCCCGGGCGCAGGGAACAGATGCCGCGGACGATCACGTCAACGTTCACGCCGGCCTGCGACGCTCGGTAGAGCGAGTCGATGATCGCCTCGTCCACCATGGAGTTGACCTTGATCTGCACCCTGGCGGCGATGCCGGCCTTGGCGTTGCGGATTTCCTTCTCGATGCGGTCGATAAGTCCCGAACGCACGGAACGGGGCGCCACAAGGAGCCGCTTGAAGGTGGACTTCGGGGCATAGCCGGAGAGCTGGTTGAAGAGCTTGGAAAGGTCCTCGCCTACCTGCTCGTTGGCGGTCAGCAGCCCGAGGTCCTCGTAGTAGCGCGCCGTGCGCGGGTGGTAGTTGCCGGTGCCGATGTGGCAGTAGCGCCGCAGGCCGTCCACTTCCTGGCGGACCACGAGGGACAGCTTGCAGTGGGTCTTCAGGCCCACGATGCCGTACACAACGTGCACGCCGGCCTGTTCCAGTTTCCGGGCCCAGGAAATGTTGGCCTGTTCGTCGAACCGGGCCTTGATCTCCACCAGGGCCAGCACCTGCTTGCCTGCCTCCGCGGCGTCGATGAGGGCGTCGACGATGGGGGAGTCGCCGGAGGTGCGGTACAGGGTCTGCTTGATGGCCTGCACCTTCGGGTCCGCCGCGGCCTGTTCCAGGAAAGCCTGGACGGAGGTGGAGAAGGAATCGTACGGGTGGTGCAGGAGGATGTCCCGCCGGCGCATGGCGGCAAACACGTTCGCCGCCTTGGACGTTTCCGATTCATTCAGGTACCGCGAGGTGTGCGGCACATGCTTGGGGTAGTGCAGGTCCGCGCGGTCGATCCCGGCAATGACGGACAAGCCGCGGAGGTCCAGCGGGGCAGGAACGGAGTAGACCTCGGACTCCTCCACACCCAGTTCGCGGATCAGCAGGGCCCGGATGTTCGGGTTGATGTCGTTGGTGACCTCGAGGCGCACGGGCGGGCCGAACCGGCGGCGCAGCAGTTCCTTCTCGAGCGCCTGCAGCAGGTTCTCGGCGTCGTCCTCTTCGACCTCGACGTCCTCGTTACGGGTGACGCGGAAGGTGTGGTGCTCCAGGACCTCCATGCCGGCGAACAACTGGTCCAGGT
The DNA here is from genome assembly GCF_002929335.1 of Arthrobacter sp. Y81. Classification (GTDB taxonomy): domain Bacteria; phylum Actinomycetota; class Actinomycetes; order Actinomycetales; family Micrococcaceae; genus Arthrobacter. The sequence goes on from NZ_PJIL01000001.1 coordinate 103,119, forward strand.
GGACTGCGATGACCTCTTCCAAAGCGATGAACCGGGCCACCCGGCCGGGCACGGATCCGGCACGCGGGCCGTCGATGGAGATGAGGCGGGGCAACTGGTCGGGAACCTTGACGCGGGCGAACAGCTCCTTGTCGCTGACCGGGTTGCGCACCACCACGGCCAGGTTCAGGGACAGCCCCGAGATGTAGGGGAACGGGTGTGCGGGGTCCACCGCGAGGGGCGTCAGGATTGGGAAGACCTTCTCCGCGAACATGGCGCTGAGCTGGTCCTTGGCCTGGTCATCCAGTTCGTCCCAATGCATGAGGTGGATGTGCTCGTAGGCGAGGGCGGGCCGGATCTGCTCGGCGTAGACCCGCGCGTGGCGCTGCTGGAGCCGGTGGGCGGCTTCGCCGATCTGGTCCAGAACCTGCAATGGGCTCAGGCCGGCCGGGGACGGTACGGCCAGTCCTGTGGCGATACGGCGCTTCAGGCCGGCAACACGGACCATGAAGAACTCGTCCAGGTTGGAGGCAAAGATGGAGAGGAAACTGACCCGCTCCAGGAGATAGAGGTTCGGGTCCTCGGCAAGTTCCAGGACACGCGAATTGAAGGCCAGCCAGCTGAGCTCACGGTCCAGGAACCGGTCCGGGCTGATGTCGCCTTCCGGCTCAAGGTTGGGGGCGAACTCGGGGATGTCGATCCGGTCCTGCGTGGCACGGGAGGCCGGCACCTCGGAGGACCCGAAGCGGGCGCGCGCTGGCCGCACCTTAGCTCCAGACGTGGCTGTCCCGGCTGATTCCGGTTGCATGGTCTCTCCTTTTGCTGGCGCGGTTTACCTTCAACCTTACAAGCATTCGATTCGGGGGATATGTAGATTTCCTGAACCGTCCCGCGTGCGTCAGCCGATTGGATTAACTGGCGTTTAAGGGTCCATACATAACGTCCGCATCCCATCGCGTGAAGCCGAGCCTGCGGTAGAGCGAAACGGCCGGAGTGTTGTCGGCATCCGTGTACAGCATGACCGCGTGGAAGCCCTTGTCCTGGAGGTATTTGATGCCTGCCACAGTGAGGGCTTTGCCGAGTCCCATGCCCTGGGCCTCGGGGGCCACACCCACCACGTACACCTCGCCCATCGCCGGGTGGCTGCCGTGACGCGGGTGCACCTTGGTCCAGTGGAACCCGAGGATCCGGCCGGACGAGTCTACGGCCAGGAGGAAGCCGGCCGGATCGAACCAGTCCTCGGCCATCCGGGCCGAGAGGTCCTGCCGTGTCATGTCTCCCTGCTCGGGGTGGTGGGAGAAGGCGGCCTTGTTGGCTGCAAGCCAGGCCTCTTCATCCTGGCCTGGCACGAAGGCGCGCAGGGTGACGCCGCCAGGGAGGGCGGCGTCGGGGAGTTCCGCGTCAGACGCGGTGAGCCGCATCTTCCACAGTTCCCGGATCGGTCCGTACCCGTACTTGGCTGCGAGGTCCGCCGCGGCCTCGTGGTTTCCGTGGGACCAAGCCTTGAGCCCGTCGAACCCCCGGGATGCCTTGAGTGTGGCCACCAGCCTGTCCGCCACCCCCTGGTTCCGGTAGCTGGGGTGCACTGCCACCTCAAGCACGCCGGTGCCGTCCGCTTCCTCAACCACCACCGCAAATCCGGCAAGGTCCTGGGCAGTGGCAGGGTCCGAATCCTCATCCGGCGCGTAGAGGGCCAGGGCCAGGAGCGAATGGCTGCCTGACTCGCCGGCGCGGAGCGTCACAAAGGTCTGTTCGGACAGCGGAGGGTTGCCGTCCGACTCTTCGGCGGCTGCAGCGAGGGCGGTGAAATCCCTCAGCAGCTCCTCATCCACTTCGCCTTTGAGGACGAGCACGGGCCAGTTTTCGGGATGCGCAGGACTCATGGAGTAAAGGCTATACGGCCCGTCTGGCTGGCGGAGGGATTGGGTGCCGATTTGATGCCGCGGGATCCGGCACGTATAGTCGTTACCTGTTCCGGCTTCCTGAAGCGGGATTTGAGGGGGATCCACCACTGGGGTGGCCTCGATACGTTCGACCCGTATGTCCTCCACCACCGGCGTAAAGCCCAACAAGAAGCCCCGGACCAAGTGGTCCGGGGCTTCTTCGTTTCGATGCATTGCTCGCGGCGGCCGATACCCGGCCTGCAGTTGTGCGGGGCGGCTACGCCTCCGTCAGCTCTTCCTCGGGCTGGCGTACCAGGGTCAGGCGGTAGCCGACGTTGCGGACCGTGCTGATCAGGTTTTCGTGGTCTGCGCCCAGCTTGGCCCGCAGCCGCCTGACGTGGACGTCCACTGTGCGGGTGCCTCCGTAGTAGTCATAGCCCCACACTTCGGTGAGCAGCTGCTGGCGGGTGAAAACCCGGCCCGGGTGCTGCGCCAGGTACTTCAGGAGTTCGAATTCCTTGAAGGTCAGGTTCAGGGGAGCACCGTTGACCCTGGCCGTGTAGCTGGCTTCGTCGATGACGACGCCGGCGGCGCGGATTTCGGTCGGAAGGTCCTCTTTCTCGGGCACGGCACGTGCGACAGAGAGCCGGATCCTGGCTTCGACTTCAGCCGGACCTGCTGAGTCGAGCAGGATGTCATCGACGGCCCAGGCCGAGGAGACGGCCGCCATGCCGCCTTCGGTGAGGATCAGCATCAGGGGCGCGCTGAGCCCGGTGGCCTTGAGCAACTGGGTCAGGGACCGTGCTCCCACCAGGTCCTTGCGGGCGTCCAGGAGCACAACATCGCAGGGGTCAGTTTCCAGCAGCGCTGTTGGCTCGGCCGGCAGGATATGTACTCGGTGGTTCAGTAGTTCCAAGGCAGGCAGAATGTCCACCGAGGATCCGGTGCTGTTCGTCAGTAGCAGGATGTGCGACATTGTTCCTCCAAGGGGCTGTCCGCGCATCATTGGGCGTCTGAACCGGGCTTTCACCGGCCGGTACTGGCTGCCCGCGTCGGTAGTGGCCAGCCGGAAATCCGGCCGGGTCCGCGACCTCCGAAGGAAGCGTAGCTGAGCTTTGAGTATACCTAATTGACCCTTAACGGACACTGATCCGGCCGCTTTCAGTTCACGTTTTGCGACATAAGCAGGTCATATAGGGCAGGATTGGACCCAGCGAAGATGACGTCAGCAGAGAGTGAGCGCGGGTAAACAGTGAAGCCGTGGACCATCGGAACCATCGGGCTGGCCGGGCTTGCTGTATTTATCGGCGGCGCGTACACCTCGCCGGAAGTCCTGCTCGGCGTTGCCATTCTGGTGGCATTGGCCGTCGGAATCGGCTGGCCCCATTTCCTTGGCATTCCCGCCAAGAAGACCCTTGCCGCAATCATAGGGCTCCCTGGTGCGGGCTCGGCCGTGGCTGCCACCTATGTCCCGGCACCGGGTTTCCTTGACTGGACGCCGGCCTTTATCGCCGCAGGTGTCATGGCTGTGTTCCTGATGCAGCTGATGCGGGGCACCGGCCAGGCCCAGCGGCTGGAGTCGACACTGGGCTCGAGCGCCGGAGTGCTGCTGTCCTGTCTCGGCGCAGGGTGGATCGCGGCATCGAGGTTCAACGGAGTCAAGGAAATGCTGCTCGTGGCCGGCATCAGTGCGGCGTTCGCCTTGCTGGCAGGCCTCATCCGCTGGCCTGACCGGATCGTGGCGCCCCTGGGCATTGTGCTGGCGGGCCTGACGGCGCCGCTGGCCGGCCTGATCTTCTCGAACATCGCCGTAATACCCGCCGCCGTGGTGGGAGTTGTGGTGGGTGCGGTTCTGGTCAGCCTGCGCAGGCTGGTTATACTCCGCGGGGACGCAATTAACATTCCTGCCGCCCTTGGCATGGGACTTGCGCCCGTGGCTGCGGTGGGTTCGCTCGCCTACTTCATAGACAAACTACTCATCTACTAACGCGTTAGGATGGCATCATGTCCGTACTTGCATTTGAGATTTTCTTCCTTGTCCTGCTTGGCATTGCCAGCCTTTCCATGGCCTGGTTCGCGGGTTTCGTGGTTTACCGCCTGTTCAAGGGCCAGAAGTAATACCAGCCCAGCTGGTTATCTGCAGAGGTAGTTACTGTGCCGATTGAAATTCCTACAGACCTCACTCCCGAGCTCGTCCCGTTGTCCTGGCTCATTGGTGAGTGGGAGGGCAGCGGACGGCTGGGAGCCGGCGAGGAGGATTCCGAGCACTTCTTCCAGCGGGTGTCCTTCACGCACAACGGCCTGCCGTACCTCCAGTACCGCGCCGAGAGTTGGCTCACTGACGACGACGGCACCAAGCTGCGGCCACTGACGGTCGAGACCGGCTTCTGGGCGCTGGAGCGGAAGCAGCGTGAGGAAGACGGCGGGCCCGGCCTGATTCCGGCGGACATCGTTCCCGTCCTGAAGAGCGCCGACGAAGTCGAGGCATTGCGCAACAGCGACGGCGGCTTCGACATCTCAGTTTCCATTTCGCATCCCGGCGGAATCTCCGAGCTGTACTACGGACAGATCAAGGGCCCCCAAATCCAGCTGAGCACCGACATGGTGATGCGGGGCAGCCACTCGAAGGAGTACACGGCAGCCACCCGGATTTTCGGACTGGTGGACGGAAAGCTTCTTTGGCGCTGGGACGTCGCCACCGGAAAGGGCTCCACGCCCGGCGCCGGACTGGAAGCCCACGCTTCGGCCATCCTGAGCAAGGCATCGTAGGGCCAAGCGCTGTAGCGCACGGCATAGTAGGCGCATCATGCCGGTCCAAACAGCTGGCCGCAGGTCTCACTGATTTTTGTTGTCCGCAACGAGTGCAGGGAGCAAGACCGTGAACAGCCAGCAGCCAGGCCCTGGTAAGCCAGATCAGCGAATTAAGGCAAACTACGGCGACCTCAAAGCCGTTTTCTTCAACGGCACCCTCAAGAAATCTCCGGAGATCAGCAACACAGAGGGCTTGATTGAGGTCAGCCGCCTGATTATGGAGAAGCAGGGCGTCACCACCCGCGTGATCCGGACCGTCGACCACGACATCGCCAGCGGGGTGTACCCGGACATGCGCGAGCACGGCTGGGCCACCGACGAATGGCCGGAACTGTACCCTGCGGTCAAGGAAGCGGACATCGTGGTGGTGGCCGGACCTATCTGGCTCGGCGACAACTCCTCCCAGACAAAAAAGCTGATCGAACGCCTCTACGCGCACTCCGGGCAACTGAATGAGAAAGGCCAATGGGCCTTCTATCCCAAGGTGGGCGGCTGCCTGATTACCGGCAACGAAGACGGCATCAAGCATTGCTCCATGAACGTCCTGTACAGCCTCCAGCACGTCGGCTTCACCATTCCGCCGCAGGCTGATGCAGGGTGGATCGGGCCGGTAGGGCCGGGCCCGAGCTACCTGGACGAGGGGTCCGGGGGTCCGGAGAGCGACTTCACCAACCGCAACACAACGTTCATGACGTGGAACCTGCTGCACTTCGCGCGGATGCTCAAGGACGCCGGCGGGATTCCGGCCTACGGCAACTTGCCGGAGGAATGGAAGGCCGGTACCCGGTTCGACTTCGAAAACCCCGAGTACCGCTAAACCCGCCGTCCGCGCCAACGACTGCCGGCGGCCGGGCTTGCCGGTGCCGGAATACCTGCCCACTTAAGGATGTTCCCTTCATATGACTATCAAGAGCCCCCTGTTGTCGCGCCCTGGCGCCGTCGAGGCCGGCGGTGCGGACTCCGGCGTCGCGTCGCATTACGGTGAGCCGCTGCGGGAGCAGCGGGCGCTGGCAGCCGGAACCGCCGTCGTCGACCTTTCCCACCGTGGTGTGGTCACCGTCTCCGGCCCGGACCGCTTGAGCTGGCTCAACACGCTCTCTTCCCAGCAGGTCACCAACCTTGCCCCGGGCGAGTCCAGCGAACTGCTGCTGCTCAGCATCCACGGCCGCATCGAGTTCGACGCGCGGGTGGTTGACGACGGCGGGACCACCTGGCTGATTGTGGAGGCCGCCGAAGCGGCGCCGCTGGCCGAGTGGCTGAACCGGATGAAGTTCATGCTCCGCGTCGAGATCGCGGATGCTTCCGACGAGTGGGCGGTCCTGGGGACCACCCGGCGGGTGGAGGAATGGTCCGGCCTGAAGGTGTGGGAAGACCCCTGGCCGCATGTGGGTGCCGGCGGCTACGCCTACTCCGTGGTCGGGGAAGAATCACATCCGGGCATGGAGCGGCCCTGGTTCGAATACCTGGTCCCGGCCGCGGAACTCGAGGCGACCGTGGGTGACCGGCCGCTGGCCGGCGTCTGGGCAGCGGAAGCGCTCCGTGTCGCCGCGTGGCGCCCCCGTCTCGGCGCCGAAACCGATGACAAGACCATCCCGCATGAACTGGACCTCCTACGCACCGCGGTGCACCTGGCGAAGGGGTGCTACAAGGGCCAGGAGACGATCGCCCGCGTGCACAATCTGGGCCATCCGCCGCGCCGCCTGGTCTTCCTCCAGTTGGACGGCTCCCAGCACACCCTTCCCGCTGTCGGGAGCGAAGTGCGGCTGGGGGAGCGCAAGGTGGGAACAGTGACCTCTGTGGTTCAGCACTACGAAATGGGTCCCGTGGCACTGGCAGTCATAAAGCGTTCAGTCTCCCCGGATGAAATACTGACGGTCGTAGACGGCGATGAACCATACACGGCCGCGCAGGAAGTCATTGTGGCTCCCGACGCCGGCCAGGTGGTGGGCCGCCAGACTGGCTTCCTGAAGGGAACACACCGATGACAGACAATGCAGGGGACACCGCCGCTGGACACAATCCAGCCTCAGGGCACAACACAGCCGCTGGACCCGACGACGACACCCTCGCCCTGGCCCATGCGCTCTTTGACGCGGCACGGCAGGGCGACGCTGCACTGCTGGGCAGCTACCTTGATGCCGGGGCGCCGGCCAACATGACCAACGCGTCGGGGGACTCCCTGCTGATGCTGGCGGCGTACCACGGCCACGCCCCCGCGGTTCAGCTTCTCCTGCGGCACGGTGCGGACGCCAACGCCGTCAACGACCGCGGGCAGACCCCCCTCGCAGGGGCGGCCTTCAAGGGGTACACGGACGTGGCAGAGGCGCTGCTGGGCGCCGGAGCCGACCCCGACGCCGGGACGCCCTCGGCACGTGCGGCGGCAGAGATGTTTGCCCGGACCGAAATCCAGGCCCTGTTGGGCTGAACGCATTGCCTTGCAGGGAAGTCGCCACGCGACGGCGGCACCACCTGAAAGCCCGTGGGTCACCGGACCCGCGGGCTTTCTTGCGCCCTAATATTCCATGTGGAATAGTTGAAGCGGAATAATGGCGGTTTGCCGCCAAACAACACTGCGCTGTCGGATTACAGGGGGACCGGAACCATGCCACGATCCGCTCCGCTGACGCCGCTCGGCATCTCGGCCCTCTCACTGCTGTTGGAGGAGCCGATGCATCCGTACGAGATGTACCAGCTCCTGATGGCCAGGCATGAAGACCGGCTGGTCAAAGTGCGTCCCGGTACGCTCTACCACGCCGTCGGCCGGCTGGAGGAACGAGGACTGGTGGAAACAGCCGGCACCGACCGGGAGGGCAACCGGCCGGAACGGACGACGTACCGGATCACGCCCGCGGGGCGGGAGGCCCTGACGGCGCGCCTGCAGGACATGCTTGCCGAGCCGGTCAACGAATATCCGTCGTTCCCGCTGGCTATCGCCGAGGCCTACAACCTTCCCGCCGCCCTCGTTGTGGAACTCCTGGACCGCAGGCTGGCGCTGCTGCAGGAACAACTCGAGTTCCTGCAAAGAGGGGAGGCGGCCGTCCTGAAGAAGGACGTGGCACGCAAGTACTGGATCGACCTCGAGTACCAACAGACCATGCTGGGGTCCGAAATGGGCTGGATACGCAGCCTGCAGGACCAGCTCCGCTCCGGGGAAATCCCGTGGTAGCGGAACACACCACCACACCCGAAGGATTCACATGGAAAACGTAGCTAGGCCGTGGCCGGCCCTTTGGTCCCTGGTGATCGGCTTCTTCATGATCCTGATCGACACCACCATCGTCTCGGTCGCCAACCCCCGGATCATGGAAGGCTTGAACGCCGACATCAATTCCGTCATCTGGGTGACGAGCGCCTACCTGCTGGCCTACGCCGTGCCGCTGCTGATCACCGGCCGGCTGGGCGACAGGTTCGGGCCCAAGAAGCTCTACCTGACGGGCCTTGTGGTCTTTACCCTCGCGTCCCTGTGGTGCGGCCTGTCCGGCGACGTCCAGACCCTCATCCTGGCCCGTGTGGTCCAGGGCTTTGGTGCTGCAATCATGACACCCCAGACCATGGCGGTCATCACGCGGATCTTTCCGCCGGACCGGCGGGGTGCGGCCATGGGCATCTGGGGCGCGACAGCCGGCGTCGCCACCCTGGTGGGACCGATCCTCGGCGGTGTCCTGGTGGACGGCCTGGGCTGGGAGTGGATCTTCTTCATCAACGTGCCCGTCGGCATAGCAGGCTTCATCCTGGCCCTGCGCTTTGTTCCGTCGCTGACCACGCACCCGCACAAGTTCGACATCCCCGGCGTGCTGCTCAGCGCCGTCGGGCTCTTCCTGCTCGTGTTCGGCATCCAGGAAGGCGAGACGTACAACTGGGGCACCATCACCGGCCCCATTACCGTCTGGGGCCTGATCATCGCCGGCCTTGCCGTGCTGGCGGGGTTCGTCCTGTGGCAGCGTTTCAACAAGGGCGAGCCGCTCCTGCCGCTCTCGCTGTTCAAGGACCGCAACTTTTCGCTGGCCAACCTGGGGATCACCACGGTGGGCTTCACGGTGACGGCCTTTGGCCTCCCGCTGATCTTCTACTACCAGGTGGTCCGCGGGCTGACTCCCACGCAGTCGGCCCTGATGATGATCCCGATGGCGCTGATTTCAGGCGGCCTCGCGCCGGTGGTTGGCAAGATCATCGACCGCGTGAACCCGAAATACATCACCGCCGGCGGCTTGGCACTAATGGCCGTGGCGCTGTTCTGGAATTCAGCGCTGATGCACCCGGACACGCCGATCTGGCTGTTCCTGCTGCCCAGCGCCGTGCTCGGCTTCGCCAACGCGGGCATCTGGGCGCCGCTGAGCTCCACTGCCACGCGCAACCTGCCGCCCCGCCAGGCCGGGGCGGGCGCCGGGGTCTACAACACCACGCGGCAGATCGGCGCCGTGCTGGGCAGCGCGGCCATTGCCGTCCTGATGCAGGCGCGGTTGGCTGAGGAGCTTCCGGCGGCGGCCGGCGGTGCCTCGGGGGAGGCCGGCTTGAGTTTCGGCGGCCAGCTTCCGGAGGCCCTGCGCGAAGGATTCTCGACGGCGATGGGACAGTCCATCATGTTGCCGGCGGCAGTGATTGTGCTTGGTGCGGCCGTGGCGCTGTTCTTCGCAAAGCCCAAACCGGTGGAAAACTGGGGCGGCTCCGCGGCGCAGGCATCGGACACCGCGGCGGCCAAATCAGCGCAGGCCAAGTCCGTCTAAGCCTGCACGGCTGAACCCGTTGGGCTGAACCCGTTGGGCTGAACCCGTTGGGCCGGCCGGGCCGGTCAGCCCAGCCGGACCGTGGTGTGGATGCCGCCCGTGGCGAATCCGAGGCTGCGTGCTATCGCCAGGGCGCCCTTGTTGCTGACATCCGAACGCCACTGCAGGGTGAGCCCCGCCGCCAGCGCCTCATGGGCCGCGATGGACGCCGCCAGCGAGCCGAGTCCCCGGCGGCGCCAGTCAGGGTCAACGAGAACCCCCATGTGGGCGAGAATGCCTTCCCACTCGGTATAGGCGCCGCAGGCCACCGGAATCTTGCGGCCGTTGTCATCGCGCATGATGGTGTAGCGGTGGTCGAGGTCGGACAACCCGACCTCGTTGACGTCGTCGGGCGGACACATGCCTTCCAGCTCAATGGCTTCGGGGTTGCCGTGCGAGACCGTGAGTTCCTCCGCCGGCTGGAGCAGGGGGAGATCGTCCGCGAAGAAGAGGGCGGCCGCACCCTGCCCGTGTCCGCCGTGCTGACGGGTGATGGTCAAAAGGGTTACGTGCTGCGCGAGCTCCTCATCAGGAATGCCCTCGGCGGCGTCCAGGGCCCACTGCGGTCCCACGAGGGCCGATGCCCCGAAGAGGCGCACAAAATCAACTGACTTCCGGGATTCGTCCGCGCGTGTGATCCGGGCAGCGGCCGCAGGCGAGCCGGTCCCCGAAGCGGCGGCATCGGCGTCGAGCTTCCGGGCTTCGGCGAACGCTCCGTCATCGAGGCCCAGGCGGCGGGCCCAGGCCAGCTGGATGATGTCTGCGGAACCGGCGTCGAGAGTCATGCCTCAACCCTACCCAGCGTGGACCCGACCCGCGGAGGGAAGCGCGAACGGACACTTGGGGCCCCTCCCCAAAGCGCGAACGGACACTTGGGCCCCTCCGAAGGGGCCCAAGTGTCCGTTCGCGCCAAAGCGGCCTAGCCGAAGAGGACGGCGGCCTCGTCGTAACGGTCCTGCGGGACACACTTGAGGTTGCCCAGGGCGGCGTCGAAGCCCACATGGACGATGTCGGTGCCGTGGAGCGACACCATGGTGCCCCAGCGCTGGTCCACCACGGAGTCGATGGCGGCCATGCCCAGGCGCGTTGCCAGGACACGGTCGAACGCCGACGGGACACCGCCGCGCTGGATGTGGCCAAGGACGGTTGCGCGGGTCTCGATGCCGGTCCGCGCCTCGAGTTCCGGGGCCAGCATCTCGGCGATGCCGCCCAGGCGCGGGCGGCCGAAGGTGTCCAGTCCGCGCTCGGAGTGCGGCGTTTCCTGGCCCTCGGGCACAAAGCCCTCGGCCACAACCACCAGGGGTGCACGGCCACGGGCGTGGGCTTCCTGCACCCACTCGGTGATCTGGTCCATGGAGGCCTTCTGCTCCGGGATCAGGATTGCGTGGGCGCCCGAGGCCATGCCGGCGTGCAGCGCGATCCAGCCCACGTGACGGCCCATGACCTCGGCGATCATGCAGCGGTGGTGCGATTCGCCCGTGGTGCGGAGGCGGTCGATGGCCTCGGTGGCGATCTGGACGGCGGTGTCGAAGCCGAAGGTGTAGTCCGTGGCGTCAAGGTCGTTGTCCACGGTCTTGGGAACACCGACGATCTTCAGTCCGGCGTCGGTCAGCCGCTTGGCTGCGGCCAGCGTTCCTTCGCCGCCGATGGCGATGATCGCGTCAATGCCCAGCCGGTCCATGTGGCCCTTGATGACCTCGGGGCCGCCGCCATTTTCAAACGGGTTGGTCCTCGACGTTCCAAGGATGGTGCCGCCCTGCTTCGCGATGCCGCGGACCATGGTGCGGGGAATGTCAATGACATCGCCCTCGACGACGCCGCGCCAGCCGTCGAGGAATCCTACGAATTCGTGGCCGTGGATGGCGATCCCCTTGAGGACGGCGCCGCGGATGACGGCGTTCAGTCCGGGGCAGTCGCCGCCGCTGGTGAGAATTCCAATTTTCATGTCTCGGCTCAAATCCTGGTGAGAGGGTGTACAGGCAGAGCGCCACGCTGAGCTCACCCTAGATTCTAGTGCTGAGTGTGGGTTACGACACAAACTGGTTACAAACGGCCCCGTTTCATGGCAGACGAAAGGCCCCCGCTCCGGGGAGCGGGGGCCTGCGGGACCAAGCGGTCAGGATCCGTTGATTGATCGTTTGTCGAGGAATGACTGGAGGATGATTGCGTTCCGCTGGTCCGGGAGGATCAGCCACGCCGCCAGGTAGACCACGAAGGCCGGACCTGGCAGGAGGCTCAGGAGCAGGAACGCGATCCGGACGAAGGCGACGTCCACATTGAGTTTGGCTGCGATGCCCCCGCACACGCCTCCCAGCCACCGCTGCGGTCCGCGCTTCAGGCCAAAGCCCCTGACGATGCTGAAGAACTTATCCATGCCTCAAGACTTCCCTGTTGTGGATTGTTTGTCACGTCCGCGGGCGGAAAGGAGCCCGCCCACTACCAGGGCGGCGCCGGCACCGATCATCAGGCCGATGAGCACGTAGGTTCCGTTCAGTGCCACGATGCCGAGCTGGCCGATGATGATCAGCGCTGCCAGGGCGAGGATGATAAGGCCCCAGACCACTGTGCCCACCCGGGCGGGTGAGGGTCCGCCGTGCCTTGCTCCTGTGCTGTGTGCCGGTTCTGCGGGTGAAGCCTTTGCCTGCGGCACGGTGTCCGGAGCAGGTTCGTAGCTGCTCATGTCAGTTTCCTTCCTGGATGGTGATGTTGCTCATAGTGCCGTCGATCTCAAGGACGAGGGCGGCGCCCGGCTTGTCGGTGTTGTAGTTGCTCTGCTGGTTCGTCATGCCCCCGTGGTTCTGCGAACCGTCATTGAGGTTCCCCAGGGTCATGTCCGCCCGAATTTCCACGGGAACCGTGTCCGGGATGATCACCGTCAGGTTGCTGGCCGTGACGTCCATGGGAATTACGACGTCGGTGCCCAGCGGCGGTGTGAGGCTCAGCTGCGTCAGGTCAGCGGTTCCGGTGCCGCCGGTGATGTCAAAGCCTTCCTTTGCCTGCTCGATGCTGACAGGGTTCCAGTTGGCGTTCTGGAAACGGAACCGGTCACCGTTGGGCACCACGTTGAAGATGCCGCCGATGATGAGTGCCACTACGGCAAAGAATCCGAGGATTCCCGAGGTCCTGCCCCTGAGGCCCGCGATCAGGATGCCGAGGCCCAGGACTGCAGCACCGCTTGCCCACACCACCGCGTTCGTGGCGTCACCCAGGTTGGTGATGTTGAGGGCCTCAAGGGCCTTGATGCCGCCGCCCACCAGGAGGGCAAGGCCGGCCGTCACCGCGACAGCCGGGGCGCCCGGGCCCATGTTCGGAGCCTTTGGTGCGGGAGCGGACGGGCCGCCGTAGCCGCCATACGGCTGGTTGGGGCCATAAGGAGGATTCGCTCCCGAGGGCCCAAAATTGCCGGGCGCGGGGGTGCTTGGATCCGCGTAGGGGCCGTAACCGCGTGAGCCGGGAGCGCCGCCGTCGTAAGAGCCGTCGCCGTAGGAGGCACTGGCGTAAGGGCCCGCGTAGGGGCCGGTCGCATAGGGCGCGCCTGCCGCCGGGGACGGTGTGCCGGCCGGCGATGTGGCTGCGAAGGCGGTTCCGCCGGCTGCTGCGCCGGCTGCGGCGCTGGCGTTCATGATGGGCGCTCCGTTTCGGGTCTTGTCGCGCTGCGAGAGGTAGTAGACGAGGTAGATGGCCCCTGCGATCCAGAAGGCCGTCCAGAGGAAGCCGCCGAAGCCGTTACGCTCCCAGCCCCAGAATCCGCCGCCCAGGCTGGGAAAGCCGATCACCGTGGTGACGAGGGCGCCGGTCATGCCGGTCGACCATCGGCCTGCGCCTGCTTCCTGGACGTGGATGCGGCCGTCGGGTTCGGGCAGGAGTGCCCAGGCAACGCCGTACAGCAGCACGCCGATGCCGGCGAAAATCGAGAGGACAATGAAGACGCCGCGCACGATCAGCGGATCGACGCCCAGCCGGTGTGCGATGCCGCTGGCGACGCCGCCGATCCAGCGGTCCGGCCCGCGCTGGATCCCGTGTCCCCGGACCCAGTTGAAGAAGTTCTGGGGTTGGGACTGCGGGTAGCCGTAGGGGCCGTTGGCGGACTGGGCGTCCGGGAATTGCGCATTCGGGTATAGCGGCGGTGCGGGCAGGGGCTCGCCCGCAGCTGGGCCGTCCGCTGCTGGGCCGTCCGTAGCGGGACCGGGCTCCGAGTCGGAACCGGTTGAATGCGGCGCGTCGGGGCTGGCGGGCGGACCGTCCTGTGACGCGGAGGGGCTGTCCGGAGCTGAAGCGGTGCCGTCGTCGATTGAGGAAGCGCGGTCGTCGGACGTGCCTTGCGCTGAGTCGGCGGAACCGGAATCGGGACGGCCCGACGGCAGCGGATCTTCATCTGGGTGTGCATTGTGCGAGTTCATACTTCGATCCTGCCGTCCGCAGCGGCCGCGCTCTATTGGGGAACACCCTGAGCTTCCCCTGAGTGACCCCCGGTTCATGCCGAGATCAGGCGTGACGAACCCTGATCCGTGTTTGGATTGACACATGACAACGGCCATCTCCCGCCCTCCGCTGGTCCGCAGCAGCGACCGCGTTATCGCTGGCGTCTGCGCGGGCCTCGCCGCGCATCTGGGCTGGCCGGTGCGGATGGTCCGGATCGGCATGGTGGTGGCCGCGCTCGCGGGTGGTGCAGGGCTGGCTTTTTACGCGTGGCTCTGGATCATGGTCCCCACAGCGGACGAGAACGCGAAGCGGAATGCGCGGCGTCCGGCGTCGCCCATTGCCCCGGCAGTCAGTGCACCGGGGCCGCTGCCGGTGCCGGCGGACTTTGTTGCCGCACCATTCGCTGCAGCGACATTTCCGGCCGGGGTCACCTACCCCCAGGCGCCAGGGTCACCCGGCACGCCAACCGCGCCCGGCACGCCGGGGCAGGGCTCCCCGGCGCAGGGCTCGTCGGCCTGGCAGCCGGGCCCGGCGCCCGCGTCCGGCTCAGCCCTTGGGACGGCCGGTTCGCCATGGTTCCGTTTCCGGCGCATGCCGTACGGCAAGGAAATCCTGCTGGGCGCCGGCCTCTTGCTGGCAGGTGGAATCCTGACCGCTCGGATGCTGGGGGTCGACGTTCCGCTGGGCACCCTGATCCCCGCCGCTGCCATCCTTGGCGGGGCTGCCATCGCCTGGATGCAGCTGGATGAAACCCGCCGGGCCGGGCTCCTCGACAAAACCAAGGCGGACCAGGCCGGCGGCTGGGCCCGGCTCGGCGCAGGGCTTGCCCTGGTGGTCGCCGGCGTGCTGGTGATGGTGTCCGGCTCGGGCTCCTGGGAGCAGACCTGGCTGGCACTCCTGGCTTCCGTTGCCGTCCTCGGCGGGGTGGCCCTGGTGCTGCTCCCGTGGGGCCTGAAATTCTGGCGGGACCTGGAAGCGGAACGTGCGGGCAGGGTCCGCGCCACGGAGCGGGCCGAGATTGCAGCGCACCTGCACGACTCCGTCCTGCAGACTCTCGCACTGATCCAGCGACGCGCCGGCAACGAACACGACGTCGTGCGGCTGGCCCGCGCGCAGGAGCGGGAGCTGCGGGGCTGGCTGTACCGGGACCCCGGCAAGGAGGCCGGGCAGCTTTCGGAGCGCATCAAGGCTGCCGCGGCGGAAGTCGAGGACTCCCTGGGGAACGCCGTGGACGTGGTCAGCGTAGGGGACACCGCCATGACCGAGCGGCACGAAGCCCTGGTGCAGGCCAGCCGTGAAGCCATGGTGAACGCATCCCGCCACGGCGGCGGCACCGTGTCGGTCTACCTGGAGGTTGCCGACGGCGGTGTGGAAATTTTCGTCAAGGACCGCGGGCCCGGCTTCGACCCGCAGTCGGTTCCGGCCGACCGCATGGGGGTCCGGGAATCGATCATCGGGCGGATGAAACGCCACGGCGGCACAGCCGTCATCAGCAGCAGTGCGGACGGTACGGAAGTGCGGCTCGGGCTGCCTTCGGACGCCGCGGACAACGGAGAGGGAAAGTCGTGAACAACATCGACACAGCGGGCGCGCATGCAGGAGGTGTTTCAGTTATCCGCGTGGTCATCGTGGACGACCACGCCATCTTCCGGTCGGGACTCAAGGCCGACCTGGACGCCCGGGTCACCGTCGTAGGCGAAGCCGGAACAGTGGAGCAGGCCATCGCCGTGATCGCACAGACACGGCCCGAGGTGGTGCTGCTGGACGTGCACCTGCCCGGGGGCCTCGGCGGGGGAGGGCGGGAAGTGATCGCCGGCTCGGCGGCCCTGCTGTCCAGCATCCGGTTCCTCGCCCTGAGCGTCTCGGACGCCGCGGAAGACGTCGTTTCGGTCATCCGCGCCGGGGCCCGGGGGTATGTCACCAAGAGCATCTCCGGCACCGAAATCACCGACGCCGTGCTGCGGGTGGCCGGCGGAGATGCCGTCTTTTCGCCGCGGCTGGCCGGGTTCGTCCTGGACGCGTTCGGCACCGCCCCGGCGGATATCGCCGACGACGAACTGGACCGGCTCTCCGCCCGTGAGCTGGAGGTCATGCGGCTGATCGCAAGGGGCTACAGCTACAAGGAAGTGGCCAAAGAGCTCTTCATCTCCATCAAGACCGTGGAAACCCACGTCTCTGCCGTGCTCCGCAAACTCCAGCTTTCCAGCCGGCATGAACTGACCAAATGGGCGGCCGAGCGCCGGCTCCTCTAGCCCGCCCCAGACGCTCTCTCACCACCTGCCGCTTAAACCCAAACGCTCTCTCACCACCTGCCGCTTAAACCCAAACGCTCTCTCACCGGGTGAGAGAGCGTTTGGGTTTTTCCTGCGAAAAGTGAGAGAGCGTGCCTACTTGGCCTTGCCGAGGAAGCCCTGCAGCCGGGCCACACCGGTGGCGAGGTCATCGTCGCCCAGTGCGTAGGAGAGACGCAGGTAGCCGGAGGGGCCAAAAGCCTCGCCCGGAACAACCGCAACTTCAACCTCGTCCAGGATGAGCGCCGCCAGCTCGGCGGAAGTCTCCGGGCGGACGGTTCCGTTCGCCGTCTCAAACTCCTTGCCCAGCAGTCCGCGGACGTCCGCGTAGACGTAGAAGGCTCCGGTCGGCGTCGGGCATTCCACGCCGTCGATCGCGTTCAGGCCGGCGACAATCGCCTTGCGGCGCCGGTCGAAGGCCACCTTCATCTCATCCACGGCGGTGAGCGGGCCCGAGACGGCCGCGAGGGCAGCGATCTGCATGATGTTGGAGACGTTGGAGGTGGCGTGCGACTGCAGGTTGGTGGCCGCCTTGATCACATCAGCCGGACCGATCATCCAGCCCACCCGCCAGCCGGTCATGGCGTAGGTCTTGGCAACGCCGTTGAGGATGACCACCTTGTCGCCGAGTTCAGGCACCGCCGTGGCAATGGAGGTGAAGGGAACGCCGTCGTAGGTCAGGTGTTCGTAGATTTCGTCCGTGACCACCCAGAGGCCCTTGGAGGCCGCCCAGAGGCCGATTTCCCGGACCTGTTCGGGCGAGTAGACGGAACCGGTGGGGTTCGACGGCGAGACGAACAGCAGGATCTTGGTGCGCTCGGTGAGGGCGGCTTCAAGCTGCTCGACGGTGACCAGGTATTCCTGCTCCGGTCCGGCGAACACCTCAACCGGCACGCCGCCGGCCAGGCGGATGGCTTCCGGGTACGTGGTCCAGAACGGGGTGGGGACAATGACTTCGTCGCCCGGATCAACCAGCGTGGCGAAGGTGTTGTACACGGCCTGCTTGCCGCCGTTGGTCACCAAAACCTGGGATGCCTCGGCCTTGTAGCCGGAGTCCCGGAGAGTCTTCGCGGCAATGGCCTGCTTGAGCTCCGGCAGGCCTCCGGCGGGGGAGTAGCGGTGGTACTTCGGCTGGCTGGCGGCCTCAATGGCGGCCTGCACGATGTAGCCGGGCGTCGGGAAGTCGGGTTCCCCGGCGCCGAAGCCGATGACCGGCCGTCCGGCTGCCTTAAGTGCCTTGGCCTTGGCATCAACGGCAAGGGTGGCGGATTCGGCGATAGCGGAAATGCGTTGGGAAACGCGGGCGGCAGGCATGGCGGGGTCCATTCTTCGCTTGCAGCTCGATGGCTGGTTGTGGGTTTCGACGAGATCTACTCTATGCTGTTCAGCGGATCGTTCAGCGTGGCGGCCAGGAATGTGACCGTGTCCCGGTCTGCGGCTCCCGGCAGCGGCAACGAAGGTCCAAAATGAGGCTGGTTCGACGTAAGCGCAGTTGTTGCGTAGACTAGTTCTCCGGTGTTGAAAACACGATGATGGCCTGCGCCCCGTGAAGTTTGCGGGAAGTGTGGTGTGATTGGTTTTCGATCCATAGGGTAGTGGCGCAATTGGTAGCGCAGCGGTCTCCAAAACCGCAGGTTGCAGGTTCGAGTCCTGTCTGCCCTGCGCAAGCGGTTCCGGCGGTGAGCCGGAGCCAGCGCAGCAACCATGGTTCAGTTCAGAGCCGGGTATCCGACATTGCGAGGATGAGTGAGGACCAGGTGACCGAAACGGCTGCAAGCAGCTCCAAGGGCCGCCCCGCCAAGAATGCCGCTAAGGCAGGCTTCTTCGCTCGCATCGCACTCTTCGTCCGCCAGGTCATCGGTGAACTGAAGAAGGTCGTAGCACCCACCCGCAAGGAACTGATCAACTACACGCTCGTGGTGCTGGTGTTCGTGATCATCATGATGCTCATCGTTACCGTCCTGGACCTGGCGTTCGGGACCGGAGTGAGCTGGGTCTTCGGCGGCACAGGCCCCACGGACCGCTAAGGCGATCCGTCCGCAGACTGCGTGGAATGCTCCGGGAAATCCGGAAGCATTCACGGGGTGTGCGGAATTGAGCCATTTAAATAGGCATGTTTAGCAATGAGGAAGCAGGAGACCAAGTGTCTGAGCAGGAGCTCGAGGTAACTGAGACTGAGCTGGATGATAACCAGGACGCCGTGGCGGTAGCCGGGGAAGAGTCCGAGGTTGAGTCTGCTGCGCCCGATTCCATCGACGATTCCTCTGAAGCCGACGCTGATGCCGACGCTGGCGATGAAGATTCCGACGCCGAAACGGGCGAAGCTGACGCTGACTCCGATGAAGAGGCTGACGCACTGGCCGCCGCGGCCGCCAAGGCCGAGGTTGATCCGGCCGAGGAATTCAAGGCCAAGCTGCGTCGCCAGGAAGGCGACTGGTACGTCATCCACTCCTACGCCGGTTACGAAAACCGCGTCAAGGCCAACCTTGAAACCCGCATCCAGACCCTGGACATGGAAGATTACATCTTCGAAATCCAGGTTCCCATGGAAGAAGTCGTGGAGATCAAGAACGCCCAGCGCAAGGTCATCAACCGCGTCCGCATTCCCGGCTACGTCCTGGTCCGGATGGACCTGACGGATGCCTCGTGGGGCGCCGTTCGCCACACCCCCGGTGTCACCGGCTTCGTGGGCAACGCCCACAACCCCGTGCCGCTGCGCCTGGACGAGGTCTTCTCCATGCTGGCCCCGGTCTTCGAAGAAGAGCAGGCGGAGAAGGGCAAGCCCGTCAAGCACGCGGCCGCCCAGATCGACGTCGACTTTGAAGTTGGCGAGTCCGTCATCGTCAAGGAAGGTCCGTTCGAGACCCTCCCCGCCACGATCTCCGAGATCAAGATCGAGTCCCAGACCCTCGTGGTTCTGGTATCCATCTTCGAACGCGAGACCCCGGTCACCCTGGCGTTCAACCAGGTCTCCAAGATCTAACACAACCCACAGAATTCGCTCCGTGGCTGCCCGCTTAGCAGCCACGAAGCGGCCGGCCGCCTCGCCATGGCGGCCACCAACCTGAGGCACGCTCCTGTGTCCCAGGACGAAATTGAGAGAAGGACCCTACATTGGCTCCCAAGAAGAAGGTCACCGGCCTCATCAAGCTGCAGATCCAGGCAGGTGCCGCTAACCCGGCCCCGCCGATCGGTCCTGCGCTTGGCCAGCACGGTGTCAACATCATGGAATTCTGCAAGGCGTACAACGCTGCGACGGAAGCCCAGCGCGGCAACGTTATTCCTGTTGAAATCACGGTCTACGAAGACCGCTCGTTCACGTTCATCACCAAGACCCCGCCGGCTGCAGAGCTCATCAAAAAGGCTGCAGGCGTCGCCAAGGGCTCACCCACGCCGCACACCGTCAAGGTTGCCAAGCTGACCCAGGCCCAGGTCAACGAGATCGCCACCACCAAGATGGAAGACCTCAACGCCACGAGCCTCGAAGGCGCAGCGAAGATCAT
The DNA here is from genome assembly GCF_002929335.1 of Arthrobacter sp. Y81. Classification (GTDB taxonomy): domain Bacteria; phylum Actinomycetota; class Actinomycetes; order Actinomycetales; family Micrococcaceae; genus Arthrobacter. Next base: position 122,771 of record NZ_PJIL01000001.1, read on the forward strand.
CGCCGGCACCGCCCGCTCCATGGGTATCACCGTCGAGGGTTAATTCCCCACCGCTGATGCGGCGCCGGATCGGGCAACCGATGACGACGTCGGACGGCACCGCCGGGCGACCGGCACCACTGAAACATTGAAATGTCAGGATTCCACACCGGGATGCTGACTGTGGCAGGGCCCAGCGCGGTCCGCAGACCACAACTGCACAAGGAGAATAAGCAGCATGGCAAAGCGCAGCAAAGCATATGAGGCAGCCGCCGCCAAGATCGACGCGGAGAAGTTCTACGCGCCGTTCGAGGCAGTGACGCTCGCCAAGGACACCAACCCGTCCAAGTTCGACGCCACCGTTGAGGTCGCTTTCCGCCTGGGTGTAGACCCGCGTAAGGCCGACCAGATGGTCCGCGGCACCGTTAACCTGCCGCACGGCACCGGTAAGGTTGCCCGCGTCCTCGTCTTCGCAACGGGCGACAAGGCAGAAGCAGCAATCGCTGCCGGCGCCGACTTCGTTGGTTCCGATGACCTGATCGAAAAGATCGCAGCCGGCTGGACCGACTTCGACGCCGCCGTCGCCACCCCTGACCTCATGGGCAAGGTTGGCCGCCTCGGTAAGGTCCTGGGTCCCCGTAACCTGATGCCGAACCCGAAGACCGGCACCGTGACCGCTGACGTCGCCAAGGCTGTCAACGACATCAAGGGTGGCAAGATCGACTTCCGCGTCGACAAGCACTCCAACCTGCACTTCATCATCGGCAAGGTTTCGTTTGACGCCCTCAAGCTGGCCGAGAACTACGCAGCAGCACTGGAAGAGGTGCTTCGCCTGAAGCCGTCCGCTTCCAAGGGCCGCTACATCCAGAAGGCCACCGTGGCAACCACGTTCGGCCCGGGCATCTCGGTTGACCCCAACGTCACCAAGGTCCTGACCGAGGTCTAATCCTCACCAGGCTCGTAGGAAAGACCGTCCCGCATCTGCGGGGCGGTCTTTCTGCTTTTGCCCTTCCGCTTCCGTTTGCGGCGGTCTCCACGGCGGTTAGGCTGTCCCCGTGAATGCAGCGCCGTACCTCATAGAACCCCTCGTCCTGCCCGCGTCCCTCGATGCCCCGGATGGCGGACAGTTCCTGGAATTCGGCGAACTCAGCGATGCCCTGGTGCTTGAGACCTGGGGGAACCCGGACCGTTCGTCACCGGCACAAGCGCGGCTCCAGTATTGGCGTGACAGCCCGTACACCCAGTTGCGGCTCTTCTTCGTTCGGGTGGACGGACGCATGGTGGGGAGATCCTGGATCCGGTTCGGGCTCCAGGAGAACGTCCACACCGCGCTGCTCCACGCGGCTGCACCACGCTGCAGACTTTCACCGAGCACCCGGCGGACTTCGATGTCGAGGATCCCCGGCTGCTCAAGCCCGGGACGGGTACCGGAGGAGTGCCGGCAGAAGCACGGTGCGTCCGTTTCGCGCGGAGGGCCAAGGCGGGGGAGCACTATGAGTTGCTGTACTGGACCGACAGCTGTCCCGACGAGTACACGGCCCAACTGGCGGTCCTCATGGCCCGCATGAGCACGGACACCCCCGCCGGCGGTCTCAGCTACGACGAGGAAACCTGGGACGTGGCGCGGGTCCGCCATGTTGAAAATACGTGGAAGCAGGCAGGCCTGGACTCCCTCGTGGCAAGCGCCCGGCACCGCGGAACGGGTGAACTGGCCGCGTACTCGGTCCTTCAGGTATCGGACCGGAAACCCTGGCTGGCGAACCAGGACGATACCTTGGTGGCCAGTCACCACCGCGGTCACCGCCTGGGCATGCTGGTCAAGATCCTCAACATCCGCCGGCTGCTCACCGGCTACCCCAACGTGGAGCGCATCGTCACGTTCAACGCCGCCGAGAACGACCACATGCTGGCCATCAACGTGGCCCTCGGGTTCCGTCCCGCGGGGTACGACGGCGAATGGCAGAAGACGCTGTGAGCGGCCCGGCCATCACCGCCGTCCCCATCCCGCGGCCCGGGGACGAGGGGACCGAACGTGCCACTGGCCTGCTGGCATGCCGTGCCATCCGGGACATGCACCATCTGGACCAGTGGGGAAACCTGGACCGCGCTTCCACCCTCCGGGAGGACCAGGAATATTGGCGGGGCAGCGAGTACGAAGAACGCCTGCAGTTCCTGGCCACACTGGATGGAGTGCCGGTGGGAACCTGCTCGGTGGTGCTGCCGCTCAAGGAGAACACTGCCGCGGCCTGGATCGAAGTGGTGGTTGCCGCAGCATACCGACGGCAGGGGATTGGCCGGCGCCTGCTGGCGGTCGCCGAGGAAACGGCCCAACAGCGAGGGCGCCGGGTATTTGAAGGCTATTGCGAGGAGCCTGTGCTGCCGCAGGCCGGGCGGGCGGCGTCGGAGTCCGACAATCTGGAACTGCCGGCGAAATCGGGGAGCGGTGGACTTCCGCTGAATCTCGCCTCAACCCGTTTCGCGCTGGCCTCCGGCTACGAACTGGAGCAAGTGGAGAGATCCAGCAGGCTTCCGCTGCCGGTTGACCCCGGCCTGCTGGACAGGCTGGAGGCTGACGCCAGGGCGCATGCCGGCGGCTACCGGGTGGTGGGCTGGCAAGGCCGATGTCCGGACACCCTTGTGGACGCCTATGCAGTGTTGAAGGGCCGGATGAGTGCAGATGTGCCGACGGCGGGCCTGGAAGCAGAAGCCGAGGAATGGGACGCGCCGAGGGTTCGGGAGGCGGAACAAAGCTGGCAGCGCGGCGGCGTGGCTTCGCTCGTGGCCGCGGTGCAGCACTCAGGCACGGGGGAACTGGCGGCCTACACGGTGCTGAGCTACCGGCCGGAGCGGCCCGGTACGCTGATCCAGGAGGACACGCTGGTGGCAGGACCGCACCGCGGCCACCGCCTGGGCATGCTGGCCAAGATCGCAAACCTCCGGCGCGCCCAGGAGGTCTGCCCTGCCGCCGGGTCTGTCATTACGTGGAATGCCAGCGAAAACCGGCATATGCTGGCGATAAATATTTCGCTTGGATTCAAGCCCGCTGGCTTTGAAGGTGAGTGGCAGAAACGACTGGAATGACGCCCTTTATGGCTCAAGACGTACGGATCGAACAACTCTGGATTCCCGATTCCCTGGACGGGCCCGACAGCGCCGATTTCCTGGCCGCCGTCGAAGTTGGCCGCAAAGTGCGGATGCAAACGTGGGGGAGCGACGACCTCGCCTACACCCCGCTTGAAAAGCTCCTCGAACTTGCCGACCCCTACGAACGCCAAGTCATCCTCGTTGCAAAGATCGACGGCGACATAGTGGGCGCGGTGGATATTGCCCTGCCCCTGGCCGACAACCTCGACCACGCTGAGTTCACGCTGGATATCCTGCCGGAGTTCCAGCGCCAAGGCGTCGGACGCCAGCTGTTGGAGGCTGCAGAGCAGTTTGCCCGGGGCGAAGGACGGACCATGATCCTGATCGACACCAATCATCCCGGCGTTTCGCTGAACAGCTCCATCGACGACCAGCTGGTCCCCGGCTCAGGCCTGGGCTTTGTGCCGCTGGGCAGCCGGGAAGTGGAGTTTGCCCGCAAGACGGGATACACCTTGCAGCACATCGAGCAGTTCAGTTCGTGCCTGCTGCCGCTGGACAGCAAGCTGGTCGCGGAGCTGGAGGAGGAAGCCGAGCAGGCCAACGCGGGCCGCTACCGCCTGCATCATTGGACGGACAGGTGCCCGGACCAGTGGCTCGAAGCCGTGGCCGCGCTGGAAAACCAGGCAGGTGAGGACACCACACCGTCGTCGAGGACCGAAGAGCAGCTGGTGTTCGACGGCGCCATGATCAGGGAAGCTGAAGAGGCCACCATCGCGCAGGGACGGCGCACGGTGGTCACCGCCGTCGAGCACATCGCCACCGGAATGCTGGTGGGGCTGACCACCATCAGCGTGCTGTCCCAGCGGCAGGACGTGGTGTTCCAGGACGACACGGTGGTGATGCAGGAACACCGGGGCAACAAGCTGGGCCTGCTGATCAAGGTGGCCAACATGGAACGCCTTACGGAGCAGTTCCCCGATGCCAGGGTCATCTACACGTGGAACGCTCCGGAGAACCGGTATTTGCTCAAGGTGAACCAGCAGCTGGGTTTCACCACTGCAGGTGTCACGGGAATCTGGCAGAAGGACCTCCCGGACTTCGGGCCGAGCAGCAGCTGAGCGACGCTGGGCAGCAGCCTCGCCTCCCGAATGGCGACCGATTTGGAGTACGGGCCGCGTTGCCCGTAAGCTTGAACTACCAAAGACCGTCGGTTGTTGGAAATCCACTCTCCTGAGCATTGCTCAATACTGCAGTTGTGTGCGGGAGAGCCAGTGGGTTTTCGGACGAAGGACCCTGAACATAGGGCGGCCGGCGCAGGTGAACGAAGCAAAGCTCCGCGGTTAAACTGTGTTGAGCCAAGCCCCGTGCATCTGCGCGGGGCGTTTTTTAGTTTTAGCTCACCTGAGCGGGGACCCGGTATACCGGCACTATCCCCGGAAGGAGGGTTATGGCAACGCCTGCAAAGGTTTCAGCAGTAGCTGAGATCACTAACGATTTCAAGGAATCGAACGCCGCTGTCCTGACCGAATACCGTGGGCTCACTGTTGCACAGCTCAAGCAGCTGCGTGTTTCTCTCGGCCAGGACACCAAGTTCTCGGTCGTCAAGAACACCCTGACCGCCATTGCAGCCAAGGAAGCTGGTGTCGAAGCATTCGACGGTCAGCTCGCCGGCCCCACTGCAATCGCGTTCATCAAGGGTGACGCAGTTGCAGCGGCCAAGAGCCTGACGGATTTTGCCAAGACCAACAAGCAGCTGGTTATCAAGACCGGTTACTTCGAGGGCAAGGCACTGAACGCCAGCGAAGTTGCTGCCCTGGCAGCACTCGAGTCCCGCGAGCTGCAGCTCGCCAAGGTTGCAGGGATCCTCAAGGCTCCTGCCGCCGCCGCTGTACGCATCATTGACGCCCTGCGCCTCAAGCTTGAAGAAGAGAACGGTGCACCGGCGGCAGCCGAAGCGCCCGCCGCTGAAGAAGCCCCGGCCGCAGAAGCAGCAGAGACCGAAGCTCCGGCCGAAGCCGCAGCCACCGAAGAGAACTAACTTTCTCTTTCAAACCAGACTCCGGTGCGAAGGCAACGGCCCAGGCCGCCAAGCACCACCTATAGGAAGGACGCCACACCATGGCGAAGCTCACCAACGAAGAGCTCATTGAAGCTTTCAAGGAACTGACCATCATCGAGCTCTCCGAGTTCGTCAAGCTCTTCGAAGAGACCTTCGAAGTTACCGCTGCTGCTGTTGCTGTTGCCGGCCCCGCCGGTGGCGGCGCCGCTGAAGAAGCTGAAGAGCAGACCGAATTCGACGTCGTTCTCGAAGCTGCTGGCGACAAGAAGATCGCAGTGATCAAGGAAGTTCGCGCCATCACTTCCCTGGGCCTGAAGGAAGCCAAGGACGTTGTCGACAGCGCTCCGAAGGCCGTCCTCGAAGGCGTCACCAAGGAAGCTGCAGAGAAGGCCAAGGATCAGCTCGAAGCTGCCGGCGCCCGCGTTACCGTCAAGTAACACTCTCTGCTCCGGAAGGCTTCCAGCTTTCCGTACGGCTCCGGGAAACCCTGTCCACTCCGGTGGGCGGGGTTTCCCGCGTTTAACCCAACTGACTCGCAGTTAACGTCGTGAAACGGGGGAATGACGACGTTAACTGCGAGTCAGTTGGGCGGGCGGGACTTAGCCCACGGGGTCGCTGATGTCCGCGACCACGGCGTCCAGGGCAGTGGTCAACGCATCGGCGTCCACGAACGCGCTGTAGCCATGTTCCCCGGCGCCCATGGAAATGCGCCTCCCAGTGATGGTCCGGTCCGCGTACACCGGCCACGGCGTGGTGCTCCCCAGCGGCGTGATGGTGCCGCGTTCGTAGCCCGTGGCTTCCAGGGCGACGTCGGCCGGCGGCAGCGAGAGTTTGTTGACCCCCACCAGCCCCCTCAGCTTGGGCCAGGAGATCTGCCGGTCGCCGGGTATCAAAGCAAAGAGGAAGCTGCCGTCCTTGTGCTTCACCACCAGGGACTTCACAATGTCCGCCGGCGTAATGCCCAGGATGCCGGCGGCCTCCTCCAGGCTCCTGGCCGCAAGCCGCTCCACTATTTCGACGTCGAGGCCCCGCACGGCGGCGTCGGCAAGGAACCGTGCCCTGCCTGCGCCGCCAGCCACGCCTGCCGATGCGGCCGCCATCAGTCCCGGTACAGGAGGAGGGCCTCGCCCTGGCCTCCGCCGCCGCAGAGGGAAACGGCGGCCTTGCCGGTGCCCCGGCGTTTCAGCTCGTGGGCGGCATGTCCGGCCAGGCGCGCACCTGACGCACCGATCGGGTGCCCCAGGGCGATGGCGCCGCCGTGGATGTTGCATTTCTCCAGCGGGTACTTGAGGTCCTTGAGCGACTGGACGGCAACTGAACCGAAGGCCTCGTTGATCTCAATGAAGTCGAGATCCTCGGTGGTCCACCCCGCACGGTCGAGGGCGTTCCTGATGGCGTTGGACGGCTGCGAGTGCAGCGAGTTGTCCGGGCCGGCCACCTGGCCAGGCTTGCCCACCACCGCAAGGTAGTCCAGGGCGTTGTCCTCCGCGAATTTCCTGGTGGTCAGCACCAGGGCCGAGGCGCCATCGGACAGGGGAGAGGAGTTCCCCGCCGTGATGGTGCCGTCGCTGACGAAGGCGGCACGGAGGCCGGCCAGCGACTCGACCGTTGTATTGGGGCGCACGCCTTCATCGGTGGAGACAACGATGGGGTCGCCCTTGCGCTGCTTGACGCTGATCGGTGCGATCTCGTCGTCGAAGACGCCGTTCTTTGCCGCCAGCGCGGCACGCTGGTGCGACTGTGCGGCCACGTTGTCCTGCGACGTCCGGTCGATGCCCAGGACCAGGTTCTTGCTTTCCGTCGAGAGGCCCATGGAGTGACCGTCGAAGGCATCGGTCAGGCCGTCATGCGCCGCCACATCCAGCGCCTGGATGGCCCCGTAGGTCCAGCCCTGCCGGGAACCCGGCAGGATGTGCGGTGCCCGGGTCATGGATTCCTGGCCTCCGGCGACGACGACGGCGGCATCGCCGCTGCGGATCATGCGGGCTGCGTCAATTACTGCCGTGAGACCCGAAAGGCACACCTTGTTGATGGTGACCGTGGGGACGTTCCAGCCGATGCCGGCACCGATGGCGCTCTGCCGCGCCGGGTTCTGGCCGGCTCCGGCCTGCAGGACCTGGCCCATGATCACCGCGTCCACCTTGTCTGCGCCGACGCCGCTGGCGGCGAGGGCCGCCTTGATGGCATGCGCCCCGAGTTCCACCGCCGTGAAGCTGGCCAGCTGGCCGTTGAGGCGGCCCTGCGGCGTGCGGGCCGCGGCGAGGATGACAACATCGTTGTCGTCTGCGGAGTTGCTCATGGTTATCTCTTCCGATCTGTGACGATGTACGCCAAGGCTATCGTGAGCCGAATCACCTATCCATTCAAACGCACCCGAGGCGGCGTCCATTCCGCGCCGTGGATGGATACAACTGCCCATGCTGCCGCCGTGCGGACGCTGAAACAGCTGGGTAGGGTTGGGGACGGATACTCCCCTCGGATATGTCCGTGCAGGTGAGGACGTTGTGGGGAAACAGGAGCTCAAATGAAGAAGATACTTGCAGTCGTGGCATTCGCTGGCATGGCCGGGCTCACCGCCTGCGCTGCCACAGGACCCGACAGCGGTTCCGGAACAGAAACCAGCGCGCCGAAAACGGAAACGTCCAGCGCGCCTGCACCGTCGCCGTCGGCCTCCAAGCCGGCTTCCAAGTCCGCGTCCGCGGCCGGAACCTCCGGTGTGAAGGAAGCGTGCGAGACGTTCAACTCCCTCTACGCCGACTACAAGGCGATCCAGAACGATTCGAACGCCTACGAAGACATCTACCTGGCCGCTGACGACGCCCAAGACACTGTGACAGGGAACCTGGTGGGTCTGTTCGCGTCGCTCAAGGTCCTTGCGATAGACCATTCCTCGGCAGTTGATACCGGCGGCAAGCCCGAGCAGGAGTCAAAGGATGCAGTCCGCGATGCGGTGTTCGCCAACGCGGGCGAATGCACCGCAGCGGGCGTGACGCTCAGGCTGTAGGGGACGCAGGCCGGGGGCTGCGGCCAATTAGGTGCCTTCGGCAACGGTGCTTGCAATAACCGGGGAAGTGGGGTAGACACGTACGCCGTTTTGCCGTATCGTAGATATTTGCGTCTTCCCTGTTTACCTTCAGCCTTCATATAGCGGTGGGCTTTGCCTAGCAGCTGATCCATCGACGTGCCGTCCGAGACGTGCAACATCATGGACAGCCTGGGTCCCGGGTCATATAGCGGAACCGGACTGGTAGCACTGCGGAGTCATTCTGCAGGGCTTTCAACGGGGGAGATCTGAAAACGCCTGAAGGTCTGTGGAAGGATCCCTCTTGGTCGCCTCGAGCACCTCTAATGTAAACAACGCTACCGCTATCAATGCCGACAGCACCGATGGTGCCACTCGCCGGCTCTCATTCGCAAAGATTCACGAACCTCTTGACGTTCCGAATCTGCTTGCCCTGCAAACGGACAGCTTCGACTGGCTGGTCGGAAACGAACGCTGGCAGGCACGCGTTGCGAAGGCCGTCGAAGAAGGCGACCTCAGTGTCGCCACTAGCTCCGGTCTGTCTGACATCTTCGAAGAGATCTCCCCGATCGAGGATTTCCAGGGCACCATGTCCCTGAGCTTCTCCGACCCGGAGTTCGCTGACCCCAAATACACCATGGCTGAGTGCAAGGACCGGGACGCTACGTACTCGGCTCCGCTGTACGTTAAAGCCGAATTCATGAACAACAACACGGGCGAAATCAAGCAGCAGACCGTGTTCATGGGTGACTTCCCGCTGATGACCGAGAAGGGCACCTTCGTCGTCAACGGCACCGAGCGTGTCGTTGTCTCCCAGCTGGTCCGTTCCCCGGGCGCCTACTTTGAGCGCACCGCTGACAAGACCAGCGACAAGGACATCTTCACTGCGAAGATCATCCCGTCCCGCGGCGCCTGGTTCGAGCTCGAGATCGACAAGCGCGACCAGGTCGGCGTGCGCCTTGACCGTAAGCGCAAGCAGTCCGTCACGGTGCTGCTGAAGGCCCTCGGCTGGACCGAAGGCCAGATCCTCGAAGAATTCGGCCAGTACGACTCCATGCGCGCAACGCTGGAGAAGGACGCCACCGAAACCCGCGAAGACGCCTTGCTGGACATCTACCGGAAGCTGCGACCGGGCGAGCCGCCCACCGTCGAGGCTGCCCAGTCCCTGCTGGACAACCTGTACTTCAACTCCAAGCGCTACGATCTGGCCAAGGTCGGCCGGTACAAGATCAACCGCAAGCTGGGCATCGACCGCTCCCTTGGTGACAAGGAAGCTTCGGTCCTGCACGTTGAAGACATCGTTGCAATGATCAAGTTCCTGGTTGCACTGCACGCCGGCGAGAAGACCCTCACGGGCAAGCGCGACGGCCAGGACCACGAGCTGCGCGTTGAGATCGATGACATCGACCACTTCGGCAACCGCCGCATCCGCGCCGTCGGCGAGCTCATCGAGAACCAGGTCCGCACCGGCCTGTCCCGTATGGAGCGCGTTGTCCGCGAGCGTATGACCACGCAGGACGTCGAGGCCATCACGCCGCAGACGCTGATCAACATCCGCCCCGTTGTGGCAGCCATCAAGGAGTTCTTCGGAACCTCCCAGCTGTCGCAGTTCATGGACCAGAACAACCCGCTGTCGGGTCTGACCCACAAGCGCCGTCTGTCCGCGCTTGGCCCGGGTGGTCTGTCCCGTGACCGTGCAGGCATGGAAGTTCGAGACGTTCACCCGTCCCACTACGGACGTATGTGCCCCATCGAAACTCCTGAAGGCCCTAACATTGGTCTGATCGGTTCGTTGGCTTCCTACGGCCGCATCAACCCCTTCGGCTTCATCGAGACTCCTTACCGTCTCGTGTCCGAGGGCGTCGTTTCCGATGAGGTCGAGTACCTGACGGCCGACGACGAAGCAGAGGTCCTGATCGCACAGGCCAACGCTCCGCTGGACGAGAACAAGAAGTTCGCCGAAGAGACCGTCCTGGTCCGCGCCCGTGGTGGTGGAGGCGAGCCCGTGCTGGTTCCCGCCGCCGACGTCGAGTTCATGGACGTTTCCCCGCGCCAGATGGTGTCCGTGGCTACCGCCCTGATCCCGTTCCTCGAGCACGACGATGCTAACCGCGCACTCATGGGTGCCAACATGCAGCGCCAGGCCGTGCCGCTGGTCCGTTCCGAGGCCCCGTTCGTGGGCACCGGCATGGAGCGCGCCGCCGCCGTCGACGCCGGTGATGTCACCATCGCGAAGAAGGCCGGTGTGGTTACCGAGGTCTCCGCCGAGCTGGTCATCATGCTCAACGATGACGGTACGGAAACCAACTACCGCATCAACAAGTTCGCACGCTCCAACCAGGGCAACTGCTACAACAACCGTGTCCTGGTGAGCGAAGGCCAGCGCCTGGAGGTCGGCGGCATCATCGCTGACGGCCCGGCAACGGACCAGGGTGAACTCGCCCTCGGTAAGAACCTGCTCGTGGCATTCATGTCATGGGAAGGCCACAACTTCGAGGACGCCATCATCCTCTCGCAGCGCATTGTTGCCGAGGACGTTCTTTCCTCCATCCACATCGAGGAGCACGAGATCGATGCCCGCGACACCAAGCTTGGTGCCGAGGAAATCACCCGTGACATCCCGAACGTGTCCGAGGAAGTCCTGGCTGGCCTGGACGAGCGCGGCATCATCCACATCGGTGCCGAGGTTGAAGCCGGCGACATCCTGGTCGGAAAGGTCACCCCGAAGGGTGAAACCGAACTGACCCCGGAAGAGCGCCTGCTGCGTGCCATCTTCGGTGAGAAGTCCCGCGAAGTCCGCGACACCTCCCTGAAGGTTCCGCACGGCGAGTCCGGCACCGTCATCGGCGTCCGCGTCTTCGACCGCGACAACGACGACGAACTGCCCCCGGGCGTCAACCAGTTGGTCCGCGTCTACGTGGCCGCCAAGCGCAAGATCACCGACGGCGACAAGCTCGCCGGCCGTCACGGCAACAAGGGTGTTATCTCCAAGATCCTCCCGATCGAAGACATGCCCTTCCTTGCCGACGGTACCCCCGTTGATATCGTCCTGAACCCGCTGGGTGTTCCGGGCCGTATGAACGTCGGCCAGGTGCTCGAAACGCACCTCGGCTGGGTTGCCAAGACCGGTTGGAAGATCGAAGGCGAGCCCGAATGGGTCAAGCAGCTGCCGAACCTGCCGCGCGAGAGTGGCTCGACCACTGTTGCAACGCCGGTCTTCGACGGTGCGCGTGAAGAGGAAATCACGGGCCTGCTCGATTCCACGAACGTGACCCGCGACGGTGTCCGACTGATCAACTCATCCGGCAAGACCCGCCTGTTTGACGGCCGCTCCGGCGAGCCGTTCCCGGATCCGATCTCGGTCGGCTACATGTACATCCTGAAGCTCCACCACCTGGTGGACGACAAGATCCACGCACGCTCCACCGGCCCGTACTCCATGATCACGCAGCAGCCGCTGGGTGGTAAGGCACAGTTCGGTGGCCAGCGCTTCGGTGAAATGGAAGTGTGGGCGCTCGAAGCTTACGGCGCCGCCTACACGCTCCAGGAACTCCTCACGATCAAGTCGGATGATATCCACGGTCGTGTGAAGGTCTACGAAGCAATCGTCAAGGGCGAGAACATCCCCGAGCCGGGCGTTCCTGAGTCCTTCAAGGTCTTGATCAAGGAAATGCAGTCGCTGTGCCTGAACGTGGAAGTGCTTTCCACGGACGGAACCACAATTGAAATGCGTGACTCTGATGACGCAGTCTTCACGGCTGCGGAAGAACTGGGCATCGATCTGTCTCGTGCAGAGCCCAGTTCCGTAGAAGAGGTTTAGCAGGGGACTTACCGGGAAAAGCAAGCGGCCCCGCCGCGCTGACTTTTCCCGGTAAGTCACCTCCCTCTTCCCGTAACCCAAGACTTCAGAATTTAGAGAACAAGAGAGAACAGGGACCATATGTCCAGCGAATCCTCCTTCGGCCTCATGCAGATCGGCCTCGCCACCGCGGAAGACATCCGTGGCTGGTCTTACGGCGAGGTTAAGAAGCCGGAAACCATCAACTACCGCACGCTCAAGCCCGAGAAGGACGGCCTCTTCTGCGAGAAGATCTTTGGCCCGTCCCGCGACTGGGAATGCTACTGCGGCAAGTACAAGCGCGTGCGCTTCAAGGGCATCATTTGCGAGCGGTGTGGCGTTGAGGTCACCCGTGCAAAGGTCCGCCGTGAGCGCATGGGCCACATCGAGCTGGCCGCCCCGGTCACGCACATCTGGTACTTCAAGGGTGTTCCGTCCCGCCTGGGCTACCTCCTTGACCTGGCACCGAAGGACCTCGAAAAGGTCATCTACTTCGCTGCCTACATGATCACGAGCGTCGACGCCGACAGCCGTCACGAAGAACTGCCCAACCTGCAGGTTGAGCACGACATCGAGAAGAAGCAGCTGGTCGACAACCGCGACTCCGACATCGCCACGATCGCCCGCGATCTCGAGAACGAGCTTGCCCGTCTCGAAGGCGAAGGCGCCAAGGCTGCCGACAAGAAGAAGGCCCGCGATTCCGCGGACCGTCAGATGGCCAACGTGCGTAAGCGCGCCGATGCCGACATCGAGCGCCTCGAGCAGGTCTGGGACCGCTTCAAGAACCTGAAGGTCGCCGACCTCGAAGGTGACGAAGGCCTGTACCGCGAGCTGCGCGACCGCTACGGTATGTACTTCGAAGGCTCCATGGGTGCCGAGGCCATCAAGAAGCGTCTTGAGAACTTCGACATGCAGGCCGAGTCGGACTCACTGCGCGACATCATTGCCAACGGCAAGGGCCAGCGCAAGACCCGTGCCCTGAAGCGACTGAAGGTTGTCAACGCATTCCTGACCACCAACAACAGCCCGCTCGGTATGGTGCTGGATGCCGTCCCGGTGATCCCGCCGGAACTGCGCCCCATGGTCCAGCTGGACGGTGGCCGCTTCGCGACCTCCGACCTCAACGACCTCTACCGCCGCGTGATCAACCGCAACAACCGTCTCAAGCGCCTGCTTGACCTGGGTGCTCCGGAGATCATCGTCAACAACGAGAAGCGCATGCTTCAGGAAGCTGTTGACAGCCTCTTCGACAACGGCCGCCGTGGCCGTCCGGTCACCGGACCGGGCAACCGTCCGCTGAAGTCCTTGAGCGACATGCTCAAGGGCAAGCAGGGCCGCTTCCGCCAGAACCTCCTGGGTAAGCGCGTCGACTACTCCGGCCGTTCGGTTATCGTTGTCGGTCCGCAGCTGAAGCTGCACCAGTGTGGCCTGCCGAAGCAGATGGCACTGGAGCTCTTCAAGCCGTTCGTGATGAAGCGCCTGGTTGACCTCAACCACGCCCAGAACATCAAGTCAGCCAAGCGCATGGTTGAGCGTTACCGTCCGCAGGTCTGGGACGTTCTCGAAGAGATCATCACCGAGCACCCAGTGCTGCTGAACCGTGCACCTACCCTGCACCGCCTCGGCATCCAGGCGTTCGAGCCGCAGCTGGTGGAAGGTAAGGCAATCCAGCTGCACCCGCTGGTTTGTGGCGCCTTCAACGCTGACTTCGACGGTGACCAGATGGCAGTGCACCTGCCGTTGAGCCCCGAAGCCCAGGCTGAAGCACGCATCCTGATGCTGTCCTCGAACAACATCCTGAAGCCGTCTGACGGCCGCCCGGTGACGCTTCCTTCGCAGGATATGATCATCGGTCTCTACCACCTGACCACCAAGCGTGTCGGTTCAGCTGGCGAAGGCCGAATCTTCTCCTCGGTTTCGGAAGCCATCATGGCGTTCGACCTGCACGAGCTGCACCTGAACTCCCAGGTCAAGATCCGTCTTGAGGGCTTCGTCCCGTACGCCGGCTGGGAAGCTCCGGAAGGCTGGGAGCCGGGTCAGACCGCTCTCGTCCAGACCTCCCTGGGCCAGGTCATCTTCAACGAGACCCTGCCCGAGGACTACCCGTGGGTTGAGGCTGTTGCTGACAAGGGCGAACTGTCCCGCATCGTCAACGACCTCGCCGAGCGCTACCCGAAGGTTGTTACCGCGGCAACGCTGGACAACCTGAAGGATGCCGGTTTCTACTGGGCCACCCGTTCAGGCGTCACCGTTGCTATCTCCGACATCGAGGTTCCGGCCGAGAAGCCGGTCATCCTTGCCGGTTACGAAGAGCGCGCTGCCAAGATCCAGGGCCAGTACGACAAGGGCCTGATCGACGACGACGAGCGTCGCCAGGAACTGATCGAGATCTGGAACAAGGCAACCAACGAGATCGCCCAGGTCATGCGCGACAACCTGTCGCCGATGAACACCATCAACCGCATGGTGTCCTCCGGTGCACGTGGTAACTGGATGCAGGTTCGTCAGATCGCGGGTATCCGTGGCCTGGTGGCCAACCCTAAGGGTGAAATCATCCCGCGTCCGATCAAGTCCTCCTACCGTGAGGGCCTGTCGGTGCTGGAGTACTTCATCGCGACGCACGGTGCCCGTAAGGGTCTGGCTGACACCGCCCTGCGTACCGCCAACTCGGGTTACCTGACCCGTCGTCTGGTGGACGTCTCGCAGGACGTCATCGTCCGAGAAGAGGACTGCGGCACCGAGCGCGGCCTCGTCACTCCGATTGCCGTGGCTGACGCCAACGGCGAGCTGGTGCTGGACGAGAACGTTGAGAACAGCGCGTACGCCCGTACCCTGGCCGTGGATGTCGTTGACTCCAAGGGCAAGGTCCTGGCTGCCGGCGGCACCGACTGCGGCGACGTCGTCATTGCCGAACTGTTCGCAGCCGGTATCACCGAGGTCAAGGTCCGCTCCGTACTCACCTGTGAGTCCAGCGTCGGCACCTGCGCCCTGTGCTACGGCCGTTCGCTGGCCACCGGCAAGACCGTGGACATCGGCGAGGCCGTGGGCATCATCGCCGCACAGTCCATCGGTGAGCCGGGTACCCAGCTGACCATGCGTACGTTCCACACCGGTGGTGCTGTTTCCGCCAGCGGTGGCGACGACATCACCCAGGGTCTGCCCCGTATCCAGGAGCTCTTCGAAGCACGTACTCCGAAGGGTGTCGCACCGATTGCAGAAGCAGCCGGCCGCATCGCCATCGAAGAGTCCGAGCGTCAGATGCGCCTGGTCATCACTCCGGATGACGGCAGCGAAGAGATCGCTTACCCGGTCCTGCGCCGCTCACGCCTCCTGATTGAAGACGGCCAGCACGTCACGGTGGGCCAGAAGCTCATCAACGGTCCGGTCGACCCCAAGCAGGTTCTGCGCATCATGGGCCCCCGTGCTGCACAGAAGTTCCTGGTGGACGAAGTCCAGGGCGTGTACCGCAGCCAGGGCATCGGTATCCACGACAAGCACGTCGAGGTTATCGTTCGCCAGATGCTGCGCCGCGTCACGGTCATCGAGTCCGGTGAATCCGACCTGCTCCCCGGGGAGCTGGCCGAGCGCAGCCGCTTCGAAGACGCCAACCGCCGTGTTGTGTCCGAGGGCAAGACTCCGGCTTCCGGACGTCCTGAGCTCATGGGTATCACCAAGGCATCCCTGGCCACCGAGTCCTGGCTGTCCGCAGCTTCCTTCCAGGAAACCACCCGCGTCCTGACGCAGGCGGCCATGGAAGGCAAGAGCGATCCGCTGCTCGGCCTCAAGGAAAACGTCATCATCGGTAAGCTCATCCCCGCCGGCACGGGTCTCCCGCGCTACACGGAGGTCACGGTGGAACCGACTGAAGAAGCAAAGGCCAACCTGTTCACAGGTCCCAGCGCATTCAGCGACTTCTCCTACGACACCCTGGGCGGCGACGGAGCTCCTGAGTTCCACGCCATCCCGCTGGATGACTACGATCTCGGCAGCGACTTCCGCTAACCGCTAGTTCGTCGTCAGGCCCCGACCCGCTCCGCTGGAAACAGCGGAAGCGGGGCGGGGCCTTTTCCGTTGGGCCAGGGCCGCCGATTAAGGCCTGGCGGCCGTCCATGTTAGACTGGATACCAATTGTTATTGTGGCAGTGGATGAGTGCGCCGGTTGAGCTGAAAGGCTGAACCTGAGCGACGTTTCCGGTTTGCAGGGTTCTTGTGCAACGTATGCCACATTTTTGCATGCCTAGGGGCCGTTGCTGACGTGAGTCAGGTTCCCCGGTGTGCGATCCGACTATTAAGGCTTCGCCTCAGCTGCTCTGGAGATTCTTCAAAGCTCGGGCGGCGGGGCAAAGCAAAAGGAGAGCGGCTGTCAGCGGCCGCTCCGGATAAAACGGAGAACACGAGAGTGCCTACGATTAACCAGCTGGTCCGAAAGGGCCGCACGCCTAAGGTCAAAAAGACCAAGGCTCCCGCGCTTAACGGCAGCCCGATGCGCCGCGGTGTTTGCACCCGCGTCTACACCACCACCCCGAAGAAGCCGAACTCGGCTCTGCGTAAGGTTGCACGTGTGCGCCTTAACGGTGGCGTTGAAGTCACTGCCTACATCCCCGGTGTAGGCCACAACCTCCAGGAGCACTCCATTGTGCTCGTCCGTGGCGGTCGTGTGAAGGACCTTCCGGGTGTCCGCTACAAGATCGTCCGTGGCGCCCTCGATACCCAGGGTGTGAAGAACCGTAAGCAGGCCCGCAGCCGCTACGGCGCAAAGATGGAGAAGAAGTAATATGCCTCGCAAGGGTCCGGCCCCCAAGCGGCCGCTAGTTCTAGATCCCGTATACGGCTCCCCGCTGGTCACCCAGCTCATCAACAAGGTGCTCGTAGACGGCAAGAAGTCCACCGCTGAGCGCATCGTTTACGGTGCACTCGAAGGCGCCCGCGCCAAGTCCGGCGGCGACCCCGTTGCAGCCCTCAAGAAGGCCATGGAGAACGTCAAGCCTTCCCTCGAGGTCCGCTCCCGCCGCGTCGGTGGCGCCACCTACCAGGTTCCGGTTGAGGTCAAGCCGGGCCGCTCCACGGCCCTCGCCCTCCGCTGGCTGGTCGGCTACTCCAAGGCCCGCCGCGAGAAGACGATGACCGAGCGTCTCCAGAACGAAATCCTGGATGCATCCAACGGCCTCGGTGCCGCTGTCAAGCGTCGCGAAGACACCCACAAGATGGCCGAGTCCAACAAGGCCTTCGCACACTACCGCTGGTAATACTTCCCGGACGCCGCCGGCTCTGACGAGCCGGCGGCGAACGTGTAGTCCATCCGAAAGGGAGACACCGTGGCACAGGACGTGCTTACCGACCTTAGTAAGGTCCGCAATATCGGCATCATGGCCCACATTGATGCCGGCAAGACCACCACCACCGAGCGCATCCTGTTTTACACAGGTGTGAACCACAAGATCGGCGAAACGCACGACGGCGCTTCGACGACCGACTGGATGGAACAGGAAAAGGAACGCGGCATCACCATCACGTCTGCCGCCGTGACCTGCTTCTGGGACAACAACCAGATCAACATCATCGACACCCCCGGCCACGTGGACTTCACCGTTGAGGTTGAGCGCTCACTGCGCGTCCTCGACGGCGCCGTCGCCGTTTTCGACGGCAAGGAAGGCGTGGAGCCGCAGTCCGAGACTGTCTGGCGCCAGGCTGACAAGTACAACGTTCCGCGTATCTGCTTCGTCAACAAGATGGACAAGCTCGGCGCTGACTTCTACTTCACCGTGGACACCATCATCAGCCGCCTCGGCGCTAAGCCGCTGGTTATGCAGCTGCCGATCGGTGCCGAGAACGACTTCATCGGCGTCGTGGATCTCCTTGAGATGCGCGCACTGGTGTGGCCCGGCGACTCCAAGGGTGACGTCACCATGGGTGCCAAGTACGAGGTCCAGGAGATCCCCGCTGATCTCAAGGCCAAGGCCGAAGAGTACCGCGCAACGCTCGTCGAGACCGTTGCCGAGGCTACGGAAGAGCTGATGGAGAAGTACCTCGAAGGTGAAGAAATCACCGTCGAGGAGCTCAAGGCCGGCATCCGCAAGATGACGATCAGCTCCGAGCTGTACCCGGTGTTCTGTGGTTCTGCCTTCAAGAACCGTGGCGTTCAGCCGATGCTCGATGCCGTCGTCGACTACCTGCCGAACCCGCTCGACGTCCCGCCGATGATCGGTCACGATCCCCGCGACGAAGAGAAGGAACTGACGCGCAAGCCTTCTTCCGAAGAGCCGTTCTCGGCCCTGGCGTTCAAGATCGCTGCCCACCCGTTCTTCGGCCAGCTCACCTTCATCCGCGTGTACTCCGGTCACGTGGAAGCAGGTTCCCAGGTGGTCAACTCCACCAAGGGCAAGAAGGAGCGCATCGGCAAGCTGTTCCAGATGCACGCCAACAAGGAAATGCCCGTCGAGGGCGCTACCGCCGGCCACATCTACGCAGCGATTGGCCTGAAGGACACCACCACAGGCGACACCCTGTGCGATCCGGCCAACCAGATTGTCCTCGAGTCCATGAGCTTCCCGGAGCCCGTGATCTCGGTTGCAATCGAGCCGAACACCAAGGGTGACCAGGAGAAGCTCTCCACGGCCATCCAGAAGCTCTCCGCTGAGGACCCGACCTTCCAGGTCTCCCTCAACGAAGACACCGGCCAGACCATTATCGCCGGCATGGGCGAGCTCCACCTGGACATCCTGGTGGACCGCATGCGCCGCGAATTCAAGGTCGAGGCAAACGTGGGCAAGCCCCAGGTTGCTTACCGCGAAACCATCAAGCGCGCTGTAGAGCGTCATGACTACACGCACAAGAAGCAGACCGGTGGTTCGGGTCAGTTCGCAAAGATCCAGATCGCCATCGCGCCTTTGGACACTTCCGACGGCGAGCTGTACGAGTTCGAGAACAAGGTCACTGGTGGCCGTATCCCGCGCGAATACATTCCGTCTGTTGATGCAGGTATCCAGGATGCACTGAACGACGGCGTCCTGGCCGGCTACCCGGTCGTCGGCATCAAGGCCACGCTGATTGACGGCGCGTACCACGATGTTGACTCCTCGGAAATGGCGTTCAAGATCGCCGGCCGTATGGCTTTCAAGGAAGCCGCACGCAAGGCGAACCCCATCCTGCTCGAACCGCTGATGGATGTCGAGGTCCGCACCCCTGAGGAATACATGGGTGAAGTTATCGGTGACCTCAACTCCCGCCGTGGCCAGATGCAGTCCATGGAGGATGCCCAGGGCGTCAAGGTTATCCGCGCGCACGTCCCGCTGTCCGGCATGTTCGGCTACATCGGCGACCTGCGTTCAAAGACCCAGGGCCGCGCTGTGTACTCCATGACGTTCCACAGCTACGCCGAGGTCCCGAAGGCATTTGCCGACGAGATCATCCAGAAGAACCGCGGCGAGTAGTCCACCGGACTTTCAAAGCGACAAACTCGGGTGCGTTTCCGGTTCCGGAAACTAGCCCGGTGCAGATGGCCGTGTCAGGCCAGCCCGGTTTCCGGCCATCTGCACGAACAGGCTCGAGGGACTAGTATTAGTTCCTGAATCTGCAATTTCATCAATCCAAAGCCCCCCAAGTAGACTTACTGAAGTTTCGCCGCGACAAGCGCGGTCGAAGGGTAAGTCATTTGAAAACGTTCTAGGAGGAACCTGTGGCAAAGGCAAAGTTCGAGCGGACTAAGCCGCACGTTAACATCGGCACCATTGGTCACGTTGACCACGGTAAGACGACGTTGACGGCCGCGATTTCCAAGGTGCTGTACGACAAGTACCCGACACTCAACGAGCAGCGCGACTTCGCGTCTATTGACTCTGCTCCCGAAGAGCGTCAGCGCGGCATTACCATCAACATCTCCCACGTTGAGTACCAGACCGAGAAGCGCCACTACGCACACGTAGACGCTCCGGGTCACGCTGACTACATCAAGAACATGATCACCGGCGCTGCACAGATGGACGGTGCAATCCTCGTGGTTGCCGCCACTGACGGCCCGATGGCTCAGACCCGCGAGCACGTCCTGCTCGCCCGCCAGGTTGGTGTTCCCTACCTGCTGGTTGCACTGAACAAGTCGGACATGGTCGATGACGAAGAGCTCCTCGACCTCGTCGAAATGGAAGTTCGCGAGCTGCTTTCGGCTCAGGGCTTCGATGGCGATGAGGCTCCGGTCGTTCGCGTTTCCGGTCTGAAGGCTCTCGAAGGCGACCCGGTTTGGGTCAAGTCCGTCGAGGACCTCATGGAAGCTGTCGACAACTCTGTGCCGGACCCGGTACGTGACCGCGACAAGCCGTTCCTGATGCCGATCGAAGACGTCTTCACGATCACCGGCCGTGGCACCGTTGTTACGGGCCGCGCCGAGCGTGGAACCCTCGCCATCAACTCCGAGGTCGAGATCGTCGGCATCCGCCCGGTCCAGAAGACCACGGTTACCGGTATCGAGATGTTCCACAAGCAGCTCGACGAAGCATGGGCCGGCGAGAACTGTGGCCTCCTGCTCCGCGGTCTGAAGCGCGACGATGTCGAGCGTGGCCAGGTTGTCGTCAAGCCGGGTTCCATCACCCCGCACACCGACTTCGAGGCTAACGTCTACATCCTCTCCAAGGACGAAGGCGGGCGTCACAACCCGTTCTACTCCAACTACCGCCCGCAGTTCTACTTCCGCACCACGGACGTAACCGGCGTTATCACCCTGCCGGAAGGCACGGAAATGGTTATGCCTGGCGACAACACTGAGATGACCGTTGCGCTCATCCAGCCCATCGCCATGGAAGAGGGCCTCGGCTTCGCTATCCGCGAAGGCGGCCGCACCGTTGGTTCGGGACGCGTTACCAAGATCCTCAAGTAATACTTGCTGATCAGGGATCAGTACGCCGTCTGACGGTCGTCTGATCCTTATCAACAGCCCCGTTGCGTTTACACGCAGCGGGGCTGTTTTTTGCTAGAGTTAGTCCAGTCGCTGGATAAACTGCATCGAAGGTCGTTTGCGGCGATTCACCGAAAGGAACCGAGATGTGGTCCGCCCTCATGACGCTTCTGCTCATCATTGCCGCCGTACTCCTGATCGTCTCCCGGCATTCCGTCCGCCAGCTTAAAGCCGCCGCGGGCGACGCCTACCGGAACGGCTTCATGGCAGGCCACGTGCAGGGGTGGAATGACGCCAACATGGCTGCCCGGTTACCGCGGCAGGTTGCTGCCGAGGCGCCAATGACAGCAGCAGGCCATGCGGTCGGCTTGCCTGCCTTCCCACCGGCAGAGCCAGCTGTCCCGCCTGCCGAGGCACCGGGCCCACCAATAGAGGCGGCGGTGCCGATGCCGGGCCTGGTGCCGGCCGCACTCGCGGAGCAGCCGTTCGCGCACCTGCCGACGTTGGCCGCTCCGAATGATCGGCCATCGTTGGACAAGCCATTCTTTGACGGGCCATCCTTGGACGCGCCATCCTTGGACGGGGCTCCGTTCGAAGAGTCTCCGGCCGAACGGCTGGCCCGCAAGGAGAAACGCGAACGGCAGAACATCAACGTCACGCTCTATGTTGCCAGTCTGTTGCTGGTGGCAGCGGGGGCGCTCTTTGTGGGCACAAGCCTGCCGGCTGTGCTGCGTTTTGCCGGCGTTTGCCTCATCACGGTGCTCTTCTATGGCGCAGGATTTGCACTGCACGCAAAGGCTCCGAGACTGCGTCCTGCCGCCGTAGCCTTTGCCGGAACCGGGCTTGCGCTGGTGCCCGTCGCGGGCCTGGCGATGTATAACTTTGCCGTCCAGGACGGTCCCCTCGCGTGGCTCCTGACCTCCGTTGTTGGAACGCTGGCCTACGTCGCTGCTGCTCTTCGGCTCGAAAGCCGCGTACTGGTGTATCTGTCCCTCACGTTTGTGGTTTCGACGGCGTGGTCAGGAGTTGCCGTACTGGGTGCTTCGCTCATTTGGTACTTCGGGGCCATGATCGGCTTCGCCGCGGCGATGACATTGGTAACGCTGATGAAGCCCCGCTGGGTCCCGCCCCTGTTCCTGCGTCCCATCATGCTTCTCGACCCGTTCGTTGTCCCGGCAGTGGCCGTTGCGGCAACGGTTCTGCCGCTGCACTTGGATCGAGGCGAGTTCGCCCTGATCATGGCACTCTGCGGAGCATACTTCGCGCTGGCGGCCGCCGTGCCGTCCGCTGTGCACCGTCTGCCAAAGATCTATGGTGCGCGGCTGGCGATGACGATTGCGGCTTCGGCCTGGGCCTGGCACCTGACCGGTACTGTCACCTGGGGCCTCGTAACGGCCGGATCCCTTCTGGCCCTGCAATCGGTGGTGACGGCCGCGTGTGCGGCCACACTGCAGCGGTGGTGTCCGGGCCGGGGAGGAGAACGGCACTGGCGGGCTGACTCGTTCTGCACCTTTGGAGTGCAGCTGCTGATGGTCGTGCTCATGCTGCTGCCGGTTCCCGGCAGCCAGGATGGCCTCTTGTTGTGGGCGGTGCTTGCCAGCGTAGCCACCGGCATGGTGATCGCGGTCAAAGCCGGGGGAGTCGCTGAGTGGGCGCCGCCGGCAGCGCTGGCCACGGGCATCATCGCAGGCGCGCAGCTGGGGCCGTGGCTGAACTTCACCATCCTGGCGGCCGGCACGCTTTTTTGGGCCGTGCGGTCGGCGGGTACCCGTTCGCCGATGCGCCCGCAGTTCATCCTTTCTGCGCGGATAGCGGGCACCTTGGCCGTTCCAGTCCTGACCTCCGCTGTGATGGAGGGGAACCCTGAAGTGCTTGCTGCTGCTATCTTCGCCCTGTCGCTGGCTCTCGTGCTGCAGCAGCTAGCATCGGCCGCGGCGGAGCGTGCCGGCGCCGCGGTGCTTGCCCCCGTGCCCACACTGGTCGGGTTTACCGCTGCCGGGATAGTTGCCGCCGTGGCCCTGGCCGCCACGGACACCACCGCCGGGAACCTGCTTTTGGCCACAGCCCTCGTGGTTCAGCTCGTTGCGTCGCTGGCGACGGGCACGGTCCTGTTCCCGCGCATTGGCTTGGGCGTTCCCTGGCAACCGACGACAGCGGAGGCGTTGCCCCTGGCAGTCTCGGCGGCTGTCGTGCTGGCCTCCTACACGAGTGTTTCGCTCGGACTGGGCAACGGCGTCCTGCTGCTCGTCGTCCTGTATCTTGGCGCCTCGGCCCTGCGCTCAACGGCGGCCATCCGGCGGTGGGCCTACTGGTGGATGGGCCGGGCTGCGGCAACGCTCCTGTTGGTTCTTGCTTATGGGCAGCTCCAGGAGTCCACAGGGCCGGTGGTAGTCGGGGGTCAGGAAATTTCGCTCGCCACAGTCCTGATTGTTGCTTTGGGGATTCAGCTCGTGTTCCCGCTGACCGCCGCTATGCGCGACCGGGCTCCGGACGCGGTGGTGGCCGACGTCGCCCTTGTTTTGATGCTGCAGACCGCCGCCCTGGCGGCGGCCCTGATTCTGCCCCACACAGCGGCGGTCGAGGGAACTTGGGACTGGCAACGAACCCTCACCATCACCGTGATGGCCCTTAGTGCAGCTGCCTCGGGATACGTGTTCCGTGACCTGGCGGCGGCGGCAGCCTTTGCGCCGTCCATGCTGGCGGTCTTGCTTGTCTGCAGCGGTGACCGCCCGTCCGACGTCGAACTTCTGCTGGGCATCTTCGCGGCCTTCAGCGCCGCCATGGTTGTGGCGGTGGAACCGCGACAGGCGAAGGGTGCCTACTTTGCCGCGGCCCGCCTACTGACTGCGGCGCTGGCGGTGGTCTTCAGCTTCGACATCACGGCGTCCGGCACCGTAGTGTCACTCACCTTCGCCGGCGTGCTGGCGTTGCAGCACGTTGTCCGCTGGTTAATGCGGCACCGGCTGGGGCAAGTGCCATTCCAGGACGCCGCGGTATGGGTAACCCTCGGGGCGCAGGCAGTCCTGCCCGCGCTGTACGTGATCCAGGGCGCTGGCGTCTCCGCCATCTACGCTGCCGAAGGTGGACGGGCAGTTGTCCTCGTTGAGTTGCTGCTGCTGGTGCTTGGTGCCCTGGCCGCCCATCGGCTGTTCGCGGCACGTGGGGCGCTCTACCTTTGCGTGTACGGGGGAGTGTTCGCCGTCATCGCATCGGGACCGGCACTGCAGTTCGGGGCCGGAACCGTCCTCGCCGCGCCGCTTCTCAGTTGGGACGGCGTCCCCCTGGCCCTCCTGGCCGCGTCACTGGCTTTCAACATCGCGGGCATTGCACGGCAACGGCACCGCGACGGTTCACGCGAAGCTGGCGTGGACCGCTGGTTCTGGCTCGCCGGGGCAGCTGCTCCCGCCCTCACCGCCGGACTTGTCGCCGGCCAGGCTGCGGACTGGATTACCGGCGCTACCCTCGTGGTGCTGGCCGCCACCGGGTTTACGGCATCGCACGTGGAACGCACACCGTTGCTGTATCCGCTGGCCGCAGCACTTGTCCTGGCCGGGGCGACGTTGATTGCCGCCGCCGTGTTTCGCGGTACCGAGGGGCCGTGGGGCGCCTATCTGCCCTGGCTGGCCGGATGCGGGCCGGCGGCATTGGTTCTCTACGGGGCCAGCTTCGCGCTCAGTGATCAGGACGGAGTGCGGCGGAGGACCCTGGTTTCCGCAGCGGCGCTCGGGCTGGCAGCGGCAGCGGTGACGGGAATGGTGCGCGATGCCACGGCTCTGACAGCGGCTCTACTCGTGGCTGCAACCGTGTCCGTGGCCGTGAAGGAAGTTCCGGTCCGGGCGCGGAGGCTGGCTCTCGAGATTGGCGCGTTCCTGGTGACCCTGGCGGTGCAGCGGGCCGTCCTCATCACGGATGGCCACCTGCAGGCGCCGTTCTGGGCGGTGCAGTGGTACGTCCTGCTGGCCGCAGCCCTCGCCGCGCCGCGTTTCGCTGCCGGATACCGGGCAGCGGGCCGAGTCCTCCTGGGGGCGGGCGCCGCACTGCTTGGCCTGAGCGGGCTGGGCATTCTGTTTGGCGGATCCGGCGGCCAGCAGCTGTGGGTGCTGGCCCTGCACGCGGCACTGCTGCTGTCCGGACTGCTTATCGGAGAACGGATGTTCGTCTGGTGGGGTGCGGCCGGTGTCGCACTGTGCCTGACGTGGGCGCTTCGGTCCTATACCTTCGCGCTGCTGGCGCTGATCGCCGTCGGGCTCATAGCCTTTGCCCTGTGGAAACTGGCCCGCGCCAAGCCGGAGGCGCCGGCAGACGAAGGACCGCAATCCGAGGCCCAGCCGACCCCCGACGGGCGGGATCGCTTGCACTGAAGCCTTGGTAAGGTGGCTGACAACGAAAGGACAGCATCATGGAATGGATTATTTTCCTCCTGGTTGCCGCTGCGGTAGTCGCCGGAGTTTTTTGGGCGAAGAAGCACTTCCGCCAGGAGATCGACCGCGCCAAGCGCATCAACCGGGCCAACAAGAACCAGTAGGCCCGCGCTCAGGTCTTCCGTGCCCTGCTGAGCGCCTGGAACCAGTAGAAGGATTCCTTGGGTGTGCGCTCCTGCGTGTCAAAGTCCACGTGGATCAGCCCGAAGCGCTGGGAGTATCCAGCCGCCCACTCGAAGTTGTCCAACAGCGTCCACACGTAGTAGCCCAGCAGCTTCACGTCCTCGGCTATACCACCCGGGGACGTGGCCGCAATCGCGTGACTCAAATGGTTGGCCAGGTATTCGATTCTCTTTGTGTCGGCAATCGGACCGGACACGTGCTCAGGCTCCGGAAAGCTGGCTCCGCTCTCTGTGATGTAGAGGGGCGGCAAGGCATCGCCGTACCGGTCCTTCATTTCGCGGAGAAGGATGCCGAGGTGCTCCGGGGCCACCGGCCAGCCGAACCCGGTGGTCTCGTACTCCGGGTAGCCCACTTCGTGGAAGGGCAGCCGGGACAGTGCCGCAGAATTGTTCGCCGGTACGCTGACCGTCCCGCGGCCCATGGCCACTTTCACGGGGTAGTAGTAATTGAGTCCGTAGAAGTCCAACGGCTGGTGGATGGTCCGGAGGTCGGCGTCGGAGATCTTGCCCATGGAGCGGAACCACGGCCGGACCACAAGGGGCAGTTTCGGGTAGCGGCCCAGCAGGACGGGGTCCGCGTAGACACGGTTCATCAAGGTGTCGAAAATCCTCGCCACCATCCTGTCGCCGGGCTTGCCTGTTGCCGGCCGGACAGGGGAGTGGAGGTTGGTGACGCCTACCCCACCGGTGACGCCTGCGGCCCGCAGGGCCTGGACCGCGAGGCCGTGCCCCAGCAGCTGATGGTGAATAGACGGCAGGGCATTGAACAGGAGATCGTGGCCCGGGGCATGCACGCCCAGCGCATATCCGTTGAGGGTCACCGAAACCGGTTCATTCAAGGTGACCCACTGGGCAACCCGGTCGCCGAACCTTTCCCCTGCGGCTGCGCTGTACTCGGCAAAACGCTCCGCCGTGGACCTGTTCATCCAGCCGCCGCTGTGTTCGAGCGGCAGGGGCGTGTCCCAGTGGTACAGCGTGGCCATCGGTGAGATGCCGGCGTCGAGCAGCTGGTCGATCAGCCGGTCATAGAAGTCGAGGCCCTGGCTGTTGAAAGGGCCGCGGCCGTCAGGCTGGATCCGGGGCCAGGAAATGGAGAACCGGTAGGAATCGATGCCCAGCTCGCGCATCAGGGCAACGTCTTCGCCGGAGCGGTTGTAATGGTCGCAGGCAACTGCAGGGGAGTGGCCGTCCATGATGGTGCCCGGCTTTTCGGCGAAGGCATCCCAGCCGGAGGGTCCGCGCCCGTCAGCTTTTAGCGATCCCTCGATCTGGAACGCGGCGGCCGCCACACCCAGGGTGAACTCCGGATCCAGCCGTCCGGCCAGGCTCTGCAACGCCGCAGAGTTCTGCACAGTCATGTCCCTATCATCCATTCGACTGTTGCTGAAGGCAATGACCGGCGGCAA
The DNA here is from genome assembly GCF_002929335.1 of Arthrobacter sp. Y81. GTDB lineage: Bacteria > Actinomycetota > Actinomycetes > Actinomycetales > Micrococcaceae > Arthrobacter. The sequence continues at coordinate 149,646 of NZ_PJIL01000001.1, forward strand.
GGCTCCGCATAGCCTGATTGGCTTCTGCCCATAAAATCCGGCATACTAGATGAGTTGTTCAAGCGCTCCTTCGCGTCCCGATCCGGATAATGCCGGGTGTCAGGGTCCAAGTAGGAGACCAAACATAACCCACTCCCCATGGAACTGCGGACGAGTACGCGTGCTGAGCGCGACACGCCCGACCGCGGGGGTCGGTTACGCCGGCAGGTTGAGGAACCCGGATTTTTCCGGATTCAGCTTGTGCGGCGGGTGGTAGTTACGACTTCAAATGCTTCGGCAGCCATGCAACGAGTAAGTAAACAGGGCAGCCCTAATCAGGGGAAGCACAGACTGAAAGAGAGTCAGGCGACATGGCGGGACAAAAAATCCGCATCCGGCTGAAGTCATACGACCACGAGGTCATTGACGTTTCAGCACGGAAGATCGTTGAGACGGTCACGCGCGCAGGCGCAACGGTAGTTGGCCCCGTGCCGCTGCCGACGGAGAAGAACGTGTACTGCGTTATCCGCTCTCCGCACAAGTACAAGGACAGCCGCGAGCACTTTGAAATGCGCACGCACAAGCGTCTGATCGACATCATCGACCCCACGCCGAAGGCTGTTGACTCGCTTATGCGTCTCGACCTGCCGGCTGACGTGAACATCGAAATCAAGCTGTAGGGAGGTGCTGAGAGACTATGACCGCAACCCGTAACGTAAAGGGCCTGCTGGGCACGAAGCTCGGCATGACCCAGGTCTGGGACGAGAACAACAAGCTCATCCCCGTCACTGTTGTCCAGGCTGACTCAAACGTCATCACCCAGCTGCGCAATGCAGAAGTTGATGGCTACGTCGCCGTTCAGATCGGCTACGGCCAGATCGATCCCCGCAAGGTCACCAAGCCGCTGGCTGGTCACTTTGAAAAGGCAGGCGTCACGCCTCGCCGTCACGTCGTCGAACTCCGTACCGCAGATGCTGCCGAGTACGAGCTGGGCCAGGAGCTCTCTGTTGAGGTCTTCGAAGCCGGCCAGAAGATCGACGTCGTTGGCACCACCAAGGGTAAGGGCTTCGCCGGTGTTATGAAGCGTCACGGCTTCCACGGCGTTGGAGCTTCCCACGGTGCACACAAGAACCACCGTAAGCCCGGTTCAATCGGTGGCGCATCCACCCCGAGCCGCGTCTTCAAGGGCATGAAAATGGCCGGCCGCATGGGCGCCGTTCGTCACACCACGCTGAACCTCACGGTTCACGCAGTTGACGTCGAGAAGTCGCTGCTCCTCATCAAGGGCGCCGTTCCCGGTGCCCGCGGCCAGGTCGTCCTCGTACGCACCGCCGTGAAGGGAGCCTAGTTCAATGACTAGCACTGTCAAGGTTGACCTGCCTGCAGAGATCTTCGACGTACAGACCAACGTGCCGCTGCTGCACCAGGTCGTCGTTGCCCAGCTCGCTGCTGCTCGCCAGGGTACCCACAAGACCAAGACCCGCGCTGAAGTTTCCGGTGCAGGCCGCAAGCCGTTCAAGCAGAAGGGCACCGGCCGCGCCCGTCAGGGTTCAATCCGTGCTCCTCACATGACCGGTGGTGGCGTTGTCCACGGCCCGACCCCGCGTGACTACAGCCAGCGGACCCCCAAGAAGATGATTGCTGCTGCACTGCGCGGCGCACTGTCTGACCGCGCCCGTAACGGCCGCATCCACGTTGTTGCTGAACTGGTAGCCGGCACCAAGCCGTCCGCCAAGGATGCACTGGCAACGCTGCGCGGCGTGTCCGAGCGCAAGAACCTGCTCGTTGTCATCGAGCGCGCCAACGATGTTGCCGCACTGTCCGTGCGCAACCTCGCAGATGTTCACGTTCTGTACGCAGACCAGCTGAACACCTACGACGTGCTCGTCTCTGACGACGTTGTCTTCACCAAGGCTGCCTATGAGGCATTCGTTGCCGCCAAGGCAAAGAACGAGGAGGATGCCAAGTGAGTGCAGCCACCATCAAGGACCCGCGCGACGTTGTGCTTGCACCCGTCGTATCGGAAAAGAGCTACGGCTTGATCGATGAGGGAAAGTACACCTTCCTGGTGGACCCCCGCTCGAACAAGACCGAGATCAAGCTGGCTGTGGAGAAGATTTTCTCCGTCAAGGTCGACTCGATCAACACCATCAACCGTGCCGGTAAGCGCAAGCGCACCAAATTCGGATGGGGTACCCGCAAGAACACCAAGCGTGCAATTGTGAGCCTCAAAGAAGGCACTATCGACATCTTCGGCGGTCCGCTCTCGTAGCGGAGACCACTTTAACGAGGAAATAAATTATGGGAATCCGTAAATACAAGCCGACTACACCGGGCCGTCGTGGCTCGAGCGTAGCGGACTTCACTGAAATCACGCGGTCGACGCCGGAAAAGTCGTTGGTACGTCCCCTCCCGAAAAAGGGTGGCCGTAACAACACCGGTAAGATCACGACCCGTCACAAGGGTGGTGGCCACAAGCGCCAGTACCGTCTGATCGACTTCCGTCGCCACGACAAAGACGGCGTTGACGCCCGCGTTGCCGAAATTGAGTACGATCCGAACCGTACGGCTCGCATCGCCCTCCTGCACTACGTTGATGGCACCAAGCGTTACATCATCGCCCCGAACAAGCTGTCCCAGGGTGACTTCGTAGAGGCCGGTGCCAACGCTGATATCAAGCCTGGCAACAACCTGCCCCTGCGCAACATCCCGGTGGGTACCGTTATCCACGCAGTTGAACTGCGTCCGGGTGGCGGCGCCAAGATGGGCCGCTCCGCCGGCGCATCGATCCAGCTCGTTGCAAAGGAAGGCCGCTTCGCCCAGCTGCGTCTGCCTTCCGGCGAAATCCGCAACGTTGACGTGCGCTGCCGCGCCACGATCGGCGAGGTCGGCAACGCCGAGCAGTCGAACATCAACTGGGGCAAGGCCGGCCGTATGCGGTGGAAGGGCGTTCGCCCGACCGTCCGTGGTGTCGCCATGAACCCGGTTGACCACCCGCACGGTGGTGGCGAGGGTAAGACGTCCGGTGGACGTCACCCCGTCAACCCGAATGGTAAGCGTGAGGGCCGCACCCGCCGCCCGAACAAAGAGAGCGACAAGCTTATTGTGCGTCGTCGTCGTACTGGCAAGAACAAGCGATAGGAGCCTGGACACATGCCACGCAGCCTGAAAAAAGGTCCTTTCGTTGACCAGCACCTCTTTGTGAAGGTGGACAGGGAAAACGAAAAGGGCACCAAGAACGTTATCAAGACCTGGTCCCGCCGTTCGATGATCATCCCCGACATGCTCGGGCACACGATCGCCGTGCACGACGGACGCAAGCACATCCCGGTGTTTGTCACCGAGTCGATGGTCGGGCACAAGCTCGGCGAATTCGCTCCGACGCGGACATTCCGCGGCCATGTCAAGGACGACCGTAAGGGCAAGCGCCGCTAGGCGCCTGCACTTACGTCAAAGACGAGAGAAGGAAAGCAATGGAAGCCAAGGCAATTGCGCGTCACATCCGCGTAACGCCTATGAAGGCCCGGCGCGTCGTCAACCTTGTTCGTGGTAAGCAAGCGAACGAGGCTCTGGCAATTCTGAAGTTTGCCCCCCAGGCAGCTTCGGAGCCGGTATTCAAGGTAGTTCAGTCAGCAATCTCCAACGCCCGGGTCCTCGCGGACCGCGACGGCGTGGCGTTTGATGAAGGTGACCTCATCATCAGCGAAGCGTTTGTTGATGAAGGCCCGACCATGAAGCGGTTCCAGCCGCGTGCCCAGGGTCGTGCATTTCAGATCAAGAAGCGCACGAGCCACATCACCGTGGTAGTCGCTACCCCGGAGAAAGAGGAGGCTCGCTAAGTGGGACAGAAAGTTAACCCGCACGGGTTCCGACTCGGCATCACCACCGATCACGTATCGCACTGGTTTGCTGACAGCACCAAGGCCGGCCAGCGGTACAAGGACTTCGTTCGCGAAGACATCCGCATCCGCCAGCTCATGTCCACGGGCATGGAGCGCGCCGGTATCGCCAAGGTTGAAATCGAGCGCACCCGCGACCGTGTCCGTGTGGATATCCACACGGCACGTCCGGGCATCGTCATCGGCCGCCGCGGTGCAGAAGCAGACCGCATCCGCGGCGAGCTCGAAAAGCTCACCGGCAAGCAGGTTCAGCTGAACATCCTCGAGGTCAAGAACCCCGAGATGGAAGCACAGCTTGTTGCCCAGGGCGTTGCAGAGCAGCTGACTTCCCGCGTGGCATTCCGCCGTGCGATGAAGAAGGCAATGCAGTCCGCACAGCGTGCAGGTGCCAAGGGCATCCGTATCGCCTGCTCCGGTCGACTGGGTGGCGCTGAAATGTCCCGCTCGGAGTTCTACCGCGAAGGCCGTGTGCCCCTGCACACTCTCCGCGCGAACATCGACTACGGCTTCTACGAAGCCAAGACCACCTTCGGCCGTATCGGCGTGAAGGTCTGGATCTACAAGGGTGACGTCACCTCCAAGGAACTGGCTCAGCAGGCAGCTGCTGCTCCGTCCCGCGGCCGTGGTGCCAGCGATCGCCCGGGCCGCCCGGGTGGCGCTGACCGTGGTGACCGCCGCCGTCGTACCGACCGTCCGGCAGCGGAGGCAGCTCCGGCTGCCGAAGCTCCGGCAGTTGAGGCTGCACCTGCTGCAGTAGAAGGAGGACAGGCTTAAATGCTTATCCCACGTCGAGTCAAGCACCGTAAGCAGCACCACCCGGGTCGTTCCGGCGCTGCTACGGGCGGCACCAGGGTCTCCTTCGGTGAGTGGGGCATCCAGGCTCTGAGCCCGGCATACGTCACGAACCGTCAGATCGAATCTGCCCGTATCGCGATGACCCGCCACATCAAGCGTGGCGGTAAGGTCTGGATCAACATTTACCCGGACCGTCCGCTGACGAAGAAGCCTGCCGAAACCCGCATGGGTTCCGGTAAGGGTTCTCCGGAATGGTGGGTCTCAAACGTCAAGCCGGGCCGGGTTCTCTTCGAACTCTCCGGTGTCAGTGAAGAGGTAGCTCGCGAGGCCCTGCGCCTGGCAATCCACAAGCTGCCGTTGAAGGCACGCATTGTGCGTCGCGAAGGTGGTGAGTAGAAATGGCAGTAGGATCCAAGGAACTTGCATCCGCACAGCTGGACGGTTTCGACAACGAGCGTCTCGTTGAAGAACTCCGTAAGGCCAAGGAAGAGCTGTTCAACCTGCGTTTCCAGTCCGCCACCGGTCAGCTGGAGAACCACGGTCGTCTGCGCGCGGTAAAGAAGGACATCGCACGCATCTACACCGTTCTCCGTGAGCGCGAGCTCGGCATTCGTGTCGAGGTAGCCGCACCGGTTGTGGAAGCCAAGGAAGAGAAGAAGTCCAAGAAGGCTGCAACCAAGAAGGCCGACAAGGCTGAAACGGTTGAGGCCGAGGAGGATGCCAAGTGAGTGAAAAGGACGAGAACGTGACGGAAACTGTTTCCGACGCAGCCAAGGCTGACGAGCGCGGTTACCGTAAGACGAAGCGCGGCTACGTCGTCTCGGACAAGATGGAAAAGACCATCGTTGTCCAGGTCGAAGACCGCGTGAAGCACGCCCTTTACGGCAAGGTCATCCGCCGCAACACGAAGATCAAGGCCCACGACGAAGAGAACACCGCCGGCATCGGCGACCTCGTTCTCCTCGCCGAGACCCGCCCGCTGTCCGCTACCAAGCGGTGGCGCCTGGTGGAGATCCTCGAAAAGGCCAAGTAACCCCTGAGCCGGACCTGTCCGGCCTAGGTCATTACTGACCAGAAAGGCCCGTTCCCCGCAAGGGGAGCGGGCCTTTTCGTGTCCTGCCCCCGGGCCAGTCCAGGTCCGTCGCCGGTTAGTGTCCAGGGGCCGGAACGTGCTAAGATTTTGAGTTTGTATGGCGCCCTTCGTGCGCCGTCATCAACCTCGTAAACAATCGTGCCACGGCATAGTGCCCCCTTGAGCTCCGATCCGTCGGAATCGCCTGGGAAGCAAATGTTTTTGGCACGGGAGTTTAGGCCTGGTCTGGCAAAATCCAGGCAGGTCAAGAGACACCCCGATCAACCGTTCCGCAAGGCTCATTCCGTAGGAAGATTTTCGGTCTGAGAACCAGCGCGACGCAAGGAGTAAATAGTGATTCAGCAGGAGTCGCGACTCAAGGTCGCCGACAACACGGGTGCTAAGGAAATCCTTACCATTCGCGTTCTCGGTGGATCTGGCCGTCGCTACGCAGGCATTGGCGACGTTATCGTCGCTACCGTCAAGGACGCAATTCCGGGCGGCAACGTAAAGAAGGGCGATGTCGTCAAGGCTGTCATCGTCCGTACCAAGAAGGAACGCCGCCGTGCGGATGGTTCCTACATTAAGTTTGACGAGAACGCAGCTGTGATCCTGAAGAACGACGGTGACCCCCGCGGTACCCGTATCTTCGGACCGGTTGGTCGTGAACTTCGTGACAAGAAGTTCATGAAGATCGTTTCTCTGGCTCCGGAGGTGCTCTAGTCCATGGCTAAGATCAAAAAGGGTGACCTCGTTCAGGTCATCACTGGCGCCAAGGCTGAGCGCGGCGGCGACAAAGGCAAGCAGGGCAAGGTTCTGCGCGTATTCCCGGAGACCAACCGCGTGTTGGTCGAAGGCATTAACCGCGTAACCAAGCACACCAAGGTCGGTCAGTCGCAGCGCGGCTCCAAGACCGGTGGCATCGAGGTCGTCGAGGCTTCCATCCACATCTCCAACGTGGCCCTGGTTGACCCCTCCACCAAGAAGCCCACCCGCGTCGGTTTCCGCACCGAAACCGTTGAGCGCGATGGCGTGAAGCGTGAAGTGCGCGTACGCGTGGCCAAGAGCTCCGGGAAGGACATCTAATGACTGAGACTCTCGAGACTCCGGCAAGCAAGATCGTTCCTCGTCTGAAGACCAAGTACGCGGATTCCATCAAGAGCACGCTCATCGAGGAATTCAAGTACGAAAACGTCAACCAGGTTCCCCGTCTGGTCAAGGTCGTTGTGAACATGGGTGTTGGAGATGCCGCCAAGGACTCCAAGCTGATCGACGGCGCTGTCCGCGATCTGACCCTGATCACCGGTCAGAAGCCGCAGGTAACCAAGGCCCGCAAGTCGATCGCACAGTTCAAGCTGCGCGAAGGCATGCCCATCGGTGCACACGCAACTCTGCGTGGGGACCGCATGTGGGAATTCCTGGACCGTCTGGTCACGCTGGCACTGCCGCGTATCCGTGACTTCCGGGGCCTCAGTGGCAAGCAGTTCGATGGCAACGGCAACTACACCTTCGGTCTGACCGAGCAGGTTATGTTCCACGAGATCGACCAGGATTCCATCGACCGCGTTCGCGGTATGGACATCACCGTCGTGACCACCGCCAAGACCGACGACGAAGGCCGCGCGCTGCTCAAGGCGCTTGGTTTCCCGTTCAAGACCGAAGCTTAATCTAGCTACATAGAAGGTCCGGCCTTGCCGATTCCCCTAGGGGATGGCAGGGCGGAAACCGTTATGAGGAAGGGCAAGAGCCCAACATGACCATGACAGATCCCGTCGCAGACATGCTTACGCGTCTGCGCAACGCAAACTCGGCATACCACGATTCCGTGACCATGCCGTACAGCAAGCTCAAGGCACGCGTTGCCGACATCCTGAAGGCTGAAGGTTACATCGCCTCCTGGAAAGAAGAAGACGCTGAGGTTGGCAAGAAGCTGACCCTCGAGCTCAAGTTCGGTCCGAACCGCGAGCGTTCAATCGCTGGCGTTCGTCGTATTTCCAAGCCGGGACTGCGCGTTTACGCAAAGTCCACCAACCTGCCGCACGTGCTCGGTGGCCTGGGTGTCGCAATCCTGTCCACCTCTTCCGGCCTCTTGACTGACAAGCAGGCCGGCAAGAAGGGCGTGGGCGGCGAAGTCCTCGCTTACGTCTGGTAACGGGAAAGGAAGAGAATAATGTCACGTATTGGACGTCTCCCCATCACCGTTCCTGCCGGCGTTGAGGTCAAGGTTGACGGCTCTGTCGTCAGCGTCAAGGGTTCCAAAGGCGAGCTGAGCCACACTGTGGCCAGCCCGATTGAGGTTTCCCTGGAAGAAGGCACCCTGACTGTCGCCCGCCCGAACGACGAGCGCGCCTCACGTTCGCTGCACGGCCTGACCCGCACCCTGATCGCCAACATGATCCAGGGTGTCACCGCAGGCTACGAGAAGAAGCTTGAGATTGTCGGTACTGGTTACCGCGTCCAGGCCAAGGGTTCTGACCTGGAGTTCGCTCTGGGCTACAGCCACCCGGTCAACGTCTCGGCACCGAACGGCATCACCTTTGCAGTTGAGACCCCGACCAAGCTCTCTGTTTCAGGTATCTCCAAGCAGCAGGTCGGCGAGGTTGCTGCCAACATTCGCAAGCTGCGGAAGCCGGACCCCTACAAGGGCAAGGGCATCCGTTACGCAGGCGAAGTCATCCGCCGCAAGGTCGGAAAGGCTGGTAAGTAACCATGGCGATCGCAATTAACAAGAAGCGTACGAACAAGAGCAAGTCTGCCCAGCGCAGCCGCCGCCAGCTTCGTATCCGCAAGCGCATCTCCGGTACGGCTGTACGCCCGCGTCTGGTCGTCAACCGCTCCGCACGCCACATCTTTGTCCAGGTTGTCGATGACACCAAGGGCCTGACCGTGGCAAGCGCCTCCACACTGGAAGCCGACCTTCGTGCATTCGATGGTGACAAGACCGCCAAGGCCAAGCGCGTTGGCGAACTGGTCGCCGAGCGTGCCAAGGCTGCCGGTGTCGAAGCTGTTGTCTTCGACCGCGGTGGTAACAAGTACCACGGCCGGATCGCCGCCGTCGCTGACGGCGCACGTGAAGGTGGGCTGTCACTGTGACGGAAGCAAACAAGGAAAAGGACACTGTGTCTGCAGATCAGAAGGCGACTGAAGCCGTAGCTGCTCCGGCCACTGAGACCGCTGCTCCCGCTGCTGCCGACGACCGCCGTGGTGGCGCTCGTCGTGGCGAGCGTGGAGACCGTGGCCAGGGCCGTGGCGACCGTGGTGGCCGTGGTGGCCGCGACGGCGGCCGCGAAGCCGAAAAGAGCCAGTTCGTAGAGCGCGTTGTAACCATCAACCGCGTTTCCAAGGTCGTCAAGGGTGGTCGTCGCTTCAGCTTCACCGCCCTCGTCGTTGTCGGCGACGGCAACGGTATGGTCGGCGTTGGCTACGGCAAGGCTAAGGAAGTTCCTGCCGCAATCGCGAAGGGCGTTGAAGAAGCCAAGAAGTCCTTCTTCCGCGTTCCCCGCATCGGCAGCACCATCCCGCACCGCGTTCAGGGTGAAGCCGCCGCAGGCGTCGTTATGCTGCGTCCGGCCTCCGCCGGTACCGGTGTTATCGCCGGCGGTCCGGTCCGTGCAGTACTGGAGTGCGTGGGCATCCACGACATCCTCTCCAAGTCGCTCGGTTCCTCCAACGCCATCAACATCGTTCACGCGACCGTTGATGCCCTGAAGCGCCTCGAAGAGCCGGCAGCAGTGGCAGCACGCCGCGGCCTCCCGCTCGACGAGGTCGCTCCGCCGGCAATGGTGAAGGCTCTCCTGAACCAGAAGGCAGGTGTCTGAGTCATGGCTAAGAACCTGATTCCCTCCGACGCTCAGTTGGAGATCACTCAGATCAAGTCCGCCATTGGCGGCAAGCAGAACCAGCGCGACACCCTTCGGTCCCTCGGCCTGAAGCGGATCGGACACACCGTTGTCCGCACCGCCGATGCCGTGACCGTTGGAATGCTCAACACGGTTCCGCACCTGGTAAAGGTAGAGGAGGCGAAGTAAATGGCAGAGAAGAACACCGCCGAAAAGGCACAGGGCGCCGCTGCTGAGAAGCAGAACGCACTGAAGGTTCACCACCTGCGTCCCGCCCCGGGTGCCAAAACCGCCAAGACCCGTGTTGGTCGTGGTGAAGGTTCCAAGGGTAAGACCGCTGGTCGCGGTACCAAGGGTACGAAGGCCCGTTACCAGATCAAGGCTGGCTTTGCCGGCGGCCAGCTGCCGCTGCACATGCGCCTGCCGAAGCTGCGCGGCTTCAAGAACCCGTTCCGGGTTGAGTACCAGGTCGTAAACCTGGACAAGCTCAACGAGCTGTTCCCGGAAGGTGGCGCAGTCACCGTGGAGAACCTGGTCGAAAAGGGTGCCGTTCGCAAGAACCAGCCCGTCAAGGTGCTGGGCACCGGCGACATCACCGTCAAGGTTGACGTCACGGTCCACGCATTCTCGGCCAGCGCCGCAGAAAAGATCGCAGCAGCAGGCGGAAGCACCACCGCCCTCTAATCGGGGACGGCGGGGCAACTGCCCGTTGTGAGAACTCCCGGTACGCGGGGCCCCAGGCCCTGCGTACCGGGAGTTTTTTCTCATTTGGAACCTCACCGATTGTTCGCAGGACGCATCAACCCGTTAGACTCGGTTGTTGGGTTTTATTGACCTATCTCACACGACTTTATAAACACATCAGGAGGACGCTTGCTTAGCGCATTTGGCCGGGCCTTTCGCACGCCTGATCTGCGACGCAAGTTGTTGTTCACGCTGGGAATCATCACAATCTTCCGCTTGGGTGCCTTCATCCCCTCGCCTGGTGTGAACTACCAGAATGTCCAGCAATGCTTGCAGAACGGTCAGACCTCGGGCGGGATCTACCAGCTCGTCAATCTGTTCAGCGGCGGTGCATTGCTGCAGGTGTCCATCTTCGCCTTGGGCATCATGCCGTACATCACGGCCAGCATCATTGTGCAGCTGCTCCGGGTAGTCATTCCCCGGTTCCAGCAGCTGTATGAAGAGGGCGCATCCGGGCAGTCCAAGCTGACGCAGTACACGCGTTACCTGACCATCGCCCTGGGCCTGTTGAACGCCACGACGCTGGTGTCGCTGGCACGTTCCGGCCAGCTGCTGCCCAACTGCCAGCTGGACATCATTCCCGATGCGAGCGTCATCACCACCATCCTCATCATCATCACGCTGACGGCCGGCACCGGCCTGATCATGTGGATGGGCGAGCTCGTCACCGAGAAGGGTGTGGGCAACGGCATGTCGCTGCTCATCTTCACCTCGATCGCCGCCAGCTTCCCGACGTCCCTCGGCGCCATCTGGACCTCGCAGGGCCCGGGCACCTTCTTCATGGTGCTGGCGATTGGCCTGCTCACCGTGGCCCTCGTGGTGTTCGTGGAGCAGTCCCAGCGCCGCATCCCCGTGCAGTATGCCAAGCGCATGATCGGCCGGCGGACCGTGGGCGGGACCAGCACGTACATCCCCATCAAGGTGAACATGGCCGGCGTCGTGCCCGTCATCTTCGCGTCCTCGATGCTGTACCTGCCGGGCCTGATCTCCCAGTTCAACCAGCCCAAGCAGGGCGAGCCGATGGCACCGTGGGTTGAGTGGATCAACAACAACCTCACCCGCGGTGACCACCCCATCTACATGGCGCTCTATTTCGCCATGATTGTTTTCTTCACCTACTTCTATGTCGCAATCACTTTCAATCCTGAAGAGGTTTCCGACAACATGAAGAAGTACGGCGGCTTCATCCCGGGTATCCGGGCCGGTAAGCCGACGGCGGACTATCTGCAGTACGTCCTATCCAGGATCACCCTGCCCGGCGCCCTCTACCTGGGCTTCGTGGCACTGATCCCGCTGGTCGCCCTGGTCCTGATCAATGCCAACCAGAACTTCCCGTTCGGTGGAACGTCGATCCTGATCATGGTGGGTGTCGGCCTGGAAACGGTCAAGCAGATTGACGCGCAGCTACAACAACGTCACTACGAAGGGCTTTTGCGATGACGAGAATGCTGATTATCGGACCTCCGGGTTCAGGCAAGGGAACGCAGGCGGATCGGATATCCGAGCGCCTCGGCGTCGTTGCGATCTCCACCGGCGACATCTTCCGCGCCAACGTCAAGGGTGAGACGCCGCTGGGCGTCGAGGCCAAGAAGTACATGGATGCCGGCGATTTCGTGCCGGACAGCGTTACCAACAAGATGGTGCGCGACCGCCTGAACGAGGACGACGTCGAAAACGGCTTCCTCCTGGACGGATACCCGCGCACCACAGCGCAGGTGGACTACCTCGATGAGATCCTCGCCAAGGGTGAGCAGAAGCTGGACGTTGTCCTGCAGCTGACCGCCGACGACGAGGAACTGGTGCACCGGCTGCTCGGCCGGGCCAAGGAAACGGGCCGGAGCGACGACAATGAAGCCGTCATCCGCCACCGGCTGGACCTGTACCACGAGCAGACCGAAGCCGTTGTGGCCAAGTACGCCGAACGCGGCATCCTGACCCAGGTCGACGGCATCGGCGCTATCGACGAGGTCACCGACCGCGTGATGGAAGCCATCAAGGCAGCACAGGCAGCCTGATCCAGGATTAGCCGGGCATCAAGGCAGATGCCGGAACCCGGCTCGCCTTCAGTGCCAGGCAGGGCGCGTCCCGTACCATCGTGTACGGGACGCGCCCTGCCTTGTTTTGGGGCGGCGCCCCTGTACTGAGGGCGGCGCCGCGCTGGGCGGAGGCCGTCAGCTGGTCAGGACCGGAACCGGGAATCACCGGACGCATTGTCTGTGGGGAGATACTGCATGAACCAGACCCTTCCGGGGGCGGCGAGGATCGCCGGCCTTGAAGTCTACGTGCCGCCAGGACGGCTTGGCACCGCTCAATTGGAGCGGCAGCTCGCGGCCTCCAGCCCGGGGTTTCGGGTCCCGAAGGGCCTGATCGGCAGGCTGACGGGCATCCGGACACGGTCTGTGATGGCCGAGACGGAGCAGGCGTCCGATCTTGCGGCCGTCGCCGCCGCTAAACTGCTGGCGGACCGCGGACTCCAGCCCGCCGACGTCGACCTCCTCCTCTTTGCCTCGGCGAGCCAGGACATGGTGGAACCGGCCACCGGCCACATGGTCGCCGCAAAACTCGGCATGGGCTGCCCTGTGATGGACATCAAGAACGCCTGCAACAGCATTCTGAACGGCCTCGAGGTGGCTGATGCCCTGATCGGAACCGGCCGTTACCGGCGCGTCCTTCTGGTGAGCGGGGAATCGCCCTCCAGGGCGGTGCGGTGGGCCGTTCCGGACCAGGAGACCTTCGCCGCAGCCTTCCCGGGCTACACCATGAGCGACGCCGGGTGCGCGCTGCTGCTGGAACCGGCAGACCCCGACGACGACGCCGGGTCCCGGGTGCTGGGAATGGGGTTCACCGCGAAGAGCAGCCACTGGGCGGTGGGAACGCTCGCCACCGGCGGTTCCGTAGCCCCACGGGACCCCGAAGCAACGTACTTCAACATGGACGGCGAAAAGCTCAAGGACGCATTCCTTGATCTGGGCCGGGGCATCCTGGACGAGACCCTGGAGCGGCTCGGCCTGACCTGGACGGACTTCGCCGTTGTCTGTGTCCACCAGGTGAGTGCCCCGTACCGGGACATCTTTGCCCGCGGTGCCGGGGTGCCGCAGGACAAACTCGTCAGGACCGTGGAGGATTTCGGCAACATGGCCTCGGTCAGCCTGCCGCTGCAGCTGAAGGTGGCGCAGGACCTGGGCCGGTGCGGCCCCGGCGACCTGGTGGCGCTGGTGGGGCTGGCCGGCGGCGTGAGCCTGGGCATCGCCGTGGTGCGGCTGTGACGGCACCGGCCCCCGGCAGCGAACCGGCCCCCGGCAGCGAACCTGCCCCCGGCGGCGAACCTGCCCCCGGCAGCGTGCCGCCGGCGCGGGTGCTGTGTGTCGCGATGCCGGCGCTCAACGAGGAGAAGCTGATCCGCCAATCACTGCAGGCGCTGGCCGCGCAGGTGCTGAAGGACTTCACGCTTGTGGTGGTGGACAACGGCTCCACGGACGCAACCACGGCAATCGTCTCGGACTTTGCACGGATTCACCCGGCCATGGATGTCCGGCTGATCCACGAGCCGCAAAAGGGGACCGGAGCCGCTGCCGATACCGGCATGCGCTTCGGCGCCCTGAACGGCGCCCGCTGGCTGGCACGCACGGACGCGGACTGCCTGCCGGCTCCCGACTGGACACTGCGCATCGTGGAAGCGTTCGACGACGGCCTGGAAATGGTTGCCGGGCAGCTGAACCCCCGGCTGGACGAGGGTCTGGGCCGGGCAAGCCGCTGGCTGATGCTGCTGGCCGTGGAAGTTGCCTCGTTCTTTGGCCGCATCCGCCCGGGCAACAAGGGGGAGGGCTACCTTGGCCCTTACCAGATGCTGCCCGGCTGCAACATGGCCATCACCGCGGAGCTGTATCTGCGGTCAGGCGGATTTCCCCGCACCAGCATCGAGGACCTGCACGAGGACCGGGCGCTATCCAACAGCGTCCGCAAACTCACGCGCGCCTATGCCCTCCGGCGCAATGTGGTGGTGTTCGGATCCTCCCGCCGAGTACAGGCCTGGGGCCTGCCCAACACCCTCGCCTGGTATGCGGACCACCGGTTCCGCCCCGACCACGTCGACATCCGGTGAGCACCGATACGGCACGGGCCGCAGCCCCGGGAGGCCTGGCCGGCTGGGAGCGGCGACTGCATACCGGTGCCCACCCGGTGGCCTACCCGCTGATCCGCGGGCTGGGGAAGCTCCGGCCCGTTGTCCGGCTGCCGGGCCTCGGCGTGCTGGTCAGCGAGGCCTCACTGGTCCGCGATGTCCTGATGGACGCCAGCTACTCGAAGTCCGGGACCCGGGCTTCCGGCGCGCTGTGGACTCCCGTGGTGGGACCGCGCGTCCTGCTGAACATGCACGGGGCAGAGCACCTGGAGCTGCGGCGCCGCCTCAACGGACTGTTCACCCCGCGGGCCGTTGAAGCCATCGTCGCGCCCGCAGGCGAACGCTTTCGCGAACGGCTGGCTGCGGGGCTGGAGAACGGCGGCTCCGTGGAGTTCGTCGGGCTGGTCAAGGAACTGTCCGGGGGAGTGATCAGTAGGCTGCTGGGTGTCCCGGACGATGCGCCCGGCCGCCTGCCGGACACCGAACTCTTCACCCTGGGCACCTCCATCACCTCACTCGTCCGCCTGGGCCGGCCACGGCTAACGGCGCCGCAGGTCGCGAAGGCGAAGGCCGCCGTCGAAATTCTTGCCGGGCCCGTGCGCAACGCCTACCGCAGCGACGACCCCTCCACCTTTCCCGGCCGCCTCCGCGTCCTGGGCCTCAGCGAGGACGAAGCGGTGGGGATCGTCAGTGCCTTCGTGATCGCGGGGACCGAGACCCTGGTGTCCTACGTGCCGCGTCTCGCCGCCATGCTGTTCGACGGCGGCCGGCTGCCCGGGCTGGCAGCTGACCGCAGCGGGCTCCCGGACGCCGTCAATGAGGGCCTGCGGTACACGGCGCCGTCGCCCATGATGCTCCGCGAGGCGACGGCGGCCGGTCGGCTGGGCGGTGTCAGGATCAGGCCGGGGGACCGCATTCTGCTGTCGACCGTGCACGCGGTAAAGAGCCTGGGCGGCTTCGATCCGGGGACTCCCGTCCCGCCCGCGGCCCGCCAGCTGTGGTTCGGGGCGGGCGCCCACTTCTGCATCGGCATGCCGCTGGCGATGGCCGAAATCAACTGCGCGCTGGCCGCGCTGCTGGACGAGTACCGCCGGAACCCGTGGTCCATCCGCTCCAGGACCGTCAGCCGTAACGTGCTCATTCCGCACTACAAGTCCCTGGAGCTGACCCGTGCCAACTGACCTGCCGGATGACCTCATTGCCGCCGTGTACGACGCCGCATCGGAGTACCCGGACCATCCGGCCATCACGGCACCGGGCAAACGCAGCGGAAGGCCCGGCAAGACCATCAGCTACCGGAACCTTGCTGACGGGATCGAATCCACGGCCGCAGGCCTGCGGCGTGACGGATTCGGCCCGGGGGAGCGCCTGCTGTTTTCGGTCCGGCCGGGTCCGGCGGCTTTCACGCTCGCGCTGGCCGCCGTCCGGGCAGGCGGGGCCATTGTGTTCATCGATCCGGGGGTTGGGCCTGAGCTCTTCCGAAACAGGACCGCGCTGGCATCCCCGCGCTGGGCCGCCTCCGAGTCGCTGCTCTATGCCCTCAGCGCGCGCGGCCCGCTGCGGCCCCTTGCCCGGCGGCGCGGCCTGCTGCTCCCGGACTACGGAGCCATGAACGTCCGGCACTACCACTCCGGCCCGTGGTTTCCGGGAGTCCCGCTGAAGTCCACCAACGTCCGTTCGCTGTCCCGCCGTACGGCGCGTCGCGCAGGCAAGTACGACGGCGGTGCTCACGCAGACGGCGCTCATGCCGACGGCGGGGACGGCAGCGACGGCCGCCGTCCCGACGGGCTGCCGGCGATGGAGGCCGCGCCCGGGCAGGAAGCGGTCATCATCTTCACGTCCGGCACCACCGGGAATCCCAAGGGAGTGGTGCACAGCCGCGGGACCCTGGCGGCCGGCTTTGGCCAGCTGAGCACGCGCTGCACGTTCGCGGCCGGTGACCGCATCCATTCGGAGCAGCTGATGATGGGCCTGCCGGCGCTGATCGCCGGTGCCCACTGGACCATGCCCGCGTATGGTCTGTCCGCTGCGATCGATCCGCTGCGGTTCGCGGCCGAGCTGGGGTCCTCGCCCGGGCACAAGGCGGCAACCCACGTGTTCCTGGTGCCCTCGCAGCTGGCGCCGATCCTTGACGCCGTGGAAACAGGACAGCTGGTATGGCCGGACACCCTGAAAACGGTGATGCTGGGTGCCGCGCCCGTGCTGGCATCCTTCCTGGAACGGGCCGCCCTGCTCCTGCCCGGAGTGCGCTTCCATTGCATCTACGGGATGACCGAAGTACTGCCCATTGCGATCGCCGACGGGCGCGAGAAACTGGAGTTCGCTTCCGGGGAAACCGCGGAATTCCGGACGCCGGACGGCTCCGGGGAGGGCGACTACCTCGGCGAGCCCTTGCCGGGCGTGCACATCCGGGTAGCGGAGGACCACGAGCTAATCGTCTCCGGCCCGAACATGTGCCTGGGCTACCTCGGCGAGGACACCATGGACGAGCACGCCACCGGCGACCTCGTGCGGCTGGACCACGGACCGGCAGGACCGGCCGGACCCGTCGATGACCCGGCCGCACCGGCCGGCTCCTCGAGCGCGGCGAGGCTGGTCCTGCTGGGGCGCAAGAAGGACATGATCATCCGCGGCAAGACCAACATCTACCCGGGCCTGTACGAGCCCGTGATTGCCGGCATCGACGGCGTCGGCCAGGCGGTGATGGTCGGCGTCCCGGACGGCATCGGCGACGAAGCGGTGTGGCTCGCCGTCGAACCGCAACGCGGACGGAACCAGGAGACGCTGCTGCGGATGCTGCGCCGCGAGCTGCCCAGACTCGTCGACGAATCGGCCCTGCCCGACCGGATAGAAATCATGCCCCGGCTGCCGGCGTCCGGCCGGCACCGCAAGCCGGACCGCATTGCCCTGAGGGCCCTGTTCGCAGACCGGCCGCCGGAGGGGACGCCATGAGGATCGCGGTGACCGGTGCCAGCGGTTTCGTCGGCGGAGCCGTTGCCGCGGCCGCCGAGGAACGTGGCTGGGAGGTGATCCGTTACGGCCGGCGCCAGCTCCCTGGCCTCAGCGTGTGGGACCTCAGCGCAGGGCACCTGTCCTCTCCGCCGGAAGTTGACGCCGTCGTACATGCCGGCGCGCATGTCGGCGACTGGGGACCGTCGCCGCTGTTCCACCGTGTGAACGTGCTGGGAACAGAGGCCGTTGCCGCGACCTTCCCGGGTGCGCGGCTGGTCCACATTTCCAGTTCCAGCGTCTACCCGTGGTGGCAGCCGTGCGTGGACCGGCCGGAGGACGTGGTGGCGGGACGGTACCTGAACGCCTACTCCAGATCGAAAGCCCTGGCCGAGGCCGCTGCAGCACGGCACGGCAACGCGCTGATCCTCAGGCCGCACGGCGTCTACGGCCCCGGTGACCGGACGCTCCTGCCGCGGCTCATCCGCAACGTGAACCACGGCCGGCTGCTGAGCGTCGGAGGCCCGGACATCCGGCACCAGCTGACGTCCATCGGCAATCTTGCCCGGGCAGCGCTCGCCGCCTGCACCTCGGACGCGACCGGTCCCGTGAACGTGGCCGACCACCGGCCGGTCGCACTCGGCCAGGTCCTGCGGGAGGTGCTGGACGCTACTGGCCGGGCCGACGTCGAACTCGGCTTCATCCCGATGCGCGCGGCGATGACGCTGGCGGCGGCCCTCGAGGCGGTGGCAGGCGTGACACGCAGGCCGCCGCGGCTCACGCGGTATGCCGTGAGTCAGCTCGGCTTCCAGCGGACCTACTGCACACGGCGGCTGCGGGAGGAGCTGGGCGTGGACCCTGTCCCGAGCAGCTTCGCAGGTGCGGGACAATGGATCAGAGACCTGGGATGAACGCATCCCGCCAGCGAGACGAAGCACTGAGGTATACATGGCATTCGGACAGCCCCGCATCGAATACAAGACCAACGCCCAAATGCGCACCATGCATGAGGCCGGCCTGGTCCTGAGCCGCGCCCTGGACGCTGCGGTAGCGGCTGCCACCCCCGGCACCACCACGGCGCAGCTGGACGCCGTATTCGCTGCGGTCCTGGACGAGGCAGGCGCCAAGTCCAACTTCCTCGGCTACCACGGGTTCCCGGCCACCATCTGCACCTCCGTCAACGAGGAAGTGGTCCACGGCATCCCCGGCAACCGCGTGCTGAACGACGGCGACATCATCTCAATCGACGGCGGCGCGATCGTGGACGGCTGGCACTCCGACTCGGCCCGCACCGTGATTGTGGGCACCCCCGATCCCGAGGACGTCCGGCTGTCCGAGGTCACCGAGGAAGCCATGTGGCGGGGCATCGCGGCGCTGGCCACCGGAAAGTTCGTGGGGGACATCGGCTGCGCCGTGGACGACTACGTGGCCTCCGTGCGGGGCAAGCCGCTGGGCATCCTGGAGGACTACGTGGGCCACGGCATCGGCTCCGAGATGCACATGGCGCCGGACGTGCTGAACTACCGCACCAACCACCGCGGACCCAAGATCCGTCCCGGGCTGTGCCTGGCGATCGAGCCCATGCTGGTCCGCGGCGGCATCGAAACTGCCGTGCTCGACGACGACTGGACCGTGGTGACCACCGACGGCAAGCGCTCCTGCCAGTGGGAGCACTCGGTAGCCGTCCACGAGAACGGCATCTGGGTTCTTTCAGCGCCCGACGGCGGTGCGGAGCGGCTTGCGCCGCTGGGCGTGGTCCCCGTCCCGATCCCGTAGGTTTCGCTCCCGTAGCCACGAACCCGCGGCGACGCGCAAATTCCCCTGCGACGCAGAAAATCCCTGGCGCACCCGGAATTCCGGGTGCGCCAGGGATTTTGCGTATCGCGGGACCGGAAGCGCGTCGGGACCGGGCGTCAGCTCTTGAGCTTGGGCTTGACGTCCTTCGTGTAGATGCCCTCCAACGTGGACTTCAGGGCGGTCATGGTGGCTTTAACATCGCCCTGCTGGGTGAGGATCTTCGCGGCGGCCTTGGCCATTTCCTGGTCCGCGCCGGGCAGGAACACCCTGGCGTTGTCCTGGACGCGGGTGGCCGCGAGCTGGTCCATTGCCGTCTTGATCTGCGGCGTCTTGGCCAGCACCGAGGTCATATCGGCGGACGTGCGGGTGGGCATATAGCCCGTGGCCGCCGAGAATTCCGCGGTGTTTTCCGGCTCGGTCATGAACTTCAGGAACGTGCCCGCAGCGAGCTGCACTTCCTTGCTCACACCGCTGGGGATGCCCAGGCCTGCCCCGCCCGTGGGGCAGACTCCGCTTTCCACCTTGGGGCCGCCCGGCAGGAAACCCACGCCCACGTTGAACTTTGCCGACTTCAGCACGCCGAGCAGGGAGCCCGTGGACGAGATGGTGGACGAGGTGATGCCGGCGGCGAAATCGTCGGCCGCCTCCTTGGAGGAAACGCCCGCCCAGCCGTCCTTGTAGATGGAATCCTGGGCCCACTGCAGCGCCTCCACGGATTCAGCCGAGTCGCAGTTGATGGTCCACTCATTGGACCAGCTGCCGCCCCAGCCCCAGAGGTTGTTCTGCAGGGTCCAGCCAGCGTAGCCGGCCAATGCCGGGTAGATGTAGGCGTACTGCGCGCCCGAGCTGGCCTTCAGCTTCGGCGCCCACTCGGCGAACTCCTGCCAGGTCTTCGGTGCCCGGTCAGGGAGCCCGGCCGCCTTGAAGTGGTCCTTGTTGTAGTAGAAAAGCGGCGTGGAACGGCCGTAGGGGAGGGCCCACTGCTTGTCGTCGTACTGGTAGTCCGCCACGAGGGACTTCTGGAAGTCGTCCACCTTGATGTCCAGCTGCTTGACCAGGCCGTCCAGCGGAATGATGTTGCCGTTGGAGAAGTAGCGGAACCACCAGACATCGGAGAGCACCACAACGCCCGGAAGGGCCTCCTTGGCCGCCTGCGAGGTCTGGAACTTCTGGGCGATTTCCTCATAGTTGGCGCCCGCGGTCACCAGGTTCACCTTGATGTCCGGGAACTTGGCGTGGAATTTCGCGATGATGGACTTTTCCACGTCCTGGGACTTGCCCGGGTGGTTTGTCCAGAAATCGATGGAGGCGGCCGGCTTGACGCCGCTGAAGTCGATCTCGGCGGCTTCGCTCGCGGGCGTTGTTCCCCCGGTGGAGGGACCGCCGCATGCAGCCAGTGCCGCGGCGCCTGCCCCCGCGCCGGCCAGTCCCAGGAAATGCCTGCGGTCAAGATTCATAACCATTGTGGATCCTCTCAAAGGTGCCTGCTCATGCTGACTCGTTGTACGGGTTGGACGACGGGTGGGTCGGTAAGACTGCCTGCAGGGGTTGCCGAAACGCGGGCCTTAACCTGTGACGCTGCCCTGGGTAAGGCCGGCCACGATATAGCGCTGGAGCGCTGCGAACACCACCAGGATCGGAACGATCACCAGCACGGCACCGGCCATCAGGATGCCCCAGCCCGAACCGTTGCCTTCCGAGTTCTGCAGCAGCGTCAGGCCCACGGGAAGGGTCATGGTCTCGGGCCGGTCGGTGATGATGAGGGGCCAGATGTAGTCGTTCCATTCGCTCACCACGGTGACCAGTGCCACGGTGGCGATGGACGGCACCGAAACCGGCACCACGATCCGCCAGAGGCGGCGCCAGTGGCCGGCGCCGTCGATCTCCGCCGATTCGAGGATCGACGCCGGCAGCGTCAGGAAGTGCTGGCGCAGCAGGAAGGTGCCGAAAGCGGTCCCCAGGCCGGGGAGGATGATGCCCCACAGGGTGTTCTTTCCGCCCATCCCGGCGATGAGGATGTAGTTCGGCAGGATGGACACCTGCGGCGGGACCATCAGTGCCACGAGGATGAGGACGAAGATGGCGTTCTTGAAGGGGAAGCGGACGAACACCAGGGCGTAGGCGGTGAGGATGGCCAGCAGCACTTTGACGGTTGCGCCAACCACGGTGACGATGGTGCTGTTCAGGAAGAACCGGGCGAACGGCACCGTGGTCATGGCGATGTTGTAGTTTTCCAGGTTCAGGCTCTCCGGCAGGATCCTCAGGTCCATGGTGATGATCTCGCCGGGCAGTTTGAAGGAGCTGAGGATCATCCAGAGAAGCGGCAGGAACACCACCAGCGTGGCCAGGATCAGCGGGACGTAACCGCCGGCTATGGTCTGGACAATATTGGCGCGGGACAGCGGCCGGTGCGTGCTCATGAGTAGTGCACCTTCCGTTCGACGAAGCGCAGCTGCAGCACCGTGATGATCAGCAGGATGGCGAAGAGCACCACCGAGATAGCGGCCGAGTACCCGGCCCGGTTGTACGCGCCGAACGCCTGCAGGTAGGCCTCGTAAATCAGAGTGCTGGTGCCGTTGCCCAGCGGCGTCATGATCCTGATGAGGTCGAACGCCTGCAGTGAGCTGAGCATGGTGGTGATCAGCAGGAAGAACGTGGTGGGGGAGAGCAGCGGGACGGACATGCTCAGGAAGCGCCGGAAGCCGTTGGCACCGTCCAGCGAAGCAGCCTCCATGACGTCCTGCGGGAGCGACTGCAGCCCGGCCAGGTACACCACCGCGCAGTACCCCAGGTTCTTCCAGACGTACACAATGATCACCATGACCAGGGACAGCTGCGGATCGTTGATCCACTGCGGGCTCTGCTGGCCCAGCCCGCGGAGGACCCAGGCGAGTACGCCGTAGCCGGGATCGAAGATGAACAGCCACACCAGGCCGACGCCCACGCCGCTGAGCACATACGGGGCGAAGACGGCGGACCGCGCAAAGGTGGTGCCGCGGACTTTCGAGTTCAGGGCCAATGCGATCAGCAGGCCCAGCACCATGGAGCCGCCCACGGTGACCAGCGTGAACACGGCGGTGGTGCCCAGCACCTTGGCGGCGTCGGCGCTGGTGAAGAAGGTGACGTAGTTGTCCAGCCCCACCACCGTTGCGGAGGCCGATCCCAGCGTCCAGTCCAGGGTGGAGTAGTACACGTTGTTGAGGAGCGGGAGGTACGTGAACACCCCGATCAGCACAAGGTTGGGCAGGGCGAGGGCCAGGAAAACGAAGAAGTCCCGGCGCGTCCTGCCGGACCACCTTGCCCGGCGCCGCAGCGCCGGACCGGCTTCCGCGACGGCGGGCGGCCTGTCAGTCAGTTGTCGTGTCATTCGGTCTCTAACGGATCCGGGCCTGCGCATGACTGGCCAGTGGGCGTGGGAATTTAGCTTCACTTCACCACATGGTTGGTGGGCAGAATCCCGCACAAGCCCTCGTCAGAGGATTGTTAGTCGAGGCTTCCTTGCCCGTTAACGCTGTGTTGCTTGCAGTATTACATAACGTTTGTTTTGGCGGCCGGAGTTGCCTCCGCGGGTCGCGGAACGCGTGGGAGCGGACACTCATTTCCTGCGCAGGGCGCACAATGGTGCCATGGGAGCGATTACCGATGTCACCGGGATCCGGGTAGGCCACGTCCAGAGATCAGGAATTGTCCAGGAGTCCGACGGCGGTGTCCCGAACGACAGCGGCTGGCTCACCGGGGTGACGGTGGTGCTGCCGCCGCCTGGAACGGTCGGCTCCGTCGACGTCCGCGGCGGCGGTCCGGCGACGTCCGAAACGGACGCCCTGGATCCCACCACGCTCTCGCAGAGGGTGGACGCCGTGGTGCTCACCGGCGGCAGCGCCTACGGCCTGGTCACGGCGCGTGGTGCCCAGCGCTGGTGCGAGGAAAACGGCCGGGGCTTCCCGGTGCCCGGCGGCCTCGTGCCGATCGTCCCCGCTGCGGCCATCTTCGACCTTGGCCGGGGCGGCGACTTCGCTGCCCGCCCGGACGAGGAGATGGGCTACGCGGCAACCGCCGCCGCTGCCGCCCAACCGGAAGGCCACGACGTCGAACGCGGCAACGTGGGGGCCGGCACCGGAGCGGTGCTCGGCCGGGGGGCGTACAAAGGCGGAGTCGGGACGGCGTCCATAACTTTAGACAATGGGGTCGTTGTAGCGGCCCTGGCCGTGGTCAATGCCGTGGGGATGCCCGTTGGCGTTCGTTCGGGGAATCCCGCGTCCTTCCGGGCTCCCGATTCCCCTCCCGATGCCCAGCTGCCGCCCCTGAACACCACCCTCGTCGTCGTCGCCACGAATGCCGTCCTCAGCAAGGCCGACTGCAAGCGGACCGCCTCGGCTGCCCATGCCGGACTGGCCCGGGCGCTGAATCCGAGCCATACCTTGGCGGACGGGGACACCGTGTTCTGCCTGGCCACGGGCGCCGTCGAACTGGGCCTGGGCACCGAGGTGCCCCGGCAGTTCAGCCTCATCGCGCTGCAGAGCGCGGCGGCCGACGTCGTGACCGAAGCCATCCTGGACGGCGTCTCCCGGGCCGCGGGCATCACAACACCGGCAGGGGAATTTGCTGCGTACGGCCCGGTAGTGCGCTACCATGGTCTGATTTAACATTCCTGCCAAGATGGCGTAGTGTTGTCTGTTGGTTGTCTGCCCTGTTTGCGCCCTTTTGCGGTCGGATGGCAGAAGCCAATCAATCAAAAACGTTCGCAGTCATGTCCGGTGCCAACCGGAAGGCTGTGGCAACAACAGTTAGCGGAGGGTATGGCCAAGAAGGACGGGGTCATTGAGATCGAGGGCGTTGTGACTGAGGCGCTGCCTAATGCGATGTTTCGCGTTGAGCTCACCAACAAGCACATCGTTCTGGCGCACATCTCTGGAAAAATGCGCCAGCACTACATCAGGATTCTCCCTGAGGACCGGGTAGTGGTGGAGCTGAGCCCGTACGACCTGACACGTGGTCGTATCGTCTACCGCTACAAGTAAACACTGGGCGGCCAGAGCAATAGCCGAAGGCCGGTCCAGCTGACCAACTGCAACACGCAAAGGAACGCCATGAAGGTCAAGCCGAGCGTCAAGCAGATCTGCGAAAAGTGCAAAGTGATCCGCCGTAATGGCCGGGTCATGGTGATCTGCGAGAACCCGCGCCACAAGCAGCGCCAGGGCTAATTTCCTTCACGGGAAACCCTGGGTTGCTAACCCACGCAAGTAAATAAAGGCAGCACAAGCTGAATTGGGACGTATGAGCCCGGACAGCTAACCCCCGGTCGGAGGCTGGGGCCGCACTGAAAGTGCGGGTGTACTGCCTACGACCTCCGGTTTATACAAGGAGTACCGCCAATATGGCTCGTCTCGCTGGCGTAGACATTCCCCGCGAAAAGCGGTTGGAAATTGCGCTTACTTACATCTACGGCGTGGGCAAGACCCGTGCACACGAAACCCTGGCTGCCACTGGCATCAGCGCTGACGTCCGAGTTAAGGACCTCACCGATACCCAGCTGGTTGAGCTGCGTGACTACATTGAAGGCAACTACAAGGTTGAGGGTGACCTTCGCCGCGAAGTAGCAGCAGATATCCGCCGCAAGGTGGAAATCGGCAGCTACGAAGGTATTCGCCACCGTAAGGGCCTGCCCGTTCGCGGACAGCGCACGAAGACCAACGCACGTACCCGCAAGGGCCCGAAGCGTACCGTGGCCGGCAAGAAGAAGGCACGTTAATCCCTGAGGGATTAACGCGTTTTCCCCCAATAAACTTTCTGTAGGAGAAATAATGCCCCCGAAGACTCGTGGCGCGGTTCGCAAGCCGCGTAAGAAGGACAAGAAGAATATCGCGCTGGGCCAGGCGCACATCAAGAGCACCTTTAACAACACCATCGTTTCCATCACGGACCCGAACGGTGCTGTCATCTCCTGGGCTTCCGCCGGTGAGGTTGGCTTCAAGGGCTCACGTAAGTCCACCCCGTTCGCTGCCCAGATGGCTGCCGAAGCTGCCGCAAAGCGTGCACAGGAGCACGGTCTGCGCAAGGTTGACGTATTCGTCAAGGGACCGGGATCAGGACGCGAAACCGCAATCCGTTCACTGCAGGCCGCTGGCCTCGAGGTTGGGTCCATCCAGGACGTAACCCCCAGCGCGCACAACGGCTGCCGTCCGCCGAAGCGCCGCCGCGTCTAAGACGTTTCCAGCAGCAGGAGCTTGCCCGGACCTTCACGGGTCCGGGCAGGCCCAGCCGCGTTAAGTCTTCAGACCGAATTTCCACCACCTGTGTTGCGTCATATAGCGGATGCTCGCCGAAAGGAAACCTAAGTGCTCATTGCACAGCGCCCCACCCTCTCTGAAGAGGTCGTCTCCGATAACCGCTCCCGTTTCATCATTGAACCGCTGGAGCCGGGCTTTGGATACACTCTCGGAAACTCCCTCCGCCGTACCCTGCTCTCCTCCATCCCGGGCGCTGCTGTAACCAGCATCCGGATCGATGGCGTGCTGCACGAGTTCACCACGGTTCCGGGTGTCAAGGAAGATGTCACCGAGATCATCCTGAACATCAAGAACCTGTCGGTTTCCTCCGAGCACGACGAGCCGGTTGTTGCTTACCTGCGCAAGCAGGGCCCGGGAGTCGTCACCGCCGCGGACATCGCTCCGCCGGCCGGCGTCGAATTCCACAACCCGGATCTGCACATTGCCACGCTGAACTCGAAGGGCAAGTTCGAACTCGAACTGACCATCGAGCGCGGCCGCGGCTACGTTTCGGCAGCTCAGAACAAGTCCGGCGATTCCGAGATCGGCCGCATCCCGGTCGACTCGATCTACTCGCCGGTGCTGAAGGTTACTTTCCGCGTGGAAGCTACCCGTGTTGAGCAGCGCACTGACTTCGACAAGCTGATTGTCGACGTCGAGACCAAGCAGGCAATCGCCCCGCGCGATGCCGTTGCTTCGGCAGGCACCACCCTGGTGGAGCTGTTTGGTCTGGCCCGCGAGCTGAACACCGCAGCTGAAGGTATCGAGATTGGCCCGTCGCCGACGGATGCTGCCCTGGCAGCCGACATGGCCCTGCCGATCGAGGATCTGGACCTCACCGTCCGTTCCTACAACTGCCTCAAGCGTGAGGGCATCCACACCGTGGGTGAACTCGTTGCCCGCTCCGAGGCCGACCTGATGGACATCCGTAACTTCGGTGCGAAGTCCATCGACGAGGTCAAGGCCAAGCTGGTTGAACTGGGTCTGTCCCTCAAGGACTCCCCTCCCGGTTTCGACCTGGCAGCACGCGCCGCAGCCATCGAAGAGGACGACGCCGCGTTCAGCGACGACGAGCTCTAACAAGCAGATCTTGGCCGGCTGGCTGGATGCACCATGGTGTGCGCAGCCCACCGGCTTCCATATGAGGAGAAACAATTATGCCTACCCCCACTAAGGGTCCGCGCCTCGGAGGCGGCCCGGCTCACGAGCGTCTTATGCTCGCGAACCTGGCTGCAGCACTGTTCGAGCACAAGCGGATCACCACCACGGTGACCAAGGCCAAGCGGCTCAAGCCGTACGCCGAGCGTCTGGTGACTTTCGCCAAGCGCGGCGACCTGGCTTCCCGCCGTCGTGTACTCGGCCTGATCAGCAACAAGGGCGTCGTCCACGAGCTGTTCACCGACATTGCACAGGCAGTGGAGAACCGCGACGGCGGCTACACCCGCATCACCAAGATCGGCAACCGCAAGGGCGACAACGCTCCCATGGCTGTCATCGAACTGGTTCTCGAGCCGGTTTCCGCGAAGCAGGCCGTAGTAGCCGAGGCTACCAAGGCTGCCGAAAAAGCTGCCCCGGCTGAGGTTGAAGAGACCGAGGCTGCGGAAGCCAAGTACACCGGCTCCAAGCCTGCTACCGAGGACAACGAGGCACCCGAGGGCTTCGAGGTCAAGGGCAACGAGGACTCCATGAAGTTCCACGTTCCCGGCTCGCGCTGGTACGACTCGACGATCGCTGAAGTCTGGTTCGACTCTGCTGAGTCCGCCGAGGCTGCCGGCTTTGCACCTGCCGGCGGCGACGCTGCGCAGGAAGCTGCTGACGAGCCTGCTGCTGAGGAAAAGGACGCGAAGTAATTCGCTGATTCCTTCGCATAGACTTAAGTCTATGAACCACCAGAAACCCGCTGCCCCCGTTTTGGGGGGCGGCGGGTTTTTGCGTATCCGATTGGATTTGGCGTACGACGGCGGACCGTTCAGCGGGTGGGCCGTGCAGCCCGGCCTCAGGACAGTCCAGGGAGTACTGGAGGAGGCGCTGGGGCTGCTGGTCAGGCGCAAGGTGCGGGTGACCGTCGCCGGCCGGACCGACGCCGGCGTGCACGCCCGCGGCCAGGTGGTCCACCTGAACCTCACCGAAGAGGAGTGGCTCGGACTGAACCGCGGCGTGGAACTTGACCCCGCCGTCGCCCTCCTGCGGCGCCTGCGCGGGGCGCTCAGCCGGGGGCTGGGGGACCTCACCGGCGCCATCGAAGTCCACCGTGTCACCGTCGCCCCGGAGGGGTTTGATGCGCGGTTCTCGGCGCTGTGGCGCCGGTACAGCTACCGCATTGCGGACGGTCCCGCGCTGTGGGATCCGCTGGGCAGGTATTCCACACTGTGGCACAGGGAAGAGCTCGATGTGTCGCTGTTGAACGAAGGGGCGTCCAAGCTCCTGGGCCTGCAGAACTTCCGTTCGTACTGCAAGCCCCGGGAGGGATCCACCACCATCCGGGAGCTGCAGCGGTTTGAGTTCGCCCGGGGGACCGACGGCGTCATCGTTGCCACTGTCCAGGCCGACGCGTTCTGCCACAACATGGTGCGTGCTCTGGTGGGGTCAGCGCTGTCTGTCGGGTCTGGGGCCGAGCGCCCCGGATGGCTCTACGACAGGCTGCTTGAGCAGAAGCGCGATGCCAAGTCAGTCCTGGCGGCACCGCATCCGCTGGTACTGGAGGAAGTCGCCTATCCCTCGGACGGCGAGCTGCTGGCCCGGGCTGAGCTGACGCGGGCCATGCGGAAGTAGGTTCCGCTCGCGGAAGTATTCCGTTCGCTGGGGCTAACCGTCCCGTTCCACTGCGGTCAGTGAGTCGTCGGGCGTGTGGAATGTGTCTGCAGCTGCGGAGTGCGTCCCTCCGGCGCGATACCGGTAGGTGATGTTCTCATCCTGGACGATGAAGGTACCCACGCCGCTGCGCGTCCAGTGGAGGACCAGCAGTCCGTAGCGTTCGGCAAGTTTTGCGAGCGTCGCGAAAGTCGTGACGTCTATGACGGGTCTCCCCTGCGAGGCGGTCATCGGGTGGACGGGTACCAGCAGGGCCGCATAGCGGCGGCGGATGGCTGCGCCTTCATCGAGGGGCGCCGACCGGCGCGCTAGCGCGAGTACGATTCCTGCGGTGGCCAGGGCAGCGAGGAGCAGGACCGCTGAAATGACCCGTGCGGTTGCTGCGGTGATGGTCCAGCCATTGAAGCCGACCGTCCTGGCGGCCATGACTGTCTGCTGGCTTGTGGAGCTGTCGGCAACGTTGAGGGCTGGCTCCCCGCCTGTCAGTGTGAGTTGAAGCGGCGTCAGGCTGAGCTTGAGCTCAGGCGTGAACTCCGCCCCTGACTCGGTGGTTACCTTCGGGATGAGGCTTATGGACACGGGGGTACCGGGCTGGCCTGTGACGGCGGCTGCGGCGTCCGCCTTGGCTTCCAGTGACTTGAGGTCCAGGCTGACGGTTCCTTCGAAAGTGCTGCCCGTGAAGGAATCCGGGGCGGCCAGTAGGACTGTTGAGTGCCAGCCGCTCGGAGTGGTCAGCTCCGCCGTTACGGCAATGGTTCCTGGTTCTCCTTCGTAGGTGTACCTGACATCGACCGTGTTTGCCAGCCTGCGGAAGACTGGATCCGGGGATTTTGCGGCGGTGCCGTCGTAGGCTGCGCTCTGCCCGACGTCGGCGGTGTAGGAGAAGTTCATCCGGGTGCCGCTTTTGACGTCGGCGGATGACGCCGCTTCGAGGGGACCGGCCCAGGCGAGGATGCCGAGGGCTGCCCCGAGGATCCCGAGGACGGCCGCAACGGATACCGGAACCCGCAGCGAGGGGAAAAAGTTTCTGACTGAAGGGCCTGTCATGGGGTGGTCGCTGATGTGGCGGGACACGGTGGTTCTCCTCGTTCTGCGTCTTTTCCGGGAAGTGACTGCGCTTCCGCTGCCAGCCACTAATGCGAAGGCGATCACGCCCAGCACGGGGGGACTAGTGAGCCTTTTGAGCCATATACCGGCTTGCGGTACGTGAAGGACGGCACGTCCCACGAGCTCATTGGCGCTTGGCTGGAGAGGGTCGATGGACTCGTTGTTGTCGCCTTGGAAGACGAACGCCCGGGAGTCTCCGCTGATGATGCGGTGTAGGGCAACATCGTGGTCGTTGGGTAGCTTGTACGCGGCGATGTCGCCAAGCGAGTACGACTGTGCTTTGGCCACGACGACCAGGTCGCCCTCATGATAGCCGGGCTGCATGCTGATGCCTTCGGTGGTGACCGCCGCTATCTGGCCGCTGGCAAGGGCGGCGCCACCCAGGGCCAGTACCCCTGCCAACACCGCGAGGGAGACGGTCGACAGAACACGGGCCGGTCGATTCGTCATGAGTTCCCTAATTCCACATGGAGGTGAAGGAACGGCCCGTCCCCCAATCGGACGGGCCGTTCCTAGTGGAGCAATTAGCCGACGGTGACGGTGAGGCTGTCCGCGCTAGCGTAGCCGACGCCATCAGAAGAGCAAGTGACGACATGGTTGACGGCGCCCAGGGCACCTGCACAGGTGAGGTTCGTTCCACTGCCTCCGCCCAGGGCTGCTGTTACGGTCTTGCCATAGGTGGCGGGCTCGTCCGCAAAGGTCAGTGTGACACTGGCGACGGCAGTGTTGGAGCCGCCGACGACATACGCGTAGCTGGTATCGGTCAGCGTTGCACCGTTGATGTTCTGCGTCACTGAACCGCCGACGTATGAGTCCTCCGCGGCAGTACCTGAGGTTGAGAGGCCACCGCCGGTGAAGGCGGATCCCGCGGCTACGGCGAGGCCGGCGACGGACAGGGCAGTGATGATCTTTGCGGATTTGCGCATGGTGATGATTCACTTTCGGTTTGTGGTGGCCCGGCTGACCCTGAGTGGTCCCGTGGCTTTGCGTCCCCGGCTTCCACCGGGTTTGCCTTTGTCAGTGGACCGACGAGCAGAAGACTTCGTGGTTGGATTGCACCGACAATTCGAAGCTAGCAGGAGATTTCGCCCGTCATTTGGGAACTTGGGTGGTCCTGCGGCAAGCCTCGGGTGTCTGCACCTTTGCCGCGTGTTTCCTGCGCGTAACCTGCGGTTGGCTTCGTGGATCGTGACGGTCCCGGCAACAAAAGCGGCCCTTGTCATGAACCAATCAGTTGATCGCCGACGAATGCTCCGGACTTGCCGGCAGGGCAATCTTGAAGGTGCTGCCTGAGCCAGGTTGGCTGCTACAGGAGATAGACCCGCCGTGGCGCTCAATGATGGCCTTGGTGATGGACAGCCCAAGTCCCACGCCGGGGATGTCAGCCTCGAGAGCGGCCGGGCTACGGTAGAACCGTGTGAAGACCTTGGCGGTGTCCGCCGCGGTCATGCCCATTCCGGCGTCCTCCACCTGAAGGCGGATCAGGCCATCCTCGGCCCGCGCCGAAACCTTCACCGTTCCGCCGTCGGGGGAGTACTTGATGGCGTTCGAAACCAGATTGTCCAGTGCTTGGCCTATCCGGAGCGGGTCAACCTGCGCCCACAACGGTGTGGGAACGTCCATCAGCAGTGAGACCTTCGATGTTTCGGCTTGGGCGCGAGCCGATCCGAGGGACGCCTCAACCACACCGGCAAGGTCCGTTCTGCGTGGGTGCACATGCAAAGCCTCGGACGCCGAAACCAAGAGATCGGAAACCAGGGTGAGGAGCCGTTCGGTGTTGCGTTGCGCCACCTCGAGCCGCTGGACAGCCAAGGGCGGAAGCCCTTGGTCGCCGTCGAGCACAAGGTCGAGGTTCCCAATCACTGAATTCAGGGGCGTCCGAAGCTCGTGGGAGACGTTCGAAAGGAAGTCATCCTTTGCCGAAATGGCTTCCACCAGCCCTGTGACGTCATTGAAGACGAGTACCGCGCCGTCGAACTCGCCGTCGTCGTTCTTCAGGGGACGCGCTGCGGTGGATACAGCCCGCTGTTGCGTGCCTTCACCTAACCAAACCAGATAGTCGGCAAAGGTCTCGCCTTGGGCAGCGCGGGCTTCAGGGCGGCGGTCCGGTGGAACCGGCGTCTTTCGGTCATAGCCGGAGACCATGAGCAGCGACTCTTGGGAGCGTCCCGGGAGGCCCTCTGGACTTGCGGTCACCTCAAAGAGGGACTGCTGGTGGTTGGAAAGAAGGCGTTTGCCGTCGCCGCCGACAGCAATGATTCCGACGTCGACCGTTTCCAGGATGATGTTCAAGAGTCGCTCGCGCTCTTTGCTTTCTGCCAGGAGTGCCTGAAGCTCAATGTCTTTGGCTTCAAGTCTGCGTTGCTGAAGTCTCATATGAACGCTGGCAAAACGTATTGCGAGCGAAACGGCGAGCATCATCAAAGGCAAAAGCACAGTTGTCGTGACGTCGGCTGCCGTAATGTTCGGCATCTTTGAAAACAGGGACGGTAATCCGATGAGCAGCGGACCGAAGAAGCTGAGGATGAGGCTTGTTCTGGCGGAAATGGCGGATGCGGAAAGCCAAATGACCGGAAATATCGCCAGTACTCCCAGTCCCTGTAGATTTGCGGCGGCCCCGTTACGGGTAAACCAGATCGCAACGAGGTCCAGCACCGGTATCAACAAAGGTGCATTGGGTCCCAGTTTCTCCCAGGGCACAAGGACGCAGGCTGCAAAAATGATGGCGTGAAGTACAAGGGCGGCCAGGAAGAGTCCGCTGGTCAGTACCCCCGCCCAAACGGCGGGAGCTGCAATGACCAGGCCAGCAATGAACACCGTCAGGGGTAACTGGCAAAGTATGACCTGTGCACGTGGCCGGAGACCGCTGAAGTAGCGCTCCGCCTTTCGTGCCAGAAACCGTTCGCTCATTGAAGCTACTCCTCAGATTGGGGCCAAATCGCTCGTTTCGCCCGCAGCGGCTTTTGGACGCAAGCAACGCTGCCCACGATCTTCAACTTTCCAGAAGCAGAAGTTACATTTGGTGTCATAGTAAGCGAAGTGATGCGTGGGGTCATAGGGCAAAAAGTGATGACGATTTAGCTCCTGCGTTGTAACGTGAATTTGTGGTGATGAAATTCGCATATGTGATGGGCATATTCGGAGAATTCGTCAGGCTGGGGAGTCCATGGGTGATCTTGGGGTTGCAGTGGTTGTTGAGGATGACGCAGATGTGCGGAATCTATTGGAGGCCGTGCTGAGTCAGGCAGGGTTTGAGGTTTACTCGGCCGCGGACGGACGGAATGGAGTCGAGGCGGTTCGCGACCATGGCGCAAACGTCGTCACCCTGGACGTGGGCCTGCCCGACATCGATGGTTACGAGGTTCTTCGGCAAATCCGGCAGTTCAGCGATGCCTACGTGGTCATGCTGACAGGCAGGACAGAGGAACCGGACCTGCTAACGGCGCTACACTCCGGAGCAGACGATTACATCACCAAACCGTTTCGGCCTTTGGAGCTGAGGGCGCGGGTGGCGGCAATGCTGCGCAGACCTCGGCCGCAGTCTCCACAGGGGCGGACGCCTGCACCGGCGCCGGCCGCGTCGCCTCTCACGAGGACCGCTGAGGAAGCGGTACTCGTGCATAATGGCTTGGCGCTGAATCGGAAGACCAGGTCGGTTGTTGTCCATGGAGACGCGCTACCCCTGACCCGAAGTGAGTTCGATCTGCTTCAGGAGCTTTTGCGTGTGGGTGGGGCTGTTTGCACGAAGACTGACCTGGTTCGCGTAGTCAGGGGCGAGGAAGATCGTGACGATACGTACGTCAGCGAATCCGATGAGAGGGCCGTTGAGGTCCATATCGGGAATCTCCGGCGGAAGCTGCACGAAGACCCCCAGTCCCCGCGGTGGCTGCAGACTGTGCGCGGCGTGGGGTACAAGCTGACGCCGGCGGAGCATGAACGCCAGGAGATCCACGACCAGCGGTAGCTATTCATCCGCCAGGATGTAGTTGTCCTGCAGTTCCTTTACGGTCGCGCTTCCGTGGAGTTCCACAGCGGCAATGAGGGCATGTCCAAGTTCCAGGTCTCCCCTCCGGATGAATTCTTCCAGCTGTTCCGCTAGCCGGGACAGCCGCAGGCCTCCGACCATGGCTGAAGCTATCTTCATACTTATGACCGCGTCCAGGGCTGCAGCAGCATCCTGGCGATCCAGCGCTGCTGCCAGCTTCTGGTGGCGCTGGCTCCATAACGTCGCGTAGTCCCGTGCGAATTTCTGTGCAACGGCCGGATGCGCCAGCTGTTCTTCGAGGTCCTGCAGCACTGCGAGGTCCACCAGGGGAAGTTCAGCGTCATCCCGATTTGATGCCGGGCCCGGGGCAGCCGTGGGCTGTGAAGGTGCGGGGCCAAAGCCCGCACCTTCCTCGCCGCTTAAGCTACCTGAGATGGACATATGACAACGCTACTTCCTGAAACTGTCAATTCGCATGACTTCAGCCAATCCTGTGGAAACCTTGCGGTTGCTTGGCTGGGGAGGGCGGGTGAACGCGACTCTTGGCGTCACTGGGCGCTGAACGTGACAACCGTATTGATCACGGCGGGGCCGAGGATCGCGATGAACAGGACGGGAAAGATGAAGAACAAGAGGGGGAACAGAATCGAGACTGGCAGCTTCATCGCCTTTTCTTCGGCGCGCTGGCGTCTCTTCACCCGCATGACTTTGGCCTGGATCCTGAGGACGCGGCTGATGGCGATGCCGTAGGTGTCGGCCTGGACGATGGCCTGGACAAAGCTGCGGAGTTCCGGAATGTTGGTCCTCTCGGCCAGACCAAGGTAGGATTCCCGGCGGCTCCGGCCTACCTGCATGTCCTGTAGCGTGCGGACGAGTTCCTCTGCCAGAGGCCCCTTACCGTTTTCGCCCGCGCGGGCCATGGCACCTTCGAAGCCGAGGCCGGCTTCGACGGAGATGAGCATCTGGTCGAGGGTGTTCGCCAGTTCCAGCTGCATGGCTTTCTGCCGTTCTATGCCCTTGCTGTAGAGGAGTAGGTCCGGAATGAAATAGCCCAGGAAGAGAATGAACAGTCCGGCAAGTTTTATCATCGGGTTTGGGCCGCTCACGCTGATGAGCAGCCCAAGCGACGCTCCCACCAGGCCCAAGGCAGGCTTTGCCGCCAAAATGCGGCCCAACGGCCACGCTGCCGGGCGGCCGGCGAGTGAAAGTAGCCTGTCGAGTTTGCGGACGTAGGCTGCTGGAGTCAGCGCATACCCGATCCTGTCGAGGACGCCGCCTTGCTTCGATTCCGGGACCTCGGCTGCCCTCCTGCCACGGGTCAGGATGGCCACCGTCGCACTCCGGGCCTTGCGGTCCACGGACAGTAGAGACCAGGCCAAGTATCCAATGGGGACGCATACCAGGAGAAGCGAGGAAAGCACTACGGGATTCATTGGCATCTCAGAACTTCAGATCGATAATCTTGCGCATCCACAGGCTGCCGATGGTCATGAGGACGGCCGACGCAGCCATCATGCCCCACCCCAGCGGATGCGTGAACATCGAATCCATATAGCCCGGGTTCACCATCATGAGCATCACGACGATTCCGATGGGCATGGCAATCAGGATGTACGCGGAGAATTTGCCTTCCGCGGCCAGGGATTTGATGTGGCCCTTGATCTCGGAACGCTCCCGGATGGTCTCGTTCACCTGGTCCAGAACCTCCGCCAGGTTCCCGCCGACCTCGCGGTTGATCTGGATGGCTTGGGCGATCCAGACGAAATCCTCGTTCCGCATACGCTCGGAAGTGTCCGTCAACGAGGCCAGCAGGTCTCGGCCCAGGCTGGTTTCCGTGACGACTCGGCGCATCTCTTCCGACGTCGGGCTTTGTGATTCGGTGGCCGCGGCGTCGATGGCACGGAGAATACTGTGGCCCGCCCGCAGGCCACCAGCCAGCAATTGGAGGGTGTCCCCGAGCTGCTGGTCGAACTTAGCCCGCCGCTTTCCGGCCAGGAAGCCCAGAACCAGATGCCCCACGACTGGCGCCAGTATGACGAGGAGGACGGACAGGACCGGCACGCCGATCACAAGGCCCACGAGGGCGCCGACGATGCCACCGGCAATAACCAGGACAAAGAACTCAGCCTGGCTGAGCCGGACACCGGCGTTCTCCAATGAGTCGCGGTTGTAGAGCCGGACGTTTCTGTCCGCTAGGAAGCGGTCAAGGCCGCCGACGGTAACGTTCGCCAGGCGGGTTAGCCGTGAGGGCGGCTCCGAGTCATAGGGACGGCGCCGGCCCAGAGCGATTTCCGGCGTACCGGGTATCAGCAACGCCACACCCAAGAGGATCGGTGCGATGAATAGGAGCGCCGCTCCAACGGTCATGAGCATGTCGGCGGTCCTAGGCCTTTCCTTCGCCGGCGGGACCGGCGGGGGTGGCGAAGACCCCGGGTGAGACATGGATTCCGAGGTCCTCGAAGCGGTCGATGAAGCGCGGACGGATCCCGGTGGCGACCGGTCGTCCGAGGAAACGGCCTTGGGCATCGACGCCGGCGGAATAGTCGAAGACGAAGGCGTCCTGCAAGGTGACGATGTCGCCCTCCATACCCTGTACCTCGGTCACGTGGGTGATGCGGCGGCTGCCGTCACGCAAGCGCGAAATCTGGACGATCAGGTTCACTGCTGAAGCTATCTGTTCCCGGATGGCCCGCAGGGGCAGGTCCATCCCTGCCATGAGCACCAGCGTTTCAAGACGGGCGACGGCGTCACGCGGCGAGTTGGAGTGAACCGTTGACAATGAGCCGTCGTGCCCCGTGTTCATGGCCTGGAGCATGTCCAGCGACTCTCCGCCGCGGACCTCGCCCACCACAATGCGGTCGGGACGCATACGCAGCGAATTCCGCAGGAGTTCACGGATGGTCACTTCGCCTTTGCCCTCAGTGTTGGGAGGACGGCTTTCCAGCCTCACCACATGGTCCTGCTGGATCTGGAGCTCCACGGCATCCTCGATGGTGACGATCCGTTCGTCCGCGGGAAGGAACGAAGAAAGCACGTTCAACAGGGTGGTCTTTCCCGTTCCCGTTCCGCCGGAGACGATGATGTTGAGCTTGGCCTTCACGCACGCGTTCAGGAGCTCGGCCATTTCCGGAGTCAGTGTTCCGAAGTCGATGAGGTTCCGAACGGTGAGGGGCACTTTGCTGAACTTGCGGATGGTCAGTGATGATCCGCCGACGGCCAGGGGAGGGATCACGGCGTTGACGCGGGAGCCGTCTTCCAGCCGGGCATCCACTAGGGGAGAGGACTCGTCAATGCGGCGCCCCACCTTTGACACGATGCGCTCGATCACCTTCCGCAGATGTTCCTCCGAGCTGAAGCGAGAGTCCGCCAGGGTGAGGTGGCCCTTGCGCTCCACATAGATCTGGTCCATCCGGTTGACCATGATTTCCGTGACGGCGGGGTCGTCCAGCAGGCGCTGCAGCGGGCCGTAGCCCAGCACGTCGTCGGCAACATCCTGGACCAGGCGCGTGCGTTCCTCGGAGGAGAGCGGCACTTGCTCGGCGTCGATGATGCGCGTGAGTTCCTCCCTGGCCGACGTCCGGAGCTCCAGCTCGGTGATCGCCGAATCATTGAAGCGGGCACCCATGCGTTCGAACAACGCCGTGGCCGCCCTAGCCTTCAGCGCCGCGAAGGCGTCTACGGGCTGCTGGGTTTTGGGCTTCACCTCGTCCGGATGTTCGGTCCCCATTGACGGAACGACGACGGCGGCAGCCGGTGCCGCCGTCGTGCGCTTTTCCGGCTGCGGTGCCGCCCACGGGTCGGACTGCCGGGTGGGCAGCTCAGGGCGGTCCAGCTCAAGTGTTGCGGTGGTGGCCCGTGGGGCTGGCGACGGCGGGGGAACGGTGTGCGTGCGGGACT
Organism: Arthrobacter sp. Y81; assembly: GCF_002929335.1. Taxonomy (GTDB): domain Bacteria; phylum Actinomycetota; class Actinomycetes; order Actinomycetales; family Micrococcaceae; genus Arthrobacter. The sequence goes on from NZ_PJIL01000001.1 coordinate 186,906, forward strand.
GCGTTTTTTCCTGGGCAGCACTGATGCGCTCTGAAAGTTTCATTTAGACCACCACTCTCCGGTGCAGTTTGCGTTGCGATTTAGCCCGCCATGCGGGATTAAAGCGGTCGACGAGTTGGTTCAGTCCCTTGGTCGCGGGGTCCTTGGCTGACGCCTGAAGCACTGGTATGCCTCGGTTGGTAGAGAGTGCCACGGCCTTGGACCGGGGAATGCTGACATCCACGGGCGCTCCGATGGTCGATTCGAGGTCCTGGACTGTCAGCCCGAGCTTGGAATCCGCCATGTTCAGCACCACGTGCCGGGTCTCCGGGAGGATATCCAGCTGACGCAGGACGTCCAGGCCAGCACGCAGGCCGCGGACGCTTGGGATGTCCATGCCGCTGACCCACACCACGTCCGTGCACTGTTCCATGGCCGCGAGGCCGATTTCCGGAAGGCCCGGAGCCGTATCCACCACGACGTACTGGAACTGCTCGGAGAGCTGTTCAAGCAGGCGACTGACCTGCTCCGGGGTTATCTCATCGGCATCAACGGGGGTTGGGGGAGCGCAAACGGCGTAGATGCTGCCCGGGTGGACCGTAAGGAAAGCCTTCAGGACCAGCGAATCCTGGCTGGCCGCGGGGGAGACTGCGTCGGTGACTGTGTGTTGGGGGTCGAGGTAGAGCGCGGAAGCTACGTCACCGAACTGCAGGTCCAGGTCAACGATCACTACGCTCATCGGGGCGATCTTGCCCAGGCCGATGGCGATGTTGGTGGCGATGGTCGTTTTGCCCACGCCGCCTTTAGGGGAGAATATGCCGATCACGAGGCCTTTGTTGGTTTCGGCCGTCAGCTGGGGCGCCTGCACGCGGTACCGGCTGACGGAGGACTGCGTGACGCGCTCCAGGAGGACCCTGATCTGTGCAGCATCGGAGTCGGGGGAGAGGATGTCCCGGATGCCCGCCCGCATGGCCTGCAGGATGAAGTTGGGATCTGGCTCACTCGCAAGGACGACGCTGAGCTCCGGAAACCGGACATTCATCACCGTCGCAAGCCGGAGCGCTTCATCCACGGGGACACCAGGCCCCAGAATCAGCACCTCGGGCTGTTCCTGGTTCAGATGGGCGAACAGCTCGTTGGGATCGGCGGGGAGCAAGCTTGTGAAGAAGGTCTGCACGCCCCCTTGCAGGGCTCCGGCAACGGCCTGGCGAAGGCGGCCGTCGAAGTCGACGTCGGGTGTGATGAGGACGAAGCGGCTCATTTGTAGACGTCCTGTTGAGTCATGATGCGCGGACCGCTGTCCTGCGCGTCGAGGGGCTCTTTGCTGAGCCAGACTTGTTCGAACTCGGAGGCAAAAACGATCTTGGTGGCGTTGATGTCATTGACCGCAACCGTGACCATTAGGGATCCCGTTGGGAGATTGACATCCCGGGGGTCGGGTTCGGTTCCGGCGCTCGCCGACGCGGCAGGCTTCGCGACTGCGCCTTCGGGGGCCCGCTGTACGGCGGTCACCAGGACTTTGTGGATGGAGAGTTGAGTGGCCGCGCCGGCCTTGTTTTCTACGACGCCATTCGCCATGGAAATAAAGACGCCAACGTGGTCACCGGGCTCAAGGCGTCCGCCGACGACGCGCTGCGGCTCCAGCTGGAAGGAGACTTCCTGCAGGCCGGCCGGCACTTTCACGGAGCCGGAGGTTTGGAGGTCTTCCGGGGCGATGAGCTTCTCCGCCAGCAGCTGTTCACCGGGAACGAGGTCGGCGGCGGCCACCTGTCCGGTGGATGCGTCCAGAGTCTTCAGTGCAGACTTTGCGACGGCGGTACCCGGTAGCTCTTCCAGAACGACCGATGCTTTCACGGTGTCCACGGAAGCGCCTGCCGGCACGGCTTTGGTGACGACAAGAACGCCCACGGGGTCCAGGTCCTTGACTGCCCGCTGGTCCGCGCCCTGGGCGTAGGTAACAACAAGGACCGCACCGACGATGGCCAGGAGGACTGCCACCACTCCTGCCAACAAACGTGACTTCACTGACTGCTCCTGTGTTTTATGGGAGATCTGGGGCTGCAAGGACTATTTGCTGAGGGCAACGATGGTCGCGCCGTCAGGGTTTATGGGGCCGAGCGTGTAGCCGCTGGCTAAGGAAACGTATTTGACGAATGTTCCGATGATTCCGCGGCAAGGTTCCTTGCATTCAAGGTTGGCGGGGACGTCCGGTGCTCTGTTGCGAAAGGTATAGGGAAGACCCGTATTGCCAACCTTCCACCCAGCAATTTTGAACGCGGCGAACGTTGTCAGTCCGTAGACTGCGTTCGTTCCGGTTCCCGTCACGGTATTGAAGATCGGCAGCAGAACGATTACGTCCTTGCCGGCGTTCATGTCCGCCGCCCAGCTGTTCAGCGTGTCCTCGCAATGGGGTGGCGCATTATTGCCGGTGTCACCGCCAGCGGTGCTCTTTGCGATGTCGATAAAGGCGCCGCACGTGTTGGCATCTTGTTTAAGACCGCCGAAGCCGCCTTGTACGAATGCACCCGATGGCCCGTAATTGCAGTCGACGTTGGCGTTTTTTCCATGCAACTGGAGCAACTGCATGATGTTCGTGCTGTCGCGAACCTGGCAGACTGACACGGTGATGGGAAAGGGGGTGGTCCCCTTTTCGGGGCTGCCCCACACGACTGTTGAAGGGGCGTTGACCTCGGTCGAGTTCATGCCCAGCACCCGGGCAAAGAAGAGTGAGACTTCGTTGGGAGTCCTGCCCTTCTCCTGTGCGCCGGCCGTGACCGTGACGGTGCGGGTGGCTTTATCCAGCATGGTGGATTTGATGTTGCTGAGGCCGTCGTTGGCATTGCTATTGGCGAAGCTGCGGGCCAGGGCGGAGTCAATTGAGCAATCGGTATCGGCGGCGTTCTTGGCGCATTTCTGGGCGATGGCCAGGGCTGCTGCGTCCGCGCCGTTGCGGAGCTGAGTCCGCTCGGCGTAGAGCATCCCGACGTCCACTGCTATGGCCCCGAAGCCGAGGAGCACCACCAACAGGATGGCGACCAGGACGCTCACGGCCCCGCGTTCGCCGTCGTGAATCAAAGACCGGGGTGTCAGCCGCCGCACAGCATGGCTCCTTTACCCTTCATCGCAAACGGGCCGGCTACGCCCGTCATAGTGGACAGGTTGTAGCTGATGGTGATGGTCATCTGCGCCCCGGGAGTGCAACTTGCGCCACCGAAAGTGATGTTCGCGTCCGTGAGAGCCGGCTTGAGCGAAACTGCGGCGTTTTTGGCTGCAGTCCGGGCGGCTGCTTGATCGTTGGAGATGGCCATTACGCGGACTCCTTCACGGGCGGCGCTGGAGAGCGACGCCTGGGCGTTGTAGGCCCGGCCAAACTCCATGATTCCCAGAAGCAGCATGACGAGAACAGGCGCCAGGATCGCAAACTCGACCGCTACGGCTCCGCGCTCGGATGCCCTGGACATGGGGGGTGCCTTTCGGTCAGGCCAATGGGGGAGTGATTACAGCCGAAGTGGCGGCGGCTTGGTTGCCGCCGCCACTCTTTGGTGTTGGTTGATGTGCGGGCACATCACTGGGTCAGGACAACCGCCTTACGGGGCGCAGGTACCTGCGGCCCCGGCAGCGCCCGCGGTGTAGGTACCGCCGCTAACCGAACACTGAACCTGGACAAACATGTCCTGGAGCGTGGTTCCGAGGAGAGTGACAGCAACGATGATCACGACGGCGATGAGGCCGACCATGATGCCGTATTCGACCGCGGTGGCGCCTTTCTCATCGCGGTGAAGGCGGGCTGCAAGGTACGTGTAGGTGGAAAGCATGGGGACTCCTGAGCGAGTTTGGGTGGGCTGGTCCTGCACCAGCTCTGCCAAAAATGTAGCAACCACTTTCCAGCTTTCGACTGGATCTTGGTGCATCCTGTGCCAAGCCTTCCCAACTTGTCCCTTTCCTGCGTCTAAACTGCGGAAATCTGGCGCCTTTCATGCTCAACCCGCCTGCGTTGACACTCACGGACACAGAAGGACTCCCTCAATCAGTGATTGGGGGAGTCCTGAGTTTAGTTAGGGATTGTCGGTGAATATTTGGTCTCCATGAAGGCCCTGAACGTGCACTCACACGCGCCCAGGGCCTTCTCCCCGGTGCGAGGTGCCGCTCCTCGGTGCCGGGTGGCAACGGAGCCTCTCGGTTCTGGGTACCGAGAGGCTCCGGGTCTAGGCCGGAGAAATCCGGCGAACTTGGTTAGCTGAAGGCCTCGATTATGTTGATGGCTGCCGGGCCGAGTAGCACTATGAAGAGCACTGGGAAGATGAAGAATAGCAGCGGGAAAAGTACCTTTACCGGTAGTTTCATCGCCTTTTCTTCGGCCCGCTGCCGGCGCTTGACCCTGGCCTGCTTGGCCTGCGTGTGCAAAACCTTGGCAATCCCGATTCCGTACTTGTCAGCCTGGACCACTGCCCGCACGAAACTCCGTAGATCCGGGACTGATGAACGGGCTGCCAGAGCCGCGTAGGCTTCCTGGCGGGGGCGACCCACCTGGATGTCCTGAAGGGTGCGCATCAACTCTTGGGCCAACGGGCCTCCTCCATATTCTGCGGCCCTGGCCATCGCCGATTCGAAACCGAGCCCCGCCTCAACCGAGATCAACATTTGGTCGAGGGTATTTGGAAGCTCAAGCGCTATTGCCTCCTGGCGCTTTATGCCTTTGTTGTAGACCAGCAGGTCCGGGACGAAATAAAACAACACCGTGACGAATAGAGCCAAACCGAAGATCGGCGGGGTGGGGGACTTACTGATGAGCAGTAAACCGAACATGGCACCCCCAAGGGCTAGGAGCGGCTTCGAGATAATGAGCTTCTCCAGGGGCATGGACTCGGGCCGGCCGGCCAGGGCGAGCCAACGGTCCAGTTTCGCCTCGTAGCTGCCGGGTGTGAGCCGCTTGGAGATCCCCAGAAAGGTCGGGGTCCGTTGGATCGCGGAAATGGAGCTCTGGGTAAAGCCTTGCCCGAGATTGGTTTGGACGGCCACTGCACCACGCCGGTCCAGTGTGACCAGAACCCAGGTGAAGTAGGCCAAGGGCAGCACAATCGCTGCTATCATCAGCCAGGCTATCGGAGTCATGGCAATTCCCCCTAGAACTTAATCTTGACGGTGCGGCTCATCCAGAAGCCGCCGATGACAAACATCAGGATGCTGACGATGAGCAAAATGATGCCTACGGGATGGGTGAAGAACACGTTCGTGTAACCGGGGTTCATGATGCCGATGACCATGGCGACACCGACGGGCATGGCCATCAGAATGTAGGCGGACATTTTGCCTTCGGCACTGAGGGAGCGCACTTGGCCCTTGATCTCGCTGCGCTCCCTGATCGTGCCGGCCACTTCTTCCAGGACCTGTGCCAGGTCCCCGCCAACCTCCCGGTTGATCTGGATGGCCTGTCCAATCCAGCGGAAGTCCTCGCTGTCCATGCGCTCGGCGACTTCGTCCAACGCCTGTCGAGCGTCCTTACCGATGCGGGTTTCAGTGACGACTCGCGAAAGCTCTTCCGATGTTGGAGCGTCCGCCTCCTGGGCTGCAGCTTCGATGGACCTCATGACGCTGTGACCTACCCGAAGGCCGCCGATCAGCATTTGGATGGTGTCTGTGAGCTGTGCTTCGAATCGCCCGCGACGCTTGTCCCTGAGCACGGAGAGGACCAGCCTGGCCAGGAAAGGAGCCGCGATGGCGAACAGGATTCCAAGAAGTATGTTCGTCAGCAGAGAGACGACCGTGCCGCCCAAGAGGGAGGCCACGGCCACCATTACGGTGAAATCGGCGGGCGCCATTTTCACACCGGCGTTGTACAGCACAGCCCTGTTGAACGGGCCACCCGATTCGCCGATGACGCCGCCCATGGCGGCGACGGCAGTGTTTGAGACCCGGCTCATGGCTGAAGGACCCTGGTAGGCGTCAGGACGCCGTCTATTGGCCGGAATCGAGCCGTAACGAGGCTTCAAAACAACCAGGAACAAAACGAGCAGCGCCCCGAAACAGAGCACAAGGGCCGCTATGAAAAGTGCTGGGGAGTCCACGGCTACCGCCTTCCCGTCGCGACGGGCGTGGCGCCGAAGATGGCCGGAGAGACGGCGATACCGAGGTCGGCAAAGCGGTCCAGGAACCGTGGACGGATTCCAGTGGGAACCGGCTTGCCAAGGAACCTGCCCTGGGCGTCCATTCCTGCGGAATAGTCGAAGACGAATGCGTCCTGGAGCGTAACGATGTCTCCCTCCATGCCCTGCACTTCCGTCACATGGGTTACACGGCGACTGCCGTCGCGGAGCCTGGTGACCTGGATAATGAGATCCACAGCGGACGATACCTGCTCGCGAATGGCGCGGAGTGGCAAATCCATCCCGGCCATCAGCACAAGGGTCTCCAGACGGGCAACGGCGTCGCGCGGCGCGTTTGCGTGAACGGTGGACAACGAACCGTCGTGGCCGGTGTTCATGGCCTGCAGCATGTCCAAAGATTCCCCGCCGCGAACCTCACCCACGATGATCCGGTCGGGGCGCATACGGAGGGAGTTCCGGACAAGTTCACGGATGCCGACGGCGCCTTTTCCTTCGATGTTGGGCGGCCTGCTTTCAAGGCGAACCACATGCTCCTGTTGCAGTTGGAGTTCGACGGCGTCCTCGATGGTCACGATCCTGTCCTCAGCGGGAATGAAGGAAGAGAGGACATTGAGCAGGGTGGTCTTTCCGGTACCGGTTCCGCCGGAAACTATGATGTTCAGCCGCGCACGGACGCAGGCGCTGAGCAGCTCCGCCATTTCGGGAGTGATAGAGCCCCAGTCAATGAGGTTCTGGACCGTCAAAGGCACGTGGCTGAACTTTCGAATCGTCAGCGAGGGCCCGTTGACCGCCAGGGGAGGAATGATCGCGTTGACACGCGAGCCATCTTCCAGCCGGGCATCGACCAGCGGTGAAGATTCATCGATGCGCCTGCCCACTCGTGACACAATCCGTTCGATGACCTTCCGCAAGTGGTCATCGGAACTGAACTGGTAACCAGTCAGGGTCAGATGTCCATGCCGTTCGATGTAGATCTGGTCAAAACGGTTGACCATGATTTCAGTGACGGAAGGGTCTTCGAGCAACCTCTGCAGGGGTCCGTAGCCCATCACCTCGTCCGCGATCTCCCGGATGAGGCGCCGCCGTTCGTCGGGGGAGAGCGGGACCTGCTCCTGGTCAATCACGGCGGAAAGTTCTTCAACTGCCATGGAACGAAGGTCTTCCTCCGACGCTGAAGCGTCGGCGGAGCGATTGCCCATGCGTTCAAACAGGGCGAGTGCCGCCCGCTGTTTCAAGCCCGCCAGCGCATCGAAGGCTTGGACCGCGGGGGCGCTGCCCAAAGACAACGCCGAGGCAAGCGGCGTAGTGGCCGGAGCGGCGGGCGGCCGCTGCTCGGCCGACACAGGAACAGCCCGCGGCGTGTCCTGTGCGGGCGTGCCGGATTCGTTGGGAGTCACATTAGTCTGTGACCGGGTAAGGCGATCTGAAAGTTTCACGACACAACCACCCTTCGGTGCAGTTTGTTGTGGGTGGAGGACACCCATTGTGGATCAAAACGGTCAACCAGCTTCTTAAGGCCTTTCGAAGCCGAGTCCCGGGTGGCGCTTTGCAGTACCGGAACTCCTCGGTTGGTGGTGAAGGGAAGCGTTCGTGACCGTGGAATCACGGTATCGATCGGAACTCCAATGGTCGCTTCGACGTCCTGCACGGATAGTCCGCTCTTACGGTCGGCAAAGTTCAGGACGGTGTGCCTGCCCTGCGGCAGGAGCTGCAGTTCCTTCAGGACACCGAAGCACTTCCGCAGGCCGCGGACACTGGGAACGTCCATCCCGCAGACCCACACGCCGTCCGTGGCCTGTTCCAGCGTGGCGAGGACGTGCTCGCCCAAGCCCGGCGCGGTGTCGACCACAACGTACTTGAACTCACTCGCCAGCTGGTTGATCAGTCGGCTGACGTGATCGGCGGTGATGTAGTCGGATTCCGCCGGCGTGTGTGGCGCACAGAGTGCGTAGATGCCGGCCGGATGAACGGTGAGGAATGCCTTGAGAACCATAGAATCCTGGGACGCCACGCCATGGACGGCGTCGGTGATGGAGTGCTCAGGCTCCAGCAGCAGCCCTGACGCGACATCGCCGAACTGCAGGTCCAGATCGACTATCACCACCCCCATCGGGGCCACCTTGCCCAGGCCGATGGCAAGGTTGGTGGCCACTGTTGTTTTACCGACGCCGCCCTTGGGGGACATGACGGCTATAACCCGGCCACGTTCCTGGCCCGGTTCTGCGGCCGGCGCCATTCCCCGGCGACGGCTGGCAGCGGCCAGGCAGGCCCGCTCCAGGAGGACGCGCAGATCGTTGACCACGATTTCCGGGGTGACGACGTCCCGTATCCCGGCATGCATGGCGCGAAGCACCAGGTCCGGAGTCGGTTCGGCAATCAGAAGCAGGCTAACCTCCGGGTACTGGAGGTCGAAGACGGTCGCCAGTTTCAGGGCATCCTCCGGCGTGACGCCCGGACCGAGAATAAGCACCTCGGGCGGTGCGCCGTTGAGCTGCTTGAACACGTCATCCGGGCCGCCGGATAGGACGTCCGGCGTGAGGGTCTGCAACTCGCCGTGTAACGCACCTGTGATGGCCTGGCGGACTCGTCCCTCGAAATCGCGAACCGCCGTGATGGCCACAAAGCGGCTCATTAGTACAGCCCTCCAAAGGTTGTCACCGGTGGATCGCTCTTGGTGGAGGTGTCAGTCTGCTTGGCTAGCCAGATGGTGCCGAACTCGGCTCCGTAAACCAGCTTTGCCGCCTCTGCGTCGCTCCTGGCCACCGTCACGAACGCGGAACCGTTAGGCATTGCTACACCGCTGTCGCTGGTGGACCCGGAGTTCTTCTCCGTCTCCGGTGCGGCCTTTTGTACCGCGGTGACGAGGACGTCATGGAAGAGGAGCCCGGTGGACTGCTTCCATCCCTTGACCTCGGCCGGGACGTTGGCGTCGGCCGGCATCTCGTCCTCGGATTTGAAGGACGTGTAGACGGTGACCTTGTCTCCGGCTTCAAGTCGTCCGCCAAGAATGCGTTCCGGTGCCAGGAGGAAAGTAACTTCTTCCAGGCCATCAGGGACCGGCACCGTGCCCGGCAGGAGATCGCGGGGGTCCACCAGCCTGGCTGCGAGCAGCTGCTCACCGGGCTCCAGGCCAACGGAGGTGATCTTCCCCTTGTAATCGCTCAGGCTTTCGATGGCGCCGTCCGGCACGGCGGCCTGGGGTATAGATTCCAGCTGGACTTTGTTGTTCAAGTCCTCCGCCTTGGTGCCGGCGGGAATGGACTCTTTGACAACCAATACATTTACGGGTTCGAGACCTTGCGCTGCCCTGTTGTCGGCTCCCTGAACGTACATAACCAGTAGTACGGTCCCGGTGATTGCCAACAATAGTGCTGCGATGCCTCCCAGTAGGCGTGATTTCACTTGACTAGCTCCTTGTCGATTTCGTGGTGCGACGGGTCGCGTACGGAGGACTTAGCGTCTATTTCGAAAGCCAGACTGAAGTCGCTCCGTAGTTAGGGGTTCCACCGCTCGTTGACAGGCCCTCTTCGAGGGAAACGTAGCGGGTGAAAAAGCCCTGGATGCCGCGGCAATTGCCGGTGCATGAGGGCGCTGCGGGATCCAGGTTTGTGAGTGATGGACCGCCGCCAAACTTGTATCCGGTAACTTGGAATGCGATGAATCCGACCAGACCGTAGGTAGCGTGCTGCCCAGTGCCGGTCGCTGTGCTGAAGATCGGGACGAGGATCGGTTCGCCCATGAGGCCGGCAAGTATTCCCGTGCATTCGTTGGGGAAGTCATTGCCGGGGTCGTTGCCAATTTCCGCTTCGGCGATATTGATGTCCGCCGAGCATCCGGTGTCCCGGTCCAGCCAACCGAAGCCGCCTTCGGCGTAACCGTTTTGCGGGACGCAGCCTGGGTAGTCGGGAGTGTTTTCGTCGTAGCGGAGGAGGATATGGGTGGGGATGGGATCACCAGTGAAGTTGCCTGTGGAGTTCAACTCCGCAAGCTGGCTGGGCGAAAGGTACTGCTCGAAGACACACTGGCTGATGGTCCATGGCAGCGTCGTAGCGGCATTGGGTGCCCCCCAGGTGGCTTCGGCCACAGCCCGAATATCGGTAGTTTCAAAGCCCATTACCCTGGCGAAGAAGAGCGAGAAAGTGTTTGCTCCGGAGCCAGCCTCGCGGGTGTTGGTTTCCACGCGAACGGTCGTGGCACTCGGGAACGTGATGGAGGATACGCCACTGGTGCTGTCATTGCTGTTGGCGTTGGCCAGGAGGGCGCCGGTCGCGTCCACATCACCGCACGAGCCGTTGGCGCAGTCGCCCGCGATTGCCAGGGCGGACGAGTCGGCGCCGTTCTGGAGCTGCGCCTTCTCTGCATACATTGCACCGACATCGACGGCTATGGCTGCAAAACCCATGAGTACAACAATCATGATGGCCACGATGACCGTGGCTGCTCCACGCTCGCTGTCTGGACCATTGCTGCCAGTGCCAGTGCCAGTGCCAGTGCCAGTGCCAGTGCCAGCGACGTGTCGGCCGTTGCCACTGCGAAGTGCTGTTAGCCACCGCATCTCATTACCCCTACTCCGGTCATGTTCAATGGGAAGATGACCGGCTGGCCAAAGAAGCCGGCATCCAGGAAACCGGACAACGAAGGTAGCGTCAGGCTCGTCGTGACTGTGACGTCTGACCCCGCGGAGCAGCTGCCCGCGTTGCTGGTGACCCCCATGCCCAGGCCTGCCAGTGACGGTGCGGCAGCGGCCGCAGTTCCGGCGACATCGAGAGTGCCGTCGTCGTAATGGATCGCCGCATGGCGGGCGCCTTCGCGAGCCGCCTGCGTGAGGGACACTTGGACGTTCAGGACGCGCCCGAATTCCATAATCCCAATGAGCAGTAACAGCAGCACGGGAAGGACAATTGCCATTTCCACCGCCACCGCGCCGCGTTCTTTCTTTGTTGATTTCACGACGGTCTCCCCAGACACTTCGTTTTCAGTAGGATGATTGCCCGAACTGCGACTGTCCTGGCGGCGGCGACTGCCGCCACCAGGACAGAGACAATGCCGACGGCGGCGAACTAGAGTGCGGCCGTGACCTGATCGAAGAGAACGGCAATTGCCGGACCGAGAAGGAGAACGGATGCCATCACGACAACGGCGATGAGCGCGACCATGATGCCGTACTCAACCATCGTGGCGCCCTTCTCTTCACCCGTGAGGCGGTTCTTGACGCCGGCGATGTAAGCAACCATAGAGACCAGTGCAGAGTTCATTTTCGTGTTCCTTTTGTGAGTGCTGAATTGGCTTCGAATTCCCCGCTCCCCCCAAGAAGGTGATTGCTGGAACTTCGATACACAAAGGAATACAGGAGTCACAAATAGCCACACAATGAGTGGTTGTACTCGTCTTTTTGACGGCAGAATCGGGCGTCTACTTGCCGTTACATCCCTTTATCCCGCCCGCTCAGGTACGCGACTACTTGGTGTACTCGGAAACGGTTATCGAGAGAACACTGTGGGCAGGAGGATGCGGCCGATTTCGACGCCCCACAGCACCGTCAGGACGCAGCCCAGGAACATGGACGGTCCGAACGGTAAGGCCGTCTTCCGCCCCGCCAATCCGCTTGTAACAAGAAGAACACTGGCAACAGCGCCCACAATAAAACCAAGGGCTATACCCAGTATCAAATGCCCGACCGAGAGGTAGCCCAAGTACAAACCAAGTGGTGCCGAGAGCTTTACGTCTCCCATGCCCATTCCGCGGGGAGAAATTAAGGCCAAAATCAGGTAAATCACGAAAGTTACGGCACATCCGATGACCGCCGCGAGCAGATTTCCCCATCGCTGGTTCACGCCGGCGTCCAAAAGCAGCAGCACAAATCCGATTCCAAGCGATGGAAGGACGATCTTGTTGGGCAACAACTTGTGTTGGACGTCAATCCGGGACAGCACAAGCCCAGCTGCACTCAGGAAAAGGAACGCCGGCAGCACCCATGACCAGCCGAACCGCCAGGCCATGGCGGCGAACAGAAATGCCGTTACCGAAAAATTTACGATGCTCTGCCATCGGACCTGCGCCAACTCCACTGCGGGCAGCAATCGCCGCGTTACCGCCAAAGCAAGGGGCGCTGTGGCCAGCCCCAGCAGGGCGCATAGAATTACCAACAGGGGAGCCGGGGGCATTTCAGTCAACAGGGCACCTAAGTTCGGAGTTACTCGTGGTCCAAAGCGCCGGATCCGAGCATCAGGACCGGCGCAGGCTGGCTACTTAGAGCCTATTTTGACCAGCGGCCTCTATACCCGCTATTCTTGATAGTCGTTGTGCGTGTCCTTTCTCGATGATGCGTGCCCGCTGAGAATCCGGTTGCAGGATAACTACTCCTCGGGCACATTCGAGACTCCGGGACCACTGGATTCATAGAGCCCTCACCTCTGTTCCGGTAGCGCATAGATAGTAGGTGCACACGCTTACGTGACACCTAAACAAGAACGCCAGAACAAGAACGAGGCAAACACCGTGCGTACGTACACCCCGAAGCCCGGCGATATCAACCGCCAGTGGCACGTCATTGACGCCACCGACGTTGTCCTTGGTCGTCTTGCCAGCCAGACCGCAATCCTGCTGCGCGGCAAGCACAAGGCCACCTTTGCTCCCCACATGGACATGGGCGACTTCGTCATCATCATCAACGCTGAGAAGGTTGCCCTCACCGGCGCCAAGCTCGAGCAGAAGCGCGCTTACCGGCACTCCGGCTACCCGGGCGGCCTGACCTCCGTCACCTACGCGGAGCTGCTGGAATCCAACCCGGTCCGCGCCGTGGAGAAGGCCATCAAGGGCATGCTCCCCAAGAACTCCCTCGCTGCACAGCAGCTGGGCAAGCTGAAGGTTTACCGCGGTGCAGAGCACCCGCACGCCGCGCAGCAGCCCAAGACTTTCGAAATTTCCCAGGTCGCCCAGTAGTCCTGGCCACCAAACAACTTATCTATACAAGGAGAACCGTGGCTCAGAACGAAGAGACCACCGAAGCCGTTGCGGCTGAGGAAACCCTGACCAGCTACACCTCGGAAAGCGGTCCTGCGGAAGCAGAAGCGCCCAAGAAGGAACGCCCGGCACTGACCGTTGCCGGCGCAGCAGTTGGCCGTCGTAAAGAAGCCGTGGCACGTGTTCGCATCGTGCCCGGTACCGGCAAGTGGATCATCAACGGCCGCGAGCTGGCCAACTACTTCCCGAACAAGCTGCACCAGCAGGATGTCAACGAACCCTTCAAGATCCTTGATCTGGATGGCGCCTACGACGTCTTCGCACGCATCCACGGTGGTGGCATTTCCGGCCAGGCCGGTGCCCTGCGCCTCGGCATCGCCCGTTCACTGAACGAGATCGACACCGAGAACAACCGCGCCACCCTGAAGAAGGCCGGCTACCTCCGCCGTGACGCACGCGTCATCGAGCGTAAGAAGGCTGGTCTCAAGAAGGCCCGTAAGGCTCAGCAGTACTCCAAGCGCTAAATCCGCTTACCGGAAGCCCGTCCCGCCATTCGGCGGGGCGGGCTTCCGTCATTTAAAGAAGTATTGCTCCCGGAGTGATAACGGCCGGGGCCGGGAGTACCAACGCCTGCCCCGGGGCGAGCCAAAGTCTGCGCCGGCGGGTCCATCGTCTAAACTTGACCCGATGTCTAGATTATTTGGAACAGATGGTGTCCGGGGCCTGGCAAACGGCCTGCTCACAGCAGAGCTGGCAATGCAGCTGGCGCAAGCGGCCGCCGTCGTACTCGGCCACCAACGGAGCACCAACGGTGCCCGGCCGCGCGCAGTGGTGGCCCGTGATCCGCGTGCCAGCGGCGAGTTCATCTCCGCGGCCGTCTCGGCGGGACTGTCCAGTTCAGGCATCGACGTCTATGACGCCGGCGTGCTTCCCACCCCGGCAGCCGCGTACCTGGTTGCCGACCTCAAGGCAGACTTCGGCGTGATGATCTCCGCCTCCCACAACCCGGCTCCGGACAACGGCATCAAGTTCTTCGCCAAAGGCGGCCAGAAGCTGCCTGACGAGGTTGAGGACGCCATCGAGGAACAGATGGGCAAGGAGGCGTTCCGCCCCACAGGAAGCGATGTAGGCCGCATCCAGACCTTCTCCGACGCCGAGGACCGCTACATCGTCCACCTGCTGGGCACCCTGCCGCACCGCCTCGACGGGCTGAAGATCGTTCTCGACTGCGCCAACGGCGCCGCCAGCGGCTGTTCCCCGCAGCTCTTCAACGACGCTGGCGCTGAGATTGTGGTCATCGGCGCGGAGCCCGACGGCCTGAACATCAACGACGGCGTTGGCTCAACCCACCTCGGCGCCCTTCAGCGTGCCGTGGTGGAGCATGGCGCAGACCTGGGCATCGCACACGACGGCGACGCCGACCGCTGCCTGGCCATCGACCACGAAGGCAACGAAGTGGACGGCGACCAGATCATGGCCATCCTCGCCGTCGCGCTGAAGGAGTCCGGAAAACTCAAGGACAACGTCCTGGTAGCCACCGTCATGAGCAACCTTGGCCTGAAGATCGCCCTCCGCAATGCAGGCATCAGCATCCGCGAAACTGCTGTGGGGGACCGTTACGTGCTTGAGGAAATGCGCGACGGCGGGTTCAACCTCGGCGGCGAACAGTCCGGACACGTTATCTTCGCCGATCACGCCACCACGGGCGACGGCCTCCTGACCGGCCTGCAGCTTGCAGCACAGGTGGCGCTCACGGGCCGCTCGCTGAAAGAGCTGGCCACCGTGATGACCAAGCTCCCGCAGCTCATGATCAATGTCAAGAATGTGGACAAAGCGCGGGCGGGCACGGATGAGGGAGTCCTCGCCGCAGTTGCGGAGGCTTCCGCGGAACTGGGCGACACCGGTAGGGTGCTCCTGCGGCCCTCAGGCACCGAGGCCCTGGTCCGCGTGATGGTGGAAGCCGCCGACATGCCCACCGCGGAACGCATCTGCAAGCGGCTCGCTGCCGTGGTGGAGGAACGCCTGGCGGTAGCACCGGCCGTCTGAGCCAACACGATCTGACACAGCACTCGAGAACCAAACAAAAGTGGTCCGCCTCCATCCGGAGGCGGACCACTTTCGTCATAACCAAAAACTAGGCCCGGCGACTGCCGCTCCTGAGCTCGTCCCGGATTTCCGTGAGGAGTGCGATATGAGGGTCCTCGGCGGCCTCCTCCTTGACTTCGGTACCAATACCGAGCCGGCGGTTGCGGCGTTCGATCATGTGGTTCATGGGCATGATGACCACGAAGTAGATGGCGGCGGCCACCAGGACGAACGAAATGATGGAGGAGATGACGGAACCGTACATGAATCCCTCCCACTGCATCTCTTCAATGCCCTTGGCACTGAACAGGCGGCCGATCAGCGGAGTCAGCAAGCCTTCAACGATTGAGGTCACGACGGCGCCGAAGGCGGCACCCATGACCACGGCGACGGCAAGGTCCACGACGTTGCCCTTCATGATGAAATTCTTGAATCCGGTCAACATAGCTTCCAAGCTAGTGCAGCCCCGTAAACATGGTGTGACAGCCAGGTAATTTCGCGGGGTGTGTCGCCCGTCACGCTAGGATGCGCCCTACAAATACCCCGGCGCCGCTTCCAGCCCGAAGTACTCCTCAAGCGTGGAGATGCCCCGTGCAGCCATGTCCGTCGCGGCCTCCACCCCGATGAAGCGCAGATGCCAGGACTCGTAGTAGTAGCCCGTTATCTCGTGGAGCATCCACGGGTACCGGACCACGAAGCCGAAGCGGTGCCCGTTGGCCTTGGCCCACACCGCAGCTGGCTGATCGGCGAAGCACGGCTGGAAGCTGCAGGCCCCGCCGCCGTCGCCGATGTCAAAGGACCAGCCGGTCTGGTGCTCCGAGAACCCCGGCCGGGCCGAGGCCGTGTCCGCCTCGGCCTGGCCCCGGGACGCAACATAGCTGTTGTACGTCGCCACCTGGGTGCCGTAGGAACGGTAGCCGCTGGCCAGCGTTATGGTCACGCCGTCCTCCGCGGCCGCGGCGAACATCTGTTCCGCGGCAGCCGCCGTCGTGCTGTTCAACTGTGCCGCTTCGCCGGAAACTGCCAGCGCGACGTTCGGCTGAACCAGATCCGCCGGCACGTAATCAGCAGGGGAGAGCGGGCGGTGCTTGTTGACCACCAGCCACGGGCTGGCGGGATCCGTCAGGGAATGCTGTTTCGCCAATCCGGCCGCGGGTGAGGTGGGCGTCGGCGCGGACGTGGTTGCCGGCGCGGGCGCCGCTACGGTCCCCGGTTGAGTGGCGGCAGCAGTGGGTGTCTCCGACCCTGCGGACTCCGAAACGGCAGCCGGCGAAGCGGAGGTTCCGGTCGCGGAGGACGACGACGGCGGCTGGGTCCCGCCGTCGGGCGGCGTGCACGCTGCCAGGGCAGTCAGCCCGGCGCCAACGGCCAGGAGCTTGGCGATGGACCTCCTGCTCGGCACAGTCCCGGCGCCCAAAGCAGGGCCCGCGGTTGCAGCACAGTTGTGGCACACCTGTGCTAGACCTTCCGCAGTAGCATGCGGCGGATGGAATGGTCTGCTTCCTTGGTGAGCACCAGCTGCGCCCGGCCCCGCGTCGGGAGGACGTTGTCCTCCAGGTTGGGCTCGTTGATGCGTTTCCAGATGTCGCGGGCAGTGGTTTCGGCTTCCTCGTCGGACAGCGTCGCATAGCGGTGGAAGTAGGATTCCGGCTGGGCGAACGCGGTGGTGCGCAGTTTGCGGAAGCGGTCCACGTACCATTCCTCGATATAGGAAGTCTTCGCGTCCACGTAGATGGAGAAGTCGAAGAAGTCGCTCAGCGCCAAGCCCTGCTTGCCGTCCTGGCGGGGGCGGGCGGGGGCCAGGACGTTCAGGCCCTCCACGATCAGCACGTCCGGCCGGCGGACCACCACTTCCTTGCCGGGCACGATGTCGTATGTGACGTGGGAGTACCAGGGGGCCCGGACCTCTTCCGCGCCGCCCTTGATCTCACTCACAAACCGCAGGAGCGCGCGGCGGTCATAGGACTCCGGGAAACCCTTGCGCTCCAGGAGGTGCCGGCGCTTGAGCTCGGCCAGGGGATACAGGAACCCGTCCGTGGTGATGAGCTCCACGTTCGGAGTACCTGGCCACCGGCGAAGCATCTCGCGGAGCACGCGGGCGATGGTGGACTTGCCCACGGCTACGGAACCGGCCACGCCGATCACAAAGGGTGTGCGCTGCGTCTGTTCGCCGAGGAACGTGGTGGTGGCGGCGTGCAGCTGGCCCGCGGCCTCCACGTAGAGGTGAAGCAGCCGGGAGAGCGGCAGATAGACTTCGCGGACTTCCTTCATGTCCAGCGGATCGCCGAGCCCTCGGAGACGGAACACGTCCTCTTCATTCAGGGGCTGTTCCATCTGGGCTGCGAGCCGGGACCAGGTCTGCCTGTCCAGCTCCACGAACGGGGAGACTCCCTCTCCGTTCGCTTCATTGCGTTGCAAAGTCACCTAAGAGATTCTGCCCCGCGCGACGCTGAGAGCGAAATGGATGGCGCCCTGAGAGCCGTAAAGGACGGCTTGCGACCCGTCAAGGAGGCCACGTTCGACGGCGGCGGCCCGCTCTGCCATATAAGCTTGCCTCTATGTGTGGAATCGTAGGATACGTAGGCCATTCGTCAGGCCGGGTAAATGTTGGCCACGGCGCGTTGGACGTTGTCCTTGAGGGACTCCGCCGTCTGGAGTACCGGGGATATGACTCCGCCGGCGTCGCGGTGGTGGCGGACGGGGCCATTTCGTCCCGCAAGAAATCCGGGAAACTGAGCAATCTGCTCACCGAACTGGAAGAGCGGCCGTTGCCGGATTCCGTCACCGGAATAGGCCACACCCGCTGGGCCACCCATGGCGGCCCCACGGACCAGAACGCGCACCCGCACCTGGCCGACGGCGGCAAGCTGGCCCTGATCCACAACGGCATCATCGAAAACTTCGCCGAGCTCAAGCTCGAACTGCTCCAGGGCGGCGCCACGTTCGCGTCCGAGACGGACACCGAGGTGGCCGCCGTGCTCCTGGGCGACATCTTCCGGAACAAGCTGGGCGGCGACCCCGCCAACGGCGGCCTGACCAAGGCCATGCAGCTTGCCTGCCAGCGCCTGGAAGGCGCCTTCACCCTGCTGGCCGTGCACGCGGACCAGCCCGACGTCGTCGTCGCCGCCCGGCGCAACTCGCCGCTCGTGGTGGGCCTGGGCGAGGGCGAAAACTTCCTCGGCTCGGACGTCTCCGGCTTCATCGACTACACCCGCCGCGCCGTGGAACTGGGCCAGGACCAGATCGTGACCATCACCGCGGACACCGTGGAGATCACCGACTTCTTCGGCGCCCCGGCCCAGGGCAAGGAATACCACGTGGACTGGGATCCGGCCTCGGCCGAAAAGGGCGGCTACCCGTCCTTCATGGAGAAGGAAATCCACGACCAGCCCGACGCCGTCGCCAACACCCTGCTGGGACGTTCGGACCTGGACGGCAAGCTGACCCTCGATGAAATGCGCATCGACCCCGAGCACCTGAAAAAGATCAACAAGATCATCGTGCTCGCCTGCGGCACCTCCGCGTACTCGGGCCAGGTGGCCAAGTACGCGATCGAGCACTGGTGCCGGATCGCCACCGAGGTGGAGCTCTCCCACGAGTTCCGCTACCGGGACCCGATCGTGGATGAGAACACGCTGATTGTGTCCATCTCCCAGTCCGGCGAGACCATGGACACCCTGATGGCCGTCCGGTACGCCAAGGAACAGGGCGCCAAGACCCTCTCCATCTGCAACACCAACGGCTCCACCATCCCGCGTGAATCCGACGCCGTGCTGTACACACACGCCGGTCCGGAGATCGCCGTCGCGTCCACCAAGGCCTTCCTGGCCCAGATCACCGCCGCCTACCTGCTGGGCCTGTATTTGGCACAGCTGCGCGGCAACAAGTTCCAGGGCGAGATCAAGGACATCCTGGCCGACCTCGCCAAAGTCCCGGCGAAGATCCAGCAGGTCCTGGACCACGTGGACGAGATCAAGGAACTGGCCCGGTCCATGGCGGACGCCAAGTCGGTGCTGTTCCTGGGCCGCCACGTCGGGTTCCCGGTGGCCATGGAAGGCGCGCTCAAGCTCAAGGAACTGGCCTACATCCACGCCGAGGGCTTTGCCGCCGGCGAGCTCAAGCACGGCCCCATCGCCCTGATCGAGGAGGGCCAGCCGGTGTTCGTGGTGGTTCCCTCCCCGCGCGGCCGGAACTCGCTGCACGCCAAGGTGGTCTCCAACATCCAGGAGGTCCGGGCCCGCGGCGCTAAGACCATCGTGATCGCCGAGGAAGGCGACGAAGCGGTCAAGGCCTACGCCGAGCACGTCTTCTACATCCCGGAGACGCCCACGCTCCTGGCACCCCTGCTGGCCACCGTGCCGCTGCAGATCTTCGCCCTCGAACTTGCCACGGCCAAGGGATACGACGTGGACCAGCCACGCAACCTGGCCAAGAGCGTGACCGTAGAATAAGCCGCATGATTGTTGGCATTGGCGTAGACGTCGTAGACATTGAACGGTTCGGCAGGCAGCTCGAACGGACCCCCGGGCTCCGGGACAGGCTGTTCGTCCCGGCCGAGCGTGAGCTGAACACGCGCTCCCTGGCCGCGCGCTTTGCGGCCAAGGAAGCGGTGGCGAAGGTCCTGGGCGCTCCCGCGGGGATGAACTGGCAGGACTGCTGGATCGGACTGGACCAGAACGGCCCCACCATCCAGGTCAAGGGCACCGTGCTGGCCGTCGCCGAGTCCAAGGGCGTCAAGCGCTGGCACCTGTCGATGAGCCACGACGGCGGGATCGCCACGGCGACCGTCCTCGCGGAGGGCTGACGCGGCCTTTCACCTGACAGCCCTGCCGTGGACCCAGCACCGATTGGACTGAACATGATCAGCGCCTACACCGGAACCCAAATACGGGAGGCCGAACAGCGCTTTGTCCAGGCAAGCCTGGGCGCTGGCACGGGCGCAGTTCTTATGCAACGGGCCGCCTACGGACTGGCCAACGCCGTGGTCCGTGAACTCGCCGTGCGCGGGATCCGCCGCTACGGGGCGAGCGTTGCGGTCCTGGCGGGCAAGGGCAACAACGGCGGAGACGGGCTGTTCGCCGCCGCTTTCCTGGCGGCCCGCGGAATGCGTACGACGGCGGTCCTCACCGCAGGGGAGGCCCACCCGGAAGGCCTTGCCGCCTTCGAGCGGGCCGGCGGCCGCGTCCTGATGCTCACCGACCACAACGCCGGTGAGTTGGCAGCGTCAACCGTCCGTGCCGACGTCGTGATTGACGCGGTGCTGGGGACCGGCGCACGGGGCGGCCTCCGCGGCGCAGCGGCGTCCCTTATCGGGAAGCTGCGGACTGCGAACCACGGCTTCGTGGTGGCCTGCGACGTTCCCAGCGGCGTGGACGCCGACACCGGTGAGGCCCATGACCCGGTCCTTCCCGCTGACTTCACGGTGACCTTCGGCGGCGCAAAAGTTGGCCTGCTTTCCGATCCCGGCGCGGACTATTCCGGACGGGTGCTGGTCATCCCTATAGGCATCGAAGAAGGGCTCCCGTGGCCGGCGCTGCGGCGGCTCGAAGTCGAGGACCTGAAAGCCCTGTTTCCCCGGCCGGCCAGGCGCGCGCACAAATACTCCCGCGGGGTGCTCGGCGTTGTTGCAGGCTCATCCACGTATCCCGGCGCAGCCGTGCTTGCCTGCCGGGGGGCCCTGGCCGCGGGGGTGGGCATGGTGCGCTACCTCGGGCCGCCGGAGGTCGCCGAGCTGGTCCGCCAGGCCTGCCCGGAAGTGGTCTGCAGCACCGGGACCGTGGCTGAAGCCCACGTCCAGGCCTGGCTGGTGGGTTGCGGCCTGGATGAGGCCGATGAGCAGCAGCTGCAGCGCGTGCGTGACGCCGCCGATTCGGGCCTGCCGACCATTGCCGACGCCGGAGCCTTGCCGGCACTTCCCGATGTGCTGGCCCCGCAGGTTGTCTTGACACCCCACGCAGGCGAGCTGGCAGCGCTGCTGGGGCGCCTTGGGCAGGAGCTGGACCGGTCCGCCGTTGAGGCCTCCACGCTTGCCGCCGTGCGCCAGGCCGCGGGGCTGACCGAGGCCACGATCCTGTTGAAGGGTGCCACCACGCTGGTGGCTTCGCCGTTCCAGGACTTCTACAGCCAGGCGGACGGCACACCCTGGCTTGCCACCGCCGGCAGCGGGGACGTCCTGGCCGGAATCACCGGGGCGCTGATGGCGCAACTGGGTTCCGACGTCGGACGCTTCACTGCGCGGGGCATCGATCCGGACGAGCGCTGGGCGGCCATCGGCGCCATGGCGGCAAGCCTGCACGGCCGCGCTGGAACCCGTGCTTCCGCCGGGGGTCCCGTGACCGCCGGTGCCATCGCTGACTGCGTGCCGGAGGTGATGCGGACGCTGTAAACCATGGGGCGCAAAGCCCAGTAACCAGAATAGTAATCCTACTTACTAGTAGTCTGTCTAGAGATTTGTTTCGTTCGCACGAGGAGTACACATGGAAGTCTGGCCCGGATCGGCATACCCGCTGGGAGCCACCTTTAACGGCACTGGCACGAACTTTGCGCTGTTCAGCGAGAGGGCCGACAAGGTGGAACTGTGCCTCTTCGATGACGACGGTGCGGAGACCCGGATCGAGGTCCTCGAAGTAGACGGCTACGTATGGCACTGCTACCTGCCCCACATCCAGCCGGGACAGAAATACGGGTACCGCGTCCACGGGCCGTACGATCCCGACTCCGGGAACCGGTTCAACCCGAACAAACTGCTGATGGACCCGTATGCGAAGGCTGTGCACGGCAAGATCGACTGGGACCCGGCGCTGTTCTCCTACAACATGGGCGATCCCGATTCCCGCAACGATGCCGACTCCGCGCCGCACATGATGATGGGCGTGGTGATCAACCCGTTCTTCGACTGGGACGGCGACCACCTGCCCCGCATCCCGTACCACAAGTCCGTGATCTACGAGGCCCACGTCAAAGGCCTGACCCAGCTGCACCCCGAGGTTCCGGAGGACCAGCGCGGCACCTACGCCGGCGTGGCCCATCCCTCGGTCATCGCCCACCTGCAGAAGCTGGGCGTCACCGCGATCGAGCTCATGCCCGTGCACCAGTTCGTCAATGACGGCATCCTGGAAGACAAGGGCCTGAACAACTACTGGGGCTACAACACCATCGGCTTCTTCGCCCCGCACAACAGCTACAGCTCCACCGGTGACACCGGCCAGCAGGTGCAGGACTTCAAGGCAATGGTCCGCTCGCTGCATCAGGCGGGCATCGAAGTGATCCTCGACGTCGTCTACAACCACACCGCCGAAGGCAACCACCTGGGCCCCACGCTGTCCTTCAAGGGCATCGACAACGCCGCCTACTACCGGCTCATGGACGGCGACGAAAAGCACTACATGGACTACACGGGCACCGGCAATTCGCTCAACGTCCGGCACCCCCACTCACTGCAGCTGCTCATGGATTCCCTGCGCTACTGGGTCACCGAAATGCACGTGGACGGCTTCCGGTTCGACCTCGCCTCCACCCTGGCCCGTGAGTTCTACGACGTTGACAAGCTGTCCACCTTCTTCGAACTCATCCAGCAGGATCCGGTGGTTTCCCAGGTCAAGCTGATCGCCGAGCCGTGGGACGTCGGCCCCGGCGGCTACCAGGTGGGCAACTTCCCGCCGCAGTGGACGGAATGGAACGGAAAGTACCGCGACACCGTCCGCGACTTCTGGCGGGGAGAACCGTCCACCCTGGGCGAATTCGCCTCCAGGATCACCGGCTCCGCCGACCTCTACGAGCACTCGGGCCGCCGGCCGGTCGCCTCGATTAACTTCGTCACCGCCCACGACGGGTTCACCCTGTCTGACCTGGTGTCCTACAACGAGAAGCACAACGAGGCCAACGGCGAGGACAACAACGACGGCGAATCGCACAACCGTTCCTGGAACTGCGGCGCCGAAGGCCCCACCGACGACCCCAAGGTCCTCGGACTCCGCGCCCGGCAGCAGCGCAACTTCATCGCCTCGCTGCTGCTCTCGCAGGGCGTGCCCATGCTGCTTCACGGCGACGAACTGGGCCGCACCCAGCAGGGCAACAACAACGGCTACTGCCAGGACTCCGAACTGACCTGGATCAACTGGGACAACGTGGACCAGCCGCTCATCGAGTTCACGGCCGCCGTCAACGCACTCCGGCACAGGCACCCCACGTTCCGCCGCAGCAAATTCTTCGACGGCAGGCCGGTGCTCCGCGGCGAGGGAGAGAGGCTTCCGGACATCGAATGGCTGGACGTTGACGGTTCCACGATGAAGCCCGATGACTGGGACAGCGGCCTGGGCCGGTCCATCGGCGTATTCCTCAACGGCGATGGCATCCAAGGCCTGGACGAGCGGGGCCGGCGGATCACCGACGTCAACTTCGTGCTGTACTTCAATGCGGACGTCGAAGAAGTGAAGGTCACCCTGCCATCCGACGAACACGCCCCGGCCTGGGACGTCATCATCGACACCGCGGGCCACAATGCCGATACCGACCCGGTGGCGGCTGGCGGTGTCTTGGCCGTGGACGCCAAGTCGCTCGTGGTGCTCCGCGCGCACAGCACGCCCGAAGTCGAACCAGACCACTCTGTGGCGGCCTCGCTCGCGGCGTTGTCGCAGACCACCACCAGCGACACGGCAGCGCTGACCAGCCCGGTGGTCCCGGATCGGGCAACCTCGGCCAAAGTCATGAAGTCGAAGCCAAAGCCGAGGCCGAAAAAGTCGAAGTCATGAAGACGCCCGTCTCCACTTACCGGCTCCAGATCCGCCCTTCGTTCACGCTCCAGGACGCTGCCGCCACGGTGCCTTACCTGAAGTCGCTGGGCGTGGACTGGATCTACCTCTCGCCAATCCTGACGGCGGAAAAGGGATCCGACCACGGCTACGACGTCACCGATCCGTCCACCGTCGACCCCGACCGTGGCGGCCCGGAAGGGCTGAAGGCGCTGTCCCGGGCAGCCCGGGGCGCCGGCATGGGCGTGCTCGTGGACATTGTGCCGAACCATGTGGGGGTGGCATCGCCCTACCAGAATCCTTGGTGGTGGTCCCTCCTCAAGGAAGGCAAACAGTCCCGTTACGCCGAGGCGTTCGACGTCGACTGGGACTTCGCCGGCGGCCGCGTACGGCTGCCCGTGCTGGGCAGCGATGACGACCTCGACAAGCTGGAAATCCGCGACGGCGAACTCCGCTACTACGACCACCGGTTCCCGCTGGCGGACGGCAGCTACTCCGAAGGGGACGACCCGCGCGACGTCCACGCCCGCCAGAACTACGAACTCGTAGGCTGGCGCCGCGCGGACAACGAGCTCAACTACCGCCGCTTCTTCGCGGTCAATACGCTGGCCGGCGTCCGGGTCGAAGTTCCCCGGGTGTTCGACGAGGCGCACGAGCAAGTGGTGCGCTGGTTCCGCGAGGGGCTGGCGGACGGTCTCCGGATCGACCACCCGGACGGGCTGGCGGACCCCGAGGGCTACCTCCGGCGGCTCCGCGAAGCGACCGGCGGCAGCTACCTGCTGATCGAGAAGATCCTGGAACCCGGGGAGGAACTTCCGGCCTCCTTTGAATGCGAGGGGACCACCGGCTACGACGCACTGGCGGATGTGGACCGGCTCTTCGTCGACGCCGAGGCGCAGACGGCCCTGGACCAGCTCGACGGCAGGCTCCGCGGCGGCGAACCCGCCGACTATGACGAGATGATCCGCGGGACCAAACGCAGGATCACCGACGGCATCCTGCACTCGGAGATCCTGCGGCTGGGACGGCTGATTCCGGCAGAAACGGTCCTCGACGCCGGCCCTGCGGCGGACGCGCTGTCCGAGATCATAGCTGCCTTTCCGGTGTACCGGACCTACCTTCCGTTCGGGGAGGAAGTCCTGAAGGAGGCCTGCAGCCTGGCTGCGCGGAACCGGCCCGACCTGGCGCTGGCGGTGGAATTGCTGCTGCCGCTGCTGCTGGACTCCGGTTCGGCGCTGGCGCAGCGGTTCCAGCAGACGTCCGGCATGGTGATGGCCAAAGGGGTGGAGGACACCGCCTTCTTCCGCTACACCCGGCTGGGGACCCTGACCGAAGTGGGCGCCGATGCCACCGAGTTCGCCCTCACTCCTTCGGAATTCCACCGCCGGATGGAACGGCGCGAAGCCGAACTTCCGCTGTCCATGACAACGCTCAGTACGCACGACACCAAGCGCAGCGAGGACACCCGGGCCCGGATTTCGGTGATTTCCGAGTTCGTCGCGGAGTGGGACAAGGTGCTGACCAGGCTGCAGGAACTGGCGCCGCTGCCGGACGGGCCGCTCGCCAGCCTGTTGTGGCAGGCCATCGCCGGTGCCTGGCCCGCCTCCCGGGAACGCCTGCAGCAGTACGCCACCAAGGCAGCCCGCGAGGCCGGGAATTCGACCGACTGGCTCGACCCGGACGAGGCGTTCGAGCAGAAGCTGGCCGCCGCCGTCGACTCCGTCTTCGATAACCCGGAGGTCCGTGCGGAACTGGAGTCCTTCGTGGCCCTGCTGGAGCCGTACGGCGCGGCGAACGCGCTGTCAGCGAAACTGGTGCAGCTGACCATGCCCGGGGTGCCGGACGTGTACCAAGGCACCGAGTTCTGGGACCGTTCCCTCACCGATCCGGACAACCGGCGGACCGTCGACTTTGCCGCGAGGCAGCGGGCACTGGCCGCCCTCGACGCCGGCGAGCGTCCGGCGTCGTACCAGGATGACGCAGCCAAGCTGCTGGTGGCCTCGCGGGCGCTCCGGCTCCGGCGCGACCGGCCGGAACTCTTCACCGGCTACGCGGCAGTCGCCGCGGCCGGCCCGGCAGCGGAGCACCTGGTGGGCTTCAGCCGCGGAACGGGTTCCGCTGGCTCAGCCGGTGCCGGTGCCTCAGCCGGTGCCGTCACGCTGGCCACCCGGCTGCCGCGCCGGCTGGAACAGGCCGGCGGCTGGCAGGACACCACCGTTACCCTGTCCGCGGCAATGACCGACGAGCTCACGGGAAACAGCTTCGGGCCCGGGCAGGTGTCCGTCGCGGACGTCCTGGCCAGGTACCCCGTTGCCTTGCTCGTTCCTGCCACCTCTGCCACTTCCGAACGATCGGAGAACGACGGATGACGACGACTGCAAACGCAAGCCAACGCTTCGATATCTGGGCACCCGATGTCAGCGCCATCACCCTGCTGGCGGGCGGCTCTGAATATCCGATGAGCCAACGCGGCGGGGGCTGGTGGACAGCTCCGGCTGCACCCGCCGACGGGGACGTCGACTACGGCTACCTGCCGGGGACCGACACCACTCCGTTGCCGGATCCCCGGTCGCGGCGGCAGCCGGCGGGCGTCCATTCCCTGTCCCGCACCTTTGACCCGTCCGCCCATGAGTGGGCGGACGGGAACTGGCCGGGCCGGGAGCTGCGGGGCGCCGTCATCTATGAGCTGCACATCGGCACCTTCACTCCCGAGGGCACCCTTGAGGCCGCGGCCGGAAAGCTGGGCTACCTCAAGGAGCTCGGCATCGACTTTGTGGAACTGCTGCCGGTCAACGGCTTCAACGGCACCCACAACTGGGGCTACGACGGCGTCCTCTGGTACACCGTCCATGAGGGCTACGGCGGGCCTGCCGCCTACCAGCGCTTCGTGGACGCCGCGCATGCCGCCGGCCTGGGCGTCATCCAGGACGTGGTGTACAACCACCTCGGCCCCAGCGGCAACTATCTGCCGCGCTTCGGGCCCTACCTGAAGTCGGGGGAGGGGAACACCTGGGGCGACTCGGTCAACCTCGACGGGGGCGGGTCCGACGAGGTCCGCCACTACATCCTCGACAACGCGGCCATGTGGCTCCGCGACTACCACGTGGACGGGCTGCGGATCGACGCCGTGCACGCCTTCAAGGACGAGCGCGCCGTCCATCTCCTGGAGGACTTCGGCGCCCTCGGCGATGCCGTGTCCGCCGAAACCGGCCGGCCGGTCAGCATGATCGCGGAGTCGGACCTCAACAACCCCCGCCTGCTGTACCCCCGGGACGTCAACGGGTACGGGCTGGAGGGGCAGTGGAGCGACGACTTCCACCACGCCGTCCACGTGAACATCAGCGGGGAGACGGAGGGGTACTACAGCGACTTCGACTCGCTGGGCGCCCTGGCCAAGGTCCTGCGCACCGGTTTCTTCCACGACGGAAGCTACTCCAGCTTCCGCGGCCGGCACCATGGACGGCCCATCAACACCGGGCTGGTTCATCCTGCCGCACTGGTGGTGTGCAGCCAGAACCACGACCAGATCGGCAACCGCGCCACCGGCGACAGGCTGTCCCAGTCGCTGTCCTACGGGCAGCTGGCCCTGGCGGCGGTCCTCACGCTGACGTCCCCGTTCACCCCCATGCTCTTTATGGGGGAGGAGTACGGCGCCACCACGCCCTGGCAGTTCTTCACCTCCCACCCCGAGCCTGAGCTGGGCAAGGCGACGGCGGAAGGCCGCATCAAGGAGTTCGAGCGCATGGGGTGGGATCCCGCCGTCGTGCCCGACCCCCAGGACCCGGAAACCTTCCGGCGTTCAAAACTGAACTGGGACGAGGCCGCGGAGGGCGACCATGCCCGCCTCCTGGACCTCTACCGCTCGCTGACCGCGTTGCGGCGCAGCACTCCGGAACTGGCAGGCCTGGGGTTCACGGACACCGCGGTGGACTACAGCGAAGAGGAGGGCTGGCTGCGGTTGCGTCGCGGAGACGTGCACGTGGTGCTGAACTTCTCGGAGCAGGCGATCAAGCTCGACAACGCCGGAGGAACCTTGCTGCTCTCCACCGATGAGGCAACGCGGCCGGACGGCGCTTCGCTCGTCGTGGCCCCGTGGAGCGCCGCCATTCTGCGGGTCTAGCCGCCGGTTTTGTTTGCCTCTCCTGTTACGCCGCGGGCTGTTTGTGTCTGCCCGCGGCGTAACAACGGACATGTTGGCTGTAGCCTGCGTCACAGCTGGCAGGATAGATAGTATGACTTATTCGGCAGCGGACAACCGCTATGAATCCATGCCCTACCGCCGCGTCGGACGCAGCGGCCTGAAACTTCCGGCTATCTCCCTTGGGCTCTGGCACAACTTCGGCGACGACAAGCGGTTTGATGAGCAGCGCGCCATCCTCCGCCGCGCCTTCGACCTGGGCGTCACCCACTTCGACCTGGCCAACAACTACGGCCCGCCGGACGGCTCCGCCGAAACCAACTTCGGCCGCCACCTGCAGGACGACTTCAAGCCGTACCGCGACGAGCTCGTCATCTCCACCAAGGCCGGCTACTACATGTGGCCCGGCCCGTACGGCGAGTGGGGCTCCCGCAAATCCCTGATCTCCAGCCTGGACCAGTCCCTGCAGCGCATGGGCCTGGACTACGTGGACATCTTCTACAGCCACCGCCCGGATCCGGAAACGCCCATGGAGGAAACCATGGGAGCACTGGACTACGCCGTGCGTTCAGGCAAGGCGCTGTACGCGGGCATCTCCTCCTACACGCCCGAGCAGACCATCGAGGCGGCCCGGATCCTCAAGGAACTCGGCACCCCGCTGCTCATCCACCAGCCCAGCTATTCCATGCTGAACCGCTGGACCGAGAACGGGACGCCGAACCTGTACGAGGCGCTCGAAGAGGTGGGCG
The DNA here is from genome assembly GCF_002929335.1 of Arthrobacter sp. Y81. Taxonomy (GTDB): domain Bacteria; phylum Actinomycetota; class Actinomycetes; order Actinomycetales; family Micrococcaceae; genus Arthrobacter. The sequence continues at coordinate 215,674 of NZ_PJIL01000001.1, forward strand.
CCGGTTCCATCGCGTTCTCCCCACTGGCGCAGGGCATGCTGACGGACCGCTACCTGAATGGCATCCCGGCCGATTCACGTGCGGCCAAGGAACGGTTCCTGTCCGAATCGGCACTGACCGAGGACAAACTGGACCGGGTCCGGGGACTCAACAAAATCGCCATGGACCGCGGGCAGTCGCTGGCGCAGATGGCCATCGCCTGGATCCTCCGCGACCAGCCCAGGGGCACCCCCGTGACGTCCGCCCTGGTGGGCGCGTCCAGCGTCAGGCAGCTGGAGGACACGCTGTCCGCCATCAACAACCTGGCGTTCACCCAGGAGGAGCTGAACGCGATCGACGAGTTCGCCGTCGAATCCGATATCAACCTTTGGGCACAGAAGTAGCCGGCGCGTAACAGAGCCACGTAACAGAGCCGCCGGGGCCGGCCGGGAACATCTCCGGCCCCGGCGGTGTTAGCTAGAATGCAAGGGCGCCCCATGGCGCTGTGCCCATCAGCCGCCGCCGCACATCAGAGTGCAGCCGCGCCGGGCACGTGAAGTTTGTTCTCAAAGGAGTTCCGTGTCTTCAAATCCGATTCGTGTTGCCATTGTCGGTGTGGGTAACTGCGCCGCATCCCTGGTCCAGGGTGTCCACTACTACCGGGATGCCGACCCCCAGGCAACGATTCCCGGTCTGATGCACGTGGAGTTCGGCAAGTACCACGTCAACGATGTTCAATTCGTTGCAGCCTTCGATGTCGACGGCAAGAAGGTCGGCGTTGACCTGGCCGACGCCATCCTGGCCAGCGAAAACAACACCATCAAGATTGCCGACGTTCCGCCCACCGGTGTCACCGTCCAGCGCGGCCACACCCTGGACGGCCTCGGCAAGTACTACCTCGAAACCATCGAGCAGTCCCCAGCAGAGCCGGTCGACGTTGTCCAGGCCCTCAAGGACGCCAAGGTTGACGTCATGGTCTGCTACCTGCCCGTCGGGTCGCAGGAAGCCGCCGAGTTCTACGCCCAGGCCGCTATCGACGCCGGTGTGGCCTTCGTCAACGCCCTGCCGGTGTTCATCGCCGGCACCAAGGCCTGGGCGGACAAGTTCACCGCCGCCGGCGTGCCGATCGTGGGCGACGACATCAAGAGCCAGATCGGTGCCACCATCACGCACCGCGTCATGGCCAAGCTCTTCGAAGACCGCGGCGTCACGCTGGACCGCACGTACCAGCTCAACGTCGGCGGCAACATGGACTTCAAGAACATGCTGGAACGCGACCGCCTCGAGTCCAAGAAGATCTCCAAGACCCAGGCCGTCACCTCCAACGTCGAAGCCGAACTGGCTGCCAAGGACGTCCACATCGGCCCGTCCGACTACGTCCAGTGGCTCGACGACCGCAAGTGGGCCTTCGTCCGCCTCGAAGGCCGCAACTTCGGCGACGCGCCGGTGTCGCTCGAATACAAGCTGGAGGTCTGGGACTCACCCAACTCCGCCGGCGTGATCATCGACGCCATCCGCGCCGCCAAGATCGGCCTGGACCGCGGCATCGGCGGCCCGCTGCTCTCCGCTTCCAGCTACTTCATGAAGTCCCCGCCGGAGCAGTTCAACGACGACCTCGCCCGTGACAAGGTTGAGGCCTTCATCCGCGGAGACCTGGAGCGCTAAGCCCCTCCTCCACGACGCTCTCTCACTTTTGGTGGGTTTTCGCACGACGCTCTCTCACTTTCTGCGGGATTTCGCACGACGCTCTCTCACCTGGTGGGGGAGCGTCGTGGTTTAAGCGCCGTGTTCGTAGCGCCGGATGGCGTGGCTGGCCTGGGCAAGGGCGAGGAGCTTCAGCAGCAGCTGGCTGTGCATGTGCATGCCCACGGCTGCGGTGAGAATGAGTTGGTCGACGCTCTCCGGGGCGGTCGTGGCTGCAATATCCAGCCCGGCGACGTCATCCATGGCTTTGCTGTAAGTGTCCAGGAGCTCGCGGGATACGCGGATGTGCAGGCTTTCCATCAGTTCCAGATGGACGTTCAAAGCGCTTCGGGCGTCGCTTGGGTAATCGGGCCAGTTTCTGAGGCGTACGACGGCGTCAGCCGCCGGTGTGCGGACGTCGCCGCTGGCGGCTGTGTCCAGGTCCAGCACCACGCGCTGAACCGCAGCCAGGAGCGCAAGGCGCGGGGCGCCGTCGTCGGCCATTTTGAGGAGGCCGCGGATCTGCTCAATGTTCAGCCCGACTGTCCGGCGGAGGACCTGGATCAATTCGAGACGCTCGACATGCCTGGCGGAATACTGTGCGCGGGTTGCGTGGACGGTCTCGCCGGCCGGCAGCAGGCCCTCCCGCAGGTAGTACTTGATGCTGGCTGCCGCGACTCCCGATTGCCCGCTCAGCTCCTTGAGCTGCATGCCGTCCTCTTTTCCCGCGGAGGTCCGGATCCGTTGGATAGCAGATCCGGCGCCAACTATCCTGATGTACACGCATTGGATAGTGGCTCTATCCTAAGCCTATGGAGCACTGGAATGTACTGCTTGTCAGCCACGTGATCGCCGCACTGTTCGTGCTCGCGATCGGCCCCTTCCAAATCCTGCGCCGACGCCGTGACCGCATCCACCGCACCATGGGCTACCTGTGGGTGGCAGCCATGTACTACGTCTGCATCAGCAGTTTCTGGATCGTGACGGCCGGGCATTTCACCTGGCTGCACGGGCTGTCCGCGTTCACGATCGTGACGGTCACGCTTGGCCTGGTCAGCGCCATCCGCCACAACATCCGGTCGCACCTGGGGAACATGATCGGCAGCTATATCGGCATTGCCGTGGCGTTCGTCTTTGCCGTTGCCGTGCCGGGACGGGCCATTCCGCAGCTCCTCGCCGAGGACCCGGCCACCGCGGCATATGTTGCCGGCCTGGTGGCGCTCGGCGTTGTGGTGGTGTTCGTTTCGCTCAAGCGCGGCGGCCGCACGGGCGCATCGGGCGGTTCAAAAGAACGGACGCTCTCTCACTTCCTGCGGGTTTAGAGCCGATCCTCTCTCACTTTCGGTGGGTTTTGGCGCGACGCTCTCTCACCCCGCGTCGGCGAAGCCGGATGCCTGGGGATGATCCAGCCACGCAGTGCGAAGCGTCCGCTTGATCTTCCCGATGGCGCGTTGGAAGCCGTCAGCATGATCGTCCTTGTCGAATATCAGGACAGTCCAGCCAGCCGATTCGAACGCCTTGTTTCTCCGCCTGTCACGAAGGGACTGGGCGTCAAGAAGGTGATGCTCGCCGTCGTACTGGATGGCGATCCGCCGGTGACGGTAACCGAGATCGGCGCTCGGGGACATGGCGTCAGTGTCGCGCAACGCCAGCTGGAGATCCGGTTCGGGAAGGCCAGCATCGGCCATGGCCAAGCGGAGCAGCGACTCGGGCGCGGAGTCCGCCCCCACCCGCATCAGGTCCAGGGCTTCCCTGGCGCGGACAATGCCCTGCAGGTTTGGATGGCGGCCGACCAGGAAGCGGAGCCCGTCCAGGGTGTCGTAGGGCTGCGTCCGGCCCTCGAAGTCCACTCGCGGAATGCGGATTAGCTGATCACCCATGCACACGAGCTCGCTTAACGACAGCCGCCGCGCCAGGTCCAGCCACGTCCGCGACCGGGTGCTGACGCGGATGCCGTCGATCGATTCAACCTCATCGTCCCGGGCAAAGACCGTATGGCCGACTACGCCCTTGCGGCGCACCGAGGGTAAGGTCCTGGGCTTGCTCAGATGGAGCTCTGTCGAGTCCGCCAGCCAAGGCGGCAACAGCTGGCACCGGAGCCGTGCTGCCGTGACGTGTGAGATCCAGGCACCAGGCGATGCGGCAGACAGCGCCCGTGCCGCGGCTTCCAGTTCAAAGTCCCAGTCCGAGGGGCGGTAGAGCCCGCGTCCGACATGGACCACGTCTTTCCGCCGCAGCCGGTCCGTGGATACTCCTGAGGCCCGCGCCGAATCCAAGGTGAACGGAGCAGTCGCCAGAATCCCGGGCAGATCGTTGCACTTTTGCATGCTGGCATTGTGACCCGAAACTCGACGACGCCGCAGAAGTTATCCACAGGCAGCCCTTGGGCGCCCCGGATGTGAGAGAGCGTCGGGGGAAAAGTTGGCAGGATGTGAGAGAGCGTCGGGGAAAAGGCGGCAGGAAGTGAGAGAGCGTCTAGAAGAGGCCCACGGGCCTGCCGGCGTCGTCCACGTCCATCCGCATGGCCGCGGGAACCTTGGGCAGGCCGGGCATGGTCATCACCGCGCCCGTCAGCGCCACGATGAAACCTGCGCCCGTCTTCGGGATGAGGTCGCGGACGTGGACCGTGAAGCCCTTGGGCGCGCCCAGTTTGGTGGCGTCGTCGCTGAATGAGTACTGCGTCTTGGCCATGCATACCGGCAAACCGGCCCAGCCGTTCTTCTCGATGTCGGCCAGGCGTTTGAGGGCAGGGACGGAGAAGTCAACGCCGTCGGCGCCGTAGATTTCCTGCACGATGGTCCGGATCTTGTCCTCCACAGAGAGCTCGAGCGGATACAGGTGGCGGAAGCTGTGCGGAGCGTCGAGTGCTGCGAGCACCTTGGCGGCGAGTTCGTCGCCGCCGTCCCCGCCGCCGCCGCGGCCCCAGACATCGGCCACGGCAGCCTGCACGCCCTCGCCGGCACACCACTCCAGCAGCCAGTCGAGCTCTTCCTGCGTGTCCGTGGCGAACCTGTTGACGGCCACCACCGGTGTGATCCCGAACTTCTCCACGTTGCGGATGTGCCGCCGGAGGTTGGCCACGCCCGTTGCAAGGGCCTCCACGTTGGGCTCCTTGAGCCGGTCCTTGGCCACCCCTCCGTGCATCTTCAGCGCCCGCACGGTTGCTACGAGCACGACGGCGGACGGCGCCACGTCCGCCACCCTCGCCTTGATGTCCATGAACTTCTCGGCCCCGAGGTCCGCGCCGAAGCCGGCCTCGGTGACCACGATGTCCGCCAGCCGACGGGCCGTCTGGGTGGCGATCAGCGAATTGCAGCCATGGGCGATGTTGGCGAACGGCCCGCCGTGCACCAGCGCAGGTGTGCCGGCGATGGTCTGTACGAGGTTGGGCTTGATGGCATCCCGGAGCAGCATGGTCAGCGCACCCTGGACCCCCAGGTCGGCCACCGTGACGGGCTCCCGGTCATAGGTGTAGCCGAACGTGATGCGGCCCAGCCTGGCGCGCAGATCGGCAATATCCGTGGCCAGGCAGAAGACCGCCATGATCTCGGACGCCGCGGTGATGTCGAAACTGTCCTGACGCGGAACACCCTGGACAGGCCCGCCGAGGCCGATCACCACTTCGCGGAGCGAGCGGTCGTTCATGTCCAGCACCCTTTTGAAGGTCATCCGGCGGGGATCGATGTTGAGTTGGTTGCCCTGGAAAATGTGGTTGTCCACCAGGGCCATGAGCGCGTTGTTCGCGGAGGTGATGGCGTGGAAGTCGCCGGTGAAATGCAGGTTGATCTCATCCATGGGCAGTACCTGGGAAAACCCTCCGCCAGCGGCGCCGCCCTTCATGCCGAGGATGGGACCCAGTGACGGCTCGCGCAGCGCAATCATCACCTTCTGCCCGGCCCGGGCCAGCGAATCCGCCAGGCCCACCGTTGTGGTGGATTTCCCTTCGCCTGCCGGCGTGGGGGACATGGCCGAGACGAGCACCACCCGGCCAGGCTGGCGGGCAGGCGCACCGGCCGGGTCCGTGAGCTTCGCCGGATCAATTTTTGCCTTGTACCGGCCATAGAGTTCCAGGGCGTCAGCATTGATGCCCGCCGCGGCGGCGATCTCCCCGATGGGCCGCATGGTGGCCCGTTGGGCGATTTCGAGGTCACTCATGGCGTTGGTGTCAGACATCTTTGTCCTTCAGTTCGTGGCTTCAGGGAAAGCCGTTCGGGGGTTCCCGCCCGGCGCTACCCGGCTTAGGGCGTGTGGCCCACCGGAATTCTGTGACTGTCAATGTACTGGTCGACGGCGGCGTGGTAGCTTTCCAGCGTGATGGCGGCGGTCCGCTGCCAGCCGAAGCTTTGGGCATGCAGCGCTGCAGCCCGCCCCATGTCCTCGCGCGTGGCGGGATCGTCGTAGAGCGCCTCGAATACGTCCGCCCAGTCCGCGGCCTTGTGCCCGTCCACCAGCAGGCCGGTCCGTCCGTCGAAAATGGCCCTGGAGAGTCCGCCAACCCGGGTGGCAACCACGGGCGTCCCGCAGGCCTGGGCTTCCAGCGCCACCAGCCCGAAGGATTCGCTGTAGGAGGGCATCACCACAACGTCGGCGGAGCGGAACCAGGCGGCCAGCTCCGGTGCGTTGACCGGCGGATGGTGGGTGACGACGTCGTCCATTCCGGCAGCGTGGATCAGCGACTTGAGGTCGAAGTCCTTGGCTCCGCTGAGGGCGCCGAGGATGGTCAGCTGGAGGTCGATGTCCGGACGGCGCGAGCGGAGCAGAGCGGCTGCCTGGATGAGGATCTGCGGGCCTTTGAGCCGCTGGATCCGGCCGGCGAAGAGCAGATGGAATTTGCCGGCAGGCACTCCGAGCTGTGCCCGGGAACGGGTCCGGAACGCCGGGCTGAACACGGTCAGGTCCACGCCGGGGGGAGCCACATCGATTTGGTCGAAGTCGGCGTTGTAGTGCGAGACGAGCTCGGCGGCCTCGGCCGGGGTGTTCGCGATCAGCCGCGCTGCGCCGTCCACAATCCGGTGTTCGCCGTCCTCCCGCCGCCTCGGTTCGGGCTTCTCGCCGGAGTGCAGGAGGAGGTTCTTGACCTTGGCCATCGTGTGCATGGTGTGCACCAGCGGCACGCCCCAGAGCCTGGACAGCTCCAAGCCGGCCACGCCGGAGACCCAGTAGTGCGAATGGATGACGTCGTACCGGCCGTGCGGCTGACGCTGCCGGATGCGCTCGATCTCCGCCACCATGCTGTGCAGCAGTCCCGGAAGTTCCTCTTTGGGCAGCTTCCGCGGCGGGCCGGAGATCACGTTGTGGACACACACGCCGGGGTCCGGGTGCTCGACGGCGGGTTGTTCCGAGGACGTTGACCGCGTGAAGATCTCCACTTCCACGCCGGTTGCGGCGAGCGCCGAGGCAAGCCCCCGCACGTAGACGTTCATGCCGCCGGCGTCACCGGAACCGGGCTGCTCCATGGGCGAGGTGTGCAGGGAAAGGAACGCGACGCGGCGGATCAGAGTCACGGCTCTCCCTTCAACTGGCGGAACTGCATCCGATAAAACAGTACTCCTGTACCGCCCCGTCCTTCACAGCGCCCGGCGTCCTGCGCTCGGCATCCCCAGCCCTCCTGCTAACGTGGCGGCTGTGAGCGCAACCGCAGACACAACCGCAGAGCCAAACAAGCATGCAGCCGGCATTGAAATCCGTCCCGCTACAGCCGCCGACTGGCCCGGCATGTGGGCAATCCTGGAACCCGTCATCAGGGCCGGCGACACCTTCACCTGGGACCGCGGCACCACGGAGGACGACGCCCGGGCACGCTGGTTCAAGGACGCCCCCGGCCAGGCGTTCGTGGCCGTCCGGGACGGGCAGGTGCTGGGGACCGGCGAGCTGCATGCGAACCAGGGCGGGGGAGGAAGCCACGTTGCCAACGCCGGCTACATGGTCCACCCCGAGCACGGCGGCAGGGGGCTGGCCAGGGCGCTCTGTGCCTACTCGCTGGACGCGGCCAGAGCGGCAGGCTTCCGTGCCATGCAGTTCAACGCCGTGGTGGAGAGCAACGTCCGCGCGGTGGCCGCCTGGCAGGCCATGGGGTTCGAGGTCCTGGCCACCATCCCGGAGGCGTTCAACCATCCGACGCTGGGCTATGTGGGGCTGCACCTGATGTACCGGAAGCTGTAGGTACTGCTGGCCCAATCCGCACTTCGGCGCCTAATCCCCGCCATGCCACAGCAGCCCGAGCGCCGGAAACGCCGCTTCGTAGCCGGCGAGCAGTTCGACGGCGAGCTTGTCCGAATCGATGAGCGGATGGAGCGCGAAGGCCCGGACGGCGTCGTCGCGGCGGCCGTGCGCCGCCGCAGACACTGTCAGCCGCTCCACCTCCTTGACCCGCTGCATGAGGGCCAGTTGCGCGTCAGCCGGCCGGTCCTGCGGCAGCGGCACCGCGCCGTCGGGGGTCACCACGCAGGGGACCTCGACGACGGCGTCCGCCGGCAGGCCGGGAACCGCACCGGCGTTGGGGGTGTTCAGGATGAGCTCGGCACCCCCGCCGGACGCCCGGCCCGATGCACCGCCGGGAGCGCCGCCGGACACCCCGCCGGACAGGGCGCGCATCACGCCGAGGGCCACGCGTTCGTACCCGCCGCCGGCGAGGTCGTCCTCGTCCCGCTGTTCGCCGCTGGCACGCGCCTCGGCCAGGTAGCCTTCCTCGCGGGACCGGCGGGCAGCGTCCCAGAGCCCATAGGCCCGGGGACCGGCCGCGGCAAGCGCCGGATACAGCCCGGACTGCTGCTCGTGGATCGACTCGCCCCGGGTCTGCGCCATGGCGCGGATGGCACCGACGGCCCGCCCCGTGTCGTAGTAGTAGTACAGGTACTCGTTGGGCAGGCAGCCCAGGGACTGGAGGAAAGGCTGCGGAAAGAGCCGGCCCTCCTCGAAACCGGACAGGGCCTGCGCGTCCGCCAGCAGCCCAGGCAGCAGGTCTTTGCCGCCGGACTCCAGCCGGTACAGCCAGCCCAGGTGGTTGAGCCCGTAGTAGCCCACGCCGTCGAGCTTTCCCTCAGGCAGCGGGGCGCCCGCCGCGCGGGCCGCCCGGTGCACCAGGGCTCCGGCCGAATCGCAGATGCCGATCACCCTAGTGCCCAGCACGGGGACCAGCGCCTCCGTCACCATTCCGGCCGGGTTGGTGAAGTTGACCAGCCAGGCCTCCGGGCAGCGCCGCTTCATTTCACGGGCCAGCTCCAGCATCCCGGGAATGGACCGCAGGGCGTAGGAGATTCCGCCGGCGCCCGTGGTTTCCTGGCCCAGGAGGCCCAGGCCGAGGGCCACGCGTTCGTCGGCGATCCGACCCGCCGTTCCGCCGGGTCGGATGGCCGCGAACACCATGTCCGTGCCATCGAGGGCGTCGGCCAGGGACGTGGTTGTCCTGACGGCGGGGCCGGGCCCGGCAGCGCCTGAACCGGCCGCGCCGGCGCCGACATCGCCAGAACCGATCGACGACAGGACGGCCTTGATCGCGGCGAGCCGCAGGGGGTCGACGTCGAACAGGACAAGCTCGCGCACCAGCCCCGCGAAGGGGCCGGAGGAGAGCGCCCGGTACACGAGCGGGACCCGGAACCCGCCGCCACCGGCAATCATGAGCCGCATAACACGCAGTCTATTCCGGGCAGGCCGCGCGGGCCCGGTCCCGTCCGGCGCGGCACTTTGCAGGGCAAGCGCGAGGGCGTAGTGTGCCGAACATGGACGCGATACCAGGGCGCCGGTTCGACCCCCTCTCCCACGTCCGCACGCCCACGGACGGGAGCTTCGATCTGCTCCTGACCGGGACGGTTTTCCAGGACATCATCTTCACCGGGCTGCCCCACGCGCCGGAGCCGGGCACAGAGATCTGGAGCGAGGGCATGGGCAGCTGCCCGGGAGGGGTGGCCAACCAGGCCATCGCCGCCGCGCGCCTGGGGTTGCGGACCGGGCTCGCGGCTGCCTTCGGCGACGACGGCTACGGCGACTACAACTGGAAGATCCTGGCTGCACAGGAACACGTTGACCTGTCCCTCTCCAAACGCGTCCCCGGCTGGCACTCGCCCGTGACGGTATCCCTCAGCGTGCAGCACGACCGCTCCATGGTGACGCACGGGCACCCTGCCCCGGTCACCTCGTCGGAGCTGATCGGGGAGCCGCCCGCGGCGCTCGCCGCCGTCGCGGACCTGGACGAGGAACTCGCCCCGTGGGCCGTCGCCGCCCACAGCGCCGGGGTCAAGCTTTTCGGCGACGTCGGCTGGGACGCCACCGGCAAATGGTCCTCCACCCGGCTGGACAACCTGCAGTATTTCCACGCCTTTATGCCCAACCAGCGCGAGGCCATGGCCTTCACCGGCAGGGACACGCCGTGGGCGGCACTGTATGCGCTCGCCGACCGGGTTCCCGTGGCGGTGGTGACCCTGGGACCGCAGGGCGCCATGGCCGTGGACTCCGAAACGGGGGAGGAGGAATGGGTGCCGTCGCTGCCCGTCTCGGCCTATGACCCGACCGGGGCCGGGGACTGCTTCGGCGCGGCGTTCATCGTGGGCAGCCTGGCGCGCTGGCCGCTGGCGGACCGGCTCCGGTTCGCGAACCTGTGCGCGTCCCTGGCGGTCCAGGAAGTGGGCGGTTCCCTTGCAGCGCCGGGCTGGGGCGACATCGCCGACTGGTGGAAGCGGGCCAACGCAAGGCCTGAACGGCAAAGCAGCCAGTGGCTGCGGCGCTTCAGCTTCCTGGAGGAGATCGTGCGCGATGTACCCTCGCAGGCGCTGCGCCGGGCCACTGCCACAATCGCCCACCTCTCGGACGCCTAGGCCAATTAAGCCGCCCGGCCCGCCGCCACTAGAATCACTAGGGTGACTTACCAAGCAGCAGCCGGCGACGTCAGGCCCGTCCCGGACTCCGCGTCTGGCCCCGCCAACGAACGCTCAGCAGTAATCGACCTGGACGCTATCCGGCACAACGTCCGCCACGTGGCGGCGGTGGCGTCGCCGGCCAAGGTCATGGCCGTGGTGAAGGCGGATGCCTACGGGCACGGTGCCGTTCCCGTGGCCCGGGCAGCCCTCGAGGCAGGCGCCCGCTGGCTTGGTGTTGCGCATATTTCCGAGGCGCTGGCCCTGCGGGCTGCGGGCATCGAGGCCCCCCTGCTGGCCTGGCTGCACACCCCGGAGAGCAACTTCAGTGCCGCTGTTGCCGCCGGAATCGACATCGGCTGCTCCGGCTGGGAACTGGACAAGATCGTCCTGGCGGCCCGGGAGCAGGAGCGCCCCGCGCGCGTCCACCTGAAAGTGGACACCGGCCTGGGCCGCAACGGCGCAACGCTGGAGGCGTGGGACAGCCTGGTGGGCGAAGCAATGGAGTACCAGGACGAGGGCCTGCTCCGTGTGGTGGGAATCTTCTCCCATCTTGCCGTGGCGGACGAACCGCACCGCCCGGAAACGGACGAGCAGCTGAAGGCCTTCCGCGAAGTCCTGGCAATCGCCGAGGACGCCGGGGTGGACCCCGAAGTCCGGCACCTGGCCAACACCCCCGCCACGCTTTCCCGCCCGGACACGCACTTCGACCTGGTCCGCGTGGGCCTCGGGATCTACGGTCTCTCACCCTTTGAGGGCCAGACCCCGGCCGAGCTGGGACTCCGCCCTGCGATGACCGTCCGCACCAAGGTGTCGCACTGCAAGGACGTCCCGGCCGGCCAGGGTGTCTCCTACGGACTCAATTACCACACCGCAGGCGCCAGCACCCTGGGGCTGATCCCGATGGGCTACGCCGACGGCGTGCCGCGGGTAGCCACGGGCGGTCCCGTCCGTGTGGAGGGCCGCAACTACCCGGTGGTGGGCAGGATCGCCATGGACCAGATGGTGATCGACCTCGGACCCCGCGGTGTGGCGTCCGGCGGAGCCAGCGTGTTGGGAGCCGAAGCGGTCCTGTTCGGCGACGGCGCCGACGGCGGGCCGACGGCGGATGACTGGGCCCGCGCTGCCGGCACCATCAACTACGAGATTGTGACCCGGATCAGCCCGCGTGTTCCGCGGCACTACATCAACGAGGGCCAGGCTGAGGGGCAGGGCGGGGCCGGATGAGCGATCCGCAGTGGGAACTGTCCCTGGCAGTACAGAGCGCCGAGGAAACCCATGCCCTCGCGGCGGCCCTCGGCTCCGTCCTCGAGGCGGGCGACCTGGTCATCCTGACGGGCGAGCTCGGTGCCGGCAAGACCACCTTCACCCAGGGCCTCGGCGAAGGCCTGGGCGTGCGGTCCGGCATCATTTCCCCCACGTTTGTCTTGGTCCGCATCCATCCCAGCCTTCCGGACGGGCCGCGCCCCGGGGGACCCGATCTGGTGCACGTGGACGCCTACCGGCTGGAGTCCGCGGCGGAAATCGATGACATCGACCTGGAAAACACCATGGACAGCACCGTAACGGTGGTGGAGTGGGGCCGGGGCCGGGTGGAACACCTCAGTGACAGCCTGCTCGACGTCGAACTGCACCGGCCGCTGGGCGGCGCCGCCCTACCCGGTACCTCCACCCCGGACGGCGCGGACGGCGCGGACGGTGTTCTGGACTTCGACACGGACGACGACGACGAGCCCCGCACCATCGTGATCCGCGGCTTCGGCCCGCGCTGGGCTGAGCAGCCCCTGCTGCCTGCCGCCTTGAAAGGGAGCCCCTGATGCTCATCCTTGCCATCGACACTTCAGCCGTGGCCAGCGCGGCGCTGGTTTCGGACGATGCGCCCGAAGGAGTGCTGGCGAGTTTCTCCACCGAGGACACCCGCAGCCACGCCGAAGTGCTGGCCCCCGGCATCGACGCACTCCTGGCCGACGCGGGGATCACGGGCTCGGACATCGACGCGATCGTGACCGGCGTGGGCCCGGGGCCGTTCACGGGACTGCGGTCCGGGATCGCCACCGCACGGACCCTGGCCTACGTGTGGGGCAAACCCCTGTACGGCATGATGAGCCTGGACGCCATGGCACTGGAAGTGGCGGAATCCACGTCCGCCGTGCCGGAATTCCTGGTGGCCACCGACGCCCGGCGCAAAGAGGTGTACTGGGCCCGCTACTCCCTCGCTGACGGCCAGCTGCCCCGCCTGGTGGACGGACCGCACGTGGGGTTCGCGGCCGACCTGCCCGACCTCCCGGCTTACGGCGCCGGCGCGGGCATCTACGAAGACGTCCTCCGCGCCGATCCGGATTTCAGTTCCGAACAGCCCGATGCGCTCTACCTGGGGCAGTTCGCCCTGGCCAGGCTCGCCGCGGGGGAGCAGCTGCTGGACTCCACGCCGCTGTACCTCCGCGAGTCCGACGCCCAGGTGCCCGGACCCCGGAAGCGTGCACTGTGAACGGCATCGCTGGCGGCGCAGCCGGCACCGCCCCGGCCGGTGTGACGCTGCGCGCCATGAACGGGGCAGACATCCCCGCCGTGCACATGCTCGAACGCAGGCTGTTCCCCGTGGATGCGTGGCCGCTCCAGATGTTCCATGACGAATTGGCACAGGCCCAGACCCGCCATTACCTCGTGGCCGAAATTGCCGGCGAGATTGTGGGCTATGCCGGGCTGATGTGCATCGAGCCGATTGCGGACGTGCAGACCATCGCGGTGGTACCCGAATGCGAGGGCAAGGGTATCGGCTCGGCCCTGCTGACCGAGCTCATTGCGGAAAGCGCGCGGCGCAGCGCGGCGGACGTGCTGCTGGAAGTCCGGGCGGACAATCCCCGCGCCCAGGGCCTTTACCGGCGCTTCGGCTTCGAACAGATCCACGTCCGGCCGAGGTACTACCGGGACGGCGTTGATGCCCTGATCATGCGGCTCCAGCTGCAGGACTCCAGCCCTGTGTCCGGCCTGGCATCCGGACAGGGGAGCACACAGGCGGCCACAGACCACTTGCCGGCAACGAAGGCAGACACACCATGAACCGAACGCAGCCCCTTGTCCTGGGGATCGAGTCCTCCTGCGATGAAACGGGTGTGGGTATCGTTCGCGGAACCGCCCTGCTCAGCAACACCGTCTCGTCCTCCATGGATGAGCATGTACGGTTTGGCGGCGTCATCCCCGAGATCGCGTCCCGTGCGCACCTGGACGCCTTCGTGCCCACGCTGCAGGAGGCCCTGGCAGACGCCGGGGTAACCCTCGACGACGTCGACGCGATCGCCGTCACCTCCGGGCCGGGGCTGGCCGGGGCGCTGATGGTGGGCGTGTGCGCCGCCAAGGCGCTCGCCGTGGCCACGGGCAAGCCCCTGTATGCCATCAACCACCTGGTGGCGCACGTCGGTGTTGGACTGCTGCAGCCGGACGACGGCGGCCCGCGCCCGTTTACCGGTTCGTCGCCGGAGAACGCGTCGCCGGCCAACCCGCTGCCGGAGAACCTGGGCGCCCTGCTGGTCTCCGGCGGGCACACCGAAATCCTCCGGATCAGGAGCATCACGGACGACGTCGAGCTGCTGGGGTCCACGATTGACGACGCTGCCGGGGAAGCCTACGACAAGGTCGCACGCCTCCTGGGGCTCGGCTATCCGGGCGGACCGGCCATCGACAAACTCGCCCGGACCGGCAACGCGAAAGCCATCCGGTTCCCGCGCGGACTCACGCAGCCCAAGTACATGGGCACCGCGGAGGAACCCGGCCCCCACCGCTACGACTGGTCCTTCAGCGGACTGAAGACCGCCGTCGCCCGCTGCGTGGAACAGTTCGAAGCCCGCGGGGAAGAGGTGCCGGTCGCGGACATCGCGGCCGCCTTCCAGGAGGCAGTGGTGGACGTCATCACGTCCAAGGCTGTGCTCGCCTGCAAGGAAAACGGCATCACCGAACTCCTGTTGGGTGGCGGCGTCGCGGCGAATTCGCGGCTGCGCCAGCTCACCGAACAGCGGTGCAGCGCGGCCGGGATCCGGCTGACCGTTCCGCCGCTCGAGCTGTGCACTGACAACGGTGCCATGGTGGCCGCCCTGGGGGCCCAGCTGGTCATGGCGGGTATCGACCCCAGCGGGATCGGCTTCGCCCCGGATTCGTCCATGCCGGTCACCACGGTTTCGGCGTAGCCCCGGGCAAGGCCGGAGCGCGGCACTGCTTCGCGGCGCCGCCTCAGGGTCGAATGGAGGCGCTGCGCCTCAGGCGGTGGGGCCGTTCCGCATCTGCCTGACGAGGTCGAGCACCACGGCCTGGAGGTTGCCGCCGTGCTCCGCGGCCACCCGGCGCTGCCGCTGGTAGCCGGCTCCACGGCTGATGATCTTTTCCACGTCGGCGAGCTCGTCCGAGCAGCCGAGTTTCGCGGCCACGGGTTCGAGCCGGTTCAGGGTTTCAAGCAGGTGCTCGGTGACCAGCTTCTCGTTGCCCTGGGCATCGAGGATGATGATCGCCTCGAGGCCGTACCGGGCCGCGCGCCATTTGTTCTCCTGGACATGCCAGGGCGGCATGGTGGGAATCGTGCCGCCGTTATCCAGCGTGGTGGAGAATTCGTCCACCAGGCACTGGGTCAGGGCTGCGATGGCGCCGACCTCCTCCAGGGTGGCCAGGCCGTCGCAAATGCGCATCTCGATGGTGCCGAGGTTGGGGACCGGGCGGATGTCCCAGCGGATCTCGGAGATAGTGTCGATCACTCCGGTAGTGAACATGTCCTCGACGTAGGACTCGTACTCCGCCCAGGTGGAGAACTGGAATGGCAGGCCGGCAGTGGGAAGCTGCTGGAACATCAGGGCACGGTGGGACGCATAGCCGGTGTCCTCGCCGCCCCAGAACGGGCTGGACGCGGACAGCGCCTGGAAGTGCGGGAAGTAGTTCACCAAACCGTCCAGCACCGGCAGGACCTTGTCCCGGCTGTCCAGGCCCACGTGCACGTGGACTCCGTAAATCACCATCTGGCGGCCCCACCACTGGGTGCGGTCGATCAGCTTGGCGTAGCGGGCCTTGTCCGTCACCGGCTGCAGCTGGGGAGGGCTGAAAGGGTGGCTTCCGGCGCAGAAGACTTCGACGCCCATGGGGTCGGTGACTTCCCGGACTGCCGCCAGGGAACTGCTGAGGTCGGCTTTGGCCTGGGCCACTGTTTCGCAGATGCCGGTGACGAGTTCCACGGTGTTCAGCAGGAGCTCCTGCTTGATGTGGGGGTGTTCGTCATCCTCGTTAAGCTCGGGATGATTGGCCGCCACACCGCGGAGCACCTCATTGGCCACCGAGGCCAGTTCGCCCGTCTGCGCGTTGACCAGGGCCAGCTCCCATTCCACACCAAGAGTTGATTGCCTGGATGAAGCGAAATCAATCTTCATGTGGTCCCTTCACTGTTCCGCCGTCACCTGCCGAAGCCGCCTGCGGGCGGGCAACGGGTGGTTCAAGTCTAGTGCAGGGGTAGCATCGAGGTGATGGCTTGGACTCAGGGACGCAGTGAAAGTGCTCACAGGAACACAGTGGCCAAAACAGCAGCCAAAACAGCAGCCGCCTTCGCGGTGACGGCGGCAGTGCTTGCATCCGTCTCCTGCACCGGCGTGCCCGCTCCGTCCGGGTCCGGAACGTCGCCGGACACTGCGTCGGCAACGCCGTCGGGTAGCGCCACCCGCTCCGGCCCCGCTGATTCGGGCCGCCCGGCAACCCCGAAACCTTCCACGCCCGCCCCGGGGGAGCGGCAACTGGGCTGGGGCCCGCAGCAGAAGGACGAAGACGCGGCGCGCGCAGCCGTCGCGAAAATGAGCGTTGAACAAAAGGCCGGACAGGTGCTGATGCCGTTCTTCGCCGGCACCGACTTCGCAGCCCACGCGGCCACCATGGAACGGCTGCACCTCGGCGGATCAATCGTCATGGGCGATAACGTGCCGCGCGCCGCCGACGGCACCGTGGACACCGCCGCCATGGCGGCTGGACTGGCACGCCTGCAGAAAGCGGCCAAGGCGGACGGACGTACCTGGCCGGCCATCATGGGTGTGGACCAGGAGGGCGGCGTGGTGGCCAGGCTCCGCGCTCCCTTGACGGAATGGCCGGCTCCCATGAGCTACGGCGCCGCAGCCAACCTCGCGCTGGCAACCGATGCCGGCAAGGCGTTGGCTTCCGAGCTGGCCGGGCTGGGATTCAACGCGGACTTCGCGCCTGCCACTGATGTCACCGCCGGGCCGCAGGATCCCACCATCGGCGCCAGGTCAATGTCCGGGAACGCGGACGCGGCGGCCAGCCTGGGCGCTGGCTTTGCCCAGGGGATGCTGTCGGCCGGGCTTCTGCCCTCGGCCAAGCACTTTCCCGGGCACGGTTCCGTAGCCGTCGATTCGCATGAGAGCCTGCCCGTGCAGAAGGCCACGGTGGAGCAACTCCGGGCGAAGGACTGGAAACCGTTCCAGGCCGCGATCGATGCCGGCCTGCCGATGATCATGACAGGCCACATTTCCGTCCCGGCATTGGAGCCGGGAATTCCTGCGTCGCTGTCCAAACCGAGCTACGCGGCCCTGCGCGGCATGGGCTTCAAGGGCGTTGCCGTGACGGACGCGCTCAACATGGGCGCGGTGCAAAAGCAGTTCCCCGATGAATCAGCCGCGCCACGGGCGCTGGCCGCGGGTGCGGACCTGCTGCTGATGCCCGGGGACGTGGCAGCGGCGCACGCGGCAGTGGTCAGTGCCGTCAAATCCGGCACGCTGCCTCTGCCGCGCCTGGAGGAGGCGGCCCAGCGGGTGGTGACGATGATGATGTGGCGCGCCCGGACCCCTGCGCCGCAGGGCGCCGCGCCGGGCAGCGGTTCCGCCCTCTCCCAGCGTGTTTCCGCGGCCGCAGTCACCGTCCTTGCCGGACCGTGCCGGGGTGCGATGGTGCCCGGCAGCGTCCGGCTGGCCGGAGGCAGTGAACAGGACCGGGCCCGTTTTGTCCAGGCCGCGCGTGCGGCCGGTATCACCGTCGGCGCAGGACCGCTTGTGACCTTGATCGGCTACGAAGAGCCGCCGGCCCAAGGCGACGTTGTGGTGGCCCTCGATGCGCCGTGGTCATTGGCGGGCTCGGCAGCACCGGCCAAGGTGGCGCTGTACGGACGCAGCCAGGAAGCCTTCAACGCCCTGGCTGCCGTCCTGGCGGGAAAGGCGACCGCCCCCGGAAAGCTGCCTGTCGCCGTCGGGCCCTTCGCCCCCGGCAGCGGTTGCTGAGCGCCGCCGCCCCTGAGCGCCGCCGCCCGGCTGCGTACTAATCCCGGCTGCGTAATAGTGCCGTCCCGTCCGTCTTAGTTCGCGACCTGCCCCCTCCTTAAGGGGGATCTGCGGCTGCCGGGCGTTTAATGGACCACGTGCCAATTCTGAATAAAGACATGACCCTGTGCATCTCCCTCTCGGCCCGGCCGAGCAACAACGGAACCCGTTTCCACAACCATCTGTATGAGCAGCTGGGCCTGAACTGGATCTACAAGGCCTTCGCGCCCACGGACCTGGCCCAGGCGATCGCCGGCGTCCGGGGACTGGGCATCCGGGGCTGCGCGGTGTCCATGCCGTACAAGGAAGACGTCATTGCGCTGGTTGACGTCATGGACCCCTCGGCCAAGGCCATCGATTCGGTCAACACCATCGTGAACGACGACGGCAAGCTCACGGCCTACAACACTGACTACACGGCGATCGAGCAGCTGCTGCAGCGCAACGCCGTCCCGACGAACTACTCGGTGCTGCTCAAGGGTTCCGGCGGCATGGCCAAAGCCACCGCCGCCGCCCTCCGCGACGCAGGATTCCGGGACGTCACCATCATCGCCCGCAACGAATCATCCGGTAAGCCGCTCGCGGATCTCTACGGGTTCAAGTGGAGCCCCGAGCTTCCCGCGGCGGATGCAGGCGGCACGGCGGACATGATCATCAACGTGACCCCGGTGGGGATGGCGGGCGGCCCGGATGTCGATTCGCTGTCCTTCCCGCCGGCGGCGGTGAACGCCGCGCAGGTGGTGTTCGACGTCGTTGCGCTGCCCGCCGAGACGCCCCTCATCAGGGCAGCCCGTGCTGCCGGCAAGACGGTCATCACCGGCGCGGAAGTAGCCACCATCCAGGCCCTGGAGCAGTTTGTGCTGTACACCGGCGTCCGGCCCACCGACGAGCAGGTCCGGGCGGCAGAAGACTTCATGCGGGCGCAGTAACGGAGAAGGCCAGGCAACGGAGAAGGCCCGGTAACAGGGCAGCGGGCTAGGCGCCGGGCTGTACCGGATCCACCGAGATGGCCACCCGGTCCTCGCCGATCCTGGTGAGGACCAGGGTGGCTGTCTTTTTGCCTTTGGACCCCTTGCCGCCGTTTTTGCCCCCGGCGAGAAGCTGCTTGCGGAGTTCTTCCGGGGTGACCGACGTGCCCCGCTTCTTGATGTCCAGCACGCCGATGTTGTGCTGCTTCACCCAGGCCTTGAGGGCCTTGACGTTGAAGGGCATGACCTCCAGGACCCGGTAGGCCCTGGCAAACGGCGTATCCACGAGTTCGGGCGCGCAGATGTAGGCGATGTGTTCGTCCAGGAGGTGGCCGCCGAGCCGGGCCGCGACGTCCGCCACGAGGCCGGCGCGGATAACGGCGCCGTCAGGTTCGTAGAGGTAGCCCTCCACCGGGCCCACGGGGGCGACGGGGCCGGCGTCGAACTCTTCTGCGCTGGTGATCTCCGCGGCGCCTTGCGGGCCGAGGAGAAGCGCCGCCCGCCGGATGCCCGGCCGGCTGACCGCGTTGAACCACAAAGTCACCTCGGTGACGTCGCCGCCCACGGAAACCCACTGCGCCTCGCAGCCTGCCGGGACGGAATCATGCGGAATGCCCGGTCCCATCTTCACGCCCACTGCCCGTCCCGACCCTGCAAGGGATTCCACGAAAGACAGCGGCGGGGAGAATTCCTCCGGATCCCAGATTCGCCGCGTCCCGGAACTGGAGGTGGTGCGGCGGGCCGGATCCAGCCAGACGCCGTCCACGCCGTCGAGGGGAACGGAGGTGGCATCGGAGTGAACCACGCTGGCGTGCGGGAAGGGAATCAGGTTCATGGTGGCGCAGGCGGCAGTGGTCTCGTCCATTTCCACGGCGGTGACCCGGATGTCCATCGAGGCCAGTGCCATGGAATCGGCACCGAGCCCGCAGCCGAGATCGGCCACATGTTCAATTCCGGCGGTCGCGAACCGTTCCGCGTGCCTGGCCGCGACGTTGAGTCGCGTGGCCTGCTCCAGCCCCGCCTGGGTGAAAATCATCTGGCGGGCAAATTCGCCGAACTTGGCTTCAGCCTTGGTCCGCAGCCGGGACTGGGTGAGGACCGCCGACACCAGGGCGGGGGAGTGGCCGGCCTTCCGGAGTGATTCATTGAGCCGGAACGCATCGTCCTCCCGGTACGGCCCCAGCGAGGCCAGCAGCTCCCAGCCTTCGCTGGTCAGGAGCGGGGCGATCAGGTCCTGCGGTGCGTCAGCCATGTCATCAAGCCTAATCGAGGCGGCGGACACGCACGGTGCGGATAGTGTGGGAAGCATGGAAGACAGTGCAGGGCCGCAGCCGGAGAGTAATGACCACCAACACCAAACGGGCCTTGCGAAGTACGCCAGGCCGGCGCTGATCGCCGGTTCCGCCATCGCCGTAGTCTGCCTGGCGCTCCTGGTGATCATCTTCGTCCTGGATTCCTTCAACGCGACCGTGTACTCGGTGGGCGGCAAGAACATCCAGGACGCCACCGACGAGGCGCGGCAAATCCGCGAGTCGTACACTGCCGTCCGCGCGGGCGGACTGGTGGTCCTGATTGCCTCGGTGGTCACGGCGCTCGCCGCCGCCGTCGTGCTTTACCGGAACCGCAACATTACGGGAGACGACGACACGGACGACGGCGACGACGTCGACTTTGAGGACCTGGCAGGGCGCTAACCGTTCACCGGGGACGAAATTCTGGCACTCGCCTTGACCGAGTGCTAACCACTTACATAGAGTCATCATTAGCACTCTCCCTAGGAGGGTGCTAACACATGGAGAACTGCCAGCCACGCTGCTGCCGGCACCGCGACGACGGTTTGCACGCCGAGGCGCAACAGTTTTCCAGTCCATGAATTTACTGACGTAGAAGGAGAGGTCCGAGTGTCGGTCTCTATTAAGCCTCTTGAGGATCGTATTGTTGTCCGCCCGCTCGAAGCCGAGCAGACCACGGCTTCCGGCCTGGTTATCCCGGACTCCGCGCAGGAGAAGCCGCAGGAAGGCGAAGTTGTCGCAGTAGGCCCCGGCCGCTTCGAGGACGGCAACCGTGTTCCGGTCGACGTAGCCGTCGGCGACGTTGTTATCTACTCCAAGTACGGCGGAACCGAAGTCAAGACCGGCGGCACCGAGTACCTCGTGCTGTCCGCCCGCGACGTTCTGGCGATCGTCGTAAAGTAACTCTTGGACCCCCGCGCCGCCGATCCGTCTGATGCATGTCTGACAGATCAGCTGCGCGGGGTTTCTGTCTTGAAAGGACAAAACCATGGCAAAGCAGCTTGCGTTTAACGACGCTGCCCGCCGGTCGCTTGAAGCCGGCATCGACAAGCTCGCCAACACGGTCAAGGTGACGCTCGGCCCGCGCGGCCGCAACGTCGTGCTGGACAAGAAGTGGGGCGCTCCCACCATCACGAACGACGGCGTGACCATCGCCCGTGAAGTCGAACTGGATGACCCGTTCGAAAACCTTGGCGCACAGCTGGCCAAGGAAGTCGCCACCAAGACCAACGATGTTGCCGGTGACGGCACCACCACGGCCACCGTCCTGGCACAGGCACTGGTCAAGGAAGGCCTGCGCAACGTTGCGGCTGGCGCCGCTCCGGGCCAGATCAAGCGCGGCATCGAGGTTTCAGTGGAAGCCGTTGCTGCCCGCCTGCTCGAGAACGCTCGCCCGGTCGAAGGCACCCAGGTTGCCAACGTCGCCGCCATTTCGGCACAGAGCGACGAGATCGGCGAGCTCCTGGCCGAGGCTTTCGGCAAGGTCGGCAAGGATGGTGTGATCACCATCGAGGAGTCCTCCACCACGCAGACCGAACTGGTCCTCACCGAGGGCATGCAGTTCGACAAGGGCTACCTGTCCCCGTACTTCGTCACCGACGCGGAACGCCAGGAAGCTGTCCTTGAAGACGCCCTCATCCTGATCAACCAGGGCAAGATCTCCTCGGTGCAGGACTTCCTGCCGCTGCTGGAGAAGGCGCTGCAGAGCTCCAAGCCGCTGTTCATCATTGCCGAAGACGTCGACGGCGAGGCACTGTCCACGCTGATCGTCAACCGCATCCGCGGCACCCTGAATGTCGTTGCCGTCAAGGCTCCGGGCTTCGGTGACCGCCGCAAGGCAATGCTGCAGGACATCGCCACCCTCACCGGTGCACAGGTTGTCTCCCCGGAACTGGG
Organism: Arthrobacter sp. Y81; assembly: GCF_002929335.1. Lineage (GTDB taxonomy): Bacteria > Actinomycetota > Actinomycetes > Actinomycetales > Micrococcaceae > Arthrobacter. Next base: position 237,627 of record NZ_PJIL01000001.1, read on the forward strand.
CCTCAGCCTGGACTCCGTTGGCCTTGAGGTGCTGGGTACGGCCCGCCGCATCACGGTCACCAAGGACAACACCACCATCGTTGATGGTGCCGGATCGGCAGAGGACGTTGCGGCACGGGTTGCCCAGCTGCGCGCCGAGCTGACCCGCACCGACTCCGACTGGGACAAGGAAAAGCTGCAGGAGCGCCTGGCCAAGCTGGCCGGCGGCATCGGTGTGATCAAGGTCGGCGCAGCCACCGAGGTTGAGCTGAAGGAAAAGAAGCACCGCATCGAGGACGCCGTGTCCTCCACCCGCGCTGCCCTCGAAGAAGGCATCGTTGCCGGTGGCGGTTCCGCCCTCATCCACGCCCTGAAGGCACTGGACGAGGACCCTGCCGTTACGGCGCTCGAAGGCGATGCAGCAGCAGCTGTGGGCATCGTGCGCCGCGCACTGGTCCAGCCTGTGCGCTGGATCGCCCAGAACGCCGGCTTTGACGGCTATGTCGTCGCTGCCAAGGTCGCGGAATCCGCCATCCACCACGGCTTCAACGCCAAGACCGGCGAATACGAAGACCTCATCGCTGCCGGAGTCATCGACCCCGTCAAGGTGACGCGCGCAGCCCTCCGCAACGCCGCCTCCATCGCAGCGCTGGTTCTCACCACCGAGACCCTCGTTGTCGAAAAGCCGGCCGACGAGGACGAGCACGCAGGCCACCAGCACTAGCTAGTAGCCAACTCGGCAAAAGCCGGTCCGGCCTCCGCCGGGCCGGCTTTTTCGTGCCCTCTTGACCGCTGTTCCCGGCCCCTTTGCAGTAGCTTGTGCCCCCGGCAGGCCCGGCGTACCGTGGCGCTTAGAGATGGGACGCGGACCGCGCCGGCGGGGCCGGCGGATCCGCGGGGAGGCATCATGGCAACATCAGAAGCCGGCCTTGACCGGGGCCGATCCGCCTTCGAAGAGCATCGCTGGACCGAGGCCTTCGAACACTTCCTGGACGCCGACCAGCGGGGAGGGCTACCTGCTCCCGACCTGGAGCGCCTGGCAACAGTGGAAATCCTGACGGGCAAGTCCGCCATGGGAATTGACACCCTCACCCGCGCGCACGAGGAGTACCTCGTCGTCGGCGATGTTGCCAGCGCGGCACGCTGCGCCGGGTGGACCGGCATACATCTCATGAACACGGGTCAGATGGCCCGCAGTTCGGGCTGGTTTGCCCGTGCCGGGCGGCTTGTGGCTGAGCTGGACGAGCCCTGCGCAGTGGAGGGCCTGCTGATGGTTCCCGCGGCACTGGGCATGCTGTACGGCGGCAACCCCGAAGGTGCCCGCGGCCTTTTCGCGGACGCCCTTGCCATCGGGGAAAGGTTCCAGGACAGGGATCTCATCTCACTCTCGCTGCTGGGTACAGGCCAGGCCAGCCTCATGCTCGGCGACACCAACACCGGCCTCGGGCTTTTTGATGAGGTGATGGTTGCGGTAACCGCTGGGGAGCTTTCGCCGGTCCCCTCGGGCATCATCTACTGCGCCGTGATCGGCAACTCTCACTTGGCCTTCGACCTGCGCCGCGCCCTGGAGTGGACAGCGGCGCTGGACCGTTGGTGCGGCGGACGGCCGGACATGGTCCTGTACAGCGGCCAGTGCCAGGCACACCGTGCCGAACTGTACCGGCTGCATGGGGCCTGGGATGACGCCATCAGCGCCGCTAAGAACGCGCAGGGCCTGTCCGCCGCCGGGGACTACCAGGCCCTCTACGGCGGCTACTACCAACAGGGCGAAGTGGAACGGCTGAGGGGTGAGTTCGCAGCGGCCGAGGAATGCTTCCGGCAGGCCGCGCGCAGCGGTTATGAGCCCCAGCCGGGACTCGCGCTGCTGAAGCTGGCCCGTGGAGACACCCCCGCCGCGCAGACCCTCATCCGCAGGGCAGCCGACGCCGCCGACCTCGCCACGCGCCGCCACCTGTTGCCGGCGCTCGTCGAAATCGAGCTTGCCGCGGGCGACGCGGCCGCTGCCCGGAGGTCCGCCGACGAACTGGCCTCTGTGGCGCAGGACTCCGCGATGCCCATGCTGCAGGCTGCCTCGTGCCAGGCCGGCGGCGCCGTCCTCCTTGCCGAAGGAGAACCCGCCCGGGCCCAGCCGGTCCTGCGGCGGGCGTGGACGCTCTGGCGGGAACTGGATGTTCCGTTCGAGGCAGCACGCTGCCGCACCCTCGTGGGCCTGGCGTGCCGCGCATCAGGCGACGACGATTCGGCGGAGATGGACTTCGAGGCGGCCCATGCCGAGTTCCTTGCCCTCGGCGCAGCCCCGGCGTCTGCCTGGGCCGCCTCGCTCCAGCAGGCGCGGGCGCAGGACAAGCACGCCGGACCCCTCACGCCGCGGGAGCTCGAAGTCCTCCGGCTCGTTGCGGCCGGAATGGCCAACCGTGTGATCGCCGGCGAGCTCTACCTGAGTGAAAAGACTGTTGCCCGCCACATCAGCAACATCTTCCTCAAACTTGGGCTGCAGTCCAGGGTTGCCGCCACCAGGTACGCCTACGACCACGGGCTCACGGGGTGAGCCGCGGGCTGCATACAACTACCCAGCCGGACCCGGGCAAGATGCATAATTCTGCCGACGCGGAGCGCGGGGACGCGGACCTACTGTCGAACTATGAACCTTCCCGTCCTGGCCGGCACGTTCTCGACCGTGCTGTTCGCCCTTGGAATGTTGCCGATGCTCCTCAAGGCGGCGCGGACCAAGGACCTGGCGTCGTACAGCCTCAGCAACCTGGTCCTGAGCAATGTGGCCAACGCTGTCCATTCTGTCTACGTGTTCCACCTGCCGGCCGGGCCGATCTGGCTGCTCCACGCGGTATACGTAGTGGCATCCGCACTGATGCTCGTGTGGTGGCTGCGCTACAGGAACGAGCGGCCCGGTCCTGGTGGCGGGCGGCCGGGAATCGGCGGGGCGCCCGGCAACTGACGGGACGGTTCATCGAATGAATCCGCAGCGCCTGAACAGGAGGCACCACAATGAACAACAGGAACGACGACGGCGGGGCACGCGAGGTACTCGACACCCTCGTCATCGGAGGGGGACAGGCCGGCCTTGCCATGGGGCACTACCTCAAGCGCCAGGACCGGAGATTCCTGATCCTGGACGCGAATCCGCGCATAGGCGACGCCTGGCGGCAGCGCTGGGACACCCTGAGGCTGTTCACACCGGCGAAGTACGACGGCCTGCCCGGTTTGCCGTTTCCGGGCGACCGGCTGTCCTTCCCAACCAAGGACGAGCTCGCGGACTACCTTGAAGCCTACGCCGCCACTTTTGACCTCCCGGTCCGTAGCGGCATCCGGGTCGAGAGGCTCTGGCGCGAACAGGGACGGTACGTGGCGGCCTCGGACGGCCGCCGGTGGGAAGCCAGCAACGTCGTTGTGGCCACCGGCTGCACCCAGGCGCCAAGGCTGCCGGACTTTGCGGCAGAGCTTGCGCCGTCCATAAATCAACTGCACTCCAGCGAATACCGGAACCCGGGCCAGCTCCAGGACGGCCGTGTCCTCATTGTGGGGCTGGGAAACTCGGGAGCGGAAATTGCCCTTGAAGTCAGCCGGACGCACCCCACGGTGATCGCGGGCAAGCCGGGCGGCGAGCTGCCGGTGCGGCACGGACGGGCCGCGGCGCGCTTCGCCCTCCCCGTGGTGCGTTTCCTCGGGCTCCATGTGCTCACCCTTGACACTCCGATTGGCCGTAAGGCTGCACCGCACAAGCTGTCCCATGCCGACCCCCTGATCAGGACCAAGAGCAAAGACCTGGCTGCTGCCGGCGTCGAGTTCGTCCCGAGGGTCACCGGTGTGAAGGACGGACAGCCCGTTGTGGCAGGCAGCCCCCTTGATGATGTGTCCAACGTGATCTGGTGCACCGGTTATCGTGAGTCGTTCGACTGGATCGAACCGCGGGTGTTCGACGGCGGCGGGCGGCCCAGGCAGCACCGCGGCGTGGCGACCGACGTGCCCGGGCTGTTCTTCCTGGGCGAGGAATTCATGTACGCCGCGGCTTCGGCTACCCTCCCCGGTTCATGCCGGGACGCCCGATACCTGGCCGGGAAGATCCCGGCCGCCGGCTAGCCCCGGGCACGCAGCGCCTGGTTCCTCAGCCGCCGGGCCATGTTCTCGGGCAGCCGCCTGGTGATCATGCGATAGAAAACCAGGACGGCCAGAGCCGAAGCCACGATTCCCACGAGGTTCAGCAGCAGCTGAACCGCCGATCCTGCCGCTTTCTGGTATTCGCCCAGGACGAGCGCAACTGCCACGAAGCCTGCAGCGGGAACGGTGGTCACGGAAATGAAGACCCCGATCAGGGCGGCCGAGCGGCGGCTGATCAGCGAGAGCATCCCGGCGGCGCCGGCCAGTACGGCAACGATCAGCGAGTAGGGGCCGGGATGGTAGATGAACTCGACGGCGGACCCGGTGTCGAGGGCATTGGCGGGAAAGAGCCCCAGCGGCACCGAAAGCCAGGCGCTGAGGGCAGCCAGGAGCATGGCTACCGGGAAGCCGACGCCCAACGCCAGGGCGGCACTCCGACCCAGCTTCCATTTGCGCTGGGCCAGCGCGACGGCCAGGGCTGCGAGCGGCCCGAACTCCGGCCCGACCGCCATGGCCCCGACAATGGCGATGGTCGAATTTGTGACGATGCCGATGGCGGCCAGCTGGGTTGCCAGGACAAGGAACGCCAAGTAGCTCCACGTGAGGCGCGCATCCTCGCCCGTCTGGCGGGTCACCTCGTCCCAGATCACGGCGTCGGCCCCGTCGCCGGGTGCCGCGGCTTCGGCCTGGTCGGCACGCCGGGAGAGCACCAGCTCCGGCATGGAGATGGAAATGGAACCCATCTCCTGCACCTTCAGGACATGCAGCTTTTCGAGCAGCTCCTCCACCGATTCCCTGGCGACGTGGACCACCACCACATCGCCGGGCGGCCGGATGGACGCACCTTTTTGGACGGCCACTTCCGCCGTCCCGGTTTGTTGTGTGCAGCTTTCCACCACAAGGTCTGAGAGCTCCGCGGGTATGCAGATGCGCACCTGAACGATCACGTTGGCCACTCCTCAGTGTCTGCCGGCTTCACGGTCCGGCCTCGCACCAGCCTAGTTTCCGGACCGGCCGACGGCCGTAGCGCTGCTCTGGAAACTCCCAGCTTGCAGTGACTTAATGGGAGGCGGGGCTCCTTCGCTGCGCCGCCGATTGGCGATGAACATTACGATTCGGTAACATGGATGCTTTGTCTATCCGCTTGAGGGGTTTTTCTATGTCTGTAGCGAGAGCCCTAGCCTCGCCGCGCCGCAATGGCGCCGGCGTTGAGCCGAACCGAAAATCAAAGTTCCGGCCCGAAATCCAGGGACTACGTTCCCTGGCCGTACTGATGGTGGTCAGCTACCACGTCTGGTTTGGGCGGGTGTCGGGCGGCGTTGATGTGTTCCTGCTCATCTCTGCCTTCCTCATGACGCTGCAGTTCGTAGGCAAGTACGAGCAGGGCCGGCCGATGGCCTTGATCAAGCACTGGCTGCACCTTTTCCGGCGTCTTTTGCCGGCGGCCGTCACGGCCATAACCGCCACCTTGGCGGCGAGCTACGTTCTCCTGCCGCGCACCCGCTGGCTGGACATCGTGGACCAGGCCTGGGCGTCCCTCTTCTATTATGAAAACGCATTGCTCCAGGCGCGTGCCGTCGACTACTACGCGACCGACCACAGCCTGGCCAGCCCATTCCAGCATTTCTGGTCCCTGTCCATCCAGGGGCAGGTCTTCATTCTTTGGCCGCTGGCGTTTGCCGGCGCCGCACTCCTCGCCACACGGTTCCGGCTGCACTACCGCATCCTGCTCTGCTACATCTTCGCCGGGGTCTTCCTGGTGTCCCTCACTTACTCGATCGTCTTCACCATCACCAACCAGGCGCAGGCCTACTTCGACACCGGTGCGCGCCTGTGGGAATTCGCGCTCGGCACCCTCGTGGCGCTGATTCTGCCCGGCCTTCGCATTCCCCGGACGGGACGCATCATCCTGGGCTGGGTGGGCATTCTGGCCATGCTCAGCTGCGGAATCCTGCTCAATGTCCAGGCGGCCTTCCCTGGCGTTGCCGCGCTCTGGCCAACGCTCGCGGCGGCCAGCGTTATCGCAGCGGGACAAACCGGAAGCCGGTTCGGTGTGGACAGGATCCTGAGCACCGGCCCGCTTGTCCGGCTTGGGGACAACTCCTATGCGCTGTACCTGTGGCATTGGCCCGTCCTGGTCATCGCCCTCGCCGCAACGGGCCGCGACCACGCCGGACCCCTCTCCGGTGCCGTCATCATCGTCGTGTCGATGGGGCTGGCGTACCTCACCACCCGCTTTGTCGAGAAGCCGTGGCGCGAGTGGAAATGGCCCGAGGTCAACCGCCGACGCGCAACTGTCTCTGTGGCCGCGTGCGTGCTCATCGTTGTGGTCCCCCTGACCGGAGTCCAGATGCAGCAGCATTTCGCGGCCGAGGCGGCGCAGGCCGCTGCCCAGCGGAACAACCCGGGCGCGCAGGCGCTGCTCCCCGGATTTATTGACAAGAGTGACAGCGACGCCGCGATACTGCCGGCCGCGGAGCAGCTGCCCGTGGACTGGGCAACTCTCTCCGGCCCCTGCACGGGTGCGCTGGAGCCTGCCGACGATGCAGTCCGGAACACATGCAGCCAAAGCCGGGAGTCCGACGACTCGTCGAAATCCGTTCTGGTGCTGGGCGATTCGCACGCGCAGCAGTGGCTCGCCGCCATCGCAGCCGTCGGGGAACAAAAAGATTGGACCGTCTACGCGATGCTCAAGGGCGGATGCCAGGTCCAGCCATCGACAGATGAATTCCGTGCAACTAACCCGGACTGCGCCACCTACAACGATGCGGTGCAGGAGCAGATTGCCAAGAACCCTCCCGACGCCATCATGCTGGTCGGAACCGCAGCGGCGCCTTCGTCCCCTGCCGAAGTCCTCACCCCCGGGCTCGAGGAACTGGCCACAACATGGACGGGCCAAGGTATCGACGTTGTTGCCATCCGGGACAATCCACGGTTCGACTTCAACATGGCCGACTGCGTGGTGACGAAAGGCAAAGACAGCCCGGATTGCCGGCCGGCCCAGGCCAACCTGCTGGCCACCGAGAGTCCGTTTGCACCACTGGAGGGAAAAGTCCGCGGCATGACCTTTATGGACATGACCGACCTGATCTGTGACGGCACCAATTGCCCGGGAGTCGTCGGAAACACCTTTGTCTATTTGGACAACAATCACCTCAGCCGCACGTACGTCGCCAGCATGTCATCCGCATTCGGGGATCGGCTGTTGGCGGCAACCGGCTGGAAGGAACAATGACGGCGCAAACACTGACGGAAACTAACAAAGCCAGCGGCGGCAAGGCGGCCAGGAAGGAGTACCGCCCGGAGGTCCAGGGCCTTCGGGCCCTCGCCGTGCTGATGGTGGTGACGTACCACGTCTGGCTGGGCCGGGTATCCGGGGGCGTGGACATCTTCCTGCTCATCTCCGCTTTCCTGCTTACGCTCTCGTTCGTTCGCAAGGTGGAAAACGGCAGCCCCCTCAAGCTGGTCAGCCACTGGCTGCACCTCTTCAAGCGGCTGCTGCCGGCCGCCGTCGTGGTTATTCTGGGAGTCCTCATCGGGACGTGGGCCGTCCTGCCCCAAAGCCGCTGGCCGGACGTCCTGGACGAGGCATGGGCCTCCCTGCTCTACCGGCAGAACTGGCTGCTCGCGGACTCGGCCGTCGACTACTACGCCCAGGACCACTCGGGCGCGAGCCCGCTCCAGCATTTCTGGTCGCTGTCCATCCAGGGGCAGGTGTTCATTCTGTGGCCGCTCGTCTTTGCGGGAGTGGCCTTGCTGCACCGGGTCCTCCGCCGGCCGGCCGTCAGCTACCGGCTGCTCCTGGCCGTTGCCTTCGGGGCGATCTTTGCCGTGTCGCTTGCCTACTCCATTGACCAGACCGCCACGAACCAGGCCTACGCCTACTTCGACACCCGGACCAGGCTGTGGGAATTCGCGCTGGGCTCACTCCTCGCGTTGGCGCTGCCCTACCTGAAGCCCGGAAAAATCGTCCGGGTCATCCTGGGCTGGACAGGCGTCGCGGCCATGGTCTCCTGCGGCCTGCTGCTGACCGTGGACCGGTCCTTTCCCGGGTTTGTGGCGCTGTGGCCCACCTTGGCGGCCGCCGCCATCATCGTGGCCGGCCAGAGCGGCAGCCGCTTCGGCGCCGACCGCCTGCTGAGCTGGAAGCCGCTCGTGTCCCTCGGCGACAATTCCTACGCGCTGTACCTCTGGCATTGGCCGCTGCTGGTACTTGCCCTCGCCGGCACCGGAATTGTGTCACCCAACCTCGTCCAGGGCCTCGCCATCGTGGCCGCTTCCGTGGTCATGGCCGTCCTCACCACCCGCTTTGTGGAGAAGCCGCTGCGTGAATGGCACTGGCCGCAGCGGCGGATCTGGCGCAACGCCGTCGTGATCGTGGCCTGCGGCGCGCTTCTCGCCGGGCCGGTGTCACTCTGGCAGACCAAACTGACTGCTGAAGAAGCAGCAGCCGCCGCGCAGCCCAGGGAACTGACTCCCGGTGCGGCCGCCCTGGCCCCGGAAAACGCCGGGAAGCCGACGCCGGAAGCCAAGATCATTCCGGCGCCGGCTGCCATGAAAGACGAGTGGGCGGACATCGACGGGCTATGCACGGACGGCAACGTGCCCAGTGATCCGCTGCTGTCCGGCTGCCTGCAGAACAGCAAACCGGAAGTTGTCACCAAACGCATCGTGGTGCTTGGCGACTCGCACGCGCAGCAGTACATGGCCGCGCTTGGCCCGATCGCCAAGGAGCACGGCTGGGAAGTGGTGACGCTCCTGAAAGGCAGCTGCCGCTTCGGCGCAGAGTCGGCCGAGCGGGACGCGGAGTGCAATGCCTTCAACAAGGCCAGCGCGGAATATGTACTCGAGCACAAGCCGGACGCTGTGTTCACCGTTGCGTCAATGACGCACGTTGAGGCACCTTTCGAAACCGAAGTTCCGGGTTACCTTGAGGGCATCAAACCGTTCACTGACGCCGGCATGGACGTCGTGGGCGTCCGGGACAACCCGCGCTTCGGTTTCAACATGCCGGAGTGCGTGCAGAAGCGGGGCGCCGCCGCGGAGGAGTGCAATCCTCCGCTCTCTGAATCGCTCGCCGGGTCCTCACCGCTGGACGAATACCGCGGCAAGGTGGACGGTCTCCACCTGATGGACCTCAGCGACTTCATCTGCGCGGACGGCATTTGTCCGGCCGTGGTGGGTAACGTATACGTCTACAAGGATGACAACCATCTGACCAAGACGTACGTGCAGAGCATGATTCCCATGTTCGAGCAGCGGCTGCTCGCCGCCACCGGCTGGACCTGAGCCGGCGGGCACCCCGCCTGGGGCGGTGCCGCCGCGTGGGCCGGGCATGGCCGGCGGTACCCCGCCCGAGCCGGGGCCGGTGGGTGCGGTTCCTCACATTACCGCCGCGGAATATGGGGATCGCCGCCGAGGTTCTAGAATTTATTCAATACTTCCGCGCGAACGTAGCAACCCCCGCACGAAATTCTGCACAGGCCAGTCCCGTAATGACGGGCTGGTCATCAGCTGCAACCCCTACCCGTGAACCCCCAGAAATTAAGGTAAGAGGCGCACTCATGACCCAGCCCGAACACAACCCGTTCGGCTTCATCGGCCTGACCTACGACGACGTCCTGCTCCTGCCCGGACACACCAACGTCATCCCGTCAGAGGCAGACACGTCCTCGCGCATTTCCAAGCGCATCTCCGTCCAGACACCGCTGCTCTCCGCGGCCATGGACACCGTCACGGAGTCCCGGATGGCCATCGCCATGGCCCGCCAGGGCGGCCTCGGCGTGGTGCACCGCAACCTGTCCATCCAGGACCAGGCCGACCAGGTTGACCGTGTGAAGCGCAGCGAGTCCGGGATGATCACCAACCCGCTGACCATCGGGCCGGAAGCGACGCTGGCCGAGCTGGACGAGATCTGCTCGCACTACCGCGTCTCCGGCCTGCCCGTCGTGGACGAGGGCATGCGGCTGCTGGGCATCGTCACCAACCGCGACACCCGCTTCGTGCCGGAAGCGGATTTCCCGATCCGCCTAGTCAGCGATGTCATGACCAAGATGCCCCTGGTCACCGGGCACGTCGGCATCAGCCGCGAGGAGGCCTCGCACAAACTGGCCACCAACAAGATTGAAAAACTTCCCCTTGTTGACGAGCAGGGCCGGCTCAAGGGCCTCATCACCACCAAGGACTTCACCAAGGCGGAGCAGTACCCGCTGGCCACGAAGGACGACGAAGGCCGGCTGCGCGTCGGCGCCGCCATCGGCTTCTTCGGTGACGGCTGGGAACGTGCCATGGCCCTCATCGACGCCGGTGTGGATGCCCTGTTCGTGGACACCGCCAACGGGCACTCCCAGGGTGTGCTGGACATGATCCGCCGCCTGAAGTCCGATCCCGTAGCGGCGCACGTGGACATCATCGGCGGCCAGGCCGCCACTCGCGAGGGTGCGCAGGCGCTGATTGACGCCGGTGCCGACGGCATCAAGGTGGGCGTGGGCCCGGGCTCCATCTGCACCACCCGCGTTGTGGCGGGTGTGGGCGTTCCGCAGATCACCGCCATCTACGAGTCCGCGAAGGCGGCCATCCCGGCCGGCGTTCCGCTGATTGCCGACGGCGGCCTCCAGTACTCGGGCGACATCGGCAAGGCGCTGGTTGCCGGCGCCGATACCGTGATGCTCGGATCCCTGCTGGCCGGCTGTGACGAATCACCCGGCGAGCTCATCTTCGTCAACGGCAAGCAGTTCAAGAGCTACCGCGGCATGGGATCCCTCGGGGCCATGCAGACGCGCGGCAAGAACACGTCCTACTCCAAGGACCGGTACTTCCAGGCCGACGTGTCCGGCGATGACAAGCTCATTCCGGAAGGCATCGAAGGCCGCGTGGCCTACCGCGGCCCGCTGGCATCCGTTGCCTACCAGTTGGTGGGCGGCCTTCGCCAGACCATGTTCTACACCGGCGCTCCGACCGTGGCCGAGCTGAAGGCACGCGGCAAGTTCGTCCGCATCACGCCGGCCGGCCTCAAGGAATCGCACCCGCACGACATCCAGATGACGGTGGAAGCTCCGAACTACGGTTCACGCTAAGCCGACCGGCCTCGCCCGACTGTTGAGGAGGTGGGGAGTTCTCCCCACCTCCTTTTGCGTCCCGCCCATGTACATTCGATGGAGTAACACTCGATCGAATATGGGGGAACGGCATGTCGGACGGGTTTCATGGCGCAGATGTCGCCCAGCTCAGGCAGTTGGCAGGTGCGATGCGTTCAGCAGGAACCACGTTGCAGACCCAGCTGAGCACTTTCAATGCCGGCGTCGCTGCCGCGCAGTGGCCGGGCCCGGATGCGGAGCTCTTCCGCCACGATTGGAAGACCAGCCACAGCCGGGTTCTCCGGGACGCCGTGGTCTTTCTGAACAATGCTGCCGCCGAGCTGAGCAGGAACGCTAAAGAGCAGAATGCGGCAAGTTTGGCGGTGGGAGAACCAGTGTTCCCGCCGAACTCCGCCGGCGTGCACGTGTGGAAACCTGGGCCGCTGGATCTTCAGGGCAAATCCGCGGGGCAGATAAAAGACTGGTGGGCAGGGCTGACGGAGCGCGAGAGGCAGGACTTTATCCGTGACTACCCCGCTCAGGCAGGCAACACGAACGGCATTCCGTTTGATGCGAGAGTGGAAGCGAACCGCATCAATGCGCAAAACCGGATCGATTGGCTCAACCAGAACGACCCCGAGCCGTTGTTCAACCCGCTGCTCATGGATGCGGGCTATCCGCAACGGTTCACCGCCCAACACGAAGCGTGGGAAAAGCGCCAGTCCTACCTGCAAAAAGTGGTGGACGGAGACATCAAGCTGGCCGCATACGACCCGGGCAGAAACTCCATAGTGGAGATGATCGGAGAATTCGACAGCGGCACGACCACCGCCGTGACGTACGTGCCGGGTACCTTGACGAACGAGGCCTCGTTCTACGGCGGGGGACCGCAGGGAGTCCCGAGCTATCTCGTTGAGTCCGACGGGACTGGCGGAACGGTGGCCTTTGTCTACAAGGGGTCGGAGTTTCCTGACGGAAACTACGGTGAAGCGTTCCTGGTGGAAGCCAAGAGCGATCATTTCGTTGCCGACAAGTCTCCCGCTCTCCGGGACTTTCAGGCAGCCGTGGACTTGGAGAAGCCGGCATCCGCCCTGACCGCGGCCATGGGCCACAGCTGGGGGTTCCGGCTGATAGCGGGCTCGGAGAATGACGGGGCACGTTATGACAAGGTCATCGCCTTGTCCGGGGCTGCAATGCCACCCGGCTGGAACCCAAATCAGGGAACCGAATACTCCACCTTCACGTATCCGGACGGCCTGCTGACCGCGGAACTCAGCGGTGTCGTTGGTGAAAACTACCCTATGAAAGAACCGGCCTTTGACAAGCACATCTACGCCCCGCCCGGGGGCTTCGAATGGTCGGACGGCTTGAGCTTCGAGAACCACAGCCTCATTGCGACCACAGGTCCGGATAACGAGAAGGCGCTGGAAGATGTTGAAAAGGAAATTCGTGGTAAATAACGGCAAAGCGCGCAGGACGGCATTGAACTGGCGCACGGCTGCAACTATATTCCTGTCCCTCACGCTGGCAGCGTGCGGTCAGGCGGAGAGCGGAAAAACGATGACAACAACGACACTCGAATCAGCCAAATCAAAGGTCATTTCGCTGCAGCAGGAAATCACGGTGATGGTTCCGGAAGATCTGGTGATCTCGCGTTTTGCCAATGACGTGTCGAGCCTGATGCGTTGCGACGGTGAGCAAAAGAAGTGGACTGGAGCCGTCGAAATTGAGCTCGCCCCCGGCATCGACCGAGAAGTCTTCCTGGACAAGGTACGGGACTCGATTGCGGGCCGCGACGGGTGGAAGGTCTCCGACGACACGGATCAGGATGGAGGCCGCCGGGTGGACATACTCCATGACGACGGAACTCACCTGCTCGTTTCGTTCTACGATTCGCCTGAGACGCTGCGGGTGGCAGGCTTCAGCGCGTGTTTTGACCTTCCCGAATACGAGTACGGCGAAAAGTACTAGCCGCACCACCCTTTCTGCGTGCGGAACTAGGCTGTAGTCATGCCCGAACCACGCCATCCCGCAGAACTTAGCCCCAAGCGGGATCCCAAGCGGAAACTCGCTGTGAGGCCCTACGCCCGGGCAGTGGCACAGGTGCTGCGGGTCAGCTTCCGTGCCTCGCCGGCCGCCGTCGTGATGAAGGTGGTCGGCTCGCTGATCTCCGCACTGCTGCCCCTGGTCACCACCTACTTTGCTGCGCTGACCACCACCGCCCTGGCCGCCGCCTATTCCGGTGATGCCGCTGCCGGCCAGCAGGCCATCATCTACGTGATCATCACGGCCGCCCTGGGCCTGTTCTGGGGCGCCTTCAGCAGTGTGGACCGCTACATCCAGCAGCTCATGAGCTTCAAGGTGGGGGCGATTGTCGGCGACCAAATGTACGAGCGGTTCCTTGCCCTCGAGTTCTGGCGCTACGACGACAAGGAGACGGTTGACCTCTACGACCGCGCCAAGAGGTTCTCCGATTCCTATGCCAGGGTCCTGGACCGGATCGCCGCGATCTTCACGCAACTGGTCTCCGTGATCCTGGCGGTCGGGGCGCTCCTGCTGGTGAGCTGGTGGATCGCCGTGATCGTCCTGGTGGCCATCGTCCCCAGCGTGTATCTGCAGTTCAAGCTGTCCCGGGAACAGATTGCCCACTGGAACACGCAGGTTGATTCACGCCGCCAGCGGCGGATGATCGAGACCAACCTGCTGCGTCCCCAGCACATTGCCGAGATGCGCCTGTACGGGATCGTCGGGCATCTCATGGAGCTGCGCTCCCGTCTCAGGGACGCCGATGAGAAAAGGCGGCTGGATTTCCAAAAGCGCTACATCCCCAAGCAGCTCGCGGCGGACGCCCTGCAGTACGGGGCCGAGGTCGTTTCGCTGATCTGGGTGGTGGGCCAGATCATCGCCCGCGCGCAGCCTGTGGGGCAGTTCCTGTACGTCCAACAGATCGTCAGCAGGGCGCTGTCCACTGCCAACAACCTCGTCTCTTCGCTCAGCTCCATCGACGAGGACCTGGCGAACCTCAAGGACTACGAGCTGTTCATGGCAATGCCGGTTCGCTCGGAGCATGCTCCGCCGCTGCTGCAGGCTCCGAAGACTGTGGAGCTGCGGGATATCCGTTTTACGTATACCGGCAGCGACATCGAGGTGATCCGTGGCATCACCATGACGATCCGCGAGGGCCAGCACATCGCCATCGTGGGGGAGAACGGCGCCGGGAAGTCCACGCTGATCCGAATTCTCGCGGGGCTCTACCGCCCCGATTCCGGGCAGGTGATGCTCGACGGCGTCGACCTCGCCGCCGTCGACGTCAAGTCCTGGCACCGCCATCTGGCGGTGCTGAGCCAGGAATTCCTCAAGTATGAGTTCGCCACGGCCGCGGAAAACATTCTTTTTGGCGATGTCGATTCGCCGCGTGACGATGAGCGGATCCGCCGGTCGGCCTCCGACGCCGAGGCCCTCGAGTTCATCAACAAGCTGCCCAACGGCCTCGACAACCACGTCAGCAACTGGATGGAGGATCCGCGCGGCCGCAAGGGCAGCGGACTCAGCGGCGGCCAGTGGCAGCGGCTCGCGATGGCCCGGAACTTCTACCGGAACGCCACCTTCATGGTCATGGACGAGCCGACGTCGGCCATCGACGCCCTCGCCGAACACCGGATCTTCACCCGGCTCTTTGCCGACCGCAGCAGCACCATCATCGCCATCAGCCACAGGCTCGCAACGATAGAGAAAGCCGACATTGTCTACATGCTCGAAGACGGGCAGATTGTGGAACAGGGGACCCACAAGGAGCTGGTGGCACTGGGTGGCCGCTACTTCCGGATGTTCGAATCCCAGCTGAGCCTCGACGCTTAGAGCGGGCCATAACTCGCGGTGCCGTATGGGTCGCGCCACGTGGCCAGGTCGTCTTCCACCGCCGTGCGTAGAACAGGGTTCGCCCGGACCCTTCGCCGGAAGGACTGACGGGCCCGGCCCAACACCACCGACGGGACGAAGATGCAGGTCACCAGGAGAATCACTATGAGGAGATAGGCGCCGATCACCGTGACGAGCGTAGTGGTTCCCCGGGAAGCGATCCCGGGCAAGGAGACGAACCCGCCACCCAGGGCCAGGACGGGGCCGCAGCCGATTGCGCTGCTCCAAGCTGCCGCCAGGGCGCCTTGGGCGTCGGCCAATTGCCGCAAACGGGAAGGGGCATTCGGTGGACTGATCCGGGCCAGTTCCGGGGAGATCCAGTAATCGAGGGGATGCGCGGGCTGGTCGGCCGCGAAGGGACTTGAAAATGTCATGCCGGACTAGGAACCCAGTCCCTCGCGCAACCGGTGATCCAGGTCTTCCGCAGAGAGGGGACTGGTACGCCCCAGCCACCGGGCGTACAACTCCTCCTGCCTTTAGGCATGAGGGTCACTAAAGCGACCACGACCGCCAGCATCGCAATCGGGGCTGCGGCGGCAACTCCGGGTGCCATACGAATTTGCTGGTGAGTGCGGGCAAAGTCTGTTGCCGGCCGCGGCGGCTTGCGCGAAAACAACGCCGTCGCGCGGGGATTCGTGCCGGCATGTATGCCCGCGGATTCCTCAGTTCAAACTATTTCATGAAGCCGGGCCCCGCGATGGGGACAGTCCCCTCGTGTACGCCGACGGCGTCGGGCGGCACCCTGCAGGCAGGGAACCGCCGGCCGCGCACCCTGCGCGGCCGGCGGTTCCGGGATTTCTCGCAGCCAGGAGCTAGGAGGTGGTCACGGAAGTGTCATCAAGGAAGAAGTACGTCGACAGCGATGAATCCTCGACGCCCAGGAAGCGCACGGTCACGCTCTGGCCCTTGTAGGCGGAAAGGTCCAGCTGCTTCTGGACGTAGCCGGTGGACTCGTTGAGGTTGGAGTACGTGGCTAGCGTGGAGGTGGTGCCGCCGCTGATCACCTGGACTTTGAGGGTGTCGTAGGCGGAACTGGCAGTGGTTTCGTCAGACTGCACTTTCAGGTAGAAGGACAGCGAAGCGGCGGACACGGCGGAGGGGACTGCAAAGGCCTGGTCGAGCTTGTAGGACGTTGCCTGGCCCCAGCCGTTCAGCCCGGCGAAACGGGTACCGGTCCGGGCATTGGTGCCGGTCTCAAACGTGTCGGCGTGATCGGACGTCCAGGAAACCGCGCCCGCTTCGAAGCCCGGGTTCAGCAGGAGATTGCCCGACGGCGGGGGAGTGGTCCCGCCCAGCAGGCCCATGGTCTTGGTGGCGTCCGACAGTCCCGCGCCGCAGCCCGTTGTGCAGCCGCCCGGCATGGCCCGCGTTCCCTGCTTGAGTGTGGACTCAACCTGGGCCGGCGTGAGGGCGGAGGTCTTGGATTTCATCAGCGCCGCCAGGCCGGCCACGTGCGGGGCCGCCATGGACGTGCCCTGGTAGTTTGCGTAGCCTGCCGAAGCCGGTGTGGTGGTGCCCGTGTTGATGGTGGAGAGGATTCCGCCGCCGGCCACCCTGACGTCGCCGCCGGGAGCGGTCATGTCAACGGTGGCGCCGAAGTTGGAGTAGTAGGAGAGGCTGCCGCTCGGATTGCTGGCAGCCACGCTGACAACGCTTCCGCAGTTCGCCGGGCGGAAGCCGGAAGCATCCTGATTGCTGTTGCCGGCAGCGACAACCACTGTGGTGCCGCGGGAAACTGCGGAATCGATGGCTGCCTGGTATGTGCTGCCGCAGGCGCCTGATCCGCCCAGGCTCATGTTGATGACCTTGGCGGGATTGGCGTTGGCCGGGATGCCCGCGACGGTTCCGCCGGCTGACCAGATGATGGCATCGGCGATGTCGGACAGTGAGCCGCCGCACTTGGCGAGGACGCGGACCGGCACCACTTTGGCGTTGGGAGCGACGCCCGCCACTCCGGTGGCGTTCCCGGTGACGGCTGCAATCGTGCCCGCGACGTGTGTGCCGTGCCAGGAACTGTTGCCGGCTGTGGCCTGGCCGCACTCGCCGGCGGCGTACCAGTCGCCCTGGTCCTGCGCATTGGCGTCGCGGCCGTTGCCGTCGCGTGCGGCAGTGGCGTCCGAGACGAAGTCATAGCCGGGCAGCACGTTCGCGTCGAGGTCGGCGTGAGCCGTGATGCCTGTATCGATGACGGCCACGGTGACGCCGGTACCGGTGGCGACGTCCCACGCGCCGGGGATCCGCATGCCGTTCGTGGCCGTGAAATCCCACTGTTCGCCGTAGCGCGGGTCGTTCGGCGTAAGCGCCACGGTCATGCGGGCGTCAGGTTCGACGGACTCGACCGACCCGGACGCTGCAATTTCAGTCATGAAGTCCTCGGCAGCCTGGCCGGAGAGGGCCTGATCCGCCTCAATCAGTGTTCCACCGGTTGCCAGCGTGCGGACCTCCTTCACGGCCACACCCTGTTCCTTGGCCGCCTTGCCCCACGCGTTGGCACGGCCGTTCGCTGTGGCGTTGGCCGCGCTCTCCTTGTAGTCCACGATGAACTTGGTATAGGCCTCGCCGGCGGTCACATCCTGCACCGTAGCAACAGTGGCATTTTGCCCTGCAGTGGCGCGGCCGCCGGTTGCCGCGTCCCCGGCTTCAGTGGTGGCGAAGACCGGTGAACTGGCGAAGGCCAGCGTGCCGACTGCTGCGGCGAGCGACAGGGCCAATATGCGGTGGCGCCTGATTGATGCACTTCCTGCTCTTCTCAAAAGGATCTTCTTTCTCGGATCGGGCACACGGGTGGCCCTGATGATGGAGTGATGGATGGTCACGTGGTGTATCAGGTGGTAACCGAGAGTAAACGTAAAGGTATTTTCATAACTTGTAAATGGTTGACAAATCCTGTCAATAAAGGGTTGACTATCAGTTTCCCCGGTGAGCCCGGGGGAGTCGCCCCGCCGTATCCCGCGTGGTCAAGTAAAGTGGTCACGTGACTTATGAGATTGAGATTGGCCGTGGCAAGCGTGGGCGTCGTGCCTACTCCCTGGATGACATCGCGATCGTCCCCAACCGTCGGACGCGTGATCCCAAGGACGTTTCGGTCTCGTGGCAGATAGATGCCTACAAGTTCGACATGCCTGTGATCGCCGCGCCCATGGACTCGGCGATGTCGCCCGAGACCGCCATTGCCCTGGGCCGCCTCGGCGGACTGGGCGTGCTGGACCTGGAGGGTCTCTGGACGCGGTACGAGGACCCGCAGTCCGTGCTCGACCAGATCGGAGCGCTGGAGGATGAAACCAACAGCCCCGCCGTCACCCGGCGCATGCAGGAGCTCTACCAGGCACCCATCCAGCCGGAACTGATTACGTCCCGCCTGGCCGAAATCCGGGCCGCAGGCGTGACCGTCGCCGGCTCGCTCACCCCGCAGCGCACCCAGGAGCACTACAAGACCGTCGTGGCCGCCGGTGTGGACATCTTCGTCATCAGGGGAACCACCGTCTCGGCCGAGCACGTCTCCAAGGACCACGAGCCGCTCAACCTGAAGCAGTTCATCTACGAGTTGGACGTCCCCGTGATTGTAGGCGGCGCTGCCGGCTACACTCCCGCCCTGCACCTCATGCGCACCGGCGCTGCCGGTGTTCTGGTGGGCTTCGGCGGCGGTGCCACCACCACAACCCGCCGTGCCCTCGGCATCCACTCGCCCATGGCGTCGGCAATTTCCGACGTCGCCGCGGCCCGCCGCGATTACATGGACGAGTCCGGCGGCCGTTACGTTCACGTGATTGCCGACGGCGGTATGGGCTCCTCCGGTGACATCGTCAAGGCCATCGCCATGGGCGCAGACGCCGTGATGCTCGGCAGTGCACTGGCCAGGGCGGAAGAAGCGCCGGGCAAGGGCTGGCACTGGGGCCAGGAGGCCCACCACCTGGAACTCCCGCGCGGCGACAGGGTCAACGTCGGCACGGTGGGCCCGCTCGAGGAGGTCCTCTTCGGCCCCGGCCACCACACCAACGGAACGTCGAACCTGATCGGCGCCCTCCGCCGCTCCATGGCGACCACCGGCTATTCGGACCTGAAAGAATTCCAGCGGGTCGACGTCGTCGTGTCCCCGTACTCCGGAAACTGACGCTCATGCCGGTCCCGGGCTGTCCCGGGACCGGCTGCAAATGAGCCCTGCCCATCCGCATGCCTAGGAAGTAGTCTGTGAACTACGAGGTTTGATGCGGATGGAGGCTTGAAATGTTCAGTTCTTCCGGTGGTTCGTCCTTTGTACAGGGGGCACTCGGCCCCGCCGCCAGGGAAGCATCGCTTGCGGCGCTCAAGGCGACAATGGAGCCGGGCAAGGAACTCGACATCCTCATCGTCGGTGGTGGCATCGTCGGGACCGGCGCTGCCCTCGATGCCGTCACGCGGGGCCTGAGTGTCGGCATCGTGGAGGCCAACGACTGGGCCGCAGGCACATCGTCGCGTTCCTCCAAACTCATTCACGGCGGACTGCGCTACCTCGAAATGCTTGACTTCGGGCTCGTCAAGGAAGCGCTGCATGAACGCGGGCTGCTGCTGTCCGAGATCGCTCCGCACCTCGCCCGGCCGGTACCCTTCCTCTACCCGCTGACCAAGCCATTCTTCGAACGGCCCTACATCGGCGCCGGCATTGCCCTGTACGACGTCATGTCCATTTCCGGCGGGCACAAACGGGGCGTGCCGTTCCACAAGCACCTGAGCCGCCGCGGCACCCTGCGCGCTGCGCCGAGCCTGAAGGATGACGCCTTCGTCGGTTCCATCAGGTACTACGACGGGCAGGTGGACGACGCCAAATATGTGGCCAACCTGATCCGCACCGCCGCGCACTACGGCGCCCACGCCGTCAACCAGACGGCGGTAGTCGACTTCCTGCGCGAAGGCGAGCGGGTGGTGGGCGCCAAGGTGGTCAACCGCGAGGACGGCACCACCTTCAGCATCCGCGCCAAGCAGGTCATCAACGCAACGGGCGTGTGGACCGACGAAACCCAGGCCATGGTGACGGACCGCGGGCAGCTGAAGGTGCGCGCTTCCAAGGGCATCCACCTCGTAGTGCCGCGCGACCGCTTCCAGTCAACCGTCGGACTGATCCTCCGGACCGAGAAATCCGTGCTCTTCGTTATCCCTTGGGGCCGGCACTGGATCATCGGCACCACGGACACCGACTGGCACCTGGACAAAGCCCACCCGGCGGCATCCAGCAAGGACATCGACTACATCCTTGAGCACGTCAACAAAGTGCTCAAGCGGCCCCTGACCAGGGAAGACGTGGAAGGCGTCTACGCCGGGCTGCGTCCGCTCCTGGCCGGCGAGAACGACTCAACCGCCAAGCTTTCCCGCGAACATGTGGTGGCCCACCCGGTGCCGGGCCTCGTGGTGGTGGCCGGCGGAAAGTGGACCACCTACCGCGTCATGGCCAAGGACGCCGTCGATGAGGCCACCCGGAGCATGGACGAACGCGTGCCGCCGAGCTGCACCGATTCCATCCCGCTGCTCGGAGCCAACGGCTTTAAGGCGGCCTGGAACCGCCGGAACCGGACGGCCGAGGAGTCCGGCGTGCACGTGGCCCGGATTGAACACCTGCTCAACCGGTACGGCTCCATGGCCACCGAGGTCCTCGCGCTCATCAAGGAAAACCCGGCACTGGCCGAGCCGTTGCCGGGCGCCGACGACTACCTCCAGGCCGAAGCCGTCTACGCGGCCACGCATGAGGGGGCCCGTCACGTGCACGACGTATTGACGCGCAGAACCCGAATTTCCATAGAGTCGTGGGACCGGGGTGTGTCCGCTGTCCCGGTTGTCGCTAAGCTGATAGGAGAAATTCTTGGCTGGAGCGATGCGCAGCGCGAAAGCGAAATCAAGCATTACCTTGCCCGGGTGGAAGCCGAACGGCTCAGCCAGGAGCAGCCTGACGATGAATCTGCCGACGCCGCGCGCCTGGGCGTCGAGGACATCGTCCCGTTGCGGTGACAAGGTGGATGACTGACGTGCGCCTCCTGCCTCACTGAAGGGACACATCTTGGCGGAACCACTGGACCGGTACGATGCCGAACTCACCACACCGGACATGGTGATTCTCGAGCTTGATGCCGCTGACAAGGCGGACGCGGCAACCCAGCTGGCGGAACGGCTCTATGCGGCAGGGCGCGTAACGGACCTGGAAGGCTTCCTGAAGCACGTCAATGCCCGCGAGCACCAGCTCGCCACCGGGCTGCCCGGCGGAGTCGGGCTGCCGCATGCCCGCAGCGAGTTCGTGTCCCGGACCTCCATTGCCGTTGGGGTCACCAAATATGGCAGGGCCCTGGACTTCGGCGCGACGGACGGACCGGCAACCGTGATCCTGCTGATCGCGACGCCGGCAAGTTCGTTCTCCGACCACCTTGAGGTTCTCGCCACGCTGGCCCGCTCGCTGTCAAAGGAATCATTCCGGGAATCCCTGCGCCGCGCTTACGATGCCGAAGTCATCGCCGAGCTCATCAACTCAAGCCTGGTGTTCTTCGACCACTAGAGGGGATCCGGCTGCCCCGCAATAGCCGCGGTTCGTTGTTCTACACGAGGACGAAGTACGGTTAATGTGTGTTGAAAACTGCCCTCAAACCCCGCTGGATCGCAGGCCTGGTCTTTGCGATCGTCATTTCCGGGGTTTTTGTGCTGCTCAGCCAGTGGCAATTCGGCCGATCAACCCAACCTGAGGCCCCGGTTTCGACCGGGACCGAAGACACCAAGCCGCTTGTTTCGGTGCTGCAGCCGGGTGATTTCTTTCACGGCACCGCTGCCGACCAAATGGTCGCGGCAACAGGGTCCTACGATCCCGACAAGCAGGTTCTGGTGCCGGGCCGGCTCCACGACGGCGCTACCGGATACTGGGTGGTGTCGGCATTTTCGGTGCAGGATGCTCCGGTGCTGAGCGGTGTTGCTGCGTCACCCGGGACCTGGATCCCGGTGGCCCGCGGGTGGGTGGCCGCTCCCGCGGACGCGAGCCCCCCGCCGTCGGGCACTATTGAACTGACCGGACGGCTCCTGCCGTCCGAGGCGCCGCTGCCCAACACCGCCCCGGAACCCGGACGCGCCACTGCCGTATCCGTGGCCGAACTCATCAATGTCTGGGACATCAGCAGCTATCCGGGGTTTGTGGCGGCCACATCCGAGGTCGTCGGTGGCGCCGACGTCAGCGCTTCGGTCGTCAGCGGCGAGCTGAAGCCCCTGCACATCGGCCCGCAGCCGCCGGCGCAGCAAGTGAACTGGCTCAACCTGTTCTACTCCGTGGAATGGATCGTGTTTGCTGGCTTCGCCCTGTTCATCTGGTGGCGCATGGTGAAGGATGACTACCGCCGCGACCTCGAGGACGAGTTCGACGACGAGGACGACGAGCACCACCAGCACACCGAAGAAACGCCGCAGTCAGCACAGCAAGCCAACCCGTCAGAAAAATCCAGCACGTCTGAACAAAAGGTACAGCCATGATCGATCCCAAGCCGGCCATCCAGCCGCAGCAGTCCAAGACCAGCGGATCAGGCACCGTGAAAAAGCGTCGGTTCGGCGGGACGGAAGCCCAGATCCGGTCCGCTCTGAAGTTCTATAAAGTCCTGGCATACCTGACCGGTGGGATGCTCCTGCTGCTCTGCGCCGAACTGGTTGCGCGGTACGCCTTCGGCCAGTACCTGTTCGCAGGCGGAACCAACGCGGTCACCGGCCAGCCGTTCGGCTTCGGGTTCGCCGACGCCGAGCCGCAGGGCGTGCTCGGGGGAGTGAACCTCTCGGTGGCTGTGCTGATTGTCCACGGCTGGATGTACGTCGTGTACCTGATGTCCAACTTCCGCCTGTGGTCGCTGATGCGGTGGCCGTTCGCGAAACTGATCCTCCTGGCACTGGGCGGCGTGATTCCGTTCCTGTCGTTCATCGTGGAGAAGAAGTTCCACGCCGAGGTGGAAGCCGAACTCGCTGCGAATCCGCAGGCGTCCAAGCGCTACTGACCGAACCCGGGTCCTGCCGGCGTTCAGGCGTTGCCCGCACGATGCCTGCACCGGCGTTGGTGTGAGATCGCTAACGCCCGGGGCCGATTCGGGCCGCGGACGGCCGTCTCAACGTGCGACTCGGCAAGCGCCCAAGTAGTCTAGGACGGTGACTACTCCCACTGCATCCCAGACTTCCCAGAAGCCGGTGCTGGTTGTTGACTACGGTGCCCAGTACGCGCAGCTGATTGCCCGCCGCGTCCGGGAAGCGAATGTGTATTCGGAAGTGGTTCCGCATACCTACTCCACCGAGCAGCTCCTGGCCAAGAACCCCGCCGCCATCATCCTTTCGGGTGGCCCCTCCAGCGTGTACGCGGAAGGGGCGCCGAGTGTTGGTGCCGACCTGTTCGAAGCCGGAATCCCCGTCTTCGGCATCTGCTACGGCTTCCAGGCCATGGCCAACGCGCTGGGCGGGAAAGTAGACAAGACAGGCCTGCGCGAGTACGGCTCAACGCAGACCACCATCCTCGGGGAGGGCCGCTCCGTCCTTGAGGGGATGCCGCAGCACCAGACAACCTGGATGAGCCACGGCGACTCCGTGCACGAGGCGCCGGAAGGCTTTGAAGTGCTGGCGACGACCGCCGGCGCGGAAGTGGCGGCATTCGCCAACGAAGAGAAGTGCCTTTACGGCGTGCAGTGGCACCCAGAGGTGAAGCACTCGGCCTACGGCCAGCAGGTCCTCGAGAACTTCCTGTTCAAGGGCGCCAAGCTTGAACCGAACTGGACCACGGGGAACATCCTCGAGGAACAGGTTGACCGTATCCGCAAGCAGATCGGTGACGCCAGGGTTATCTGCGGCCTCTCCGGCGGCGTCGACTCCGCCGTGGCGGCAGCCCTGGTCCAGCGCGCGGTGGGCGACCAGCTGACCTGTGTGTTCGTGGACCACGGCCTGCTGCGCGAAGGCGAAGCAGAGCAGGTTGAACGCGATTTCGTGGCCGCCACGGGCGTCAAGCTCTACGTCGCCAACGAGCAGGAGCGGTTCCAAGCTGCCCTGGCCGGGGTCAGCGATCCCGAGACCAAGCGCAAGATCATCGGCCGCGAGTTCATCCGTGCGTTCGAGGAAGCCGAACTGGCCATCATTGCCGAGGCTGCTGCGCACGGCGAAAAGATCAAGTTCCTGGTGCAGGGGACCCTGTACCCGGACGTCGTCGAATCCGGCGGCGGCGAAGGTGCAGCCAACATCAAGAGCCACCACAACGTGGGCGGCCTGCCGGAAGACCTGCAGTTCGAGCTCGTCGAGCCGCTTCGTGCGCTGTTCAAGGACGAGGTCCGCGCTGTCGGTGCCCAGCTGGGATTGCCGCAGGAAATCGTCGGCCGCCAGCCGTTCCCGGGTCCGGGACTCGGCATCCGCATCGTCGGCGAAGTGACTAAGGAACGTCTGGACCTGCTCCGCAAGGCCGACGCGATTGCCCGTGCCGAGCTGACCGCCGCCGGCCTGGACAACGAAGTGTGGCAGATGCCGGTTGTCCTGCTGGCAGACGTCCGCAGCGTCGGCGTTATGGGCGACGGCCGCACCTACGGCCACCCGATCGTTCTTCGTCCCGTTTCGTCCGAGGACGCCATGACCGCCGACTGGTCACGGCTTCCGTACGACCTGCTGGCGAAAATCTCCAACCGCATCACCAACGAGGTGGAAGGCGTCAACCGCGTGGTGCTGGACGTGACCAGCAAGCCGCCGGGAACCATCGAGTGGGAATAGCACTTTGAGTGGCCGGTCTCAGCAATGAGGCCGGCCACTTTGCTTTATTCACGCTAAATCCGGCGCAATTTTGCCCCGTCCCAGTGTTGCGGTCTCTCACTGGGCCCCGATTCGGGCTACGCTCGAAAGTATGCCGGTATGGTCCAGGGCGTCACGTGCAAGCGCAGAAAAGAAGGCAGTAGTGTCAGTTGGTCAAGGCCTCCCAGAGGGCTCCGAGGAGCTCAAAAAGTGGCTGTCGGGGCTTAAGCCGGTCACCGGAGCAGACACGATGCTGCGCTTTACGAAGACGCCGGAAGGGTCCATCGACCTCACGCATGCCCATCCGTCCGGTTTGGCCCAGCTCATGGCTGGACGGCGTACGCGCCTGTCCACGCTGATCCGCGACCACGATCAGTACGTTGTCGCCGCGAGGGCTTCGCGCAACCTCCGCTCCAAGATTTTCGAACTCGGGAACGACCGCGGCATCGATGCAGGCTACTTTTCGGCCGGGACGGTGTCCTGGACATCGGCCGTCGGCGGAAAGCCCCAGCGGGTGTCTGCGCCGGTGATGCTCACCGCGATTTCCCTGACCGTCCGCCCGGGCGAGGATGACTACGAGCTCCAGCTGACTGAGCAGGCCCACATCAACCCGGCTCTCATCCGGCACCTGAAGAGCATCCACGGCATCGTGTTCGACGTCAACGCCGTGACCCGGATGGCCTACAGCACGGCCCGGTTCGATCCCCTGCCCGTCCTGGACCGCCTGGGCACCCTCATCAAACCCATTCACGGGGCGGACGTGGAGCACAATCTGCTCGTTTCAACGTTTGCGGACCTCTCCGGGAACCTCGACGACCCGTGGATCAACCAGAACAATGCCGTAGTGGCAGCCCTGGCCCGCGCCGCCGCCGGGGAGGCCGTGGACGTTGCCGAACTGGCGGAAGACCGCTTCCAGGACATCGACCAGCGGGATCCTGCCGACGAGCTGTTGCTGCTCGACGCCGACGCCGACCAGCAGTATATGGTGGACGCCGTGCGCGCCGGCGACTCCCTCGTTGTCAGCAGCCCGCCGGGAACGGGCCAGACCCAGACCGCCATCAACACCATCGGCGCGCTGGTGGACGAAGGCAAGACCGTCCTGGTGGTGGGCGACCGCCGTGCCAGCCTCAGCGAGATTGCCGGCCAGCTGGAGACGCTCGGCCTGGAGTCCATCCTGTTTGCGCTGTCCGGAACGGCGTCGCCCCTGCAGCTCAAGGGTCAGCTGGTGCGTGCCATTGTGCGGAATGAGAAGTCACTTCAGCCCCAGCTCGAGAACCTGCACACCACCCTGGCCGAGCACCGGCACGCGCTCATGGACCACGTGGCATCCTTGCATAACGTCCGCCAGCGGTGGGGGTGCTCGCCTTATCAGGCCATGCAGTCGCTGGCTGAACTGACGTCCATCCAGCCGGCTCCCGCCACGACCGTGCGGCTGAAGCGGAGCGTCCTGGACAACATCCGGGACCGTGAGGAGCTGGCCGGCCGCCTGCACCGGGCGGCCGAACTCGGCAGCTTCAGCCGGGCATCCACCACCAGCCCCTGGCACGGCGCACGGCTCCTGACCCGCAAGGAAACCGAGGAGGCGCAGGAGGTTGCGCGCTCGGTTGAGAAGAACCTGCCGGTGCTCCGCAACCGCATGAACGAGGTGGCCGAGCACGCCCAGATCCGCCTCGGAGCCACATTCGCGGAGTGGGGCGCCCAGCTGGAGCTGCTGATGGCCGTTCGGGAGAGCCTGGATAAATTCACTCCGGATATCTTTGACAGGCCGGTCCACGACCTCATCTCCGCGACCGCCACGTCCCCGTGGCGTCGTGAGCGGAACATCGAGATGCCGTCCATGCAGCGTTCGCGGTTGCGCCGTGTCGCCAAGGAATACGTCCGTCCCGGCGTGCACATTTCCGACCTCCACAGCTCATTGGTGCTGGTCCAGGAGCAGCGGGCGCTTTGGGCGGGCTACGCGACCACGCAGCGACACCCTGCAGTGCCCTCCGGCCTGGGCGAAGTGAACGTGATGTACCGCAGCCTTGAGCGTGAACTGGTCCAGCTGGGTGCGGCCGTGAAGTACACGGCCGCCGGCGGCGACCTCCAGCACACACCGTATGAAGAACTGATGGGGCGCCTGGAGCGGCTGGTGGCGGACACCCGGACGCTCAAGACGCTTCCGGAGCGGACGTTGCTCATTGAGAACATGCGTGAGCACGGGCTCGGGGAACTGCTCGCCGACCTGGCTGACCGCGAAGTACCCGCGGAGTCCGTCGCGTCGGAGCTGGAACTCGCCTGGTGGCAGTCCGCCCTGGAAGCGATGATCAGCGGCGATGACTACCTGGCAATGTCCGACGGCGACGCTCTCCGGCAGCTCGAAGCCGAGTACCGTTTGGCGGACAATGCGCACATCGCCAGCGGGGCGGCGCGGCTGCGGTGGGCCCTCGCCGAGCGCTGGCGCGCCGGCATCGGCGAAAACCCCCGCCAGGCCGACCTGCTTCGGAGCCTCCTGAAGGATGGCCGGGTCACCCTGGCCGCCCTCACGGCACAGGCCCCCGCGCTGGTTCCCATGCTGGTGCCGGTCTGGTCCGTCAGCCCCTACCTCATGACGGGATTGCTGCCGGCCGAGCAGAAGTTCGACGCCGTGGTTATCCTCGATGCGGAGGCGACGTCCCTGCAGGCCGTCCTTCCGGCGATCGCCCGGGCAAGGCAGGTCATCGCGTTCGGCGACGACAAGATCGCAAGCCCCCGCACGTTCACCGTGGGCGTCGAACGGCTCGCTGCGGGCGAGACCGCCCACCAGAGCGTTGAGAGTGCGTACACCGCGTTGTCCGCAGTGCTGCCCACGCGGAGGCTGACTTCCGTGTACCGGGCGGTCGACGAAGACCTCGTGCTGCAGCTGAGCAAGAGCTTCTACGGCGGCCGCCTCCGCAGGCTTCCCGAGGGACAGACAGCCACCGGACTGGACCGGGCCCTGCTGGTGGAGTACCTGCCCGACGGCACCGGCCTTCCGAGCGCTGACCAGGAAGGCGTGGAATCGGCGGTCGCCGAGGTAAACCGGGTGGTTGGCCTCGTGTTTGAGCACGCCCGGCTGCGGCCCCGGACCTCGCTCGCCGTGGTTACGGCGAGTCTCCGCCACGCTGCCAGGATCGGTGAGGCCATCCGGCTGCAGCTGCCCAACTACCCGCTGCTGGCAAGTTTCTTCACGGCCGGAGCCGAATCCTTCCGTGTGGTGGATTTGGAACGCGCCCAGGGCCTGGTCCGCGACCACGTGATCTTTTCCCCGGGGTATGGCCGCACGCCGCATGGCCGTGCGCTCCACAATTTCGGTCCGTTGTCCGCCGAAGGCGGGAGGGAGAAATTCGCGCTGGCCATGACCCGTGCCCGGCGTTCCCTCCACGTACTCAGCTGCTTCAAACCGGAAGACCTGGACGTCAGCCGCCTCAGCCACGGCGCCGTCGACTTTTATGAACTCCTTGACCGTGAGATTGCCGGCAACACTGATCTCGGGACCCCTGCGTCCCGTGCAGCCGCGAGCGAACAGGCACTGGGTGCCGACCCCCTCGTGGCCGACCTGGGCGACAGGCTGCGTGCCCGCGGCGCCAGGGTCTGGCACCAGTACGACGGCGTTATCGACGTGGCTGCGGCCGCGGACCCGGTGAATTCCATCGGTCAGGATGATGCTGAAATCCCCAGGCCCGTCGCCATTGAGTCCGACGGCACGGAGCAATACCGGCGAATGAGCGTGCGGGAACGGAGCCGGCTGCGTCCGCAGCTGCTGGAACGGCTGGGCTGGCGCTACATGCCTCTCTGGACCATCGAAGTGTTCACTGATCCTTCCGCTTGTGCCGACCGGATCGGCGGCTACTTGGGGCTGGAGAAGCCGGCAGTCACCGGATTCGCACCCGCTTCGCAGGGGTTTTTCGAGGACGATGTGGACAACCTGACGCTCACCAGCACCGAGCGTGGCAGCGAGGCCTTCCAGGAGGACGCATCCGGGACCGAGCCTCGCGACGAGGACCGCAGCGGGTCCGGGACCGTGGCATCGACGGGCAATCCCTCGGTACCCTTGGAACAGGGCGGCGCGGGCGGGGATGAGCCCATGACTGCCGGACCCGGTTCAGTGGAGTACAGCAAGGAAGACGGCATGGAGAAGAACAGCAGCGAAGCGGCCAACCAGGGCGGCGTCCCCGGCTCGAGGGCCGACGAGGCCAACCGGAGCCGCCAGACCGCGGGCGTCGGCGTGCCCGCCGGAGTGCTGCCGAACAAGGCCGCTGAGGACGATCCGAAGCGCTGGGGCGATCACGCCTCGGATTACGACCACGATGCATGGCTTCAGGAACAGAAACCGCCGCACTGGGGCTGACAGGCGTGCTCCTCGGGAGCGGGCCGGCCGTTGACCGGCTAGCAGTACAGCTAGCCCGGCGCTCCCACGAGCACGAAGAAGAGTTTGCCCTGCGTTGAGGCGCCGGCAAGTCGGCGGGCCTGGTCAGGATCCGCGGCGACCACCATGAGCCCCTCGGTTTCTGCCGTGCCCAGCCACTGACCGGTCTGTCCGCCCTGTCCGGAAGTCCACAGGACCGGGACAGAGGCCGCCAGCACCTCCGATTCCGCCGCCTGGCCGTAGTCGGTGCTGTTGGTCATGACGATGTTGACCAGCTGGCCGGGTGCCACCAATTGGATGGACGACGGATCCGCCATCCTCAGGGGCACCGCCGCCGAACCGGGTGCGGTGCCGGCCAGCAGCCCGGGTCCAAGTAACTGGGTGTCGGAGATCAGCTGGCCTTTCCGCAGCGGGGCTGCGAGCTGTTTGCCCTGGATCGCGGCGGTGTCGGTGAAGGCGCCGGCGGGAATCATCCCGGGCGGTACCCTGACGGCCACCACCTCATTGCCTGAGAGGGTTGCCCCGACAGGAAGATCCCTGGCTGAGGCCATGGCGGTCACTGTGTGGGCGGGCGCCGGTGTCAGTTGCTGGACGGCGATGCCGGCGGCGGCGCACAGCAGGAGCGCGACGGCGAGCCTGCGGTTGCGGTTGAGCCAGGCAGCGAGGCGACGCCTGGCAGATGGTCCCGAACGGCCAGGGCGTCCTGACCGAAAGCCGTGCCTGCGTGACGAGAATCCGTTGGTGCGGAGGGTGGATGGCATACCGACACGCTAGAAGGGCCCGCGTGGTGCGGACAGCCTGATGAAGTCCTATGTGGACAACCCGTTGGTGCGGTCGGGGCCGCTAGGGTGCGGCAGGGGAGTGGCGGGGTTCCGTCAGCTGGCGGCTGCGGCTGCGGCCGGTGCGGGAGCCGCCGCCGGGGCGGACGAGACGCTGCTGCCCTTGGTGTCACGGGAGTCGGTCCGGTAAAAGCCTGAGCCCTTGAAAACGACGCCGACGCTGTTGAACTTCTTACGAAGCGTCCCCTCGCACTCGGGGCAGGACGTGAGGGAGCTGTCGGTGAACGACTGCACGATCTCGAAGGCGTGGCTGCAGTCCTTGCAGGCATATGCATACGTGGGCACTGGAAATCCTCCTCTGGGACAAACGAACAGGTCCCGTGCTGCGGGGCGCGGTGTACCGCCGATGTTTCCGTCGGCGTGTTCCGTCCCTTAGCAGTCGCAGGGCCTGAGTGCCAATTCTATCATCAGCGGCAGGGGAGCATTACATCAGCTGTGTGAGGCCTGACGGGGTGACTGCAACGGGAACCCGGCGGTCATAGGACTCTGCGGCAATGCTGCCGGCCTGAAGGACTTCGCTGTCGTAGACCACAGCTGCCGCAGGCACCGGCAGGCCCTCTGCCTCCAGCCCCGCCAGGAACTTGTCGTAGTAGCCGCCGCCCTGGCCGATCCTGTTGCCCGACAGGTCCACGGCGGTGGCGGGGACGAAGATCCCGGCCACGTCGCGCATGACCTCAATGCCGTGCTGCTCTCCGACGGGTTCCTCGATGGGTGCGTAACTGCTGCGCACAAATTCGGTCGCGGGGGTCCAGTAAACCCAGGTCAGGGTGAGCGACGGCCCGCAGACCGGCAACAGCACCCTGTGTCCGGTCCCGTGAAGTGCGGCGATGAGCGGGAGGGTCGGGGGTTCGAATCCCACACCCAGGTACGCGGCAAAAGTGCTGCGCTCACCGGCTGCAACCATGGTGGCCCACTGGAGTCCGTGGCGGGCGATGCCGGCGCCGGCGGCTTCCAGCCCGGCGGCGGAGGCAGCGGCACGTTCGGTCCTGTGGGCGGAGCGGATCTCTTCCTTCGATGGCATCAGCGGCTGTCCTTCCATGCCCGGAGGCCTCAGTGCGGGGCGAAACCGGGCGGTCCGTGCAATTACCCAATGTTTGGTCCCTGACGTTAGATTAGTCCAGTGACTACCACCAATACTTCCGTCCGCAAGGCTGTCATTCCTGCTGCGGGTCTCGGCACCAGGTTCCTTCCGGCCACCAAGGCCATGCCCAAGGAAATGCTGCCCGTAGTGGATAAGCCCGCGATCCAGTACGTCGTGGAGGAAGCGGTCCACGTTGGCCTGAACGACATCCTCATGATCACCGGCCGGAACAAGCGCGCCCTGGAAGACCACTTCGACAGGGTTCCCTCGCTGGAGGCAATGCTGGAAGCCAAGGGCGACACCACCAAGCTCGAATCCATCCAGGCTGCCAGCAACCTCGGCGACATCCATTACGTCCGCCAGGGCGACCCCATGGGCCTTGGCCACGCAGTGCTGCGGGCCAAGCAGCACGTTGGCTACGAGCCCTTCGCCGTACTGCTGGGCGATGACCTCATCGACGCCCGGGACGAACTGCTGAGCACCATGATCGAGGTCCAGGCCAAGACCGGCGGCTCCGTGGTTGCGCTCATTGAGGTCGAACCTTCCCAGATCAGCGCGTACGGCTGCGCCGACATCGACGAAACCGACATGAACGGTTTCGTGCGGATCAGGAAGCTCGTGGAAAAGCCCGACGTCGATGAAGCGCCGTCGAACCTGGCCGTGATCGGCCGGTACGTCCTCCACCCTGCCGTCTTCGACGTCCTCGAACGTACCGAACCGGGCAGGGGCGGGGAAATCCAGCTCACCGATGCACTCCAGGAACTTGCCGCGGGAACCGGTGAGGGCTACGGCGTCTACGGCGTTGTGTTCCGCGGCCGCCGCTATGACACCGGTGACAAGCTCAGCTACCTCAAGGCCTGCGTCCAGCTCGCCTGCGACAGCGATGACCTCGGCCCCGGGTTGCGCGAATGGCTGCCGGAATTCACTGCCTCGCTGGTCAAGTAACGGCCCATGCGGGGCAGCATCTGGCCGGTGACGCTGGAGTGCGGCGACCTTGTGCTGCGGCCCATCCGGTACCGCGACCGTAAGGAATGGATGGCGGTCCGGTCCCGCAATTCCGAGTGGCTGGCTCCGTGGGAGGCGTCCAACCCGGCTCCCG
Organism: Arthrobacter sp. Y81; assembly: GCF_002929335.1. Taxonomy (GTDB): domain Bacteria; phylum Actinomycetota; class Actinomycetes; order Actinomycetales; family Micrococcaceae; genus Arthrobacter. The sequence goes on from NZ_PJIL01000001.1 coordinate 269,833, forward strand.
GAGGGGCGCTTCCCGACTACCGGCAGATGGTCAGGTCCCTCAACGCGCAGGCGGCCCAGGCCACGGCATTGCCGTTTGTGATTACCGAGCGGACGCCGGGGCAGCGCAATCCCGTTATCGTTGGGCAACTGACGGTGTCCTCCATCATCTGGGGCTCGGCGATGATGGCAACGCTGGGCTACTGGGTGGACAGAACGTGTGCCGGCCGGGGGATTGCGCCCACGGCTGTGGCCATGGTTACCGATCACTGCTTCGGCACGCTCGGGCTGCACCGGATGGAAATCAACATCCGGCCCGAAAATGCGCCCAGCCTCAGGGTGGTGGAAAAACTTGGTTTCCGTGACGAAGGCTACCGGCCACGGTTTCTGCACATCAACGGGGAATGGGCAGACCACAGGTCCTTCGCCCTCACCGCCGAGGAGATCCCTGAAGGGCTGCTGGCCAGATGGTTGAGAAACCGCCCGTCCTGACCCCTTTTTGCCGCCAGTCCTGACGCGCTCCTGCTGCCCTTCCTGCGGCTGCCCTGACGGTCGGCTGCAGTGTCCTTCGTCATAAATCCATTGATTTGCCACCTGCCCCGCGACACACCGGAGGTAATGCGAGTGCGGGGGGCGAAATGCTCATACGGTTTTGATTGTGGACTTCCCCCTTAGCAGCTCAGTGATCCTTGTGGTCGCTGTCGTGCTCTGGATTGTTTGGGTGGCCCCGTACGTACTCCGGAACCGCCGGCATCAGCTGCAGCCCGCCGTCGAGCTGATGCCCGAACTCAACTTCGCTGAACCCGCAACCCCCCAAGCCGGAAACGTCATGAAAATGGCCGCCCAGCAGGAGAAATCAATGGAAACCAAGCAGGCCACCGGATCCGCCCAGGGATCCCTGACCCCCGCCGCCGGCCCGGGGCCGGCGAAGGCGCGTCCGGGTGTACTTAGGATCCGTTACGGACGATGTGCGATCGCGCTCATGGCGCTCGTGTCCCTGCTGACCGGGATCGTGTCGGGTGTCCTCCTCATGTTCGGGATTGGGGGGCCGTGGCTGCCTGTCGTGTCCCTGCTGACGGCTGTCGTGGCTGTGGCGTCGCTTCGGCGGTTGGCGGTGCGGGACCGGCGCGTCAGGATGAATGCGGCCTTCCGTGCGGCCATGACTGCCCCGGAGCGCCAGATGCGCGCTGCTGTCCCGCGTCCCACCCGGGAACCGGCCGTGGACGCCCCGGAAAGCCAGCTTTTCGACGCTGAGGCGGGCAACAAGCCCAAAGTAAAGCCGCTGACGGCCCAGGAACTGCGTGAGGCTGCCCTCGCCGAGGCCAAGGCCTCGGGCGATACCGCCCTGCGGACCGCCACTGCACCGGGATCTGCTGTCAGCACTGAATCCAGCTGGGAGCCGGTTGACGTTCCCAAGCCCACCTACGTCGAAGCCGCCAAAGCCGAACGGGCAGCCCCTGAGCCGCTTGACCTGCCCGAGGCCCCCAAGGCCGCCGGGAAGCCGTCCCTCAAGCAAGGTCCGGCGGCAGCTCCGGCAGCCGGCGCGGCCTCTGCCAAGCCCCTCACCAAGGCGCAGAGTGCCTTGAGCAACCTGGACGACGTCCTGCAGCGCCGCCGCGCCTGAGTGTGAACTTTAGCCCCGGAGCATGACTCACATCTGCGTTGCCGGCGGCACCGGACAGGTTGGCCGCGAGGTGGTCCGCCAAGCGCTGACGCTGGGCCACGAGGTTTCCGTTATCAGCCGTCACCCGCCGGCTTCCGTCAGTTCAGTGGATAACGACGGCGCCACCTACTTCCGGGCAGACGTCACCACCGGGAACGGGCTATCGGCCGCGCTGGCCGGTGCCGCCGTCGTGATTGATTGCCTGGAAGGCAAGTCCGGCAGGGCCCTCAGGAACTTTGCCGACGGCGGCGCCCGATTCCTCCGGGCGGCGCACGCCGCCGGTGTCCGCAAGGCCGTCCTGCTTTCCATCATCAATTGTGACCAGGTGCCTCTGCGGTTCTACCGGTCCAAGGCGGACAAGGAGGATGTCTATGCGGGGTCGCTCCTGGAGACTGTCACCGTGCGCACGACGCAGTTTCACAGCCTCCCGGTGCAACTGTTCGCTGCCGGCGCCAAAGTAGGGTTCATCCCGGTGATCAAGGGCGCCCGGTTCCAAACCATCGCGCCGGCTGATGTGGCGGCGGCACTGCTCGAAGCAGCCCTCGAGGAGCCCTCGCAGGAACTCCACAGGCTCCAGACCATGGGTGGACCGGAAGTCATCACCATGGGCAAATTCCTGCGGGAGGGCCGGAACCTGGTCCCGGAGCAGCGCTACGGAAGCGAGACATTCGGTAGCTGGCTGGCGAAGCACGCAGATAGTTTGTAGCCTAGGGACACCGGTTGCCTGTTTCTGGGGAACATCCCAAGGAATAGCGGCGGCCCGGGGGCTATAGCTCAGTTGGTAGAGCGCTTCGTTCGCATCGAAGAGGTCAGGGGTTCGAATCCCCTTAGCTCCACAGAGTAAGCTCCCTCATCCGGCGCCAGTGCTGGGTGAGGGAGCTTTCTGTTTCCCGGGCCGGTACTGCGCGCCCACGCACCACCCCCTCGAGAGGACAGCAATGAGCCTTATCCGGCTGCACGACGTCAGCGTGCGATTCGATAGCACCCAGATCCTGCGCGAGGCGTACTTCCGCCTGGAACCGGGTGACAGGGTGGGGCTCATCGGCAAGAACGGTTCCGGCAAGACCACCATGCTCCAGCTGATCCTTGACCGGATCACGCCGGAGTCCGGAACCGTCACCGTGGAACAGGGAACCACGGTGGGCTACTTTTCTCAGTTCTCCGAACTGAACGGGGAGTCAACCATTACCGACGTCCTGGACGGGCTGTTCGTGGAGATCAAGGCCGTCGAAGCCGAACTGGCATCCATCGATGCGGCCATCGCCGGGGATCCCGCCGCAGCAGAACTCGACCGGCTGATCTCCCGCCAGGCCGAACTGTTCGAGGATATGGACCGCCTGGACGGCTGGGACTACCCGCGGCGCATCGACAAGGTCCTGACGACGCTGGGGTTCAGTGACGCCCACCGGCTCTGCGCCATCGACGAGTTGTCCGGCGGCTGGCGCAACCGTGCGGCCCTGGCGAAAATCCTCCTGGAGGATCCCGATGTCCTGCTGTTGGACGAGCCCACCAACTTCCTGGACGTGGCCGGCGTCGAATGGCTCGAGGGCTGGTTCCGGGATTTCAAGGGCGCGGCGATCATCGTCTCGCACGACCGGAAGTTCCTCGACGCCGTGGTCACCCGGATCATCGAAGTGGAAAACTTCCACCTGCACGAGTACCCGGGCAACTTCGGCGAATACATTGTGCAAAAGCAGTTCCGCCTCAAAACCCTCGAGCAGCAGTTTGTGCACGAGTCCGAGCTGCTGGCGTTCGAGGCTGAGGGCATCGCCGACCGCCGCGAGGCTGCCAAGGCGGCCAGCCGCGGGCTGGGCAACCAGCTGGCAAAAATCAAGAAGTCCCGCACACCCCGTCCCGTGGACCAGATCGTCACCGAGATCTACGGTGGTCTGCACGTCAAGGACGTCCTCTGCCGCGTGGAAGGGCTGGGCAAGTCCTACGGCGACAAGGCGCTCTTCTCCGGCCTTGGCTTCGAGATCAGGCGCGGCAACCGGATCGTGGTCCTGGGCTCCAACGGCAGCGGCAAGTCAACCCTCCTGAAGGTGCTGACCGGCGAGGAACAGGCGGACACCGGCGTCGTCTCCTGGGCCAAGGGACCCGGCTTCGTGTCCTACAACCGGATGCTCGAGGAACTCGACGACGCCGACACTGTTTCGCATGCAGTCAACGCGCTGCCGGACAGCCTGGCCTTCAGCGCCACGAAGAAATCAGTCAACCGGTTCCTGGCGATGTTCCAGTTCTCCGAGGCGGACCTCAAACAGAAAATCGGAAACCTCTCCGGCGGGCAAAAGGCACGCGTCGCCATGGCCCAGTGCCTGCTGTCCGGCGCCTCGGTCCTGCTGCTGGATGAGCCCACCAACCACCTGGACCTGTCCAGCACCCAGGTCATGGAGCGGGCGCTCCTGCATTTCCCCGGAGCCGTCGTGGTGGTCAGCCACGACCGGTTCTTCAGCGAGAAGATCGCCAACCGCTACCTCGTGTTCGGTGCTGACGCGGGGCTGCCCGGCGAGGTCGAGGTGCGCGCCGCGTAAGCGTCCCTGGGTGGCAGACTGCCCGCCCGGGTCCTCATACCCTTGACGCCTGCCTGAAGGGAGGGGCAGAGTAATGGTGCTGCGACTGGGGGCAGATGTGTGATCTCCGGGAACCTGAGGTTCGTGTTGGTTCCTTCACCACATCCGCGATATACCTCCAGGCAATGATGAGGAGCAAACCTCATGCGCAACGGCAACCTCACGCAGACCCAGCCCCGCAACGGCGGCACGATCCCGGCACGCCCCGGACGCCGGCGCCGGCGGCTCGTGACGCAGCTGCTGTCGGCGATCATCACCGCGGCCCTCACGGCCGCAACGGCCACGCCCGCCTTTGCGGTGTTCAAAGGCGGCAGGGCGGCGGATTCGGACGACTACGCGTGGGCGGTCAGGGTGCAGCTTGCCTATCCGGAAGGCATTGCATCCTGCACCGGGTCCCTGATCAATGACGACACTGTCGTCACGGCGGCACACTGCATCCGGAACAACGGTCGCAGCCCCTCCGCCATCGACGTGACGTTCCACTATGGCGAAAAACGCAACCAGTACACCGTCGGGGTTGCAAGGGCCGTGCCCATGCCGCACTACGATCCGGCACTGATCAAGGACGACATTGCGCTGCTCTTCCTGCAGTCGGCCGTTTCCGAGCCGGCCATCGAATTGGCATCCACACCCGCGCCGGTCGGGGCTGAGGTCACGGTGGCGGGTTACGGCTGCACCGGGGATCCATTCATCGCGGCGGAACCCTGCGACGCTGCACGCCGGCTTATGGAAACCCAACTCACCACGGTCCCCGCGGAGGCATGCCCGGACATCGCCGGACCCTGGCAGTTCTGCACGTACTCGCCGGACACGTCAGCGAACCGCGGCGACAGCGGCGGACCCGTCATCTGGTCCGATCACGGGGAGCAGAAGCTGGTTGGGGTTACGAACGCCCTTGAACTGCCGCCGGCCCCCGCCTACCTGAACCTGTCGGCTTCGGTACCCTACGAGCTGGACTGGATCAAGGCTACCGCCGGTTTGCGCTGACGGTCTTGAGTACCCCCCGGATGGACATCCCCACCGCACACACCACCGGGACCAATCCCGCCAGGACCATAAGCGTGTTTGCCCGGAACACCACCCGGCCCTGCCCGTTCCTGGTGTAGACGCCCAGCGGGAGCACGAAGCCCCCGCCGCCGCCGCCCTCCGCGGCCCCGGCTGTGCCGTCGGACCCGGCGTCACCGCCGCCGCCGAAACCGAAGGACACCAGCGCCACGGGAACCAGTTCCTCGCCGCCGATCTGCACGGGAGCCCCGTAAGCCCTCGATACACCCACGTTCCTGAACGTCTCCACGAGGGAGGAAAAAGCATCAGCCATGGGACCCACACTAGGGACTGGGGCCGGGCAGGGGAAGACCCCGGACCAGGACCAACATCGGCATTGCCTGCCATGGCCTGATGCCACCGCTCGTGCCAAGATGTTGTGAATCCGGGGCAACAGGGCAGCCCCGGCCGGACAGGAGGCCGCTCGCTCATGGGCTACATCAATGATTTCAGCGTGGTCGGCCGCGACGACGTCGCGGTGGCGGGCGGCAAGGGTGCCGGACTGGGCGAACTCGTTCGAGCGGGCCTGCCGGTGCCCAGGGGATTCCTGCTGAACACAGCCGCCTACGAGCTGTACGTCCGGGACAACGGGCTGACCAAGCACATTCAGGCGGAAGCCGCCTTGCCTCTTTCCGCCACAACCCGGGAATACGAGGAGGCCTCCGGGCGCATCCGCGGGCTCTTCGCCGGCGGCGTGATGCCGGCGGCGATAGCGGAGGAGCTCCGCGACGCCTACCACCAGCTGGGGGCCGGCGAGGGCGGCGAAGCCGCTGTGGCCGTCCGGTCCTCCGCCACGGCCGAGGACCTCGCCTCGGCCAGTTTCGCGGGCCAGCAGGATACGTACCTCAACGTGCGCGGCAGCGATGCCCTCATCGAGGCGGTCATCAGCTGCTGGGCGTCCCTCTGGACCGCCCGCGCGATGGCCTACCGTGCCCGGGAGGGCATCCGGCCGGAGGACGTCCGGCTGGCCGTCGTGGTCCAGCAAATGGTGGCTGCCGACGCCGCCGGAGTCCTGTTCACTGCCAACCCTGCCACGGGCCGCCGCGACCAGATTGTGATCGGCGCTGCCTGGGGCCTGGGCGAATCCGTGGTCAGCGGCGCCGTGTCCACCGATGACATCGTCGTCGACGCCCCGACAGGCCGTGTGGTGTCCCGGCGGACGGCCGACAAGGAAACCATGACGGTCTATGCGGACCGGGGTACTCGCGAGGAACCGGTACCGGCGTCCCGCCGTCTTCAGCCCGTTCTGGACGACGCCGGGGCCTTCGCACTGGCCGGGTACGCAACACGCATCGCACAGCACCTCGGCTCCCCGCAGGACATTGAGTGGGCACGCTCGGACGGCGAATTCTTCATTCTGCAATCCAGGCCCATCACGGCGCTGCCCGAGCCTGCGGGTGAAACGCCGACTGACTGGAGCGTGCCCTACCCGAAGGGGCTCTACTTCCGCGCGAGCATCGTCGAACAGCTTCCCGATCCGCTTTCGCCGTTGTTCGCGGACCTGATTGACGGCTCAGTGTCGCGGTCGCTGAATGCCTTGCTGGACGAAGCGTTTGGCAAGAGCAGCCTCCGGGACGGCGATCTGGGGCTGCCCGCCATCAACGGCTACGCCTATTACTACTACCGCACGTCCGGGTTGTGGCGGCTGATGGGCAAGATGCCGGCCGCCGTCCGCGCCCTGATCCGGGGGGAAGCCCACATGGGAATCCCGGGCTGGCGGGACTATTCCCATCCGCGCTACGTGCACGTGGTGGAATCCTGGTCGGCCAAGCCCGTCACGGAGCTCACCGGGCAGGAGCTGCTGGAGGGCGTGTCAGCGCTGCTTGATGCCGGGACGGTGTACTACACGGCCGTCCAGTCCATCATTCCCATCGCGTCGTCCAGCGAACTCGCCTTCCAGAAGTTCTACGAATCGTTCGTTCGGCGGGACGCGGATCCACCGGCCCAGACGTTCCTGCTCGGCTACGAGAGCGAACCCATCCGGGCTGAGACGGCCCTCTTCGACCTCGCCGGGTGGTCCCGTGGAGTCCCCGGGCTCGCAGACGCCGTCCTGGGAACGCCAACAAAGTCCCTGGCCACGGCGCAACTGTCAGGGACACGTCCGGCCGGGATGGACGCAGGACTCTGGGAGCAGTGGGAACACCGGTTCCAGCTCCACCTGGACCGCTTCGGCCACACGGTCTATAACCTGGATTTCATCAATCCCGTGCCGGCCGATGACCCCTCCCCGCTGCTGGATACGCTGAAGTTCTACCTCCGCGGCCAGGGCAACGATCCGCACCGGAGACGGGAGCTCGCGGCCGCCCGCCGCGAGGACAGCACGGGTCGGATACTGGCCCGTCTGCACCCTGCGCGCCGGGCCGCTTTCGTACGGCTGCTCCGGTGGGCGCAGGGGTCGGCACCGATCCGCGAGGATGCGCTCGCCGACGTCGGACTCGGCTGGCCGCTGATGCGGCGGATGCTGCGTGAACTGGGACGGCGGCTGGTCGCTGCCGGACTCATTGCGGAACCTGATGACGTGTTCTGGCTCCGATACCAGGAAGCCAGCAGCGCCGTCGGATTCGGCCTTGCCGGCCCCAGCGGGCCGGCGGCCATTACCGGCGCTCAGCGGCCGGTGCTGGCGGAGGCGGTCGGGGAACGCCGGATGCGCTGGCGGGGCCAGCGCCAGGCCGCAGCCCCGCAGATGCTGCCCGAAATCCGGTGGCTGCAGCGGTCCCTGGCCGGGATGATGCCGGAGGGGTCCCAGGACCAGCAGGGGAACACGATCAAGGGTGTGGGTGCCAGCCAGGGCCGGGTCAGCGCTCCGGCCAGGGTGCTGGCCGGCCCCGAAGACTTCGCCCGGATGCAGCCGGGGGAGGTGCTGGTGGCCCGCATCACCACTCCGGCGTGGACCCCGCTGTTCGCCATGGCCTCGGCCGTGGTCACGGATGTGGGCGGCCCGTTGAGCCACAGCTCCATCGTGGCCAGGGAGTACGGCATCCCCGCGGTGCTCGGCACCGGGGTGGCGACCCGCCGGATCGCGAGCGGCCAGCAGATAGAGGTCGACGGCGACGCCGGCACCGTGACATTGGTACAGCCCGGCACGGCCTAGCTCCCGGACGACTGCCCGGCCGGGAGTTCCTCGTCCGATTCCACGCGGAGCAGCAGGGACAACGGGCTGTCAGCGCCGAACTCCGGCAGCGCCGCGCCGATCAGGAACAGGGTGACGTCCGCAGCAAACAACCGGTCCACAATGTCCAGGAACTTCTGCCACTCCGGCGAACCGGCAACGGGACCGGCCGGTGCCGGGATGCCGTCCACCACCCACTGCCCAAACCGGGCGGCCAGCGAAGCCATATCCCCGGCGGCCGCCCCCCTGAGTTCCGGGAAGCCGATCCACAAGAGGTCACCTTCGGCGCTTTTCACCGCCAGCGGCTTGCCGGCCACTTCCAGCGTGCGGCGCTGGCCGGGTGCAGGGACGAACAATCCGAACGTGCCCAGCTGCCGGGCCGTGCCGGGGATGATGATCCGCCCCGGCCGGAAGGCGGACTGCGGGCCGCCGGACAGTGGTTCGGTCATGGCGCAGGCTCCTAGAGCCAGCCCTTCCGTTTGAAAATGGCGTACATCAGCGCCGCCGTACCGGCCATCATGGCAATCGCAAGCGGATAGCCGAGCGTCCAGTGCAGTTCGGGCATATGGTCGAAGTTCATGCCGTAAACGCCGGCCACAAAGGACGGCGCGAAGAAGATGGCAGCCCATGACGAGATCTTCTTGACCTGCTCGTTCTGCCTGGCGCTCGCCTCATTTTGCCGGTTGGCAGTCAGGGTGCCGTCCAGGGTGAGCGCGTTCTGGAGGATGTCGCGGAAGGTGTCCGCGCGGGAGATCAGCCGCTCCACGTGGTCCTCGACGTCGCGGAGGTGGTGCTGCAGCTCCGTGTTCACTTCGTATTTGTCGAACCCGCGCCTGAGCAGCTGCATCATCCCCGGCAGCGGATGGATGGCCCGCTGGAACTGGATCACTTCGCGGGCCAGTTCGTAGATGCGGCGGGAGACCGAGGAATCCCCGCTGAACAGCTGATCCTCGATTTCATCGATGTCGTTCTCCAGTCCGGCAACAACGGGAACGTAGTCGTCCACCACCTGGTCCATCAGGGCGTAGAGCACCGCTTCCGGCCCGTGGCACAGGAGTTCGGGCCGGCCCTCCAGCCGCTGCCGCACCTGGGCCACACCGGCTGTCTCCGCATGCCGGACCGTGATCACGAAGTTCTTGCCCGTGAAGACGTGCAGCTCGCCGAACTCGACCGTTTCCGTTTCGTCGAGGTAGCGGGCAGGACGGAGCACGGTGAAGAGGACGTCGTCATAGCGTTCCAGCTTGGGACGCTGGTGGGCCGAGATGGCATCCTCCACGGCGAGCAGATGGAGTCCGAACTCCTGGGCCACCGCGGACATTTCGGCCTCGCTGGGCCGGTACAGGCCGATCCAGGCCATGCCGCCATGGTCTGCAATGGTCTCAAAGGTCTGTTCGAGGTTGTGCGGCTCAGCCGTCCGGTAGCCGTCCACGTATACGGCGTTGTCGATGATGGTCACGCGCCATTATCCCAGTGACTTGGCGCGCATGGCGGGCGCGGCGCTCTGGGCGAGCCTGCTGATGAGCGGTTCCGTGCGGTAGGGGATGTGCGTGTGCAGCGCGAGGACAGTCTCCGTGCGGATCACGCCCTTGATCCTGAGGATCGAGCGCAGCGCCGTCTGCAGGTTATGGGTATCCGTGGCCACCACTCGGCACCAGACGTCGCCCCGCCCGGAAATCTCGTGGACTTCCAGGACCTGCGGAATAAGGCGCAAGGCGCCCACCACGCCATCGAGCTCCCGGTGGCTGACTTCGATCGTCACGAAGGCGACGACGTCGTACCCCACCGCCTCGAGGTCGATCTCCCGTCCGCCGTCGTGCAGCAGGCCGGAGCGCAGCATCCGGCGGATCCGGGACTGGGCCGTGTTGCGGGCGATGCCCAGCGAGTCGCTGAGCTCGCCGATCTGGACCCGCGGATCGCGGATCAGTTCCAGCAGGATCTTCAGGTCCGTACTGTCCAGGCTGTTCAAATCATCACTCCGGTTCATCATCACCAGGCACCATTGACTGTTTTGATCAATTTTGGCATGAATTTTGGTATTCAGGATCAGATATGTCCCATTCTGTAGGTATCAATGTTTCGCCCGGACCGCGTCTGTTCCCACAAGGAACGGTCAGGCCGGCACTGCACGCAAAGGCACGCACATGACTGTCTTCAGCGAACTCCGCATGCGTCCGGCCACCGCCGGAGGCTGGGCATGGGACGCTTCCACCACGGCACGGCTCGTTATGGCGGGCGTTGTGATCTTCACGCTGCTCGTCGGCGCGAACCTCGCAACCCCGCTGTACCCGCTGCTTCAGGCGAATCTTGGCATCGGGTCATTCGGCATCACGGTGGCGTTCTCGGTGTATGTGCTTGCCCTCGTGTCCACGCTGATGCTTGCCGGGCACTGGTCCGATCACATCGGCCGCCGGGCGGCACTGCTCCTGGCCGTCGTCGTGGGACTGGCGGGCGGCCTGGTGTTCGCCAACGCCCACAGTCTGGCGATGCTTTCCGCCGGACGCGCCCTCCAGGGCATCGCCGTGGCGCTGGCCACCGGGGCCAGTTCCGCCGCGTTGCGCGAACTTCTGCCCGCCCGTCCCGACTGGGCCTCACGGTTCACCCTGCTGGCATCCGCCGGGGGAGTGGCCGCCGGTCCGGCCATTGGCGGAATCCTGTCCCTCCTGCCGGGGCCAACGTCCACGCCGTACTACCTTCACTCGCTGGTCCTTATCGCCATGCTCGTCCCGCTATACCTGCTCAAGGCGCGGCCGGCCATCACGTCCGTCGCGGGCCCGCAGCCGCTCAAGGTGCTGGCACCGCGCCGTCCGTCCGTTTCGAGCGAGGCCCGCGGCGCCTTCTGGCTTGCCTCGGCCGTCGGATTCCTCAGCTTCACCGTTTTTGGCTTCTGCCTTTCGCTCGCTCCCGGCTACTTTGCCCAGATCGTCGACGCCGATTCCCGCCCTCTTATCGGCGTGCTCGCCGGATTGACGCTCGGCGCTTCGGCCCTTAGCCAGCTGCTTGCAGTCCGCGGGAAGTTCGTGGTGCCGGCCGGCCTGGCCGTACTTGGAGTGTCGGTGCTCCTGATTGCCGCGGCCGCAGCATGGAGCAGTCCGTGGCTGCTGATCGCGGCAAGCTTGGCCGCGGGCGTGGGCCAGGGGGTGTCCTTCCGGACCGTGTTCAACGACGTGGCAGGAAAAGTGGAGGCCTCGAGGCACGCGCAAATCATCAGCACGGTCTACGTGATCACCTACCTCGGCAGTGCCCTCCCCGTAGTCGGCCTGGGCATGGCAACGGCGGCATACGGCCTGCAGGCGGCGGTAGCCGGCTTTGTGGTGCTGTGCGCACTCCTGGCGTTCGCCCTGGCCGCCGTGACGCTGGCTGCCGCCGTCCGCCGGCCGGCCTGAGCGGAGTAGTCCGGAGCAAGGCCGAGGACCGGGAGCCGAGCCGGACTTAGCGCGCTCCCGGAGCCCTCCGGGGCCTCAGCAGCTGTCGGCGTGCAAAGAAACTGTTGCAAACAAAGTGTTGCAAAGAAATGCTTGCAAAGGTTTCTTTGCAAGAGTATTTTTGAGGTATGAACAGTTCACGGGAGACGGCGTCACCCACAGCCCACGCCGCCGAAACAGCCCACGCCGCCGAAGTAGGCCGCGCCGCGGAGGCAGCCCACGCCGCCGAAGCGGGCCGCGCCGCGGCAGCCGGTTCAGCTGACGCCGGCCTCACGGCGGGGGAGGACCAGCCGTTCCCTGTCCGCCGGGTGGACACCGTGTCGCTGAAAGCGCTTGCGCACCCGCTGCGCGTGCAGATCCTCGAGATGCTCTCGCGCTACGGGGCGCAGACGGCCTGCAGCCTGGGCGAACTGCTCAACGAGTCCAGCGGTTCCACGAGCTACCACCTTCGCCAGCTGGCCAAGCACGACTTTGTCAGGGAAGTGGAAGGCAAGGGCACCGCGCGGGAGCGCTGGTGGGAACGCCCCCGCGGCGCCATCCAGATCACGTCCCCTGAGCTGGCAACGTCGCCGGCTACGGAGGAAGCCTCGCGGCTGGTCACCCGCGAGTTTGAACACAGCAGGCAGGCCGTGCTGGCGGACTTTATGGCACACGGCAGCGAAAGCCTTGACGCCGAATGGCTCCATGCGGCCCTCATCAGCACTGCGAATGCACGCCTGACTGCGGACCAGTTGGCGAGGTACACGCACGCCCTGGAGGCCTACGGCCACCGCCTGTTGGAGGATATCAGGAGCGAAGGCGAGCAGGAAGGCGCCCGCCCGGTGCAGATCCACCTGAACGCCTTCCCCATCCTTGGCGTTCCCGCTTCGGCGGGCGGCCGGGGCCGCACATCGCGGAACGCACCAGAGAACGCACAACCAGGAAGTCCTGAAAGGAAAGTGCCATGAGCACAGTCTCCGCCACCGGTTCGGCAGCCTGCAGCCCTTACCGCCGCCCGACCGTCGTCGAGTCGGCTGCGGCAGGACTGGGCTCCGCCCTGGTCCGTTGGGCCGAACGCCGGCGTGTCATTCTCTCCGACTGGGCCCAACGTGAACGCGCCGCAACGCTTCGCCGCGAGCAGTTGGACGTGCTGCGGACCGACATTATGGGCGCCGCGCATTCCGGGCTCTACATCTGGCACTAGGGGTTAGCGGCACCCAGGAAACTCAGTCGGGCAGCGGCCCGTGGTTGCCCTGGATGTGGTCGAACACCAGCGTGGTCTCGGTGTGGCCCACCACGGGATCAGTTGCCAGGTTGTCCAGGACCCAGTCGCGCAGGTCCTCGGTGGTCGCCACGGCGATGTGCAGCAGGTAATCCACCGAGCCGGACGTGTGGAAAGTGGAAAGCACAGCCGGAAGCCTGGGTACCCGCGACGTAAACCGGTCGATCTGTTCGCGGTCGTGGGCACGGAGCCTGACCGCGATGAGTGCCTGGACCGAACGGCCGATGGCGGACAGGCTCAGTTTCGCCTCGAACCCCTGGATGATCCCGCGTTCGGACAGTGCCCGGGTACGCATCAGTGCGGTGGACGGAGCTATGCCCACGAGCTCGGCCAACTGCTTGTTCGAAATCCTGGCGTCTTCCACCAGGGCGGCCAGCAGCCGCTCATCGATGGCGTCCAGCGGTTCGGTTCCCGCTCCGAGCCGAATATTCTTCGCACCGCTGCTCACAGGGCCTCCTCAAAGTGTTATGAGTTCATCATAAACTCCACTTTCCGACAGTTCCATTCGTACGGCCTGTGAAACTCCGAATTATTGCCAGATACTTGCCGGATTCAATGGCGAATAATTCAAAGGAGTTCCGTGCTATCTCTCGATTCACTGGCTGTCCACGCAGGCCGGAGCGGCCTCACCGAGCAGGGTGTCCATGCCGTGCCGATTGACCTGTCCACCACGGCGCCGCTTCCGTCAGTGCACGACGGCGGCCAGGCCTACGAACAAATGGCCACCGGCGGGGTGCATCTGGAAGGCCAGAGCACCGTCTACCAGCGCTTGTGGAACCCCACCGTTGCCCGCTTCGAGCAAGGTGTGGCCGTCCTGGAGGGCGCGCCCGAGGCCGTCGCGTTCGCCACCGGCATGGCAGCCCTTTCGGCGGTGCTGCTCGCAACGGTGGCGGCCGGCAAGAAGCATGTGGTGGCGGTCCGTCCGCTGTACGGCGGGAGCGACCATGTCCTCGCCTCGGGCGTACTGGGCACCGAGGTGACCTTTACGACGCCGGATGGCGTTCGCGCCGCGCTGCGTCCGGATACCGGACTGGTGATTGTGGAGACACCCGCCAACCCAAGCCTGGAGCTCGTGGACATCACACGGCTGGCCGCCGACGCCGACGGCGTCCCGCTCCTGGTCGACAACACGTTCGCCAGCCCCGTGCTCCAGCAGCCGCTCAGCCATGGCGCCACGCTGGTGCTGCACAGCGCCACCAAGTTCCTCGGCGGCCACGGGGACGCCATGGGCGGGGTGGTGGCCACGTCACCGGAGTGGGCCACCAGGCTCCGCCAGGTCCGTGCCGTGACCGGCGGCATCCTGACACCGTGGCCGGCCTACCTGCTCCACCGCGGACTGGCCACGCTCCCGGTGCGCGTCCGGGCGCAGCAGGCAACAGCGCACAAGGTCGCCGCCGCGCTCGCCGGCCACGGGCTGGTGAAGGCTGTCCACTACCCGGGGCTCCCGGAGTGCGATCCGCTGGGGCTGGTGGGCACCCAGATGTCCGGCCCCGGTTCGCTGATGGCCTTTGAACTGTCCAGTGCGGAGCACGCCGAGAGGATTCCGGCCGAGGTCAGGATGATCACGCACGCCGTTTCCCTCGGCGGCATCGACACTCTCATCCAGCACCCGGCGGGGCTGACCCACCGACCCGTCGCCGCCGAGGCAAAGCCCCATGCCCGGCTGCTGAGGCTGTCTGTCGGATTGGAAGACGCCGCAGACATCGTGGCGGACCTGGTGCAGGCAATCGAGGGAACCCGCTAGCTGGACCGCTCAGGCTGGCAGCGTTTGGCCGGCACGTTTCGTTTGCCCGTCACCCGACGCGGGATGCACGACGGCGGTGATCACCGCCGTCGTGCATCCCAGCCCGATGACCGCCAGGGCAAGCGCCGTCCACCCGAACGACTGGAAGACCAGGCCGCCGGCCCACCCGATGACGCTGGAGCCCAGGTAGTAGGCGAGGTTGTACAGGGAGGCGGCCTGCGCCCTGCCCGTCGTGGCGATTCCTCCGGTCCAGCCGGCCCCGATGCTGTGCGCCGCAAAGAAGCCGCCGGTGAAGACCAGCAGCCCGGCCAGGATCAGCACCAGCAACTGCGTCAGGGTCAGCACGAGGCCCAGGACCATCAGCACGATGCCGGCCAGCAGGATGGTCCGCCGCCCAAACTTCAGCGTAAGTCCGGCGGCCAGCCGGGAGGTCACGGTCCCGGACAGGTAGGCCACGAAGATGAGGCTGATCAGGGTGGCTGGAAGTCCGAACGGATCCCCGGAGAGGCGGAATCCGAGGTAGTTGTAGACGGCCACGAAACCGCCCATGAGCAGGAACGCCTGCACATAGAGGGCCAGAAGGCGGGGATTGCGGAGATGGCCTGCCAGAGTCCTCGCGCCTCCGCGCAATCCGCTGGCCCGTGCGGGGGTGAAGCCGCGGGCCTTGGGCACCAGGAGCAGGAAAAGGACGGCGGCAACGGCGGCAAGCAGCGAAACGGCCAATGTTGCCGCCCGCCATCCCCATAGTTCCCCCACAGGACCGGCAACAAGCCGCCCCGCGAGCCCGCCCAGGGTGGTGCCCGCGACATAGGTCCCTGCGGCCAGCGCGGCGTGCGCCTTGTGGACCTCCTCGTTCAGGTAGGCAATGGCGATCGCCGGAATCCCGCCCAGCGCCATGCCCTCGAGCAGCCTGAGGCCCAGGAGGATGGGAAAAGTGGCGGCCAGGGGCGCCAGAAGGCCCAGGACGGTCGCAGCCAGGATGCCCAGGGTCATGGCCCTGACCCGGCCGATCCTGTCTGCCAGGAAGGACCACGGGATGACTGTGACGGCGAGTCCCACCGTCGCGAGGGAGATGGTGAGGGCAGCTTCGGCCGCCGTGATCTGCAGGTCGGTTGCCATGATGGGCAGTACGGCCTGGGTGGAGTAGAGCTGGGCGAACGTTGCCACCCCGGCGAACGCCAGCCCCGCCAGAAGCCTTCCGTACGCCGCCGAGCCCTTCGGATGGCCGTCCCACGGCTCGGGTTTCGGCGGATTGTGCGTTGACAGCAGGGGCATGAAGCCAGCGTAGACGGACGAAAGGTATGCTTCCAATGCATGATTTACATAGAATAAATGTCTGTATCGGATCAATCTTCGGGAGGCCCGATGGACATCGATCACAAACAGCTGGTGCAGCTGCTGCCCTTGCTTCCCGTCCTGTCCGAGCTCGGGCGGACGCAGCACGTAACGGAAACAGCGGAATTGCTGGGCATACCCCAGTCCACTGTCAGCCGGGCGCTCGCCCGCGCCAGCGCCGTCGTGGGCACTGACCTGCTGATCCGTGACGGCAGGGGAGTCCGGCTGACTCCGGCGGCCAAGGCGCTGCTGCCGTACGTTGACTCGGCGCTCAACGAGTTCCGGACGGGGCTGGATTTGGTGCGGCACGAATCCGAGGTGGTGCGCGGGAGGATCGCCGTGGCGTTCCAGCACACCTTTGGCGAGGCGACGCTGCCGCTGCTGATCAGCGTCTTCCGCAGCCGCCATCCGCAGACCGCTTTCGACCTCAGCCAGGGTGCCCGGGACGCGTGCCTGGCCGAACTCGCGGCGGGAACCGCTGACCTGGCCCTGACTGCGCCCGTCGCACCGGCGGGCCGGAGCATCGGCATAGCCGCCCTGTACCGGGAACCGCTGCGGCTGGTGGTGCACCATGAACATCGCCTGGCCGGCCGGAAGAGCGCACGGATGGCGGACATCAGGCAGGATCCGTTTGTGGCGATGGGACCCGGATACGGCCTGCGCTCGCTGACGGACGCGCTGTTCCGCGAAGCGGGCCTCCGCCCGCGGATCGCCTTTGAAAGCCAGGATTCCCACACCGTCCGCGGCCTCGTGTCCGCCGGGCTCGGTGTCAGCATCCTTCCACCCGGCGGACTGGCTCCCGGCCGGGCGGTGACACCGCACACCGGCCACCTGGGCTGGGTGGAGGTGCCGCTGGAATCAGACCTGGCATTCCGTGAAATCGGCCTCGCATGGCGGGAGCGCCGCGGCGGCCCCGAGGGCGAGCCGGACCAGGTCAGGCTGTTCCGCGAGCTGGTGGTAACCGAGGGGCCGGCGCTGCTGGCCGGACTCGTCCGGTCACGTTCGGAAGGCTGACGCCGCCCCGCGGATCAGGAAAGTTTGGACCCGGCCAGCAGCCCGGCCATGATGGCCGAGACCGGTCCCGCTGCCGCCTGCCGCCACCCGGTTCCCGCCCAGAGATTCAACCGCTCCGCATCGCCGGCCGCGGCGGCCGCTGCGCGTATCGGGGCGGTGAGGTGGTGGATTGCCGGGTACCCCTCTGGTGCATCCTCATGGTCCCTGGCAAAGGAATTGCCCAGGGCCCGCGCCTGCCTGCCGGTGAAGGCACGCGTCAGGCGTGTGTCCGTGAAAACGGGGCTGGCGAGGGCGTCCTTGTGCAGTTGCCTCGCGCCGCTTTCATCGCTGCGGACAAAAGCCGTGCCCAGCTGGGCTGCCGTTGCGCCGGCGGCCAGCACGGAGTCAAGGCCCGCGGAATCCATGATCCCGCCGGCCGCAACCAGGGGAACGCCGACGGCGGCCCGCACCTCGGCGACCAGTTCCGCCGTCGTGCGGTGGGTGGGGGAGGCTGCGCTGCCGGGCGCCAGGAAAGCCCCGCTGTGTCCGCCTGCGCTCCCGTGCTGGACGGCCACAACGTCGGCTCCCCGCTCCACGGCCAGCAGGGCTTCGGCCTTGCTGGTGACGGTGGCAATGACCATGGAACCGGCCCGCTTGAACGCGCGCACTTCGTCCTGCTCCGGCAGCCCGAAAGTGAAGCTGACAAACTCCACCGGGTCCGCCAGCAGGGCATCGACCTTGCCCTGCCACTCGTCATCGTCGTCGAGCCGCAGTTCGGGAAGCGACACCCCGTAGCGCCGGGCGTCCGGCTCAAGGCTCCGCCGGTAGTCCTCCAAGGCTGCCCGGACCGGGGCCGGCGGGTTCAGCTGGGCCCGGTCGGGCACGAAGAGGTTCATGCCGAACCGGGCACCGGCGGAGCGGACCTCGCGGATTTCGGCCTCCATGGCCGCCACGCCCTTATAGCCCGCGGCAAGGAAACCCACGCCGCCGGCGTGGTGAACGGCCTGCACGAACCGGGATGTTGATGTGCCCCCGGCCATGGGAGCCGCGATGATTCTTGTACCGAATATGGCGCCTGTCATTCCCTGCTCCCTGTAGCGACTCAGTAGTCTGTTCACGTGACTAATTCTGACAACCTGCCGGCAACGGATTCTGTTCCTTCCACCGGCGGGGCCCACGCCGCGCCGCCCGTTATGCAGGCGGGTCTGCCGGCCGGCGCCGTGATCGGCCTGGACATCGGCGGCACCAAAACACGCGGTGTCCGCTTCGAGAACGGGCAGCCCGTGGCCGATGAAAGCGTCGGCAGCTCCAATGTGCAAAACGTCAGCCGCGAGGAAGCGGCACTGCGCCTGGCCGAGCTCTTTGGCCGGATCGGCGGGGGCACGGTGGCCCAGGTCTACGCCGGAGCCGGCGGAATTGACACGGAGGAGGACGCAGCCGCGCTCGCGGCGCTGATCGCTCCGCATGTGCCCGAAGCGAAGATCACGGTGGTCCACGACTCCCGGCTCTTGCTGGCAGCCGGCGGGGCGAGCACGGGCGTGGCCGTTATCGCCGGCACCGGCTCCGCGGCCTGGGGCAAGAACGCGGAGGGCGAAGAAGCCCGCGCGGGAGGTTGGGGCTACCTGCTCGGGGACGAGGGCAGCGGCTATTGGCTGGGGCGCGAAGCTGTCCGCCACAGCCTCCGCCGGATGAACCAGGGTTTGGAGCCGGACGAACTCACCACGGCGCTGCTGCGGTCCTGCAACGTCGAGGACCCCAACAAGCTCATTGCCCTGTTCCACTCGCCGGAGACCGGGCGCCGCTTCTGGGCGCAGCAGGCCCGGTTTGTGGTCGAGGCCGCGGACGCGGGTCACGAAGCCAGCCGGGCGCTGGTTGAGCAGGCGGGCCGGGACCTGGCGGGCCTGACCGCCCAGGCATTGACGAAGCTGGGGATTAAGGGGCCGGTGATCCTCGGTGGCGGCCTCGGCATGAACGTGCCACTTCTGCAGGAATCCTTCAGGCGCAGCCTTGCCGCCGAAGGCGTGACGGATGTGCGTGTGCTGGAGCAGGACCCCGTCTTCGGCGTCCTGCAGCTGGTGGCCGAGCAGGGCTAGCCGTCAGGAACGCGTGCGCGGGCGGAGCCGGACGCCGGGCAGCGCCGGAGCAGGGATGCGCCCGGCCTCGGCTCCCGCGTCCGGGCCGTGGCCCCGGACCAGGCCAAAGCGCGATGCCTCGGCGCCCGGGTCCGGAAGGCCGGCCTGGGCTTCCCAGTCCTGGCGCGCCTCTGCCACCTCGTCGTGGGTCCGGCCCACGAAATTCCACCACATCAGGAGCTCTTCCTGGAACGGTTCCCCGCCGAGCAGGATGAAGCGCGTCTCCGGAAGCGCGTCCAGTTCAAGCAGTTGGCGGCCCGTACCGAGGTAGCCCAGCGGACCCGGCGGAACGTCCTGGCCGTCGATGGTAATGCCGCCGTCGAGCACCAGCACCGCATGCTCAAACTCCGGGTCAAGAGGCAGCATGACGGGGCCGCTGCAGCTGATGTCTGCTCCGACAATCTGCGAGTACATGGTTGCTGGTGAAGTCGTTCCAGCGAAGCTTCCCACCATGACCGTTGCGGTGAAGCCGGTTCCGGCAACTTCCGGAAGGTCGCGGTGCTGCTCGAATGCCGGGGCCCGGTGGCGCTCTCCGTCCGGCAGGGCGACCCACAGCTGAAGGCCCCGCTGCAGCGGAAGCTCCGCTCCGCCGTCGTGCTGACCGTGCTGATGGTGCGGCAGCACGGCGAACTCGGAGTGGGAGACGCCGCGGCCCGCGGTCATGATGTTGAGCTCCCCCGGGCGCACGATCACGTCGCTGCCCACGCTGTCGCGGTGCCTGATGTTGCCGGTGAGCGGCCAGGTCACTGTCTGCAGGCCGGTGTGCGGATGCGGCAGCACGGACATGGCCACCCGGTCCGGACCAAAGCTGTCCAGGAAGCACCAGGCGCCGACGGTGGGGAGGCCACGTTGCGGAAGCGTCCGCAGGACGTTCATGGCCCGGACTCCTCCCAGCGGGACCTCCCGTGCCGGCCATAACTGCAGGCACGGGCCGTTTCCGGCGTACCCTCCGGGTTGTCCGGGCGGGCACAGTTCTTCCCTGGGGCTCACTTCAAGGTTCGTCACAGACCAACTCTAGGCCGAACGCCCGGTTACCGGCAGTGGCCCCGCCCATGACCCCTAGCCAAGCCGGGGCCGGACGGCTTACGCTTGAAAAGCCGCCGGCCCTTAGGGCCGGTGAAGCGGACGGCCCCACATCGAAGTCGTGGCCGTGAACCAGGGGAGGTGGAGACGATGACTGCAATATTCCTGCGCGCCAAGCGCCTCAGCAAAGTCATTAATCCTGCCCCGGACCATCGCATGTCCTGACCCGCATCCACCTGAATCACCGGGCCTGAATCGCCGCGCAGAAATCGCACTGGCCGGCTCAAGCAGCGGAGTCCATGCAACGGGGCCTCACCAGAGGTTCTCCATTGAGTACAACATCCGGTCACATGGTGACCGCAGATTTTTCAGCAACCAACAATTCAACTTCACCTCACGGGCATCCTGCGTTGGCCGGTCCCGTGCAGTTCGGCTTCACCGCCTCAACGGCAGCGCTGTTTGAGGCCCATCCCGTGCCGGGTGGCCAGAGCCCCGGGCGGGTGGTCCGCGTCGACCGGAACAGGGTCCTGGTCGCGGGGGCGGCGGAGCACTGGCATCTGCCTTATCCAAGCCACGGCGAGGTTCCCGCCACCGGGGACTGGGTCTGGCTCGGTGCCAACGCCGTGGGGGAACCCGCCGTCATCAGCGTGTTGCCGCGGCAATCGGCGCTGAGCCGCAAGCGGGCCTTTGAGGCATCCTCGGAAGCCCAGGTCCTGGGCGCCAATGTGGATGTAGTCGGGGTCGTGGTCCCGGTGGACCGGCCGCTCACCCACAACCGGCTGGAGCGGACACTCGTGGCGGCGTGGGACTCGGGGGCCACTCCGCTGGTGATCATCACCAAAGCCGATCTTGCCGACATCGCGGACGACGTCGTCGGAAAGGTCATCCTGCAGGCCGCCGGTGTTGATGTGGTCACCACGGCGGCGGAACATGGCGATGGCCTTGATGAACTGCTCGGACACGTCCCGGCCGGCGCGACGCTTGTCCTGCTGGGGCCCTCCGGCGCCGGGAAGTCCACGCTGATCAACGCCCTGGCGGGGCACCGCGTGCAGGAGGTCGGGCCGGTGCGTGCGGGCGACGGCAAGGGCAGGCACACCACCACGTCCCGGGAGCTCGTTCCGCTGCCCGGGGGAGCCGTGCTCATGGACACCCCCGGAGTACGCGGGTTCGGGCTCTTCGACGCGGACGACGGGATGGGGGAGATGTTCGGCGACCTGGAGGAGCTGTTCAGCCAGTGCCGCTTCGCCGACTGTGCGCACGACCGGGAACCCGGCTGTGCTATCCAGGGCGCGCTCGCCGACGGGACCCTGGAAATGCGCCGGTGGGAGAGCTACCTCAAGCTCCAACGTGAGCTTGCGGCCCTGAACCGCCGGCATGACGCGGCAGCCCGGAGGGCCTACCAGCGGGAATGGCACCAAAAGGTGGTGGTGGCCGGCAAGAGCCAGCGGGCGGCCGAGCGGTACGGCCAGGAAGCGGCCGGTGACCGCGCCGGCGGGGACGGAAAACGGGGTAAACGCAAGCGCAGGTGACGTGCCGCCGGGGAGGGCGCAGCGGTGCCGGACAGCTCAGGATGACACGTCCGGCACCGCCACCCATCCAAAAGGCGCAGGTCACCGAATGCTTACGGTAACCGCGGCACCGCTGACTTTGGCGGGGCCGCTGGTTACGCTGTGTAATACCTGCTTTACAGCCGAAAATCAGTGAGCTTATGATCTTCTGGCTTGTCCGTCCGATGTTGCCGCCAACAGTAAGGTAAGCCGGGAAATGGCTGAAGCCATGATCGAATTCCAGAGCGTCACCAAGCAGTACCAGAGCGGGCAGCCGGCCGTTGACAACCTGACCATGTCCATCGACAAAGGCTCCATCACGGTTTTTGTTGGTCCGTCCGGATGCGGGAAGACCACCTCCCTGCGGATGATCAACCGCATGGTGGAGCCCACTTCCGGCACCATCACTGTGGACGGCAAGGACGTGACGTCCGTGCCCGCGGCGCAGCTGCGCCGGTCCATGGGGTACGTCATGCAGTCCTCGGGACTGATGCCGCACCGTTCGGTGCTGGACAACATCGCCACCGTCCCGCGGCTGAACGGGGTCTCCAAAGCGGAGGCACGCCAGCGCGCCCAGGAACTGCTCGACGTCGTCGGGCTCGCTTCGGTGCTCGGCAAGCGCTACCCCTCCCAGCTGTCCGGCGGCCAGCAGCAGCGCGTGGGCGTGGCGCGCGCCCTCGCCGCAGATCCGCCCGTACTGCTGATGGACGAACCCTTCAGCGCCGTGGATCCGGTCGTTCGCGACGAACTGCAGCAGGAGCTGCTCAGGCTGCAGCGGGACCTGGCCAAGACCATCGTTTTCGTCACCCATGACATCGACGAAGCCACGGTCCTGGGGGACAAGGTCGCCGTCTTCGCCACCAGCGGCAAGCTGGCGCAGTACGCGACGCCGGAGGAAATCCTGCGCGCACCGGCCAACGACTTCGTAGCGTCCTTCGTGGGCAAGGACCGGGGGTTCCGCCACCTGGCGTTCAGCCCGTCCGACGCCGTCACCCTCCACGAGGTCCCCACCGTCAGCCAGAGCGGCCTGGCGGCCGGCGCGGCAGGTTCTGCCACGGACGACTGGCTGCTCGTGGTGGACGCGGATTCGCGCCCGCTGGGCTGGACCAGCCCGGGCGCGGGACCAGCGCTCATCCCCGGCGGATCGCTCTTCCGGAAAGGGGAGACCCTCCGCCGGGCCCTGGACGCGGCGCTCTCCTCGCCCTCGGGGCTGGGCGTTGCCGTGGACGCAGACGGCCGGCTTGCCGGCGTCCTCAAAGCGGATGAGTTGCTGGCGGTCATTGAATCGGCCCGGCTGGTCCGGCAGGGTGCCCTCTGATGGAATGGTTCCTGGCCAACAGCGGGCGGGTGTTCGAACTCGCCGGCCAGCACCTGGTGCTGGCCATCCTGCCCATGGTCTTTGGTTTGCTGCTCTCGATTCCGCTCGCCCAGTTCGCCCGGCGAAACAGGACCCTGCGCTCTGTGGTGGTCACGGCGACGTCCCTGCTATATACGGTGCCGTCCCTCGCCTTGTTCATCATCCTTCCCTCGATCCTGGGGACCAGGGTCCTGGACCCGGTCAACGTGATTGTGGCACTCACGATTTACGCGGTGGCCCTCCTGGTGCGGGCCGCCCTCGACGCTTTCGACTCGGTGGATGACGACCTTCGCCAGGCCGCCGTTGCCATGGGCTTCAAGCCCGGTGCGCGTTTCGTCCAGATCGATCTTCCGCTCTCCCTGCCGGTGCTGTTCGCCGGGTTGCGTGTGGTGTCGGTCAGCAACATCTCGCTGGTGAGCGTGGCCGCCCTGCTGGGCATCGGGAACCTGGGGATGCTGTTCACCTCCGGACTCCAACGGGGCTTCATTACCGAGGTGGTGGTCGGGATCATTGCCATTCTGGTTCTGGCACTGGTGATGGATGCGGTGCTCGTGCTCCTGGAACGGCTCCTGACGCCGTGGACCAGGGCTGCAACAAGAACGGACAGGGCCGGTCTCGCCTCGGCGGCGGAGCGGTTGTCCGATGTCCGGGCAGGCGGTGCCTCCGCATGAGCAATGTCTTTACGGATACCTTCGCCTGGCTGGGGGACCCCCTGAACTGGGCCGGCAGCACGGGAATTCCCGTCCGGCTGGCAGAGCACCTCCAGTACACAGGCCTCGTGATGCTGATCGCCACGGCCATCGCCGTCCCAATCGGCCTCTATGTCGGCCACACCGGCCGCGGCCGGGTGGCGGTTGTTGCGTTGGCCGGAGCGCTGCGGGCACTGCCCACCCTTGGCCTGCTGACTCTCTTCGTCCTCCTGGCCGGCATCGGACTGATGCCTCCGATCTGGGCCCTCGTGATTCTCACGGTGCCCCCGCTGCTCGCAGGCACCTATGCGGGGATTGCCAGCGTGGACCGGAACGTGGTGGACGCCGCCCGCGCCATGGGTATGACGGAACTGCAGGTGCTGTTCCGGGCGGAAGTCCCCAATGCCCTGACGGTAATGTTCGGAGGATTCCGGACCGGCGTGCTGCAGGTGATCGCCACCGTTTCGGTAGTTGCGTATATCAATCTGGGCGGCCTGGGCCGGTATCTTTTCGATGGCCTGGTGTTGTCCGATTTTCCGCAAATGCTCGGCGGTTCGCTCCTGATAGCCGGACTGGCCATCGCCGTTGACCTGATTCTCGCCGTTTTCCAGAGGCTGTTCCTGTCCAGGAGAGTTTCTGCCACGCCAGACCGGAGCCAGCAGGCACCGGTTGATCTCACAGACCCCGTGTCCGCGGAGCCTGTTCTTCAAGGAGGTACGTCATGAAGGAAACCCACTCTAGAGTCCTGGGCCGGCGCGCATTCGGCGGCCTGGCCGCCGGCGTCGGGCTTGCCCTGACGCTGTCCGCGTGCGGCGGAGGGTCGGACCCCCTGGGAAGCGCGCCCGCCACGGGCGGCTCGGGATCAGGTTCGGCGCTGGTGATCGGTTCCGCCGACTTCCCGGAAAGCCAGATCATTGCAGAGGTCTACGCGGGTGCCCTGAACGCGGCCGGCGTGACTGCAAGCACCAAGCCCAACATCGGGTCCCGCGAGGTGTACTTCAAGGCTGTCCAGGACGGGTCCGTGGACGTCATCCCCGACTACAGCGGCAACCTCCTGCTGCATGTGGACAAGGAAGCCACCGAGGTGTCGGCGGACGACATCTTCAAGGCGCTCCCGGCCAAGCTGCCGGAGGGACTGGCCGTGCTGGAGGCTTCCACGGCTGAGGACAAGGACGCCATGGTGGTGACCAAGGCGACAGCGGAGAAGTACCAGCTCAAGTCCATCGAAGACCTCGCCAAGGTCTGCAGCGAGCTGGTGGTCGGCGCCCCGGCTACCTTCGCCGAGCGCGCGTACGGCCTGCCCGGCCTGAAAAAGAACTACAGCTGCGAGCCGAAGAAGCTGGAACCGTTCAGCGACGGCGGCGGCCCCATCACCGTGAAGGCGCTGCTCGAGGACCAGGTGCAGGTCGCGGACATCTACACCACGACGCCGGCCATCGCCGACAATGACCTGGTGGTCCTGGAGGACCCCAAGAACAACTTCATCGCCCAGCAGGTCCTGCCGCTGTACAACAAGGCCAAGATGACGGACAAGGCCAAGGAAGCGCTCAACTCCGTGTCCAAGATCCTCACCACGGAAGACCTGATCAACCTCAACCGTGCCGTCAGCGGCACGCAGAAGCAGAACCCGAAGGACGCAGCAGCGGCCTGGCTCAAGGACAAGGGGCTGGTTAAGTAGCCGGAGCCCGACGGCGCCTTCCGGACTTCACGGTCCGGCGGGCGCCGTCGTCGTTTTCCTCGGCTGCTGGCCGAAGCGGCACCACGTCGCTCCCGTGTGAGTCAAGTCTCAGCTGAAGTACATCCGCCATATGGCATATTTGATGGATGGCAGAATTCAAGCAGTCCACCAAGCTTCATAATGTCCTCTACGACATCCGTGGACCGATTCTTCAGGCCGCCCAGCAGATGGAGGCAGAGGGTCACCGCATCCTCAAACTGAACATCGGAAACCCGGCCCCGTTTGGTTTTGAAGCGCCGGACGCGATTTTGGTGGACATGATCCGCCACCTGCCGCATGCCCAGGGCTACAGTGATTCCCGCGGCATATTTTCCGCCCGGACCGCCGTGTCGCAGTACTACCAGACCCGCGGGATCCAGAACATCCACGTGGATGATATCTACCTCGGCAACGGCGTCAGTGAACTCATCACCATGTCGCTCATGGCGCTCCTCGACGACGGCGACGAGGTCCTTATCCCCACACCGGACTACCCGCTGTGGACCGCCTCCGTGGCCCTCGCAAGCGGGCGGCCTGTGCACTACCTCTGCGATGAGGAGTCCGGCTGGCAGCCGGACCTGGAGGACCTCGAATCCAAGATCACCCCGCGCACCAAGGGAATCGTGGTAATCAACCCGAACAACCCCACCGGTGCGGTGTATCCCGAAGAGACACTGAAGAAGATCGTGGCCCTCGCCGAAAAGCACGGACTGGTCCTCTTCGCGGATGAAATCTACGAGAAGATCCTGTACGAGGACGCCGTCCACGTGAACCTTGCCGGCCTCACCGGCGACGACGTCCTGTGCCTGACCTTCAGCGGACTTTCCAAGGCGTACCGGGTGTGCGGGTACCGGGCCGGCTGGATGGCGATTTCCGGGCCGAAGAAGGACGCCGCCGATTACCTCGAAGGCATCAGCCTGCTGGCCAACATGCGCCTCTGCGCCAACGTACCGGCGCAGCATGCCATCCAGACAGCTTTGGGCGGATACCAGAGCATCAACGACCTGATCCTGCCCGGCGGGCGCCTGCTGGAACAGCGGAACAAGGCCTACGACCTGCTCAACGCCATCCCCGGTGTCAGCACCCAGCAGGCCAGGGGAGCGCTGTACCTCTTCCCCAAACTGGACCCCGAGGTCTTCCACATCCGCGACGACGAAAAGTTCGTCCTGGACCTGCTTCGCGATCAGAAGATCCTCGTTTCCCACGGGCGTGCCTTCAACTGGGTCCGGCCGGACCACTTCCGGATGGTCACCCTGCCCAACGTGAAGGACATCGAAGAGGCAATTGGCCGCATGGGGGACTTCCTGAGCCGGTACCAGGGGAACTAGCCTGATGGCAGCAACGCCGCCCGGGGGCTCCCGGGCGGCGGCAGCCGGAATGTGCCGCGTTGAGGCGGCACTCCGGTCTGGTGGCACATCGGCGGAAGGCACCACATGGCAGGCATCGAAGATTTCGACAAGCACCCCTCCGGGACCCTGGTAGCGGGTGACGGATTCAAGCTGGCCGATGTGGATCCTGATTCCACGCCGGGCTATCCGGGCGACAAAGCGGATGGCCGGGCACTCCTTGCCGAACTGGACGGGAAGCTCACCACCCTCCAGGAGAAGCTGTTCGCAGAGGCCAAATTTGGCGGCAGCAAGCGCATCCTGCTGATCCTCCAGGCCATGGACACCGCGGGCAAAGGCGGCATCGTGGCCCACGTTGTGGGTGCCATGGACCCGCAGGGTGTGCAGCTCAAGGCGTTCAAGGCGCCCACCGACGAGGAAAAAGCCTATGACTTCCTCTGGCGGATCGAGAAGGAAGTCCCCGCGGCCGGGATGGTGGGTGTCTTCGACCGGTCCCACTACGAGGATGTGCTCATCCACCGGGTCCGCGGCTGGGCATCCCCGGAAGAGTTGGAGCGGCGCTACACCGCGATCAACGAATTTGAAGCCAGGCTGACGGCCTCCGGTACCCGGATCGTCAAGGTGATGCTGAACATCAGCCGGGATGAACAGAAGGCCCGGCTGCTCGCGCGGCTGGATGATTCCTCGAAGCACTGGAAGTACAGCAGCGGCGACTTGAAGGAGCGCGCTTTCTGGGACGACTACATGGCCGCATACCAGGTGGCCTTTGACAAGACACACACTGAGGTGGCGCCCTGGCATGTGGTCCCGGCAAACAAGAAGTGGTACGCGCGCATCGCCGTGCAGCAGCTGCTGCTACACGCCATGGAAGACCTCCATCTGGATTGGCCCGCCGCCGAGTACGACGTTGCCTTGGAACGCAGCATGGTGGAAAGGTCCTGATCCGGCGGCCCGGGACCCGGGCGGCCTAAGGCCCGGGGCGGACTAAGACTCCGGCCCGGCCTGGTTCCTGGCAGCGGCCAGCCGTTTGCGGGCGCCTTCGAGCCATTCCTCACAGCGCTTGGCCAACGCTTCGCCCCTCTCCCACAACGCGAGTGAGTCCTCAAGGCTGGCGCCGCCGGCTTCGAGCTTGCCCACCACGGCCACGAGCTGTTCGCGGGCCTCCTCGTAGCTCAGTCCTTCGATGTCCGCGTTCGGTTTCTGTTCTGCTGCCAATGTGCTGCTCCTTGCTGGTGGTAAGTGGACTGGGCGGTTCCGGTGTGTTTGTCCGGCACCGCGCTGATTCAGTTGTCGGAAATCTGGTGGCCGCCGGTGGACCGGGCCGAAAAACTGCCGCCTGCAACCCGTACGAAAAGCTCGGAGCCCTCGGGTGCCTGCGACGGGTGCCGCACGACGGCCTTCCGGGTATCCGCTGCCTGGTCTGCGCCTGCCACCTGCACCACGGCGTAGCCGCGGTCCAGCGTTTGCTGCGGTGAGAGGGAGCGCACCTGGTTGCGGAGGTGGACGACCTGGTCGGCGGCCCTCAGTACTGCGGTGCTGATGGCGGCGCGTGAGCGGCTGCTGAGTCGTGCAACGTCTTCGGCCCGGGAGCTGACCATGACTTCCGGCGAAGCGAGGACAGGCCTCGAATGCAGGGAGGCCATCCGGTCGGATTCGCGTTCCACCAGCCGCGTCACACCGCGCCTGAGCTGGTCGCGGGCCTGCCGAACCCTGGTGAGTTCTTCCGCGACGTCGGGAACGATCCTCTTTGCGGCATCCGTGGGCGTGGAGGCCCGGAGGTCGGCGACGTCGTCGAGGATGGGCCGGTCCGCCTCGTGCCCGATCGCGCTGACCACGGGTGTGGACGCGCCGGACACTGCCCTGATCAGGTCCTCATTGCTGAAGGGGAGCAGGTCCTCCAAAGCGCCGCCGCCGCGGGCGATGACGATGACGTCAACGTGGGGATCCGCATCGAGTTCGCGCAGCGCGCCAATGATCTGGGACACAGCCGTATTTCCCTGCACCGCCACTTCCCGGACCTCGAATTCGACGGCTGGCCACCGGAGCGCGGCGTTGCGAAGCACGTCCTTTTTGGCATCGGAGTCGCGTCCGGTGATGAGTCCGATCCGGTGGGGGAGGAGCGGCAGGCGTTTCTTCCGGGAATCCGCAAAAAGGCCTTCCATGGAAAGCGCGTGGCGGAGCCGCTCGATCCGCGCCAGCAGGTCTCCGAGCCCTACCGGACGGATGTCCTTCACCGACATGTTGATGCGTCCGGTCTTGAGCCAGAACTCTGCCTTCAGGAGTGCGACCACCCTGGAGCCCCGCTCCAGGGGAACCTCCTGGCGGTCCAGAACATTCGACCAGATGGACGCCGGTAGGGAGATTTCGGCGTCAACATCCCGGAGCGTCATGAAGGCACTGCCGCCGCGGCGGTTCAGCTCGATGACCTGGCCTTCGACCCACGCCGAGGGGGTTCGGTCGATGTGGGCTTTGAGTTTTTGGGACAGAAGCTGCAAGGGCCAAGGGTTGTCCGGGCTGGTTTCGGCAGCCGTCGCAGGAACCGTGGTTGCCGCGGGCATGTTGTCAGCCACGGGCGGACCGTGACGGGGTGGGAGCCTTGGGCATGGGAATCCTTTGCGGGTGGCAGTGCATCAAAACGGAATGGCATCAAACCAAATCAACTCTATCCATAGCTCTACCACTGTCCGCCGACATTTTTGCTTCCCCGCCGGCACCCCTAGGATGGCAGTACCGCCAACCAAACCTAGGAATCCCTTGCGCACTTTTGTCTCAGCTGCCGCCGTCATCCTTGGACTGCTGCTGGCCGCCGTCGCCGTTCCCGCCATCTGGGTGGACCGGAACATTGTGCAGGAGGACGGCTTTGTCTCCCTCGCCGCTCCGCTGGGCAAGGACTCTGTCTTCCAACAAAGGCTGGCATCCGCCGCGGTTGGCAGCATCGATCCGACCGGCCAGATTCCTGAACCGTTCGCGGAACTGGTGCAGCCGATCCTGGATTCAGCCGCCAAATCCCTGACAACGCTTCCCGGCTACCCCGCGGCGTGGGAGGAAACGCTGAGGAAGAGCCACCGCCTCAACTTCACGGCTTCCGGAACCGCCCCGTCGGAGGCCGAACCGTCCACGACCCTCACCCTGGATGTGGCACCCCTGGTGGGCCTGCTGACCCAGCAGATTTCGGACGCAACCAAAGTGCCGGTGGAGGCGCCGGAACAGACGCTGATCGACATTGGGCAGCCAAGCCAGCGGCAACTCGTGGACCAGGTGTCGGCCTACGCGCCCATGGGTTATGCGTTGGCCGCGGGATCGGCAATCGCCTTGCTGCTTGGCCTGATTGCCGCACGCCGGCGCTGGACCGTGCTGGTGGGGGCGGGGGCCGGAGCGCTGGTGCTGGCGGCGGTCTGGAAACTGGGCGCTGACGCAGTTGGCCTCGCGGTTGCCGGAACAGCCAGCGGGAACGAGGTGGCGGACATCTTCAAAAGCGAATTCGTCGCCGCGTCCTCCGACCGGTTCGGGCAGTGGATCCTGGCAACGCTCATCGCCGGGGCCGTCCTCATCGTGGCCGGCGTCATTTTCCGCGTCATTTTCCGCGTTGTTGCCGGCGCAGGCCGTGCCCTGCGTTCCCGGTAGCATTGAACAATGACCACCTCAGCTGTCTCCATCCCCATGCCTTCCATTCCGCGGAGGCGCCGTTCGCCTGAGGACGTACTGGCAGCGGCTCCGGTGTCAGGCCCCAAAAAGGTCCTGCTCGCGGCTCCCCGCGGCTACTGCGCCGGAGTGGACCGTGCCGTTATTGCCGTTGAGAAGGCGCTGGAACACTACGGTCCGCCGGTCTACGTCCGCAAACAGATCGTCCACAACGTCCACGTGGTCAGCTCCCTCGAGGAAAAGGGTGCCATCTTCGTTGACGAGACCGACGAGGTCCCCGAAGGCGCCCTGGTGATTTTTTCGGCCCACGGCGTGTCGCCCGCGGTAGTGCAGTCGGCCGAGGACCGTGGCCTTCGCACCATTGACGCCACATGCCCCCTGGTGACCAAGGTGCACCGCGAAGCTGTCCGCTTTGCCAAGGACGACTTCGACATCCTCCTGATCGGCCACGACGGCCACGAGGAAGTTGAGGGGACGGCCGGTGAAGCCCCCGAGCACATCCAGATCATCAACGGCCCGCACGAGGTAGATAAAGTGACGGTCCGGGACCCGGAAAAGGTCATCTGGCTTTCGCAGACCACGCTGAGCGTGGATGAAACGATGGAAACGGTCCGGCTGCTGAAAGAGCGTTTCCCGACGCTGCAGGATCCGCCCAGCGACGACATCTGCTACGCCACCACCAACCGGCAGGTGGCCATCAAGAAGATTTCCCCGCAGGCCGACCTGGTCATCGTGGTGGGCTCCGCCAACTCCTCCAACTCCGTCCGCCTTGTGGAGGTTGCCCTGGAATACGGCGCAAAAGCCTCCTACCGCGTTGACTTCGCCAACGAAGTGGACGAGGCCTGGTTCGAAGGTGTCGCCACTGTTGGGGTTACCTCTGGTGCATCCGTTCCGGAAGTGCTGGTCAAGGACGTGCTTCGGCTCCTCGCGGACTACGGCTACGGCGCCGTGGAGGAAGTGGTCACGGCAGAGGAAGACCTGCTCTTCTCCCTGCCCAAGGAGCTCCGGGCGACGCTGAAGAAATCCGGAGACGTGACCCGCGCCCTGGGCGGAAACAAGGCGCGGGCCTGACCCCTCCGGGATTCTGTCCTTGGCGCGACTAAGCGGCTGATTCCTCCGACTGGAGTTCGGGGGCGGCCACTGAGCGCGGGGTCACTTCGATGGCGGGCGGCGTGGTCAGCCCCTCGGCTTCAAGGGCGTTGAGCTTTCGGGCCGTGGGCAGGACGCGTGCTTCGAGCGTCCCGACCATCGAGTTGTAGCGGTCAACGGAAGTCTTGAGGGAAGACCCCAGCTTGGTCACGTTGTCGCCGAGTGTTCCCATGCGCTCGTAGAGCTGCCGGGCCAGCTCAAACAGCTCCCGGGCACTGTCCGTCAGCACGTCCTGGCGCCAGGTGAACGCCACCGACTTCAGTACGGCCAGCAGGGTGCCGGGGGAAGCGAGCACCACGTTCTTGTTCAGGGCATAGTCCAGGAGACCGGGATCAGCTGCCAGGGCGGCGGCCAGGATGGATTCCGCAGGCAGGAAGCAGATCACGAGCTCGGGTGAATTGCCCGGGATATCCCAGTACTTCTTGTTGCTCAGGGCGTCCACATGGGATTTCAATGCCTTTGCGTGTGCTGCCAGCAGCGCACTTTGTCCGTTGAGCGAGTGCCCGTGCTGTTGCTGTCCCGAGGACGGCCCCAGGTCCTGGGCTTCAAGGTAGGACGCCAGCGGCACCTTGGCGTCGACCACAAGCTGCTTCTCGCCCGGGAGCTGGACCACGAGGTCGGGCCGCAGGGCGTTGCCCGCCGCGGCGCTGTGGTGCTGCTCATGGAAATCCACGTGGCGGAGCATGCCGGCTGCTTCCACCACACGCCGCAGCTGGACTTCACCCCACTGGCCGCGGGCGCTGTTGGACCGCAGGGCGGACTCGAGGGCATGGGTTGAGCGAAGGAGCTGTTCGTCGGAGAGCCGGGCTTCCTGCAGTTGCTGTGCGAGCTGCCCGTACTGCTCCAGCCGGTCACGTTCCAGCAGGGACACCTGCTGCTGGACCGCCGTAAGCTTCTCCGCCACGGGAGCCAGGGCCCGGAGGACGCTGCCGTCCTGGTTGCGTGACTCGCCCAGCTCCCTGTTCTGTGCCGACAAAAGGCGCCGCTCGGCGTCGGCTGCCGCGAACTGGGCGCTGACCTCCGAAAGACGGGCCGAGACGCCGTCGAAATCCTGCTCCAGGGCAACGTTCCGCCGCCGGAACACGAGGTAGGTGAAGGCGGCGCCGATCAAGGCTCCGAGAATCAGCATCAGTAGGGCAAGTATCAGTGCAAAAGCGTCCATGGGTTCACTTTGGCACGGGCCTCTGACATTTTTAGCGCAGACCCACGCGCCGCCGCACAGCCGGCACACTGGCGACCAGCACTGCCCGCACGCTGCCGACCTGCGCCGCCGCCGGCGAACAGCTGCGATGAAAAGGAACGGGCTGCCGCAGGGTTCCGGACCGATTACCGGTAGAATCAATGCTCGTGGCTCTTACTATTGGCATCGTCGGACTGCCCAACGTCGGCAAATCAACCCTTTTCAACGCACTGACCCGCAATCAGGTGCTGGCCGCGAACTATCCGTTCGCCACCATCGAGCCGAATGTCGGCGTCGTGAACCTTCCGGATCCCCGCCTGGCGAAGCTGGCGGCCATCTTTGGATCCCAGCGGCTGCTGCCCGCCCCGGTGTCCTTCGTGGACATCGCCGGGATCGTGAAAGGTGCGTCGGAGGGCGAAGGCCTGGGCAACAAGTTCCTCGCCAACATCCGCGAGGCCGAGGCCATCGCCCAGGTTGTCCGTGTGTTCGACGACCCCGACGTGATTCACGTCGACGGCAAGGTGGATCCCAGCTCGGATATGGAGACCATCAACACTGAGCTGATCCTGGCCGACCTTCAGACCATCGAAAATGCGATTCCCCGGATCGAAAAAGAAGTCAAGATCAAGAAGCGGGAAGCTGCCGAGCTGGCTGCCATCAAGGCGGCCCAGGCTGTGCTGGAGCGTGGCGACACCATTTTCGCCTCGGTCAAGAGCGACAAACTGGAGATGGAGCACCTCAAGGAGCTCAGCCTCCTGACCGCCAAGCCCTTCATCTACGTCTTCAACGCGGACGAAGGCATTCTGGGCAGTCCGGAGAAGCAGGACGAACTGCGGGCCATGGTTGCCCCGGCGGACGCCATCTTCCTCGACGCCAAGCTCGAGTCCGACCTCGTCGAGCTGGATGAGGAAGAGGCCCGCGAAATGCTGGAGATGAACGGCCAGGACGAATCCGGCCTCGACCAGCTTGCCCGCGTCGGCTTCCACACCCTGGGACTGCAGACCTACCTGACGGCAGGGCCCAAGGAAACGCGTGCCTGGACCATCCACCAGGGCGACACCGCACCGCAGGCCGCCGGCGTGATCCACTCCGACTTCCAGCGCGGCTTCATCAAGGCCGAAGTTGTCTCCTTCGACGACCTCATCGAGGCCGGCTCCATGGCCGAGGCGAAGGCCCGCGGGAAGGTCCGCATCGAAGGCAAGGAATACGTCATGTCCGACGGCGACGTCGTGGAGTTCCGCTTCAACGTGTAGCAGGCAGCGCCGTAAAGGCACAGCCATAGTCAGTGATTGAGCATTAACAGCAAAAGCCCCGATTCCCTTGGATCGGGGCTTTTGCTGTGATTGGCCCCGTTCCCGTCCGGCCTTTTGCGCATCAAGGTTCTCCAACGATTTAAAGTGGCACAGCTTGCCCATTGTTGCAGCTCGGTAACAACCTTTACCCATGGGCAACTTTGGTCCCACGGGCGCACCTTTCGGGTTTAGGCTACTGCTCATGTGAGGCCAGCCACATTCTCACTGGGGGAATGGGCGGTCTGGCCGACGCCTACAGCGGCGGTCTTTTCAAACCACAGAAACATAGGAGGCGGAATGCGCTTCGGTCGTATTTCCAAAGCGGTAGGCGTCGCGGCAGCTGCCGCGCTTGCTCTCAGCGCCTGCGCCGGCAACAGCGGCGGGACAACCCCGTCCAGCGCTACTGCCGGCAAACAGGGTGGCTCAGCCACGGTGGTCGAGGTGAACGCTTTCAACACGTTCAACCCGAACACTGCCGACGGCAACACTGACATCAACTCGAAGATCAGCTATGCCACCCACTCGGGTTTCTACTACATCGACAATCAGCTGAACGTTGTCCGCAACGAGAAGTTCGGCAAGATGGAAAAGACTTCCGATGACCCGCTGACGGTCAAGTACACCGTCAACGAGGGCGTGAAGTGGTCCGACGGAACCCCGGTCACGGCAGCCGACCTCCTGCTGCAGTGGGCAGCGTTCTCCGGCTACTACGACGACGCCGACTCAGAGGCGAAGACGGGCACGCAGTACTTCTCCTACGCCGGTGACCCCACCGGCCTCAAGCTCACCGATTTCCCTGAACTCGGCGACGACAACCGCACGATGACCATCAAGTACGCCAAGCCGTTTGCTGACTGGGAAACCGTCCTGGGCGGTCCGGGCATTGACATCGCGGCCCACGTGATGGCCAAGAAGGCAGGCCTCACTGACGCCAAGGCACTGGTGGACTACCTCAAGGAAAAGCCCAAGGGCGACGCCAAAGCCCCCAAGCCGGCCGATGAGAAGCTGAAGGCCATGGCTGACTTCTGGAACACCGGGTTCGACACCAAGACCCTGCCGTCGGACCCCAGCCTCTACCTCTCCAACGGCCCGTACATTGTCAAGAGCGTCACGCAGGACCAATCGCTGACCATGGTCCGTAACAAGGATTACAACTGGGGCCCGGAGGCGAGCCTGGACGAAATCACGGTCCGCTACATCGGCTCCGCTCCGGCGCAGGTGCAGGCACTGAAGAACGGCGAAGCGGACATCATTGCTCCGCAGGCTTCCGCCGACACCATCGAGCAGCTCAAGGCACTCGAAAGCCAGGGCGTGACCGTGGAACAGGGCAACCAGCTCTCCTACGACCACATCGACCTGAACTACTCCGGTCCGCTGGCCGAAAAGAGCGTCCGCGAGGCGTTCATGAAGACCGTCCCCCGCAAGGACATCGTCGACAAGATCGTGAAGAAGCTCGATCCGGAAGCCAAGCCGCTCGACTCCCAGCTGTTCGTTCCGGCCCAGGCTGCTTACGAGGAGTCTGCAAAGAACAACGGCTCTTCGGCCTACCAGGACGTGGACATTGACGGCGCCAAGGCTCTTCTCGCCGGCAAGACCCCTGAGATCCGCATCATGTACAACAAGGACAACCCCAACCGTGTTGATGCCTTCTCCCTGATCCGCGAGTCGGCCACCAAGGCCGGGTTCAAGATCGTTGACGGCGGTCTCGGTGCTTCTGACTGGGGCAAGGCCCTGGGCGACGGCAGCTACGACGCCACGATCTTCGGCTGGATCAACCCGGGTGTCGGCGTTTCCGGCGTCCCGCAGATCTTCCGCAGCGGCAACGGTTCCAACTTCAACCTGTTCAGCGATCCTGAAGCCGACAAGCTGATGGACGAGCTGATCGTCACCACCGACCGCAGCAAGCAAGATGAGCTGATTACGCAGATCGACAAGAAGATCTGGGACTCCGCTTATGGTCTTCCGCTCTTCCAGTCCGTGGGCGTGGACGCGTACAGCGACCGCATCACCGGTGTGAAGTTCATGCCGAACCAGACGGGTGTCTGGTGGAACTTCTGGGAGTGGGCTGAGAAGTAAAGCCCCCGCTCAGCGAGCTAACAGCAGGTGAAGGCGCCGGGACAGCAGTAGCGTCCCGGCGCCTTCGCTGGCACCACCGGCATTCGCCGGCTTTCCGCCCACCTCACTCGGCAAGCCGGACTGACTCTGCGATGGGCCCGGTCAGATCCCGGCCCGGATATCGAGGCTTACCACCATGGTGACGTACATCGTCCGGCGGCTTATTACTGCCGCACTCATACTTCTCGGGGCATCATTCCTCGTGTACCTCCTGACAGCGTCGTCCGGAGATCCACTGGAGGAATTCCGTGCCAGCAGTGCCGCCAACAAACAACAGCTCATGGACTCGCGCAGCCAGCTCCTTGACCTGGACACGCCGGCCCCCCTCCGGTACTTCAAATGGCTTGGCGGAGCGGCCAAATGCCTGGTTCCCTTCGGCGGCTCGTGCGACCTCGGCAAGAACATCGCGGGGCAGCCAATAACGGAGGCCCTCGGCTTCGCGCTGGTCCAGACCCTGACGCTCGTCACCGGCGCCACCGTCCTGGCAATCCTGATCGGTATTGCCCTTGGCATCATCACGGCCCTTCGGCAGTACAGCGCCCTCGACTATGGCGTGACGTTCATGGCGTTCCTGTTCTTCTCGCTCCCCATCTTCTGGGTTGCCGTGCTGCTGAAGGAATACGGTGCCATCGGCTTCAACGATTTCCTCCGCAATCCCGAAATACCGCTGCCGGCGGCCCTGGGGATAGGTGCCATAGCGGGCGTGATCGTTGCGGTTGCCGTCGGTGGAGCGGCCCGCCGCCGGCTCGTTTCAGGCGGCATCGTTTTCCTCGCTGCCAGCCTTATCCTGATCTACTTCTCCGTTGTGCAGTGGTTCCGGAACCCCGGACTAGGCCCGGTGGTCATTGCGATTGCAGGGGTGGGCCTCGCCTTCGCCGTGACAGTCCTCGTGGCCGGGCTCAAGAACAGGCGTGCCCTGCAGTCCGCGTTGATCGTGGTGGCACTTGGAGTGGTTGCCTACTTCGCGGTCCAGCCGCTCCTGAACGAGGCGACGGCGCTCATGATAGTCCTGCTGGGCATCGCGACAATCGGTGTGGGCGTGGCAACGGGCTACCTCATGGGCGGCTACGATCGCGGCCAGTCGATGCGCGCCGCCGGGATAACAGCCTTCCTCGTGGGCGGACTCATCCTGATGGACCGCTTTATGCAGGCCTGGCCCACCTACTTCAACAACAGCAGGGTCAGGGGGAGGCCGATCGCCACGATCGGTGCCGGCACCCCGAACATCCAGGGCGACTTCTGGGTCCTGAGCCTGGACACCTTCACGCACCTGATTCTTCCGACCATGGCCCTCATCCTTGTTTCGTTGGCAAGCTACACGCGGTTCACCAGGTCGTCCATGCTGGAAATCATGAACATGGACTACATCAGGACAGCCCGCGCCAAGGGACTCTCCGAGCGGTCCGTGGTGATGGGCCACGCGTTCCGCAACGCGCTGATTCCCATCGCCACCATCGTGGCCTTCGATATCGGGGCGCTCATCGGCGGTGCCGTCATTACGGAGACGGTGTTCTCGGTGCGGGGAATGGGGTTCCTCTTCCTGGACGGCATCATGCACACTGACCCGAACCCCGTGATGGGCGTCTTCGTCTGTGTGGCAGTGACCGCGATGGTGTTCAACCTGATAGCAGACCTTGCGTACTCCGCACTCGATCCCCGCGTAAGGATTAAGGCATGAGCCAGCCAACCCAGCAGGAAGAATTCCTCGCCGAGCACTCGCACCCCCGGCCGCCGGGAGTGTCCTTCGAACCGGAAGCGAAGGGGCTGAGCCAGGGGCAGATTGTCCGCAAACGGTTCCTGGGCCACAGCGGGGCCATCGCCGGCCTTTTCATCTTTGTCTCTATCTTCCTGTTGGCCTTCACATCGGTCGGCTGGGCAGGCATTCCGGGCTGGTGGAAATACGACCACCTCGATGTGTCGCCGCTGGTCAACGACGGCGTTCCGACGGCATCCCTTTGGCTGCCTGCCTGGGGCGAACACCCCTTCGGGCAGGACCGGATCGGCCGGGACCTCTTCGCCATGACCATGCGCGGAGCCCAGCAGTCCATCACCATCATGATCCTGATCGGGACCATCGCCGGCCTGCTGGGCACCGTCATCGGCGGCCTGTCCGGGTACTTCCGAGGCTGGGTGGAAGCGGTCCTGATGCGGATCACGGACGTCATCATCATCATCCCGGTGCTGCTGCTTGCCGCCGTGGTGGCCCAGTCCGTCAACCGCAGGGACCAGGGCGGCTGGTTTTCGGGCTTCGCGGCCAGCAACGGCATCCTGATCCTGGGCATCTTCCTTGGCCTGGTCAGCTGGGTCGGCCTGGCGCGGCTGATGCGCGGGGAGTTCCTCACGCTGCGTGAACGGGAGTTCGTCGACGCAGCCCGTATCTCCGGGGCCAGCAATGCACGGATCATTTTCAAGCACATCCTGCCCAATGCCATCGGCGTCCTGATCGTCAACGTGACCCTGACCATGTCCGCTGCCATCCTCCTGGAAACGGCACTGAGCTACCTCGGCGTCGGCGTGAAGTCCCCGGACACCTCGTTGGGCCTGCTTATCTCGCAGAACCAGGAAGCGTTCTCCACCCGGCCGTGGCTGTTCTGGTTCCCGGGCCTCTTCATTGTGCTGATCTGCCTGAGCATCAACTTCATCGGCGACGGACTTCGGGACGCGTTCGATCCGAGGCAGAAGAAGTTCAACGCCAAGAAGGCCAAGGACACAAAGCCTGCCGGAGCGCCGGAGAAGGCTCCGGCTGCTGCAGCCGACGGGTCTGCGGGCGACTGAATGCGGGCTGTCCGGGCATCCGCCCTACGGAACTGCGACCCCCCAGTAGCTGGCGGCAAGGAGCACCACGGTGGTGGCGACCGCCGTCCAGCGAAATGTCACGCTGACAGCCGTGGTCTCGGCATTTCCGGCGTCCAGGGTGCCGGCTTCGACCAGCTCTTCCCAACGGCCACGAACCAGCCGGGCTGCCTGGCCGGAGTCAGTTGTTTTCAGGTCACCCGGGCGAACGGACTGTCCGGGTCCGTAGGTCGCGGAAGGAAGGCCCTTGAGATCCTCAGGGCGGGCGTTCCGGCCACCCCAGATGCCCGGCGCGGGGGCGGCCCAGGAGGCGTAGCTCCTGGCCGGTGTGACCAGCGTCAGGGCGTACCGGGTATCGACGTTCACCAGGGCGGCCCACGGGACGTCAATGGAGCGGAACGGATTCTCCAGCGTGATGCCGCGGTCGTGCACCACCACGGAGGGCATCCAGAACAGCAGCCAGCCGAGAAAACCGATCAGCAGCAGCGGGCCCGTACCCAGCAGCGCTGCCGGCCCGCCGGCCGCCGCAGTGACAACAAGGCCGACGGCGGCGACCAGCCAGGAAAGCCAGGCGAACCATTTGTTCGTGCGGGCTTTGAAGACTTCAACATTTCCGGCGTGCGGCATACTGCTCATGCCCCCAATAATTCAGGATTCCAGGCCACAGCACTAATCTCCGGTGCTGGCGTGGCTTGGGCGGAAGGGAACCCGTCATGACTGACAACATCACCCCGAACCAGGACACCGCCCCGGTGCAGGAGCCCGCCAAGGGAGCGGTAGTCCTCGAGGTCCGCGATCTCAGCGTCGACTTCGGCGTGGACAAAAAATGGGTGCCCGCCGCCATCGGCCTGAATTATGAGGTTCGTGCCGGGGAAGTCCTTGCCATCGTGGGGGAGTCCGGCTCCGGCAAGAGCGCCAGTTCCATGGCCCTGCTGGGTCTCCTGCCCAGCAACAGCCGGGTATCCGGCAGCGTCCGCCTCTCCGGCAAGGAGCTCCTCGGGGCCAATGCCGCCAACATCCGGGAGGTCCGCGGCAAGGATGTGGCCGTGATCTTCCAGGAGCCCATGACCGCCCTCAACCCTGTGTACACGGTCGGGGCGCAGATCGTTGAGACGGTGCGGCTCCACAATGAAGTCTCACCGGACCAGGCCAGGGAACGTGCCCTGCGGATGCTGGAACTGGTGGAACTGCCGGACCCGGAAAAGGCGTTCAAGTCCTACCCCCACCAGCTCTCGGGCGGCCAGCGGCAACGGGCCATGATCGCGCAGTCGCTGTCCTGTGACCCCAAACTGCTGATTGCCGATGAGCCCACCACGGCCCTGGACGTCACCGTCCAGGCCGAGATCCTGGATCTCATCCGCAACCTGCGGAACAAGCTGGACAGCGCCATTGTGCTCATCACCCATGACATGGGCGTGGTGGCGGACCTGGCAGACCGGATCGCCGTCATGCGGCGGGGGCTGATTGTTGAAACGGGAACCGCCGAGCAGGTCTTCCGCAACCCCCGGCATGAATACACCCAGGCACTGCTGGCGGCAGTGCCGCACCTCGGCCAGGGCGGTGCGGACCAGGGCGCCGAGGTGGACGTCACCGCCGCGCTGGCTGCCGCCGCGCACGCTGAACTGGAGTCAGTGGACCACGACGACCTGGTCCGCCGCGAGCGCGAGAACGCTGCGGCGCTGGCTGCCGCGGCCGCGGAACGGCCCCAGGGCGAACCGGTCCTGGAACTCACGGATGTAGCCATCGAATACCCCAAGCAGGGCCGCGTACCGGCCTTCAGGGCCGTGGAGGGTGCAAACCTCGTGATCTACCCCGGCCAAGTTGTGGGTCTCGTGGGCGAATCAGGCTCGGGCAAGACCACCATCGGCAGGGCCGCTGTGGGGCTGCTTCCCGTCGCAGCCGGCACCATGCGGGTGGTGGGCCAGGACATTTCCGCTGCCAAAAAGAACGGGAAGCAGCTGCACCAGGTCCGGCGCCACATCGGCATGGTGTTCCAGGACCCGTCGTCGTCGTTGAATCCCCGCCTTCCGATCGGCGAGAGCATCGGCGAACCCATGTTCCTTGCCGGGGAGGCCAAGGGAAGCGGGCTGCAGAAACGGATCGAGGCCCTGCTTGACCAGGTTGAGCTCCCGAGGAGTTACCGGAACCGCTACCCGCATGAGTTGTCCGGCGGGCAGAAGCAGCGCGTGGGCATCGCGCGGGCACTGTCGCTCAAACCGAAGCTGATGGTGGCGGACGAACCGACGTCGGCACTTGACGTGTCCGTGCAGGCAAAAGTGCTTGAACTGTTCCAGAACCTCCAGAAGGACCTCGGCTTTGCCTGCCTGTTCGTGACGCACGACCTGGCAGTGGTCGACGTGCTGGCCGACCGGATTTGCGTGATGCAGCGGGGCAGGATCGTGGAGCAGGGCTCCCGGGACCAGATCCTGCGCAACCCGCAGGAGCCCTACACGCAGCGCCTCCTTGCTGCGGTGCCCCTGCCGGATCCCGAAAAACAGCGTGAGCGCAGGGAGTTGCGGGCACAGTTGCTGGCGAGTGGAGTGGAGTAGCGTCCGTCACATCACGGGTAGCATACCAGTGAGTAACATGTGACTTGAAATACACCTGAGTTGACGCGAATGGTCAAATTGTGACCCGGTCACGGTTTGGCAACAGAGTTCCATTATCTGGACATGTTGGGGTTAGGCTACTCACTTATGTATGCCACGTCACAGGACACCTCTGTGCCTGGGCCTGCAGGGAAAACACGATTTTCCCTACTCAACTCCCACAACTCATAGGAGGCGGAATGCGTTTTTCGCGCACTTCCAAAGCACTGGGCATGGTTGCCATCGCAGCCCTAGCCCTGACCGGATGCGGCGCCGGAGGCGGCGCCACTGACGGTGGCAGCCAGGCTGCCGGCGACCCCAACAAGGTCATCACCGCGTACAGCAATGAACCGCAGCACCCCCTGATGCCCGCCGACACCAGCGAAGTCTACGGTGGCCGCGTGGTTGAGCTCCTGTTCGAGGGCCTGCGCAGCTACGACCCCAGCGGCAAGTCGGTCAACGCGCTGGCCGAGTCCATCGAATCCGCGGACGGCCAGAACTACACCATCAAGGTGAAGTCAGGCGGCAAGTTCACCAACGGCGAGGCCGTAACGGCCAAGAGCTTCGTTGATGCCTGGAATTTCGCCGCGCTGAGCACCAACGCCCAGAACAACAGCAGCTTCTTCGAATCCATCGAGGGCTACGACGCCGTCAGTGCCACCAAGACCGAGAAGGGCGCGGACGGCAAGGACATCGACGTCCCGGCCCCCACCGCGCAGACTCTCTCGGGCCTGGTTCTCAAGGACGATTCCACCATCACGGTCAAGCTGGCACAGCCCGAGGCTGACTGGCCGCTGCGCCTGGGCTACTCGGCTTTCATGCCGCTGCCCGCGGACGCCATCAAGGACCCGAAGAAGTTCGGCGAGAACCCGATCGGCAACGGTCCGTACAAGATGGCCAAGGAAGGCGCCTGGCAGCACGACAGCCAGATCGAACTGGTCAAGAACGCCGACTACCAGGGTCCGCGTGCTGCCAAGAACGGCGGCGTGACCTTCAAGTTCTACACCGATCCGGCCCCGGCCTACACCGACATCCAGGCCAACAACCTCGACGTCACGGACGTTCTGCCGACCGATGCCCTCAAGACCTACACCACGGACTTCCCTGAGAACCACCTCAACAAGCCGTATGCAGGTAACGCCACCCTGAACATCCCGGGCTACCTGCCCGAGTTCCAGGGCGAAGCGGGCAAGCTCCGCCGCCAGGCCCTCTCCATGGCCATCAACCGCGACGAGATCACCAAGGTCATCTTCTCCGGAACCCGCATCCCGGCGAAGGACTTCACGTCCCCGGCCGTTGACGGCTACAACGACAATGTTGCCGGCTCAGATGTCCTCAAGTTTGACGCCGCCAAGGCCAAGGACCTCTGGACCCAGGCTGACGCGATCAGCCCCTGGCCGGCTGACAAGACCCTGCAGCTTGCCTACAACACCGACGGCGGC
The DNA here is from genome assembly GCF_002929335.1 of Arthrobacter sp. Y81. Classification (GTDB taxonomy): domain Bacteria; phylum Actinomycetota; class Actinomycetes; order Actinomycetales; family Micrococcaceae; genus Arthrobacter. The sequence continues at coordinate 312,964 of NZ_PJIL01000001.1, forward strand.
AACAAGGAATGGATCGACGCCGTTGCCAACAACTTCAAGAACAACCTGGGCATCAAGGCTGAAGGCCAGCCCTTCGCCAAGTTCGCCGAGATCCTGAAGCTGCGGACCGCCACGGACCTGCCGGGCCTGACCCGAGCGGGGTGGCAGGCAGACTACCCGTCGCTGTTCAACTTCCTGGGCCCCGTCCTGAAGACTGGGGCCAGCGCCAACTACGAGGCCTACACGAACCCTGAGTTCGACAAGCTGCTCACCGAAGGCCTGGCCGCGAAGTCCACGGATGACGCCAACAAGAAGTTCACCCAGGCCCAGGAGATTCTCTTCCAGGATCTCCCCAACCTGCCCTTGTGGTATCAGGCACGCCAGGCCGTCTGGAGCCAGAACGTCAGCAACGTTGACTCCGGCTGGAACGGTGTCCTGCAGTACTGGGCCATCACCGCCAAGTAGTCCTCGGAACAAATCCACGTCAAAAAGCTAGTGGGGGTTCGGCCATAAGCCGGGCCCCCATAGCCTTGGAACCGGCACGAAAGCTGTCCTACATGAACCCCCTTAGCCCCACAAACGCTCAGGAGACGTTGCTGTGATCCAGTACATTCTCCGGCGCCTATTGCAGATTATTCCGGTCTTCATCGGAACCACGCTGCTCGTCTACTTCATGGTCTTCGCCCTTCCCGGGGACCCCATCCGTGCGCTGTTCGGCGACCGTCCCCCCAGCGAAGCCGTCATCGCGCAGCTCCGCCAGCAGTACAACCTCGACCAGCCGTTCTGGGTGCAGTACGGGCTCTTCCTCAAGAACCTGTTCACCTTCAACCTCGGCGTCGATTTCACCGGCCAGCCCATCGCGGCGACCCTGGGCCGGATCTTCCCCGTCACCGTCATGCTGGCCGTCGAAGCCCTCATTATCCAGACTGTCTTCGGCGTGACCTTCGGCCTCATCGCCGGACTCCGCAAGGGCAAGGTGTTCGATGCGACGGTGCTTATCGCGTCCCTGGTGGTCATCGCCATCCCCACCTTTGTGCTCGGCTTCGTCCTGCAGCTGCTGGTGGGTGTTCAGCTCGGCTGGGCCAAGCCGACTGTTGGCGCCACCGCGGACTGGGGCAACCTGATCCTTCCTGCCACGGTGCTGGGTCTGGTTTCCTTCGCCTACGTCCTGCGGCTCACGCGTGCCTCGGTTATCGAAAACATGAACGCCGACTACGTGCGCACCGCCACCGCGAAAGGCTTGTCACGGCCGCGCGTCGTGGTCACCCACATCCTGCGCAACTCAATGATTCCGGTCATCACCTACCTGGGCGCCAGCCTCGGCGGCCTGATGGGTGGCGCCATTGTCACGGAGAGTATCTTCAACGTCCCGGGCGTCGGCCAAAAGCTGTTCCAGGCCGTCATCCGCAGCGAGGGCCCCACCGTGGTCGCGATTGTCAGCGTCCTGGTGCTCGTCTTCGTCATTGCCAACCTGTTGGTCGATTTGCTGTACGCCTGGCTTGATCCAAGGATCCGTTATGAAAACTAATCGCGAAATCGAGCACTTCGTTGCCCCCGTGGAGGAGACCCCTCTGCTCGCAACGGACTCGCTCAAAACAGACCAGGCACCGCTGAGCCTCTGGGCAGACGCCTGGCGCAAGCTCCGCCGTCGTCCGCTGTTCATCATCTCCACGGTGATGATCGCCTTGATCATCATTGTGGCGCTCTTTCCGGGCCTGTTCACCCAGGTGGCGCCCAACGACAACTGCCAGCTGGCGAATTCCGACGGCGCTCCGGCATCCGGGCATCCCCTCGGCTTTACCTTCCAAGGCTGTGACGTGTACTCCCGCATCATCCACGGCACCCAGGCATCGCTGATGGTGGGCGTCTTCTCGGTGCTGTTCGTCCTCATCATCGGGGTCACCCTAGGCGCTCTCGCCGGGTTCTACGGTGGCTGGATCGACGCTGTCATCGCCCGTCTCGGCGATATCTTCTTCGCCCTGCCGCTTATTCTGGGCGCACTGGTTGTCTCGCAGCTTCCGTTCATGCGTGAAAACCGGGGCGTGTGGACTGTGGTCATGGTCCTGGTGGTCCTGGGCTGGCCGCAGATGGCCCGCATTACGCGTGGAGCCGTGATCGAAGTGCGCAACGCCGACTTCGTGACCGCTGCCCGTTCGCTGGGCGTCTCACGCATCGACTCCCTCGTCAGGCACGTTCTGCCGAACGCCCTCGCGCCGATCATTGTCCTGGCCACCATGGAGCTCGGCGTCTTCATCGTCGCGGAAGCCACGCTGTCCTTCATCGGCATCGGGCTTCCCGGCAGCATCATGTCCTGGGGCAACGACATCGCAGCCGCCAAGTCCTCTGTCCGCACCAACCCGGCGATCCTGCTCTATCCGGCAATAGCGCTGTCCGTCACCGTCCTGAGCTTTATCATGCTCGGCGACGCCCTGCGCGACGCCCTCGATCCGAAGAGCCGTCAACGATGAACGAGGCAATCATGACAACGTCCGATGTCAGAATCAGTGAGGCCGGCCTCACGGACAAGCCACTCCTGGAAATCCGCGATCTGGCGATTTCCTTCAAGACCGGTTCCGGCGAAGTCCAGGCCGTCCGGAACGCCCACCTGACCATCATGCCCGGTGAAACCGTCGCGATTGTGGGTGAGTCGGGCTCCGGAAAGTCGACGACGGCGCTGGCCGCCATCGGCCTCCTGCCCGGTAACGGCCGGGTCTCCGGCGGGCAGATCCTGCTCGACGGCGAGGACATTTCCCATGCCTCGGAAAAGCGCATGATCGAGCTGCGCGGAAACACCATCGGCATGGTCCCGCAGGACCCGATGTCCAACCTCAACCCGGTCTGGAAGATCGGCTACCAGGTCAAGGAAACGCTGCGCGCCAACGGCCGTCCCAGCGGACCGGCCGACGTCGCGAAGGTTCTGTCCCAGGCGGGCCTTCCCGACGCCGAACGCCGGGCAAAGCAGTACCCGCACGAGTTCTCCGGCGGCATGCGCCAGCGCGCGCTGATCGCCATCGGACTGTCCTGCCAGCCACGGCTGCTCATCGCCGACGAGCCTACGTCCGCGCTGGATGTCACGGTCCAGCGCCAGATCCTCGACCACCTCGAAACGATGACCTCGGAACTGGGCACGTCAGTGCTCCTCATCACCCACGACCTGGGCCTCGCAGCAGAACGCGCGGACAAGGTTGTGGTGATGTACCGCGGCAACGTGGTGGAAGCCGGTCCGTCGCTGGAGCTGCTGCAGAACCCGCAGCACCCGTACACGCAGCGCCTCGTCGCCTCGGCACCGTCACTGGCATCACGGCGCATCCAGGTGGCCAAGGAGCTCGGTGTCGAATCGGACGAGCTGCTCGCTCCGGGCGAGCCGGTCGTCGTAGAGCCGACCATGACTGAAGACGTGCTGCAGATCCAGAACCTCCGCAAGGTGTTCAAGCTGCGCTCCGGCTTCGGCAAGTCGACCGACTTCACCGCCGTCGACGACGTTTCCTTCAGCGTCAAGCGCGGCACCACGACCGCGATCGTGGGGGAGTCGGGTTCCGGCAAGTCCACCGTGGCCCAGATGGTGCTGAACCTGCAGAAGCCCACCTCCGGCAAGATCGTGTTCGACGGAGTAGACACCTCCACGCTGAACAACAAGGAGATCTTCGCCTTCCGCCGCCGCGTGCAGCCGATCTTCCAGGATCCGTACGGCTCCCTGGACCCGATGTACAACATCTTCCGGACCATCGAGGAACCGCTGCGGACCCACAAGATCGGGGACAAGGCCAGCCGCGAGAAGAAGGTCCGCGAGCTCCTGGACCAGGTGGCGCTACCGCAGTCCACCATGCAGCGGTACCCGAACGAACTCTCCGGCGGCCAGCGGCAGCGCGTGGCCATCGCGCGTGCACTGGCACTCGATCCGGAAGTGATCATCTGCGACGAGGCGGTCTCCGCCCTCGACGTGCTGGTCCAGGCACAGGTGCTGAACCTGCTCGCCGACCTGCAGTCACGGCTGGGCCTGACCTACCTGTTCATTACCCACGACCTCGCCGTGGTCCGCCAGATCGCGGACCACGTGTGCGTCATGGAAAAGGGCAAGCTGGTTGAGACCGGTTCAACGGATGACGTGTTCGATGATCCGCAGCGGGACTACACGAAGGCACTTCTCCACGCCATTCCGGGCGCGCGGCTGATGCTGCCGCCCGAAGTCGCCTAAGGCAGCCGCATAACTAAAGGAGCCGGTGCCCACACCCTGCAGGGGGTGGGCACCGGCTCCTTTTATTACGTGGACAGTCACTAAAGTCGGGAGGCCCTGCTCACCCGAGCGGCAACGCCGACGTGGCCAGCTCAGGCGGAGCCTGTAGCCCCAGTTCCTGCAGCCTCGTGGCCAGGAGGCCACCCAGTGCCTTGTGGCCGACGTTGTTCATGTGCACGCCGTCCGCCAGTTCTTTGGCCAGGTTGTACTTCGTCAGCCAGTCACCCACGCTGACAAAGGGAATCGAGTGCTTGGCCGCCACCGTGCCGAGCAGGGCATCCACCTGCGACCGGCGGCCGCCGCCGTAATTGATGCCGCGGGCCAGGGTGCCGATCATGGCGAATTTAGCCCCAGGATAGCGCTGCTTCAGGGACGAGATCAGGCGTTCGGCGTTGGCCACGATCTGGGCGTCAGTTGCTCCGCGTGCGGCATCGTTCCCGCCGCCCTGGATGACCACAAGCCCCGGTGAACCATAGGGGAGCTGCCAGTCGCCGCGCTGCAGGGCATCGATGTAGTTGCCGGTCTTGCCGTTCGAGGCAACAAACCCGGTGCCGCCGCGGCCGCAGAAGAAGACGTTGTAGCCAATGGCGGCCAGTCCCTGGCGGGGCCAGCCGGCTTCCGGTTCGGACTGGGAATCGCCGATCAGGACGGCGGTCCGCCTGATGTTGGCCACAATGACTTCGTTCCGGCCGTTTGCGGGGTTCTTGTAAACGGACCCGGGCGCCATGGTGGACGGATCCGGCTCCGTGGCCAGCTGTGCCTTACCGGCTGAGCCGGCGGCAACCGGTTCGCCCGGCGCCGCGGCCACGGGGGCGGCCGCTGATTTCCGGGGGGCGGCGGCTGCCTTGGGGGTAACGGCCTCGGCGGACGGCTGCGCTGCCTGGGCGCTTGCGGCGGGACCGGTGGATCCCGTGGCAGCGTCTGGTGTTTGTGGTGCCTGCCCGCAGCCGGCCATCAGAACGCCGACGGCGATCATAGGTGCGACGAAGCGGGTCAGAGCCGAGGCATTTCGCATCTGTGGTCTCCGGGCTTTTCTTTGCTGTTATCACCGTAATAATGGGGCATCCCACAAGGAATATCCAGTAACTTTTGGCACGATTCGTCCCATTCCGGTGACGATCCTGTAACGGGGCCGGAACCAGGCCAGTTTCTGGTTTTTAGGCCAATAAATGACCTAGCGCTTAGACTGGTAGAAGGCGCCCTGTGCCAAAGGGTCTCGTCCGTCGTGCGTTCCGGTTGGAAATGTCGCGATACCACAGCTGACTTCACCACTGAATCGAGCAATAACGCATGTCTGAAACCACCACCAACACCGCGGTAGCCACTGCATCGCGCAGTGACCTGCGCAACGTCGCGATCGTGGCCCACGTTGACCACGGCAAGACCACGCTGGTCGACGCCATGCTCAAGCAGACCAACTCCTTTGCCGAGCACAACCACCTCGAAGACCGCGTCATGGACTCCGGTGACCTGGAACGCGAAAAAGGTATCACCATCCTGGCCAAGAACACCACGGTGGCCTACAACGGACCGTCCTCCAAGGGCGAGACCATCACGATCAATGTGATCGACACCCCGGGCCACGCCGACTTCGGTGGCGAGGTGGAGCGCGGCCTGTCCATGGTTGACGGCGTTGTGCTCCTCGTCGATGCTTCCGAGGGTCCGCTGCCCCAGACCCGTTTCGTGCTTCGCAAGGCCCTCGCCGCGCACCTGCCGGTGATCCTGCTGGTCAACAAGACCGACCGCCCCGATGCGCGGATCGAAGAAGTTGTCCACGAGTCCATGGACCTGCTCCTGGGCCTGGCCTCCGACCTCGCCGACGAAGTTCCGGACCTCGACCTGGACAAGATCCTCGAAGTTCCGGTCGTCTACGCAGCAGCCAAGGTTGGCCGCGCCTCCCTCGAGCAGCCGGCTGACGGCACCGCTCCGGAGAACGAGGACCTTGAGCCGCTGTTCAAGACCATCATCGAGCACATCCCGGCACCGACGTACAACCCGAACGGTGTCCTGCAGGCGCACGTCACCAACCTGGACGCCTCGCCGTTCCTGGGCCGCCTGGCTCTGCTCCGCATCTACAACGGCACCCTGCGCAAGGGCCAGACCGTTGCATGGGCACGTGCCAACGGCGAGCTGAAGAACGTCAAGATCACCGAACTGCTGGCCACGAAGGCACTTGACCGCGTCCCGACCGAGTCCGCAGGCCCGGGCGAGATTGTTGCCGTCGCCGGCATCGAGGAGATCACCATCGGTGAGACCCTGACTGACGCCGAGAACCCGCAGCCGCTGCCGCTGATCACCGTGGACGATCCCGCGATCTCCATGACCATCGGTATCAACACGTCGCCGCTGGCCGGCAAGGTCAAGGGCGCCAAGGTCACCGCCCGCCAGGTGAAGGACCGCCTGGACAAGGAACTGATCGGTAACGTCTCCATCAAGGTTCTTCCCACCGAGCGTCCCGACGCCTGGGAAGTCCAGGGCCGTGGCGAGCTCGCGCTGGCCATCCTGGTTGAGCAGATGCGCCGCGAAGGCTTCGAGCTGACCGTGGGCAAGCCGCAGGTTGTCACCAAGACCGTCGACGGCAAGATCCACGAGCCGATGGAGCACATGACCATCGACGTGCCGGAAGAGTACCTCGGCGCCGTCACCCAGCTCATGGCTGCCCGTAAGGGCCGCATGACCAACATGGCCAACCACGGCACCGGCTGGTGCCGCATGGAGTTCATCGTTCCGGCCCGTGGCCTGATCGGTTTCCGCACCAAGTTCCTCACGGACACCCGCGGCGCCGGTATCGCGGCCTCGATCTCCGAGGGCTACGAGCCCTGGGCGGGCCCGATCGAATACCGCACCAACGGTTCGATGATCGCCGACCGCGCCGGTGTTGTGACGCCGTTTGCCATGATCAACCTGCAGGAACGCGGCTCCTTCTTCGTGAAGCCGACCTCCGAGGTCTACGAGGGCATGATTGTCGGCGAGAACTCCCGCGCCGACGACATGGACGTCAACATCACCAAGGAAAAGAAGCTCACCAACATGCGTGCCGCTTCCTCCGACACCTTCGAGAACCTGACGCCGCCGCGCGACCTGACCCTCGAAGAATCCCTCGAATTCGCCCGCGAAGACGAGTGCGTCGAGGTTACCCCGGAGTCCATCCGGATCCGGAAGCTCATCCTGGACACCAACGAGCGGGCCAAGGCCAACCGCGCCCGCGCCAAGGTCTGATCCCGGCACGTTCCGGTCATCACCCTCGTGAACAATAGAGCTGCCGGCATGGCAGGCGGCATTGCCGCCGCTGTGCCGGCAGCTCTTTTTGTGGCAGCAGCCGGGACGGCCCTGCACCGCCAGCAGTGGATGCTGGCCGGTGTCATTCTCCCTTGGGGTGCCGTGGCAGCCCTGTTCCTGCTCGGCTCCGTCCAGCTGCTGCTCGGGGCGGCCTTCAGGTCCCTGACCCCGACGGCGGCCTGCGGCGTGCTGTGCTACATGCTGGCGGGCTGGTGGTCGATGCTGGAGCCCGGCAAGCGGCTCATCGCCGGGGATATTTCCGGGAATATCTGGATCTACGGCATCGCAGGTACGTCGGTGCTTATGCTCGCCTGGTGCCGGCGCTACCGGCAGCCCCACACGCAGCCGCAGCCGCAGCCCCCGGCCTGACGGCGCGTCAGCCCGCCGTGGGGTCCCGGTGGTGCGCGATCATCAGCGAGGTGGCCTCACCGTCGTCGTCCGCCGGGAGCTGGACATATTCCTCAATGACCGCCCGCAGCTTGCCGAGCATTTCCTCGCGCCGGGCGGCATTGAATTTCACCCCGAGCCGCCAGACTTCGATGTCCTCCGGCGGGAGGTCCCTGGTCTCCTGCAGGAACGTCTCGATCAGGACCGGCGCTACGTTGTCCACGGGCGTCTGCCAGGACTTGCGGCTCGCTATATACGGAACCTCGACGGCGCCCCGGTTACCTTTTCGGCGCTCCTCCGCCACAAGGAATCCGGTCCGCACGAGTGTCCGGACGTGATGCAGGCTCGATGCCGGGTTGAGGCCCAGGAGCTCGGCGATTTCCTTGTTGGTCCGTGACTGGTGCAGGCACAGCCGCAGGATCCGCAGCCGCAACGGGGAGCTCAAGGCACGCCCCTTGGCCACAACGTCCGCATCAGTGCCCTGCCCCGGCCGATTCATAAGGAAAGTGTAGCCAAGGAGTGATTGACACATGCCAATCACTCCTGCCAGGCTGGCAGGACGCCGTGACCGCCCGACCCTCTGCCGAACACACTGGCGGGCCCGCCGCCGGACTCGCCGCCTTCCTGGTGGTGGGGCTGCCCGCCGGCGCCTGGGTGGACCGCTGGCTGAAACGCCGGACTATGATCACCGCGGACCTGGCTCGGATGGCCGCCATGGCCGCTGTCCCGCTCCTGTGGTGGGCCGGTGACCTGCAGATCTGGCATCTTTACATGATTTCAGCGGTAGTGGGAGTGGCCACCGTCTTCTTTGATGTCTCCTACCAGAGCTTCGTTCCGTTGCTGGTTGCTCCCGGCAAAGTGGGGGAGGCGAACTCGAAGCTGGAGGTAACGGCCCAGCTCGCCCGGATCGGCTGACCTGCCGCCGGCGGCGCGCTCCTGACGGTGTTGACGGCGCCGCTGCTGTTCAGTGGCGAATCCCTGGGCTACCTGTTGTCGGCCGTCTTCCCGGGACGCACGCGGGACGGTGAGAGGCGGCTCCCTGCGGCGGACAGGAACTCCCTGGGAGCCGAGATCAGGGAGGGCCTGGGGTTCGTGGCAGCGCATCCCCTCATCATTCCGGCGGGCGCCCTGGTCAGCTCGCTCTTCCTGGGCCTGGTGCCTGTTGCTGCGCTCCAGGCGGACCGTACCGTGCCGCTGGTGCTCCTGACTGTTTCCGAATTCGGCTTTGCCTTCGGTGTGCCCGCCGCGGCTGCTCGGCAGGATGAATGCCTCAATCAGGTTCGTCGTCTGGGGAGTGATGCCGCTCGCTGCGCTGGCCGCAGGTTACCTTGGGGGAGAACTGGGCCTTGTGCCAGCCATGTGGCCTGGCGTTGCGGTAAGCCTGCTCTCCGTGGCGCCGGTGCTAATTTCTGCCTTCCCCGGAATGCGCAAGCTCCCGGACAGCGTGGAGACGGGCAGTTCCTAGGGAGCCGTCCGCGGGGCGCGCCTCGCCGGCGCCGGCGGCACCGGCTTCGCGGCCACCACCAGTGTCAACGGAATAACGACGTCGGCCCGCCGCGTGCGGACCGTGCAGTCGGTATCGCTGATCGCCACCAGATCGCCCAGCGCATCCGTCAGGCCATCCGATATCCTGTACCGCACCACCACCCGCGTGCCCAGGGAGGCGCCTTCAAGGAACTGCCGGGGAGTGGGGATCTGCGAATTCACCACTTCATACTAGGACTCCGGGCTTGTATGACGCGCCGCTAGGTTCGCGGGAACAGGCTGTTAGATAATAGGCTCAGAAGTCAGCAGTCCGGCGCTCAGGCCGGGAGTGATAACCGGCAGGTGCCGGAACCAACGTGGAGAGGCAAGGGACGTGACGTACGTAATCGCGCAGCCGTGTGTAGATGTCAAGGACAAGGCATGTATTGAAGAATGCCCCGTCGATTGCATCTACGAGGGTGAGCGGTCCCTCTACATCCACCCGGACGAGTGCGTCGACTGCGGTGCCTGCGAGCCCGTCTGCCCTGTTGAGGCCATTTACTACGAGGACGACACCCCGGATGAGTGGGCCGACTACTACAAGGCGAACGTCGAATTCTTTGACGACCTTGGATCGCCGGGCGGTGCCGCGAAGGTCGGCAACACCCACACCGACCACCCGATGATTGCTGCCTTGCCGCCCCAGAACCAGGACCACTGAGGCGCCTGGCGTGACTTCGGCGGTACGCAGCTTCGGCCTCAGCCTGCCCGACTACCCGTGGGAGGCCATGGCGCCCTATCTTGCCAGGGCGGCAGAGCACCCCGGCGGGGCGGTTAACCTCTCCATCGGCACACCGGTGGATCACACGCCCCCTCTGGTCCAGGAGGCGCTCCAGAAGGCAGCAGACGCCCCCGGATACCCCACAGTGCACGGCACGCCGGCACTCCGCGCGGCCATCGCCGAGTGGTTCGGCCGCCGCCGCGGCGTTCCCGGGGTGGACCCGCAGCATGTGATGCCTACGGTCGGTTCCAAGGAACTTGTGGCGTGGCTGCCGTTCCTTTTGGGGCTCAAGCCGGGCGACGTCGTCGTCCGTCCGACAGTTGCCTACCCCACCTACGACATCGGGGCGACGTTCGCGGGAGCCGAACAGATCGCCGCTGACGACCTCGACCAACTGGACGACGAAACGCGGCAGCGTGTCCGGCTGGTGTGGGTCAACTCGCCAGCCAACCCCACCGGAAGCGTCCGCGACACCGCATCCCTGAAGCGGATAGTGGACCAGGCCCGCGCCCTCGGCGCCGTGGTGGCATCCGACGAATGCTACGCGGAGCTTGGCTGGGGGGAATGGGACGTCCAGCGGGGCGGCCAGCCCGTGCCCAGCATCCTGGACCCGCGCGTTTCCGAGGGTTCCCACGAGGGGCTGCTGGCGGTGTACTCACTCAGCAAGCAGTCGAACCTTGCAGGGTACCGTGCGGCCTTTGTGGCCGGTGACCCGGTACTCATGGCCAATCTGGTGAACAGCCGCAAGCATGCGGGCATGATTGTTCCCTACCCGGTCCAGGAAGCCATGCGCGTGGCGCTTGGCGACGACGCCCACGTCCAGGTGCAGAAGGACCTGTACCGCGGCCGGCGGGAACGGATCGTGCCGGCACTCGAGGCATTCGGGCTGACGATTCACGAATCGCAGGCCGGGCTTTACCTGTGGTGCACTGCCGGTGAAGCCACATGGGACACCGTGGGCAGGCTCGCCGAGATCGGCATCGTGGTAGGTCCCGGCGTTTTCTACGGCGATGCAGGCGGCGGGTTCATTCGCGTTGCGCTGACGGCCGCGGACGAACGGATCGATGCGGCTGTGGAGCGGCTGTCTATCGGCGCGTAGCCGCCACGAAGCAGGCGCAGGTCCGTAACAATGGTGTGACACGCGACACAAGTGGGGCGTTTTTGGGGCATTTTGGCACTACCGGATTAGTGCCACCTTGCTTTGGAGCGGTACTTTTTAACTGACTATCAATGGTGGCTTTCTACAAGAAGGTAGCCCGACCGTTGGAATCCCTGCCCATGCAGGCTCCTCGGGCGGCTTCACCAGATGTTGGATCAAGCTTTCTACAGAGAGGCCCTGACGCCTCATGAGGAGACTCCATGACTGAGACCACCAGCGCAACCCTGCGCCATGCCGGCGGCGAGCTCGAACTCCCGCGCATCCAGGTTGTAGAAGGAAACGAAGGCTACGACGTTTCCAAGCTGCTGAAGCAGACCGGTGCCGTTGCTTTTGACCCCGGTTTCATGAACACCGCGGCCACCACGTCCGCAATCACCTACATCGACGGCGATGCCGGGATCCTGCGCTACCGCGGCTACCCGATCGAGCAGCTCGCCCAGCACTCGAGCTTCCTGGAAGTCTCTTACCTGCTCATCTACGGCAACCTGCCGAGCCCCACCGAGCTGGAAGCCTTTGACCAGCGGATCCGGCACCACACCCTGCTGCACGAAGAGCTCAAGGGCTTCTTCAGCGGCTTCCCGCGGGACGCGCACCCCATGCCGGTGCTGTCCTCGGCAGTGTCCGCTCTCTCCACGTTCTACCAGGACTCGCTGGACCCGTTCAACGCCGAGCAGGTGGAGGTCTCCACCTACCGGCTGCTGGCGAAGATGCCGGTCATCGCCGCCTACGCGCTGAAGAAGAGCATTGGCCAGCCGATGCTTTACCCGGACAACTCCCACAACCTCGTGGAGAACTTCCTGCGCCTGAGCTTCGGCCTTCCTGCCGAGCAGTACGAGGTGGATCCGATCGTCGCCAAGGCGCTTGACCTGCTCCTCATCCTGCACGCCGACCACGAGCAGAACTGCTCGACCTCCACGGTCCGGCTGGTCGGCTCGTCGAACGCCAACCTCTTCGCCTCCGTGTCCGCCGGCATCAACGCCCTCTTCGGCCCCGCCCACGGCGGCGCCAACGAGGCCGTGCTCAAAATGCTGCGCCAGATCCAGGCCGACGGCACCAAGCCCGAGGACTACATGGAGAAGGTCAAGAACAAGGAGGACGGCGTCCGCCTCATGGGCTTCGGACACCGCGTCTACAAGAACTACGATCCCCGGGCCAGGATCGTCAAGGACACGGCGCACGAGATCCTTACCAAGCTCGGCGGCAACGACGAACTCCTGGACATCGCCCTGCGCCTTGAAGAGAAGGCCCTGAATGACGACTACTTCATCCAGCGCAAGCTCTACCCGAACGTGGACTTCTACACCGGCCTGATCTACAAGGCCATGGGATTCCCGGAGAAGATGTTCACCGTGCTCTTCGCGATCGGCCGCCTGCCGGGCTGGATTGCCCAGTGGCGCGAAATGATCAGCGACCCCAACACCAAGATCGGCCGCCCGCGCCAGCTGTACACCGGAGAGCCGGAGCGCAACTACCCGGTCAGCTAGATCCCCCACCGGTTACGACGCCGGCCGCGCACCCAAGGTGCGCGGCCGGCGTCGTTGTTTAACGTCGAGGCGGGGACGTTAGGAGTTGTAGCCCATGGGGTTGTTCTTCTGCCAGCGCCAGTGGTCCTCGCACATCTGGTCCACGGTCTTCGTGGTGGACCAGCTCAGGTCAGCCAGGGCGGAGGTGGCATCGGCCCAGAAGGCCGGGAGGTCGCCTGCGCGGCGGCCGGTGATCTCGTAGGGGATTTTGTGCCCCACGGCCCTTTCAAAGGATCGAAGCACTTCCAGTACCGAGGAGCCCCTGCCGGAGCCAAGGTTCCAGCGGTAGACGCCGGTACGGTCAGCCACGTGGTCCAGGGCTGCCACGTGGCCTTCGGCGAGGTCCACGACGTGGATGTAGTCACGCAGGCAGGTGCCGTCCGGGGTGTCGTAGTCGCCGCCGAACACCATGAGCTTGTCCCGCCGGCCCACAGCCACCTGGGCAATGAACGGGACGAGGTTGTTGGGGATGCCCTGGGGGTCTTCGCCGATCCGGCCGGACGGGTGTGCGCCCACCGGGTTGAAGTAGCGCAGGAGTGCGATGTGCCAGCGGCTGTCCGCGGCGCCGAGGTCCGAAAGGATGTCCTCGATCTGTTCCTTGGTCCGGCCGTAGGGGTTGTTGGCGCCGATCTCCATCTTTTCCACATAGGGGATGGGGTTATGCTCGCCGTACACGGTTGCCGAGGAGCTGAACACGAGGGAGCGGACGTCATGCTTGTCCATGACGCGGATCAGGTTCAGCGTGCCGACGAGGTTGTTGTAGTAGTACTTCAGCGGCTCCCGGACCGATTCACCCACAGCCTTCAGGCCGGCGAAGTGGATCACTGCGTCGATCCGGTCCTGCGCGAAAACGGCGTCGACGGCCGGCTCGTCCACGAGGTCAACGTTGTGGAACACCGCCTCCTTGCCGCTGAGCTCGGCCACGCGGCGCAGCGACTCCTCGCTCGAGTTGACGAGGTTGTCGATGACCACCACGTCATGGCCGGCTTCCTGCAGGGACAGTACTGTGTGCGACCCGATATACCCGGTGCCGCCCGTGACCAGAATTCTCATAGGCCCAACGCTATCCCAATTGGCCAGCCTGCTGCCCGTGTTGCCCACGCCTTGGCGGCACAACTGTGCTAAATAATAGGGGTGCCTAAAATCGTTGATGCCGCAGTCCGGCGACAGGAAGTTGTTGAAGCAGTCTTCAGGATCATCGCCGCGGACGGGCTGGAACGGGCCTCCCTGCGTGAGGTCGCTGATGAGGCAGGGCTTGCGGTGGGTTCCGTCCGCCACTACTTTGCCAGCAGCGACGAGCTCCTGGCCCACTCCTTCGGGGTTGTGGTGGACCGGATCACCGGCCGGCTGGACGCAGCCCGGGAGGACCTCATGCAACTGGCCCCGGGGACGGCGGGGCACAGTGAAGGGGTGTTAACACTGCTGGGCCAGTTCCTGCCGCTCGACGAGGAACGTGCCGTGGACGCGTGCGTCTGGATGGCGTTCAAGAACGCGGCCAGGATCAGGCCCTTCCTGGCCGCCGAGGCTGACCGCAGCCACCGGGCGGTAGCAGCCGTTGTGGGGTGGCTCATCATGGAACTTCGGGCGCCCGGGGAGCTGGACGACGACGGTCACCAGTTCCTGGTCACCGAAGCGGAGCGGCTGCTCGCCACCCTGGACGGCCTGACGATGCACGCCCTGCTGCAGCCGGAATGGATGACCGCGGAAATGTGCCGGGACGTGCTGTCATCCCACATGCAGAGCCTTGTCGAGTCTCCAGCCGCCCATTAACGTCGGTAGTCATCAGGAATACACTGAGACAGTAAACAAGCCAAGGGAGGCCATTCGGATGCACCAAACAGGCGGTCCTGGCTGGCGAATCACTATGGACACCTCGGGTCCCATGCTCATTGCGCTGTACGTTCGCGACGCCGCCGGACTGGACAGTGCGGGGCGTCCGGCGCTTTGCCACATGGCGCCAAAGATCCGTCCGGTGGACCACGCCAACCTCATGTCCGAAGTAGGCGGGATCAGCGCGCTGAAGACCGAATGGGAGGCCTGGTGGGAGCAGCTGCTCAAGGCGCATCCCCAAATGGCCCCCGAAGTGGCCCCTCCCGGGTTTGACGCCTTTGGCAACTCGCCGGCCCTGCGGCGTGTACTGCAGGCGCACTTCGGTTCTGCCCTGACCTGGGCAAGGGAGCGCCGCGCCGAATACGCAGCCCTGGAAGCCGAACGCGAGGCCAGCGGCGCCCCGCAGCTTCTCGGCGACATGGTGGAGGACAGGCTGCTTGAAGTGGGCCGGGGCTCGCGGGATTTCACGCTCACGATAATCGAACTCCCGTTGACGGAACCGCGGGCCTGGTACCTGGAGCCGGACAAGATCATCATGAGCAATGAACTCCTGACCCAGCCAGAGGTGTTCCGGAGCTACGTCCAGCCGGTGGTGGAACTGCTCGTCTGAGCACCGGCTGCAGCAGGATCAGCCCGGTCAGGCAGCCAGGTCGGGGGAGTCCGTCAGGAAGTCGCGGCTGCGACTGTGACCGTGACTTGGCCCGACTGCCCGTCGGAAGCCTGCCAGCCGTTCCGGGACTTCCGGTCCCAGCTGATTTCTCCGACGTCGACCTCCGTCACGGACAGGGATTTCGCGTTCGCCACCGCCCACTGCCCAACGGCCCAGGCCTGGCTGCCGCTCACGTCCAGCACGATCGTGCTACCGTCCGCGGTCGCCGGGACATTCCCGAAGGCTGCTGTCAGTTCGGCAACGACAGCCTGGGCATCACCGGGCCCTTCCGGCGACTTGAGCGTGCAGTCCAACGCTTCGGTGGACTGCCCGGTCAGGGCTGAGGCATACGCCCGGCCCATGTCCTCGTGCTGCGCATAGGCCTGCGGGTAGGCCGAGCGCTGGACCTGCTGCGCGGCGGCCGTGATTTCCAGGGACTCGTACCCGGGGATTTTCACCAGGGCGTCGTAGAACGCCCCGGTTGCATAGTAGGGGTCCATCACCTGTTCCTCGGTGCCCCAGCCCTGTGAGGGCCGCTGCTGGAAGAGGCCCCGGGAATCCGGCCCGGCCTGGTCGCCGTGTTCGATGTTGCGCAGCTTCGACTCCTGCATGGCGGTGGCCAGGGCGATGCTCGCCGCGCGCGGCGGTAGTCCCCGGCGCACCGCGACGGCGGTGATCAGGGCGGCGTTTGCCGCCTGGTCGGTTGCCAGTTCGGCTTTGGCGGAACCTACGGCGGCAGTGCATATTTCGGCAACGAGCGTTTCCGATCGCTGGATAAAAGCCACTGCCGTGTAGATCCCGCCGGCAATCAGGGCCAGGGCCAGCCCCAGCACTAGCAGGCGGCGCAGGCCACGTTTCCGTGACACGAGGCTACTCCCTCAGGCCCTCGACGGGCCGGTTGAACATCTGCGGGCAGGCGTAATCAGTTGGCGTGGAGTGCCTCATTGAGTTCGACGGTCTGGCCCTTGCGGGGGAGCACCTCGACGGCTCCGCTCGTGGAATTGCGGCGGAACAGCAGGTTGGGAACACCGGAGAGCTCCACGGCCTTGACCACCTTGGTGGTGTCCTCGCCGTCGGGATCCTTCGGTCCGACCAAGCGGACACGGGTTCCGGCCGTGACGTACAGTCCGGCCTCCACCACCGAGTCATCACCGATGCTGATGCCGACGCCGGAGTTGGCACCCAGCAGCACGCGTTCGCCCAGGGCGATCTTTTCCTTGCCGCCGCCGGACAGGGTGCCCATGATTGACGCGCCGCCGCCAACGTCCGTGCCGTCGCCGGCCACAACACCGGCCGAGATGCGGCCTTCCACCATGGATGTTCCCAGGGTTCCGGCGTTGAAGTTGACGAAGCCCTCGTGCATCACGGTGGTGCCTTCGGCCAGGTGCGCGCCGAGCCGGACGCGGTCGGCATCGGCGATGCGGACGCCCGCGGGCACCACGTAGTCCACCATGCGCGGGAACTTGTCCACTCCGTAGACAGTCACGGCACCGCGCCGGCGCAGCTTGGCCCGGGTCAGTTCGAAGCCCTCAACAGCTGCCGGACCGAAGTTCGTCCAGACGACGTTGGGGAGCTTTCCGAAGATGCCGTCCAGGTTGATGGTGTTGGGCTGGACCAGGCGGTGCGAGAGTAGGTGCAGGCGGAGGTAGGCGTCGGCGGTGTCGGCAGGAGCCTCGTCCAGGTGCACCTGGACGAAAACGACCTGCTGTTCGGTGCCGCGGTCCGCGTCGGTGCCGGCTGCGGCGATCTCGGCCAGCACCGGATCCGCGTTCCCGACGTCCCGGAGGCTGTCCGCTGCCGTTCCAAGGGACGGCGCGGGGAACCAGACATCCAGCACCGTGGCCTCGCCATTGCGGGTGGATATGGTGGCCACACCGTAGCCATAGGCGGAGCGGGCGTCGGCGGATGCGGAATTGTCAGCGGGCGCGGCGGAAGCAGCAGCGGTTTCAGTCATGGCTCCAGTCTATCGAGAGGCGGGAGCAGGACTCGAACTAGACTGTGATCGTGACTGCTCAAACCGCCTCCGCCCACCTGGATCTCCGCCAGGACGTTGCCCTCCTCACCGCTGCGCTCATCGACATCAACAGTGTCTCGGGCAATGAGAAGGAGCTGGCCGACGCCGTCGAACATGCCCTGCGGAGGATTCCGCAGCTAGACGTCGTCCGGGACGGTGATTCAATCATTGCCCGTACCGCGCTGGGCCGGCAGGAGCGGGTCATCCTGGCCGGGCACCTGGACACGGTGCCCCTGCCGACCACCGAAGGTTCCCTCGGCACCGTCCCCTCCTTCTGGCCGTCCGGCGCGCCAGGGGAAGGGCTGCTGTATGGCCGCGGCACCACGGACATGAAAGGCGGAGTCGCGGTGCAGCTGGCGCTGGCAGCGTCGCTGTTCGACGGCGGCGCCGAACCCAGCAAGGACGTCACCTTTGTGTTCTACGACCATGAGGAAGTGGAAGCGGTCAAGAGCGGGCTCGGACGGCTGGTGCGAAACCACGGTGGCCTGCTCGGCGGCGACTTCGCCATTCTGCTGGAGCCTACGCATGGAACGGTGGAAGGCGGCTGCAACGGCACCAGCCGATTTGAGGCCACCACTGTGGGCGAGGCCGCGCACTCCGCGCGTGCGTGGATGGGCAGTAACGCCATCCACGCGGCGGCACCCATCCTTGCCCGGCTGGCAGCCTACGAACCGCAGACCATCAACGTGGACGGCCTGGACTACCGCGAAAGCCTCAACGCTGTGAAGATCAACGGCGGCACGGCAGGTAACGTCATTCCGGACCGGTGCGTGGTGGAGATCAACTACCGCTTCGCCCCGGACAAGACGCCGGACCAGGCGGAGGCGCATGTCCGGGAGCTGTTGGAGGGCTTCGCTGTGGTCCGCACGGACGCTGCCGCCGGCGCGCGGCCCGGACTGAACCACCCTGCCGCCGCGTCCTTCGTGGCCGCCGTGGGAGCCGAGCCGAAACCGAAATACGGCTGGACCGACGTCGCGCGTTTCAGTGAACTGGGGATTCCCGCCGTGAACTTCGGCCCTGGTGACCCGCTGCTCGCGCACAAGGACAACGAACATGTGGACGCGGAAGCTGTCCGCGAATGCCTCCGGGCGCTGCGGACCTGGCTTTCGGCCTAGCCCCCCAAGCAAGAGGGTCCGCAGCCTGCAGGCTGCGGACCCTCTTGCTTGTCTGGTGGATGCTGCTACTTGGGTTCCCGTACTTCCGGGAGTTCCGGTGCAACGACGGCGGTTGGCGCCTTGGCCACGCCACCGGCGGCTTTGTTGGAGCCGCGGCGTTCGATCCAGATTGCGAGCCGGGAAACGCAGATGTTGATCACAATGTAGATGGCGGCAGCCACAAAGAAGATGGGGAACAGGAACGCGTTACCCAGGAAGTCCGCCATCACCTGCACCGCGCGCAGAAGTTCGCCGTACGCCACGATGTAGCCCAGCGAGGTGTCCTTCAGGAGCACCACCAGTTGGGCAACCAGCGACGGCATCATGCGGCGGACAGCCTGCGGCAGTTCGACGAGCATCCGGGACTGGAAACTGGTCAGGCCGATGGTCAGGCCGGCCTCCCGCTGTCCCTTCGGCAGTGATTGGATGCCGGCCCGGATGATCTCCGCGAAGATAGCGGTGTTGTAGAGGACAAGCCCCGCCACCACCGCGATGAAGGAACTCGTCCCGAATACCAGCAGAACGAACAGCATCATCAGGACAACCGGCATGCCGCGTAGGAATTCCAGGACCACGCGGGCCGGAATCCGGATCCAGGCGATCAGCGAGATGCGCAGCAGGCAGAACATCAGGCCGAGGGGGAACGCGATCACTGCGGCGAGGGCGGCGGCGGTTAGCGTGGCACCGAGGCCATTTCCGAGCAGCATCCAGACGTCGCCCCGGGTGAAGATGGCCCAGCGGCGGCCTTCAAAGATGCCCTGCTGGGCGAGAGTCATGACGATCCATGCCAGGAGACCCAGGATCAGCACGGTGCCAACCACGGAACCGATCAGCGAGACCCGGCGCGCTTTGGGGCCGGGAACGTCGTAGAGGACTGAAGTCATCGGGCAATCGCCACCTTTCGTTCCACCGTGCTGGCAAGGATGCCCAGCGGAATGGTGAGGAGCAGATAGAAGAACGCAACGCCCAGCAGTACTGCCATGACCTGGTCACCGTTGGCGTTGGCCATTTGGCGGCCGTAGCCGAACAGTTCCAGGACAAAGAACGCGCCGGCGACGGAGGAGTTCTTGACGAGGGCGATCAGGATGTTGATCAGCGGCGGGATCACGGTCCGCAGCGCCTGCGGAAGGATGATGAGGTTCAGGACCTGGCCGAATTTCATGCCGATACTGCGGGCGGCCTCCGCTTGGCCAAGAGGGACACTGTTGACGCCTGAGCGGACTGCTTCGGCGATGAAGGCCGCTGTGTAGGCGCTGAGGGCGATAATGGCTGCGACCTCGAACTGCTGGAATGTCACGCCGAGACGGGGCAGGACGATAGCCGCAAAAAAGAAGGCAATGGTCAGTGGGGTGTTCCGGAGGATTTCCACGTAGACGGTGCTGAATCCCCGAAGGGCCGCAACGGGGGAGACACGGGCTGCTGCCAGGAGTGTTCCGAGGATGAGGGCGATGATCCCGGAGACGACGGACAGGAAAAGGGTGCGGAGAAGGCCTTCCCAATAAAGAGGGAGGTTTTCAATGATGACTTCCATAGGATCCTTCGGCTCTAGGCGTAGGGGGTCAAAAAGCAGGGTGGCGGCTTCCGGGGGAATGCGTGCAACGAATCCCCCCGGAAGCCGCCGTTGCTACCTAGTAACGGTTGATGGCCGGAAGTTCCGGGGCAGTTTTGATGACGGAGCCGGCGGTTGCTTCCCAGGCCTTCTTGTAGGACCCATCCTTGCCGAACTCCTCCAGCTGGTCGTTGATCCAGTTGCGGAACACGGTGTCATCCTTCTTCAGGCCGATGCCGTAGGGCTCCTTGGTGAAGGTTTCGTCGGAAGCCAGTTTGAAGGCGTCAGGTTCCTTGTCCACGAAACCGGCGAGGATCACGTTGTCCGTGGTGACGGCTTCGACCTGCTTGTTTCGCAGCGGCTCGAGGCAGGCCGAGTACGTGGCGGCGGGAACGAGTTCTGCTCCGTACTTTTCCACGATGGTGGCTGCGGGAGTGGAGCCGGTCACTGAGCAGACCTTCTTGCCCTTGACGTCTTCGGGCGTCTTGATGGAGTCGTTGTCCTTGTTGACCATCAGTGCCTGGCCTGCCTCGTAGTACGGCCCGGCGAAGCTGACGACCTGCTTGCGCTTGTCGTTAATGGTGTACGTGGCGATGACCAGATCCACCTTGCCCTGTTCGATGAACGGCTCGCGGTTGGCCGAGACGGTCTCCGACCATTCGATCTTGTCCGCTGCGATGCCCAGCTTGGCGGCAATCAGCTTGCCCATTTCGACGTCAAAGCCGATGGGCTTGCCGTCCAGGCCAACCTGGCCGAACAGCGGCTGGTCATACTTCGTGCCGATCTTGATGGATCCGGCGGAGGCGAGCTTTTCCATGGTGCTGCCGGCTGCGAAGGTGGGCTTCTCGGCGACGGTGGGGTCGCTGGTGGTACCGGTGCCGCTGCCGCCGCAAGCGCTAAGTGTCAGAGCGAGGGCTGCTGAGGCTGCAACCACAAAGGACTTCCGTCGTGTCAAAAATGCCTTCATGACATTTCCTTTCATAGGCGGCCACTGTAGTGGCCTGGGTGCGAACTGAGTAGGTGCGATCCCGGGGAATCAGTGAGTGAGGAGCTTGGAGAGGAAGTCCTTGGCACGGTTGCTCTGCGGGTTCGTGAAGAATTCCTCAGGCGTCGCGTCCTCGACGATCTGGCCGTCGGCCATGAACACCACGCGGTCGGCGGCTTTGCGGGCGAAGCCCATTTCATGGGTGACCACGATCATGGTCATCCCTTCCTTGGCCAGCTGGATCATGACGTCAAGGACTTCGTTGATCATTTCCGGGTCAAGGGCCGAGGTGGGCTCGTCAAAGAGCATGACCTTCGGCTTCATGGCCAACGCCCGGGCGATCGCCACACGCTGCTGCTGGCCGCCGGAGAGCTGCGCCGGAAGCTTGGGTGCCTGGTGTCCGACGCCAACGCGTTCCAGGAGGGCCATGGCATCCTTGTCGGCCTGCGCCTTGGGCACACCCTTGACCTTGATCGGGCCCAGGGTGACGTTCTCCAGGATGGTCTTGTGCGCGAAGAGGTTGAAGGACTGGAAGACCATTCCGACGTCGGCGCGCAGCTTGGCGAGTTCCTTGCCTTCTTCCGGGAGTTCCTTGCCGTCGATGGCGATCTTGCCGTCATCGATGGTTTCCAGGCGGTTGATGGCCCGGCAGAGTGTGGACTTACCGGAACCTGAGGGTCCGATGACCACAACAACTTCGCCCTTGCGGACGTTCAGGTTGATGTCCTTGAGTACGTGCAGCTGGCCGTAGTGCTTATTCACGGCTTTCAGGGAGACGAGAGCATCGCCGGGCACTTGAGTAGTCATAAGAGAGAATCTAGCGAACATTAGCGAGATATGACGGTAATCACTCCAAGTTCCTACAGATCGTAATTCAAGAGATACCTGCTGGTCAGCGGCTTGACGGCTGGCTATCACGGGTTCGGACGTGCCGGACAGACGGGCTTGGAGAAGCGCGCTAGCCTTGGTGGATGAGTACCGATCCGCAGTCTTCTCCCACTCCAGTACCTCCCATTGCCACCCGTCACAAGGGTCCGCTGGAGCTTCGCCGTAAACAGGCGGCCGTGGAGATGTCGGACCAGCACCTGCTGGACACCAAGGGGCCCGGTCAGTTCGTCCATACTGATCCGTGGCGGGTGCTCAGGATCCAGAGCGAGTTCGTGGAAGGTTTCGGCGCCCTCGCCGACCTCGGGCCGGCCGTCAGCGTCTTCGGCTCCGCCCGCACCAAGCCCGGCTCCGCCTACTACGAGCTGGGCGTCGAAGTGGGCCGCAAACTCGCCGAGGCCGGGGTTGCCGTTATTACCGGCGGCGGGCCGGGCTCCATGGAGGCCGCGAACAAGGGTGCCGTCCAGGGCAACGGAGTGTCTGTGGGGCTCGGCATCGAGCTGCCGTTCGAGCAGGGCCTCAACCAGTGGGTGGACCTTGGCATCAACTTCCGCTACTTCTTCGCGCGCAAGACCATGTTCGTGAAATACGCGCAGGGGTTCATTGTGCTGCCGGGCGGGCTGGGAACCTTGGACGAACTCTTCGAGGCCATGGTCCTGGTGCAGACCCGAAAGGTCACTTCCTTCCCCATCGTGCTGCTGGGCACCGCCTTCTGGGGACCGATGCTCGAGTGGATCAGGGGCACGCTGGTGGAAGACGGCATGATTTCCGAGAAGGACCTTGGGCTCATTCAGGTCGTTGACGAGCCCGGGCATGCGGTGGACCTCGTCATCCATGGCGCCATCCGTCCGGCACCGGGCACTGGCAGCAGTAACGGCGGGCCGAACGGCAACCAGCGCCCTGAATAGCGGCTGCGCCGACGTCTGGCACGATGGATCCTGTGAGTTTCTTCCTGATATTCCTCGCCATCGGGCTGATCGGTGCCGCACTTTTCTTCGGAGCCGATTTCGCGTCGGGTATTTTTCGGCGTCGGCGGGCCGGCGGCTCCGCGCTTTTGGACGGATTCGACGAACCTGTCGCCTCGCTGCCTCCGGTGCTTCTTCCCGCTGAAGCGTTGCCCGCCGACGTCGACCGGGTCCGCTTTGCCCTTGGGCTACGGGGTTACCGCATGGACCAGGTTGACCAGGTGCTGGACGAACTCCGTGATCAGATTGCTGCCAAGGACCGCGAAATTGAACGGCTGCGAGCGGAACTCCATGCGCCGGCGCAGCCTGGGGAGAGCGTGCCTTGAGCCGACCGGACACTTCCGCCGGGCAGGAGGCGCCGGGGGACTACCCGGGGCTGAACGGCCTTGTGCGGAGAAAGGTGGCGTCCGTTGCCGCCCGTTCGGGTGCGTGGCCTTGGTGGGCGCAAGCGGCCTGCGTCTACGCCGTTGCGCGGATTGTCAGCGCCTGCATATTCATGGCGGCTGCCCTCCACCAGGGGGTCAATCCCTGGTTTCCCGCCAAGCCGGATTACTGGAACTTCATCAACATCTGGGATGCACGCTGGTACGGCGAAGTACTCCGGAACGGCTACCCTAGCCAACTGCCGGTGGACGAAAGCGGCAACGTCCGGGAGAACGCCTGGGCGTTCTACGCGCTGTTCCCGATGTTGGGGAGGGCGCTGTCGGCCATGACGGGGCTGGACCCCGCACTGGCCCTCACCTTCATCGCGATGGCAGCCGGGCTGGGCGCTGCCCTGGTGGTGTACTGCCTCTTCCGGCAGAAGGCCGGCCACCGCACGGCGATGTGGGCGGTGGCCTTCTTTTCTGCCTTCCCCGTGGCCGCGGTGCTCCAGGTGCCTTATGCCGAATCCCTCAACCTCCTGCTGCTGGCATCGGCCCTGCTGCTGGTGATGCAGCGGCGGTATCTGTGGGCAATGCCTGTAGTTGTGCTGATGTGTCTCTCCAGGCCAACGGGGGTGCCGTTCGCCGCCATGGTCGGAGGGCTGCTCGCCTACCGCGTGTGGCAGCTGACCCGATCCCGCCCGGACAACACCGGCCCGCTGCCCCACAACGGACGTGAGCTTCTTTCCCTGGCAGCATTGGCGGCAGTCAGCGGACTGAGCGCCCTGATGTGGCCTGCCATCGCATGGGCGGTGACCGGGGACCCCGCAGCCTATACCAAGACCGAAACCGTGTGGCGCGGCCACGACCTGGTGCCCTTCAAGCCGTGGTTCGATACCGGGATCCAGCTTTTTGGCCCGGTGCTGGGAATCCTTGCGCCGTTTGTGTTTGTGGCCCTCTTCGGGCTTCTGATGACGTCCCCGCCGGTGGTGGCGCTCGGGGCCGAACTGCGGCTCTGGTGCGTCTGCTACCTGGGGTATCTGCTGGTGTTCCTGCACCCCCAGACCAGCACGTTCCGGATGCTGCTGCCGCTGTTTCCGCTGGCGCTGAGCGCGGCCCTGCTGTCGAGTTCGCGGGCCTACCGCGGGGCGGTGGTCACCATGTTCGTGCTGCTCCAGATTGTCTGGATCGTGTGGCTGTGGGCCTGGGCGCAACTGCCCGGCGGGGGAGACTATCCGCCGTGAGCCGGAACGGGCCGCTATGACGGCGGCCACAATTTTCCAAGCGATGAAGAAAATCCATCAATTAGCTACAGGCGGGTAATTACAGGATAATAGGGGTTAAGCATGAACAAATTGCATTGACCAGTGCATTCAGAACTGTTCAGCCATGGCGGCCGCTGCTAGGCCGCCAAGGCGGCTTGTTTGACGACGCGGCCACAGCCCGCCCGGGCTGGTAGGTCCTGGGACTATTGGAGGGGATTTTCCTCATGGCGGCTATGAAACCACGCACCGGCGACGGCCCTATGGAAGTAACCAAAGAGGGCCGCAGCTTGATCATGCGTGTGCCGCTCGAAGGCGGGGGGCGGCTTGTGGTCGAACTTAACGCAGCAGAGGCGGCAAACCTAAAGGAATGCCTCGTCGGCGTTACCGAATAGTTTTGGTGGGGAAGGGTCCGCAGCCGGAAGGCTGCGGGCCCTTCCTTATTTCTTGACCGCTACCAGGAGTCCGTCGCCGGTGGGGAGCATGGCCGAGGCCAGGCGATCGTCGTCGCGGATTGACTTGCCCACCTGGCGAAGAACCGCGGTGGTGGAATCCCGGGCTGCCGGGTTGGCCACCCGGTCCTTGTCCAGTGCGTCGTTGATGATCAGGAGGCCGCCGGACTTCAGCAGCCGGATAGCCTGCTCCACGTATCCCGGAATGTTCGGCTTGTCCGCGTCGATGAACACCAGGTCGTAGGCGCTGTCCGTCAGGCGCGGCAGGACGTCTCCGGCCCGGCCGGAAATGGTGCGGGTGCGGTTGGCGGGGCTTCCCGCTTCCTGGAAGGCCTCCCGCGCAGCCCGGAGATGTTCCACGTCGACGTCGATGGTGGTCAGCACCGCCTGGGGGCCGAGCCCCCGAAGCAGGCAGACGCCGGACACGCCCGCCCCGGTGCCGATTTCCACGGCCGTCTGCGCCTTGGACGCCGCCGCCAGTACCGTCAGCACCGCTCCAACCCCCGGTCCCACCGGAGTCACACCGAGCTCAAAGGAGCGTTCCCGAGCATGCAACAGGACTTCATCCTCGGCAGGCAGATCTTCTGCATAGGACCAGCTCGTGGACTTATCGGCGCTCATGAGGATTCGCTTTCTGGGCGGCAGGGGGATTGTTTCTAACAGCGTACTGTGTCAGGCGGTGCACGGACCGGAGGTGACGGCGCGGCAGGCTGTGGCTAGCCGCGGATGTGATCGGGACCACCGATTCGCATCCCGGGGCGCGTTTGTTTCCGCCCAAGGCTGAAGCCCGGCGAAAGTCAGGAAATTCCCAGCCAACTTTGAAATGATGGTTATCCGCTCATCCAGGAGGTGATCGGCGCCGAAGCACTGGTGTCAGTCCGACTGGTGCCAGAACCGCCCAGGCGTTTGTACCATCCACGAGGGGAGTGGACGATGTCAGCATCAGTTGTGGCACCTGTCCCGGCAATTGAAGATCCAGTCGCACAGTCGGAAGCCGAGTGGGTCAGGCCAACATGGGAAGAAGTGGTCACAAACCACTCCGCCAAGGTCTACCGGCTTGCCTACCGCCTGACCGGCAACAAGTACGACGCCGAGGACCTCACCCAGGAGGTGTTCGTCCGCGTCTTCCGGTCATTGGAGAACTTCAAGCCCGGCACGCTGGATGGCTGGCTCCACAGGATCACCACCAACCTGTTCCTGGACCAGGCCCGGCGCAAGAGCCGCATCCGCTTTGATGCCCTCGCTGACGACGCCGAATCCCGGTTGCCCGGCCGCGAACCCGGCCCGGAACAGAGCTTCGAATTCAACAACCTGGACCTTGATGTGCAGGCCGCCCTGGAGGAACTGCCGCCGGACTTCCGCGCCGCCGTCGTCCTCTGTGATCTGGAAGGCCTGTCCTACGACGAGGTCGCCGAGGCCCTGGGTGTCAAACTCGGAACCGTGAGGTCCCGCATCCACCGCGGCCGCACCATGCTCCGGGAGAAGCTGGCCCACCGTGATCCCCGGACCAGGCAGTCCCTCAAGCCGCGGCTCAAGATGCCGCGCATCGCCGGCATCCTCTGATCGGCTCCATGGGTCAGCTGAGAAACCTGCTGCGTGGCCTTGGAGGCAACTGTTCGCGCGGATTCCTGCCACGGGGCAAGAGCGGACGCAGCGCGAAACACATGGAATCGTGCCCCGAATGCGCGTCCCTTCTGTGGCGTGAACGCCAATACCTTGAGCGCATGCGGCGTGCCGCAATCCCTGCCGCCAGCGACGACCTGACGGCCAGGCTGCTGGCCCGGACGCAGCACCTCGCCATGGCGCCTGCTTCCTCGGCTGCCCGGCCGCCCGTTCCTGCCTCTCCTGCCGTAAAGGTGCTGGGCCTCGCAGCAGGCGGAGCCATGGCGGCGGCAGGCGTGGTTGCCGGGGCCGCCTACTTCCTGGCCGGTGACCCCAGACCCGTGGCAGCCGGTGTTTCCGCAGAAGCGTTCCAGCAGCAGGCGGCCACTTTCGGGCTTCAGTCGTCGGATGGCGTCCTCCCGCCCGGCGGTGCCGCTTCTCCCGGCTCTGTTTCCCCGGACGACGTTTCCCCCGACACCGGTTCAGGTAGTGCCGGTTCTGGGAGTGCCGCGCCGCTGGGGACGGCAGGCATGCTGACGTCCGCGGAACTCCAAAGCCTCCGAACGCAGGGATGGTCCTGCCCGGAGCTCCAGGCAATGGGGTTCCATGTGCTCTGGGCGCGGCGTGAAGCCGTCTCAGGGCAGGGTGTCCTGGAGCTGAGGCTAACCGACGGCAAGCACTTTGCCACTGTGTTGGAACAGCACCCGCAGGTCCGCCCGGCGGGTGGTTTGCCGTCTGCGGCAGCAGCCTCCTCGCCGACGAACATCCTGACGGGCCGTCCTGCCGCCGAAGACGGGTTCGTGCCTGCGCCGGAAGGCGGCGTGCCTGCTGGCGGGCTGCTGTGGATCAACGCATCCGCCCCGTGGAAGGCCATCTACCAGACCTCCGATGTGACGTTCACCTACATTTCGGATCTCCCCGCGGAGGCGGCCGACGACGGCGTGGCGGAGCTGATCGGTTCGGTCTCCGTGACGGCCGCGCCCAGCGTGGACGACGGACCGGCAGGTTCCGGAACGGACAAGGTTGCCGCGCCTGCGCCCGAGGCACTGCCTGCGAGGCTGCAGCGCGGACTGGGGCGCATCATGGAGCTTTTCACGCCGTGAGCCGTCCGTCCTTTGCGGCGTGCGCCGTGCGGTCCGCGTCAGAATCGTCACCAGCGTGCCGGAGAGGGTAATCTTCCTAAAGTGTTTGGAATCAACGGCCCGGAGTTTCTCCTTCTGCTGATCATCGGCGTCCTGGTGATCGGCCCCAGCCGGCTGCCCGAATACACCCAGAAATTGGCGAACCTGGTGAAGGAAGTCCGCCGGATGGCGTCCGGCGCGCGGGAACAGATCAAGGACGAAGTCGGCATCGACATCGACGATGTTGACTGGAAGAAATACGACCCGCGCCAGTACGATCCCCGCCGGATCATCAAGGAAGCGCTGCTCGACGACGACACCAAGCCCGTCAGCGCCGGTGCCCCTGCAGCTGTTGCGGCAGTAGCCGCAGCCTCCGCCGCGTCTTACGCCGAAGAACGTCCGGCACGCGTCATCGAGCGGCTGGCCGACGGCGAGCGGGCTCCCTTCGACTCCGAGGCCACCTAAGCCCGGATTTGGACTGCCTCAGTCACCCGCGCAACAGTCACCGCGGCTGGAGGCCCAGTTTCATCCCCGTCAAACCGCGGGGCCTCGCCGCTAGCTTCCCTGCAATCCCCGCCAGTGCCTTCGCCGCCGGAGTCTCCGGCCGGCCGAGCACGATCGGTTCGCCCGCGTCGCCGCCCTCGCGCAGCAGGATGTCCAGGGGAATCTGGCCCAGCAGCGGGACGTCCGCGCCCACGGTCGTGCTCAGCCGCTCGGCGAGGACAGCCCCGCCGCCGCTGCCGAACAGTTCCATCCTGCCGCCGTCGGGCATTTCAAGGTAGGACATGTTCTCCACGATGCCGGCAACGGACTGACCCGTCTGGGTGGCAATGGCGCCGGCACGTTCGGCGACGTCAGCGGCCGCCGTCTGCGGGGTGGTCACCACCAGGATCTCGGCCTTCGGAAGCAGCTGCGCCACGGAGATGGCGATGTCCCCGGTTCCCGGAGGCAGGTCAAGGAACAGGGCGTCCAGGTCGCCGAAGTAGACGTCGGTGAGGAACTGCTCCAGCGCACGGTGCAGCATGGGCCCGCGCCAGGCCACCGGCTGATTGCCCTTGACGAACATTCCGATGGAAATGACCTTCACCCCGTAAGCTACCGGCGGCAGGATCATGTCGTCCACGCGGGTGGGGGACTGGTCGATGCCCATCAGTGCCGGCACCGAGAATCCGTACACGTCAGCGTCGATAATGCCGACGCGCAGGCCCTGGGCGGCCATGGCGCAGGCGAGGTTCACGGTGACCGAGGACTTGCCCACCCCGCCTTTGCCGCTGGCCACCGCGAACACCTTCGTGAGGGAGCCGGGCTGGTTGAACGGGATGCCCCGCTGTCCTCCGGGTCCGCGAAGCTGCTCCTTCAGTGCATCGCGCTGCTCCTGCGACATGACTTTCAGCTCGACGTCGACGCCCGTGACGCCCGGCACGGCCGACAGCGCCGCCTCGGAGTCCGAGGTGATGGTGCCGCGCAGCGGACAGCCGGCGATGGTGAGCAGCACCACGAGCCGGACCAGGCCGTCGTCGGCGATGTCCACGGACTCCACCATGCCGAGTTCGGTGATGGGGCGCCGCAGTTCGGGGTCGATAACAGTGGCCAGTGCAGCGTCCACTGCCTGGGCCAGGGGGGTGCTCATGCAGTCAGTACTCAGCTTTCGGGGGAATTGAGGTGCGCGGGATAACCCGGCTTGTCCGGTTTGACCTTGGGGATCTGCTGGGTGCGCGGGTTGCGCTGCTTGTCGCGGCGTTCCTTCAGCTTCTCTTTGACTTTGTCCTTGGGCGACTCGTGGCTACCGGCGCCGGACGGATCGTGGGTGCGGAGTTCCTCCTGCGCCTCCAGCATGTCCTCGAGGAGGCTGCGGAGCTCGGCGCGGACGTAGTCGCGCGTGGCGACCTCGCGGAGCGCGATGCGCAGGGAGGCCAGCTCCCTGGTGAGGTACTCGGTGTCGGAGAGGTTGCGTTCGGCGCGCTGCCGGTCCTGCTGGAGGGACACACGGTCGCGGTCGTCCTGGCGGTTCTGGGCGAGCAGCAGCAGCGGGGCAGCATAGGAGGCCTGGAGGGACAGCATCAGGGTAAGCAGCGTGTAGCCCAGGGCCTGCGAGTCGAACTGCCATTCCTCGGGCGCGAAGGTATTCCAGACCAGCCAGAAGACGCAGAAGATCGTCATGTAGACCAGGAAGGTCGGCGTGCCCATAAAACGGGCAAAGCCTTCCGTGGCGTGGCCGAACGCATCGGGATTGGGCGAGAACTTGGGAAGAATGCGCTGGCGTCCGCTCAGGGGCGTATCGAGACTGCCTTTGCCCGCGGCCTTGCTGCCCGGCCTGGTGTTGGAGCTTCGTGCGGAGGTGTTCTCAGCCAATGCGGCCTCCAAGCTTCCTTATCGGGGCGTCGTCCTCGTGGGCGCGCCAGTCATCGGGCAACAAGTGATCCAGCACGTCATCAACGGTCACCGCCCCCACAAGGCGTCCGTCGGCGTTGACCACGGGAAGTGAGTTCAGGTTGTAGGTGGCCAGGGTCCGGGCCACCTCGCTGATGTGTGCCTGGTCGGAGACAGGTTCGAGAGTCTTGTCGACGAGGTTGCCCAGTGGTTCGGGCGGAGGGTAGCGCAGCAGCTGCTGGATGTGGACCACCCCCAGGAACCGTCCGGTGGGCGTCTCCAGCGGGGGCCGGGCAATGAAGATCGACGACGCCAGGGCCGGCGAGAGTTCCTCGCGGCGGACGTGGGCCAGGGCTTCGGCCACGGTGGCCTCGGGCGGGAGGATCACCGGAACAGGCGTCATGAGGCCGCCGGCGGTGTCCTCGTCGTACTCGAGGAGGCGCCGGACATCCTCGGCACCTTCGGGCTCCATCAGCTGCAGCAGTTCCTCCGCCTGGGCCGAGGGAAGTTCGGCGAGGAGGTCGGCGGCGTCGTCCGGGTCCATCTCTTCAAGGACGTCGGCGGCGCGGTTAACATCGAGGGCGGAGAGGATCTCCACCTGGTCGCCTTCCGGCATCTCCTGAAGGACGTCGGCGAGCCGTTCGTCCTGGAGTTCGCTGGCCACCTCGAAGCGGCGCTTGTCGCTCATCTCCTGGAGGGCTTCGGCGAAGTCGGCCGGCTTCAGGCCCTCGTGTGTTGCGACGAACTGGGTGGCGGCCTGGGGCTCCGTCCTGGCACCCTGCTGCGCGTCAGCCCAGTCGATGATCATGGTCTCGTTGCGGCGGAGCCGGCTCAGCGGCGAGAGGGAGTGGCCGCGGCGGACGAACAGCTTGCTGACGAACCAGTCACCGGAACGGTGCCGGTCCATCGCGATGTCCTCGATGGTGGCGTCGCCGCTGCCGTCCGCGAGGGTCACACGGCGGTCGAACATTTCGGCCACCACCAGGGTTTCCGCGCCGCGCTGTTCAAAGCGGCGCAGGTTCACCAGGCCGGTGCAGATCACCTGGGTCTGGTCGATCGAGGTGATCCGGGTCATCGGGACGAATACCCGCTTCTTGCCGGGCACTTCCACCACGATGCCCACCACATGCGGTGCGCCCCGGGTGCCGCGGGAGAGCACGACAACGTCGCGCAGCCTGCCGAGCCGGTCGCCCAGGGGGTCGAAGACATCCAGTCCGAGAAGGCGCGCAACAAACACCCGCGAAAGATTTGTGCTCACGTGTACAGGCTACCGAGTCTGCTCTCTTTTAGCTGAATTTCAGCCTGCGTACAGCCGGATGGGCAAGAATGGATGTATGTCAAACATTTTTGGTGCTCCCAAGGCCGGTGTCCCGAACGGGCCGGACGAATTCCGCACGGTTCCGTCCGGGGACACCGTCGGTTCGTATACCTCCTACCTGGACGCCCAAAAGGCGGTGGATTACCTTGCGGACCAGCAGTTTCCCGTTCAGCTGGTATCCATCGTGGGCAACGACCTGAAGATGGTGGAGCGCGTCACCGGTCGCCTGAGCTACCCCCGGGTCGCTTTGTCCGGCGCACTGAGCGGCATGTGGTTCGGCCTGTTTGTCGGCGTAATGCTGTCCTTTTTCTCGCCGACCGGCGGTTACTTCTCGATTGTGACCTCGGTGCTCATGGGTGCGGCGTTCTTTATGCTCTTCGGCATCGTCACTTACGCAACGCAACGCGGGAAGCGCGACTTCACCTCAACGAGCCAGGTGGTGGCAACGAACTACGACGTCGTCGTCGCCGTTGAAGCGTCCCATGAGGCGCGGCGCATGCTGCAGCAGCTGCCCATGACCACGTCGGACGCATCCGCCGGGGCCGCAGCGTACGGCCAGCGGGACTACCAGAACCAGCCGTTCCAGCAGCCCGGACAACAGCATGGGCCGCAGCAGGGAACAGGGCCCCAGCGGCCCGCCGGCTGGAACGATCCTTACGGCCAGAGGACGCCGGAAGCCGGGAACCAGCCGGCCGCCGGTGCCCACGCGGCCGGAGCCCCGGGTGCCGGACCGCAGGCTGCTGCCGAGGAACACCCACAGCACCGCGCGGCTCCCACGCCCCCCGTCCGCTACCCGGACCTGCCCGATGGCAGGCCGCAGTACGGTGTCCGCGTAACCGATGCGCCCAAACAGGAGGAAAGCCCCAAGCAGGGGCCGTCCGAGGGCGACACGCAGCAGTAGCCCGGGGACACATAAGGCCTCCGTCCGGACAAGATCCGGGCGGAGGCCTTATGCGTAGGCCTTAGGGCTGCTGCTGGTCGATTTCCTGGTAGATGCCCGCCATCCAGGACTCGACGTCGTCGGCCTTGCGGGGGAGAGCCGCGCTGAGGTTGACCGGACCGTCTGCAGTCATCAGGATGTCGTCCTCGATCCGCACGCCGATGCCGCGGTACTCCGCGGGAATCGCGAGGTCTTCGTTCTTGAAGTACAAACCGGGCTCGATCGTGAACACCATGCCGGGGGTGAGGACACCGTCCAAGTAGAGCTCGCGCTTGGCCTGGGCGCAGTCGTGCACGTCGAGGCCGAGGTGGTGGCTGGTGCCGTGGGGCATCCAGCGTCGGTGCTGTTGGCCCTCGGGGCTGATGGCCTCCTCGACGGACACAGGCAGCAGGCCCCACTCGGCCAGGCGCTCAGCCAGGACGGTGGTGGCGGCCGTGTGGATGTCCCGGAACTTGGTGCCCGGCAGGGCCGCGGCGAAGCCGGCGTCCGCAGCGTCCAGAACAGCTTCGTAGACCTTCCGCTGGACGTCGGTGAAGGTCCCGTTGGCTGGCAGCGTACGGGTGACGTCGGCGGTGTAGAGGGAATCAGCTTCAACGCCCGCGTCCAGCAGCAGCAGTTCGCCGGCGTTGACCGTACCCGTGTTCCGGGTCCAGTGCAGCACCGTGGCGTTGTTGCCCGAGGCCGCGATGGTGTCATACCCCAGCTCGTTGCCTTCTTCCCGGGCACGGGCGAAGAAGGCGCCTTCGACCACGCGTTCCCCGCGCTGGTGCGTCAGGGCGCGCGGAAGCGCCTTGACCACTTCGGTGAACCCTTCCACCGTGGCAGCCACCGCGATCTGCATCTGCTCGACCTCCCACTGGTCCTTGAGCAGGCGGAGCTCGGAGAGGGCTTCCGTGAGCTTCTCGTCGAGGGCGTCGAGCACGCCCAGGTCCAGGTTGTCCGGGTCCTTGGCCGTGTTGTACCGGGCAGTGTCCACGAGGGCGTCGATGTTCTCGTCCACCTTGCGCACCAGCCGGATGGAGATGCCGCCGATTTCGGGGGCGCCCACATTCTTGGTGATGGCGAGTTCAAGTTCGTCGATGTGCGCCGTGGCGAGGCCCAGCCTCCGCTCGAATTCCGCGAGCGTGGGCCGCGGACCGATCCAGAATTCGCCGGAGCGGGAGTCTGCGTAGAACTGTTCGGTGTCCCGGCCGGCCAGGGGACGGAAGTAGAGCGTGGCGCGGTGGTTCCCGCCGTCGTCGCCCTTTCCTTCTTCAACCGGTTCCAGGATGAGTACAGCGTCCGGCTCGTGGTCCAGGCCCAGGCCGGTCAGGTGCGCGAAGCCGGAGTGGGGGCGGAAGCGGTAGTCGCAGTCGTTGGAGCGGACCTTCAGCGGCCCCGCGGGGACCACCAGGCGTTCGCCTTTGAACAGGTCCGAAATGGTGCGACGTCGATTGGCGGCGTGGTCGGCGACGGCGTCCCGATCGGGGAGCTCTTGTGCCGACGGCGCCCAATTGCTGGCCATAAAGGCCTTGAAGGCGTCGGAACTGGGCCGCTGCGAGCGGTTGTTGACGCGCTCTTCGAGGGGCTGGTTTGAGGTAGTTTCGCCGTTGTAGGCGTTATCTGCATCGTTCACCGTCCCATAGTCTCACCAGCGGCGTGGCCGGGGCCACCGAACACTGCACCGGCCATCCACACCGGGCATCTACTAGGCTGGGCAAGTGAGGATTGATCTGCATGCCCACTCGAATGTTTCCGACGGCACGGAGGCGCCCGCAACGGTGATGGCAGCCGCGGCAGCGGCGGGCCTTGACGTGGTGGCACTGACCGACCATGATTCCACCGACGGCTGGGCCGAGGCCTCCCTGGCGGCCCGCGCGGAAGGCGTCGCCCTCGTGCCGGGCATGGAGATTTCCTGCCGGACCGATGAGGGCATCAGCGTCCACCTCCTCAGCTACCTCCATGACCCCACGCATCCAGGCCTGCTGGAGGAGATCACCAAGGCCAAGGACGCGCGACTCACCCGGGCTGAACGCATGGTCACGCTTCTTGCCGAGGACTACCCGCTGAGCTGGGACGACGTTATCCACCACGTGGCACCGGGCGCAACGCTGGGCCGGCCGCATATTGCCGACGCCCTGGTGGCGGCCGGCGTGGTTGCGGACCGGACCGAGGCCTTCGCGTCCATCCTGACGTCCCATTCCCGGTACTTCGTTCAGCACTATGCTCCGGATCCGGCCGTGGCCGTGGCACTTGTCCGGGCGGCGGGCGGCGTGCCGGTGTTCGCCCACCCGGTGGCGTCCGCGCGCGGCCGTGTGGTGGGCAGGAGGACCTACCTGGAAATGATCGACGCCGGCCTGGCCGGCCTGGAGATCGAACACCGCGACAACCCTGAAGACGGACGGGCCTACCTGCGTGCGCTCGCCGAGGAGCACGGCCTGCTGGTGACGGGATCCTCGGACTACCACGGGACGGGCAAGCCGAACCTGCTGGGCGAAAACCTGACCTCCCCGGAGGTCCTGGCGAGGATCGAAGAGCAGGCCACCGGCACCGCCGTCGTGCGTCCGTGAACTCTGCCGTTACCTCGTGAACCGCGCCCCAACTGGCTGGCAGTTAACGCTCTGAAAACCGCGAATGACGACGTTAAATGCGAGTCAGTTGGGTGGGAAAGACGTGAAAGTCGCGTGCGCGGCGAGGCGGCCCGCCATGACGTCGATGGCCGGCTGGTTCTGGTCCACGCAGACGAATTTCCGGCCGAGCTTGGCGGCCACGGCTCCGAGCGTGCCGGATCCGGCGAAGAAGTCCAGGCACCAGTCCCCCGGACGGCTTGAGGCGGCCACCACGCGGCGGATCAGGCCCTCGGGCTTCTGCGTCGGGTAGCCAGTCTTCTCCTTGCCGGTGGGGGAGACGATGGTGTGCCACCAGACGTCCGTGGGCAGCTTGCCCAGTTCCCTTTTTTCGGGAGTCACCAGGCCGGGTGCCATATACGGTTCGCGGTCCACTTCGGCGCTGTCGAAGTGGTACTTGGCCGGGTTCTTGACGTATACGAGGATGTTGTCGTGCTTGGTGGGCCAGCGGAACTTGGCGCGGGCGCCGTAATCGTAGGCCCAGATGATTTCGTTCAGGAAGCACTCGCGGCCAAAGATGGCATCCAGCATCACCTTGGCGTAGTGCACTTCCCGGTAGTCCAGGTGCAGGTACAGGGTGCCGTCGTCGGCCAGCAGCCGCCAGGCTTCCACGAGCCTTGGTTCCAGGAAGGACCAGTAGTCGCTGAACGCGTCGTCGTAGCTGTGCAGGGCGCCCTTGATCGTGTCGTAGGAGCGGCCCTTGAAGCCCACGCGGTCGCCGTCGCCGTCCGCGTTGCGCACCATGGTTGTCTGCTGGCGGCGCTGGGAGCGGCCCGTGTTAAAGGGCGGGTCGACGTAAATGAGTGTGAAGGCGCCGTCCGGCAGCGTTGGCAGGTACTCCGCGTTGTCCGCGTGTACCACCAGGTTGCTGCCGTCCGGCGCCCAGACGGTGTCAATCATTGAAGGGTTTAGGCCTCGGTGTTGCCACGTTGCGCGCCGTCCTGCGCTGCGTTTCCGCCGGCCACCACTTCGCCGTTGCGGCGGCGGGTGCGCGTGCGGCGGCGGGCGCGGGTGGCGCGGTCCACCTCGGCCGGTGCGGAAGCCGACGCGACCGCGGGTGCTGCCTCGGCTGCCGGAGCGGCTGCAGTGCTGCTGTCGGAAGTACGACGACGGCGGTCCCCTGAGCGTCCGCCGGCCTCGCTGCCGCTGCGGCGGGTATCGCGTCCGCCTGTGCGTCCGCTGTCCCGTCCGGCTCCGCGGGCACCGTCCTTTGCGTTGTCGCGGCCGCTGTCCCTTGCGCCACCGCGCCCGGGCTTCTTGCCGGTCTCGCCCAGATCCTCAAGGACCTCGGCATCGACGCCGGCCAGCACCCGCTTGTCGCGGGGCAGCCGGCCCTTGGTGCCTTCGGGGATGTCCAGCTCTTCGAACAGGTGCGGCGAGGAGGAGTAGGTTTCCACCGGCTCGGGCACGCTCAGGCCAAGGGCCTTGTTGATCAGGCCCCAGCGCGGCATGTCGTCCCAGTCAACGAACGTGACGGCTGTGCCCTTGTTGCCGGCGCGTCCGGTGCGCCCAACGCGGTGCAGGTAGATCTTCTCGTCTTCGACGCACTGGTAGTTGATCACGTGCGTCACGTCGTCCACGTCGATGCCGCGGGCAGCGACGTCCGTGGCCACCAGGACATCAACCTTGTTGTTGCGGAAGGCCCGGAGGGCCTGCTCGCGGGCACCCTGGCCGAGGTCGCCGTGGATGGCGGCCGCAGCGAAGCCGCGATCCACCAGTTCCTCGGACACCTTGGCGGCGGTGCGCTTGGTCTTGGTGAAGATGATGGTGCGTCCGCGGCCGCGGGCCTGCAGGATGCGCGACACGACCTCGATCTTGTCCATGCTGTGCGCGCGGTAGATGAGCTGGCGGATGTCCCGCTTCGTGAGGCCCTCGTCGTCCGGGTCTGCCGCACGGATGTGGGTGGGCTGGGTCATGTAGCGTCGGGCCATGGCGATGACCGGGCCGGGCATCGTTGCGGAGAACAGCAGGGTCTGGCGGACGGCAGGGGTTCCGGCGATCAGCGTCTCGACGTCGGGCAGGAAGCCGAGGTCCAGCATTTCGTCGGCCTCATCGAGGATGACGATCTTGACGTTCTTCAGGCTCAGGTGCTTCTGCTTGTACAGGTCGATCAGGCGGCCGGGTGTACCGACAACAACTTCGACGCCCTTCTGCAGGGCATCCACCTGGGGCTCATAGGCGCGGCCGCCGTAAATCGTGGCGATGCGGGCGTTGCGCTTCTTGGCGGCGTTTTCCAGGTCCTTGGCCACCTGAACGGCCAGTTCACGGGTCGGCACAATCACGAGTGCCTGCGGTGCGCCCGGGACTGCCAGCTTGTCGAAGCCGGGGTCGTCGCGGCCCACGACGCGCTGCAGCGCGGGGATGCCGAAGCCCAGGGTCTTGCCGGTGCCGGTCTTGGCCTGGCCGATGATGTCGTGGCCGGCAAGGGCCACCGGCAGGGTCATCGCCTGGATGGGAAACGGGTGGGTGATCCCGGCATCGGCCAGGGATTCCACGATGTCGGCGCGGACGTTGAAGTCGGCAAAGGACTTCTCCTCGATCTCGTGAGGTTTTTCGTCCGAGATGATGGTCTCTTCAGGCTCGATCGATTCCGTTCCGGAGTCGTCGGTCAGAAGTTGGTGCGTGTGCAATTCACTCACAGGGGAGTTTCCTTATTCATTTGGGCATTGGCGCCGCCTGCTCAACGGGGCCGGCCGCAAGGCCGTTCCGGAGCACGCTCGAGCGCGCAAGCAAATCCAGTGGAAGCCGATCGCGGGCTATCTAAATGCTGGCACTGGGGACCAGCGGGTGTATCTCAAGATCGCGTAGGGGCGGGCTTGTTGAATTCGTAAATCAAGGAAATCAACGACCGGGCATCCATTACTACTCATTCAGTCTAGCCGTTGAGCGCAACCATCCCTGACTGACGCCCCGTGCACGCCGCGCAAGTCAGTCCACCAGCTCCAGCTTGATCTCCCGGGTGGCGATGTCCGAAGAGAGAAGCCTCACCCGCACGGTGGTGCCGGATTCGAGCTCGCCGGGGCACCTGGCCGTCACCGCTGGGTCGGCGATCTGGATGATGCCGGACGGTCCGTTGCCGTTCCCGTTGCCGTTCCCGTTCGGCTTGCCCGGTTTCGACCCCGAGATGACTACCGCGTCGAACTCCTGCCCGACGTGGTTGATGAGCAGGGCCGCCTCCACCGTGTCGAGGGCAAGGCGTTCCATCCGCGCTGCCAGCTGGTCCGAGGCGGCCATGATCTCCGGCAGGGAAGGGAGTGCCTCCCGGGCCCAGCCGGGAACAGCCGTGCGGTTGCTCAGCGCTTCACAGATCACCAGGACAAAACGGTCGATCAGCCGGCGCAGCGGGGCCGTGGTGTGCGCGTAGGCCGCCCCGATGGCCGACTGGATGGCAACCTCCGGAACCGTGCCGTCAAAGGGTGTGTAGCCTGCGCCCCGGAACAGCATGCCCGCGGAGTGCAGGATAGCCAGCTGCCGCGGGTCGGTGGGATCAAGGGACCTAAGGTACTCGCCGTAGCTGGCCTGGCCGTCCCAGGGCTTTCCCAGTGCGTGCGTTTGCCGCTTGAAATGCAGGAGGGAACGTTCATCCGGCGCCGGCATGGTGCGCAGGATGCCCACCTTGCCCTCGAGCATCAGGTCCGCGGCGGCCATGCCGGTCATCAGGGAAATCTGGGCGTTCCAGTCCTCCACAGGGAGGGGCGGCGCCGCGACGATGCGGTAGCCGCCGTCGGGCAGTTGCTGGATTTCCTGGTCCGGCATGTTCAGGCTGGCGCCGCCGCGCAGCCTCTCCAGTTCCACGCGTTTGAGCCCCACCTCCTTGAGGAGCTGCAGGACCGGGCCGGCGCCGCCCGAATCGAGGTCCTCCTGGACGTTCTTATAGCTGAGTTTGGCCCGGCTCCGGATCCTGGCCCGGCGTACCAGCACCGACTGCACGTGCGCTGCCTCATCCAGCTCGAACTCCCAGACAAACGCGGAGCACAATTGGCCGGAAAGCAGGCTGCCGGCGCTTTCGCTGATGACTTCCGGATGGAGCGGGATCCGCCCGTCGGGGGCGTAGAAGGTCTGCCCGCGGCGGCGGGTTTCGGCGTCGAGTGCCCCGCCGGGCTGCACGAAGGATGGCACATCGGCGATGGCGTAGAGCACCCTGTAGCCCCCGCCGGACCGTTCAATGAACAGGGCCTGGTCCAGGTCCGTGGAGGAAGGGGGATCGATGGTCACGAATTCCACGTCGGTGAGGTCGAAGTCAGGCATCTTGTGCTCCGCAATGGCCGCCAGCGCATCTTGAAGGGCATCATCAGGGAAGGGGCCGGGAAGCGCCAACTCCGTCCGGAGCGCGTTCAGCGCCTCGGCCAGACGGTTGGTCTGCTCGTGGACACTTGGAGTCAGGCGATGATGTGACACGAAAGTCAGATTAGCTCGATTTGCGCCATTAGTCTTGACTGATGAGCTCATCCCCGGCTGACACCGCTCGTTACAACCGCTTCGTGGCAGACCTGTTCGGAATGATGGCCTACGGGGAGCTGTCGGCCTTCGAGAGGTTCTCCGCGGACGCGCGGTATTCGCCCAACCTCCACGACCGTGCCGTGCTTGGCAGGATTGCCGTGGTGGAGTTCCGGCACTACGAGCTGGTGAGCTCCCGGCTGGCCAGTATGAACATCGACGCCGAGGACGCCATGCTGCCGTTCCAGGCTGCCGTGGATTACTTCCACTCGCGGACGCGCCCGGGGGACTGGTTCGAATCTCTGATGAAGGCCTACGTCATCGACACGGTCTCAGCCGACTTCTATCGGGCCATCTCGCAGTATGTGGATGCCGCCACGCGCGAACTCATCGAACAGATCCAGGACTCCGAAGAAACCACCGAGGTCCTCCGCGAACGGCTCAAAAGCGCACTGGCCGATGACCCCAGGCTCGCGTCAAGACTTGCGCTCTGGGGTAGGCGGCTGCTGGGCGAAGCATTGACCCAGGCACAGCGCGTCAGCTACGAGCACACCTTCCTGGCAAGCCTGATCGGCGGCGAGGACAACGCCGCAACGAAAGAGCTGGTCAGCGGGCTGATCTCCGGCCTGGCGGGGAACCATTCACGGCGTATGACGCAGCTCGGCCTGACCGGCTAGCTGTACTGCTGGCCGGCGTCGAGCGCCGCCAACAGTGACTTGGCCGCTGCGGCCGGGTCGTCGGCCTCGGTAATGGCGCGGACCACTACGATGCGCTGCGCTCCGGCAGCCACCACTTGTTCAACGTTGCCCAGGTCAATGCCGCCGATGGCGAACCACGGCAGCGGCGAACCGCCAAAGGTTCCTTCAGCCGCGCTGTCAGCTGTTTTGCCTGTTGTTTTGCCGCTGGCCCCGGCCGCGTAGCGGACCAGGTCGAGGCCGACGGCGGCCCGGCCCGGCTTGGTGGGAGTGGCCCACACCGGCCCCACGCAGAAGTAGTCCAGTCCGCCGGGACCGGTAAACGCAGCGATGGCGGCGTCGATCTGCTCCGGGCTGTGGGTTGACAGGCCGATCACTGCGTCATCGCCGAGGAATTTCCGGGCCGAAGCCAGGGGAAGGTCCTTCTGCCCGATGTGGAGTACCGGGGCGCCGGCGAGCGAGGCGATGTCGGCGCGGTCGTTGACCGACCAGAGCCGGCCGTGGCGGCGGGCAGCAGCCTCCAGCACTTCAAGCAGCTCGAGCTCTTCGGCGGCCTCCAGGTTCTTGTCCCGGAGCTGGATGATGTCAACGCCGCCGGCGTAGGCGGCATCGACGAAGTCTTCGAAATCGCCCCGGTCGGTGCGGGCATCGGTGCAGAGGTACAGGCGGGCGCTGGTGAGGACGGCGTGCTCGGTCATGGCACCAGCCTAGTTCCTCTAAACTGGGGTGGTACCGCGGGAGCCCGCTGCAGCTGTCACAAAGCTGCAGGGCTGAGAGGGCGTCAGAGCCGACCGCTTGACCTGATCCGGTTAGTACCGGCGTAGGGAAGGATGACAATGAACCCCCAACCCGCAGCAGGCCGCCCCGCCGCGCGCGCCCGGGAAATCAGCGCCGACGTCGCCGTCATAGGCGGAGGAGTCATCGGCCACGGCATCGCGTGGGAAGCCCGGCAGTCCGGCAGGTCCGTGGTGCTCATCGACGACGCACCGGGGACGGGCGCAAGTTGGGCCGCCGCCGGCATGCTGGCGCCAGTGAGCGAACTCCACTACCAGGAGGAACAGCTCCTGGAACTCATGCTCCACTCCTCGGGTCTGTGGCCCGCCTTCGCCGCGGGCCTCGAGGCACGGGATACCGGCGCAGGAGATACCGGCGCCGGCGCCACCGGCACCGGCTACCTCACGACGTCGACCCTGGCCGTAGGGGCCGACGCCGCCGACCGCCGGGCGCTCGCCGACCTGCGGGGAGTCCAGCAGGCAAGCGGCCTCACAGTGGAACCTCTTACAGTCAGGGAAGCACGGGCCCGCGAGCCGCTGCTGAGCCCCGGGATCTCCTGCGCCTACGACATTCCGGCCGACCACCAGGTGGATCCCCGCCGGTTCCTCGCCCTGATCGCGGAGTCCCTGGCCGGTTCCGCAGTGCATGAGCGGGCCGCCGGCCTGCTCTGGGAGGACGGGCGGGTCGGCGGGGTCAGCCTGGCCGGGGGAGGCACCGTGCACGCCGGGGAGACCATCGTTGCCAACGGGCTGGGGTCTGCGGCCCTGGGCGGGCTGCCAACCGGCCTGAGGCTGCCGCTCCGCCCGGTGTACGGCGACATCCTGCGCCTGCGTGTTCCCGCTTACCTGCAGCCGCTGGTGACATCAACTGTCCGCGGCATGGTCCACGGAATCCCCGTCTATATCGTTCCCCGGCAGGACGGAACGGTGGTGATCGGGGCGACGCAGCGCGAAGACGCCCTCGCCGCTGCGGGCGTTGAAGGCACCGGCACTGGACCGGCGGCACCTGCCGAGGCCGCCGTTTCAGCCGGCGGCGTCTACCAGCTGCTCCGCGACGCGCAGGTGCTGGTGCCGGCTGTCGCTGAACTGGAGCTCCTGGAAGCCACCGCGAGGGCCCGTCCGGGAACGCCGGACAACGCGCCGCTGCTGGGGCGGGTCGCGGACGCCCGCACCGGCCGGGACATTGCGGGGCTGATCATTGCCACCGGATTCTTCCGTCATGGCGTCCTGCTGACGCCCGCGGCCGCTGCCATCTGCAGGCAGCTGATGGACGGCAACGCCGACCCGCGCTGGGCGCCGTTCCGGCCCGACCGGTTCTCCCGTCTTCCCGCACCGTCCGCAACCACAGTCACAATTGACCCGAACAAGGAAACAGCATGAACATCAAACTGAACGGCACGGTCCACGCGGTCGACGACGGCGCGTCCGTCACCACCCTCATCAGCCAGGTCACCGGCAGGAACCTCGCCCCCAACGGGCAGGCTGCCGACGGCCAGAAACTGGGAGTGGCGGTTGCGAGGAACTCCGAGGTAGTGCCGCGCAGCCAGTGGTACGTCACGGCGCTCGCCGAGGGCGACGACGTCGAACTCGTTACAGCGGTACAGGGAGGTTGAGCATCATGGCAGGAACCACGGTTGCCGGCGCGACACAGGCACAGCAGGCGGCGGACCCCTTCATTGTGGACGGTGTTCCGCTGGGGTCGCGGCTGATCATGGGCACCGGCGGTGCGCCCAGCCTGGACGGGCTGGGGGCGGCGCTGATCGCGTCCGGCACGGAGCTGACCACCGTGGCCATGCGCCGCTACTCGCCGGCCGAGTCCGGTTCCCTCTTCCAGCTCCTGGTGGACCACAACATCCGGGTCCTGCCCAACACCGCCGGCTGCTTCACCGCCCGGGACGCCGTCATGACCGCGGAACTGGCGCGGGAGGCACTGGAAACGGACTGGGTCAAACTTGAAGTGATTGCCGACGAACACACGCTCCTGCCGGACGCCGTGGAGCTGGTGGACGCCACCGAGCAACTCGTCAACCGCGGGTTCAAGGTGTTCGCCTACACCAACGACGACCCCGTGCTGGCCCTACGGCTGGAGAACCTCGGAGCCACCGCGGTGATGCCGCTCGGCTCACCCATCGGTACCGGCCTGGGCATCCTGAACCCGCACAACATCGAACTCATAGTTTCCCGGGCATCCGTTCCCGTGGTGCTGGACGCCGGCATCGGCACCGCCTCCGATGCGGTGCTCGCCATGGAACTGGGCTGCGACGCCGTCCTGCTGGCCACAGCGGTGACCCGGGCGCAGAACCCGGCGATGATGGGGGAGGCCTTCAAACACGCGGTCATCGCCGGTAGGCTGGCGAAAGCGGCCGGCCGGATTCCGCGCCGCGAGCACGCTCTAGCGTCGTCGGCCATGGAAGGCCGGGCGGAGTTCCTCTAGTAGTCCCAGACCATCCAAGGGAGCAACGGTGACCGGCAAGGAAGACGTACTTACCCGACCCCGGATTGACGCCGCGCTGGCGGACCTTCCCGACTGGAGGTACCGGCTGGGCGGCCTCGTGACCGTCTACAAAACGCCGACGGCGGCCGGTGCGCTCGAGCTGATTGCCGCCGTCGGGCGCCTGGCCGAGGAACAGAACCACCACCCGGACCTGGACTGGCGCTACAACAGGGTCTTCATCCGCTTCACGTCCCATGACGCCGGCACCGAGGTGACGCAGCGTGACGTGGCCGCCGCGGCAGCGGTCAGCCAGGCGGCCGCTGCTGCCGGGGCCGCCGCGGAACCGGGGCTGTACCGGACAGTGGAGATCGTCATCGACACTGCCAACCCGGGCGAGATTTCGGAAGTCTGGCGGACCGCCCTTGGTTACCGGAAAGGCAGGTACGGGGACCTCGCTGACCCCTACGGCCGCGGGCCAGGGCTCTGGTTCCAGGAAACCGCTGCCCCAAACGAGAACCGCTTCCATCTGGACATCCACCGGAGCAAGGCGGAATCCGGCCCGGCATTGGAGAAAACCGCGGCGACCGGAGCATTAATGAACCGTGACCACGCACCCAACTGGGTGGTGGTCACGGATGCGCAGGGAAACCGGCTGTGCCTGTGCACCGAGGAAGGCCACGAACCGGACCTGTAGCCTGCACCGCCTCCGGACCGCGGACCCCGGCCCTAGAGCCTCAGTGCGGCCGTCAGCTGCTTCGTGTCGTGCAGGGCGCGCTTCCGGCCCAGGTACACCGCGGCGGCGAGTGCCGCCCCGGTGCCCAGGACCATGGGCAGCACCCATGGAATCCACGTCAGGCCGGGCTGGTAGCCAAGCCCTGCGGCAATGAAGATGATCCAGCTCAGCATCCCCACGGCGGTAGCCACTCCCGCCGGCAGTGCGATGCCGTACTTCGCGTGCCGCCGGTCGTTGGCCCAGACAACAAAGCCTGCGGCCACGGTGACCAAGGCCACGATTACCAGGGAAAGCATTCGGTGAACTCCTTGCTGCTGAGCGGGAGGGACAAAGTGAAGCGGCAGCCTAGAGCTGGCCGAAACCGACGCGGCGGGCTTCCTCTGCCCCGATTTCAACGTAGCCCAGGACGTTGGCGGGAATGATGACCACACGGCCCTTCTCGTCAGTCAGGCGAAGTTCGGCGCCCTTGGCGATGGATTCCCCGACGAGCTTTGCCACAGCGTCAGCATCCTGAGCCGATTCCAGCACAATTTCGCGGCCGATGTTCTGAATGCCGATCTTTACTTCCACAGCGAGGCCTCCCAGCCAATCAAAGTTCTAAAGGTGTTCTCTATTTGTAGTCTAGGTTTCCTTGGGGAAGCGCGAGATTCCGCGCCAAGCTAAACGATAGATCAGGTCACTGGCCACATCGAGGTCCAGGTTTCCGTCCGTTTCGAGCCAGTACCGGGCACTGACCTGCGCCATCCCCGCGAGTCCGCGCCCCAGCAGCTGGGCCTCCAAAGGAGGCAGTTTGGTGTCTTCGGCGATCACGCGGGCCACGGCGTCGGCAAATGTCTTGTTGAACGTTTCCAGGCGAGAACTGACGTCGGGATCGTTGATGAGGTCCGACTCGAACACCAGGCGGTGGGCCTGGTCGTCGCTGGCAATAAAGCGGTAGTAGGCCCGCATGACGGCCTGGACGCGCTCGTCATTGTCCGTGGTCGAGCTCAGGGCACCCAGCATCAGGTCTGTCAGT
This sequence comes from Arthrobacter sp. Y81, assembly GCF_002929335.1. GTDB lineage: Bacteria > Actinomycetota > Actinomycetes > Actinomycetales > Micrococcaceae > Arthrobacter. Next base: position 357,921 of record NZ_PJIL01000001.1, read on the forward strand.
GAGCTCAGGTGGCTGTCCAGGAGGGCGAGGTAGAGCTCGCGCTTGGAAGGGAAATGCTGGTACAGCACAGGCTTGCTGACGTGGGCGGTCTCCGCGATCTCGTCCATGGCGGCGCCGTGGTAGCCGTTGGCGACGAACACTTCCTGGGCAGCCGCCAGCAGCTGGGCGCGGCGTTCGTCACGCGGGAGCCTCGCCGAACGCGCACCGCCGGCCCGCGTCTGTCCCGCGGCTGCCTTCCCGGCCGGTGTCCGATCAACCGGTGCCTGATGAACCACTGTTGGCCTTCTTTCCATTGCAGTTACCTACACTTTACGCGCGGGTAATATGACCTGGCGGCATCTTCGGGCATACATTGAAGTATGGCTTCCATGTTCACCGCAACTGCTGTCCCTGCAACCCTGGATCCGCTCGTGGAACCGGCCGACGCACTGACTGCCGAAGAGGTCGAGCGGTATTCCCGCCACCTCATCATTCCCGAAATCGGCACGCTGGGCCAACGCCGGCTCAAGAACGCCAAGGTCCTGGTCATCGGGGCCGGCGGCCTGGGCTCGCCCGCCCTCCTCTACCTTGCCGCCGCGGGAGTGGGAACCTTGGGAATCATCGACGACGACGCCGTCGACCTGAGCAATCTGCAGCGCCAGGTGATCCACGGGGTTGCGGACGTGGGCCGGTCCAAGATCGAGTCAGCCCGGGACTCCATTGCTGCACTGAACCCCTTGGTGGCCGTGCGGCTCCACAATGTCCGGCTCGACGCCTCCAACGCACTGGAGCTGTTCGCCGGCTATGACATCATCCTCGACGGCGCGGACAACTTCGCCACCCGCTACCTGGTGAACGACGCCGCGGCCATCCTCGGAAAGCCCTACGTGTGGGGCTCCATCTTCCGGTTCGACGGCCAAGTCAGCGTTTTCTGGGAAAAGCACGGCCCTACCTACCGCGACCTTTACCCAGAGGCTCCGCCGGCCGGGTCGGTGCCGTCCTGCGGCGAAGGCGGCGTGTTCGGGATGCTGTGCGCTGCCGTGGGCTCGCTCATGGTGACCGAGGCAGTCAAGCTGATCACCGGCGTCGGGCGTTCCCTCCTGGGCCGTGTGGCGCTCTTTGACGCCTTGGGCGGCAGCTGGCGCGAGATCAAGGTGGCGCGGGACCCGGAGGCTGAGCGCATCACTGAACTCACCGACTACGAGGCATTTTGCGGGATCGCTCCGGAGACTGCCACAGCCAAGGAAAACACCGTCACGGCCACGCAACTGGCCACTATGCTGGCCTCGCGCAAGGCCGGTCTGAAGGACTTCGACCTCGTGGACGTCCGGGAGGCCGGCGAGCACGATATCGTCAGCATCGACGGCTCCGTCCTCATTCCGCAGGGCAGGATCCTCGCGGGGGAGGCCTGGGCCGAGCTGCCGCAGGACAAGGACATCGTGTTCCACTGCAAGGCCGGCACGCGTTCCGCAGCCGTCCTGGCAGCAGCGCGCAAGGCGGGATACCAGCGGGTCAGCCATCTCGACGGCGGCATCCTCGCCTGGGTGCGGGAAGTGGAACCGGCGAAGCCGGTCTACTAGACGGTTGCCCCATCACGGCGCTCTCTCACTTTTCGCCCGCAATTCAACGACGCTCTCTCACTCTCTTGAACGAAGTGAGAGGGCGTCGTGTAGAAGCCTGCAATAAGTGAGAGAGCGTCGTGTAGAAGCCTGCAATAAGTGAGAGGGCGTCGCGCCGCGGGTCAGGCGGTTTCCCGCCGGGCATCGGCGGCCGCCGGACCTGCCTGGCCGTGGTCCACCGGGCATTCTGCCGCCGGCGCGGCGGCGGGCTGCTCAACGGTAATGCCGTACAGCGCTTCCAGCGCGGCAATGTAGTGTTCCTGCTGGCCGTTGGAGGCCAGTTCACGGGCCCGGACCGTCGGGACATGCAGGAGCTGCTTGACCATCCTGCGCAGTGCGAACTCGACTTCCTCGGCGGCGGCCGTGCAGCCGTGGCGTGCCCGGACCTTCTCCATTTCCGCGTCCAGGACGTTCATGGTGTGGCGGCGCAGCGCAACGATGGCCGAGTCCACGGACCGTGCTTCGCGCTCCTGCTCGAAGGCTGTGGCGGCGCCGGAGACGATGCCGCTGGCCTGGGCCAGTGATTCCGCCTGCTCCTGGGGAGCGGCGAGCCGCACGGATTCGAGCGTCAGCAGCTCGACGCCGTCGAGCTCGCCGACAGCCGGATCGAAATCGTGGGTGAGCGCCAGGTCGATGGCGATCAGCGTTTGCGGTGAGTCCGCCCGCACCCGGGCAAGCTCGTCCGCTTCGACGCGGGTATCGGAGCCGCTGCACCCGATCATGACATCCGCTGCGGCCACGGCGGCGGGGAGCGAATCGGCGTCGAGGGCCTTGCCGCCGCGGGTGGCCACAAAGCCTTCGGCCCGTCCGGAGGAGGAAAAAACGGAGATGTCTTTGCAGCCGCGTTCGCGGAGCAGCGACATGGTGGCGCCGGCGTAGGCGCCGGTGCCAAACACCACGGCCTTCTTGGTTGACCAGTCAGCGTTTTCGGATAGGTCCGTGGCGAGGTCCAGGGCCACCGAGACAATCGACAGTCCGCGTGAGCCGAGGGCCGTCTGAGCCCCGACATCCTTCGCAGTCTTGGATGCGGTCTGGAACAGCCGGATGAGGCCGGAGCTGGCAGTACCTTCGTGCTGGGCGGTGATGAGGGCGCGTCGCACCTGGCCGGCGATTTCGCGTTCGCCCACCACGGCCGAATCCAGGCCCGAGCTTACGGCGAAGAGGTGCTGGCTGACTTCGCCGCCGGTGCGGGTATTGAAGGACCGGGAGACGAGCTGTTCGTTGAGCCCGCTGCGTTCGCTGATCTGGGCGACGAGGGCGGCCCGTGCCGCTTCCACGTCGTCCGCATGGGACGCTTCACCGTAAATTTCGAAGCGGTTGCAGGTGGCAAGCACCACCGCACCCGTCACTGCCGGCGACCCGGAGAGTGCGGATGTAGCCAGCTCGGAAGCGCCGGTGCTCAGTTGAGCAACGGTCTCGAGGTCGATGTCGGCGTGTGTAGCCACCAATGAGAAAAGAACCACAGCATCACAATCATAGCTTTTTCGTCGCGGCGTAGAACAACTATGCGCCGTGGGAAAGACCACGGCGCCCTGTGATTCCCGCCACGGGCGGCACGGACGGGCTCCGGGTGACAGGCTGTCGTTATCTTTTGCAGGCGAATTTAGGGACAATCGGAGTCATGACTTCAAGCGCTGCAACCTCTGACGGCACGGTATCCACCGCCCCGTTCTCCGCTGGCACCCTGGATGCAGGGCACCCGCTGATGGACGGCCGCACGGCTGATTCGCCGCTCATCACGGCCTACCGCGGCGGCAAGCCGTCCCGCCGCCCCGTCTGGTTCATGCGCCAGGCCGGCCGTTCCCTGCCGGAGTACCTGAAGGTGCGCGAAGGCGTTGCCATGCTGGACTCGTGCCTGCGCCCCGAGCTTGCCTCGGAGATCACGCTGCAGCCCGTCCGCCGGCATGACGTGGACGCCGCCATCTTCTTCTCGGACATCGTCATTCCGCTGAAGCTCGCCGGTGTGGGCGTTGACATCGTTCCGGGCGTGGGCCCGGTCCTGGACAGGCCCGTCCGCACGGCCGGGGATGTCGCGGCGCTGCCGCAGCTGACCTGGGAAGCGCTGGAGCCCATCCGCGAAGCCGTCCGGCTCACCGTGGCCCAGCTTGGCAAGACGCCCCTGATCGGGTTCGCCGGAGCGCCGTTCACCCTGGCTGCTTACATGGTGGAAGGCAAGCCCTCCCGCGACCACCTCGGCCCGCGGACCATGATGCACGCCGATCCCGAAACCTGGAATGCCCTGGCCAACTGGGCTGCAGACGCCTCGGGCATGTTCCTGCGCGCCCAGCTGGAAGCCGGTGCCTCCGCCGGCCAGCTGTTCGATTCCTGGGCAGGCTCACTGGGGCTGGCCGACTACGAACACTTCGTGGCCCCCGCCTCCGCCCGCGCCCTGGACCACGTCCGGCACCTGGGTGCGCCGCTGATCCACTTTGGTACCGGCACGTCAGAGCTCCTGGTGGCAATGCGCGACGTCGGCGTCGACGTGGTTGGTGTTGACTACCGGCTTCCCCTCGACGAAGCCAACCGCCGGCTGGGCGGCACCGTCCCGCTGCAGGGCAACATCGATCCCGCGCTGCTGTCCGCCCCCTGGGCGGTTCTCGAAGCCCACGTCCGGGAGGTAATCAGGGCAGGGTCCTCTGCGCCCGGCCACGTCCTGAACCTTGGCCACGGCGTGCCGCCGGAAACCGACCCCGCCGTGCTGACGCGCGTCGTCGAGCTTATTCACTCGATTTCCCCGGAGTAATACGGTGAGCGCAGCCACGCCGGAACCGTCCGTACAAGCGGCCGTGGTGGTGGGCGGCGGCGTCTCGGGCCTGCTTGCGGCGCTGGAGCTTGCCAAGGCCGGCCGGGACGTCACGGTCCTGGAGGCCGGCGACGCCTGGGGCGGCTGCGTGGGCAGCCATGTGGTGGGGGGCCTGACACTGGACAGCGGGGCGGAGTCCTTCGCGACGCGCTCCAGCGCCGTCGCAGACCTGGCGGCCGAACTCGGCATCGCCGGCAACATCGTGGCGCCCCACCCTGGCGGCGCATGGGTCCAGCTCCCCGAAGGCGCCCGGGAGCTCCCCAAGACCGGCGTCCTGGGCATACCCGCCAACCCGTGGGACCCCGAAGTACGCCGGACCCTTGGGCTGGCAGGATCCCTCCGTGCTTCCCTGGACAGGTTCCTGCCCGCCGCCACGGGAACCCGTTCGGCGGTCATCAGCGTCTCCGACCTGGTCCGCGCCCGGATGGGCCGCCGCGTCCTGGAACGCCTCGTCGCACCGGTGGTGGGAGGCGTGCATTCGGCCGATCCCGCGTTGCTCGACGTGGACATGGTGGCGCCCGGGCTCCGCGCCGGAATCCGGACGCACGGCTCCCTCGCAGCGGCTGTCGCCGCCCAGCGGCGGGGCGGCCCGGCCCGGCAGGATCCCGCGGCCGGTGGGAGCAGGCCCGCAGCGCAACCCGCCAAAGCAGGATCCGCCGTCGCAGGCCTTCAGGGCGGCATGCACACGCTGATCACCGCCCTCGTGGCCGAACTGCGTCGGCGTGGCGTGAGGCTGCTGGACAGTACCCGCGCTGACGCGGTGGCCAGGACGGCCGGCGGCTGGCGGGTCTCAGCGGGGGAGCGGACGTATGACGCCGGCCTGATGGTGGTGGCTCTTGACGGCCCGTCCGCCGTGGGGCTGATGCAGGAGGCAGTGCCGGACTTGGCCGCGTACCGGCCGGGCGCCGGTCCGGATGTAAAGCTTGTGACACTTGTTGTTGACCTTCCCGAACTGGACCGCCGGCCACGAGGAACGGGCATCCTGGTGGCTCCGCAGACTCCCGGCGTGCAGGCCAAGGCACTGACCCATGCCACCGCCAAATGGGACTGGCTGGCGGCTGCGGCCGGGCCCGGCACCCATGTTGTCCGGTTGTCGTACGGCCGGGGTGAGGTCACGCGGGCCGGTAAACCCCACGCACGCCGGGCGGATGCCGGACTGTCAATCGGCGCCGAAGCAGGTGCCGGTGACCAGCAGCTCCTTGACGCCGCCTTACGGGATGCGTCGGCCCTCCTGACCGTACCTGTCACGGCCGATGACCTGCTCGACTGGGACGTCGTCAGCTGGGGCGGGGCGCTTCCCTTCGCCGCCGTGGGGCACCGCCAGCGGGTGGCCGATGTCCGCCGGGTCTGCGCCGGCGAAGGAACCCTGGTGATGGTGGGCGGCTGGCTGGCGGGCAACGGCCTGGCCGCCGTCGTGGCCGACACGAAAAGGCAGCTGGCGGACCTCCTTGATTAGCCCGCGAGTACCGCGTGGAAGGCTTCTTCGCAAGTTTCTAATGACGCGTAATTCTGGCTAGTGTCGATGACTATGGTCAATCAGAAGTCCGAAGAAACTCGAACGCTGACTGGTTTCCATGGGGGTCTTCGGCGCGGCACGGCAGCAGCGGCGCTCGGAGCGGTACTAGTCCTTTCCGCAGGTGTTCCTGCATCCAATGCTGTGTCCCTCGTTCCGGCACCGGACACCACAACCGACGGCGCAGGCGCCACCACCTCCGTGGAGGCGGGTGTTCCCTTGCTGGACGCCGTGGCGTCCGTGGTCCTGGGGCCGAAGCCTGAGCCTTCCGACTCGCCCGAACCCGGCACCGGCAAGCCGACGCGGCCCGGATACCGGACCCAGCCCGCCCCGTCACCCTCTCCGACGACCGAGCCGGCCTCACCCTCACCGTCACCCACCACCCCGACATCGCCTGCCCCGTCGCCGTCCGAGGGGACCCTGCCGCCGTCGGGAACTCCTTCACCGTCCCCCACGGGCGGTGCGGCAGCTCCGTCCACCGGGCCGACGCAAACGCCCGGCTCGCCCGCGCCCGCCACCGGAGCGGCTCCCGCCGCACCGTCTTCAGTGCTTCCCGGCACGGCGGCCCCGGCCGCCCCCGGAACAGGGGCAACTGCCCCCGGCACGGCCGCTGGCGCCCAGGGATCGGCCGGCGCATCACAGTTGCCAGCCGGCGGCAAGACCACCGGCCCCGCCTCGCCGGCTCCGGCGTCCGCCTGGAACACCACCAACATGTTCGGTCCGACCAACATGGCCACCCTGACGTCGGCAGGCGTCATACCGTTGTCCGGCCCCGGCTACGGGGTGTCCAGCGCGCCGGTCATGCGCTCTGCCGTGAGTGTTTCGCCCATGGGCGACGTGTCGCCGCAGGTGTGGTGGGGCGCCGGGCTCGTGGCACTGGCCTGCGCCGCGGGCGTTGCCTACGTCCGGATGCGCCGGGTCTGAGGTTATTGCCTGCCCATCACCGGGCGGGCACGGCGCAGTTTCGGTCGTAATGTGAAATTAAGCACTTCTACACGTTGTAGAAGTGCTCGGTTTCGACTTAGCTGCAATGAAGGGGCAAACTGGTAGCTATGAGCCACACATCTGCCGAATCTGTCACTAAAACCGAAGAATCAGCCGAGCAGTTCTTCACCCTCTGGACCGTGTTCAAGCGCTCCGCCGACGTCCTGCGCAGCGCCGATGCTGCCGAGGACTTTGACGCGCTGATCGCCCGCCTGGCAGAGGCCGGTGTGGTCCTCCGGGGAAGCTACGACGTCTCGGCCATGCGTGCGGATGCGGACATCATGGTGTGGCTCCACGGTCCCAAGCCCGAGGCCCTGCAGCAGGCGGTCCGCGACATCCGCCGCAGCAAGCTCTTTGCCGGCACGGAGATCGTCTGGTCCGCCATGGGTGTGCACCGCGAAGCGGAATTCGCGAAGAACCACACGCCTGCATTCTCCCGAGGCGTGGAACCCGCCGAATGGCTCTGCGTCTACCCGTTCGTGCGCTCGTACGAGTGGTACCTGCTGCCGGACGCCGAGCGCGGCGCCATGCTTCGCGACCACGGCATGCTGGGCCGCGAATTCCCGCAGGTCATCTCGAACACGGTGTCCTCATTCGCCCTGGGCGACTGGGAGTGGATCCTCGGCCTGGAGGCCCCCGAACTGGTGGACCTCGTAGACCTGATGCGCCACCTGCGCGCCACCGAGGCCCGCCACCACGTCCGTGAAGAAATCCCGTTCTACACCGGCCGCCGGGTGACCGCCGCCGAGATCGCGGAGGTCCTTGCATGAGTGCGCTTGAGTCCCGGGCCGCGGTGACTGCCGTCAACCCCGTCACCGAAGCCGGCCGGATGGCTCCGAAGGAGTACGACGCCGTCCTCCTCGCCTCCTTCGGCGGCCCCGAAGGCCAGGACGACGTCATCCCGTTCCTCCGCAACGTCACCCGCGGACGCGGAATTCCGGACGAACGGCTCGAAGAGGTCTCGCACCACTACCGCGCCAACGGCGGCATCAGCCCCATCAACCAGCAGAACCGCCACCTCAAGGCGGGAATCGAAGCGGAGCTCTCAGCCCGCGGCATCGATCTCCCCGTGTTCTGGGGCAACCGCAACTGGGATCCGTATATCCCGCAGACCCTGCAGGACGTGTACGACGCCGGCCACCGCAAGGTGCTGATGGTCACCACGAGTGCCTACTCCTGCTACTCCAGCTGCCGCCAGTACCGCGAAGACATCGGCATGGCACTGACCGAGACCGGCCTGGACGGGAAACTGGAAGTGGACAAGGTCCGCCAGTACTTCGACCACCCGGGCTTCGTGGAGCCCTTCGTGGACGGCACCGCCACCGGGCTTGCCGACGTCCGCGCCCAGCTGGCCGCAGCCGGCACGCCGGACGCGCCGGTCCACATCCTGTTCGCCACACACTCCATTCCGACGCGCGACGCCGAAGCCGCCGGACGTTCCGAGGGTGAGCCGCGCCAGTTCGCTGAAGATTCGGCCTACGTTGCCCAGCATCTGGCGACCGGCGCCGAGGTCATCCGCCGGGTCGAGGAAGAATCCGGGCTGACCGCACCGTGGTCGCTTGTGTACCAGTCGCGCTCCGGTGCGCCGCACGTACCGTGGCTCGAACCGGACATCAACGACGCCATCGAGGAACTCGCCGGCCAGGGCGTCAAAGGAATCGTGATCGTCCCCCTGGGCTTCGTGAGCGACCACATGGAGGTTGTCTGGGACCTGGACACCGAAGCGCTGGAGACCTGCCGGAACTTCGGCATCGCCGCAACCCGGGTCCCCACGCCCGGCACGCACAGTAAGTTCGTGGGCGGCATTGTGGACCTGATCTGTGAGCGCACTGCCGCGAACAACATCGCCGACCGGCCCCACGTGACCGGCCTGGGCCCCTGGTACGACGTTTGCCGTCCGGGCTGCTGCTCCAACTTCCGGGGCGAGAAGCCCACCATCGCGGGAGCCGACACCACCGTGGGCACCGGCCACGACGATTACGCCTCGGACTCGCCGGCCCGCCCGGCTGCACCGGCGGCGGGACAGGAAGCCCTGTGACCGTCCGTATCGGGACGCGTGCCAGCAAGCTGGCGCTCACCCAGACCCAGCAGACAGCGGACCAACTGGCCGCAATCGGCGGCTTCCCGGTGGAACTGGTCCACATCAGGACCGACGGCGACGTCCTGACAGGCTCGCTGTCGCAGATGGGCGGCACGGGCGTGTTCGTAGCGGCGTTGCGCGATGCCCTCCTGCGTGACCAGTGCGACGTTGCCGTGCACTCGCTGAAGGACCTGCCCACCGGAGCCGCGCCGGGACTGACCCTGGCTGCGACGCCGAAGCGCGTTGACGTCCGGGACGTGCTCTGCGCGCGCGACGGCTTCAAGCTCGCCGACCTCCCGCAGGGCGCCCGGGTGGGAACCGGCTCCCCGCGCCGTGCAGCGCAGCTTCGGGCTGCCCGCCCGGACCTGGACATCGTGGATATCCGCGGCAACGTGGACACCCGCCTCGGCCGCGTTCCCGGCCTGCCGGGCAACGCCACCGACGCAGTGGTGGCAGGAAAATCCTGCGACCTCGACGCCGTCGTTCTGGCGGCCGCCGGACTCGAACGCATCAGCCGGCTGGACGCCGTCAGCGAATACCTCGAAACAGACGTGATGCTTCCGGCCGCCGGCCAGGGGTCGCTCGCCATCGAGTGCCGGACCGCTGATGCTCCGCGGAAGACCGGATCCACCGAGGGTTCCCAGGGGCCGCTGGCCCAGGCCCTCGCGGCCCTGGATGACACGGACACCCGGCTGGCGGTAACAGCCGAGCGTGCGCTGCTGGCACGGCTCGAGGCCGGCTGCGCCGCCCCGGTGGGAGCCTACGCCTTCCGCAAGGGAAGCATGCTCTACCTGGAGGCCGTGGTCTGCGCCGTTGACGGCAAGGCCTCGGTCCGCGACAAACGGGCCACGGACGGCCTCACCGAGGTGGGCGCCACGCTTCTGGGCATCGAGTTGGCCGAGGTGCTGCTGGCGGCCGGAGCCGCCGACATCGCGGACCTTGCCGCGTCCTGAACCGGCGGACCCCGGCACATGATGGGACGGCGCATCGCCCGCCGCACGGAGGGCCAGCCAGGCCTGCGGGTGCTCGAGGGCGCCCGCGTCCTGGTCACGCGGAGCCCGGACCGGGCCGCGTCCCTGGTCGCCGCCCTGCGGGAAACCGGCGCCGAACCGCTGCTGCTTCCGCTCATCGACTTCGAACGCGCCCGCGACCAGCATTCCCTGGAAGTCGCCTTTGACGCCCTCGGCGCGGGCGCGTACAGCTGGCTCGTCATCAGCAGCGTCACCACCGTCCAGGCACTCGAAGAACTTGCCCGGGACCGGGGCGTCACACTGAGCCAGTGGCTGCCCGGAACGGTCCGGGTCGCCACGATCGGTCCTGCCACGCGCCATGAACTGGAAGCACGGGGAATCCCCGTCGACCTGGCCCCGGCCAGGCTCCAATCCGGTGCAGGCCTCCTCGACATCTGGCCGCAGGGCCACGGCAGCGTGTTCCTGCCGCAGGCGGACATCGCGGACGGCAGGCTGGCCGAAGGGCTGGAGTCACTGGGTGCCAGTGTTCAGGCCGTCACCGCGTACCACACCGTGGACTATCCGGCGGATCCGGCCCGCAGCTTCAGTCCGGACGGCGGCGCTGCCGTTGTGCCGCCGCGGGCTGAGGTGCTTACCCCGTCCGAAGCGAAAGCCGAGCTTGCCGCCGGGCGGCTCCACGCCGTCGTCGCCGCTTCACCCAGCGCCGCGCAGCGCATCCATGGGGGCCTCTCGCCGCTGGGCGACTGCCGGTTCGTGGCGATCGGGCGTTCAACGGCGGCGGAGGCGGAGCGGCTGGGACTGCCGGTTGCCGCCGTCGCCGAGCAACCCACCACGTCCGGCCTGGTGTCCGCCGTCATCGAGGCGCTGGCTCCAGGACACTCCGCATCAACACCGCCCGCCCCCGAGAACTACGTGAAGGACAGACCATGAGCTTCCCGACCCACCGCCCCCGCCGGCTCCGCACCACCCCGGCCATGCGCCGGATGACGGCCGAACACCGGCTGGCGGCTCCGGAGCTGATCCTTCCCGCCTTCATCCGCGAGGGGCTCACGGAACCCAATCCGATCGCTTCCATGCCCGGCGTGGTGCAGCACACCACTGATTCCCTCAAACGGGCGGCGGCGGAGGCCGTGGAGCTGGGCGTCGGCGGCATCATGCTCTTCGGCATTCCGGCCGAACGCGATGCACGCGGCACCGCTTCCCTGGACCCCGACGGTGTGCTCAACAAGGCCATCCGGGACGTCCGCGCCGAAGTGGGCGACGAACTCGTGGTCATGAGTGATGTCTGCCTGGACGAATTCACCGACCACGGGCACTGCGGCGTACTCGACGCCGACGGCTACGTGGACAACGACGCAACGCTGGAAATCTACGCCGCGATGGCCGTGGCACAGGCGGACGCGGGCGCGCACATGCTTGGACCGTCCGGCATGATGGACGGCCAGATCGGCGTGATCCGGCAGGCGCTGGAAGACGCGGGGCACACCAACACGGCCGTGGTGGCCTACGCCGCCAAATACGCGTCAGCGTTCTATGGCCCGTTCCGGGAAGCCGTGGATTCGCAGCTCAAGGGAGACCGCCGCACCTACCAGATGGACGCTGCCAACCGCCGCGAAGCCATCCTCGAGGTGGAGCTGGACCTGGCCGAAGGCGCGGACCTGGTGATGGTCAAACCCGCCATGAGCTACCTCGACATCCTCGCCGACGTCGCGGCTATGAGCACCGTTCCGGTTGCTGCCTACCAGATCTCGGGGGAGTACTCCATGATCGAAGCGGCTGCCGCCAACGGCTGGATCGACCGCCGCGCCGCCATCACCGAATCGGTCCTGGGCATCAAGCGCGCCGGCGCCAACATGGTGCTGACCTACTGGGCGTCCGAGCTTGCCGGCTGGCTGAAGGAGTCATGATGGGCAAGGCGTCCCTCCCGGGAACCGGGAGTTCGGCAGCCCCAGCGGCCGCAGCCGACACCGCCGCCGTGGCCACCCCGGGCGCCAGCCCCACAGCGCCCGTCGGGCCGAGGAGGGTTCTGCTGGGCCTGAACACCTTCGGCGACGTCGGCGTATACCCGGACGGGCACCCCGTGCCGCATGCGCAGGTGCTGCGGCAGCTGCTGGAGCAGGCAGAGCTGGCGGACGACGTCGGACTCCACGCCTTTGGCGTCGGGGAGCACCACCGCCGGGACTTCGCCGTCTCGGCCCCCGAGGTGTTCCTGGCCGCCGCCGCGGCCAGGACCAAGCACATCAGGCTCGGATCCGCCGTGACCGTGCTCAGCTCCGATGACCCCGTCCGCGTCTTCCAGCGCTTCTCCACCGTTGATGCCATATCTGAAGGCCGCGCCGAAGTCATGCTGGGGCGCGGCTCCTTCATTGAATCCTTCCCGCTGTTCGGCCTGGACCTGGCGGACTACGAGGTCCTGTTCGAGGAAAAACTGGAACTCTTCGACAAGGTCCGCACCCAGAAGCCGGTCCATTGGGAGGGGCGGACCCGCCCGCCCATCAGCGGGCTGAGCGTCTATCCGCCGCTGGAGCACCACCTGCTGCCGGCCTGGATCGGAGTCGGCGGCACCCCGGAATCCGTGCTCCGGTGCGCCGAGTACGGCTACCCGATCATCTTCGCCATCATCGGCGGCCAGCCCCGATCCTTCACGCCGCTCGTCAACCTGTACCGCGAGGCGATGGCGAAGTACGGCCATCCGATGCAGCAGATCGCCACGCATTCGCCGGGCCACATCGCCGACACGGACGAGGCCGCCCGCGAGGAGCTCTTCCCGCACTGGCTGGCGCAGCGCAACCGGATCGGAGCCGAGCGCGGCTGGGGTCCGGCCAGCAGGGCGGAGTTCGATGCCATGTGCGGACCGGAAGGTGCCCTCTATGTGGGGTCGCCCGAGACCGTGGCGCAGAAGATCGTCCTGCTGAAACGCAACCTGGGCGTCGACCGCTTCGACCTCAAATACGGCAACGGCACGCTTCCGCACGCCGCCATGATGCGCTGCATCGAACTCTTCGGCACCGTGGTGGCACCCCGGGTGGCAGAACTCCTGTCCGGGCACGATCCCGCAAACTGAAAGAATAGGAACCATGACTTCCAGCTCTCCTCGCAATGAGGAACTCTTCGACCGTGCACGTCAGCTCATGCCGGGCGGCGTCAACTCACCCGTCCGGGCCTTTGGCTCCGTGGGCGGGACCCCGCGGTTCATGGTGTCCGCCAAGGGCCCGTACCTGACGGATGCCGACGGCGCCGAGTATGTGGACCTGGTGTGCTCCTGGGGTCCCGCGCTGTTGGGCCACGCCCACCCGGCTGTGCTCGAAGCAGTCCACGCCGCCGTGGACCGCGGACTCTCCTTCGGCGCATCGACGCCGGACGAAGCCAACCTGGCCGCGATCGTCAAGGAACGCGTGCCTGCCGCCGAACGCGTCCGGATGGTGTCCACGGGCACCGAAGCCACCATGACCGCCATCCGCCTGGCCCGCGGCTTCACCGGACGAGACCTGGTCATCAAGTTTGCCGGCTGCTACCACGGCCACCTCGACGGACTCCTGGCCGCGGCCGGGTCAGGCGTGGCCACCCTGGCCCTGCCCGGCTCCGCCGGAGTCACCGCGGCCACCGCCGCCGAAACCCTGGTGCTGCCCTACAACGACCTCGCCGCCGTGGAAGCCGCGTTCGCCGCGCACGGCAGCAACATCGCCGCCGTCATTACGGAGGCGGCCCCGGCCAACATGGGTGTGGTCACGCCCGGCGAGGGGTTCAACGCCGGCCTTTCGCGGATCACCCGCGAACACGGCGCCCTGCTCATCGTGGACGAAGTCCTCACGGGCTTCCGCACCGGCTACTCGGGCTACTGGGGCCTCACCGGCGGCGCGGCAGACGCCGCCGAGCCGTGGACGCCGGACCTGCTGACTTTCGGCAAGGTGATCGGCGGCGGCATGCCGACGGCGGCCCTCGGCGGCCGGGCCGACATCATGGACTACCTGGCGCCGCTGGGCCCTGTTTACCAGGCGGGGACGCTGTCCGGAAACCCTGTGGCCATGGCTGCCGGCGTCGCCACCCTGACCCATGCCACTCCCGAGGTGTACTCGTTCATCGACGCCCGCTCGCTGGAGTTGTCGGCTGCGCTGTCCTCGGCGCTGGACGCAGCCGGCGTGGACCACTCCATCCAGCGGGCAGGCAACCTGTTCTCGGTGGCCTTCGGCACCTCGGCCCGCGGCGTCCACAATTATGAGGATGCCCAGGGCCAGGAAGTGTTCCGTTATGCGCCGTTCTTCCACTCCATGCTGGACTCCGGCGTCTACCTGCCGCCGTCGGTCTTTGAAGCCTGGTTCCTCTCGGCAGCACACGACGACGCCGCCATGAACCGGATCTTCGACGCGCTCCCGGCCGCCGCCAAGGCCGCCGCTACGGCAGCCGTGCCCGCCGCCCGCTAAAGCGCGCGCAGCCGTACGACGGCACTGCTGCTTAAACACTGATGGCACCCGCAGCGGCGGGTGCCATCAGTGTTTAAGGCGGGTCTGTTCACGCCCGGGGTGTAGCTGGCTTAGAAGGCCACCGTCACGTCACCGTTCGGCCATTCCTTTTCGATGAAGGCCTTGACCTCGGGGGAGTGCAGGAGTTCGTCGAGCTTCTTGATCCGGACGTCATCCTTGGAATCCTCGCGCCAGGCAAGGAAGTTCGCGTACGGGTTGTCTTCCACGGACTCCACAGCGAGGGCGTCCTTAGTGCTCAGGCCTGCCTTGAGGATGAAGTTGCCGTTGATCAGTGCAAGGTCCACCGAGGGGTCCTTGAGGTCGTTGATCAGCAGTTCGGGCTGGTTTTCGGAGAACTTGAGCTTCTTGGGGTTCTGCTCGTCGGTGAGGGTCAGCACGGAGGAATCTTCCTTGATGTCCTTCACGAGCCCGGCCACCTGGAGGACCTTGAGCGCCCGGACCTGATTGGACGGGTCGTTCGTGATGGCAACCTTGGCGCCGTCCTGAACGTCCTTGATGTCCTTGACCTTCTCGGAAAACGCCGCGTACGGCTCGATGTGGACGCCTTCGCCGTGGCCGAACTTGTAGCCCTTGGTCTTCACCTGGTCTTCGTACCAGGGAAGGTGCTGGTAGTAGTTCGTGTCCAGCGAGCCGTCGCTCAGTGCGGTGTTCGGCGTCTGGTAGTCCTCGATCTCCTTGATGTCCAGCTTCAGGCCGGCCTTCGGGGCGAGGTCCTGATTGATGAACTCCAGGATCTTTGCCTGCGGCACCGGGCTGGCACCGACGGACAGCGTCACGGGATTGGCAGGGTCAAGGGTCTTGACGTCGGCGCTGGGGCTGGACGAACCTCCGCAGGCCGTCAGTGCCAGTGCGGCGGCAATACCGGTGGCCAGAAGGGAGAGTGATTTACGCATCTGATGCGTTCCTTTCGAATTGCTGGGAGTTCGACGGCGGGCTTGCGCCCGGCGCCGTCTCCGGCATAGATGCAGCCGGCGGCTACCTGCTGCGGTGAAGATTGCCGTGGGCCGTTGGATGACGGCCTCTCGGTGGCGGTTGGCTTAGCGGTGGTCCAGGCTGCGGGAGATCCATTCGCCGACCAGTTGGATGACCTGCACAAGGACGATGATCAAGACGATGGTGACGATCATGACCGTGACATCGAATCGCTGGAAGCCGTAGTTGTACGCCAGCTTGCCGAGTCCTCCGCCGCCCACCAGGCCTGCCATGGCCGAGTAGCCGACCAGCGTGACCACGGTTGTGGTGGTGGCCGCAACGAGGGCGGGAAGCGATTCGCGCAGCATCACTTTGTTGATCACTTGCATTTTGGTGGAACCCATGACCTGGGCGGCGTCGATCTTCCCGTGATGGACGTCCCGGAGACAGGTTTCCACCAGGCGGGCGAAGAACGGGATGGTGCCGATGGACAGCGAGACCGACGCCGCGATAGGGCCGAGGCTCGTGCCGGTGAGCAGGCGGGCCAGCGGAATCAGCGCCACCATCAGGATTGCGAACGGGATGGATCGGGTGATGTTGACGATGACGTCGCTCATGATCCGGTTGGTGACGGGCATTGGACGGAGACCGCCCGGAGCCGTTACGTGCAGGAAGACGCCGAGGGGCAGGCCCACCAGCACCGTAAAGAAGGCCGAGATTCCGACCATCTGCAGGGTTTCAATGATTGCTTCGGGGAGGGCTTTGGCCAGGACGGGGTTGCTGAAGATGTCGTTCATGAGGTCCTTCCCGTCACGTCGTTCAGTTCAGCAGCATCGCCGGGTGCTGTTTTGGTCTCGGCCAGCTTCGCGCCTATTCCTCGCTGGTGGAGGTAGGCGAGGACGGCGTCGTAGTCCGCATTCTCGGCGAGCTGGACGCGCAGGTGCCCGAACTGCTGGCCGCCCAGTGTCTCGACGCTGCCTGCCAGGACATTGAGGTCGATGTCGAAGTGCCGCGCAACGCCGGTAAGGACAGGTTCCTTGGCGTTGTCTCCGGCGAACAGGATTTCCAGGACGGGTCCGCCTTGGAGTGCGCCATGCAAGGGCTCTGATGCCGGCAGCGGCAAGAGCGCCTTGGCCAGTTTGCTCTCCAGGTTGCCCGCCACGTCCTGCAGCGCCCCGTGCTCGATGATGCGGCCCTTGGCCAGCAGGGATACCGAGTCGCAGACACGCTTAACAACGTTCATCTCGTGCGTGATGATGAGCACGGTGAGCTGCAGGCGCCTGGTGAGGTCCTGGATGAGGTCGAGGATTTCGTCCGTGGTCGCCGGGTCCAGGGCAGAAGTGGGTTCGTCACACAGCAGGACGTCGGGGTCGGCGGCCAAGGCACGGGCAATGCCCACGCGCTGGCGCTGGCCACCGGAAAGCTGGGAAGGGTATGCGTTTTCGAACCCTTCGAGGCCCACGAGGGACAACAGTTCCGCAACCTTGGACCGGATCTTGTCCTTCGGCGTCTTGACGAGCTCCAGCGGGTGCGCCACATTGCCCGCGGCAGTGCGGGAATCCATGAGGTTGGCATGCTGGAAAACCATGCCAATGCGGCGTCGTGCCGCACGTATTTCCGAGTCCCTGACGGAGCTGAGTTCGGTGCCGTCAATGCTGACTGACCCGGCTGTCGGACGATCCAACAGCGTGAGGCAACGTACCAGGGTCGATTTCCCGGCGCCGGAATGGCCAATGATTCCGTGAATGGAACCTTTGGGAACGGAAAGGGTGACGCCGTCGAGGGCCACCACTTCCTTTTTCCCCTGGCGGTAGACCTTTCGAAGGTCAGTAACTGTGATCATTTATCCTCAGGAGGTTGGCCTCGGGCAGGGCATAGCACAAGCACGCTTTTGAACTTAATTATGTCAGCGAAGCCACTGGCGAGTCACTTCCGCATAATGTTCGGCGTCAGGCCTGAATGGCTGCACTAAATTGCCGCACGGCTCACCTGGGTTGTTGCTGGTGCGGTCTCCCGGCGACATGGAAAATTGCGCTGGCCAGCCTTGGAATCCTGCGAGCCCCATGACGCGTGTGATCCTCATCCCAGAGCGCCAAGCAATGGGGCCATTCCCGCTGAGGTCCTGTTGCGGGTTGTGCGGCTAGAAGTCGCCCCTGCTGGCGTCTTCAGGCGGGAGCACCGGCCAGTCGCCTTCGATCACCGCGGCGGGCTTGGTCTTACGGAGGTAGGTCTGGAAGTCCGCGGCCTGGGTTGCTGCCCAGCCGACCTGCAGCTGGTGCAGCTGGCCCGCAGGCATCCGGAGCTTGGGAAACTTTCCGGCCATGGCGTCCAGCATCCGGAGCGTGGCGAGGGCGTCCGCTGCGGACGTGTGGGCGTTATCGAGGTTGACGTTGTACTCCTCGCAAAGGGCGGTCAGCGTCCTTTTGCCCTTGCGGTACCGGTCCACCTGCTTGTTCATGATGTACGGATCCAGAACCGGGAAGCGGTTCAGCTGCGGAATGCCGTACCGGGCCGACTCGGCGGCCAGCACCGTGAAGTCATAGCTGGCATTGAAAGCGATCACGGGAACACCGTCGTCGAACAGGCCCTGCAGCACCGCGGCCAGTTCGCGGGTGACCTCCGCGGCCGGACGGCCCTCCTGCCTTGCCTTTTCGGTGGTCACGCCATGGACTTCGCTGGCTTCCGCAGGGATCTCGACTCCGGGATCCGCGAGCCACTCGTGCTCCTTGACGACACTGCCCTCGGCATCCACCACAGTGACAGATGCGGTGACGATCCGGGCGGCACGCGAGTTGCGGCCGGTGGTTTCCAGATCGAAGGCTGCCCGGGGCCGTTTGTCCCAAGTGGCCGTGGTGTTAGAGATGCTGGTGTTCGAGATGGTGCTGGTGATCGAGGAGCTCATGTTTCCAAACTACCTGCTGCCACAGACAGTTTTGCGCCAGGCCGCTGGCGTGCCGCCCGCCTCCCACAGGGACTGCGGCCCAGCGTGCGATCGGGCCCCGGCGCCCAGAGGCCCGGGCATCTGGGGGAACCGTTAAGCTGGATTCATGCGCACGGAGTATGTCGAGGCGGTGCTCGCCCTGGTTGAGCTCGTCCCTCCGGGAGCCGCGGTTGCCTACGGGGATGTCGCCGAGCTCCTCGGCTCCGGCGGTGCACGGCAGGTCGGGTCCGTGATGAGCCACCATGGCAGCGGCGTTGCGTGGTGGCGCGTTTTGAGGGCGAACGGCGAGGCACCCCAGGGGCTCGAAGCCGAGGCCCTGCAGTTCTATGTCCGCGAAGGGACCCCGCTCCTTGGCCGCTACCAGGACTTCCTCCGGACCGGCGAAGGACATTGGCGCGTGGACCTTATGGCAGCCCGCTGGGCCCCCGAAGACGGTGACTTTGACCTCATCGACGCAATCGCCGAGAGGCTGGAGCGGCGGCTCCATAAAATGTCGGCGCCGGATGATGAAATGACTGTGTGACAGTTACCTTCGACTCTTCCGGAATCCGGGCAGGCCAGCCACCAGCCCGGCAGCCGGCCAAACATCCACTCCAGCAAACAGCTCAGCTGACGGCGGCACGGCACGCGGGATCAGCCGCCGGCCTGAGGCTCCTGCCTCCCCGGCAGGTCCATAGCGTGGTGCCGGTACTGTCACCGGACCAGCAGGCGGCCGTGGATGTGCCGCATGGATCCGGCCCCGTCCTGGTTCCCGGAGCCCCGGGGACAGGGAAGTCCACCGTGCTCATTGAAGCTGCCGTACGCAGGGCCGAGCGCGACGGCGTGGACCCGGAACGGATGCTGGTCCTGGCGCCAAGCCGGCTTGCCGCCGATTCCCTCCGGGACCGCTTCACCGCCCGGCTCAACAGGAGCCTCAGCACCACGCCGGCCCGCACCTGGGCCTCCTACGCCTTCGATCTGATCCGGCGAGCCAAAGCCGAAGGCATCCTCCCGCTGCCACGGCCGCCGCGGCTTCTCTCCGGACCCGAGCAGGACCTCATTATCAAGGAACTTCTCGAAGGCCACGCCCTGCCGGGCCTGGAGTTGCCATGGCCGGACGATCTGGGGGCCGCGCTGGAAACCCGCGGTTTTCGCCAGGAGGTACGCCAGCTCTTTGACCGGATCATCGAGGCCGGCCGGACACCTGATGACCTTGTGGCCTTGGCGCAGCAGTGCAGCCGCCCGGACTGGATTGCGGCCGCCGCGCTGTATGCCGAGTACCGGGACGTGCTGGACCTGCGGATGCCGGAGGCTTTCGACCCAGCAGGGATCATCACGGCGGCCCGTCAGATTTTCCAGGACGCCCCGGAATTCCTGGCCGCCGAGCGGGACCGCCTGCAGCTGATCCTCGTTGACGACATCCAGGAAGCCAACCCGGCCGTATTCGAGCTGCTGGCGGACATTGCGGCGGGCAAGGACGTGTACGTGACGTCGTCGCCTGACACAGTGGTCCAGGGGTTCCGCGGAGCCAGGCCCGATCTCACGGCTGAGTTGCCGCACCTCCTTGCCCCTGCTGGCATCGCCGACGCCGGCCCGGGGGACGGGGACGGCAAGGACGCAGTCCTGGAGCGGCCGCTCTGGGTGACCCACCGCCATCGTCCCGCCGTTGCCGAGGCGTGGCTGTCCGTTGCAGGACGAATCTCGCAGCGGGCAGGCGGCCAGTCAGCCCGCCGGCTGGAAAGTGCAGGCTCAGCGGAAGGGGGACAGGCTCGGGCCCATGCCGCCGAAGACGGCATTGTTGAGGGCCACATCCTTCCATCCCCGGTCCACGAACTGCGGTATGTGGCGCAGCGCATTCTGGATGCGCACCTGAACCACGGTCGGGAGCTTGGCGACATCGCCGTGATCGTTCGGAACGGCGGGCAGCTGAATCAGCTGCAGCGGCACCTGGCCGGCCACGGCATCCCCGTGCGCGTTCCCGTGGCCGAATCGGCCGTCCGCGACGAAGTGGCAGTCCGGCCCTTGCTGGACGCCTATGCCGTGGCATTGGATCCTGCGGTCCTGACGCCGGAATCCGCAGTCTCGCTGTTGACCTCCCGAATCGGCGGAGCTACGTCCATCGAGTTGCGCAGGCTACGGCAGTCGCTGCGCCGCGAGGAGATCCTCGGCGGCGGAGGCCGCACCAGCGATGCCCTGCTCGTCGAATCGCTGCTCGAGCCGGGCGCCCTGGCCACCATGGGGATCGAGGGCCACTCTGCCCGCCGTGTCGCCCGGATGATCCAGGCCGGGCAGGCGGCTGCGCGCGAACCGGGCGGAAACGCAGAAACCGTGCTGTGGGCGCTCTGGAACTCCACGGGGCTGGCCGGACGGTGGACTGAAGCGGCGTTGGCAGGTGGAGCGTCAGGGGCCAGGGCAGACCGCGACCTGGACGCCATGATGGCCCTGTTCCACACGGCCGAACGCTATGTGGACCAGTTGCCGGGTTCAGGGCCGGACCAGTTCCTTGAGTATTTGCTCAGCCAGGAGCTGCCCATGGACACCCTGGCGGCCCGGGCACAGCTGGAGGACGCCGTGGAACTCATGACGCCCGCGAGTGCAGCAGGACGCGAATGGCCCGTTGTCATTGTTGCGGGGTTGCAGGAAGGAGTCTGGCCCAACACCAGGCTCCGGGGGGAGCTCCTCGGCAGCACGCTGTTCGCCGACGCCGTGGAGCACGGCGTGGACCACGCCCTGCAGCTTGGACCCATCAGCAGGTTGCGCGAGATCCGCTATGACGAACTCCGCAGCTTTTCCACGGCCGTCTCCCGGGCCCGTGAAGTGCTGATCTGCACCGCCGTCTCATCAGAGGACGAGCAGCCCTCCTCTTTCCTCGACTACGTTGCACCGCTGCATCCCGGGCAGGACCGTCGGACGTTCACCCCCGTGGAACGGCCGCTGACCCTCCGCGCCCTCGTGGCCGAACTCCGTCAGTACGCCCAGCTGGACGGCAGGTACGCTGCCGAATCGGTCGAAGCCGCCAGGGTGCTTGCCGGCCTTGCCGCAGTCGAACCGTCCGTGCCCGGTGCCCATCCCGATTCATGGTGGGGGCTTGCGCCGCTCTCTTCCGGGGAGCGGATTGTGCCGCCCGGAGGGACCGTGTTCGTCTCACCGTCCAAGGTGGAAACCGTCCAAAAGTCGCCCCTTGACTGGTTCATCCAGGCTGCCGGCGGGGAAGCCGCCACCGACTTCGCGAGGAGCCTGGGGACCCTGGTCCACGCCATTGCCCAGGACCTGCCGGATGCTTCGGGGGCCGAATACGTGGCAGAACTCGTCCGGCGGTGGCCGACGCTCGGCATGAAGGACAACTGGGAAGGGAGGCTGGATTTCCAGCGGGCCGAAGCCATGGTCCGGAAGCTGGCCCAATACATCCTCGTCATGCGCAGTGAAGGCAGGAGCCTTGTCGGCGTCGAACGGGACTTCGAAGTGAAGCTGCCGGACATCGTCGATGACCCGCAGCCCGGCACGGAAGCGCCGGCAGGAGCAGACGCTGAACCCGTAGTGAGGTTTTCGGTACTCCGCGGACAGGTTGACCGGCTGGAGATCGATTCCGAAGGACGCCTGGTGATCGTGGACCTCAAAACGGGCAAGCGCCAGCCGTCCAAGGCCGAGCTGTCCCGCCATCCCCAGCTGGGCGCCTATCAGGCCGCGGTGCTGGCCGGAGGCTTCACTGAGCCGGGCACACCGGCCGGCAGTGTTAAGCCGGGAGGGGCTGTATTGGCCCAGCTTGGCACCAGCAACAAGAGCCCCGGCATCCA
This sequence comes from Arthrobacter sp. Y81, assembly GCF_002929335.1. GTDB lineage: Bacteria > Actinomycetota > Actinomycetes > Actinomycetales > Micrococcaceae > Arthrobacter. The sequence continues at coordinate 379,977 of NZ_PJIL01000001.1, forward strand.
GGTCCAGGAGCCGTTGGACGGCACCGGCAACTGGGCGCTCGATATGGTGGACGAGGCCGCGCAGCTCATGTCCGGCAGCCATTTCGAGGCGCGCCATGATCCGGCAAAGTCAGGCCACGGCGGCCATGGCTGCCGGCTGCCCGAGGTCTGTCCCCTTTGTCCGCGTGGAAAGCAGGTAACCGAATGACGACGCCCCACGACGTCCAGGCCCCCCGTTTTTCCCCGGAAGAACTGACTGCCATGCTGGGCGAACGCAACAGTCCCACCGCTGAGCAGTCCGCCATTATTTCCTCGCCACTTACTCCGCGGCTGGTCATTGCCGGGGCAGGATCCGGCAAGACCGCCACGATGGCGGACCGTGTTGTGTGGCTCGTTGCCAACGGTTGGGTCCGGCCGGAAGAAGTCCTGGGTGTCACGTTCACGCGGAAGGCTGCCGGTGAGCTGGCCAGCCGGATCCGGGCCAAACTGGCGGCCCTCCAACGCATTGCCGCGGAGGACACGGACCAAACGATATTTCCGGCAGGCCTGCTCAGCGAGGATGCCTTGGAACCCAAGGTTTCCACGTATCACTCCTACGCCAGCGGCATCGTGTCTGACTACGGGCTCCGTCTGGGCGTCGAACGTGATGTTGTGCTCCTGGGCGGAGCGCAGGCGTGGCAGCTGGCCAGCGAAGTCGTGGAGGCCTTCGACGGCGAGTACGAGCACTTCCGTGCCGCCAAATCCACCCTCGTGAAAGCAGTCATCCAGCTCGCGGGCGAGTGCGCTGAACACCTGCGGGATCCCCGCGAGGTTCAGGGCTGGCTGATGCACCGCGTCGCCGAATTTGAAGCCCTGCCCTACATGGCCGAAGCAAAAAAGAACCCGACACAGGCCGCCGGGGAACTTGGCGCGATGCTGCGCACGCGGGCCAGCGTCGCCGAAATGGTGGGCCGGTACGCGGAAGCCAAACGGTTCCGCGGCGCGTTGGACTTCGGCGACCTCGTGGCCCTCGCCGCGCGGGTCGCCAGCGAGATCCCGTTGGCCGCCGAAGTGGAACGCCAGCGGTTCAAGGTGGTGCTCCTGGACGAATTCCAGGACACGTCGCATGCCCAGCTCGTCCTGTTCTCCAGGCTCTTCGGCGGCGGCCACGCCGTGACGGCCGTGGGAGATCCCAATCAGTCGATCTACGGCTTCCGGGGTGCCTCAGCCGGCCAGCTCTTCCACTTTGTCCGGGAATTCCCGGTCCTGGTGGGCGAAACAGGGAACGGAGCCGACGCCGCGGATGCCGGTCCGGCGGGAACCGGGCACGGTGAAGGGCTGTCCCGCGGTCCTTTCGCGGTGGCGCCAACGTCATACCTGACAACTGCCTGGCGCAACGGGCGGAACATCCTGTCCGCGGCCAACGTCATCTCAGCGCCGCTGAGCGCCGCTGCCGCCCGGACCGGTCCGGCGGGGGAGCGCGAGTCTGGTGATTCTGTGGAGGTCCCGCCGCTGCAGCCAAGCCCCGCAGCGGCCCAGGGGAAGGTCGTCATCGGGCGCTTCGCGACGGACGAGGACGAAGCCAAAGCCATCGCGGCGGACGTTTTGCGCTACCGCGTCACGGACTTCGAGGACACCGCCGGCGAGGACCGGATTCCTCCGGCCATGGCAGTCCTCTGCCGCCGGCGTGCACAGATGGAATGCATCCGGCGTGAGTTCGAGGTACGCGGTATCCCCTACGAGATTGTGGGCCTAGGCGGGCTCCTGGACACCCCCGAGATCGTGGATCTCGTTGCGACCCTGCGGGTCCTGGCGGATCCGGGCCGTTCGGACTCCCTCATGCGGCTGCTGGCCGGGGCACGCTGGCGAATAGGTCCCTCCGACCTCATGGCCTTCCGGGACTGGTCTTCATTCCTCGCGCGGCGCCGCGGCCGCCCGGATGCAGACGGGGATGAAGCCGACGACGCCGATACTGCCGTGATCGAGAGCGACATCACCGATTCGCCGAGCCTCGTGGAAGCGCTGGACTGGCTGCCGCGGCAAGGCTGGACGTCGGCCCATGGCCGGGCGCTGAGCACGGAGGCGCTGGACCGGCTGCACGCCCTCTCTTCAGAACTCCGGCAGCTCCGGGGTTTTATGGGTGACGACCTCACCACACTGCTGGGCGAAGTGGAGCGGGCCATGCTCCTTGACATCGAAGTGGCGGCCCGTCCCGGCATCAGCATCCATCAGGCCCGACGGAACCTGGATGCATTCCAGGATGCCGCGGCAGGGTTCCTCCACACCTCGCACCGTGTTGACGTCCTGGCTTTCCTGGCCTGGCTGGAGGCCGCGGCTGCGGAGGAGGGCGGCCTGGACGTTGCCGCCCCGGACGTCAACCATGAAGCCGTCCAGCTGCTGACCGTGCACGCGTCCAAGGGCCTGGAGTGGGATGTCGTGTTCGTTCCGGGGCTCAACGCCGGCGCGTTTCCCAGCAGCCGGGATTCGCGCTGGAGCAGCGGCAGCGCCGCCCTGCCCTGGCCGCTGCGCGGGGACCACGCCGATCTGCCGCAGTGGGACCTGGACCAGCCGGATCAAAAAGGCTGGCTGGACGCGGAGAAGGACTTCAAAGCGGACGTCCAGGCTCACGGCGAGGCAGAGGAACGCCGGCTCGCCTATGTTGCCTACACGCGGGCGAAATTCGTGCTGTGGGTCTCCAGCGCGGCCTGGGTCGGATCCCGGGCCGGAATGGCGGACATGTCGCCGTTCCTGTCCGAGCTGGCGCCCCTCGCCGGGGTCGGCCACCCGGGTGCAGGCTCAACAGGCCCCGGAGAAGCTTTGCCCGCCGAAAGGCTGGCGGAAGAACCGCAGGAGCTCGCCGCCGTCGTGCATGCCGCCTCAGTGGAGGAGGCGTCGCTGCCGGCCGAAAGTCCTTTGACCCAGGACCTCGAAGTGGCGGTATGGCCGTATGACCCGCTGGAGGGGCCTGCCGATCCACGCACCGGGACTAGGCTCAGGCTGGTCCCGGGGCGGCGGGCAGCCATGGAACTGGCTGCCGCGCGGGTCCGCGGAACCCTGGCCGCCGGTGCCGCGGAAGCCGCGGGTGACACCGAAGGAACGGGTGACGCGGAAGCAGCGGGTGACGCCAAAGCGGCGGCCCCCGGGCCGGAAACCCGGCAGCTTCGCAACGTCGCCGCCAATTGGGCCCACGAAGCCGCCCTGTTGCTGGAACGCCGCTTCCGGCGGGCCACCGTGCAGGATGTCCACCTGCCCGGCCACATTTCCGCGTCAACCTTTGTGGATCTGGGCGACGATCCCGGATCCGTGCTGGCGCGGCTGCGCCGGCCTGTTCCCAGGGAGCCGGGGATGTCGGCACGCAAAGGCACGGCATTCCACGCCTGGGTGGAGGAATACTTCGGCACCGCAGGCATGCTGGAGCTGGAGGAGGCCCCCGGTTCGGACAACCACATTGATGAGGCCTACGGGCTGGACTCGATGGTGGAAACATTCCGGAACTCGGAGTGGGCGCACCGCGCACCGGCCCATGTCGAGGTTCCGGTCGAGACACGCATCGGTGACGTCGTGGTGCGCGGCCGGATCGATGCCGTGTTCCGGGACGCCGACGGCGGCTGGGACCTGGTGGACTGGAAAACCGGCCGCCGCCCGGCCGCGGGACAGCTGAAGGTGAAGGCCGTCCAGCTGGCGGTCTACCGTCTTGCCTGGGCCAGGCTTAAGGGAGTCCCGCTCGACAACGTCCGGGCAGCGTTCTACTACGTCGGTGAAAACCAGGTGGTCCGACCCCACGACCTTGGCACGGCGGAGCAGCTGGAGGACATCGTGACAGCGGCCCTTGCGGGAACCACCGCCATGGCCAAGGCAGCCGCTTCGGCTAGTGGGACTTTGCGTCCACAATCTTGAGGGCCGCCGTGGACGTGTCATCCGCTGAAAGCGCGGCCGGGGGAGTGATCCGGTTTCCTCCGTCGGCCGCGTGGGCGGTTCCGCTGTCCCCGCCTGCTTCCTGGGCCGCATCGTGTTCGCCGGACGTTTCGGCCGGGGCGCCGCGGTCAGCGTTCCCGGGAGCCCCTGACTCTCGGCTCGGCGGGGCCGGGACGGCATCGACCGGGATCGGTGTCACGTGCACCGACGGCATGGCATCCGCCGACGGGGCGCCGGACAATCCCGAAACCTGCTCTGCGGCAAGCGCTGCAGAGGGCACACCGGTGGCACCCGCGTTTTCATCCTGCGGGACCGGTTCCACGTGCACGGCCGGGACAGTTTGCGGCAAAGGTTCCACGCTGATGGGCTGTCCGCCGTGCTCCGTGATGTCTTCAGCCAGCGAGGCGAGCATTTCTTCAGCCTCGGCGATCATTGCCTGGTCCCCGGCAGCCAGGCCCTTCACCAGGTACTGGGCCAGCGCAAATTCGGCGGAGAGGGCTGCGCGGCGCAGCAGATGGGCGTCCGGTGCGTCCCTGCGGCTCGACGTGTAGTGGCGGAGTACCGAGTCGACGAAGCTTTGCTCGTTGGAGGCGACCAGCCAGGCCATGTCGTCGGCCGGATCCCCGATGCGCAAATCGGTCCACCCGGTCACGGCTGTCACGCGTTCGCCCTCCACCAGGAGGTTGTCCTCGTGCAGGTCGCCGTGGACCACGCAGGGATTGAAGCGCCACAGCGAGACGTCTTCCAGGGCATGTTCCCACCGGCGCAGCAGCACAGGGGGGATCTTTCCGGTGGTCGCGGCCTGGTCGAGTTCGTTGAGCCTTCGCTGCCGGAACTCATTGGGGGTGTAGCTGGGGAGGTCGGCATTGCTGACGAGGGCCTGGGGGAGGTCGTGAATGGCAGCCAGAGCGGCGCCAATCTCCTTCGCCAGTCCTTCCGAACCGGCTGTCAGCTCTTCGACGCTGCGCGTAGTTCCGGCCAGGTGTGAGTACACGAACGTGCTGAGTGCACCCTGCCGCACCGTGCCTGCCACTGTGGGCATGAGGAAGGGCAGCTCGGCCCTGACTGCCGGGGCAAAGGCACGAAGGACCATAAACTCCGTTTCCAGGCGGGCGCTTGCCTCGGCGTGGCGGGGCGAACGGACCCGCCACTGCTTGCCCTCGGAGTCCAGGAGAAGTGCCGAATCGAAGTCCGCCGGATCGTCGGGAGCCGAGCTCACGGCGGTGGGCGTCAGTCCGGGGACTGCCGCAGTTGCTACAGCTGCCAGTTCGATCGGTTTTCTTCTCACGCATCCACGGTAGATTGACTGGCGCCCAAGACGGCGATGTACTACGGCGAGTCTCCAGATCAGGACGATTTACCTTGCAATTTCCGGTGCCGGCGACGCCGGAGAGCGGCTTCCCGGGGCTTCAGCGGCGGCCGGAGCAAATGTCAATTGTCTGCCGGAGTCAGTACGGTGGGTACATGAGTCTTGCGGAGTCCCCGGCAGCCCAAAATAAGGCAGAACAAAATAAGGCGGCAGAAAATGCGGCACCGGGCAGTGCGGCCCCGTTGAAGCGGCTCCCGGCAAACCACCTGATGGACACCGTCCTTCCCGTTCGACCCGCGCTGATTGACCGCGGGTCCGGCGCCCGGATGAAGCCGGGCATGGTCGAAGCCGTTGTCAGCTCCGGACGGGCGCTGGCCGTGGTCCTGTCGCACCGGCAGGCCCTCGTACGCGGCGACAGCCTGCTGCTGACGGAAGCCGCAGGCCTCGCGGAGAACCTTGGCGAGGCCGGACTGCCGCCGGCAATGATCATCTACCTCGGTTCCGCGCTGGGCAGTTCGGACGTGGAGGAAGGTACGGACATCGTCCTCTTTGTCCTTGAGGAACCTTTTGAGGTCCGGGCGGAGCAGTTTGAACGCGGCATCGCCGGAATTCCCGCGGACGCCGTCTGGACGGGGTTCCGCGACGTTGCTGCACGCCTGAATGCCACCGACACGGCCCTCTTTGTCGAGGCCAGCGCGATCGCCAACTGGCATGCCACCCACGTGCACTGTCCTCGGTGCGGAGCGGCGACGCTCGTTGAGGCCGGCGGGTGGGTCCGCAGGTGTCCTGCGGACAACTCCGAACACTATCCCCGGACCGACCCCGCTATCATCGTGACGGTCGTCGGCCCCGATGACCGGCTGCTGCTGGGCGGCGGCGGACCAATCGATGCAAAGAACTACTCCACGCTGGCCGGTTTCGTGGAACCGGGCGAGTCGCTTGAGCAGGCCGTCGTCCGCGAGATCCAGGAGGAAGTGGGCGTCCGGATTACGGCAACCCAGTACCTTGGTTCGCAGTCATGGCCGTTTCCCGCCTCCCTGATGCTCGGGTTCACGGCGAGGACACCCGATACCGAGGCAACGCCCGACGGCGTGGAGGTCACCCGGGCGCGATGGTTCAGCCGAGCGGAACTCCAGGACGCCGTGCTGAGCGGGGAAATCGTCATCTCCAGCCGGCTCTCCATTGCCCGGTCACTGATTGAGCACTGGTACGGCGGCGTCATCCAGGACCGGCCCGCCGACGAATGACCTCCCCGCGCACAGCGGACCCCCACCACCTGACCCCACCGATCGACTGAGCAGCAAGTGACAACTGACAATTTTGAACGCACCGCCCCCGGTGACAGTGCCCCCGCCGATTCCGCTTCGCCGGACAACCGGTCCCTGGAAGACCGCATTCTTGGCGGGCTGGACGACGAACAGCGGGAAGTCGCGAGCACGCTGAACGGGCCCCTGTGCGTGCTTGCCGGTGCAGGCACGGGCAAGACGCGCGCCATCACCCACCGGATCGCCTACGGCGTTCACTCAGGCGTTTACAGTCCGCAGCGGCTGCTGGCCGTGACTTTCACCTCCCGCGCCGCCGCCGAGATGCGGAGCCGGCTCCGTGACCTCGGCGTGGGCAATGTCCAGGCGCGGACCTTCCATGCCGCGGCCCTGCGGCAGCTTCAGTTCTTCTGGCCCCAGGCCGTCGGCGGCGCCCTGCCGAACCTCCTCGACCACAAGGCGCAGATGATCGCCGAAGCTGCCCGGCGCCTGAGGCTCAGCACGGACCGCGCGTCCATCAGGGACCTCGCCTCGGAGATCGAGTGGGCCAAGGTGTCCATGCTGACGCCCGCGAACTACCTCGAGAACGCGCAGGACCGCGGCAACCCCGGCGGATTCGACCTCACGGCCGTGGCCCGGGTGTTCCAGTCCTATGAGGACGTGAAGACCGACCGCAACGTCATCGACTTCGAGGACGTCCTGCTGATCACCGTGGGGATCCTGCAGGAGGACCCGAAAGTGGCGGCCACTGTCCGCGAACAGTACCGGCACTTTGTGGTGGACGAATACCAGGACGTTTCGCCGCTGCAGCAGCGGCTCCTGGAGCTCTGGCTCGGCGGGCGTGATGAACTCTGCGTCGTGGGTGACGCCAGCCAGACGATTTACTCGTTCACCGGTGCATCGCCGAAGCACCTGCTGGGTTTCAAGGCCATGTACCCCGGCGCCAACGTCGTCAAGCTGATCCGGGACTACCGCTCCACGCCGCAGGTGGTCAAGCTCGCGAATGACCTCCTCGCCGGACGGCGCAGCGGAGGGCCGGTCGCGGACGCGGCATGGGCGGCGCCGCTCAAACTGGTCGCACAACGGCAGCCCGGACCGCAGCCGCAGTTCACCGAATGCGCCGACGATGAGGCCGAGGCAGCCACCGTGGCGATCAAGATCCGGGAACTGCTCGACGCCGGAACACCGGCCAGCGAGATCGCCGTGCTGTTCCGCACCAACGGACAGTCCGAGGCGTATGAACAGGCACTGGCCTCGGCCGGGATCGGCTATCAGCTGCGCGGAGGAGAGCGGTTCTTCGCCCGCAAGGAAGTCCGTGATGCAATCCTCCAGCTCCGGGCAGCCACCCGGGCCGCCGCCGAAACCTCGGCTCCCGATCCCCTCGGGCAGCTGGTCCGGGACATCGTGGCATCCCTTGGCTACACGGAATCCGCCCCGCATAGCGGCGGGGCGCTGCGCGAGCGCTGGGAATCGCTGGCCGCGCTGGTTGCGCTGGCTGATGAGCTGGTGCTGAGCCGCGGGCCACAGTTCACCCTCTCGGACTTTGTCAATGAACTGCAGGAACGTTCCCTGGCCCAGCACGCCCCCACCGTCCAGGGCGTTACCCTGGCGTCGCTGCATGCTGCCAAGGGCCTTGAATGGGATGCCGTCTTCCTCGTGGGGCTCTGCGAGGGCCTCATGCCGATCTCGTTCGCGGACTCCCCGGAAGACGTGGACGAGGAACGCCGGCTGCTCTACGTGGGCATCACCAGGGCGCGCGAGCACCTCTCATTGTCCTGGTCCTTGGCCCGGACCCCCGGCGGGAGGGCCAACCGGAAGCCCTCGCGTTTCCTGGACGGCCTACGGCCGGACTCTGTGGCCAGCTCGACGGCGCGCGGCAAGGGCCCCGCCCCGCGGCGGAAGGCGGCCGCCCCTGCGATGTGCCGGGTCTGCGGAAGCATGCTGTCCACCGGTGCCGAACGGAAGGTAGGCCGCTGCAGCCAATGCCCGCCGAGCTACGAGGAACAGACGTTCGAGGCACTGCGCCAGTGGCGGAAGGACGTGGCCCTGGCCGCCGAAGTGCCGGCGTTCGTGGTGTTTACCGATGCGACGCTGACGGCGATTGCGGAGGCGCGGCCCGCAACCCTCGAAGAGCTGGCCCAGCTGGCCGGAATTGGCCCGTCCAAGCTGGAAAAGTATGGCGAAGCCGTGCTTGAAGTACTCATTGAAAGCACCAGCGCCTGATGGCCGGGGGAGCGAAACCCCAAGCGATTCCGCTGACCACTCCCGATGGAGCACCCGTCGTTGTGCGGCGTTCCGCACGCCGCCGCCGGACCGTGGCAGCGTTCTGGGAGAACGGCACAGCCGTGGTCGCCATCCCGGCGCATTTCAGCAAGGCGCAGGAAAGTGAATGGGTGCACCGGATGCTGGAGAAACTCCGGCTGCAGGGGGTCCGGCGCTCGCGCGGGGCGGGACGTCGCCGCCCGGCCTCGGATGCAGCCCTCGCGTCGCATGCAGCCGGGCTTTCGGCGAAGTACCTTGGTGGGCGGTCCGCGCCGTCGTCCGTGCGCTGGGTCAGCAACCAGAATTCCCGCTGGGGTTCGGCTACTCCGGCAGACGGAACCATCAGGCTCTCGGACAAGCTGCGGACCATGCCGCAGTGGGTCATCGACTACGTGCTGCTCCACGAGCTGGCGCATTTGCTGGTCGCCGGGCACAACGCCGCGTTCTGGCGTCTCCTGGAGGCCTACCCCGAGACGCAACGGGCAAAGGCCTTCCTCGAAGGCGTTGCGTTCGCCACCTCGCGGGGCATGGCACCGGACTCCGACTCGCCAGGCGGCGATGCGGACATGACGTGCGAACCGGACGCGACGCCCGATACAGAAGAGCCAGGCACCGACGAAACCGTGGTTTCGTCAATGCCTGGCTAGTTCGCAGGTTAGCCGGCGCGTCAGGCCTTCGGCGTCCCGCCGTCGTCGTCCTCGCCGGACGCTTCTTCGTCTTTGCCCGCCGCGTCGTCGTCCTTGGCCGGTTCGTCGAATCCGCCGTTCAGCAGCTTCTGCAGGGCGTCGTCCACCTCGGTGTCACTCGCTTCGGCGAGCTTGCGGCGTGCACTGAACCCCTGCGGATCGTCCAGATCCTCGCCGGTGGGCAGCAGGTCCGGGTGGTGCCAGATGGCGTCCCGGCCTTCGGTGCCACGCTCCTCCTTGAGGGAGGCCCACAAGGTGGCAGCTTCGCGCAGGCGCCGGGGACGCAGCTCCAGTCCCACCAGGGACGAAAAAGCATGTTCGGCCGGGCCGCCGGTGGCGCGGCGCCGCCGGACCGTCTCGCGCAGCGCAGACGCGGACGGCAGGAACTTCTCCGTGGCCGCCGCGGTCAGTTCGTCCACCCAGCCTTCCACGAGGGCCAGCGCGGTTTCGAGTTTTTCCAGTGCCTGGTCCTGCGCCGGGGTCCGCTGGGGCATGAACACGCCTTGGGACAGCGCCTCCTGGATGCCTTCCGGGTTGCTGGGATCGATCTCCCTGGCGAGTTCCTCGATCTTGGAGGTGTCGATGTGGATGCCCCGGGCATAGGCCTCGATGGCACCCAGGAGGTGCCCGCGGAGCCAGGGCACCTGGACGAAGAGCCGTGCGTGGGCAGCTTCCCGGACAGCCAGGAAAAGCCGGATGTCGTTCTCGGGCAGGCTCAGGCCTTCACCGAATTTGGCCACGTTGGCCGGCAGGAGGGCCATCTCCAGGTCCGCCAGCGGCACTCCGATGTCTGTTGAGCTGACCACTTCGGCGGAGAGGGCGCCAATGGCCTGGCCAAGCTGCATGCCGAAGATGGCCCCGCCCATGTTCTGCAGCATGGAGGACGCCCCGCCCATCATGGACTTCATTTCCTCGGGCATCTGCTCGGTCATGGCGGTGGACAGCGCATTGGCAATGCTGTTGGCCACCGGCTCGGTGAGCCGCTTCCACGTCCCGAGCGTTTCCTCGACCCATTCCGCGCGGGACCAGGCCCGGCCGATCAGGCCGGTGGCGGGAAGCTCAGTCACCTGGTCCAGCCACAGCTCGGCGAGGCGCAGTGCTTCATCGATTTCCCGTGACTGCTGTGACGTGACCGAGGGGTCGGAGCCGCTGGCAGCCACCCGGCGGGCGTTCTCGTGGGCAAGCTGCCAGTTGACGGGCCCCTCGGAGGATGCGCTCATCATGGCCTGGACCTGCGAGAACATCTGGGCCAGGAGGTTCGGATCGTCGGGAAGACCGGCGGCCTTGGCCAGTTCGGCGGGGTCGATGTTGCCCATGCCCTTGCCACCCATGAGGTTTTGAAGCATTTCCGCAAGCGGATCCTTGGGGGTGTCGTCGTCGCCATTGGACGGATTGAGTGGGTTGGAGGTCATGATCCCGCCGATCGTCGGTGTGACTGTTGATCACCTTCACGGTACCCCGGGGCGTCGGCGGCTGTCTGCCGAATCCGGCCCCGTTCGCTGTGGGCAAAGAGCGTACGGGCCGGCTCAAACGCGTAGTGTTAGTAATCGGAATATTTGCAGGCTGCCGGCATTCTGATCGGTGCAGCCACAGTGCCGCGTCCACGGGCGCAGGTGCGGAGAGGTCCTTCATTGACAATTACTCAGGGTGGCCAGGTTCCCGGGGATCCCGCGGATTCGGGACACGACGGCGGGACCACTCACGGCACGCTTTCCCGCCGGCCGAAATCCCGTCGTGCCAAAGCACGCGACAATCGCTACCCGGCGATGGTGGCCTCCGGGTTGTTGGCACTCGCACTGGGTATCACCGCCGCCAGCCTCCCCGTGCCGTATGTTGTGGAATCGCCTGGCCCCACTTTTAATACCCTGGCCAATGACAACGGCAAGCCGGTCATCAGCGTGACGGGCCGCGAGACGTTTCCGGCCAAGGGGAACCTTGACCTCACCACCGTCTATGTCGACGGCGGACCCAACGGTCCGGTCAGCGTGTTCGAGGCCTTTTCAGCATGGCTGGACAAGTCAAAGGCCGTCTATCCGGAGGAGCTCATCTTCCCCACGGGGGTGACGAAGGAGGAGTCCCAGCAGGAGAGCGCGGTGGCGATGACGACATCCCAGGAGAACGCCACAGCCTCCGCCCTGAAGGAACTCGGCATTCCCTTTGAACAAAAGCTGTTGGTGGCGGACCTTGCGGACCAGTCGGCCTCGGCCGGCAAGCTGCAGGCCGGCGATGTGTTTTCCACCGTGAACGGCAAACCCGTGACGTCGCTTCGCGTCGTCCAGGAGGAACTGGCCGCCGGAAACGGAAAGCCCGCCACCGTCGTCGTCACTCGCGACGGCGCTCCCGTCACGGAGACCATCACCCCCACCGAGAACGCCGCCGGCAAGTTCATCCTCGGAGTGCTGCTGCAGTACGACTTCAATTTCCCCTTTGAGGTGCAGATTTCCCTCGACAAGGTGGGCGGCCCCAGCGCGGGCATGATGTTCGCCCTCGGCATCGTCGACACCGTGACGCCGGGGGACCTGACCGGCGGCAAGCACATTGCCGGGACCGGCACCATCACGCCCGACGGCGTCGTGGGATCCATCGGCGGGATCGGACAGAAGATGTACGGAGCAAGGGAGGACGGCGCGACGGTGTTCCTGGCCCCGGCTGCCAACTGCGCGGAAGTGGTGGGACACATCCCGGACGGGCTTCAGGTGGTGAAAGTCGAGAACCTGGCTGAGGCCCGGGAAGCCGTCAACGTGATCGGTTCAGGCGGCGACACATCCGGTCTTCCCACGTGCGCCAGCAACTAGACTAATTGCAGGAACTAAGCACCACCGCCACTCGTGGCATTAATGACTGATGCTGACCCTCCCCTCCGAGGTGCAGCGGCGGTCCGAGCAACACCACCACACGCGCTCTGATTTTGACAAGACCAGTCACTGACAACCAGCTATGAGGTACCGAGTTTGTCCCGTCCTGCCAGCCCCACACCGCCCGGAAGACCCCAGCCAAGGCGAGGTGCCTTGACGCCGACATTGATCGTCGTAGCACTTGTTGTGGTCGGATTCATCTTCTTCGCCAATGTTTGGACCGATGTCCTCTGGTACCAGCAGCTTGGTTTCTTTGAAGTTTTCCTCACGGAAAACGTGGCCCGGATTGTCATCTTCCTGACCGGCTTCGCCCTCATGTTCCTGGCCATGTTCTACGCCATCCGGATCGCCTATCACGCCCGCCCCGTTTACGCCCCGGATTCGGAGATCAGGGACAACCTGAACCGCTATCAGGCGCAATTGGAACCTGTTCGCCGGGTGGTCATGGTGGGCCTGCCGGTGCTGTTCGGTCTCTTCGCCGGAAGTGCCGCGGCCAGCCAGTGGCAGAAAGTGCTGCTGTTCCTGAACCAGGAGTCCTTCGGCCAGAACGATCCGCAGTTCAACCTGGATATCAGCTTCTACCTGATGACCTTGCCGTTCCTCGGATTCGTGACAGGCTTCCTCATCAGCGTTGTTGTGGTCGCAGGCATCGCGGGAATTCTCACGCATTACCTGTACGGCAGCATCCGGATCATGGAGCGCGGCATCTTCACCAGCCGGGCCGCCCAGATCCACCTCGCCGTGACGGGCGCGGCCTTCCTGCTGCTGCTCGGCGTGAACTTCTGGCTGGACCGCTATTCCGCCGTGCAGAACAGCGGCGGACGCTGGGCCGGTGCGCTGTACACCGACGTCAACGCGGTGATCCCCACGAAGTCCATTCTGGCCGTGGCTGCCGCACTGGTCGCAATCCTCTTCATCGTTGCCGCCGTGATCGGCAAATGGCGCCTGCCTGTCATAGGCACGGCAATGCTGGTCATTACCTCCATCCTTGCCGGTGGTGTCTACCCGTGGGTCATCCAGCAGTTCCAGGTGCGCCCGTCGGAACAGACGCTTGAGAAGCCATTCATAGAGCGGAACATCAGCATGACCCGTGCTGCCTACGGCCTCGATAAGATCCAGGAGAAGCGGTATAACGCCACCACCACCGCTACCACTGGCGCACTGGCGCCGGATGCACAAACCACTGCCAATATCCGGCTCCTGGACCCGAACCTGATTTCGGACGCGTTCTCCCAGCTGGAGCAGTACCGGCCGTACTACCAGTTCCCGAAAGCGCTCAACGTTGACCGGTACGAAGTGGACGGCAAAGTCCAGGACACCGTGATCGCGGTCCGTGAGCTGAACCCGGACGGCCTGAGCGCCAACCAGCAGTCCTGGCTGAACCGGCATGTGGTCTACACCCACGGCTACGGTGTGGTGGCCGCCAAGGGCAACAAGTTCACCGCCGACGGCAAGCCGGAGTTCCTTCAGGCCGGCATTCCGTCAACCGGGGTCCTCGGCAACGATACGACCTATCAGCCCCGGATCTACTTCGGCGAGAACTCTCCTGAATACTCGATCGTCGGAGCCCCGGACGGTTCACCCCACCGCGAGCAGGACCGTCCCGCCGGCAAGGAAGGTGATGGCGAAACCCAGTACACCTTTACCGGCAACGGCGGCCCGAACGTCGGCAGCTTCTTCAACAAGGTCCTCTACGCGATCAAGTTCCAGTCCTCCGATCTCCTGCTTTCCGACGGTGTGAACGCCGAATCGCAGATCCTTTACGACCGTAACCCGCGGGACCGCGTCGAAAAGGTCGCCCCGTACCTCACGGTCGACGGCAACGCCTACCCGGCAGTCGTTGATGGCCGCGTGAAATGGATTGTGGACGGCTACACCACCAGCCAGTATTACCCCTACTCGCAGCAGGAACAGTTGTCGTCTGCCACCGCGGATTCACAGACGACGGCGGGGCGCAGCGTTGCCCTGCCCAACAGCTCGGTGAACTACATCCGTAACTCCGTCAAGGCAACTGTTGACGCCTACGACGGCTCCGTAACGCTGTACGCGTGGGACGACCAGGATCCGGTGCTGAAGGCCTGGCAGAAGGTCTTCCCGACCTCCCTGAAGCCGTTCTCGGAGATGTCCGGCGAGCTCATGAGCCACGTCCGCTACCCCGAGGACCTGTTCAAGGTCCAGCGCGAACTGCTGGGCCGCTACCACGTCACCCAGGCGGACAACTTCTACACGAACAATGACGCCTGGTCCGTGCCGAACGATCCCACAGTCACTGAGCCGGTCAAGCAGCCGCCGTTCTACATGTCGCTGAAGATGCCGGACCAGGACCAGCCTGCCTTCCAGCTCACGTCTTCGTTCATTCCGCAGGTGGTCAACGGAACCGCCCGAAACGTGCTCTACGGGTTCCTCGCTGCGGATTCCGACGCCGGTAACCAGAAGGGCGTCAAGGCCGAAAGCTATGGCCAGCTCAGGCTCCTGCAGATTCCACCGGAAGCGCAGGTTCCCGGCCCCGGCCAGGCCCAGAACAAGTTCAACTCGGATCCCACGGTGTCCCAGGCTTTGAACCTGCTCCGGCAGGGAGCGTCCGACGTGCTCAACGGCAACCTCCTGACGCTCCCGGCGGGTGGCGGCCTGCTGTACGTGCAACCCGTCTATCTGCGCTCCACGGGCGAAACGTCCTACCCCACCCTGCAGCGCGTACTGGTGGCCTTCGGTGACAAGATCGGGTTCGCACCGACCTTGGACCAGGCATTGAACCAGCTGTTCGGCGGCGACTCGGGCGCGTCAGCCGGGGACTCGGACAACAATGGCCAGACGCCACCCCCCGCGACCGGCGGCACTCCTCCGGCCACCGGCGGCACGGATGCGAAGGCTGAACTGAAGGCCGCGCTGGAAGAGGCGAACGCAGCCATTAGGGCCGGTCAGGAAGCCCTCGCCAAGGGCGACTTTGCAGCCTACGGAGAGCAGCAAAAGAAACTGAATGCCGCTCTGCAAAAGGCGATCGACGCCGAAGCCAAGCTTGGTGCCGAAAGCGCAACACCGACGCAGGGAGCCACCCCGGCGCCCACGGCTGACCCGTCGGCTGCCGCGACGCCGTCGCCCACTCCGAACAACTGATCACGCAGCGAGGCTGGCGCTAGCCCGCTCAGCCCGCCTAGGCCGGCTTCCCCTTCCGGAAGGACAGGGGGCCGGCCTTTGCCGTTGCCGCAGCAACCGGGACGCCCGCGCCGGCCTGTGCCCGCAGGTCCACATGTGTATTTGGCGGCCCCGGCGCTGCAGAGACACAGATCACGTCCCCTCGATTTGGCCTGAAGTTCACTGGCGGGTAGTGTTGTTCTTGCGACGCGGGGTGGAGCAGTTCGGTAGCTCGCTGGGCTCATAACCCAGAGGTCACAGGTTCAAATCCTGTCCCCGCAACTGAAGGAAAGGCCCGGAATTCTCGAAAGAGACTTCCGGGCCTTTTGCTTGTCGTTTTTGGGGTCGCCCGGCGGTCCGTTGGCAGTCGGTTGGCAGTCGGCGGTGCGTGTGGTGGTGGGGTCCGGTCGGTTTGCGTCCGCAGCAGGACTCGTCACCGGACCCTCCAATTGCCCTTCCTGCAGGCATTCCAGCGGCCCGGAAAGGGCTGTGGTCAGGATGGCCGCGAAAGTACGGTAGTGTTGATCTTGCGACGCGGGGTGGAGCAGTTCGGTAGCTCGCTGGGCTCATAACCCAGAGGTCACAGGTTCAAATCCTGTCCCCGCAACCAATGAGAGGCCCTGACCGGGAAATAAG
The DNA here is from genome assembly GCF_002929335.1 of Arthrobacter sp. Y81. GTDB lineage: Bacteria > Actinomycetota > Actinomycetes > Actinomycetales > Micrococcaceae > Arthrobacter. The sequence continues at coordinate 395,992 of NZ_PJIL01000001.1, forward strand.
CCGGTCAGGGCCTCTTTCTTTGTCTGCAGGCCCCCAACTACTAGCATTTCCTAGTATTCTCATTCGCGGAGGCAACGTCCTACCGTGCCACGTGGCTGTTCAATGACGATCACCGCATTGGCAGGCCGTCGCCTCCAAGGGAACGGATCTTTATGTTGCGGGGCATGACCGCCGCCGCGCACGGGTTCGCTCTTCCGCTGTTCATGATTCAAGCTATTAAGGCGCACTTCACCCAGCCGCCGCTCCTGCCGGTGCAGCCCGGCCGGGGGCGGAGCCGCCCACGTCACTGGTCGATCATTCTCGAGAGGAATGCTGTTCGATGTCACTACCAACCAAGAAGAAGTCCGGAACTGCGAAGAGCAAGTGGGCCAAACTGTATTGGGCAGTACCGGCTGTGCTCGTCGCCTTGCTTCTCGTAGTGCTGCTCGCGAAGTGGGCCACAGGGCTGGCCGGCGTGAAAGACTTCGTGGCGGAGTACCCGGGTCACTCAGAGCTTCCCGAGGGTGCTCCCGTCGGCTTCCCCGCGTGGCTGGGTTGGCAGCATTTCCTCAACGGCTTCTTCTTGTTGCTGATCATCCGTTCCGGCTGGCAGGTGCGCACGCAGACCCGCCCTGCTGCCTACTGGACGCGGAACAACAAGGGCCTGATCCGGACCAGGAATGCGCCGACGAAGATCAGCCTGGCGCTGTGGTTCCACCTCGTCCTGGACGCACTATGGATCCTCAACGGCATTGTGTTCGCCGTCCTGCTGTTCGCCACCGGCCAGTGGGTACGGATCGTGCCTACCAGCTGGGATGTCTTTCCCAATGCGCTCTCGGCAGCGCTGCAGTACGCGTCGCTGAACTGGCCCACGGAGAACGGCTGGGTCAACTACAACGCCCTCCAGCTGCTGACCTATTTCGTCACCGTCTTCATCGCGGCGCCCCTGGCATTCATCACGGGCCTGCGGATGTCGTCGGCGTGGCCCAAGAACGCCAAGGCGCTGAACAAGGCTTACCCGATCGAGGCCGCCCGCGCTGTGCACTTCCCCGTGATGATCTACTTTGTTGCGTTCGTCGTCGTCCACGTGTTCCTGGTCCTGGCCACTGGTGCGCTGCGGAACCTCAACCACATGTACGGCGGTAGCGACGACGTCAGCTGGGTGGGCTTCGGTATCTTCGCAGCATCGGTCGCGGCGATGGTCGCGGCGTGGTTCCTGGCCCGGCCGCTCTTCCTGAGCCCCGTTGCCTCCCTGATGGGCAAGGTCAGCAGCCGCTGACCGGCCCGCTGACGCACGCGGCAGTCCCGGCTGCGGTTCGGGCCACAGGTCAGCTGTCCTTGAGCCTTTGGTAGGTCTCCAGGGCCCGCTCACGCGACTCGGGCAGGCCCACCACTGGCTCCGGATAACCGGCGTCCAGTTCCGGCGCCTTCCACGGTTCGTGGATCTCTTTGTCACTCAGGTCCGCGAGTTCCGGGATGAACTCCCGCAGGTACCGGCCCGCTGCATCGAACTTCTTGCTTTGCGTCACGGGGTTGAAGATCCGGAAGTAGGGGGAGGCGTCCGCCCCGGATCCGGCCACCCATTGCCAGTTGGCCGGATTGCTGGCTGCGTCGGCGTCCACCAGCGTGTCCCAGAACCAGGCTTCCCCCAGCCTCCAGTCAGCGAGCAGGTTCTTCACCAGGAACGACGCGGCCGCCATCCGGACACGGTTGTGCATCCAGCCCGTCTGCCACAGCTGACGCATTCCGGCGTCCACCAGCGGATAGCCTGTCCGGCCCTGCTGCCAGGCCTCCAGCTCAGCGTCCGACGGCGTTTGCCACTCGAAGCGGTCGAAGTCGGGACGGTAGTTGCGGGTGGCCAGCGCCGGGTTCTCGTACAGCAGTTGCCAGCAGAACTCCCGCCAGCCCAGTTCGGACCGGAAGATCCCGACGTCGGCAGGGGCCTGGCGCGGGAACCGCTCACGGATCGCCTGCCAGACGCGGAAGGGACTGATCTCACCGAAGCGAAGGTGGGGTGAGAGGCGGCTGGTGCCCTCGAGTCCTGGTCTGTCCCGACCGGTCCCATAGTCCTCGACGGGGCCGTCCACGAAGTCCTGCAGGCGTGCGTGCGCGCCTGATTCACCGGGGGTCCACGCTGCCGCGAGGCCTGCGCTCCAGTCGGGGGTGCGGGGGAGCAGCCCCAAGGTCTCCAGGTCATCGCTGCCCGGCAGCGCACCGCGGGTGTCGCGGGCCGGGGCCGGAAGCCTGTCCGGGGCGTCTGAGGGCATGCGCGGCTCGCCGCTCTCCAGGCAGGCGCGCCAGAAGGGCGTGAATACCTTGTAAGGTCCGCCCGCTCCGGTGCGCACGGTCCACGGCTCGAACATGAGGCTGGCCTGGAAGCTCGCCGCATCCAGGCCATGATCTGCGGCCCAGCCCTTGACCCCTGCATCGATGGTGCGTTCGGGTCCGCCGTACCTGCGGTTCAACCGGAGATGCGTGGCCCCGGTTTCGGCTGCCAGCTCCCGGATGATCCCGGCGGCGCTCCCTCGTCGCAGCACCAGCCGGGAGCCTACGGCTTCCAGGTCACGAGCCAGAGAGGCAAGGGAATGGTGGAGCCACCACTTGGCGGCGCCGCCCAAGGGGCGCACGCCGGCCGACTCCTCATCCAGGACATAGACGACAGTCATGGTGTGGCCCAGGGCTGCCGCGTCGGCCAGGGCCGGGTTGTCATCCAGGCGGAGGTCGTCACGAAGCCAGACGATGGTGGAAGGCATGCTTCCACGGTACAGGTCGGGCAGGTCTATTTACTGGCCGGTAACTTCGTCGTAGACTCGCTCCACGCCGTCCGCTGCGCAGTTTCTCCGCGCGGACGGTTCCGTTCGCATCAGGCTTTTTCCTGTTGATAACGGCATTCCGGCTGGAGGCGGCCGGACGCCGGCAACCTGTTCGCCGCAATGTTGCCGCGGACAGGAAAAAAGGATGACCAATGAAGCTATTCCTTGCACCGGCGGGACAGCCCCGGATGGCGGTCCCCAGGCACCCGGCCAGGCGGGTGCTCTTCGCCGCCCTGGCTGTCGCAATCACCGTTTCCGCCCTGACCGCCCCTGCTGTGCACGCGGCTCCTCCTCCCGGTGACGGGTGGGTGGTAAGCGTAGGGGATTCCTATATTTCGGGGGAGGCGGGGCGCTGGGCGGGCAATTCGAGTGACCCCTCCCAAACTGATGCGCTGGGCGACGCCGCCTATCTTGACGCCGGCCAGTCGGAGAGCACTGTCGGCTGCCACCGTTCTTCCTCTGCTGAGATTGGGATCGGGCAGGCCCAGGCACTCAATCTGTCCTGTTCCGGTGCCAAGACGGCCACGTCCTGGAACTCATACGGGTACTTCAAACCGGGGCTGGACTTCTACAGCGACGCTGCCGGCAACATGGGCCAGGCGCTGGCGCTGCAAAACTTCGCGTCGGCCAACCGCGTGGGGATGGTTGTGGTGTCGGTCGGCGGCAACGATCTCGGGTTTGCGGGCATCATCGCCACCTGTGTTTCCAAGTTCATGACCAGCCCGTGGTGGGCCCCGAGCTACTGCAAGGACTCGGCAACGGTGGCCACGAACTTTTCGGCCACGAACCGCGCAGCCGTGGCATCGCGGATTGGCACCTCGCTCGCGAATGTAGCCAAGGCCATGACTGCCGCCGGATACGCGCCCGATGAATACAGCATGGTGGTACAAAACTACGTCTCACCCCTGCCGCGGAGCGCCGACATTTCCTATTCCGAGACCGGATTCAGCCGGCAAAGCACCTACGGCTGCGGATTCTGGAACGCAGACCTGGACTGGGCTTCGGGAACCGCTGTCCCCGCCATCAACGCCACCATTTCGGCCGGTATCGCCGCTTCCGGCGTGGACGGCATCCACACCCTGGATGTGGCCTCACTGTTCAGTGGCCATGAACTGTGCGCGGCCACGACGCAGAAGCTGGACAGCACCGCCCTGGCGGACTGGCGAAGCACGGGCGCCGCGGACATCAGCGAGTGGATCAACGAGGTCCGGACTGCCAGTACCGCCTTCAGCGACTACTACATCCAGGAATCCCTGCATCCCAACTATTGGGGCCAGCTGGCCCTCCGTAACTGCCTGCGCCAGGTCTACAACGACGGCGCCGTCCGTTCCGGGAGCTGCACCGCAGGGACCGGTCTGACTGCAGCCGGCGAGCCAGCCGTCACCGTGCGGTAGCACTCATCCGACGGTCCGGCGCCAAAAAGGCCGGAGTCCCATGCGGGACCCCGGCCTTTTTCCGTCCGGATCATGAGCCGGAGCAGCAGCCTACAGCTTGTCGAAATCAGCTTCTTCAACGGTGGAAGCGGCGGCCGAGGAATTGGCCGACGATCCGATCGCAGGCTTCGCGCCGCCGGACTTCAGGGCAGCGAGCCGCGCTTCGATCTCCGTCTGTTCGCCGAGGTCTTCAAGCTGGTTGAACTGGGCGTCCAGGCTGGAAGCAGCAAGCTCCTGCTGGCCGCGGACCTTGGCCTCTTCGCGGCGGATCTTCTCTTCGAACCGGCCAACCTCACTGGTGGGGTCCATGAAGTCAATGCTCTTGAGCGCATCGTGCACCTGGGACTGGGCAGCGGCGGTCTTGGAGCGCGCCACGAGTTCGTTGCGCTTGCTGGTCAGCTCGTTGAGCTTGCCCTTCATCTGGTCCAGGCCGGACTTGAGCTTGTCCACAACCTCGCTCTGCGAAGCGATGCTCGGCTCGGCAGCCTTGGCCTCGCTCTCGGCAGCCATCTGGCGCTGAATGGCGACCTTGGCCAGGTTGTCGAACTTCTGGGCGTCGACTGCATCGCCGCTGCTTCGGTACTCGTCAGCCTTGCGGGACGCTGCCAGGGCCTTGTTGCCCCAGTCGTGGGCATTCTTGATGTCCTCGTTGTAGTCGTCCTGGAGCATCCGCAGGTTACCGATGGTCTGCGCCACTGCGGACTCTGCTTCGGCAATGTTGTTGGTGTAGTCCCGGACCATCTGGTCCAGCATCTTCTGCGGGTCTTCGGCCTGGTCCAGCAGGGAGTTGATGTTCGCCTTCGCGAGCTGCGCCATGCGGCCGAAAATGGACTGCTTCATGGTGTTACCTTTCGTCCTGCTCAGTGGTCGCCACTGAATTCAGTGAACAGTTGATGTACCGCTTCTACCCGGCGGCCGGTCGGAACCGGCCCCCGCGAGTCTTTGGATCAGCTAGAAGTCTCCGCCGCCTCCGGAGTCGCCGCCCCAGCCGCCGCCCGAGTCTCCGCCGCCGCCGAAGTCACCGCCGCCCCAGCCGCCGCCGTCGCTGTGGCCGCCGCCCCAGCCGCCGCCGCTGCCGCCGTTCAGGATCGAGTTGATGAGGATGCCGCCCAGGATGGCGCCGCCGAGGCCGCCGCCCCCGCCGCCGCCGAACATGCCGCCGCCGCGGCCATAGCCCTGGTTGGCGTAGCCGAAGCTGTCCACGTCCCCTTGGGCGAGCTGCGCTGCCTGGGCCGCGAGGGCGTGGGCCTGCTGGGCGTACGTGAGCGCCGTGACCGGATCATTGCGGGATATGGACAAGGCATAGTCCAGGTTCCGCTGGGCTTCGGCCAGCCGGGTCCTCGCCTCGGTCCCAACCCCGCCGCGGCGTGCGGTGATGTAGTCGGACGTGGCACTGATCTGCGCCTGGGCCGACATAATGGTCTGCTGCAGCGACGCCTGTGCGCGGCGGGCCTGTTCCTGCTGGTCGCGGATTCCGGATAGGGACTGGTCCAGCGCCTGATGGGCTGTCTCAACCCGCTCCAGGGTGGCGATCGGATCGATCTTTCCGCCCTGGATCTCCGCCTTCACCTGCGCCAGGGCAGCCTCCACGCCGGCCACGGGTCCTGCCAGCTCCGGATGGGCGCCGGACTGGATGATGGCCTTGGCCTGTGCCAGGTCCTGGGAGGTGTCAACCACTGCTGCTTCGAGGCTGTTGCGGGCCTCATCCAGGCTTCCGGAGACCTTCGCAATGGCGTCGATCAGCACCTTGGTCTGGTGCAGGCTTTCTTCGGCAGCACGGACGGCTACGGCAGCCAGGCTGCTTTCTCCGGATGCCAGCTTGTCCTGGGCCGTTGAAGTGGCGTTTTGCACGAAGGCGAGCCGCTCCTTGGCCTGGCCGATGTTGTCCGAGACCTGGACCAGGGCACTGTCCGCGTACTTGGCCCGCAGCGTCGTGAGGGTCTGTTCCGCAGTCGCGATCCGGGCGTCAGCATCCCGGGCGCCGGCGTTCACCGCGGCCAGGGCCTGGGGTGCGTTCTTTTCGAGCTCACGGAGCGAATCGAAGTCGGCCTTTTGCTCCTGGAGCGAGGCAAGGGCAGCTTCCGAACGGCGGATGATCTCGCCAAGCCAGCTCCGCTGTTGTTCCTCGGTGTCAGGAATGTGGTCGTCAAGCTGCTGCTGCAGTTTGAAGGACTCGGACATGTGGCCCTTGGCTTCCTGCAGCGCTTTGGTGAAGTTTCCGACGGCGGCATCGCCGTACTGTGCCTGGGCGAAGCCGAGTTCCTGCTCGCTCGAGTTGATGGCGTTATCGGCCTCAATAAGCAGCGAGCCGCTCTTCTTACGGAGGTCGTCCACACTCAGCGAAGCCAGCGGGTCAAGCTCTGCGCCTTGCGGGCCGTAGCTGGCACTCGAGGCGACTGCGGCCTTCTTCCGGCGGTTCCGGAAGTAGAGGTAGGCGCCTACACCGCCCGCTGCGACCACTCCCGTGCCCACAAGGACTGCAGCGCCGGCGCCGTTGTCGGAGGAAAGTTTGCCACTGCCGCCGCCCGCTGCGTCGCCGATGGCCGTCGCCGCGTTTATTGCCGCTTGGGCGTAGTTTTTGTTAGCCAGTTCCGGGCCGATGGCGGTGCTCTTGATGTTTTCGAGCTGGGCCGCGGTGATCTTGCTTCCACCTTTATTCAGGATGTATTGCTGGGTGTCGGTAGCAACCGCAAGAATCAAAGCGTTCGGTCCAAGACCGGCTTTTTCAGCTACCTCGTCCGTCCAGGCTTCCCGATCAGTCGGGTTTTCGAACTTCTTGACGGTGACGACGTGGAGTACCGTGGCGTGATCCGCGCCGAGCTTCTTGATGGCAGCTTCGACGTCAGCCTTCTTGCCGCCCAGCACACCGGCGGAGTCGACAATCTTGGATGCCGGGTCGAGAGTCACCGGTGGCTCTGCCCAGGCCGCGCCAGCGGGAACCGCCAACAACCCGGCAAGGCCGATCACGGCGAGGAGACGTTTGAACTTAGACCGCATGTGCAACCCTTCAGCACTTCTGCGACTGATTCGGGCCGAGCCAGTCGTCACAGAATGCAGCAGCGCCCCCACGCATGTGTAAAGCCGCAGGTCGCTGTGGCAATTCCATTTGATTCTATGGTGCACCTATTTGCCCGTCCACAACTGGGAATATGCCACCAGCGAAAAGCGCTACATCCGTGAATCGGGCCCTCGAAAAGGGGATTCCGATGGCGTTCAGGAACCTCCCAGCCAACGTCCGCTTTAGCTTCAGTCAGAGGGTCCATAGTTAAAGGCAGACAAGGATGAAAGGAAGTCTAATGACTGAGAACCCAGCACAGGGTGCGTCGCCTGAGAATAGGGATCCGGAAAAGCCTCGGGAAGGCTGGCCGGCACAGCCTCCTCAGGCGGACACGCAGCCGCTGGATGCGGGGCATCGGGAGCCCCAGTCAGCGGCGCGGCCAGCCGGGGACTCAGCCCAGGACAACCCGACCATCCGGATTGACCAGCCGCAGCCCGGTTCGGCGCACGCCAGCGAGGGACAGCCGCACCCGGAAGCCGACGGCGCACCGCGGCCCGTCTATCCCCATCACCAGCCGTTCTACGGCCAGCAGGCCGGACCTGCCGCCCAGCACGGATCCGCACAGCACGGATCCCACCAGCACAATGGGCCGTACCCGGGCGGCGGCTCCTACCCCGGACCGGGCAGCCAGCATCAGCAGGGCAGCATGTACGCCTCCGACCCCGCCAGCACGCCCAAGCGCAAAGCCGCCTTCGGTGTGGGAACACTGGTGGCCAGCATCCTGGCTGCCGGCCTCGTGGGCGGCGGAGTAGTGGCTGCCAGTGATGCCTTCCTGAACAACGGTTCCACGTCAGCCGTCAGCAGCGCCGGCAGCCAGCCCGGTACCGTGATCGTCAACAACAAGGACGACGTAAACGTCATCACCGCAGCCTCGCTGAAGGCGTCACCAAGCGTTGTGACCATAAAAGCGACCAGCGGAAGCGACGGCGGCACCGGATCGGGAATCATCCTCGACGACGCTGGCCACATCCTGACAAACACGCACGTCGTGACCCTCGACGGAAAAACGGCCAACGCCGCCATCGAAATCCGGACCAGCGACGGCAGGGTGCTCACCGCAAAAATCGTCGGCACCGACCCCCTGAGCGACCTGGCCGTCATCAAGGTGGACAATCCTTCCGGACTGACGCCGGCAACACTTGGTGACTCCGGCAAACTCAACGTGGGGGACACCGCCATCGCCATCGGATCACCGCTGGGCCTCACTGGAACAGTCACCGACGGAATTGTCTCTACGCTGAACCGGACCATCAGCGTTGCGTCATCGGCAGCGCCGAAGGAAGGCGCGGATGACTCCCAAAGCGACGACGAAGGCGGCTTCCAGTTCGCACCACCGGACGGCGGGCAGAGCCAGAGCAAGTCGAACCAGGGATCCATCTCGCTCAACGTGATCCAGACCGATGCAGCCATCAACCCCGGCAACTCCGGCGGCGCACTGGTCAACAGCAAGGGTGAGGTCATCGGTGTCAACGTGGCCATTGCTTCAGCCGGTGGTGAATCCAGCACCAGCGGCAACATCGGCGTCGGTTTCAGCGTCCCCATCAACCTCGCCAAGCGCGTGGCCCAGGAGATCATTGACACCGGAAAGGCAACGCACGGCCAGTTTGGAGTCAGCGTCAAGCCGAAGTCATCCACGTCTTCAAACTCGTCGTTCTCGGTGGGTGCCGAAGTGGCTACCGTCGAGTCCGGTTCCGCTGCCGCCAAGGCCGGCCTCAAGGTGGGCGACGTCGTCACGAAGTTCAACGACCTTGCCATCAGTGATCCCAACCAGCTGACGGCGGCGGTTCGGGAGCAGCCGGCGGGCGCCTCGGTGAAAGTCACGATCCTGCGCGGCGGCAAGGAACAGCAAATGGATGTGACGCTCGGGGCGGCAGCCGAGCAGTAAATGCCGGGGACCAGTTCCGGCAAGGGTACAAGCAAGCATTGACCGCAGGGCTGAGGCGGGGACACCGGTATGGTGCCCCGCCTCAGCTGTGCAAGCGGCAGCCTGCGCCCTGCCTGACACAGGCGTTAACGGGGCGGCGCGGGCGCCCCGCTATATGGTTAGCTTGGTTCTACCCGCACCCCGGGGGAGATCCGCGGCCATAACCTCACCCGGCTGGCTATCCACAAGCATGGAAGGCTGCTGTACAGAAAGTGGAAGAGACATTGAAGATCATCGTTCTGGTCAAGCATGTACCAGACGCGCAATTGGACCGTCACCTCAGCGGCGAGGACAACACCACGGACCGCGCCGATAGCATCCTGTCCGAGCTGGACGAATACGCCCTGGAGGCTGCCCTGCAGCTGATAGAGGCCCGCGGCGGAGCAAAGGCCGGCAACCAGGTCATCGCCTTGAGTATGGGCCCCGCAGGCGCCGTCAACGCCATCAAGAAGTCCCTCCAGATCGGCGCCACTGAAGGAGTCCACCTCCGCGACGACGCGCTGGCCGGATCTGATGCGGCCGCGACGTCCTTTGCGCTGGCAGCAGCGGTCCGCCATCTTGGCGCGGACAGCCCCGTGGACCTGGTCCTCACCGGCATGGCGTCCACCGACGGCGAGACCTCCCTCGTGCCCGCGCAGCTGGCAGAGCGGCTGGACCTTCCGCAGGTCACGTTCGCCTCCGAGCTGGAAGTGGACGGCGGCCGCGTCATTGCCCGCCGCGACAGTGACACGCACTACGACACGATCGAGGCAACGCTCCCGGCCGTCGTGTCCGTCACCGACCAGATCAACGAGCCGCGCTTCCCCAACTTCAAGGGAATCATCGCGGCAAAGCGCAAGACCATCACCACCCTCACGCTCGCGGAGATCGGCGTCGACCCCACACAGGTGGGCAAGGCAGGTTCCTGGACCACAGTGCAGACGGCCGCCGCCCGCCCGCCGCGCACCGCCGGCACCATCATCACCGACGAAGGCGACGCCGGCATCAAGCTGGTCGAGTTCCTGGCCGCCCAGAAGCTGCTCTAAGAGGATTCCAGACATGGCAAAAGTACTTGTATTCATTGACAACCCCGGCCAGGCCCTGAAAAAGAGCAGCCTGGAATTGCTGACGATCGCCCGTTCGCTCGGTGACACGGCTGTCGCGGTCAACGGCCCGCTGAACGACGACGTCGCCGGCGCCTTCGGTGCCAACGGCGCCACGACCATCTTCCGGCCGTCGTCGGACGACCTGGACGCGTACCTGGTCGGCCCCAAAGCCGCCTACCTTGCCGGGGCAGTTGCGGCCTCTGGTGCCACCACCGTGCTCCTCGAGAATTCGTTCGACGGCAAGGAGATCGCAGCCCGGCTGGGCATCAAGCTCGGCGCGGGCGTCATCACCGACGTCGTGGCGGTGGACCCGGACGGCACGGCCCACAAATCGGTGCTCGCGGGCTCCTACACCACCACGGCCAAGGCCACCACAGCCGTCTCCGTGCTGACGGTCAAGCCGAACAGCGTCACTCCGGAGCCCGCGGCCGCAGCAGCGAGCCCGGAGGTCCTCACTGTTGAGGTTCCTGAATCCGCCTCAGCCGGCGCCGCCCGCATTACAGGCCGCAAGGACAAGCCGGCCAGCGGCCGTCCGGACCTCGCCGAGGCCCGGATTGTCGTGGCAGGCGGCCGCGGCGTCGACGGCGACTTCGGTCCCGTGGAGGAACTCGCCGACGCCCTCGGTGCCGCCGTCGGTGCGTCCCGCGCCGCGACCGACGCCGGCTGGATCGGCCACGATGCGCAGGTGGGCCAGACCGGCAAGACGGTTTCCCCACAGCTGTACATTTCGGCCGGCATCTCCGGCGCCATCCAGCAGAAAGCCGGCATGCAGACCGCCAAGGTCATTGTCGCCGTCAACAAGGACGCCGAATCACCGGTCTTCGAGATCGCCGACTTCGGCATTATCGGAGACCTCTTCCAGGTCCTTCCGCAGGCGACCGAAGAGATCAAGAAACGCAAAGGCTGATTAGTTGAGCACCAACGCTACGGCGCAGAGCCCGTTCAACCCGGACCACCACCGGGTTGAGCGGGTCCTTTGTTTTACCGCCCACCCGGACGACATCGACTTCGGCGCCGCCGGAACGATCGCTGCCTGGACCTCGGCAGGGGTTGAAGTCAGCTACTGCATCATGACCGACGGCGACGCCGGCGGCTTCGACCCGGCGCAGCGCGACGAGATCGTGGCGATGCGGGCAGAGGAACAGCGCCGCGCCGCCGCGCTGGTCGGGGTCACCGATATCCACTATCTCCATGAGCGGGACGGCTACCTGGAGCCGACGCACGAAGTGATGAGGGGAGTGGTGAAGCTGATCCGGGAGATCCGTCCCGACGTCGTACTTTCCATGCATCCCGAGCGCAACTGGAACCGCATCCAGAAGAGCCACCCGGACCACCTCGCCGTGGGCGAGGCCGTCACCCGGGCGGTCTACCCGGCGCTGGAAAACCCCTTCGCCTATCCGGAACTGGCCGAAGCAGGCCTCGAGGCCTACAAGCTGCCGTGGCTATGGCTGTTTGCCGGGCCTGAGGAGCGGGAAAACCATTTTGTGGACGTCACGGGGCACGTGGCGGAAAAGCTGGCGGCGATCCATGTGCACGCCAGCCAGCACCCGGACCTGGACGCCATGGACCGCACAGTCCGCTCCTTCATGCTGGCGACCGGATCACGGGCGGGGCTGGCCGACGGGCGCAGTGCCGAGGCATTTCACGTCGTCACAATCAACGGTTCGGGGACCATCGCCGGGTTCTAGGGTTGCCCGGGTGTAACCCGTGTCATATGCTGGCCTCTCTTTAAATCATATTTATTGAGGAAGGCAGACTTTGATGGCGAAGACTGCGCAGCAGCCGGTACTGGTGATAATGGGCGTCTCAGGATCCGGCAAGTCAACTGTGGCCGGCCTCGTGGCCGGCAAGCTCGGATGGGACCTGGCGGAAGGCGACGACCTGCACCCGGCGTCGAACGTCGCCAAGATGCAGGCCGGTGAGCCTCTGACCGATGAGGACAGGTGGCCGTGGCTCGAAACCATCGCCGAATGGATCCGGGCTCACACCCAGGACGGAACGCCGGGTGTGATCACCTGCTCTGCACTGAAGAGGGTGTACCGCGATGTTCTCCGCGGCGAAGGCGTGGTGTTCGTCTTCCTGCAGGGAAGCAGGGACAAGATCTCCGACCGCCTGGCGTCGCGGCACGGGCACTTCATGCCTCCCGCACTGCTCGAATCGCAGTTTGACGCGCTGGAAGAACCGACCGCCGACGAAGACCACATCTCCCTGTGCGTTTCCGCCACGCCATCGGAAGAGGTCCAGGAAATCATCGAGCGGCTCAACCTGGAAGCCGCAGGCGCCGCGACCCCGTAGACCCAGCAGGCCGGTGATGATGCTGGAAGTCGCGCTACGCTCCGAGAGGGGCCGCGGCCACTGTCGGCAATGTGGGTGAAGCGGAGCCGCCCACAGGTTCAACGGTGATGCCCAGCGACGCTGCCGAACCAATGCCCTTGACCACAGCTGGTTTGGACAGTGCTTCGGCATCCATGAGCCCCTGCGAAACCGGAGCGGAACCGTCCTTGGGGATCAGCCACATCTGGTACACCTTGCCGGCTGGAGGGGCCGGGACACCGTTCATCTTGACCACAACAGCGTCTTTGGACGAGGAAATGGAGACAGTGGCCGTACCGCCGCCGCTCACTTCAACGGTTGCTTGCCGGACATCCTGGGCCTGGAGGACCTGGTTGAGCGGATCGTTCTGGTTGGCCACATAGGCGCCGACTCCCACGCCGCCAAGCGCGATAACAGCCGCGGCGGCCACGCCCACCAGCCAGTTGCGGAGCCCGGGTGCCCGGCGCAGTTCTTCACGGCGCTGGCGGGCGGCACCGAGTTCATCGGTTGCCGGAGTCCTACCCGGTTCAAGGGGTAGCTCATGGCTGGCGGGAGCAGGAGCGGGAACCGTCCCCGGCTGGTCCGTTTCCGACGTAGGCGTTTCCGGTTGGGCCGGGAGCTGGGCCACGATGCGGTCGAACAGCCCTGCCGGCGGTTCCTCCTCCGCAGTAAAGGTGGCGGCCAGCGTTTCCTGTGCCTGGCGGACGCGTTCATTAAACGCGGTCCGTTCCGGCCCGGGCGCGGCTGAGATGTATTCCTCAATGGCTGCCCGCTCTGCGGGGCCCACGGCGTCCAGGGCATACAGTTCGGCCAGCTCCACTGCCCGGCCGGAGGCCAGGTCCGTGGCGATATCGCGGGCAAACATCCCGGCGGAGCGGCTGCTGTTCGGCTGGTTCATGTCGGTCATCTCAACTCACCCCCAGACAGGTCTTCAAGCGGATCAGTCCATCGCGGATGCGGGACTTGATGGTGGGCACGGCGGCGTTCAGTTTCTCCGCGACTTCGCGGTACGTTAGCCCGCCGTAATATGCCAGCCGGACGGATTGCTGCTGCGTCTCGGTGAGCGTGTCCAGGCATCTGACGACGGCCTCGGCTTCCAGCCTGCTTCCGACTTCGTCTGAGACGGAGTCATGATCAATTTCCTGGCTGCTCGCGCCGTATTTCGCCTCGCGGTCGGTTGATGACTGCGAGGAGCGGACCTTGTCCACTGCCCGCCGATGCGAAATGGTCATGAGCCATGCCAGCGGGCTGCCGGCCTCCGGATTGAACTTCGCCGCGTTCTGCCAGACCTGGAGAAAGACTTCCTGGGTGGCGTCCTCGCTGAGCTCGGGGTCGATCAGGACGCGTCGGGCCATCCCGAAGACACGCCGGGAAGTCAGTTCGTAAAACTCCGCGAAGGCACCCTGGTCCCCGGTGGCGATTTGTGCCAGCAGGTCACCGAGCCGACGGTTCACGTCGGCGGCGGTGCCAGGGGACGCGGTAGCCTCTGGGTTCGGGGCGTTGGGGGTTTCCATTACTCTCAAGCATAAGTCGGCGGGGGATGATCCATTGGCATCGGCACCGCTCGGAGGCTCACTGTGAGCGGCAGCATCCCTCGCAGGGGACCTGCGGACCTGCAACGTGGTCACCTGCCGCTCCTCGCGATCCTGTAGGGGCCCGGATTAGCCTCTACAGGTAGTTCGGAATGCATAGCGGGACGGATGGGCGGGAAAGTCCATTAATTGCGCCCCGGTCACGGTCACCCGGGAAGCCTTCGGGCGTGGCGGCCCTTAGATTTTGGCGCCGGCGAAGCCGTTCTGGCGCCAGGCTTCAAAGACCGCGATGGAGGCAGCGTTGGCAAGATTCAGGGACCGCAGGGACGGCAGCATTGGCAGCCGCACGCGGGACGTCACATGCGGGTCATGCTTGACGTCCTCGGGAAGTCCGACCGATTCCTGGCCGAAGAGGAGGACATCGCCGGGGAGGTAACTGATGTCCGCGTAGGAGGTTTCGCCGTCGGACGTGAAGGCATAGACGCGCTCGGGCTGCAGGGCCTCCCAGGCAGCCTCGATGCTCTTGTGCACCGTCACCACGGCGAGGTCGTGGTAGTCCAGCCCTGCACGGCGGAGCTTGGCGTCGGAAAAATCAAAGCCCAATGGCTCCACCAGATGCAGTTCGGCGCCGGTGATGGCAGCGAGCCGGATGGCGTTGCCTGTATTGCCCGGAATTTCAGGGGCGTGGAAGAGGATGCGGAACACCGTCCCATCCTAGCCAAGGCCGGTGCACTCCTGCGCGCGGCCGGGCCGTCAGTGCATTCCGCGGATCAGTCTTGCCAGTGCCGGGACGTTCACCGTATTGGGCGCAGGCCCGGAACTCAGGAATTCCTTGAGCCCGCGGACCAGCCCGGCTCCGTTCACCACCTGGACGGTTTCGTGCCCGCGGGGTGAGCGGCGGTGGTGGTCGATCACCGGTTCATGGAGATTGCCATCAGGGCTATGGATGACGGTCCAGCCCGTCACGTTGAGTTCCGGGAAGATATCCTGCATGCGCCGCACGATATGCGCCAGCTGCGGCGGCGCAATGGACCGGCCTCCGTGCGTCAGGGTGCTTCCGTTCCAGGCGTAGGCACCCTTGGGCAACAGCATGGATCCAATCAGCGCCAGCCGGTAGCCGGACAGCAGCACGTGGTCGATATGGCTGTTGTCTGCGGGCGACTGCAGCCCGTTGATCAGGCGGGCCGCAGGGATGGCCGGGAGGACCTGCCGGCTGATCAGCTGGACTGTCCGCATCTCCCGCTGGATGCGGGCTTCCGCCCCGAAGATTCCGCGTTTCCGCGGCATTCCATGGACCTGGCGGCTGGCCAGTTCCTCCGGAATCAGCGGGACGCTGCCGGACTCAGGGTGTTCGAACGGCGGAACGTACACCGGCGGGTCGCCAGCCGTGTTCCGCGGGGTGTTGGGCCGGTGGACGGTTGCCGAGGCGCGGCTCCCGGCTGCGGGCGCATCGAAATGTGCGCCGTCAGCGGTTGGCGCTCCCGTGGACCCGTGCGCATACGAGCGGTCATAGGCGGCCCGACGCTTCGGATCGATCAGGGTCTCATAGGCCAGCGTCACCTGCCGGAAGACGGCGGCGTCTCCGCCGTGGTCGGGGTGCGCCCGCCGGGCAGCCTTGCGGTAGGCCACCTTGATCTCTTTGTCGGTCGCCGTCACGGGAAGGCGAAGAACCTGGTAATGGGAGCTGCTGCCCTGGGTCAAGCACTGATCCTTTTCTTGTTGATTCCAGTCCACTCAGGCAGTCCGGTCCGCCCAGTTTAACCGTCTGAAGACTCAACGTCCGTGCCCGCGGTCTTGGTTCCCCCGCTGGCATAATTCAGCGCATGATCATCGCCGTTGCTATCAACCCCCGGGCTTCTTTCGGCGGCGCGCAGCACACCGGCGCCGTTGTGGTGGATTTCTTCCGTGCCGCGGGGGCCTCGGTCATCGTGCTCAGAAGGGACAGCTATGACGGGCTGGCCGAGTCTGTGGGCGAGGCGCTGGCCGCCGGCTGCGACGCCCTGGTTGTTGTGGGCGGTGACGGCATGGTCCATCTGGGCATCAACGCACTCGCCGGGCCCGGTGCCCCTTACGGGAGGATTCCGCTGGGCATTGTTCCCTGCGGAACGGGCAACGACATGGCCCGCGCGCTGGGCCTTCCCCTGAAGGATGCACGTGCCGCCTGCGAACGGATATTGGTGGCATTGAAAGCGGGCGGGCGCCTTATCGACGCGGGCCGCATTGCGGGCAACGGCACAACCCGCTGGTTTGCCGGAGTGGTTTCCGCTGGATTCGATGCCGCCGTGAACGAACGCGCCAACGCCTGGCGCTGGCCGCGCGGCAAGGGCAGGTACAACCTTGCCATGCTCCGTGAACTCGCCACGTTCAAGGCCATCGATTACACGGTAACGGCCGACGGCGACACCTGGCGGCAGGGAGCCATGCTCATTTCGGTGGCGAACGGGCAGTCCATCGGCGGCGGCATGAAGGTGACCCCCGACGCCCTGCTCGACGACGGATTCCTGGATCTGTTCATTGTCGAACCGCTGTCCCGCGTACAGTTCCTGGCCGTTTTCCCCAAGGTCTTTTCCGGCCGCCACACCGGGCACCGTGCGGTGCACGTCCGGCAGGTACGCCGTGTGGACATCGCTGCCGCGAACGTTGTTGCATATGCCGACGGCGAACGGGTCGGGCCGCTGCCGCTGACAGTTGAGGTGGTGCCCGGCGCCATCCGGGTGCTGGCGTAGATGCCTGATGTCACTGCGCGGCGCGCGGAGCGTCTAGACTCTTGCGGAGGACCGGCCGGGGGAGTGCCGCCGGCAGAAGGTATGTGGGGGCAATGTGACAGCGCTTGGCAGGGGACCCGCTGCAAACCGGAGGCAACCCGTTTTCGCGGTGCGGCGGCGGATGGCCCTGCCCGTCACCCTGGCGCTGGCGCTTGCCGGCTTGGCCGGATGCAGCGTGGGAGTCCCGGATCCGGCTGCCCCGCGTGATATCCAGACCACCCCGACGCTGGCAACGCCCACCATCACCCCGGGCCACGATGCGGCAGCAGTAGCGGCCAAGGACCTTCCCTTCACCGCGGGTGACTCGCTGGCCGCGGGGATCGCCGTCGGCCTCTCCGACGGACTCCGCGAGGCGCCGGGATGGAAGCCGGTGAAGGAGAACGTGGCGGGGGAGAACCGTTACCTCAAAGCCGACGGCTGCGTGGCGTCGGCCCGCGTGCGTTCCAACCAGGGGTCCCTTGCCGTTCCCGGAGATGACCTGGCCTCCACCGTCGAGCTGTTTAAATATCTGGATCCCACGATTCTCCCCAGCTACCTGAAAACCGACACCCTGCGCTGGGGCGGTGAACCGGACAAGCCGGGCCCCAAGGCCGAGGTGCTGGCCTTCGAAAGCGGTTCCGCGCCCGGCGCAAAGCCGGTCGCAGTCCTGGCGAGGGTCTTTGGCAAGGCGGGTTCGTCCATCTACATTTCGCTCTCGTGCCCGGACCGGGCCGCGCTCGCCGCGGCCCGGGCGGACGTGTCGGAACGGCTTGTTGTTGTTCCGCCGACGAACTGAACCGACCGCGCTATCTTGGCTGGCGGGAATTCCGCGGTGACAGCCGGTTGAGGGCCAGCGCACCCACGAGCAGGCCAAAATCGCGAAGGGCAATGTCGAAGAAACTGCCGAGCAGCAAAAGGTTGATGATGATGCCCAGCAGCCACACGGCCACCAGCATCGAGCCGAAGCGCGGCCGGACTGCCACCGCGATGCCGGCGATCACTTCAACAACGCCCACGATGTACATGATGGTCTGGGCCGGGAGCGGAACCACTGACGTTGCGACCGGGGCCAAATAGATGGTCCAGTCGGCGAGCAGATTGGTGAACTTGTCGAGGCCAAAAATGATCGGCGCGACCGTGAAGACCGTGCGCAGCAGCAGGAAGGCCTGGCGGCCCGGGTCACCAGCAAGCGTGCGGCCGGGCGAACTCAGCACCGAGGTGGATTTCATGACGGACTCCTTCTAAAAGTAGGTATCATAATTTTAGAAAGCATTGCGCAATTAAGCAATGAATCTTGTTTTTAGAGTTAGGGTGTTCCATGCGCAGACTTCCCTGGGCCCGCCGGATCGCAGCCGTGGCATCCCTGGGCGATGAGAACCGCCGGAACCTGTTCGGCGTCGTCTCGTCATCGCCCCGCCCGGTGGGGCGCGACGATGCTGCCGGCGCGCTTGGAATCCCGCGAAGCACGGCGTCGTTCCATTTGGACAGGATGGTCCAGGACGGGGTCCTCACCGTTGAGTTCCGCAAGCTCGGCGGCAAGGCCGGGCCCGGCTCGGGGCGGCCGGCAAAAATGTACCGGACGGCGCAGCCCGAAGTGGGCGCCTCCGTGCCGGACCGCAACTACGATCTCGCCGGCGAACTGATGGCAACGGCCATCGAACAGTCCAGTGCTGCCGGAGAGCCCGTCCGGGACGCACTCCTGGCCACTTCCTACGCGAAGGGCCTGGCAATGGCGGAAGGGAGCGGGAGTCTCGAGGAATTCCTCTCGGCGGAAGGCTATGTGCCGGAGCCCGACGGCGCCGGCGGCTACGCACTCCGCAACTGTCCGTTCCACCGGCTCGCGGACAGCCACTCGGAAGTGGTCTGCGCCATGAACGGGGCCTTCCTGAGCGGCGCCGCTGCCGGCTGCGGCCTGGCGGAAGGCCGCATAGCGGGCAACAACGTCCCTGGTGAGTGCTGCGCCAGGGTTACGCCGCCCTGACATCCTGCGGCTTTTTGGGCCGGCTCGCCATCAGGACACCCGCTATGACCAGCGCGCCGCCGATGACCTGGGGCAGGCTGACCGGAATCCCCATGATGACGGTGATGGCCGCGGTGAAGACGACCATGAGGTTCAGGTAGTTTCCGGCCGTCGCCGGTGCCGTTGTCTTGAGCGCGAGGTTCCAGAAAAGGTACGCCCCCAAGGACGGGAACACGGCGATGTACGCGAGCGACCATCCTTCTGCCGCCGTCGCAGGGAACTCTGCTCCCGCGCCGAGGGCGAACGGAGCGAGGATGGCAGTGGCCATCACCACCTGCACCGCAGTGGCGGCAATGGCGGGAAGCCCCAGCCTGCGGGCAGTGATGGTGTAGAAGCCCCACACCACAATCGCGCCGATCATCAGCAGCTCGCCGGCATTGAAGGTGATGCTGAAGGCGCGATGCAGCTCGCCCCGGGTCAGGACCAGGACCACGCCGGCCAGACCCAGGGCAATGCCCAGCCAGCCGTATGCGCCGGGCTTTTCACCGAGGAAGAAGATCGCCATCACCACGATGAGCGCCGGATTGGCGGCAGTGATCAGTGAAGCGTTCAGCGCCGAGGTGTGCTGGAGGGCAGTGTAGAGGAGCAGGGTGTAGCCGCCCATGCCAAGCACGCTCAGGAGCAGCAGCACGCGCCAGCGGCCCAGGACGGCACGCCAGTCCGGACGTTCCACGAAGTGCGCCAGCGCCACGAGCGGCAGGGCGGCGAGCGCCCATCTCCAGAAGGTGAGTTCCAGCGGCGTCATGGTGTTCACGGCAGCCTGCCCCACCACAAAGTTGCCGGACCAGAACAGCGTGGCCAGCACCAGGTAAATCGAGGCTTTCACCGCTCGAATCTACACCGGCACCGGAGCCTCCTGGGCGGCCGCGGCTAGAATTGGCTTGTGTCCGTTTACCTCGATCATGCCGCCACCACGCCCATCGCCGCCGAGGCTCTGGCGGCACTCACCCGCGAGCTCGCCAGGACCGGAAACCCTTCATCGCTGCACGGCTCAGGACGCCGCGCCCGGCGATCCGTGGAGGACGCCCGCGAGGCAATTGCCGCCGCTGCCGGTGCCCACCCGTCAGAGGTCATCTTCACCTCGGGCGGCACGGAGGCCGACAACCTGGCTGTGAAAGGGCTGTACTGGGCCCGCCGCGCCGAAAACCCGGCACGCACCCGGATCCTCTGCTCCGCCGTCGAACATCATGCTGTCCTGGACACCGTTGAATGGCTGGAACGGCACGAGCAGGCGGACGTTACCTGGCTGCCCGTCGATTCCAGCGGCGTTGTGGACCTGGGCGCGCTGCGGTCCGAGCTTGGCCGGAATCCGGAGTCCATCGCCCTCGTGTCGGTGATGTGGGCCAACAATGAGGTGGGCACCATCCAGCCGGTGCGGGAAGTGGTTGAGGCGGCCCATGCCGTCGGCGTTCCCGTGCATTCAGACGCCGTCCAGGCCTTTGGGTCTGTTCCCGTGGACTTCCGGGCGAGCGGACTGGATGCCATGGCCATCTCCGGCCACAAGATCGGCGGCCCGGTGGGTGTGGGTGCCCTGCTGCTGGGCCGCTCCGTGAAACTGACACCGGTGCAGCACGGCGGAGGCCAGGAACGCGACGTCAGGTCCGGAACCCTGGACACGGCATCGATTGCCGCCTTCGCCGCGGCGGCCGAAGCCGTGACGAAGGACCTGCCGGGGGAGGCGGCCCGCATTGCGGGGCTGAGGGACAGGCTGATCGCCGGTGTGCAGGAATGCGTCCCGCAGGCGGTCCTCCGCGGCGCGCCCGGGGTTGGCCGCCTGCCCGGTAACGCGCACTTCACCTTTCCGGGCTGCGAGGGCGATTCCCTGCTGTTCCTGCTGGACCTTGCCGGGGTGGAATCGTCCACGGGTTCCGCCTGCACGGCCGGTGTTCCGCGGCCCTCGCACGTCCTGCTGGCCATGGGGCTGGACGAGGCGACCGCGCGGGGTGCGCAGCGCTTCTCGCTGGGCCACGCATCCACGGAAGCCGACGTCGATGCCCTCCTGGCAGCGCTCCCGGGCGCCTATCAGCGTGCCAGCCAGGCAGGGATGGCGGGCCACGAATCGACCATCCAGACGGCCGCCACCGTGGCCCGTCAGTCGTCCGCCAGGAGCTGATCCAGCGCGACCGCGGGGTCCGCCAAACGGCTTGCCTGGATGGGCGCCCGGCTGGAGATCAGGGCCTTGAGGGCTTTCTGCGTGCGGGGAACGTTGACGTTCATGCCTGCGACCACCTGGCCCTCGTGCTGCCAGAATGCGATGAATTCCTTGCTGGCCAGTGATCCGCGGATGACCGGTTCGGCGCCCGTCGCCAGGGTGGGAAATCCCGAGTACTCCATGCTGACATCGAACTGGTCGGTGTAGAAATACGGGATGGTGTCCAGCGCGGCGTCCCGGCCCAGCATCGACTTTGCCGCGACTTTCCCGCCGTTCAGCGCATTTGACCAGTGCTCGCTACGGTGGTGCTGGCCGGTGAAGGGGTGCAGGGCGTTTGCCACGTCCCCGGCCGCAAAGATGTCCGGTCCGCTGGTCCGCAGGGCGGCGTCGGTCAGTATTCCGTTGTCCAGGGCCAGTCCGGCCTGCTCCGCGAGCGTGGTTTCGGGGGCCACTCCCACGGCAATGACCACCACGTCGGCCGGCAGTGCCTCACCCGATCCGGTGACCACTGCGGTGACGCGGCCGGAATCGCCCAGGAGTCCGGCGGCAGTGGCCCCGAGCCGGAACTGCACGCCGTTGGCTTCATGGAGCGAGCGGAAGAACCGCCCCAGTTCGGGCCCGATGGCGGCTGCCAGCGGAATGTCCTCGAGTCCGAGGAGGGTCACGCGGTTGCCGTAGCTGGAGGCCGCGGCCGCAAGTTCCATCCCGATCCAGCCGGAGCCGATCATTACGACGTCCCGCCCGCCCGGCGACAGCTTTTCCCGGAGGCGGCGGCTGTCGTCCAGGGTCCTGAACATGGTGACGCCGTCCAGCGTGCTCCCGGGCAGCGGGATGTTCCGGGGGAGGGCGCCGGTAGCCAGCAGCAGGGCGCCGTAGCCCAGGGTTTCGCCGCTGCTGAGCCGTACCGTGTGGGGGCCGGGATTGATGCCGGTGACCTGCACGCCCAGGCGGAGGTCGACGTCGTTCTCTGCGTACCAGGCCTCGGGCGCCACGGGGACGGCTTCCTCGCCGGCTTTGCCAAGCAGGTACTCCTTGGACAGTGGCGGCCGAAGGTACGGGTGGTGCAGTTCGGCGCCAATGAGGGTGATCCGGCCGGAGAATCCCTCGGCGCGCAGGGTGCGGGCAGCGGTGGCGCCGGCCAGGCCCGCCCCGGCGATCACGATGGTTTCGATGGTGCGTTCGACAGGCATGGAGCCCCTCGGTTCCTGGCAAGCCGGCGCGTCCGGCCGGGCATTCTAAAAATAGTAATCCTGACGATAGAAGTCGGAGGGATGGCCGTCAAGGGCCGGCGGGCACGTTTTAATCGCCCCTTTTCCGAGGCAGTAGAATGGACGGGCATGCAGTGTGTCCGGCCGGACCGGCCAGGGACGCGCTGCAGCCCCACAATCAAACCCTTCCCCTAAAGAAAGACAGCATGCGAGTTCTTGCAGCCATGAGCGGCGGAGTCGATTCCGCCGTTGCCGCCGCCCGCGCCGTCGAGGCCGGACACGACGTGGTCGGTGTCCACCTGGCGCTGTCCAGGATGCCCGGAACGCTCCGTACCGGCAGCCGCGGGTGCTGCACCATCGAGGACTCCCGTGATGCCTGGCGTGCCTGCGATGTCCTGGGCATCCCGTACTACGTCTGGGACTTCTCCGAGCGGTTCAAGGAGGACGTGGTCCAGGACTTCATCGACGAATACGCCGCCGGACGAACGCCGAACCCCTGCATGCGCTGCAATGAACGCATCAAGTTTGCAGCGCTGCTGGAGAAGGCAATCGCCCTGGGATTCGACGCCGTCTGCACCGGCCACTACGCCAAGGTCATCACCGACGCCGACGGAAATCCTGAACTTCACCGTGCGGCCGACTGGGCCAAGGACCAGAGCTATGTGCTCGGCGTCCTCACCCACGAACAGCTCAAGCACTCCATGTTCCCGCTGGCGGACACGCCGTCCAAGGCTGAAGTCCGTGCGGAAGCCGAGCGCCGCGGGCTGTCCGTGGCCAACAAGCCGGACAGCCACGACATCTGCTTCATTCCGGACGGCGACACCGCCGGCTGGCTGGCGGAAAAGATCGACATGACCACGGGCGACATCGTGGACGAATCCGGTGCGAAGGTGGGCGAGCACCCCGGCGCCAACGCGTTCACCGTTGGCCAGCGCCGCGGCCTCAAGCTGGGCACCCCCGCCGCCGACGGCAAGCCGCGGTTCGTGCTGGAGATCCGGCCCAAGGAAAACAAAGTGGTGGTGGGACCGGAGGCTCTCCTGGCCATCGACGAGATCCGCGGCATCAAAGTTTCCTGGGCCGGCCTGCCGATTGCGGAAATCGCCACCGGCGAAGAGTTCGACTGCCACGCCCAGGTCCGCGCCCACGGCGATCCCGTCCCTGCCACGGCCCACACCGAACTGCTGAAGGACGACGACGGCGGGGAGCGGACCAACCTTGTGGTCACGCTTACCACGCCGCTGCGTGGTGTGGCCCCCGGACAGACCGTGGTGCTCTACCAGGGAAGCCGGGTCCTGGGGCAGGCCACCATCGACGCAGCGCGCTCGCTGCAGCGCGCGGCACTCTAGCGGGATAACGACGTCCGCGGCGGGTTGCCGTAGGCAATCAGTCCCGCGACCGCAATAATTGAGGCCTGGGGAACCAGGCTTCATGCAGACCATCGATCCATGGGGTGGGCTGCAAAGTTGAGGAAAGCGGGCCCGCTATGGTCTCTGCAGCGCTTGGCATCGGGCATGGCCTTGAGATGGTCGCGCTTACCGCCCTCGCCGAGGGCCCCTTCACCCGCAAATCGGGAAAACCGCTTACCACCAGCATTCGGGTGCCCGTGGAGAGAATGATCAACGGCCCGGTGGGATCACGGTTCGCATTGCGGGTGCGGTCGCCCGGTGCTGACGGGCCCCGCCCCGTTTCCCTCTCTGTGGACCGCAACGAGTGGTGCATCGACGACCAGGACGCTCCCTCCGGGCTTGAGGACCTGCTGGCCGATAGCCGGTTCCTTGCCCAGCACGTTTATGCGGTGGCGACCGCGACACTCCATGCCTTCGAGGTAACGCTGGGCCGTCGAATGGGATGGGCCTCGGGGCACCGGCTGGTCATCAGTGTTTACGATAAGATCCCTTACACTTCCACGGGCTACAACCGCGAGCGCGGCCTGATCCGATTTGGGCACAGAACCGATGACCGCTCGAAGCGTTCCGTTCCATTGGGCCTGTATCACGATCTCGTGGCCCACGAGGTGACGCACGCGATCCTGGACGGATATCGACGGCAGTGGACAGATAGCGACGCCTTGCTGGACGGCTATGCCCTGCACGAGTGCATAGCCGATCTCGTGGCAATGCTGAGCGTTTTTTCATCGCCCGAACGCGTGGAACAGCAGTTATCAGTGGCTGTCCCTGGCCCGAACGGCCGCCCGGGCACCGTGCCCGCCCGGAACATGGAAAAGGAAGTCCTTGCCTCCGGGCTCTTTGGGCTGGCTGACGGACTGTTTTCACGGGGCGCGGCCAGGCGGCCCCTCGACAAGGACGTGCCGTTCGAGTGGCAGCTGGATCCCGAGCCCCACCGGCGGGGTGAGATTGCCGTGAAGGCCGTGCTGGACGCCGTCGTCAAACTCTGGCTGCAGCGGCTGGAAAGGCCAGGGGGCCGGTCGAGCCGTTACCAGGTGGCGGAAGCCGGAGCGAACCTCGGGCATCAGATGCTGGGGATGGTGCTGCGCGGGCTCGCCTACATGCCGCCGGTGGACCCGGGCTGGGAGGATCTGCTGCGAGGGATCCTCGCAGCAGACGCCGTCCTGGTGCCGACAGACATGATGGGATACCGGCAAGCCGTACGCGACGCTTTCTGGGACATTGACCTTTCCACGGAACCTGATGAACTCCTGGACGGGCTGAAGCATCTGCGCGATCTGCGCTATCCTGTCCGGTTATCTGCACTGGCCGCCGACCCTGAGGAGGTCAACCGGTTCATTTGGGAGAATCCGCGGTTGATCGAGGCAGGCGGCATCGATCAGGACACGAGCATCATGGTGAACCGGGTGCGCCCCAGCACCCGTGTTGGGCCGGACGGTTTCGTGGTCTCCGAAATAGGCGCTTCCTTCGTGCAGTCAGTCACCTTGTCCAAATCCGAAGCGAGGAACAGGCTGGGCCTCCGGGTGGACAGCGACTATTACACGGTCCGTGGCGGGGGCCTTCTGCGGTTCGATGAGGGTGGAAGGCTGTGTTTCGCCGCGCTCAAGCCGGTCATGGACGCGGAGTGGCAGCAGGAAAAGCTCGAAACCATCAAAAGGGAAGCTGGCACAAGCATGCCGGCGGCAACCTTCCACCCGGAGGAGGAACGCCGGGAGTGAGTCTCCATCAGCTTCCCCAGGGAGCCTTCCGCGCCGCCGTCGTGCCTTCCAGCTGCGCGACCTGGTCGAATCCGCCGGCCCTGAGGCCCTTGCTGACCAGCTTCAGGATGTCTGCCCGGCCCAGGGTGCCGTCGCCCCTGACGGCCTTGATGAAGTTATATGTGAAGGCGCCGTTGTAACGGCCCTCCAGGTACGCATCGGCTGCCGTCTGGTCGGCGCGGCAGGCCGCCAGCAGCACGGGTTTGACGCCCCTGCCGGCCTTGACCAGATCGCGAAGCGCCCTGGTCTCGTTGAACTCGGTGGCCGCGACGCCGCGGGCTGTCGGTGCTGGCAGAAAGCGGGGCCGCCGCCCGGGCAGGAGGTCCAGTGACTTCAGGCCGGTGCCGCTGTGGCAGGTGTCCAGCACCACGTCCATGAGCACGCCGTCAGGCAGCCGTGCAAAAAGGGTGAACAGCTCGTCATCCGAAATGACGGTGGCAGGATCCCACGAGTCGCCCGAGTTGTTGATGTCGTAGCAGGCGAAGGCTTCATCCAGGCGGTCCGCCTCGTCGTCGCTGCTGTCCGGGATCTGCGTTCCATGGCTGGAGAACGTGAAGACGATGTGCTGGAGCTCGCCCGACGCGGCGCGGTCCAGCAGCGCATTGAGCTGCGCCACGACCTGCTCCTTCGTGGCTTGGGAGTCCAGCAGGATCGAGATGTCGGAGCCGGGAAATCCGTAGCCTGCCTGCAGCAGCCCGGCAAGGTCACGGGCGTCGTTGACGCAGCCCTGCAGCCAGCTGGATTTTGGCAGATGTTCGAATTCGTTGATTCCCACACAGAGGGCGGCTTTGCTCATGACGTGTTTCCTTCAGCCAGGTAATGACAGGAATCCGGTGATGCGGTCAACGCAATCCCACTCTATTCCGGGGGCTGGGGTCCTTCAATGGCAGCGCGCAATCGTTCCGGCGGACGTTGATCCGGCCGGAACGCAGAAGAAAACGATAGTTTTGCCCCAATCAGGTAAATTTTGTGTCTCAACTCACACGATGAAACGATTCACCGGTCTGCGTTCTGATTGAATCGTGTGATCAGGACAACGTTCCGCCCACCGAGTCCAACTGATCCAGTTGCCGGGCGGCGCGCGTGTACTCATCGAACAGAAAGTCCACAGATGGCAATGAACAAAAAAGCCCTGCACAGCGCCATCGCGCTTGCGGGTGTTTCCGCGTTTGCACTGACAGCCTGCACGGGCCCGTCCGGCGGCGGCGGAACTTCCACCGGCGGCGCCGGAGGCGGAACCATTACCTACGGCACCACGGATAAGGTCGTTACCCTCGATCCCGCAGGCTCCTACGATGCCGGTTCGTTCATGGTGATGAACCAGATCTACCCGTTCCTCCTGAACGCCAAGCCCGGTACGGCAGATGCCACTCCGGACATCGCGGAGTCCGCGGAATTCACGAGCCCCACGGAGTACACCGTGAAGCTCAAGTCGGACCTCAAATTTGCCAATGGCCACGCCCTCACCTCCTCCGATGTGAAGTTCTCCATTGACCGCGTTGTCAGCATTGCGGATCCGAATGGTCCGGCCTCCCTCCTGGGCAACCTTGACTCCGTGGCTGCCAAGGATGACACCACGGTGGTCTTCACCCTCAAGGCCGGCAACGACCAGGTATTCCCCGGTGTCCTCGCAGCCAACTCCGGACCGATCATCGATGAAGAGGTCTTCCCGGCGGACAAGCTCATGACCGACGACGAGATCGTCAAGGGCAAGCCCTTCGCAGGCCCGTACACCATCGAGAGCTACAAGAAGAACGAGCTGGTCAGCCTCAAGGTCAACCCGGACTACAAGGGCCTGCTCGGCAAGCCCGCGAATGACGGCGCCACCATCAAGTACTACGCCGACTCGAACAACCTCAAGCTGGACATCCAGCAGGGCAACATCGACGTCGCCGGCCGCAGTCTCACTGCAACTGACGCCGCCGACCTTGAGAAGGACTCCAAGGTCAAGGTCCACAAGGGCCCCGGCGGCGAGCTGCGCTACATCGTGTTCAACTTCGACACCATGCCGTTCGGTGCCAAGACTGCCGACGCCGATCCCGCCAAGGCCCTGGCCGTCCGCCAGGCGATGGCCAACGTCGTGGACCGCGACGCCATCGCCACCCAGGTTTACAAGGGCACGTACCTGCCGGCGTACTCCGTGGTTCCCGACGGATTCGTCGGCGCCATCCAGCCGCTCAAGGAAATGTACGGCGACGGCAACGGCAAGCCCAGCCTCGACAAGGCCAAGAAGGCCTTCGCCGATGCAGGAGTCACCGCTCCGGTGAACATCAAGCTGCAGTACAACCCGGACCACTACGGCAAGTCCTCCGGCGACGAATACGCCATGATCAAGGAGCAGCTCGAGAAGTCCGGCCTGTTCAAGGTTGACCTGCAGTCCACCGAGTGGGTCACCTACTCCAAGGACCGCACGGCCGATGCCTACCCGGTGTACCAGCTGGGCTGGTTCCCCGACTACTCGGACGCGGACAACTACCTGACCCCGTTCTTTGTTCCGGGCAACTTCCTCAAGAACCACTACGAGAATGCATCCGTCACCGAGCTGATCAAGGAACAGCTCACCACGGTTGACAAGGCAGAGCGCGAAAAGGTGCTGGGCGAGGCCCAGACGGCCGTCGCCAAGGACCTGTCCACACTGCCGCTGCTGCAGGGCGCCCAGCTCATGGTCGCCGGAAAGGATGTCAAGGGTGTCGATCAGACCCTGGACGCATCCTTCAAGACCCGGCTTGGCGTAATTTCCAAGTAGGTCCAGTTCTCCATCCGGTCCTGACCAGCCAAGGAGGCGGGGCGCCTGCGCGGCGTCCCGCCTTTCGTGCGGGAGCAAGGGCAACAGATTCCGGGGCTCACAAGGCCGCCGGAAGCACACATTTAGGTACCAATGACAACACTGATTGAGGCGCCGCCAACCGACGCCGACGGCCTGCTGCCGTCAAAGAAGAAGTCGTCCGGCGGGGGACTGGGCCAATACATCCTGATCAGGTTCCTGCTGATCTTCCCTACAATTTTCATCCTTGTGACGATGGTGTTCTTCCTGATGCGCATCACGGGCGATCCCATTACAGCGGCCATGGGCGGCAGGCTGCCTCCTGAGCAGCTGGCGGAACGGATCGCCGCGGCAGGCTATGACCGTCCGATCCTGGTGCAGTACTTCGAGTACCTCGGACAGCTCGTGACCGGCAATTTCGGCACCACCCTTTCGGACAACCGGCAGGTCACGGAAATGCTGACCACCTACGGGTCGGCCACCCTGGAACTGACCATCAACGCGTTGCTCGTCGCCCTGCTGGTAGGTATCCCGTTGGGCATGATCGCGGCCTACCGGAGGGACCACGCCCCCGACGCCGTGCTGCGCGTCTTCGCCATCGTCTGCTATGGCACGCCGGTGTTCTTCGCCGGCATGCTGCTGAAACTTACGTTCGCCGTCTGGCTCGGCTGGCTGCCCGTGGCAGGCCGCGCAAAGACCTCCAGCGAGCTGGAGCTCACCTCCCTGCAGTCGCCAACGGGCATCTACTGGCTGGATGCCATCCGCAGCGGCAACATGGCAGCACTGGGTGACGTCATGGCGCACGCGGTCCTGCCGGCCGTTGCCCTTGGACTGCTGACCGCAGGCATTTTCCTCCGCCTGGTCCGCACCAACGTGATCGGCACACTGGGCAGGGACTACGTCGAGGCCGGCCGCTCGCGCGGCGTCAGCGAATTCCGGCTGGTCACCAAGCACGCCTACAAGCCTGCGCTGATCCCCATCATCACGGTGATGGGCCTGCAGATCGCAGTGCTGCTCGGAGGGGCCGTGTTGACGGAAACAACCTTCGAATGGAAGGGGCTGGGATTCCAGCTGGCGACCTACCTCACGGCGCGCGACTTCGTCGCAGTCCAGGGCATCGTGGTCCTTCTTGCCGTGATTGTGGCCGTGACCAACTTCATCGTGGACATTGTCGCCGCGCTGATCGACCCCCGCGTGAGGTACTGACATGAGCACCCCTACAACTGTTGAACCCACGGCGGATCCGCGCGCTTCGCTGTTCCGCCGGTTGCCGGTCATCTCGCACTTCAACAAGAGCGTGGGCCTGCAGCGCGGCATGCTGGTGGCGGGCCTCATCCTGACCGGCGCCTTCGTGCTGACGGCCATTTTCGCCCCGCTGCTTGCCCCCTACGGGTACTCCCAGCTCTCTGACGCCGATGGCAACTTCCCTGCCCAGCAGGAACCCGGCGGAAAGCACCTTCTCGGGACCACGGTGGGCGGCTACGACGTACTTTCCAGGGTTATCTGGGGAACGCAGACGGCCATCATGGTCATCGTTGTGGCCGTCCTGATGTCGATCTTCATCGGGGTCATCCTGGGACTGGTCAGCGGCTACATCGGCGGCTGGCTGGACCGGATCCTCGTTGTCATCGCGGACGCCATCTATGCCTTTCCCTCCCTGCTCGTCGCAATTGTCATGGCCATCGTCATCAGCGGCGGGCAGTCAAGCCTGCTGGGCGGCGTCACCGCCGCGGCAATCTCCATCACGGTGGTCTTCATCCCGCAGTACTTCCGGGTGATCAGGGCCGAAA
Source organism: Arthrobacter sp. Y81 (assembly GCF_002929335.1). Taxonomy (GTDB): domain Bacteria; phylum Actinomycetota; class Actinomycetes; order Actinomycetales; family Micrococcaceae; genus Arthrobacter. The sequence goes on from NZ_PJIL01000001.1 coordinate 425,970, forward strand.
CAATCCGCCTGAAAGCCGAACCCTTCGTGGAATCGGCCAAGGTGGTCGGGGCGTCCAACATCCGGATCATGACCCGGCACATCTACAAGAACGCCACACGCACCCTGCCGCTGATCTTCACGCTCAATGCTTCGGAAGCAATCCTCACCCTTGCGGGCCTGGGTTTCCTGGGCTTTGGCATCGAACCCAGTTCTGCCGCCGAGTGGGGCTTCGACCTTAAGCAGGCACTGGCCGACACCACGTCCGGCATCTGGTGGACGGGCGTGTTTCCGGGCCTTGCCATGGTGCTGACCGTCGTCGGCCTCACCCTGATGGGTGAGAGCATCAACGACCTCAACGATCCGCGGCTGCGCGGACGCAAGAAGGCCGCCTCCGGCAAGGGCGGGCCTGATTCCCCCGCAGGCGCTCAGGCTGCGCTCGAAACAGAAGCGAGACTTCCATGACCATCAACATCGACAAACACGGCACCGGTCCGGTCCTGGATATTGAGCACCTGAAGGTCACTTTCGCCACCGATGCCGGGGACGTCTATGCGGTCAAGGACGTCAGCCTGGAGGTCAACCCGGGCGAAGTGGTGGCGATCGTCGGCGAGTCGGGCTCCGGCAAGACCGTGACGGCGAAAACCATCCTTGGCCTCCTCCCGGAGACCGCCATCAGCTCCGGCGCGGTGCTGATCAACGGGAACAACGTCATCAGCGTCAGTCCCTCCAAGCTGCGGCAGATCCGCGGCCGGGACGTTGCCATGGTGTTCCAGGAGCCCTCCACGGCACTGAACCCCGTCTTCACCGTGGGGTGGCAGATAGCCGAAGGAATCCGCGCGCATGCGGGCGGCACGGGCAAACGCGTATCGGCCAAGGAAGCCAAGGTCCGGGCAATCGAAGCTCTCCGCAAGGTGGGCATCCCGGACCCTGAAAACCGCGTGGACTACTATCCCCACCAGTTTTCCGGCGGCCAGAAACAGCGTGTGGTCATCGCCGCGGCGCTCGCGCTCAATCCGGGGCTGATTGTGGCCGACGAACCCACGACCGCCCTGGACGTCACCGTCCAGGCGGAGATCCTCCAGCTGCTGCGGGACCTGCGGGACAAATACGGCACGTCGATCGTCCTGATCACCCACAACATGGGTGTGGTGGCCGACCTCGCCGACCGGGTGGTGGTGATGTACCAGGGCGACGTCGTCGAAGAGGCACCTGCCAAGGTGCTGTTTGCGGAGCCGAAGCAGGAATACACCCGGAAGTTGCTGGCAGCCGTGCCGCACCTGGGCCGGAACTCCGCCTCCCAGGGAATGACCACGCGGGCACACCAGGACCGGAAGGTCCTCGTTGAAGCCAAGGGCCTGACCATTGAATACCCGGGCAGGCTGGGAAGTCCAAGCTTCAAGGCCGTGGACGGCGTCAGCTTCACGCTGTCCGAGGGCGAAGTGTTCGGGCTGGTGGGTGAATCAGGGTCCGGCAAGACCACCATCGGTCGTGCCATCGCGGGCCTGAACCGCACCACCGGCGGCAGCCTTAAAGTGCTGGGCTACGAGATGCTGAACCTCAAGGAGCGGACGTTCAAACCCCTCCGCAAGGACATCGGGTTCGTGTTCCAGGACCCGGCGGCTTCGTTCAACCCGCAGCTGACCATCGGTGACTGCGTTGCCGAGCCGCTGATCATCCATAGCAATCCGACGCCTGCCCAGGCGCGGAAACGCGTTGGCGAGCTGCTCGAGTCGGTGCAGTTGCCGGCGTCGTACGCTGACCGCTTCCCGCATGAACTCTCCGGCGGGCAGCGGCAGCGCGCATCACTGGCCCGTGCCCTGATCCTGAACCCCAAACTGCTGATTGCCGACGAGCCCACCTCGGCCCTGGACGTGTCTGTTCAGGCGGTGGTGCTGGAACTGTTCAAGGACATCCAGCAGGAGTTCGGGTTCGCCGCACTGTTCATCAGCCACGACCTGGCGGTCGTGGACATCCTGTCCCATTGGGTTGGTGTGCTCTACAAGGGCAAGCTCGTGGAGCAGGGACTTGGCACCCAGGTCATGGGCGCCCCGCAACATGACTACACACGGAAGCTCATCGCGTCGCTGCCGGTGCCCGATCCGGACGAACAGGCGAAACGCCGGGAAGCGAACCGCTCGCTGCTTGCCGGTTAGTTCCAGTCCCGGGTGAAGATGCCCGCCGTCCACTGTGGGCGGCGGGCATTTCCGTCCCTCCGACAACGTTTCGCGGACGCTTAACAGCCACGGGCATTTAGCGCGGTGCCCATAGACTGGAGCCATGACCGAGCAGAACCAAGATCTTTCAGACGCCGAATCCTACGACCCCTCAGCCAGCTCATTGGCCGGACAGGTGGACCAATCGGTGATGGCGGAACTGCTGTCCATCCGGTCCAGCATCGACAACATCGACGCCACCCTTGTCTTCCTCCTGGCCGAGCGGTTCAAGGCCACCCAGAAGGTCGGATTCCTCAAAGCGGCGCACAAGCTCCCGGCAGGGGACCCCGGCCGGGAGACCGCCCAGATCGCACGGCTGCGCCGCCTCGCCGAGGAAGCGCACCTGGACCCGGCCTTTGCGGAAAAGTTCCTGAACTTCATCATCGGCGAGGTCATCAGGCACCACGAAGCCATCGCCGAGGACCACCAGGCCGCGGAGAACAATGGAGCCGCCGCCAGCCAGCCGCGGCTTTCGCAGGCCGCCCCATCCACCGCCGTCGACGCCTAGGCCATGCCGGAATCGAACCGCTCAAGGGCTGGCGGACAGGACCCCCGGAACCAGCACCCCCGGAACCCTGATTCCCGCAGCGCGGAAGCCGGCGTCATCGAAACCCGCCAAGTCACGGCCACCGCCTTGGGGCCGTGGCCGGGAGAAGACCCGCTGGAGTCAACCCGGATCGTTCGCGGTGAGCTCGGCAGCCCGCATCTGCCGTTCCTTGTGGAGCTCCCGGACCGCGGCGTCGGTTCGGATGCGCTCGGCAGGACGGCCTCGCTCCTGGTTGACCTTTCGGTCGACGTCCAGCCCTACGGGTGGCGGATCGTGGACCGTCCCGGGCGGGACCTGATGAAGGCGAAGTCGGCGCTCTCCACGGACGTCAACGTCCTCGCCGATGTCGCTGGGATGGAAGAGAGCCCGGCGCGGGACTTCAAGGTCCAACTGCGCGGACCGCTCAGCCTGGCCGCGGGCCTGCACCTCCACAACGGTGAACGGGCTTTGATCGACTACGGCGCCCGACGCGACATCGCCGAATCGCTGGCAGCCGGCGTCGGTGATTTCCTGGCCCGGGTGGGCACGGCTGTTCCCGGGGCACGATTGGTTGTCCAGATCGATGAACCTGACATCGCCGCCGTCCTGGCCGGAACGATTCCCACTTCCAGCGGATACCGGACCTTGCGGTCGGTGCCGGGCCAGGAAGTGACAGAATCGTGGCGGCTGGTGATCGACGCGATCAGGGCCGCCGGCGCTGTGGAAACGGTCATTGCGGTTGCCGAAATCGAGGCGCCCTTTGAGCGAATTTTCTCTTCTGGGGCGGACGGGATCGCCGTCCCGCTGAAGGCGCTCACCTCCCGGCAATGGGAAGAGCTCGCCGGTGCAGTCGAGGCGGGGAAGAGCCTATGGGCCGGTGTGCTGCCGGTGAACGACGCGTCAGCTGCCCTGCCACGTGTCCAGGATGCAGTGGAGAACGTGTGGCGGCCCTGGCGCCAGCTGGGTCTTCCCGCCTCCGCGCTCGACTCCATCCGCGTGACGCCGTCCGCGGGGCTGGCGGGGCACACGCCGTCGTCCGCCACCGCTGTCCTGACCCGACTGACCCAAGTGGCGGACGGGCTCAACCAGCTGGCGCTCGGCTAGACGCGGCTCTCCCACCTGTCCGGCCGGGCGTAGCCCGGGAGATGGCCGGGCGCCGTGGCGGCGCCCGGGTAGGAACGGAGCCGGTAATCGAAGCTCCCCGCGTAGACCAGGACGAGGCCCAGTTGCGGCTGGATCACCTTGACCTGGATCCGGTGCTTTCCGTGGCTGCCCTCCGACGGTTCCCACCACTGCTCCGCGTACGCCTTGGCGTCCACGGCGGCCGGTAGCGGGATCCGCAAGGCACCCAGGAAAAGCCGGGAGGCCTCGGAAACACCCCGGAGCCGCCCGTCGGCGGTCACGCTGAGATGCAGGTCGGTGACGAGGCGGCGGTAGCGGCCCACGTAATCGACCAGTCCCGGGTTGCTTCGGGACTCATCGAAGCTGGTGGTGTCATGGAACAGCCGCGTCCGTCCGGGAAACTGGATCTCACGTCTGGCAGTGAGGCTCGACCGGCCGAACGGATCGAGGTGCGCGTGGTTTTCGATCCGGAACGGAATACGCTCACCGTACTCCGGGAAGAACGCTTCCTCCCCGCTGGTGAGCCGCAACAACGGCCGCAACCACTGCTGCCGGCACCCGACGACGTCGAACACCCCCTCACCCACACCGTAGCGTCCCGACCCGGGAGCCAGGGAAAAGTACTCCTGCAGCTCGGGCTGGAGCCGGGCGAAATCGCTGCCCAGGGCACGTTCATAGATAGGCGTGTTCAAGGTAGCCTCCTGCTTTCCGACAGAACAGTTTTCGACAGATCAGTCACAGTCGTCCCGCAGCCTTGAGCCGGATGTAGGCGTCCGCGAGGGCCGGCGGCAGTTGGTGCGGTTCGGCGTCGACCACTTCGACGCCCATTTGGCGGAGCTGGATGGCTACAGCCTCGCGTTCCAGCAGCGCGCGTTCGGCTGCTGCCGCGCGGAACACCTGTGTCGCCGTCCCGCGTTCTTTTTGCATAGTGCCCAGCATGGGGTCCCGCACCGAGGCAACCACCACAACATGCTGCTGCGCCAGTTGCGCCGCCATCGGGAGCAGTCCCTCCTCGGGCGCGCCGCCGTCCAGCGGGGTCAGCAGCACCACGAGGGAGCGGTGCGCGGAGATCTGCCGGATCTGGCCCGGGACCTGGCTCCAGTCCAGCTCGATGAGCTCCGGTTCCAGCGGCGCCATGGCCTGCACGAGCTGTCCCAGCAGGTTGCCTTTTGACGCAGAGCCCGCCCGCCCGCGGGTCCGCCGGTCGAAGGCGAAGAAATCCACTCGGTCGCCGCCACGTTCCGCGAGGACGGCTAGCAGCAGGGCCGCCTCGATTCCGGTGTCAAGGCGCGGCTCGTCGTCGATCCTCGCAGCAGCCGTCCGGGACGTGTCCAGCATGATCACCACGCGCCGGTCCCGTTCAGGCCGCCAGGTACGGACGACGACGGCGGACCGCCGCGCTGTGGCGCGCCAGTCTATGGAACGCACGTCATCGCCGCGGACGTAGTCGCGGAGCGAATCGAATTCGGTGCCGGCGCCCCTGATCTGGACCGCGGCCCTTCCATCGAGCTCACGCAGCTTACGGAGCTTGGACGGAAGGTGGCGCCGCGAATGGAACGGCGGGAGCACCCGGATTGCGCCGGGACAGGGGAGGGTCCGCTGCCGCGCGGCCAGCCGCAGCGGACCGAAGGCGCGGAGGGTCACATGCGGAGCCTTGAGGTCGCCCCGGCGGGCAGGCCGGAGCGTCACCGTCATGCGCCGCCGCTCGCCGGCCGGAACGTCCACCCGCTGGCGCGGATTCTGTGCACCCGCCGATGGCTGCCACGCGTCGCGCACCAGGGCACGGAGCGTTCGGTTCCCGGTGTTCCCGATCGTCAGGACGGATTCGGTGCTTGCGCTGAGCGTGACATTGCCCGGCAAAGTGCGGTCCAGGGTGACCTTCCGGAGCGATGCCGCAATGGAGAGGTCCAGGAGCAGCAAGGCGCAGAGGGCGAGGCAGACCAGCAGAACCGTGCCCCAGCCGGGGAACAGCATCACCGGCACCAGCCCCGCCAGTGCCAGAAGTACGAACCGTCCTGAAATGGCCATCAGCGCGGAACGGGCACGGATGCCAGGATGCTGGCGAGGACGCCGTCCACGTGCACGCCGTCCATCTGCGCTTCGGGCTGCAGCGCCACCCGGTGGCGCAGGCAGGGGAGCGCCAGTGCCTTGACGTCGTCCGGTGTCACGAAATGCCGTCCGGACAGCCACGCCCACGCGCGGGCGGCGCTCAGCAGGGCCGTTGCGCCGCGCGGGGACACGCCCAGCTGGAAGGAGGGTGCGGCACGGGTGGCCCTGGCAATGTCCACGATGTAAGCCGCGACTTCCGGCGCCACCTCCACCGCAGCCACTGCCTGGCGAGCCTGCTCCAGTTCGGCAGCGCCTGCCACCGCGCGGACACCGGCCGCAGCCAGGTTCCTGGAATCGAAGCCGGCCGCATGCCTGCGGATGACCTCAATTTCGTCCGCCCGCCCCGGCAGCGGCATGGCGAGCTTGAGCAGGAAACGGTCCAGCTGGGCTTCGGGCAGGGGATAGGTGCCCTCGTACTCCACCGGGTTCTGGGTGGCAGCGACGATGAACGGCACGGGAAGCGGCCGAGAGACACCGTCCGCCGATACCTGGCGTTCCTCCATGGCTTCCAGCAGGGACGCCTGCGTCTTCGGCGGCGTCCTGTTGATTTCATCTGCCAGCAGGATGTTGGTGAAAACCGGGCCTTCCCGGAAGCTAAATTCGGAGGTCCGGGAGTCGAAGACCAGCGAGCCGGTGATGTCGCCGGGCATCAGGTCCGGGGTGAACTGGACGCGCTTGGTGTCCAGGCTCAGGGCCGCGGACAGCGTGCGGACCAGCAAGGTCTTGGCCACACCGGGAACCCCTTCGAGCAGCACGTGCCCGCGGCACAGCAGGGCGATCAGCAGCCCCGTGACGGTGGCGTCCTGGCCAACCACTGCCTTTGCGACCTCGTGACGCACATCGAGCAGGGCCTGTCGGACGGGATCCGTGCCGGTGGTGGCCTCCGCCGTTGCAAGGGCAGGGCCGCCGGGGCCGCCCTGAATGAATCCGTTGGTCTGCTCACTCATCGGGCGGTTACCTCTTTCTCTAGGGTGTCCAGCTGCTGGGCCCAACGGACCAGCTCGCTTTCAGTTCGGGGACGGGCCTCCAGCACGCGGGCCGTCTGTTCAGCCGGGCGCCCAAGGTGCCGGGCTGCGGCGTCGACGATGGCCGTAGACTCAGCGTCCGGTCCCAGCCGGAGGACCCGCGCGAGCCGGACCAGCGTGCCCGCCCTGAGGTTGTCGGCCGCCCGGTCCACGGCGTGGGAGTCATGGTATAGCCGGGCGCGGCCCTCGGCGGTCTCAACGGCCTTGACCACGACCGGCAGCGGCTCGAAGACCAGTGGCCCCAGCCGGCGACCCCGCCAGACCATCGCCAGCACCGCCACCAGGGCAAGCCACGGGCCGAGGAAGGCCACCCACGGCGGGGCCAGCTCATCCAGGGTCTTCGGCGCGTCCGCAGTGGTGACATCCGCAATGCCGGGGAGATACCAGACAAGATGGTCCGAGCCCCCGAGGGTCCGCAGCACAAGCGCGGCGTTGCCTTGTTCATCGAGCCGGCCGTTACTGATGATCTGCGTACTGCCCAGCACCACCAGCCGGCCGTCGTCGCTGGTTGCATACAGCCCGCCAAGGCCTTCCGAGGGCTCATAGCAAGGGCGGTCGGCCTGGTAGAGGTACGCGGACTCCGCAGTGACCGCTCCGGCGGTGGCGGGATCATCCGTCCCGCAGCCGGGATCCAGCGTGGCAACCCCCGCCGGGACAACTCCGGCGGGGCGGATGTCACCGCCGAGGGCGCTGAGCGCGTTCAGCCTGGGAGTCACCACGACCAGCCTGTCCGTGGCCTGCTGCAAATCCTGAAGCTGTTCGCGGTCCAGGTAGCCGTTTCGGTCGTAGAGGAGCAAAGTTGTTCCGCTGCTGTCCCCACTGTCCTCGGACGTGTCCCCGAACGCACTGTGCTCGGACGTACTGTCCAGGGCGGACATCGTTGCCGCGAAGTTGTCGGTCTGGCGGACCTCCACGCCCTGGTTTCCCAGTATTTCGGCTACGGCCCTCGCCCCGTCCGGGGCTGCGTTTCGCGTGGACAGGGCAACGGTGTCGCCGCGGGGCGAAAGCTGGGCAAAAATTGTCAGCGCCACACCCAGCGCGAAGACCATGCCGATGAAGGTCCACGTACGGTGCCGGCGGATCCATGCCCTGATGGTTTGGCCGGCGAGGCCATTTCCAGCGGCAGGCCCCGGCGATGCAGGCCGGCTCTCCGACTCAAGTACGGGCCTCATAACGGCAGCGCCAGGCGGTCCGCGGCCGGCCGGCCAAAGTCGGGCTTTGCGGATTCGAGAAGCTGATCCAGCCCCACCATGTCGGCGTGATCCCTGGCGGTGGCGTCCTCGCTGCCGTACCGAACAGCGTCGAATTGATCGGCGGCCCGGCGCAGCTGCGCGGCACAGCCGCCGAAGGCGCCGGCCAGCTGGCCGGCCACCTCGTCCGCCGTCCGGCCCGGCAGCGGGTCGATCACCGTTCGCTCCTCAGCGGACCGGACGATGGCCCTGAACTGTTCGACGACGGCGGTTCGCCAGTCGGAGCGTGCTGCCGCGGCTGCCGCGAGCCGCCGGTATTCCGCCGGGCTGATGGAGGGATCGGCGTCGACGACGTCTCCGGCCGGGCGGCGGCGGGCGTTCAGCCGGGGGCGCGCGAGGAGGATGGCCACTGCAATGAGGATCACGATGGTCACCCCGATGGCCGGTACGGCGACGCCGCTGTCAATTGCGGGGTCGCCGCTATTGAGCGATCGGAGCCAGTCCGTGAATTGCCGCCACAGATCGGTCAGCCAGTCCGGTTGTGCGTCCCGGTACACGGGCTTGGACAGTTCTTCGGCGGCCCACCTGCTGGCCTCCTGCCTGTCGGGCTCCACTGGAGGTTCAGCTGGCGTCCGGCCGGCGGCCGAATGCAGGACCGTACCCACCGCGGATGCCGCCTCGGAAAGGGCCGGCCGGCTCATCCGGAGCCCGGAGGTGGGCCGGAGCCCGGTGGTGGGCCGTAGCCCGATGGTGGGCCGGAGCCCGGTGGTGGGCCGTAGGGGGCGTGGGACCAGCCGCCGGGAGCAGGGCGGCCCGCGTTCCCCTCCGGGGCGATGCCGCGTCCGGGGACGCCGTTGGCGTCCGTGCTTGATTCCAGCAGCCGGAGAAGGGCGAGGTCGAGTCCTTCCTTGCGCATCCGAAGGTCCATGTACAACAGGCCCATCACGGAGGTTTGGAAGGCGTACGCCACTGCCCCTACGAGAGCCGAGACGATGAGTGACGCGATTCCGACGCCCACTGCAAGGGCACGTTGCGCGTCGTCGCCGCCATGGGGCGCGACGACGGAGGAAAATCCGCCGGAAACGAGGCTGATGGGGATCAGGACAATCTGGCTGATAATGCCGATGAGGAGTGAAACGACCAGCGTGATGCCGAAGATCCGCCACCAGTTGTGCCGAGTCAGCTGCCAGGACCTTCGGAGGCCGTCAAGTACGTCCAGTTCCTCGACGACAATCGCAGCCGGCGTCACGAGGAACCGGATGGAGAGCAACAGCACGGTCACTATGGTGCCGAGGAACAGGGGGACGATGATGAGCGCAGACATTCCGCCCATGGAATCTGCCAGGAGCCAGGTCCCGCCCACCAGTACGGCGACGACGGCGACACTGGCCAGGATCATGAGCCCGCCAAGCCCGAGCAATGAGCCGATCCTGGACCGCGACAGTGACCACATCTCCTTAAAACCGGTGCGCCAATTAAGAACGGACCGGGCCACGGGAACCACCATCACGCCCTGAAGCACAAGCGAGATAAAGACGGACACCAGTCCGAGAATGACGGCACCGGCCAGGACGCCGAGGCCCAGGCCGACCATTTCCGTTGGGCTCAGGCTTTCCAGCCACAGCCCGAGGGACTCGCCGTCCGATCCGGCTTGTGCCGCCGCGAGCGCACCGGCAAAGGTTCCCAGGGCCTGTGCCAGGAGGCCCGCCCCCAGCATCGCTGCGGCGTTGCGCCTGATGGTCTGAAACGAGCCGTCCAGGATTTCGCCGAACATCAGCGGTCGCAGCGGAACTATCCCGGGCTTCGGCGGGGCGACATACCCCGGCTGAATGTACCCCGGCTGATTGAAGGAAGGCTGTGGCCCCGGGTAGGGGGAACCCCACTGCGGCTGTCCGCCGTGACCGGGCTGCTGCGTGTTCCATTGCGGCGCCCCCCACTGCGGCTGGTTTCCGCCGGAGTTACCCTGCGGCGGGTTCCACTGCGATTGGCTTCCCTGGTGGGGCGGCTGCGGTGCGGGCCACTGCTGCGGTGCGCCCCCTGCGGGTGGCTCCACCGGCTGCGGCTGCCCCTCCCGGGGCCGCGCGTTCGGATCCTGCTCTGACAACCTGTTCCTCCCCAAAAGATGCTGTCCGCGAGCAGCCCGGCCGAAACTCCGGCCCGACGCTCCGGACCGGCGGTGTCCTGCACCGTCCGGCCCGCTCCCAGCCTATAGTTTTGCCCGCATGCCTCATAGCCTCGGGCTGATTCTTCGCGGTGTGGCGCCGGTCCGGCCACCGTTCCGCGTCCGGCCCGGCAGGTGACCGCGCCATGCCGTGTCGGCCCTCAACGGGACAAAGCCCATTCAATAGGCGAATATATAACTATGAAGGCACGCATTCTGGTAGTGGACGATGACGAGGCGCTGGCCGAGATGATCGGAATTGTTTTGCGCAACGACGGCTTCGAGCCGGTCTTTTGCGCAGACGGGGCACAGGCGCTGGAAGTCTTTCGTTCCTCGAAGCCGGACCTCGTGCTGTTGGACCTGATGCTTCCTGGCATGGACGGCATTGAAGTGTGCCGGCAGATCCGCGCTGAGTCGGATTCGCCCATCGTCATGCTGACCGCGAAGTCGGATACCTCGGATGTGGTCCGCGGCCTGGAATCCGGCGCCGACGACTACGTGCCCAAACCGTTCAAGCCGGCCGAATTGGTTGCGCGGGTTAGGGCGAGACTCCGTCCGGGTGACCAAAAGGCCCCTGAAACACTGCGGATTGCTGACATCACCATTGACGTGGCCGGGCACTTGGTGAGCCGCAACGACGAACGCATCTCGCTGACGCCCCTGGAGTTTGACCTGCTCGTTGCACTCGCCCGCAAACCGTGGCAGGTCTTCACCCGCGAACTGCTGCTGGAGCAGGTCTGGGGATACCGGCACGCGGCAGACACGCGCCTTGTGAACGTCCATGTCCAGCGGCTGAGGTCAAAGATCGAACGCGACCCTGAAGCCCCCGAAGTTGTCTTGACGGTCCGTGGTGTCGGCTACAAAGCAGGTTCCTGACCCGTCCAGCGGCGAAGCCGGCGGCGAGCCGGAGGTAGCCCGCCCGCCAAAAACGGACTACGCCCACGTCCACGGTGCTCCGGAGCATACCGATGCAATGGCCGGTGTGCTCTCCGGACTGCCGTTCCGAACCCGCATCTGGGTACGCCGTGCCCGGATCGTTGGACTCCGGGTCTCGCGGCTCGTCCGAACCGGGCTGATCCGGCTCTTGCCCGGTGTCCGGTTCCTGCTGCGGGCGTTGCACCGGCGTTGGCGCAGGTCCCTGCAGTTCCGGACAGTCCTCACCACGCTGCTGCTCTCGATTGGTTCGTTCGCCGTGGTGGGCGCGTACTTGTCGAACCAGATCGCCAACAACTTGTTCCAGGAACGGTTGACCCAGGCGGAATCGGAGACGCTGTACAACGTCAAACAGGTCCAGGACACGTTTGATGGCGCCCAGGTCACCGACCAGTCGAGCGTTATTACACTCGTCTACGACACGCTAAACGCCGTTGAGGGGCGCGGGAACGTGATCCAGCGTCGATATGTCTTTGAAGCGATGCCGGAACAGACCAAACCTCGCAACCGCTGGGTGGAATCACGGGCATCGGACCAGCTCACCGTCAGCGTCATCCCGCCCGAATTGCGGAAAGCCGTTCAGGAATCCGGCAAGGACCAGTTCTGGGCATCCACCGAGTTCCCGGTAGGCACTGAGGACCGGCCGGGCATTGCCGTGGGCAACAAAGTCACGTTCAACGGCACCGTGTATGAGCTGTACCTTATCTACGACCTGAACACCGCGCAGAAAACGCTCAACGAAATACAGAACGTCCTGCTGGCCGGCGGGGCGGTGTTGGTCCTGATCATTGGGGCCATTGCCTGGTATGTGACCCGGAACGTGGTCAGCCCGGTCAGCCATGCAGCCGTCGTCTCCGAGAAACTGGCGGCCGGCCAACTGCAGGAGCGGATGGTGGTCAAGGGCGAGGACGAGGTGGCCCGGCTGGGCGCATCGTTCAACCACATGGCCGCCAGCCTGCAGGAACAGATCACGCAGCTGGCCACGCTCTCGCAAATGCAGCAGCGCTTCGTCTCCGATGTGTCCCACGAGCTTCGCACGCCACTCACCACCGTGCGGATGGCCGCCGAAGTGCTGTACGACGCACGCCATGATTTCGACCCGATCAACAAGCGCTCGGCCGAGCTCCTGTACAACCAGGTGGAACGCTTCCAGTCCCTTCTGGCTGACCTCCTGGAGATTTCCCGGTTCGACGCGGGCGTGGCCGTGCTCGACGCCGAGCCCACCGATATCCTGCAGCTCATCGCGAATGTCGTGGAGGACGCCGGACCCGTCGCCGCCGAATACGGTTCGGACGTCACCATCAATTCCCGGGAAAAGAGCATCGTGGTGGAGATGGACGACCGGCGGATCGAGCGAATCCTTCGCAACCTGGTGCTCAACGCGCTTGAACACAGCGAAGGCAACCCGGTCAATATCTCCGTCGCTGCGAACGATACCGCCGTGGCCGTCGCAGTCCGCGACCACGGGATCGGCATGACACAGTCCGAGGCCGCTCGGGTCTTTGACCGGTTCTGGCGGGCGGACCCTGCACGGGCGCGCACCACCGGCGGCAGCGGTTTGGGCCTTTCCATTGCCGCGGAAGACACAAAACTCCACAACGGATGGCTTCAGGCCTGGGGCAGCAAAGGAACAGGATCAAATTTCAGGCTGACACTGCCGCTGAAGCAGGGCGAGGCCATCTCCAAGTCGCCGCTCCAGCTGGAACCTGCCGACGTCGCACTCCCTGGCACCGGCCAGGGCACCATGCTGATCCTTGGAACCGTCGCGGCGCCGGACTCCGAAGGCGCCGTCCAGGCTGCGGAGCCGGGGCCGGTCAAGCCATCGGCTGCCTCGCCGGTCGCGACGCACGACACGGGCGGGGACGAAGCGGAATGAACGCCACATCACGAAGGCCAGGCACCGGTGCCGCCGCTCTCTTGGCGGTGCTGCTCCTGCTGCTGACCTCCTGCGCCCAGATTCCGCGCTCCGGACCCGTCGGGAAAAGCACGGATGAGAGCGCGGGCAAGCCCAACAACGCACCCGTTTTCTTTCCGGTGGCTCCGCGGGAAGGCGCCGCTCCCGAATCCATCATCGATGACTTCTATCTGGCGGGGAGTGGCTACGAAGACGACTATGCGGTGGCGCGGGAGTACCTGACCCAGGCCGAGTCCGTGGCCTGGAAGCCGGACCAGAGGACACTGGTTTTCCGCTCAACCAAGGTAATCCGGACCGGCGTCGAGAACGTGTACAACTACGAGCTTGATGTGGCGTACTCCGTCGATGCAGACGGCATCGCCACGCAGTTTCCCGAGGGCACCAAAGAAACTGTCCAGGTCACCCTGACGCAGGTGGACGGCGAGTGGCGGATCTCCGGAATCCCGGACGGGACCGCCATTCCCGAACAGACGTTCAAGGTGATTTACGGTGCCTACCCCATCTACTTCTATGATCCGAGCTTCACCTACGCGGTACCGGACGTCAGATGGTTCATCAAGAAGAAAACCGTCAAGGCGATGACCAGTGCACTGCTCAGCGGACCAGCCCCGTATCTCAAGGGAGCCGTAGTCAGCGCCTTCCCCTCGGGGATGAAACTGGCGCGCGAGTCAGTTCCGGTGGTCTCCGGCGCGGCCCAGGTGGATCTGAGTGCCAAGGAGCTGGTGGAAGCTTCCAGCGAAGACAGGCTGCGGATGCAGACACAACTGGCGCTGACCTTCCGCGGCCAACCCGACGTTGTCAACGTAGAGCTCAGGGCGAACCAGGACCTGGTCCGCGTCGAGGACAACGGGTCCGTGCTGCCTCCCGTCCGTGACAAGAACGTCCCGGCCCGCCAGATTGCCGTGAATGAGGGCCAGCTGGTCCGCTACGAGAACAACAGGATTTCACCGCTTCCGGATATCCAGTCCGTGGGAGCACTCGATCCGGTTTCCCCGGCCGAGTCCCCGGCATCACAGTCCATAGCGTTCCTCAACAGCACCAGGACAACGCTGTACTCGATTGTGCCGGGGCAGCCCGCGAGGGCGCTGACTACGCGTTCCACCCTCACCCACCCGTCGTTCGGCCAGGAGGACTGGGTCTGGACTGCCGGCCCCGGGGCCAACGGTGCTACCGAAGTCCTCGCCTACCGCCCCACCGGCGTCGTCGAGGGTGCCGGTATGCCAACTGTGACGCTGGCACCCGCGTGGCTCGCAGGACGCACCGTCAAGGAGTTCCGAATATCCCGGGAGGGGGTGCGTGCCCTCGTGATTTCCGAGCAAAACGGGAAAACCCGCGTGCAGGTGACGGGAATCGTCCGCAACGCTGACGGCACGCCCCGGGACCTCACTGCCCCGACGACCCTCCTGACCGATCGCCAACCCGACCAGGGTGTCTGGGTAAGCGACACCACTGTCGCGGTCATGAAGGGATCGGCCACCGACAACGTCACGCCGGAATTGCTCTCCCTGGCTGCTTCACAGCCCCAGCAGCTGGCCCCCTGGCCAGGGCTCACCGCGATTAGCGCCGGCAACGGACCGGAGGAAATCTTCGGGCAGTCCGCTGACGGTATTTTCCAGCGCCTCGGAAACGGTTGGTCACCCCAGCTGAAGGGACCAGTGGACCCGTCGTTCCCGGGCTGACGCAGCGGACCTTCCAGGCACGCCGCAGGGCGTGCCGGCCCGAGGCGCGATGTCCACATAGGCACCTTGCAGGCTTCCTGGCCGGGCGTCCAGTCATGCAGCCTTAGCAGGTGATTCGACTACCCGATCCCGATCTGGCGCCGCCTGCCGCGACGCCGGCAAAGCACCGCAGCGACTACTCACAGTGGTTTCCGAGGGCTGCGGACCGGGCAGCAAGTGCGGGCCGCGAACTCCTGGCGTTGGCCGCCCCGGTGGAATGTGTCTGTTGCGGAACGGAAGATTTCTCGCTTTGCGGCCCCTGCGAACGGGCGGTGCGGACCCTCACCAAGGCGCCTTTCCGGGCTGAGGGGCAGGCGCCTGCCCTCATGGATGTCAACGGTTCGGTCATCCTTCCGGTCGTGGCTGCCGGGGTTTATCGTGAGGAACTCGCCCAGGCCCTGCTGTCGTTCAAGAAACACGGCCAGGGCCAGCTCGCGTCGGTGTTGTCCAAAGCACTGGGAAGAGCCATCCAGCGGGCCGCCGGGACAATGCGGGGATTCTGCCTTATTCCGGTTCCCACCACCAACAGCGCATTCCGGAAACGCGGTTTCAGCCCGGTGCACCTCATGCTGCGCAACCTGGCCCGCAGCGGCGGCCTGGGTGCGGGATCCCTTGCCTGCGCCCTCCGCAAGCGGAGGGCAACCGCCCAAGGACCACGGGCTGCCGTTGATCTCCCGGAACGAATCCGTGCACTGGTGTCTTCTCCCGCGATGGCCGGAGGGCAAAAGGGACTGGGGCGAGGGGCGCGCGTCAAGCGCGTCCGCGGCTCGATGCGTGCGGGACCGGCCCTCTTCGAGCCGGACATCCGGGGGCGACCCTGCATCATCGTGGATGATGTCCTCACCACGGGCGCCACGCTGGCAGAGGCTGCGCGGGCAGTCCACCAGGCGGGAGGCATTGTCGTTGGTGCCGTTGTGCTGGCGGCGACACGCCCGCCCGACTCCGCCGATCCAGCCGCCGCTCCCGGCGCCACCGCGCGGAAGGACGCGTGACTCCGAAAAAATAAAACGAAGAAAAGGTGAATAACGGGTAGCGATGAACTAACGTCGGTTGTGGGTACCAAGATCAGTTGTACCTGTCGATAGCGGCTCGGAAAGGGGCTCGACTGTCAGTCAGATCGGCCCCGGGAAGTGCCGCCGTCGTGTCACCGAAGTCATTTGGAGGGCACCATGGAGTTCATGATCAGCGGACGGAATTTGACGGTTTCGGACCGCTTCCGCGAATACGCCGACGAGAAGATCTCAAAGATCGCATCGCTGGGCGACAAGGTCCAAAGGGTGGACGCGAAGGTGTCCAAGGAGACCAAGGCCCGCCAGACCGCAGACTTGCTTACGGTTGAGCTGACTGTCCTGGGCCGTGGCCCCGTAATCCGTGCGGAAGCCAGCGCCGCCGACAAGTTCGCCGCGTTCGATCTCGCTTACAACAAGCTCCTCGAGCGCCTGCGCCGTGCCAAGGACCGCAAAAAGGTCCACCACGGGCGGCACACCCCGAAAGCCGTCCGCGAGGCGACAGCCAGCCTCGAACCGGCAAGCACCACCGAGCCTCTGTACGTTGAGGCCAGCAACCACCAGGAGCCACAGCCGGCGCCGGTGGAAAAGTCGCCGTACGACGTCGACAATGACATCCCGGCAGGCGACTCACCGGTCCTGATCCGCCGCAAGGTTTTCCCTGCGGCATCCCTCACGCTCGACGACGCCGTCGACAACATGGAACTTGTGGGCCACTCCTTCTACCTGTTTGTGGACAAGGAGACCAAAGCGCCGTCCGTGGTGTACCGCCGCGACGGATGGACCTACGGCGTCATTAGCCTGGACCAGACCTGCGAACCGGGCGAAGCGCCCTTGGAAGAGAAGATCCTCGCCTACCGCTCGGAGGATGAACCTGCACGCGCCTAAGCAGCGTGTTCGCCTAAGCTGGTGTTGACCAGCCAAAGGAAGGACTGACATGAGCGCATCGCTGAGCCTCAACCAGGCACGGCGAATCGCTTTGGCAGCCCAGGGATTGGACAAAGGACGGCCCGCCGGACCCGTGACTGCACGGGCGGTGGGCCGTACCTTTGACCGGCTGCACCTGGTCCAGATTGACTCCGTCAACGTCCTTGCCCGCAGCCACTATCTGCCCTTCTTCTCCAGGCTCGGAAATTACGACCGTGCCATTCTGCACCGGATGGCGTCCAAGCATCCGCGCAGGATGATGGAGTATTGGGCGCACGAAGCCAGCTTCATCCGGCCGGACCACTTCCCGGACCTTTTGCTGTGGCAGAGCCGGAAGTGGGTCGGGGCATCGGCTATGGACCCCGAACTGCGCTCCGGTGTGGCCGTGAAGGTCCTCGAGGAACTTGCCAAGGGCAAACCACTGACCGCCGCCGAACTCACTGTCCGGATCGGACATGTCGAGGACCGGCGGACGGACAACTGGGGCTGGAATTGGAACGCGGTCAAACGCGTCCTGGAACACCTTTTCGAGGAAGGGCTCGTCTCGGCGTCCTCGCGGACCGAGCAGTTCGAACGCCGCTACACACTCACGGGGAAGGTCTTTTCCCCGCTCGACGGCGGGGGAGACGCCGACGCCGATCCCGCGGCCGCGATGGACCGGCTCATCGCTGCCGCGGCGAGGGCCCACGGCATCGGAACCGTGCGCTGCTTCGCTGACTACTTTCGGAGCCCTCTGCGTGCGGCCGCCATTTCCGTGCAGCATCTTGTGGAGCTCGGCACACTGGAGCCCGTCGCTGTCCGCGGCTGGAACAGGCCGGTCTACCGGCACGTCGACTCCAAATTGCCCCGGGCGGCAACGGGACGGGCCCTTCTCAGCCCGTTTGACTCGCTCGTCTTTGAGCGGCGGCGGCTGGAGGAGCTCTTCGGCTTCCACTACAGGATTGAGATCTACACCCCGGAGGCCAAACGGCGTTTCGGATACTACGTCCTTCCGTTCCTGCTGAGGGACGGCATCGTGGCGCGGGTCGACCTGAAGGCTGACAGGGCGGCCGGCCACCTCCTGGCGAGGGCAGCGCACGCCGAACCGGATGCGCCGGCGGATACCGCCGTCGAACTGGCCGCAGAACTCCAACTGATGGCCGAATGGCTCGAGCTTGACCATGTGGTGGTCTCGCCGGCCGGCGACTTGGGGCCGGCACTCGCCGAGGCAGTCGCTGCAACCGGAACGGGTGCATCCGCTCTCAGGGAACAGGCGTAACGCACCGTGCGTCTCTCCCGTAGACTGAACACGCCAGAATTCGGCAGCTTGAGACTGGGAGCAACTTCACGTGGCATCACTAATCGAAAAACTTCTCCGTACGGGTGACAAAAAAACCCTAAGGCAATTGAGGAATTACGCCGATTCCATCAATGCCCTGGAGAGCTCCCTCAAGACCTTCACGGACGCCGAACTGCGTGAAGAAACCGACCGGCTCCGGGAACGCCACCAGGACGGCGAGAAGCTGGATGATCTCCTGCCGGAGGCTTTCGCTGCGGTGCGCGAAGCCTCGTCACGAACGCTGGGAATGCGCCACTTCGACGTCCAGATGATGGGCGGCGCCGCCCTGCACCTGGGCAACATCGCCGAAATGAAGACCGGTGAAGGCAAGACCCTGGTGGCCACCGCTCCGGCCTACCTCAATGCCCTCGCCGGCAAGGGTGTCCACGTCATCACGGTGAACGACTACCTCGCCGAATACCAGTCCGACCTTATGGGCCGCGTTTACCGGTTCCTCGGCCTGAGCAGCGGCTGCATCCTCTCCAACCAGGACCCCGCCGTGCGCCGCGAGCAGTACGCCGCGGACATCACCTACGGCACCAACAACGAATTCGGCTTTGACTACCTGCGCGACAACATGGCCTGGGACAAGTCAGAACTGGTCCAGCGCGGCCACCACTTCGCCATCGTTGACGAAGTCGACTCCATCCTCATCGACGAGGCCCGTACCCCGCTCATCATTTCCGGTCCTGCCCAGGGCGACACGAACCGCTGGTACAGCGAATTCGCCAAGGTGGTCCAGCGGCTCAAGGCCGACACCGACTACGAGGTCGACGAGAAGAAGCGCACCGTAGGTGTCCTCGAAGCGGGCATCGAAAAGGTCGAGGACTACCTCGGCATCCACAACCTCTACGAGTCGGCCAACACGCCGCTGATCGGCTTCCTGAACAACGCCATCAAGGCCAAGGAACTCTTCAAGCGGGACAAGGACTACGTTATCCTCGACGGCGAGGTCCTGATCGTCGATGAGCACACCGGCCGCATCCTGGCCGGACGGCGTTACAACGAGGGAATGCACCAGGCAATCGAGGCCAAGGAAGCCGTCGAGATCAAGGCGGAAAACCAGACCTTGGCGACCGTCACGCTGCAGAACTACTTCCGCATGTACGACAAGCTTTCGGGCATGACCGGCACCGCCGAGACCGAAGCCGCGGAGTTCATGGGCACCTACAAGCTCGGAGTGGTGGCCATCCCCACCAACCGGGACATGCAGCGCCTCGACCAGTCGGACCTGGTGTACAAGAACGAGGCGGTCAAGTTTGACGCAGTCGTCAAGGACATCGCCGAGCGCCACGAAAAAGGCCAGCCGGTGCTGGTGGGAACCACCAGCGTGGAGAAGAGCGAATACCTTTCCCGGCTGCTGGCCAAGGAAGGCATCCGGCACGAGGTCCTGAACGCGAAGAACCACGCCCGTGAAGCCGCGATCGTCGCGCAGGCCGGCCGCAAGGGCGCCGTGACCGTCGCCACGAACATGGCCGGTCGCGGTACCGACATCATGCTGGGCGGAAACGCCGAATTCACCGCAGTCGCCGAACTGGCCGCCAAGGGCCTGGATCCGGAAGAAAACTCGGACGAGTACGAGGCCGCCTGGCCTGCGGCGCTCGAAGCAGCCAAACAGGCCGTCAAGGATGAGCACGAGGAAGTTCTGGACCTCGGCGGGCTCTACGTCCTGGGCACCGAACGCCACGAGTCGCGCCGCATCGACAACCAGCTCCGCGGCCGCTCCGGACGCCAGGGCGACCCCGGCGAGTCCCGGTTCTACCTGTCCCTGACGGATGACCTGATGCGTTTGTTCAATTCGGGCGCAGCCGAGCGGCTTATGAACAGTTCGGTGCCGGACGATGTCGCCCTGGAATCGAAGCTGGTGTCCCGTGCCATTGCATCGGCACAGGGCCAGGTCGAAGGCCGCAACGCGGAACAGCGCAAGAACGTCCTGAAGTACGACGACGTCCTGAACCGCCAGCGTGAAGCCATCTACGGGGACCGCCGCCGCATCCTCGAGGGCGATGACCTGCACGAGAAGGTGCAGTTCTTCCTTGAGGACACGATCACCGCCCTCATCGACGAAGCCACTGCCGAAGGCACCGGGGACGACTGGGACTTCAACCAGCTGTGGACCAACCTCAAGACGCTGTACCCCGTCAGCATCACGTCCCACGACGTCATTGACGAAGCTGGCGGCAAGTCCCGCATCACCGTGGACTTCCTGAAGGAAGAGATCCTTTCCGATGCACGCCTGGTCTACCAGGCCAGGGAAGAGGCCATCGGATCCGAGAGCATGCGCGAACTGGAACGCCGCGTAGTGCTGTCCGTGATCGGCCGGAAGTGGCAGGAACATCTCTACGAGATGGACTACCTCAAGGAAGGCATCGGCCTCCGTGCCATGGCCCAGCGCGACCCGCTCGTTGAATACCAGCGCGAGGGATTCATCATGTTCCAAGCCATGATGGAGGCCATCAGGGAGGAAAGCGTCGGCTTCCTGTTCAACCTGGAGGTCGAGGTGACTCCCGCGGAGGACGTCGTGGTTGCCGACACCGTCGGGGAACACACGGAGCACCACGAGCCGCAGATCCGCGCAGCAGGCCTGGAAGCCCCGGAAAAGCCCGCCCAGCTGCAGTACACCGCACCGGGCGAAGACGGCGCCAGCCAGACCCGTATCGAGGGTAGGCCCTCGGGCCGTTCGGGAAATCCGGCGAAGGCTGCGGCCCAGGACGGTGCCCGGAAACAGGCGCCGAAAAAGAAGAAGCGCTAGGAACTGATGACTGCCGAAACCGCAGCCAGCTGAGATACAGGTAAGGGCCGGAACAATTGTTCCGGCCCTTACCTGTATCCACTCTTGTCCGGACAGTTTGGATTGGCGGAGGGCGGCGCGAGTCGGCTCAAAGCTGATGAGTCAGCCGATTTCCAGCGCCGTTACCCGCCATACCTGGTTGCTGCGCTCAAGTCTCACTGCCACCGCGCGGACCCTCAGTTCGTCCACCACGACGGCGCTTGCCTCGTAGATTCCGTCCGCGACTTCGCAGGCGCGGACCGACCGGACAGCCGGATTACGGTGCAGGCGGCCTGCCGTCGGTGAGGACCCGGACGCGAGCCGGCGGGTAAGCGCGGCCCGGTGCTGCAGCGAGGCCAGGCAGCGTTGGTCCAGGCGCCGCGAGAGCTGCTGGATCGGACGCGTTCCGGCCAATACTTCGATGGCGGCCTGCACGGTACCGCGGGCGATCGCGCAAACCTCCCTGCTCTCACCCACAGCCTTGAGGGTCCGCAGGTTGCCGGCCGATCGAGCCGGGCCGGCCGGGCCCGGCGCAGGAGGAGCGCCAGCAGGGCGCGGACCCGCAGGCGGGATGCTGACCGGTTCAGGGACCGCCGCCAGCCTGCGGACCGGCGGGACTCCCGGAACGGACCGGCCCGTCGCAGGAGATGAGGGGACCAAATGCAATGCGCTCATGACGTTTCCTCTGATTGATGACGGATATCTGAAGACTGCTCGAAGTCGGCCGCGGATTAGGAGCTGGACGGTGGCCGGAGAACCTGGCCCGGGAGAAGAACATCGGGATTGTCTCCCACGACGGCCCTGTTGGCCTGATACCAACGTGGCCATTCCAGGGCGACGTCTACGTCAGAAGCGGGGGAGCCACCCAGACCCCTGGCTGCGATACTCCACAGCGAGTCCCCGGCCACGACTGTGACGGAGCCGGCTTCCGAGGCTGGTTGCTGCCGGGCGGACCTCACGGGTTGAGCCGCGAGCGGACCTGGATCCACGACGGGAGCGCTTGGTTTCCACCGCGGATCCAGGCTGTCACCGGACGCTGAGGTTGCCGGCAAAACGGAAATGGATGCTGCACCGCCTACCCCGCCAACCACTGCGGTGGTGAGTGCGGCCGGCTCTGGCGGAAACGCACTGGCTCCTCCAGCTGCCTTTTCCGTTGGCGCCCATACCGCAGCAATAGCCGCGCCGGATGTTGGACTCGGCGGCGGCACCCCGGGGTCCGTGGCGCCATGGGCAAGCGGTGCGCCCAGCAGCTGCAAACCGACTGCGGCGAGGGCGAGCCGGCGCATGAAAGCCGGGCTGAATTTGCCGGTGATTGCCGCGGCCCGGCCGTTGCCGGTGCGCTCGAGCGCGGCGGAGGCAAGAGCGATCAGCATCGACAAGAACCACCAGGCCACGATGATGAGTCCCATCGTGTTGACGGCAATTCCCAGCAGGTCTTCAAAGGCCAGCGACTGGCCCCTTTCCGCTGACCGCTGCCACCGCTCCATCAGCGACACGCCGGTCCCCGCCAGGAGAGTACCCAGAAGAAGAATCGCTGCTGCCAATGCCGCGTCCGAGCCGAGTGGTCTGCGCTGCGAACCCTCCATGATCCTACTCCTCGAAGCTTTTTGATGCAGTTTGATGTTGTTTGATGTATCTAAGTAGAGTTTGAACTCACTCGCCGGTTTTTGTCCAGTGATTTGTTTTTTTCGTCCCGGGTCCGGCATTGAATTGACCCCGGCCCCGAGCGGGCCTAGATTTGCGGCATGCGTTGGGATGCCCTGTTTGATGACATGGAGGCGCAGCTGGCATCAGTTGACCGGCTGGAGGTCGAAGCGGAAATTGCTGAGCGGTCGCGGGCGGACGTGGCAGGTGTGGAACTGGCCGACAGGTTGCGCGGATCCTTCGGGCTCAGGGTTGGTGTCCATCTGGCGTCCGGGTCAGTGTTCGACGGAACGCTGAGCCACGTGGGCGCAGAGAGCCTGGTGCTCAGCGATCCGTATCACCAGGTGCTGATTCCGTACGCTGCGGTCTCGCGGTACCAGGGCCTGGGGAGGCTCGCTGTCGCGGAGCCATCCTCTGTCCGGCGAAAACTGGGCCTGGCCAGCGCACTTCGTGGTCTGGCGCGCGACAGAACTGGTCTGTCA
This sequence comes from Arthrobacter sp. Y81, assembly GCF_002929335.1. Taxonomy (GTDB): domain Bacteria; phylum Actinomycetota; class Actinomycetes; order Actinomycetales; family Micrococcaceae; genus Arthrobacter. The sequence continues at coordinate 449,011 of NZ_PJIL01000001.1, forward strand.
GTTTTCCTGATCGGCGGTGCGGAGGGCGTGGCCGGACTCAGCGGTGTCATCGACCGCGTGGGGCGGGACTATTTCGACCTGGCTGTAACCCGGCCAGGGGAGGCCCGCCGCGCGGCCAACGTCAGCCAATTGGCCACGGTTCCATTTGCCTCGCTCGGTGCGTTGCGGTCCTTGCGCGGCGCGGAGCTCTGAACGCACACCCCAGTTGCCGGGCTGCAGGCCGAATTGGCGGCAGGGCGGGATGCGCGCGCCTGCGTCCGTGCCTCAGGCGTACTTAGGTCTCAGGAGGACTTGGACTTCGCTTGCTGGATCATGCGGTCCGCCTCCGCATAACGCTCTTCGATGTACTGCTCCAGCATCTTTTCCTCCACTCGCCACTGCCCGCGTCCGCCCACCTGGATGGCCTTGAGTTCGCCGCTGCGGACCAACGCATAGGCTGCCGGGGAATTGATCTGCAGCTGTTCGGCTACGTCTGCGAGGGTTAGGAATCGGGGCATGCTTCTATTTTGCCACCAGTGGCGTCAAGTGGTGCGGTTATCCACAGTTTGGCGTTGTTTGATCCTATGACTTTCGATCCGGCTGTTTTGCCGTAACAATGAGGGAGTCCGGCGCATGAAGCAGTCCGGTCAGCACCGATGGGGGGAGCAACACGGATGAGTGCAAGCACAACAGCCGCAGGGGTCCGGCTGAAGAAGCCGTCCTGGAAGGATCCCCGGCTTCTGCTCGGATTCCTGCTGGTCCTGGCCTCAGTGGCGGGTGTTGTGTCCCTGGTAGGTGCCGCCGACCAAACCACTGAGGTGTACGCGGCGAAAGGGCCGATAGCAGTTGGGGAGAAGCTAACGGCTGAGAACGTCAACCGGGTGAAGGTCAGGCTTGGCGACGTGGAATCGCACTACATCACCGCTGAAGCAGGACTGCCCGAGGGCATGGTCGCCGTGCAGCGCATTGGCCCGGACCAGCTGGTGCCACGGGCAAGCCTGGGCAAGCCCGACGCTCTGAACCGCAAGCCGGTTGCGATCACCATAGACGAAGCCCTGCCGGAGCAGGCCGCCGCCGGTTCGCGCGTGGACGCCTGGGTCGCCCTGCCTGATGCCCGCAACGGATTCAGCGAGCCGAAGCTGCTCCTTCCCGGCGCAGAAATTGCTGAAGTCACGCCGGGAACAACCACGCTCGGATCTTCCCGGTCCACAGTAGTGCTGGTGCTCGTCACTGATGAGCAGATGCCGAAGCTGCTGGGCGCCCAGGCGAACAAAGCCAAGATTTCCGTCGTCTGGAACCCTGGCGGTGGGACTCCATGAGCATCCCGGTGGTCACGGTCGGACAGTCACGAGAAGACCTGGTGGGCGGCCTGGAACGACTGCACGGACCGGTCACTGTCGTCAGGAGGTGCTCGGAACTGACGGAGTTGCTGGCCGCCTGCCAAAGCGGCCTCGCCCGGGCGGCCGTCGTCGCAGAAGGCAGCGACGAACTGACTGCTTCGCTGGTGGACCGGCTCGCCGCGGTCGGCGTCGTGATCGTTGCCCTGACGGACAGCGCATCGGAAACCGCGAGGCTGACGGCGATCGGCGTCACGGCAGCGCCGGCGGGAGTGGACTCAGCGGCGCTGGCCGGAAGGATCTCCGGCGCGGTGGACCAGTGGTCCCGTCCCAGGCCATTTCAGGCGGGTGACAGCGGATTTGCGGACACAGGGGCGGCCATCCGGACTCAGCCCGGTGCGGAAAGCGACGTTTCAGCAGAGCCGTCCGGCGCCGGCCAGCTTATTGCCGTCTGGGGTCCGGCAGGGTCGCCCGGCCGGACGCTCGTGGCGGCGAACATGGCAGGCGAGTTGGCTGCAGCGGGCAATTCAGTCTTCCTGATCGACGCTGACAGCTATGGGGCGAGTGTGGCGGGCATGCTGGGACTCCTGGACGAGTCCGCGGGGCTGGCGCAGGCCTGCAGGCTGGCTGACCTGGGGCAACTGGATGCCGACGCGCTGCTAAGGGTTGCCACGCCTGTCGCCCTGAAATCCGGGACGCTCCGGATCCTGACCGGCATCACGCGCGCGGACCGCTGGACGGAACTGCGCGCGTCTGCCCTTGGTGTCGTGTTTGAGAAAGCCCGGGAAATTGCGGACTACGTCGTTGTGGACACCGGATTCTGCCTTGAGGCAGACGAGGAACTCAGTTTTGACACCATGGCGCCGCGCAGGAACGCCGCCACCCTCCGGAGCCTCGAACTGGCAGATACCGTCTATGCCGTCGGGGCGGCTGACTCCATCGGGGTGCCGCGGCTCGTCCGCGGCCTTTCCGAGCTTGAGGCCGCGGTCCCGCAGGCGGTTCCCCGGGTAGTCCTGAATAAGGTCCGAGCCTCGGCCGCCGGGAGGTCACCGGAACGCCAGCTCAGGGACGCCTGGGAAAGGTACGGGCCGGCGGCGGCAATCGCCGCGTTCCTGCCATCGGACAGCGCAGCAAGCGACTCGGCACTTTTGTCCGGGTGCCTCCTGCTTGAGGCTGCACCCCAATCAGGACTACGTCTGGCAATCGCGGAATTGGTTTGTGCACCTGTCCAGCGAAAACGCCGATCCTCTGTCTTTACTTCCACAGCGAAGCGTCGCCTAAAGGGCTAGGCTCGCCATAAGGGCTGCAAAGAGGCAGCTATGAACTTTTGATGGAGGCGTTTGTCGATGTCGTCTGGGTCCAGCGTGGAGGATCAGTCCGTTTTACTCGGAGCCCGTGAAGGGTACCTCGGAGACTACTACGAGCACCTTGCGGAGGAGGACGGCCGGGCCTATTCGCCTGACCTCCTGGCCGCCCGCGCTGAAACCCACCGCGAAGTGGCCGCTGTCCGCGTTCCGGGCACGGCCAACATCAGAATCGTGGACGAAGCCGACCGAAGCGTCGTGTACATCGTCACGGACGATATGCCCTTCCTGGTGGACTCAGTCAACGCTGAGCTCGTTCGCCAGAACTCTGCAATCCACCTTGTCCTCCACCCGTTGTTTGTTGTGACCCGCAACCGGGAAAGCGCTCAACTGACCAAGGTGGACCGGGTCCCGTCCAGCATCGGCATTTCCAGCGGCGATACCGCCGCCATGCCGAGCCTGTCACACCTGATAGCCCAGGGCGACAACGCCTCCCACATGGAGTCCTGGATCGCTGTCGAGATCGACCTTGCCAGCGAGGAACTGCATGGACGGCTGATCGAAGGCATTGAACGCGTGCTTGGGGACGTACGGGCAGCAGTCGAAGACTGGCCGAAGATGCGTAACAAGGCGCTGCAGATCGCCAAAGACCTGGACAACGTAGCCAATCCTGCACAGATCGAGGAGTTGCGCCAGGCCCAGGACCTGCTCCGCTGGCTCGACGAAGGCAACTTCACCTTCCTTGGATACCGCGAATACGACCTGGTGAACGAGTCCGGGGAAGATGTCCTGGAACTCCGTGAGGAAAGCGGCCTCGGCCTGCTGCGCAGCGGTGCGGACGGACACCACGTCCAGCACCTCACCGTTGCCGGCCGCAAGAAGGCACGTGAAAAGCGCGCTTTGGTCATTACCAAAGCCAACTCCCGCTCCACCGTCCACCGCCCGGCCTACCTCGACTACATCGGGGTCAAGAGCTTCGACGCCGCCGGAAACGTCAATGGCGAGCAGCGGTTCATCGGCCTGTTCGCCACCAGCGCCTACGCCGGCTCCGTCCGGAACATCCCGATCGTTCGCGAGAAGGTTGAAGCCGTCCTGCGCAAGGCTGGATTCCCGCCGCACTCCCACTCCGGCAAAGACCTGTTGGGCATCCTTGAGACCTACCCCCGCGATGAGCTGTTCCAGATCGAGGTTTCCGACCTCGCAGCGACGGCAACCGGAATCCAGCGGCTGCAGGAACGGCGTCGCACCCGGCTGTTCCTGAGGCCTGATATCTACGGCCGGTTCATGTCCGCACTCGTCTACCTTCCCCGTGACCGGTACACAACAAACGTTCGCCTCCGCATCGAGCAGGAACTGCGCGAGACCTTCCACGCCGTCTCCATCGACTACGAAGCCAGGATGACCGAATCCGCGCTGGCCAGGCTGTTCTTCCGGATCCGGCTGCCCAAGGACGCCGACGTCAGCGACGTCAACGCCGAAGAGCTGGAGAAACGGCTTGTCCGGGCTGCGCGATCATGGAGCGAGGGCATCGCGGAAGTCCTGCGGGCCAGCGGTCCGGAAGATGACAACAAGGGCCTTGCTTCGGCCTGGGCCGAAGCTTTTCCGGCCAGCTACCGCGTGGACTACGAGGTGGAAGACGCCCTGACGGACATTGCCCGCTTCGAGAAGTACGGATCAGCTGCCGAGCTGGCCGAAAAGGGCCGGCCGGAGCGGCCCGGCGTCCACGTCTACCTTCCCGAAGGGGCCGGAGCCACCCTTGAAGAGGACGCCCGTGTCAAGCTCTACATGCTGGAGCCCAAGAGCCTCAGCCAGATCCTGCCGTACTTCCATAACCTTGGCCTTGAAGTGCTCGATGAACGGCCGTTCGAAATCGAGACGTCGGACAAGCGGGACTTCTTCCTCTACGACCTGGGCCTGAAGTACCCCGCCGGTGTGGCCCCGCTGGCAACGGGCCAGCTGCTTGCGGAAGCCTTTGGCGCCGCCGTTTCCGGTGCCGTCGAGTCTGACAGCTTTGACCGTCTGGTCCTGCGCGAGGGCATGCACTGGAGCCAGATCGTGGTCCTGCGCGCCTATGCCAAATACATGCGCCAGATGGGCAACACGAATTCGTTTGGCTTCATTGCGGACACGCTGCTGGCCAACCCCGACGTGACACGTGCGCTCAGTGCCCTGTTCGCGGCCCGCTTTGACCCCGCCCTCGGGGACGATGTCCGGACCGAGCGCCAGGCATCGGTCCGTGCAGAGTTGGCTGCCGCCATCGAACAGGTCGCCACCCTGGACGCTGACCGTGTGCTCCGGACCTTCGCGAACCTCATCGAGGCCACGTTGCGGACCAACTTCTATCAGCAAAAGCCGTACCTGAGCTTCAAACTGAATCCGGCCGCCATCGACGGTCTGCCGTTCCCGCGCCCGATGTTTGAAATTTGGGTCTACTCGCCCCGTGTGGAGGGCGTGCACCTGCGCTTCGGCAAGGTGGCCCGAGGCGGGCTGCGCTGGTCCGACCGGCGTGAGGACTTCCGGACCGAAATCCTGGGCCTTGTTAAGGCACAGACAGTCAAGAACGCCGTCATTGTGCCCACCGGCGCCAAGGGCGGATTCTTCGCCAAGCAACTCCCTGACCCCGCCGCCGACCGGGCGGCCTGGATGGCGGAGGGCGTTGAGAGCTACAAGACGTTCATCCGCGGTCTGCTGGACCTGACGGACAACCTGATCACAACTCCCGACGGGGAAGCCGTGGTTCCGCCGGCCGACGTCGTCCGCCACGACGACAACGACTCTTACCTCGTCGTCGCTGCCGATAAGGGAACGGCAACGTTCTCGGACATCGCAAACGGCCTATCGGACGAATACGGATTCTGGCTGGGGGACGCCTTCGCCTCCGGCGGCTCGGTGGGCTACGACCACAAGGCCATGGGGATCACCGCCCGGGGTGCGTGGGAATCGGTCAAGCGCCACTTCAGCGAACTGGATCTCGACACGCAGTCGGAGCCGTTCACCGTGGTGGGCGTCGGCGACATGTCCGGCGATGTCTTTGGCAACGGCATGCTGCTTTCCAAGCACATCCGGCTGCTCGCGGCGTTTGACCACCGCCACATCTTCCTGGATCCGAATCCCGACGAGGCCGTGTCCTACGCCGAGCGGCAGCGGCTCTTCAACCTGCCCCGGTCCTCCTGGGACGACTACGACAAGTCCCTTATCAGCGAAGGCGGCGGCGTCTTCGTGCGGCAGGCAAAGTCCATTCCTGTTTCCGACCAGGTCAGGGCGGCCCTGGGACTGCCGGACGGCACCTCGGAGCTGAGTCCGCCGGAGCTCCTTCGCGCGATTCTGCTGGCGCCCGCGGACCTGCTGTACAACGGCGGTATCGGAACCTACGTCAAGGCAAGCACCGAAACGCATGCGGAGGTAGGGGACAAGGCCAACGATGCGATCCGCGTTGACGGCCGCGACCTTCGCGTCAAGGTTGTCGGAGAAGGCGGAAACCTCGGTATGACCCAGCGCGGCCGCATCGAGGCCGCACTCCAGGGAGTCATCCTGAACACGGATGCCATCGACAATTCAGCCGGCGTCGACTGCTCGGACCATGAAGTCAACATCAAGATCTTTGTTGACCGGATGGTCGCAGCCGGCAAGCTCGAGTCCGCCGAGCGGGCGGACTTCCTGGCATCCATGACGGATGAAGTCGGGCGGCTTGTGCTCGAAGACAACATCGACCAGAACATCCTCCTCCTCAACGACCGCATCCGTGTTGCGGAGTGGAGCCCCAGCTACGAGCGGCTCATGGACTGGCTGGAGAAATCCGCAGACCTCAAGCGCAAACTCGAAGCCCTGCCAACAACGGCGACGCTCCGGGAACGCCTGGAACAGGGACAGGGGCTAACTTCGCCGGAGCTCTCCGTGCTGGCGGCCTACGCGAAGATCGAACTTGCGACGGCGCTGCGTGAGAGCGACCTCGCCGACGATCCGTGGTTCAGGCAAACCCTCCGGTCCTACTTCCCCAAACAGCTTCGGGAGAGGTTCGACGCCGAACTGGACACCCATCCGCTGCGGCGCGAGATCATCGCTACCGTCGTGGCGAACGACATGATCAACCTGGGCGGCATCACGTTTGCGTTCCGCACCATTGAAGAGACCTCAGCCAACGAAGCCGCGGTGGCCAAGGCCTTCGTTGCGCTCCGCGAAATCTACGAGCTTGACGTCATGGTGGGCGAGCTCAACGAACTGCCCGCGTCCTTCCCGACGGAGCACTGGAGCACCGTCCACCTGGACATCCGGCGGCTCCTGGACCGTGCTGTCCGGTGGGTGCTCAGCCAAGGCAGCGGTTCCCGGCCGATCTCCGAGATCGTGGGCGAATTCAAGCCGCTGATGGATCCGATGCGTGCCCGCCTCCTCGACTACCTGCGCGGAGAGGACCGTGCCCGCGTGGCTTCGTGGCTCGAAAAGGCCCGTAGCTGGGAACTTCCGGAGGACCTTGCCCACCGCTGGGCCGAACTGTTCGAAAGCTTTGTGCTGCTGGACATCGCCAAGATCGCCCATGTCAGCGCGGAGCCGGTGGAAAACATCGCGCACGTCTACTACTCGGTGTTCGACCGCTTCCACGCGGATTCCCTCCTGGAGCGGATCACGAAGCTCCCGAGGCGGGACCGCTGGCAGGCGCTGGCCCGCGCTGCCCTGCGTGATGACCTCTACTCCACCATTTCGGACATCACGACGTCGGTCCTTGACTCGACGCCGTCCGGGACCCCCGCGGCGGACCGCGTACTGGACTGGGAAGGCCTGAATGCCGAACAGCTCGGCCGTGCCAGGAGCATGTTTGACGAGGTCAACTCGCTCGAAGCGGACGATATGGCGTCACTGTCGGTAGCATTGAGGCTCTTGAGGTCAATCGTCCGACGCTAGGGACCCGTCCCAAGCGTCGAATCTGGAGGTGTAGTGGCAATCTTTACGGACCCCATCAGGGAACACGCTGATTTTGGGCCGGGGGATGCCGAGTGGCTGCACCTCCTGGTTGGCGACTGGCAGATGGTCGCCGACCTTGCCTTCGCTGACCTGGCATTGTGGTTTCCGCATCCTGAGTTCGGGTACGTGGCGCTGGCCCACGTCCGCCCCTCCACCACGCACACGGTGTTCCACGCCGACTTCGTGGGGGAGGGGATCAGGTCGGACCTGCAGCCGCTGGTGGACAAGGCCTGGGGTAGCCGCACGATTGAGCGCTCCAGCGAAACCAACTGGAGCAGCGACATGGCCCTCAGGGTCGAAGCTGTGCCCATGGTCAGGAACGGCCGGACCCTGGCCGTTGTGACCACCCACATGGATCTGTCCAGTTCACGGATGCCTTCCAGGCTCGAACTGACCTACCGCCAGTGTGCCTACGATCTGCTCCGGATGGGAACGCTCGGCCTCTGGCCCGACTTTGCGTCGCCCACCGGATCCCGCCGCGGCGCTCCACGTGTGGGTGACGGCCTCATCCGGCTGGATGCAGACGGCATCGTGCAGTACGCCAGTCCGAACGGCGTCTCCGCATTCCGGCGCCTGGGTGATGGGGAGTCCCTCGAAGGCAGGTCGCTTGCCGAAGTCACAGCGGGACTGCTGCGGGACCGTCGCATGGTGGACGAAACGCTCCCGCTTGTGGTGACAGGCCGGATGCCGTGGCGCAGCGAAATCGAATCCCGTGGGGTCAGCCTTTCCCTTCGGGCCATCCCGCTGCGCGACGAACAGCAGCGGTTCGGGGCCCTGGTGCTCTGCCGTGACGTCTCCGAGCTGCGGCGCCGCGAAATGGAACTGGTGACCAAGGACGCCACCATCCGGGAGATCCATCACCGGGTGAAGAACAACCTCCAGACGGTGGCTGCCCTGCTGAGGATGCAGTCGCGCCGGATGGTCAGCGATGAGGCCAAACAGGGCCTCGAGCAGGCCATGCGGAGAGTCGCCACGATTGCCCTCGTCCACGAGACCCTGTCCCAGGGACTGACGCAAAGCGTTGACTTTGATGAACTGATCGGCCGCCAGTTCCGTCTCTCTGCCGAAGTCGCTTCGCCCTCTCAGCAGGTCAAGACGGCCAGGTCCGGGCTCTTCGGAGAGCTGCCCAGCGATTTCGCCACCCCGCTTGCTCTGGTGATCAACGAACTTGTGACGAACGCCGTCGAGCACGGTCTGGAGGGGAGGACCGGAACTGTCTGGCTTCTGGCCGACCGTTCCGAAGGCGATGACGGGGACGAGCTCCTGACTGTGACTGTGGCAGACGATGGAGTCGGGCTGCCGGAAACGCCCCATGTGGAGGGCCTGGGACTACAGATCGTCCGGACGCTTGTGACCAGTGAACTCGGCGGCAGCATCCAGTGGAAGCCCCGCGAGGGCGGCGGAACCGCCGTGCAGATCGTCCTGAGCCTGCAAAAGCGGTAGCAGGGTCTTAAACAGGAAAGCGGCCGCGGACTGTAAAGTCCGCGGCCGCTTTCCTATTTGCCTAAATTAGGCCAATGCAGTGTCTGTCCGGTCAGGAGGCGCGACGTGCGCGTGCAGCACGGCGCTTGAGTGCGCGGCGCTCGTCTTCGCTCATCCCGCCCCAAACACCGGCGTCCTGTCCCGATTCGAGGGCCCACTGAAGGCAGGTGTCCACCACCGGACAACGGCGGCACACACTTTTGGCTTCCTCGATCTGCAGGAGAGCTGGCCCGGTGTTTCCTACTGGGAAGAACAGCTCCGGGTCCTTGTCGAGGCACGCTGCGCGGTTACGCCAATCCATGCTGATCAGTCACTCCATTCCTGGGAACTCGTTGAAAGCCACTTGTGAAAATATTCACTAGAGGCTACATAAGAAAGGGACCCTGCCGGGTCCCCTTGGTCATCTGAATTAAGCGTGTCATGTTAACGCTGTGTAAACAAGGGGTAATCGTCTAAGAAGTGCCTCTTAAGCGTGAGCGATACGTCACATAGGTCGCCGGCGCCCTCCCCGCTAGTCGACTATGTCCGGTATGGTGCCAGTGTGTCAAGACCCCCAGAGAACCCCTCCGACTTCAGTTCTGAGCCCAGCGGGGCAGGCCCCGCAGACGGTTCGGATGCTTCCCCGCACTCCGTTTCCCGGGGAGTTCCGGCCTCCCGGCCGCGGGAAGTCAGCGCGCTGAGCCTGATTGTCGCCGCTGAAGCGGCGGCCCTCCTTGTGGCCGCGGGCTGGTACGCCGTGCAACTGACCACCGGGGCGCCGGTACTTTCATTTTGGGGTGCCGTGTTTACGTTGGCGCTCCTCCTTTCCTTTTCTGCCTGGCTTTTTGCCGTTGCCTATTTCCTTTTCCGTGGATTCCGCTGGCCGCGGGCGGGGGCGCTGGTGGCCCAGTTGTTTGTGCTGACGATCGGATTTCCGACTCTCACGGGCGGTTACATTGTGGCGGGGCTTGCCATGCTGATTCCGGCCGCCGTCGCGGTGGTGCTGCTGTTCCGCAAGAGCGTGATCAGCTTCGCCTCGCGTGCCGGTGGGGCGCCCCCCGCCCTGTGACGCCGGGGCTGGATCCCGCCGCCAGATGTACGGGGGTGGCCCGACCCTCGGAAATGAGGACCGCCCTCCCGGGCGGCGGGTTGGGGTCCACTTCGAAACGAACACCGAAGAAATCGCCGTCCATGATGTTCCGGGGCGCGATCAGGATTCCGTTGCCGTGCCCGCGGGCGTGTGCAGCCAGCGGTACCCGCTGAACGAGCGTCGGGCTGAACCCGGCGGTGAGCAGTACTGTCCACCCCAGGCTGTGCAGGTCCATCAGATGCCGGGTGGCCTCCGGAGTCAGCATGTCCGCATCATCCACCAGAAGGACCGCGTCCCTGCTCAATGCGCCGGCATCAGCGCTCAGCCTGAGGCTTGCCCAGTAGTTGTCGGCGGCATCGTCAGTACCGGGGAAGAGCCACCCTGGGACGTGCGGGTTTAGCTGGGGGATGGCTGCAAGGAGTGAGCTTTTGCCGGAGGCCGGACCGCCCAGAACGGGCAGGACACATCCGGACGGAAGCCGGACAGTTGCCGGAAGGAGTTCGTCACCGCCGATGCCGATGACAATTGTGCGGTGTTTGGTTGCGCTTCCGGTGGCGGCACCTGCGGACAACGGTGACGCTGCCAGGCGTGCGGTGCGTTCCTGGACATCGGACACGCTCAGGCGCGTGGGCAGGGCTTCAACCCTGAAGGGCCGGGCGGCAGGTTCCTTTACTGTCGCTGTCTTCGCCGCCGTCCCTGCGGCCGGTGCATAAAACTGGGCCACCGACCCCGGGCTCCCCGTGAGCGGGCCGAACACCACCGCCCGTCCGCGGATCCGGGGAACGTCAGGGATCCGTGGCCACGCCAGGCGGCTCTCCTCGGTGGAGCCATTGGGGAAGAAAGCCCGGTTGGGGACGGCGGCGAAGTAGCGGGCGGTCACAACGTCCCGGTCCCCGGAAATGAGGACCGTGACACCTGCCCTGGTGCCGTCCCGGACGATGTCCTGGACCAGGTCTTCAGCCCAGGCCAGGGGGCCGGCCCGGAACGCGGAGACCCACGAACCCCAGCCGGCCAGGACCAGGACGAGCGGTGTCGCCTGTGCTTCTGCCCGCCGGCTGAGCCGCAGGGACATTTCGAGGGCAATACGTTCCAGGATGCGAACAGCCCGGCGCAGTTCATGCAGTCCAGCCACCGCGCCCACCCGGGGCTCTGCCCGTGACGCGCTGAACGAATTGCCGGCGTCGAGTATATAAAGGTGCGATTCCTCGACGTGTTCGATCAGCTGCTGCAGGGCAAGGCCCACTGCGTCGTCCGCCCCGCTGCCCGGTCCGCCGACCAGGGCAAGATGGCCATGGCCTGATGGCTGCCACGTCAGCCGGGAGATGCGCTGCCGCTGCGGCTCGTCCGCCAAGCCGAGCTGGACGGACCAGAGGCAGGGTGACGGGTCGCCTTCCGTACTCACGACCAAGGGTTCGGATGTCGGGTGAACCGCTGTCCGGTCATCTGCAGGCGTTCCGGGGCGGGAGACCGCCCGGGGCAGCGGGCCGGCCACAGGGCGGTGCGGCGGAGTTCCTCCCATGCCGTTCCAAAGCTCTACGAGGGATTCAATCAGGGGGGCTGCGGCCTGCGCCGGCGAAGGCTGCAGGTCGGGGTTCGGTTGCCCGCCAGGTCCTTCCGGGGCTTTCCTCAGTGCCTCGGCGGCGAGGCACACCCTGACGCCGGACGCGGTCGCGTCAGCTGCGGCACCGGCCAGCGACGCCGTCTGGAACTCGACCGGATCCTCGGAGCCGCGGGCGAGATAGGCGCGCCCGGGAGTGGCCACGTCGATTCCTGCGGCGACCCTGGAGTTGATGATGTCGAACGATTCCATCTCAGACTGGACGCGCAGCGCAATGCTGGTGGTGACGTTCGCACGGATGTCCGCCGTGAGGGCGCCCTGGGGCCGCTGCGTGGCCATGATGAGGTGTGTGCCCAGCGATCGTCCGATGGCTGCGATCCGCATTAGTTCCGTCAGCGCTTCGGGGGCGTCTTCGACGAGCATGCGAAACTCGTCGATGATCAGAACCAGGTGGGGGAGCGGACCGGCGGCGGCACCTGCCGCCCGGTAGCCCGCCAGGTCCGGAGCCTGGACGGCGGAAAGCAATTCCTCCCGGCGCCGGATTTCGGCGCGCAGGGAAATCAGCGAACGGTCCAGTTCATCCCGGGTGAGGTCCGTGAGCATACCCACACAATGAGGCAGGCCCGTCAGCGGTCCCAGTCCCGAACCGCCCTTGAAATCAAAAAAGAGAAGGTTGACCACATCCGGCGGGAAGCTCAGAGCCAGCCCGGCCGCCAGGCTCCGGAGGAGTTCGGATTTTCCGGAACCGGTGGTTCCCGCCACCAGCAGATGCGGACCGTCCGACTCAAGGTCGAGCATGCGGGGTCCTTGTGCCGACTTTCCGATGGGCACGGCCAGTCCGGGCGCCCCGCGCCCGCCAAGCCAACGGACCGACGTGTCCGCTGCCGACGCAGGCAGGACATCGGCCAGTGAACAATTCAGCGGCACCACTGATGGCGTAGCCGGGCTGCGCTCAAGGGCCGGTGCCATATCCCGGCAGTACCGGTCGAACACCCGCTCCGGAACAAGGTCAGGTACGAAGTCATGCGTGGAGTCCCCGCCACAGAGCCGGGCCATGTTTCCGCCAAGTTCGATGACTGTGCCCGCCTCCGCGGAGACATCCCGGGTGCAGTCAAGAACGTGCCAGCCGCGGTTGATCGCGGTGGCAGACATGCCGGAAATTCCGGGCGCGCCATCGACGTCATCGATCAGTATCAGCACGCCCCGTTCCCGGCTCCGGTCGATGCCGCGCTCCAGCAGGTCCGATGTCTTCCGGGCGTTCGACGAAAGCGACACCGGCGTGAGATACCGGGAGGTCAAAGGCAGGGACTCGGGCCGACCCTGCAGCAGGATGCGCGTCCGTGCCGCATTCCGGTAGCTTGTGAGCTGCATAACCATGAACCTGATCAGGCCGGCGACGTCCTGCCGGGGCCCACGGACAAAAGTCCGATCTGGAAGGTGCAGGATGACCGGCATGCGGCCGGCTGCCGGTGCGTCGAAATCCGGGTCGGCGGGATCCAGGCTGACGTTGGCCTGCTGATCCGCGAGTCCCAGGCGCAACCCAAGATCGTCCGGTGCCACTGTTCCTCCGGTCCCGACCGCGGGTTCCGCTTGCCCCCTGAGGACTAGCGCAGCGGCGGACGGTGCGGACCGGCGTCGTCGTTCCTTGTCTTCTTCAACGGCGGCAGCCACCGACGCCTTCAGGCGGCATCGCTGGCGGCGGCCCGCCAGTATGGGAACGAGCACGGAAACGGCAGAAACCGCCGTGAAGGCGAGGAACATCCACATTCCGGTGATCACAGCGAGGCCCATGCCGATGAGCAGCGGCAGTGCCGCGGTGAGGAATAGAATGCCCCGGTTGCCGCCTTCGGCCCTGTGCGGGACTCTCAAAGGCTCCATGACGCTGGACCCGGCAGCTTCGCACTCGGCGAGCAGTCCTGCCGGCGTGGGGCCAAAGGTGATGGATAGCGTTGAATTTCCACAGCTGATCAGCGAATTTGCCGAAACCGCGGAGTGGCTGACTCTCTTCCCGTCCACGATGGTTCCATTGGCGCTGCCAAGGTCCGTGATGGTGATGGCGGTGTCCGTCACGTCCAGCCGGGCATGCTCACGGGAGAGGGCGGCATCCGGAAGGGCGATTTCAGTTCCGCTCCGGCCGATCCGGTAGGTGCCGCGCCGCAGGGGCAGTACAGTCCCGGCCGCAGGTCCGCTGTGGACGGCGATCAGCAGGCCAGCATCCGTTGCGTTGCCGGTGTCCGCCGGGTGGCCTCCCGCACCGTCCACTATGACCGCCCCGGTAACAAGCGGAGGAACTCCGACAGCCAGGCCGGCTAAAGGCAGTCCCCGTACGGTCAGTTCCCCTGCGCCGTACTGCTCCGCAAGAGCTTGCTGCACGAGGTGGCCGTCGGCGCCATGCCCGGCCTCAATGGTGAGTTCGAGTGGTGGGCCAGGGCGGCCGGCATCGGGTCCGCGGACCAGCGTGCAGTGGAGCGTCATCGGGGGCTTTCCCTTGGGAAGGAGACGGTTTCTGCCCAAGCTACCGGCGGGCGCTGCCCCCGGTCATCGCCCTCATCCGACTATGTGGACAAGCCCGGCCCGTGCCGGCGATTCACTGGTGGCCGTACAGCCTCGGGTAGGCTAGAGCAGCAGCCAATGCACAACATTGGGCTGCCCGCATTCGAATCAGGAGATTTTGTGACCGCTGACCTCGTCATCGTAGGGTCGGGCTTTTTCGGCCTGACAATCGCAGAACAGGCCGCCACTGAGCTGGGCTTGAAGGTCGTTGTCCTCGACCGCCGCCACCATATCGGCGGCAATGCCTACAGCGAAAAGGAAGAGCAGACCGGCATCGAGGTGCACCGATACGGCGCCCACCTGTTCCACACGTCCAACGAGCGCGTGTGGGAGTATGTCAACCGATTCACGACGTTCACCAACTACGTGCACAAGGTCTACGGCGTCCACAAGGGCGAGGTGTACTCCCTGCCGATCAACCTCGCCACGATCAACCAGTTCTTCCGTGCCAACCTGACTCCGGGGCAGGCCCAGGCCCTCATCCAGGAGCAGGCCGGCGAGCTCGCGGGCACTGATCCCCAGAACCTGAACGACAAGGGCATCCAGCTCATCGGCCGGCCGCTGTACGAGGCGTTCATCAAGCACTACACCGGCAAGCAGTGGCAGACGGATCCCAAGGACCTGCCCGCAGGAATCATTTCCCGGCTGCCGGTGCGCTACAACTACGACAACCGCTACTTCAACGACAAGTACGAGGGGCTGCCGACCAACGGCTACACCGCGTGGATCGAGAAGATGGCGGAGAACCCGAACATCGAAGTCCGGCTCAACACCGACTTCTTCGATGAGTCGCACGAATACAGCAAGAACAAGGTCGTCGGCAACATCCCGGTGATCTACACGGGGCCGGTGGACCGGTACTTCGACTTCTCGGAAGGCGATCTGTCCTGGCGGACCATTGACTTCGAAGAGGAAGTTCTCGACGTCGGCGATTTCCAGGGAACGTCGGTCGTGAACTACAACGACGACGATGTCCCCTTCACGCGCATCATCGAACCGCGCCACTTCCACCCGGAACGCGACTACCAGAGTGAGCAGACCATCATCATGCGGGAGTTCTCGCGGGCGGCGGAGAAGGGCGACGAGCCTTACTACCCGATCAACACCGCGGCCGATCGCGAACGCCTGCTCAAGTACCGCGACCTCGCGGCTGCCGAGAGGGATGTGCTGTTCGGCGGCCGGCTTGGAACGTACAAGTACCTCGATATGCACATGGCAATCGGCTCAGCCCTGACCATGTTTGACAACCAAATCCGTCCGCACTTCGAGAGTGGAACAACCCTTGAAAGCGGAGGGGTAGACGCATGAGCGCTGAGCTACTGGCTGCTCCCGACAAGGGCGGCGGCCTCCTCGACGTGTTCCGGCGCCGCGAACTGCTCCGGCTTATTGTGCGGAAGGAACTCAAGGTCCGCTACCGCGGCTCGGTGCTGGGCCTGCTCTGGAGCTACGTAAAGCCGGGCGTGCAGTTCATCGTTTTCTATTTCGCCCTCGGAGTGTTCCTGGGCCTGAACAAGCAGCCCAACTTCGTCATCTACATGTTCTCGGGCATCATCCTGGTGAACTTCTTTTCGGAAGCCTTCAGCAACGCAACGCGGTCCATTGTCGCGAATGGGGCCCTGGTCAAGAAAATCTTCCTCCCCCGTGAGCTCTTTCCGGTGGCGTCCGTCTGGGTGGCCATGGTCCACTTCCTGCCGCAGTTCCTGATCCTCCTCACGGCATGCTTTTTCTTTGGCTGGACTCCGAGCATCGTGCAGATCCTTGGTGCCGTTGGTGCGTTCATCATTGTGGCCATGCTGTCCCTTGGACTCGGCCTGCTATTTGCTGCCGCAAACGTGATGTTCCGGGACTCCGAAAATATCGTTGACCTGATGCTCATGATGGCCACCTGGCTTTCGCCTGTTCTTTACGCCTGGTACCTGGTCCGGGACGCGCTGGGAGAGACGTTCTACTTCTTCTACCAACTCAACCCGATGACTATTGCCGTCGAACTGTTCCACTTTGCATTCTGGGCACCGACGGGCGCCGTGCGGAATGCCGCCGAAGGCGCCAGAATGCCGGAGAACCTCATTTCGCTGTGGTTGCCGGTCGGGTTGCTGATTTCCTTGGCGCTCCTCGCAATTGGCCAGACCGTATTCCGACGCCTTGAGGGCAGATTTGCGCAGGAGTTGTGATGGCTGCAGAAGCAATCATTGTTGAAAAGGTATCGAAACGCTTTAACCTTCGGCACACACGGTCCCTCAAGGAGACGGTTGTGTGGCTGTTCAAGGGACGACGCGGGGATCTTTCCTCGACGTTTATGGCGCTGGATGGTGTGGACGTTTCTGTTGGCGTCGGGGAGTCGGTTGCGCTGCTCGGCTTCAACGGGTCGGGAAAATCGACCCTGCTCAAACTCATTTCCGGTGTTATGAGTACGGACAGCGGAAGCATCAGGACCCGTGGCAAGGTCGCCGGCCTCATTGAGGTGGGCGCCGGTTTCCACCCCGACCTGACAGGCCGCGAGAACGTGTTCCTTAACGGCGTGCTTCTTGGAATGACCGAGAAGGAAACAGAAGCGCGTTTTGACGAAATCGTCGAGTTCTCCGAAATCGGAAAGTTCATCGACACCGAGGTCAAGTTCTACTCATCCGGTATGTTCCTGCGCCTGGCCTTTTCGGTCGCTGTGCACACGAACCCGGATGTCTTCCTGATCGACGAAATCCTCTCGGTGGGCGACGAGCCCTTCCAGAAGAAGTGCCTGGCGCGCATCCAGGAACTCCGGGAGTCGGGCTGCACTCTCGTCGTGGTCAGCCACGACCTGGACATGGTGAGCAAGGTCTGTGACAGGGGCGTTGTGCTGCGGCAGGGCAAGAAGGTTGCAGACGGGCCAATCGGGGAAGCAGTCCGCCTTCTCCGGGAAAGCTGATACGAGGCTGACATGAACACGAATGCAGTAGGGAGTGCAGATGAGTAGGGCCCGTAAGCTCTTCGAAGTTTTGGACGACGGCGGTTCAGGCCTGGCCGGCGGAGAGGCCCGGCTCTCCGATCGGGAAATTGGCCTGCTTGTTGGCGGGTTGAACTATCACTCACTGATCCAGCCCGGCCGGGAATTCAAGGTCATAGTCCTCCGAGCACCGGACGGCGAGTTTCCCCAGCTGACCGGCTACGCCTGCCACCGGCACGAGTGGGAACCGAACCGTACCGTCGTTTGCACGGTTGGCGTAAAAAGCACGGTTCCGACGACGGCGTCTGCCGATTCGCCGGTCGTTCCCCTCGTCATCGATTTGGGCGGGGAACGCGCCGAAGGGGGAGCAACCTTCTACGACCGCCCGGGCCGAAAAGCCAAAGTGCTTCGTCTTGCCCGGTTTGGAGCGCCGATCGCCTTCGACGCCCTGCGCCAGGGACTGACCGACTACCACGAAAAACGCCTCACACCGAACCGCCGGCCGCATCGGATGGCTCCGATCGAATCCACCGCGCCGCTGCGCAGCCCGTCCGAAGACGGCGAGCCGGCAATCATCTTCGGGCTGCACTGGCTGGAAATGGGAGGGGCGGAACGATGGGCCATTGAAACCATCGCGCTGGCCCGCGAGGCCGGCTTCCTGCCCATCGTGTTGACTGACCGTGAGTCGGCCCACCCCTGGATTGTGCGCCCCGAACTGGACGGCGCGCTGGTCCTGCCGGTGAACCTTCCCATTTCAGACGAGGAAGAATCCGAACTGCTGTTGGCACTGCTGACGAAGTTCTCGGTTCGCGGTATCCACGTCCACCACAACGGGTGGCTGTACCATCGTCTCCCATGGTTCAAGGCCATGGATCCCGGGATCCGGACGGTCGACTCGCTGCATGTCATCGAGTGGCGGACCGGCGGCTTCGTCGAATTGGCCGTCAAGCTGTCCAATGCCATTGACATGCACCACGTCATTTCGCCGCAGCTGAGGGACTACATGGTCCTGCAGCGGGACGTCCCGAAGGAACGGGTTTCCCTCGCGCCGCTGTACGGACTCAGCGAGGTGTCGGCTGCCCCGAAGGCGGTAAAGGACCCGGAGCGGCCCTTTACGGTGTCCTTCGTGGGCCGGCTCAGCCAGCAGAAACGCCCTTATCTCTTCCTCCGTTATGCCGCGCAGCTCCGGCGCTCCACCGATCAGGACGTGCGCTTCATCCTGCACGGATCAGGGGCCCTGGCTGAAGAGACCTCGCGGCTTGTCGCGAAGTACGGTCTTTCAGACTGTCTTGAGCTGCGTCAGCCGCCGCGTTCCGTGGACGACACCCTGGCCGACTCGGACCTGCTGGTGATTTCCTCGGACAATGAGGGGCTGACACTCACGACCTTTGAAGCGACAGCCCAGGACGTGGCGGTACTGTCGACCGACGTCGGCTCACAGGCTTCCCTTGTGTCCGACAAAGTCCTGGTACCGAGGCAGCCCCTCGCGTTCATCAGGGAAGCTGTCCAGCGCACCAAGGCGATCATGGCCTCGGAGGAGTTGCGTGAACAGATCGTGGAAGAACAACGGCAGAAAATCGCCGCGCTCAAGGAACTCCCGGAAGCACGGGAATGGACCACAGGACTTTACGAAGGATGGAAAGCATGACCGACCAGGTCGCAGCCGTAGTCGTCACCTACAACCGTGTTGACAAGCTCGGAAGGGTTCTCGACTCGATCCTCGCCCAGAGCCGGCCCGTTGACCGGCTGATTGTCATCGACAACGCCAGTACGGACTCCACACCACAGCTGCTCGCTGTCTACGATGACGATCCGCGGGTCGAGATCGTCCGCCTGGATTCCAACACGGGCGGTGCCGGCGGTTTTGCTGCCGGTATGGAGCGTGCCTACGAGCGCGGCGCCGACTGGGTATGGATCATGGACGATGACTGCTACACCGAGGAAAGCGCCCTGGAGAAGCTTCTGGCCGGGCACGCGGAAGCTGAGAAGGGGCTCGGAAGGAACGTACCGTACAGCTGCTCGCTGGTCCGCTACACCGACGGTTCCATCTGCGAAATGAACAACGCAGGCCCCACCTGGGACTGGGGTCGTCTGATCGCACAGGGCCAACGGGCGGTCCTCATCACCAACTGTTCCTTCGTCTCAGTCCTGATTCCCCGCCGGTCCATCGCCAAGTACGGACTGCCCTTGGTAGAGTACTTCATCTGGTTTGACGACATGGAATACACTCTCCGGATCAGCGCAGAAGGACCCGGTGTACAGATTATCGACAGCGTGGTAACCCACGACATGCCCGAAAACCGCGGCGTGAACTTCGGCGACCTGAACCCCGGGAATGCCTGGAAGTTCCTCTACGGAGCGCGCAACGAGTCGTCGTACCGCTGGCACCACGATGACAAGCTCGCCTGGCTGCAGTTTGTGGTCACAACGTACGCCTGGATGGTCAAGGGCGGCGTCGGGCGTCGACTCCAGCTTCGAGTTGCAAAAAAGATCCTGGCCGGCATCAAGTTCGATCCGAAGCCGAAAATGGCCCGCAGCGTCCGCTGAACCATTGACCGCATAACCGCATAACAAAAGGGGGCCCTGCAGGGCCCCCTTTTGTTATGTCCAGGCCTTAGCGGACCGGATACAAAGCCAGCGCTTCGGTTCTCTTGCTGCCCGCCAACCGGGTGGCAGTTGCTTCAAACTCGGGCGAACCGGTCGGTTCCGGAAGTTCGGCGTCGCTGCTTGCGGCGGCGTACGTCCAGCCGGAACCTAGATCCAGCAGCGAGCGATGCTTGATGTCGTAGTAGTCGTCAAGAATGCCGATGGCCACGCCCTGAGCGCCCGCGGCCGCCGCAACCATGTGCGGATGGAACCTGGACGTGTACCACTGCTGGCCCCGGCGGACTGGCAATCCGTCACTCCAGACCTGTGTGAACGGGACGAAGTTCTCTTCCGGGATGAGGCCTTCAAGGGCGTCGAACATTCGACGGTCCGACCCCGGGATCGCCTCCACGTAGCCGACCGAGAGGCCGTTTGCGAGGGCGTTTTCGACAACAACCCGCAGTTTGTCCCTGAGCCGCGAGAACGTGGGTTCATCGGTCATGTCGCTTTGGATGCACAACATGACATCCTTCGCGCGGGACTGGACGCGTGGCGATTCAGTACTCCGGCGCAGCTCATGGAGAAGGCCCAGGAAGACATCGTCCAGTCCCGTTTCGAGGCCGAGGAAGGCCGCGCTGGCGTCGTCGCGAACGCTGACCGCCGAGAAGTCCGCGAACGTCTTCGCCAGCAGTTCCGCGTTTTCAGGCGGGGGCATCAGGCCGAGCCCGGAACCCACCAGCCTGCAGCCGTTCAGGTTTCGTGCTGCGGCCATTCCCGCTACCAGCCCTACATGGTCCGGCCAGACACCATTGACATAGCCGCCGCCCAGGAGGTGGATCGAGTCCGCCTGGCCCAACGTCATGAGCCCGATGTCGTACATGGGCGTACCGCCGCGGGTGACGACGTTGACCACGTGATCCCACACGGCCTGGGCAGACTGATCCGGAGCCTCGGCGCAGGAACGCCACAGCGTATTCGTGGCATGGAAACCAGGGTGGATTCCGGCAAAGAGTGCACTTGCGGTACCGGGCTGGGGGCAGTCAAGCCATACGGATGCGTCGGGCCGGACGCGGGCCAGGAACCGCAGCCACGCAGCTACGATCAGCTCATCGCCATAGTTCGGGTTCCCACCGGAGGCAACGAGATAGATGTTCTCAGTCATCGGCCAAGGTTAACACTTTCCTTTGGCGTCAACCCAATTAGGGCAGCGCGAAAACCGGCGACCCGCCAGCCTCCAACTTGGGCGCGTAGCGGACCATGGCATAAGCTACCTTGGGCCCGGCTATACGCGACCCACTACTGTGAAGTCTGAGGAGTTGGGTGGGTTTGTCGACAAGTCGAACTGTGCCATTGGGGCAAGGGGCGGAGTTCCACCAGCGAGAACGCCGCCCGCGACCCGCGTCCCGACCGAAAAGCGGCTTCCGTGCGGACATTCAGGCTTTGCGTGCGATTGCCGTTGGGATGGTTGTTCTGGGCCATGTGTGGCCCAACAAGCTAACCGGCGGCTACGTGGGCGTTGACGTGTTCTTCGTCATTTCAGGCTTCCTCATCACGTCCCACCTGTCGAAAGAGATTTTCGCGACGGGAAAACTACGCTTGGCCGCCTTCTATTCCAGGCGTATCCGCCGGCTGTTGCCGGCGGCCTTCGTGGTACTCGTTGTATCCCTCATCGCGGCAGTGATGATCCTTCCGTTTTCCAGATGGACCGACACCGCCCAGCAGGTTTTGGCAAGCGCACTCTATGCCGAGAACTGGGTTTTGGCGGCCAACGCCGTTGACTATTCGGCATCCACCGAATCCGCCACAGTTGCACAGCACTACTGGTCACTGTCCGTGGAAGAACAGTTCTACCTGCTCTGGCCCCTGCTGATGGTGGGTCTGGCGACGGCGGCGGTCCGTTTGAGGGCCCGGCCCCGGGTCATCGTCGCGGCGGGAATCGCCGTGGCTGCCGCCGGCTCATTCGCCTTGTCCGCCTACCTTGCCGACGCGGGCCGCCATGAGGCCTATTTCTACACCCAGGTGCGGCTGTGGGAATTCGGTGTGGGTGCCGGGCTGGCCCTGATGGTCAACAGGCTCAAATTCCCGCCCGTCGCCGCAAATGTTCTCGCGCTCCTGGGATTTGGCGGTCTGATCGCCGGTGCTGTCCTGTATAACGCGGGTACGCCCTTTCCGGGCACGGCCGCGCTCCTGCCGGTCGTAGCCACCGCAATGGTCATTGCGGGCGGAACCCCGGGCCATTTCATGTGGCACAGCCGGGTGACCTCCCTGCCGCCAGTGCAGTTCCTGGGGAACATCTCCTACTCGCTCTACCTCTGGCACTGGCCCCTGATCGTTGTGGGCCCGTTCCTCATTGACGCGGAACTCCACACACCAGAGAAGCTCATTCTGTTGGCGATAGCGATTCCCCTGGCGTGGGCCACCAAAGTCTGGGTTGAGGACAAGGGACTGCAGTTCCGGCCGAAGTCCAGGCCCGCCGTGAAGACCGTGGTGGCCATGGTGCTGGGAATGGCTGTGATAGCAGCCGGCTGCGCCGGTGTGTCCCTGGGACAGCAATCCCGGGTGGCAGAAGCAGAACAGATCATGCTCAACCAAAAGACGTCCATCTGCTACGGCCCCCGGGCAATGGACCACCCTGCCAAATGCGGGGACCGGTTCGGGCCCGCCTTCGTGTCGACGATGAGCGAAGCAAACGCTTACCACAAGACGGCCTCCGAATGCACGGACAACCTGGACATCCTCATGGCAGGTGACAAGAGGACCACAAGGTTTTGCGACTTCAGCGGCGGTGCCCCGGACGCCCCGACCGTCTGGCTGGTCGGGGACTCCCACGCCCAGCAATGGCAGGCCCCTTTGTTCGACATGGCCAAAAAGAACAAATGGTTGCTTAAGATCAGTTTCCTGGGCGGCTGCCCACCGGCAGCGGTGACGTATGCAGGCTTCTATGCGTCGGTGGCCGACCAGGGCAGCGTCAACAACTGCAGGTCGTGGGGGCGGGCCGTCTCCGAGGCCGTGGCCGCTGACAAGCCCGCCTACGTCTTCACGTCCGCCTTTGCCCGCAGGGAACGTGTCGACGACGGTTCAGGACGGTCCCAGAACGAACAGTACGCAGAAGGCTTCGGCAAATACTGGAAGGCGTGGACGTCCGCCGGCAGCACAGTGGTAGTCCTGGCAGATCCGCCCTACAACGTCGATGTCCGGCCTGCAGACTGTCCTCTGCTCAACGTAGAGGATCCCGCGCGTTGCGCTGTGGACAGGGCCGCGGCAGCTCCCCTGGATCCCATGGTCTACGCGGCGCACGCCAATAAGGACCCGCGACTGAAGCTCGTTGACCTCACCGACTACTTTTGCGACAGCGGCCGGTGTTACAGCGTTGTGGGGGGCGTGGTGGTCTATTTCGACGTCAACCACCTGAACGTGGAGTTCAGCAGGCTCCTGGGCCCGATGATCGAAGCCCGGCTCTAGGGGAGCGGCAACGCTTCAAGCTCCAGGTGACTCAGGCCGCAGGTGACTTCGGCCCCAGGAGACATCAACCGCAGGCCCTTAGCCGCAGGAGACAACTTTCAGCAGCCTGGCGTGGCCTTGGCTGTCCACAACCTTCACTGACGGTGAATCCTTGACATCCACAACACCTCCAAAGCCCTTGGCGGCCGCTGCGTTGGCCAGGTACTTGGAACCGAAGTCCAGGATGTAGTCGACGTTCCGCGCCTTGGCGATCGAGCACACGTCGGAGCCGGGCAGTGCCTCGCCGATGTCCTGGTTGATGGCCGTGAGCGCGGGGTCGTCAGTGGAGAACATGTGGTACGTACTGACTTTGCGGCCCGTAAGGGCGTACGCCAACGAGCCTCCGTTCCAAGGGTTCACCGCGATGGTCGCGTTTTCGGGAACTGTCTCCGGCAGGCGGTTGATCACCGCCAGCTCGTCTGAGTCGACGATCGGCGACGCGGCGTCCATAACATACGCCCGTGACGCCTCCTCGGTAATTCCCCGCATGGTTCCCGTCTGCGTAGTAACCGTGGCGGCCAAAATGAAGATTGCCGCCAGCGCCACAGGGGCCCCAGCGGGGTACTTGCGGCTCAGCGCCCCGTTCACCCTGGTGGCGGCCTTCGCCATCGGAGCCTTGAGGGCATCCCACAGGAACAAGCTGCCGATCGCGGCGAGGACCACGGTGAAGATTGGCAGGAGGGCCGCAAGCCGGTAGCTGTCCTGATACCAGCCGCCCGTCAGCAACATCCGCCAAAAGCCCTTGGGCGCGGACGCGGTGGTGATGTAAAGGAATACCGGCACGAGCCAGCACAGGACGATCCAGAGGTCCCGGGAGTGCCGTAGCACCCGCTGAAGGCCAATGAGGGCCAGGATGGAGACGGCCCATGCGACGGGACGCCCGATGGGTGCATTCAAAATGACCTCGCCCACCGCGCCGGTCAGGCTCGTGAACGGTGCCCACCCGTCGTATTCGACGAGCGGACGCAAAACCCGCCAAACCAGGGCAAACACCAGCAGCCCCGCAAAGGCTGCCCCGATGATGATCAGTGGCTGCAGCGGACGGAACGTGCGGTCACGGAGGCCCAACAGCTCGCGGCCTGCGACCCACAGGCCGAGGGGGAGTGAGAACGCGACCAGGGACAGGAGCCCGTTCGTCTGTGACAGGGCCAGCGCGGGGACAGCCACTGCAAGCGCCATCCACAACATTGTCCGGTCTTCACGCTTGTCGAAACCAAGCCTGCACAGTCCAATGACGAGTGCCACGGCCGCCGGCAGCAGGGCGTAGGACAGGATGTTGGGGTACAGCGGTCCGAAGTCCATGATCGAGATCGGGAATGCCGTGAACCCTGCGGCGAAGACGCCCGTGAGGGCCAGGGCCACGGGCCGTGGCCCGACGATCTGGTGCACCAGGAAGATCAGCGCCGCCGGCCAGAACACCGCACCAATGATGATGTTGAATACATTCTCCGCCACAACCACGTCCGAGGCGGAAAGCTGAGCGATCAGGGCCGCTGTGGAGTGCCACGCGGAGGGATAGATGGCGCCGCCGCCTTCGCCGCCCGCCATGCCTCCGAGGGTCAGTGAGGATGCGCTGCCGGTCTCGAGAATGTAGCGGATGGCGTTGAGGTGGAACACATTGTCAAAGCGCTGCGCGAAGTTCTCCGGGCTGCCAATGACTTCCGCGAGTCGCCGTGCGGTCAGGAATGCACCAACGGCCATGCCGGTGGCGGCACCCGCCCAGGCACGGAAAGGTGTCGGCTCCTGAACTGCAACCTTGGCCTTAAGCACAAAGCGTCGCAGGGCCCATGCGGCGGCGGAGGCACCCGCCGTGGTCAACAGCAGCGGCAGGACGTTCCATCGCAGGCCCACAGCGCCGGCAGCGATTCCGGCCACGCCGATGATGCCGACAGTGAGCAGGGGCGCAAGGCACAGGAGCGGCAGCCGCCGGGCCCCCATGAAGTAGGCGAGCACTCCGCCGGGGCCGAAAGTGATGAGAAGAGCGACGGCAAATGCGGGCAGGGCGTTCCACCAGGACATGTAGGGCTATACCTGTTCTTAGTTGTTTGCGCTGCGGAGAAGTTCCAGCAGGTAAGCTCCGTAGCCGCTCTTCACCAGGGGTTCGGCGCGTACGCGGAGTTCCTCGTCGCTCAGGAAGCCGAGCCGCCACGCGATTTCTTCGGGTGCGCCGATTTTCAGGCCCTGGCGGTGCTCTACGGTGCGAATGAAGTTGGACGCATCGTTGAGCGAGTCGAACGTGCCGGTGTCCAGCCACGCCGTGCCGCGGGGAAGGATTTCAACCTTCAGCTGGCCGCGTTCCAGATAAGTGCGGTTGACGTCCGTGATCTCGAGTTCGCCGCGGGGGGAAGGCTTGAGGTCCTTGGCGATGGCAATGACTTCGTTGTCATAGAAATACAGTCCGGGAACGGCGTAGTGGCTGCGCGGCTTCTCCGGCTTCTCTTCCAGGGAGATCGCTTGTCCGCTGCCGTCGAACTCCACCACACCGTAGGCTGTCGGGTCCGAGACCCAGTACCCGAATACAGCACCGCCCTCGATGTCCTTGAAGCGGCGAAGCTGGGTGCCCATGCCCTGGCCATAGAAGATGTTGTCGCCCAGTACCAGGGCCACCGGCTCATTGCCGATGTGCTCTTCGCCGAGAACGAATGCCTGCGCGAGTCCGTCAGGACTCGGCTGCTGCTTGTACGTAATATTGACGCCAAATTGCCAACCATCGCCGAGCAGGCGCTGGAATTGTTCGGCGTCGTGGGGCGTAGTGATAATCAGGATGTCCCGAATGCCGGCCAGGATGAGGGTGGAGAGCGGGTAGTAGATCATGGGCTTGTCGTAGACAGGCACCAGTTGCTTGCTTGAGCCAAGAGTGATCGGGTGCAGCCGCGAGCCTGTGCCGCCAGCCAAGATGATTCCACGCATGCGCTCTATCATTGCGTGCATTGTCACGGCCAGCAAACCAGTAAGACCTGTTGTGGAGGGCCCGTCGCTGAAAGTCCCGGCTGCAGGCGCGCGCTAAGCTGGCTGAATGCAGAAACTCCTTGTCACCGGCGGTGCCGGCTTCATCGGTTCCAATTTTGTCCACTACGTTCTCGAGAACACCGAGGATCACGTCACGGTCCTGGACAAGCTGACGTACGCAGGCAACCTGGAATCCCTGAGGGGCCTTCCGGAGGAGCGCTTCCGCTTCGTGCAGGGCGACATCTGCGACGCCGCCCTGGTCGACGGGCTCGTGGCCGGCGCCGACGTGGTGGTCCACTACGCGGCCGAGTCGCACAACGACAACTCCCTGCATGACCCCCGCCCGTTCCTGGACACGAACATCATCGGCACCTACACGCTGATCGAAGCCGCACGGAAGCACAACAGGCGCTTCCACCACATCTCCACCGACGAGGTCTACGGGGACCTGGAACTCGATGACCCGGAACGGTTCAGCGAGTCCACCCCGTATAACCCCTCCAGCCCGTACTCCTCCACGAAGGCCGGCTCGGACCTGCTGGTCCGCGCCTGGGTGCGGTCCTTCGGGCTGCAGGCGACCATCAGCAACTGCTCGAACAACTACGGCCCGTACCAGCACGTGGAGAAGTTCATCCCGCGCCAGATCACCAACGTGATCGACGGGATCCGCCCCAAGCTCTACGGCAAGGGCGAGAACGTCCGCGACTGGATCCACGCCAACGACCACTCCTCGGCCGTGCTCGCGATCATCGACAAAGGCATCATCGGGGAGACCTACCTCATCGGCGCGGACGGTGAGAAGAACAACAAGGACGTCGTGGAGCTGATCCTTGAGCACATGGGCCAGCCCCGCGACGCGTACGACCACGTCGTGGACCGGCCCGGCCACGACCTGCGCTACGCGATCGACTCCGCCAAACTCCGCGACGAGCTCGGTTGGGCACCGAAGTTCTCCAACTTCGACGCCGGCATCGAAGACACCATCGCCTGGTACCGCGAGAACGAAAACTGGTGGCGGCCGCAAAAAGCCCAGACCGAAGCCAAGTACAAGGAACAGGGCCAGTAGACGATGCCGATCGAGTTCTCCAAAAAGCTGACCGCGCACAAAACGCCGATCCCCGGCGTCGTCCTCTACGACCTGCCCGTCCACGGTGACAACCGTGGCTGGTTCAAGGAAAACTGGCAGCGGGAGAAAATGGTGGCCCTGGGGCTGCCGGACTTCCGCCCCGTGCAGAACAACATCTCGTTCAACGAAAAGGCCGGCACCACCCGCGGCATCCACGCCGAGCCGTGGGACAAGTTCATCTCGGTCGCCACGGGCAGAATCTTCGGCGCCTGGGTGGACCTGCGCGAGGGCCCGTCCTTCGGCGCCGTCTTCACCGCCGAACTGGACCCGAGCCAGGCCATTTTCATTCCCCGCGGCGTGGGCAACGCCTTCCAGACCCTGGAAGACAACACCGCTTACACCTATCTCGTCAACGACCACTGGTCCGCAGACGCCCAGGGGCAGTACACGTTCCTGAACCTCGCGGACGAGACGGCCGGCATCTCATGGCCGGTTCCGCTGGAAGAGGCCGAGCTTTCGGACAAGGACAAGGCGCACCCCCGCCTCGCGGACGTCGTACCGATGCCGGCCAAAAAGATCCTCGTTGTCGGTGCCGACGGACAGCTGGGCAAAGCGCTGCGGGAACTGTACGACGGCGACGCGACCGTTGAATTCGCCGGCCGCGCCGGCTTCGACCTCGGCAGTGAAGCAGCCTTCGCGGAGCGGAACTGGAAGAACTATTCGACAGTCATCAACGCCGCCGCCTACACCGCCGTCGACACGGCGGAAACCGCGGAGGGCCGCGCCGCGGCCTGGGCCGTCAACGTTGCCGCCGTGTCACGCCTGGCCCGGACCGCCGTCGAACATGACCTCACCCTTGTCCATGTCTCCTCGGACTACGTCTTCGACGGCGTCCGCGAGAACCACGACGAGGCTGAACCTTTCACTCCGCTGGGGGTGTACGGCCAGACCAAAGCAGCCGGCGACGCCGTCGTCAGCGTTGTTCCCCGCCACTACATCGTCCGGACCAGCTGGGTCATCGGTGAAGGCAACAACTTCGTCCGCACCATGGCGTCCCTCGCCGGCCGCGGCATTGAACCGTCCGTGGTCAACGACCAGATCGGCCGGCTCAGTTTCACCGCAGACATCGCGGCGGGCATCCAGCACCTGCTGGCATCCGGCGCCGCCTACGGCACCTACAACCTGAGCAACGACGGCGAACCGCAGTCATGGGCGGACATCGCCGCAGACGTGTACGAGCTGTCAGGCCAGCCCCGGACCGCCGTTACCGGCGTCAGCACCGAAGAATACTTCAAAGGCAAGGACGCAGCGCCCCGGCCGCTGAACAGCGTGCTGGACCTGGCAAAAATCCAGTCCACAGGCTTTCATCCGGCCAGCGTCGCCAGCAGGCTGAAAGAGTACTTGAGCTAGCCGAAGGGCGCCGGCGCGCCCTGAACCGGGCATGAATTGCCGGATTCACGGCCTTGGCAGCGGCATCGGGCTCCGGTGCCGCTGCCAAGCCGGAGGCGTGCCATATGCAACAATTGATCTGTGAGTCGCACCTGGATCGTAATCCCCATGTACAACGAGGCTACTGTCGTAGGTTCGGTCATCGAGGGGCTGCGGAAGCAGTTCCCCCACGTCGTTTGCGTTGATGACGGCAGCACGGATGGATCACAGGAGAAGGCGCGGGCGGCTGGCGCCGTCGTTGTTCAGCACCCCATCAACCTGGGCCAGGGTGCCGCGTTGCAGACCGGCATCGAGTTCGCCCTGCAGGATCCGGAACTGGAGTGCATCGTAACGTTCGACGCCGACGGCCAGCACCGGGTTGACGACGCCATGGCCATGGCGGAGCGGGTGAAATCGGGGGAGGCCGAAATCATCCTCGGCTCGCGCTTCCTGGACGACCGCACAAAGCTCTCGGCCGCGAAACGGCTCGTGCTCAAGACGGCAGCCATTCAGTCCAGGCTTGCCACAGGTATGAACCTGACGGATGCACACAACGGGCTGCGCGCCTTTAACCCCCGTGTCGCCTCCAATATCCACCTGACCCAGAACCGGATGGCCCATGCTTCCGAGTTGGTGAACCAGCTGGCCAGGCTCAAGCCGAAATACGCTGAGCACCCCGTGGAGATCATCTACACGGACTATTCCAAGTCCAAGGGACAGTCCCTGCTGAACTCGGTCAACATCGTGGCCGAACTGTTCTTCAAATAGCCCCCAGTTCTTCAACAAGCCAAGGTGTCGGATTGCTAATCATTGTCCAAATTATCCTCGTTGCTGCCGTCATGGTGGTCTCGCTCGCCTTGATGCGCGGCGGTTCCAACGCCCGGCACCTGGCCGTACGCCGCATCCTGCTGATGATCTTCGCAGTCGTCGCGGCGCTGT
Source organism: Arthrobacter sp. Y81 (assembly GCF_002929335.1). GTDB lineage: Bacteria > Actinomycetota > Actinomycetes > Actinomycetales > Micrococcaceae > Arthrobacter. The sequence continues at coordinate 478,638 of NZ_PJIL01000001.1, forward strand.
CGGTGTTCTTTCCCGAGGCGCTCACCCGGGTTGCGGGCTTCCTTGGCATCGGACGAGGAACCGACCTGGTGCTCTACGGCGCGGTAGTTTCCCTCTTCGTTTTCATGGCTACCACCTACCAGCGCTTCCGCCACGCTGAAAACGCCCTCACTAAGCTCTCGCGCCGCATCGCGATCGATGAAGCCGAGAAACCCGGGCAGCTGAGCTAGTGGAGGAGACCTCCGCCACATCCCAAATCACGCGAAAGCCGATGGCCGCTTCGGCTGCCTCGAGCCGGGTTGAGCTGCGGGGTTCCGGAGCGCGCTGGGGCAGGGCGCTGGATCCGCGCAACAACAGCATGAACATGATCAGGCTGGGCCTGGCTGCCATGGTGCTCTTTGCCCACAGCTTTTATCTGGCTGGTGCGGGGGAGGGGCCCCATCTTCGCGGTGAGAACCTTGGCGGCTGGGCTGTTGCGGGCTTCTTCGCCCTCAGCGGATACCTGATCACCGGGAGCCGCTTCACCAACGGCCTCGGCGAGTACCTCGTACACCGCGTCGCCAGGATCTATCCCGCGTTCCTGGCGTGCCTCGCGGTCACGGTCCTGGTGTTTGCCCCGCTCGGATTCCTCCGCCAGAACGGCACTTTGGCGGGCTACTGGACCACGGAAACGACGCCGCTCCGGTTCGTCTTTTCCAACCTGTTCCTTGAGATGAAGAACTACGATGTGGCCTTCACTCCGGCGACTGTGCCGTTTGCCGGCTCGTGGAACGGGTCACTCTGGAGCCTCTACTACGAGTTCCTCTGCTATCTGATCATTGCGGCCATCGGAGGCCTGGCGTGGGTCCGGCGCTCACCGGTGCCGCTCGCGCTGGCTTTCGGCGCAAGCGTCGCGGTCTACGCGAACCTGCCGGCCATCATGCCCCTGCTGCAGGACACTGACTTCTCCCTGCTGGCGAAATTGGTGCCGTTCTTCCTCGGCGGAGCCCTTGTCCAGTCGATCTCCAAATGGGTTGGGCTTCACTGGGCCACCGGCCTCGGGTCCATCGCGGCGGCCGTGCTCTGCATTTTCGCTTTTCCTGTATGGGGAGGCCAGCTGGCCGGCCCGTTTATTGCCTACGGCCTGTTGTGGGTCTCGTCAGTGCTGCCCTCACCGAAGCTGATCCGGATCCACGATGTCTCCTACGGGTTTTACATCTACGCCTGGCCAGTTCAGCAGCTGTTGGCGCTCTATGGTGTGCATAACCGGGGCATGGCCATCTACATCCTTTCCTCCGCTGCCGGCACACTGGTCCTGGCCACGCTCAGCTGGCTGCTGGTGGAGCGGCCTGTCATGCGTGCGGTCCGGCGGCGGCGCAAGGCATCGGTGCCGGCTGCAGTTCCGGCAGCGGCGCCTCCCGAAGCCGCGAACGAAAGCCTATCTGTGCCTGCCGACTCCCCGGCGGAAGCCGGAGTCACCACGGCAGGAAGACGCTAGCACGACGGCATCGTGACCGCGGGTGTGTGTATGGTCCGCGCAATCGACGCAAAAAATGAGGGCCTCCGGTAATCGATTGAGTGCAATCACCCAATCGATACCGGAGGCCCTCGTTTTTGTTTGCCCAAGCAAACGTTAGCGGGCAGTAAACCTAGAGCTTTGCCTCTGCCGGCAAGCGCCCGTCGATCCATTCAGCGAGGCGTGCAATGCCGGCCTCCAGGTCGTAGCGGGGTTCCCACGGCAGCGCGGCCTTGGCCGGCTCCACATCGGCCCATGCATGCCTGACGTCGCCCTGGCGGAACTGGCCCGTGACGTGCGGCTCCGGTGCGCCGTAGTGGCGGCTGATGATCTCGGCGGCCGTCCGGATGGTCTGGAATTCACCCGATCCGATGTCGAGGGCACCATCATGTGCCTCGTCAGCGACAGCGGCTGCAACCACAGCTGCGGCGACGTCGTCGATCAGCACGAAGTCGCGGCGCACCTCGCCGTCCTCGTAAAGCGGGATGGACTTCCCGGCTTTTGCCATCCGGCAGAAGAGGGACATGATCCCCGTGTACGGGTTGATGAGGGACTGGCCGGGGCCGTAGACGTTCTGGAGGCGCAGCACGGCGGCTTCGACCCCGTAGGACTTGGCCCACGACTCCAGGATGTTCTCCTGGGCGAGCTTCGTGGAGCCGTACACGCTGACCGGAGCCGGGGCAACGACGGAAGCAGACATGGCCACGGGCTGGGCCGCGGGGAAATCCCACTGCGAACGTGACAGGATTTCGTTCGATCGCTGGCCGGGATAGAACAGGGTCCCGTCCGCGTCTGACTTCCAGGCGCCTTCTCCATATACAGCGCGGCTGCTCGTCAGGACGATGCGGCGCGGCAGCTTACCGCTGCGGTTCAGGCCATCCAGCATCTGCGTGGTGCCCACCACGTTGGCGATTGCGTGTCGCGTGGATTCCTCCAGCGACTGTCCGGTTCCAGTCTCGGCGGCAAGGTGAATCACGACGTCGGGCGCGACGTCCGGGAGCACCTCGTCCCAGGTCTGAGCCTCAGTGATGTCACGAACGATCAGCTCGACGGCAGGATCGAGTTCCTCCGGCCGCGACTGGCTGGCGTGGATCTGCGGGTGCAGGCTGTCCACAGCTACCACTCGGTCGAACGCCGCAACCAGGGCCGGGGAAATGGCGCATCCGATAAACCCGGCGCCTCCCGTCACGAGGACAGTACCCCGTTTGGCAGTGGACGTTGTTGATGACGTTGAGGGGGTCACTAGTGAGGCCTTTCTGGGGCGGACATCTGCAAGGTCCAGTTTCTCATAGGACTGGCGCGGCTCAGTGACCGAAAGCGTGCCTGAATGTGGCCTTGACCGCTTTCGGATTGCGGGAGAGCAGGGCTCCGGGCATGAGGGTGACGGCGTGCAGACGCGAGGTCCAGCGCACACGGGCTGCCACCGCGGCCTTCTTCCAGCCCTTTGCCCGGCAAAGGTCCTCGGCAATGCGGGCGTACTCCCGGTCGCCGGCGAAACGCGTTCCGTCGGTCAGCGTCGCCGCCGAGGCGCTTGCGGAGTGGCGGCGGTAGGAGAACGCCAGGGTCGGGACGTGAACCAGCGATCCGCCCTGCAGAACGATGTCCATTACCAGCGCCAGATCCTGGACGATGGGGAGGCCGTCGCGGAAGCTGACCTTGCGGATCGCGTCGGTCCGGAAGGCGAGGGAAGGCCAGTACAGCCAGTTGCCGCCCAGGAGACTGACTGCGAGGGATTCCCCGGCCAGGACGGTTGTGGCGTTGGTTTTGGGTCCAACGAACTTCCGCTTAACCGAATCGCCGAGGGACCGGACAACCTGTCCGGTTTCATCGATGACTTGGACTCCCGGCTGGATAACGGAAGCGTCGGGAAAATCGCGGTGGGCCTGCAGGACGACGTCCACGTAATTCGGTAGCAGCACATCATCGCAGCCAAGGATCACCATGAGGTCCTGGGTGGCCTGGGAAACACACGTGCGGTAATTCTCGGTAATGCCCTTATTGGATTCGTTCCGCTGGTAGGAGACCCGTTCATCGTCGATCGTCGCGAAGTACTCCTTTACGGAGGGATCGGGGTAGCAATCGTCGATGACTGTCAGCAACCAGTCCTCGTTGGTTTGTGCAAAGACGCTCGCGACTGTTTCCTTGAGCAGCGAAGGATCGCCCCAGTACGGTACAAAAATATCGAGCGGCATTTTCCAACTTCCACGGGTTGTCGTAGCTCATCTGAGCTCGTTCACGGGTGCCGGGACGGCGGCTTCAATTGAGCGCCCGTCCGTGTCCGACACTAATATGTTGCCATGACCTCCCACGTTATCCGGCCATTGACCCCTGCTGCCCCGGTCCTTAACGGATGACGCACACTGAAGGGAAGGCACCGCAGAAGTCGACCATTGCTGCACGCCAGGCCGCTTCGGTCGGTTTGGCGTCGATTGCTTCTGCTGCCGCCGGGTACCTGGTCATCTGGTTTGTGCCGCGGGTACTGAGCAAGGCAGACAACGCCGAGTTCCTGGCGTTCTGGTCCGCGCTCTTCCTGTTGTTCGGTATCCTCGGCGGCCTCCAAACGGAGATCATCCGGTACGTGACCGCCTTGGGCACGGCCCCTTCCGCCACGCCCGGCGGCACGGAGCAGCCCCGAACGGTTCCCCTCTTCGCAGTGGTCTTCGGCATCGCCGCCGGCGTCGCACTCGTATTGGTGATGACGTCACTGCTGTGGGGCCGCGCAGTGCTGGGACCCCACTGGGTGGTGCTGGTTCTCGTCCTCGCCGGTGCCTGCGTGGCCTTTTCCGTCCACGCCGCGTTGGCGGGCGTCCTCAGCGGACGGCACCTCTGGGGCAATTTCTCGGTCCTCGTCGCTTCCGAGTCCTCGTTCCGGCTGGTCCTTGTTCTCATCGTCGGGTTGCTGGCGGGATCCACTGCCGGGCTGGCGGCCGCGGCGGCTGCCGGGGCCCTCGCGTGGGTGCTGGTAGCCGTCTTCAGCCCTCAACTACGGTCGGCGTTCAGTATGCCGTTGGCCGTTCCCGTCAGGGACTTTGCCCGAAAAGTGGGCCACGCAAGCATCTCGACGGCCGCCAGTGCGTCACTTGTTGTCGGATTCCCGATCCTGTATCGGATCACGACACCGGCCGATGTGTACCTCGCTTCGGCTCCTCTGCTGCTTGCCATCCTCCTGACCAGGGCACCGCTGATGGTTCCGCTGGGAACCTTCCAGAGCGTCGCCATCGCCCATTTCGTCCGGCACCGCGACCGCGGCCTTGGGGCACTGCGGCCGATCGCCCTCGCCATTACCGGCGTCGCGGTAGTGGGCGCCCTGGCGGCGTACTTCGTGGGACCCTGGCTCATGGTCCTGCTGTTCGGCCCGGACTACCACGTCGCGCCGTGGATCCTCGCTGGGCTGACCGCCGCCGCCGCAGTGCTGGCGCTGCTCACCCTCACCGGCGGTATGTGTGTAGCCCTCAACCGGCACCGGGTATCTTCTGTCGGCTGGGTGAGCGCAGGCGTCCTCACCCTGATGGTCCTGCTGCTGCCCTTGGACGCGGACCTCAGGGCCGTCGTGTCCCTGCTGCTGGGTCCGCTGCTGGGCGTCTCCATCCACACGGTGGCACTGTCACGCCGCACTGCCGTCCCGTCGGCGTAGGACCCCGCGGGGCCTTACTCTCCGGAGCCATACGCTTGGGGCGGCAGTGGGGCCGCTAACTCAGTAGCGGGTAATGGTGAAGCCCGCCGTTGCACTCCATTTGATCGAGCCGCCCTTGAAGTACTGCACGCAAACATCCGCGGTGCAGGTTTCGGTGCTGGTGGGGAATCCAAAGAAGCCCTCCTGGGCCCCGTTGGTCCGCCATACGCCGCCAATGCCGCTGTTGTAGACGGCGCCCATGCCCACGCCGGATGCCCACAGGATCTCGCCGCCGGCGAACGACTGGGTGCACGATGTTGCTGCGCAGGTTTCCGTCGTCGTGGGGAAACCGAGCCGGCCCGATTCGGAGCCGAGTGAGCGCCACAAGGATCCGATGCCACCGGAGTACACCGCAGCAGTGCCGGTTGTGGAGGACCACAGGATGTCGCCGCCGGCGAAACTCTGGCGGCAGGAGCTGACGAGGCACGTCTCGTTGCTGACGGGGTAGCCCAGGCGCGCGTTCTCTGCTCCGAGGGTCCGCCAGAGTCCGCCGATGCTGCCGTTGTATACAGCCCACTGTCCGGTGGCGGGGGTCCAGTAAATGGTTCCGCCGCTGAAGGACTGCTTGCAGGTGCTGCCGGCGCAGGTTTCATCGGTCGCAGGGTAACTCAGGCGGGCGTTCTCGCTTCCCATGGCCGCCCACAATGACCCGATGCCCGTACCGCGGAGCACCCCAAACGCAGGGGCCGCGGCGGTGGGGTCCTTGAGGATCCGGCCACCCTCGAAGTCCTGGAAGCACTCTTTTCCGTCACAGAAGTTGGTATCGCTGATGGGACTGCCGAAGCGGCCCTTCTCGGCCTGGAGCGCGGTCCACTTCTTGGAAATTTCGCCGTTGACGATGGTCCGTGTCCCGGATGCCGGGGTCCAGAATATTTGGCCGCTGACGAAAACCTGGCGGCAAACTGATCCCTCACAGCTTTCGGCTGACCGGGGTGCCCCGAGCTGGCCGGAGAGTCCGCCGTCGGCCTGCCACTTGCTTCCAATGGAGGTACGCCAGACCGGGACCGCCCCCGTGGCACCGGTCCACACCATGGTTCCGCCCTGGAAGCTCTGGACGCACGAGGTGTCGGTGCACGATTTGTTGTTGGTGGGATAGCCGAGCCGGCTGGTTTCGCCGCCCAGCGCCTCCCACGCCGTTGCGATGTCCCCGGACGTGACGGCCCAGGAACCGGTGGCGGCTGTCCACAGGATCTTGCCGCCTTGGAACGTCTGGCCGCAGGCGGAGGCGGAACACGATTCGGAGGCCGTGGGGTAGCCAAGGGTCCCGGAGGTGCCACCCATGGCCCGCCAGCGCGCGCCGATTCCGCCGTTGAAGACGGCTGCAGCGTTCGTTGACGTGGACCAGTACACCTCACCGCCAACGAAAGTCTGGGAACAGGCGGTGGCAGAACAGGTTTCATCCGTTTTCGGGTACCCGAGGCGGCCGTCCACGCCGCCCCAGCCGCGCCAGGTACCGCCGATGGAGCTGAAATAGACGGCCTTGGCACCGGTGTTGGCATGCCAGATGATCTGGCCGCCTGCGTACTGCCGGTAGCATCCGCCGGCTGGCAGGCCGCAGTAGAGCGGGTGTGTCTGGGCGCCGAGCCGGCTGGAGGCGCCGCCCATCGAGTTGTACTTGTTAAGGACAGGATCGAAGCCGGTTGCCAATGCCTGGAGTTCGGCATAGCTGCCGCTGAAGACGTTCGAATCGCCGGCGAACGGGCCCTGGCTGCTGTACTGCCAGATGTCGTATTTGGTCCAACCGGCCGGCAACACGCCCGGTGAGACGGTGCGGTATGACGCGATATGGAGCGGCTGGTTTTTGAACGCCGGGCTGTTGCCCGTGCACTGTGTCCACCAGTCTGTGGTGGTGTAGATCGCGGGATAGCGGCCTGTGCGGGTGTACATCGTGTTGGAGAAGTCCGCAATCCAGAGGACCATCTGGGTCTGGGACATGTTGTAGCAGGTGTTGCCCAGCTCCGGGTATGGGTTGTATTCGATGTCCAGCAGGGGAGGCAGGGTGGTTCCGTCGCCGCTCCAGGCACCGCCGTTGGCAGCGAAGTAGTTCGCCTGCGAGGCGCCGGAAGAAACGTTCGGGATTGCGAAGTGGTAAGCGCCCCGGATCATGCCGACGCTGCGGGAACCGTTGTACTGACTGGAAAAGTAGGGGTTGAGGTAGCTGAGGGCTTCTGTCGCCTTCACATAGGCGAACAGCCCGCCCATGTTGCGCTGTTCCTGCCAATTCACCGCTCCCTGGTGGCTACTGACATCGAGCCCCTGGATGCCGGGCGGCATGTATGTGGCCTGTGTAGAAGCCCCGGTTGATTCGGTGGTTGCCCTGATCCCGAGCTTTTGCTGCAGCCCCTGGCCCATGTGCGCGCCATCCGCCCCTTGGGCGGCCTTGAGCTTGGCCAGCGTCTCTGCGTCGACCGTTGATCCCGGCGGAACGGACTCGGTGGCGGTCGGCGCCGGGCTGGGCGCTGTTCCGTCGCCCGACGACGGGGCCGGAGCGGGCGCCGTCGGGCTTTCTGTTGCAGTGGCCGTAGTCGGCGCCGCGGGGGAGCCGGGCGCCGGTGTGGCGCTGTCCGTCGGTGCGGGTGTCGACGACGGTGACGGCGCAACCTGTTCGGCGGCAGATGCCGGCAAGGCCGGCACAAAGGAACTGCACACCAGGGCTGAGGTCAGAAGGGCCGCGGCCAGTACCCGTCCGCCCAAGGAAGTTGCTGCGCCCGCACGTGCGCTTGTGACTTTGCTGAGACTCATGTTCTGCTCCGGCCGGCAACGCGCAGATCCCCACACATCGCGAAATTAGAAACCTATTGGTTTTGTCATTTCGGACGGTGGGGACAGCTGGGCCGTTTCCAGATCATCTTCATGACCCGGCCAATGTAGCACCAATGTTACGGGTGTAACCAGAGTGCAAGTTGTTACCAAAGTGAACTTAGCGGGAGCCTATTTGTCTGCGAGGAGTGCCTGGTCGTGCCGAACCATGGCAGTAACGAGGGCGTCGAAATCCACGGACGGACGCCAGCCCAGCCGGGACGAAATCTTGGAGATGTCGCCCCTCATCTCTGCGGCGTCGGTAGGACGGGCCAAGGATTCGTCAACGTCCACCACCGCGCGCCAGTCGTCAATGCCAACAGCCTTGAAGGCCGCCTCCACGAAGTCCTGGACGGAGTGCGAGACGCCGGTCGCGACGACAAAGTCGTCAGGCTCGGATGCGTGGATGATCCTGTCCATGGCGTCGACGAAGTCCGGAGCCCAGCCCCAGTCCCGGATAGCGTTCAGGTTTCCCAGCGAAAGTTTGTCCAGCTTGCCCGCCGCGATGGCCGCAGCTCCCGATGTGATCTTGCGCGTGACGAATTTTGCCGGCCGCCGCACCGACTCGTGGTTGTAGAGAATCGCAGAGGAAGCAAACATGCCGCGGCTCCGGTAGACGCTGACGGCGTGGTGCGCCAGCGCCTTCGCGGCACCGTAGGGCGAGATGGGCCTGATCGGGGTGGACTCGCTCTGCGGTGCCGACTCCGCTTCACCGAACAGCTCGGCACTCGAAGCCTGGAGAAAGCGGATCTCCTTGCCGGTGGCCTGCTGCAGCTGCCAGATGGTTTCCAGCATTGAGACGACCGAGGCACCTGAGATCAGCGCCGTGTCGTAGGGGTGCTGCCACGACTGGTACACCGAACTGATGCCGCCGAGGTTGAAGACCAGGTCAGGTTTGACCGATTCCAGAATGGAGCCCACATCGTCCGGGCGGGAAAGATCGCCGAGGTGGTACTCCACCCCTTCCACGGTTGTTTCCCCTTCGTGCGCTCCCGGCTGGAGTGCATGGCGGACGAGGCCATGGACTTCCCAGCCGCGGGAGAGCAGGGATTCGGCCAGGTAGGACCCGTCCTGGCCCGTTACCCCGGTTAGGAAGGCCGTGCCGACGGGAACGGGTCCCGCCTCGCTGAGCGGGTTCACCGCATCAAGGCAGTCTGCTCGGCAATGTCGTTCTCAACCATCATCTTGACGAGTTCGTTGAAGGAGACCTTCGGCTTCCAGCCAAGCTTCTCCTGTGCCTTGGACGCGTCACCGATCAGCAGGTCGACTTCGGCGGGGCGCATGAACTTGGGGTCCTGCCGGACATACTGCCGCCAGTTGTCCAGGCCCGCTGCGTCAAAGGCAGCCTGGAGGAGTTCTTCGATGGAGTGCGTGGCACCGGTAGAGATGACGTAGTCGTCAGCTTCGGGCTGCTGCAGCATCAGCCACATGGCTTCCACGTAGTCCCCTGCGAAGCCCCAGTCGCGCTTGGCGTCCAGGTTGCCAAGGACGATTTCGTCCTGGAGCCCGAGCTTGATCCGTGCGACCGCCATGGACACCTTGCGGGTGACAAATTCCGGACCCCGGCGCGGTGACTCGTGGTTGAAGAGGATGCCGCTTGATGCGTGCATGCCATAGGACTCGCGGTAGTTGATTGTCATGTAGTGGCCGAAGACCTTGGCTACACCGTAGGGGGACCGGGGCCAAAGGAGGGTTTCCTCGGTCTGGGGCACCTGCTGAACCTTGCCGAACATCTCGGACGAGGACGCCTGGTAGAAGCGCACTCTGGAGATGTCGTCCCCGGCATAGAGACGGGTTGCCTCGAGCATGTTCAGGACGCCCTTTCCGGTGACGTCTGTGGTCAGTGACGCGTTCTCCCAGGAGTAAGCCACGAAGGAAATCGCCCCGAGGTTGTAGACCTCGTCCGGCTGGGCAACGCCGAGCACCCGGACCAGTGAGGAGACATCGGTGAGGTCGCCGGTGAGCAGCTTCACGCCCGGAACGGTCTGGCGGACCAGATCGTGCTTGGGGTTATTCTGTCCTCGGATGAGGCCGAATACCTCGTAGCCTTTCGAGAGAAGGAGCTCTGCGAGATACAGGCCGTCCTGGCCAGTGATTCCGGTGATTAGCGCACGGGGCATGGGAAGAGGTCCTTACAGATTGTTTGCGGGGCTACAGCAACTATATATGGCGGCGGGCTTTGGCTCAGAGGTGGCGTGTACAGGGTGATCAAACGGTGCTCGCTGCTGTGGCGCGCTGACTGAGTGCATAGCGGTACGCCTGTTCGTGCACATCGGCGCAGTGTTTCCACGTGAACTTACGCACCTGCTCCAGGCCAAGCCGCTGCAGCTCGTCGGTTCTGCCGATGGCGTTCCGGATCGCCGTGGCGATGGCCTCAGGGTCCTGCGGATCGAACAGTTCGGCGGCGTCTCCAACAATTTCCGGAAGTGAGCCTGCGGTTGAGCTTGCCACGGGGCAGCCCGAAGCCATGGCCTCCAGCGGCGGGAGGCCGAATCCCTCGTAAAGGCTGGGGAACACCATGCAGGCGGCGCTCCGGTACAGTTCCCTGAGCTCGGCGAGCGGGACCAGGCCGCGGACCTCCACGTTCGCGGGAATGTCCGTCAGCGTGTCCAGGGCCCCGCCGGTCAGGATGAGGCGCAGCTCGGGGTTGGTGACTTCAAGCAACCGCATGGCTTCGAAAAGCTTGGCGTGGTTCTTGTGCTTCCACCCCCGGGCCGGGTACATGATGAAACTTTCGCGCGGTCCGAAATTCGGTACGAATTCTTCGGCGTTGACGCCCAGGTGCGCGGTGAAGATCTTGTCCGGTGCGATGCCGAGGTGCTTGACGATGCTCTCTTTGGCAAAGTCGCTGATGGTCACGATGGCGTCCGCGTCGCGTGCGGCTTTCTCATAGAAGACCTTGCGGTAGAGCTTGTCGGCGGTGCCGAACAGTTCCGGAAGGTCGAGATGCTGAACGTCCAGAAGTGTCTGAACAAACGGCGTGCCCTTCGGCGGCTTCGGCAGCGGAACGGTGAAGGGGACATGGAAAACGTCCATCGGGCGCATCCTGCGCAGAATGGAGCTCCTCATGACGAGACCCTTGGCCAGGGTGGCCAGACGAGCGATGGTTGAGGCGCCGCCGGCCAGCCCGGGAATCACGACTTCATCCGCGCCCTCGCTGAACCCGCGCCCGGATTCGTTGACGTAGCAGGTGGGATTCACCGCCTGGGAGGCACCGAGTTTGCGGACCAGTTCGCGTGCATAGGTTTCGCTGCCTCCCATCCCGCCCGGGACCAGCGTGAGCATGGAAACCCCCACCTTCAACGCGTCTGAGTGGCCGGTTTGGTTGGCAGGCGAAGTGCCGGGCTCGGAGGTCGTCATGCTGAACATACTAACGTTCGAGCCGGATCCAAGGACTTCTGCCGTGTGGATCACAGCAGCCGGAGACGCTCGTTTCGGTTCGTTCACACAACGTCAGGCAGCGGTGTGACTGTGACCAGTCCTTGAGGCCGTCCTAGACTAGAGCCCATGAAGGTATTGGTCACCGGCGGCGCCGGCTACATCGGATCGCACACGACGCTCTGTCTGCTGGAAGAAGGACATGAGGTCGTTGTTCTCGACAATCTGATGAATTCGAACCGTGAGTCGCTGCGCAGGGTGGAGCAGCTCAGCGGAAAGAAAATCGACTTCCGCGAGGTCGATCTGCTCGACGCGGCCTCCGTGGACCGCCTCTTCGCTGAGGACAGCTTCGATGCCGTGATCCACTTCGCCGGCCTCAAGGCCGTTGGGGAGTCGGTCGCCAAGCCCCTCTGGTACTACCAGAACAACGTGGTCGGCACCCTGAATCTCTTGCACAGCATGGACCGGGCCGGTGTTCGCCGCCTCGTCTTCAGCTCCTCCGCCACGGTGTACGGGGCGTCCGAGGAAGTACCCCTGATCGAGAAGGCGCCGCTGGACGCCACCAATCCCTACGGCCGAACCAAGGAACAGATCGAGGACATCCTCTCGGACCTTGGTGCGGCCGACCCCAGCTGGAGCATAGCCCTGCTGCGCTACTTCAATCCCGTCGGTGCCCACGAGTCGGGCCTGATCGGCGAGGACCCGGTCGGCGTACCCAACAACCTGCTGCCTTTCGTGGCCCAGGTTGCGGTGGGGCGACGGGAAAAGGTCATGGTTTTCGGGGATGACTATCCGACCGCGGACGGCACCGGTGTCCGGGACTATATCCACGTCATGGACCTTGCAGCCGGTCACCTTGCCGCGCTGGGCTACCTGCAGAACAAGGCCGGTGTTTACCGCTGGAACCTTGGAACGGGCCGTGGATCGTCCGTCCTTGAAGTCATTGAGGCCTTCAGCCAGGCGGCCGGAGTGCCCGTACCCTACGAGATCGCTCCGCGGCGGCCCGGCGACGCTGCCGTCAGCTATTCGGATCCTTCCGCGGCTCTGGCGGACCTGGGCTGGTCAGCCCGGCGGAACTTGGCCACAATGTGCGAAGACCACTGGCGCTGGCAAAGCAGGAACCCCTCAGGGTACGAAGAGTCAGTGTGATTTAGCGCCCGGTTCCAGGGGACCCTGACCAGGGTTATCCACAGCAATGAAGATGTGACTTGGCCTACATGTGTATGCTCCCTTAGCTTTAACCCAGTTGTACTGCCTCAGTCGGGGGCGGCAGTCGTATTGGGGAACACATGGATGCTGTTCGAATCGTGGAGGACGAGGTCCGCGAGCTGATCCGGCGCCGTGGCCTGGACCCGCTGCGGCAGGCCGGCGAGGTCAGGCGCCTCGTCGAGGCGGCCGTCAGCGACTACGACGAACGCGCACTGATGGGTCCGCTGCCGCCGATCGGCCCGCTGGAGACTGCCCGCCGATATGTTTACGACGCCGTAGCCGGCTTTGGCGCGTTGCAGCCCCTGTTGGATGACCCCACCATCGAGGAAATCTGGCTCAATGCGCCCAACGAGATCTACGTGGCCCGGAACGGCGAGTCTGAGCTCACGTCACTGAGCCTCTCGGACCAGCAGGTACGTGACCTCGTCGAACGCATGCTAAAGAGCTCGGGCCGCCGCCTCGATATGTCCTCGCCGTTCGTTGATGCGGCCCTCCCCGACGGATCCCGGCTCCACGTCGTCATTCCCGATGTGACACGGCGTCACTGGGCCGTCAACATCAGAAAGTTCGTGGTCAAGGCGAGCCGGCTCGAACACCTGGTGGAGCTCGGCACGCTGACTCCCCAGGCGGCGCGCTTCCTGGGTGCCGCCGTGGCCAGCGGGCTGAATATCCTGGTCTCAGGGGCGACGCAGGCCGGTAAGACCACCATGCTGAATTGCCTGGCTGCCAGCATTGGCGCCCGGGAGCGCGTCATCACGGTTGAGGAAATCTTCGAACTGCAGTTTCCATTGCGTGACGTTGTCGGTTTGCAGTGCCGGCAGCCAAACCTTGAAGGCGAAGGTGAGATCCCGCTGCGAAGGCTGGTCAAGGAAGCCCTCAGGATGCGGCCGGACCGCCTCGTGGTCGGAGAGGTCCGTGAAGCCGAAAGCCTGGACATGCTGATCGCCCTTAATTCCGGGCTCCCAGGCATGTGCACCGTCCACGCGAACTCGGCGCACGACGCCGTCACCAAGCTGTGCACGCTGCCGCTCCTTGCCGGTGACAACATCTCTAGCGCGTTTGTCGTGCCGACGGTTGCCTCGTGCATTGACCTGGTGGTCCATTGCAGCCGGCAGTCCAGCGGGCGCCGCCAGGTGACGGAGATCCTGTCGCTGGGCAGACGCGTTGAAAACGGGATTATCGAATCGTCGATGGTGTTCGCAATGGCCGACGGGCAGCTGCACCCCAAGGCCAACTCCATGCCGGCCGCTGAGAAGTTTGCCGCGGCAGGATTCGACGTTGCGGCCCTTCTGGAGGTCCGGTGATGGCACCCGTGCTGGGCGTGATCTTCGGTACCGGGCTGTTCCTGATGTGGTGGTCCGCCTGGGAACAGCCCGAGAAGGCCAAACGACGGCGGCGATCCAGCCGGCTCGAAGACCTGCTGCGTGCAGCCGGGATTGAAAACGTCTCGGGACTGGGCCTGGCATCCACCTGTCTGGGCCTCGCGGCATTTGTCGGACTGATTTTCTTCGCTGTGACCCGGTCCTGGCCCATTTCAGCCTGCTTCGGCCTGTTCGGTGGGTGGCTCCCGATGGCTGTTGTCAGATGGCGGGCCCGCAAACGCACGGCGACGCTGCGCCAGTTGTGGCCCGATGTTGTTGACCATCTCCGCTCCGCGATCAGGGCAGGGCTGTCCCTGCCGGAAGCGCTGATCCAACTGGGTGAAAAGGGCCCCGAGGAGCTGCGGCACGTATTTCGTGACTTCGGCGCCGACTACCGTGCCGGCGGCCAGTTCGATCCCGCCCTCAACAGGCTTAAGGAACGGCTGGCAGATCCCGTCGCTGACCGGATTGTGGAGGCACTCAGGCTCACGCGTGAGGTGGGTGGTTCAGACCTGGGGCGGCTGCTCGGAACGCTTGGCGAATTCCTCCGGGAGAGCGCCAGAACCAGAAGTGAGCTGGAGGCCCGGCAGTCCTGGACGGTGAACGCGGCCCGCCTTGCGGTGGCCGCGCCCTGGATTGTCATGGTGCTACTGGCCACCCGGCCGGAAGCAGTCGCCGCCTACAACACCCCGATGGGGGCGGCCGTGCTCCTCGGCGGGCTGGTTGTGTCCGCCCTCTGCTACTCCGTCATGCTGAGGATCGGTGCCCTCCCCGAAGACGAGCGGGTGCTTAGGTGACGTCGCCGGACGCCGCGGCCGTGGTCTGCGGGATCCTTCTCGGCGCGGGACTCTGGCTTCTGGTGGTGCGGCTGCCGTTCATGCGGCCAATCAGCTTCACGGAACGTATTGAGCCGCAACTGAAGTCGCAAAACCTGGAGTCCAAGCTGCTGTCGGCCGCCAATGACACCCTCACGCCATTTGGTCCGCTGGAGCGCATATTGCGTCCGGTTCTCAAGGACGGACTCTCGTTTCTTAGCCGTTTCAACCTGGGGTCGTCGGCCTTGAGCCGCAGGCTGGCCCAGGCCGGAATCCGGAAGTCAGCCGTCGACTTCAGGGCCGAACAGCTGCTGTGGGCAGTCATGGGATTCACTGCTGCCACCGGCCTGGTAGTAATCGCCGCGGCATCGGGACGGTTCAATCCGTTCCTCGCAGTCGTCGCCATTTTGGGCAGTGCCCTTGGGGGATTCCTTTTCAGGGACTACTGGCTGGGCGCCCAGATCAAGCGGCGGGAGAAGCGGATGATGGCTGAGTTCCCAAGCCTGGCCGAACTGATGGCACTTGCCGTCAGTGCAGGTGAAAGTGCCACAGGTGCACTTGACCGCGTCTGCCGCAGCTCACACGGCGAACTCGCCAAGGAATTTGACCTGGTTCTTGGGGAAACGCGGGCCGGAAAACCACTTGTCGAAGCCCTGCAGCGGTTCTCTTCGCGGACCGATCTGGGACCCCTGGTGCGGTTCGTTGACGGGATCATCGTGGCAGTGGAGCGCGGAACACCCCTTGCAGATGTCCTTCGGGCCCAGGCGCAGGATGTCCGCGACACTGCCAAGCGCGAGTTGATGGAATCCGCCGGAAAGAAGGAAATCGCCATGATGGTGCCGTTGGTCTTTGGTGTCCTTCCGCTGACGGTCATCTTTGCCGTGTTTCCCGGGCTCGCGGCCATCAGCCTCGGACTATGACGTAATCCAGATCGCCCGGACCGCCGGGAACAAACCCAGCCGGAACCACAGAATGGAAGCTCAATGAAACACCACGGAATCCGCGCCTTGGCCCTGATCCACACAATTACCCTGATGGTTTGTACGTCGGCGGCCTCCGGAGTGGGAGCCCGGGCGAGTAGGTCACGGGACGGGGACCATCCCGAACGGGGCGACGTGCCCGGCTGGGTAATGATCACTTTGATGTCCGCGGTGCTGGTCGCCGCCCTGTTGGCCCTGGCCGGACCTGCACTGGAGGGGCTCTTCAACCAGGCCATGGACAAGGTCGGAAACTAGCACATGCCTGCGGCGGTCACGGTGGCGGAAGATGCCTGCTGCCGGACGGCAGGACAGCCGGCCGGGTGCGGTGGCACGTCCCGGCGGGAACGCGGTTCCGCCGTTGTGGACTTTGTCCTGGTCGGCGGCCTGCTCACGATGTTTTTCCTCGCGGTGTTCCAGCTGACGCTGGTCCTGCACGTCCGCAACACCCTGATCGATGCTGCGGCCTCGGGGGCAAGGTACGGCACACTCGCCGACCGGAACGCCGCCGATGCGAGGAACCGCACGGGCGAGCTGATTGGAATGGCCCTGAACGAAGATTTCGCCAAGGACGTGACCACCACGGAAGTCACATTTCAAGGAATCCGTGCGCTCGAAGTGACGGTCCGGGCGCCGCTGCCGGTGATCGGCCTGATCGGTCCACGCGAGGCTCTGGAGGTGAAAGGCCATGCCGCCATCCAGCCGTAGATTTCGATCAAGGCTGACAGTGGAAACTGAGGGCCGCGCCGGGAGCCCCGGGTCCGATCGGGGGACCCAAAGCGCCTGCACACACGAATCCGACCCGGGCACAACGTCCGGAAACGGAACAACACGCCCGGGGGAGCGGGGGAGTGCCGTCGTCGAATTCACGTTCCTCGCCCTCCTCCTCATGGTCCCCCTTGTGTACTTCATCATCACCGTGGGGCAGATCCAGGGTGGGGCCTTCGCCGTTGTCGGTGCGGCGGACCAGGCCGCCAAGGTGTACGTTGCCCAGCCCGACGCGGAAAGCGGCCGTGCAGCTGCCGAGCAGGCGGTCATGCTCGCCCTGGCGGACTACGGGCATCCGGCGGACAACGCGCGGATGGACGCAAGCTGCCAGCCGTCGGACTGCCTCGCCCCGGGGTCGGCCGTCACCATCACCGTCCACCTCACGGTCCCGCTGCCATTTGTGCCGTTCAGCGATTCGTTCCGTCTCAACGCAGGCCAACTGGACGCCTCGGCCACCCAGGTTGTGGGGCGATTCCGATAACCGTGAACAACCCGAGAATTGAACCTGACGCGGAGGACGGACAGATGATGGTCCTCATCATCGGCTACGTTCTCCTTGCGCTCCTGGTCACCACCGCAGTCATGGCGGCATCCGCTCTCTACCTTGAACACAAAAAGCTGCTGTCGGCGGCAGACGGCGCATCCGTGGCAGCGGCGGACAGCTACACGCTCGGCCAGGTCGAGACCGAAGGCGGAAGCCCCACTGCGGTGCTCAGCGGCGCGCGGGTGCGGAGCGTCGCCGCTGACTACCTCATCCGGAATGACGCCCATGCCAGCCTTCACGGCCTCGCTGTCGCGCCCGCCACCGGAAGCCCGGACGGTTCCACCGCCGTCGTTGTACTGACCTCGGAGGTACATCCCCCGATCGTTAACTTCCTGATCCCGGACGGAATCAGGATTGAGGCCACATCCACCGCGCGTTCCCGGCTCGTCCGGTAGCTGTCCGAAGAGGTGAGGGCGGGCTAGGAAGGATAGCGTAGGCTTTAACAACCATGGCTCAAATTGATTTTTCCGCAGAAATCCGCGCTCTGCGCGCCACCTACACCTCCATCGAAAACGTCTCGAATGTTGAGGAGCTGAAGGAAGACATCGCCGAACTGAGCGAACGCGCCGGCGAGCCGAATCTCTGGGACGACCCGGCGGCCGCGCAAAAGATCACTTCCAGGCTCTCGCACCGCCAGAGCGAACTCGAACGGCTCAACACGCTCGTTTCCCGGATCGACGACCTTGAGGTCCTGGTGGAGCTGGGCCAGGACGAGGACGACGCCGATTCCATGGGCGAGGCGGCCGCGGAACTTGAGTCCATCCGCAAGTCGCTCAAGGACCTTGAAGTGGTGACGCTTCTGTCCGGTGAGTTCGACGAGCGTGAAGCCGTTGTCACCATCCGTGCGGGCGCCGGCGGCGTGGACGCGGCGGACTTCGCCGAGATGCTCCTCCGAATGTATCTGCGCTGGGCTGAACGCCACGGCTACCCGACCACCATCATGGACACCTCCTACGCCGAAGAAGCCGGGCTCAAGTCCGCCACTTTCGAAGTCAAGGCCCCCTATGCCTACGGCACGCTCAGCGTCGAGGCCGGCACGCACCGCCTGGTCCGGATCAGCCCCTTCGACAACCAGGGCCGGCGTCAGACGTCCTTCGCTGCCGTGGAAGTGATTCCGCTGATCGAGCAGACGGACTCGATCGACATTCCGGACAACGAAATCCGCGTGGACGTTTTCCGCTCATCCGGCCCCGGTGGCCAGTCCGTGAACACCACCGACTCGGCCGTTCGCCTGACGCACATCCCCACCGGGACCGTGGTGTCCATGCAGAACGAAAAGTCCCAACTTCAGAACCGGGCCGCCGCCCTGCGGGTCCTTCAGTCCCGGCTCCTGCTTCTCAAGAAGGAGCAGGAGGACGCGGAAAAGAAGGCCTTCGCCGGGGATGTCAAGGCGTCGTGGGGCGACCAGATGCGCTCCTACGTGCTGAACCCCTACCAGATGGTCAAGGACCTCCGGACCGAGCACGAAGTCGGTAACACCTCGGCCGTGTTCGATGGCGAAATCGACGATTTCATTGACGCCGGCATCCGCTGGCGCACCGACAACCGCAACGCCGCCAACTAGGACCACACGGTGACGGGGCATTCCATTCGGTGGCGGAAAACCTGCGACACGCGCCGGAACTCAAGCTTTTCTGCAGGTACCCGTGCGTATAGTCGAGGGGCCGGAGCTCTACTTCCCCCAAAAGAAAGCCCGTGCGCCGGCTGCAGTACGGGGCTCCATCAGCCGTGTCCTGCAGGGTACTTAGGGCAATGATCCGTTTCGAAAATGTCACCAAGGTCTACGACCAGACGGCCCGGCCGGCGCTGGACTCTGTCAACCTTGAAATTGACCGTGGCGAGTTCGCGTTCCTCGTGGGCGCTTCCGGTTCCGGCAAATCCACCTTCCTGCGCCTGGTGCTCAAGGAAGACCGGGCCACCTCCGGGGCCGTCTATGTGGCCGGCCAGAACGTAGCGAACATTTCAAGCTGGCGCGTGCCGCGGCTGCGCCGGGGGATCGGCGTCGTATTCCAGGACTTCCGGCTCCTCCCGCAGAAGAATGTCTTCGCGAACGTCGCCTTCGCCATGCAGGTTATTGGCAAGAGCCGCAGCATCATCCGGGACACGGTCCCCGAGGTCCTCAAGACGGTGGGCCTGGAGGGCAAGGAACACCGGATGCCGCACGAGCTCTCCGGCGGCGAGCAGCAGCGCGTGGCGATCGCCCGCGCCGTGGTCAACCGTCCGGGGATCCTCCTGGCCGACGAACCCACCGGAAACCTCGATCCCACCACTTCCATGGGCATCATGGGCGTCTTGGACAAGATTAACCAGAACGGCACCACTGTGGTGATGGCAACGCACGACGACGATATCGTCAACGAGATGCGCAAACGTGTGGTGGAGCTCCGGAACGGCGTTGTCATCCGCGACGAGGCCCGGGCCCTGTACACCTCGATGATTCCGGTCGTGGGGCAGTCCCGGCGCCTCAAGGATGCCAGCGGACGCCCGGATGAGTCCGCAACTGGACCCGG
This sequence comes from Arthrobacter sp. Y81, assembly GCF_002929335.1. GTDB lineage: Bacteria > Actinomycetota > Actinomycetes > Actinomycetales > Micrococcaceae > Arthrobacter. The sequence continues at coordinate 498,146 of NZ_PJIL01000001.1, forward strand.
TGACGGATCCGTCCCTTCGTCCGCAGGGGAGTCCAAGTGAGGCTCGCATTCATCCTCGGCGAAATTGGCAGCGGGCTAAGGCGCAACCTGTCCATGGTGGTGTCGGTGATCCTGGTGACCTTCGTGTCGCTGACGTTCGTTGGCGCGGCGGGTATGCTCCAGCTGCAGATCAACCAGATGAAGGGCTACTGGTACGACAAGGTCCAGGTGGCAATCTTCCTTTGCGGTGACGGCTCGACGGCGGCTGGCTGCGCCACCGGGACGGCCACCCCGGAACAGCAAGAGAACCTGCGCACGCTCCTGGAATCGCCCGCCGTGTCCCAGTACATCAACGACTTCCAGTTCGAATCCAAGGACGACGCGTACAAGCACTTCAAGGAGCAGTTCTCCAATTCACCCATCGTTGACTCGGTGACCCCGGACCAGCTGCCCGCCTCCTTCCGGATCAACATGAAGGATCCGGAAAAGTACCAGATCATCAGTGAGACGTTTGCGTCACAGCCCGGAGTTGAAACCGTGATCGACCAGCGCCAGGTCCTGGAACGGCTCTTTTCGGTGATGAACGCCGCCTCGCTGGTGGCTGTCATCATCGCCGGCGTGATGATCGTCTGCGCAATCCTGCTGATTGCCACCACCATCCGGTTGTCCGCGTTCAGCAGGCGACGGGAGACCGGAATCATGCGGCTGGTCGGCGCCTCCAAGATCGTCATCCAGCTGCCGTTCATTCTCGAAGGCGTCATCGCCGCCGTGATTGGAGCGGCGCTGGCTTCCGGCACCCTCTGGGCCGTGGCCCACTTCTTCCTTGGCGAGTACATGTCCAAGCAGTATCCGGACACGGCATTCATCTCGCCGGCGCAGACGCTGCTCCTGGCCCCGGCGCTGCTCGCCCTTGGCGCAACCTTGGCTGGAATTTCGTCTCTCTTGACCTTACGTAGATATTTGCGGGTCTAGGCTGTGGCTACCAACGAAGGAATGATGATGACAGCTATGGACCGCAAGGCCCGCCGGTTCCGGACCGCGGGACGGGGCAGCCGCATGATCAGTGCCGTCCTGGCGCTAATTCTGGCCGCGAGCCTGGGTGCCTCGACACCCGTGGCCTTCGCGGACGAGCTTGAGGACAAGCAGGCCGCCCTCGAAGCCGAGGCGGCCCGCGTGCAGCAGTCCCTTGAGTTCGTGGACGCGAAGATTGCGAAAGCTGCGGGCGACCTGGTGATCTACCAAGGGCAGCTCCCGGCCGCACAGCAGGCGCTGCTCGAGGCGCAGGGCCGGGTTGCGAGTGCAGTCAAGGAAGTCGAGGCCCTCGCCGCCCGTGTGGATCTGGCACAGCAGAACAAAGCCAAGATCACCCAGCAGCTTGAAACCGACAAGCAGAAGATCGCCGACACCAAGAAACTCATCGGGCAGATTGCCACCCAGGCCTACAAATCCGGCGGCGTTCCTTCGAACCTCACGCTCTTCTTTGGATCCAAGAGCGGCGGAAGCCTGACGGACACCATCGACCTCGCGGACCAGGCCATGCGCAGCCAGAACTCCGCCATGGACAAGCTGTCGCAGCAGAACGCCACCAACGTCAATTCGCAGGCCCGCCTGCAAGCGGTTGAAGCGGAGATCAAGGACCTCAAGGCCAAGGCGGACGCCGCCCTGGCCCGGGAGAAGGCAGCCCGCGACGAGGCTGCCGCCAAGAAGGAACAGGTGGACAAGCTCATCGCTGACACCACCCGCCTCAACAACGAGCTACAGGCAGCCAAGCCCGGTATCCAGAGCCAGCTCTCCAAGGTCCAGGCGGCGCAGGATGCAGTAGCCTCCGAGATCGTGGAGCGCGACCGTAAACTCCGGGAAGCATGGGAAGCGGAACAGCGCCGAATTGCCGAGGCTGCCGCCGCCGCGGCAAGGGCAGCCGGCCAGGCAGCCCAGCCGTACGTCCCGCAGATCGGGCCGCCCTCAGCCTTCGGACTGCGGCACCCGTTCTCGGCCGACGTCCCCATCACCTCGGGGTTCGGCTGGCGCGCGACGCCCCCCGGTACCGTGGACTTCTACGGCTCCGGCGGATACATGCACACCGGAATCGACTTCGGCGCCAGCTGTGGCACCCCTGTCTACGCCCCGGCGGCCGGCACCATCGTCTCAGCGGGGTGGAGCAACGACGGCGGCGGCAACAACGTCAAGATTTCGCATGGCGTTGTCCAGGGCAACTCGTTGACTACCATCTACTACCACAACAGCAGCGTGGTGGTCTCGATGGGCCAGCAGGTCAGCCAGGGCCAGCTCATTGCCTATTCAGGAACGACCGGCAACTCGACGGGCTGCCATTCGCACTTCGAGACCTGGCTTAACGGCAAGGCCGTAGATCCCATGATCCTGCTCTGACAGACCCTGAGCGCCGGGCCCTGACTACAGGGCGGTGACCGGTACAAACGGCATGCCCCGCGCCTGCCGTAGAATTAAGTAGCTTCGAGCCACCGCGGCCGGGGCATCCATCGAGACCAAGAGCTGAGGAGTTCCACCGTGCCGAAAGAAAGTGGCCGTAAGGTAGTGGCCACCAACCGGAAGGCCCGGCATGACTACCATGTCCTTGACACCTATGAGGCCGGCATCGCCCTGATGGGGACGGAAGTCAAGTCCCTCCGCGAGGGCCACGCCTCCATGGTGGACGGGTTCTGCACGTTCTACAATGACGAGCTGTGGATGGAGGGCATCCACATCCCCGAATACAACCAGGGAAGCTGGACGAACCACTCCGCCCGCCGGCGGCGCAAACTGCTGCTCCACCGCGAGGAACTGACCAAGATCTCGCACAAGATCCGTGAATCCGGCTTCACCATCGTCCCCCTCCAGCTGTATTTCCTGGACGGGCGGGCGAAGGTGGAGATCGGCGTCGCACGCGGTAAGAAGGAATACGACAAGCGGCAGACGCTCCGCGAACAGCAGGACAAGCGCGAGGCGCTGCGGATCATGCGCGAACGCAACCGCGGCTGACCTTCCGGCCAGCGGCGCGAAAGCAGCTGCCGTCCGCAACACGCGGGTTGCTGCCGGGAATGATTCCGCGCGGCAGTGCGTTATGATTGGTAGTCCGGGAAGGAACGGCGCGGAACCCATGAACGGTTCTGCAAGGGTCCTGACCGGTTTGATAACAAAATACGGGGATGATCGGTTTCGACGATGTTAGTCGCGACAGGTGAAGCGGGCCGAGGATGCAGAATTATCTCGTAAACGCTGTCTGCAAAACAATAAGTGCCAAACAAACGCGCACTGACTTCGCTCTCGCTGCCTAAGCAGTAAGACAGTCCGTCAGCCCGGGAATGCTATCGTCCCGGATCCTGGCGTCATTAAGATAGCCACTGCTGTTTACCTTCGTCATTGGGGTGAACGGGACTCTTAAATGACTGGGCCCGGATCAGCTACCTGTTTGCAGGATAGCTGGGGCCGAGAAAATCCGACGCGAACTGCGCCCGGAGAAGCCCTGACAACACGACATCGGACGGGGGTTCAATTCCCCCCATCTCCACCATCGGGACGGCGGCAACGCCGTTCCACCCCGTGCAAAAGGCCGGAAGCGAAAGCTTCCGGCCTTTTGTGTTTTCAGCACCGTTCCTGCATCCGCCAGCGGCCAGCCGTGGCCGCCGCGAGTCAGCGCTTCTTGATGTGCGCTACAGGGTCCACGTGGGCGTCCACCTCATGCTTGGACTTCTTTTCGGCCCTTTTTTGCTTGATGGTCTTGTCCGACTTCTTGGTGACCTGCCGGTGCGGCGATTTGTCAGGCATGTCGCCCTCCCTAACGTAGGGGCCCTGAATAGGCCCCGTGTTTGTAAGGTACGCCTGTTTTCTCGTGAATGTAACTGGGACCAACGCCGGCTTCGGGCACCGCCCCTCATTCACGCGTCGCAGCGGACCCCGCCCGGGCGCCGGCCGTCAGGAACCGGGTACTTCAACGTCAACAATGCCGACGAACCGGCTGCCGATACCCTCATACTCGCTGCGAACCAGGCCCGGCAGGACCGGCGGGAGGTCGTCGAGGGCGTGATGGGCGCAGCACACGTACGTGAACGGCGGCCACCATTTCTTGGGCCGGGCGGCTTCCGAGAAGCCGCAGACGGCACAGGTCAGCTGGACCCAGACAGGGCGCTTGCCGGTCCGGTTGGCCTTGGACTGGACGAGCCAGGCCGGGGGATTGTCCAGGAGCTCGGACAGCTCGGCGTCCGACAGCCTGGCAGGGATACCGTGACGGTGTGCCATTTCCAGTGGGATATCAAGGATCTGAGCTGCTTCACGTCGCGTAACCATCGTTTAACGATACGGGATGCAGGACCCCTCGAGATTCACATATTCAGACCGCGGGGCGCTGGCGTGCGTCGGTTGGAAAGCCGCGGGCCTGTCAGCCTGCGAGGACTATGCCTGCCGCCGCCGCGGAGAGCCCTGCGACGAGATTGACAGCCACGTTCAGCGCCGCCGCCGGGTACCGCCCTTCACTGACAAGCCGGATGGTTGCAGTGGTCCAGGAACTGAACGTCGTCAGGCCGCCCGCGAGACCCGTGGCGACCGCGGCATGCCATTCCTCGCCGAGCCCCAGCCGTCCGCTGAAGCCCACGGAAAGGCCGATGATGAGTGACCCGGTGACATTTACCAGCAACGTTGCCCAGGGCCAGTGCCGGCGCGTGCCGGTGCGGTGCGGTGCGCGAACCAGGTGTCGATGGAAAACCTGAGCAAGCCCCCGGCAACGCCAAAAATACCCCAGCACAGCTGTCATGAGGTTCCTCCGGTCCTGTCGCTCAAGGCCTTGCCGGCCTTCCAGCCCGCGGCGGCCGCACCAAGCCCCAGGACCAGCGAGAGCCCGAGATAGATCAGCCATGTCACGTGTCGGCCCGAACGTGCCTGCTGGTCAACGGAGAAGACCACCGCCGAGAAGGTGGTGAAGGATCCCAGAAGCTCCGGTCCGATTCCGGCCCTCAGCCAGAACGCCGTCGTCGGCCGTGCCATCCAGAGCGTGGTGAGGGCCGCGTGGACGAAGCGTCACCGTTATAGGCAGTACCGATACAGGTGGCATCCATTCGGGCGGCACGCGTTCAGGCGTCCGCAAGCCGGCATCCGGCATGGCCCGTGTCGCTGTGTACCCACAGCGCTGACGAAACCTCATCGGCGAGGTCGAATTCGCGGTCGGCGCCCGCCGGGCCGATCCGCACCACGAGGGCGCCGCCGAAGGGTTTCCGGCCGAGCACTTCGATGTCTGCATCGAGGTCGATCTTCTCGGCGGACAGATAGCGCAGGAGATCGGGGTTTTCGTCGCTGATCCTGGTGATCCGGCCCGTGTGGCCCTCGTCGAGCTCGCTCATACGGTGGGCGCGGGGCATGCGGACGGTGCCGTCCGCTGCGGGGATGGGATCGCCGTGCGGGTCGCGGAGCGGATTGCCGAGCTTGCCGGCCATCCGCTCGATGAAGGTGTCTGAGACGGCGTGTTCCAGGAGCTCTGCTTCGTCGTGGACCTCGTCCCAGCTGTAGCCGAGTTCCTGGACGAGGTAGGTCTCAATGAGCCTGTGACGCCGAACCATAGACAGCGCCAGCCGGATGCCGTCGGCTGTGAGCGTGATGGCGCTGTAGGGCTTGTGGTCAACCAGGCCCTGGTCCTTGAGCTTGCGGACCATTTCCGAGACCGAGGAGTTCGCGACCCCGAGCCGTTGTGCCAGCTGCGACGAGGTGATGGGTTTGTCCTGCCACTCCGTGAAGGAGTAGATGACCTTGACGTAGTCCTCGATGGAGGAGGAGGGCGCGCTGGTCTTCACGGGTCCTAGCCTACCGCTTTGTCTGCAGGACTCATGCTTTGAACGCCCGCCAGGTCTGGGTCAGGTAGGGGAGTCCGACGACGTCCCCGCGCGAGTGGGCCAGATGCTCGTGGAGGTACCAGTCCAGGTTGTCCCGGACTTTGGCCCGGGTGCTCTCACCGGCGGCAAGGTAATAGCTGCGGGACTTCGCCAATTCCACAATGTCCTCGGTGGTCACCGGATCTTCCCAGCGTGTCAGGTGGCTCTCAAGCCCGGTGAACTCCGGCCCGATCGCGGGACGGAAGTCCGGCTTGTGCACATCGCCGGCATGCATGATCCGGGAGAGCCGGTGAACCCACGGGACCGACGTATCCAACTGATTCCAGACCAGCCCCAGCACGCCGCCGGGGCGGAGGATGCGGGAAAGTTCCGTGCTCGCAAGGAGGGGGTCGCACCAGTGCCACGCCTGGGCAACGCTGACGACGTCGAACGCGCTGTCCGCGAGTCCGGTCGCCTCTGCGGTGCCCTCCGCCGCGGGAACTCCCGGCAGGGCAAGCCGCAGTTGGGCGAGCATATCCGGCGAGGGGTCCACTGCGGAGACCGCGAGACCACGCTGCACCAGCAAGGCGGTGAATTTGCCCGTCCCGGCTCCAACGTCAGCGGCATTGGCGGCCCCGGCTGTCCCGCCGGCGCTTCGGATCAGCCAGTCCGCCGAATCGGCAGGATAACCCGGACGGACACGGTCATAATGCTCACCGCCGTCCTGGAAGCTCCGTCCGAGTTCATACCGGCGCTGGTGGTGCAGTTTGGGGCCTCCCCGTGCCACGTGCAGTCTCCTTCGGGCAGACTGGATTACTTACCCCTCGAATTTACCGCAAACGCCGGGGCCTTAGTCTTCGGTGCAGGGCGCCGCTCCCGCGGTGCCGGGGGTGTTGGGTGCCCAGTCCGGGTAGCTGCGGGTGTCGTTGGCCGGCACCCAGCGGCCGGAGTCCACCACGTAGTCCCAGCCGAGACCGGTCCGGCGGAGTTCCTCGATGCCGGCCAGCAGGCGCTGGGCGTCCTCCAGCCTGGACCCGACGCCGAAGCTTGCACGCAGCGAACCGGAAGGAAGTCCCAAGCGCTTGAGCAGCGGGTGGGCGCAGAAGCGGCCGTCGCGGAGGCCAACACCGTGTTCCGCGGAAAGGTAGGCGGCCACTAGGCCTGCGTCGTAGCCCTCGACCGAGAAGTTGACCACGCCGATGGTGTCCGTTGCCTGGTCGGTGTCGCTGAAGATCTGGTGGACCGTAACGCCGTCGATCTTCCGCAGGCCTTCAACGAGGAAGGACCTGATGGCGGTCTCGTGGGCGTGCCACAGCTCCTGGTCCAGCGCACCGATGACCTGCGTGGCGCGGGCCAGCGTGGCTGCTCCAAGAACGTTGGGCGACCCGCCCTCATGCCGCGCCGGTCCGGTAGCCCAGCTGACGGAGTCCAGCCGGGCCTCACGGACGGCTCCGCCGCCTGCAAGGTGGGGAGTGCCGGCGTCGAGCCAGTCCGGCCGGCCCACGAGGACACCCGAGCCGAACGGCGCGTACAGCTTGTGGCCCGAGAAGGCGAGGTAGTCGACGTCGTCCGCCGCGATGTCGATGCGGCGGTGCGGGGCCAGCTGTGCCGCGTCCACAACGATCCTTGCGCCGTGTTCGTGGGCCAGCGCGGCCAACTCGCGGATGGGGAGGATTTCACCTGTGACGTTGGAGGCGCCCGTTACGGCCAGCAGGCTGATGTCGCCCTGGCTGAGCTCGGAGCGCAGGTTTTCGAGCGTGGCGCTCAGCGTGGGAGCGGCAACAACGCTGCGGTGCGGCACACCCTGCCAGGGGAGCAGGTTGGCGTGGTGTTCGATGTCGAGATACAGCACGTCACCGGTGTGGCGGCCGTCCGCCACGGGCAGGCAGCCCGCCAGCAGGTTCAGGGAGTCCGTGGTGTTCCTGGTGAAGATGACGGAATCGTCAGTCCTGCCGCCGACGAATGCGCGGACGATGTTCCGGGAGTTTTCGTACACCGAGGTGCTGATCTGCGAGGCGTAGCCGGCGCCGCGGTGAACGCTGGCGTAGTACGGCAGGATTTCGTTCAGGTAGGCCGACACGACGGACAGGGCCGGAGCGGACGCTCCATAGTCCAGGTTCGCGTAGCGGACGTGGCCACCCTGGATCAGCGGAGCCTGGATCTCGGCGCCGGTGACGGCCGAGAGCGGCCGCTTGGCAATGGTGAAGCGTTCGTCCAGGAGGCCTGCGGCCGTCGCGGACGTGGTTCCGGGGTTTGCGGGGAAGGTGGCAGTAGTCATGGGGACCTCACTGTAAAGGACCCCTCACTCCGGGGATCCGCGCTTGCCGGGTCCGTTCCGGACCGGCCTGGTCGTCACCCGGGGCACCCCACCGCGAATGGAGGGTTGCCGGCCAGCAAACCGGGGTTTCGCGCTGGCACTCGTGACCTGTTTCGAGATTAGGACATTCGCGGCGCCGCGGGAAAGCCACGCCAATTATTAAGCCGTTTGTTACGCAAGCCGGGAGAAGCGGGCTCCGGCCGAATAAACGACGGCGGACACCCCCTTGGGAGGGGTGTCCGCCGTCGTTCATTCTGCAGTCCGTCTATGCGTCCGCACCGGGTTCCAGTGCGGTGCACCCGTCAGAGGAGGTCGTCGAGGTCCGGGTTCAGCCGCTTGAGGACTTCGGAGTGGAGGATCGAGTTGGTGGCCAGGGCGTTTCCGCCGAAGGGGCCGTCCACTCCCTCCAAGGACGTGAAGCGGCCGCCCGCTTCGGTGACAATCGGCACCAGCGCGGCCATGTCGTAGAGGTTCAGCTCCGGCTCGCAAGCGATGTCCACGCATCCCTCGGCCACCATGCAATAGGACCAGAAGTCGCCGTAGGCGCGGGTCCGCCAGACCTCCTCGGTGAGGCCGAGGAACTCGTCCAGGTTGCCGCGTTCCTTCCAGCCGCCCAGGCTCGAGTAGGAGAGTGAAGCGTCCGAAAGCTCGGACACGTTCGAGACCTTCAGCCGCGTGGCCGCAGCAAGGGACCGCCCCATGTAGGCGCCGGCGCCCTTCGCGGCCCACCAGCGCTTGCCCAATGCCGGCGCGCTGACCAGGCCAACCACGGGTTCGCCCTCATCCACGAGGGCGATCAGGGTGGCCCAGACAGGCACGCCACGGACGAAGTTTTTGGTGCCGTCGATCGGATCGATGATCCAGCGGCGGGAACCATGCCCGGAACTGCCGAACTCTTCGCCGAGGACGGCGTCGCGCGGGCGGGAGCGCGAGAGCTGTCCGCGGATGGATTCTTCAGCTGCCTTGTCAGCATCCGTGACCGGGGTAAGGTCCGGTTTGGTTTCAATCTGAAGGTCCAGTGCCTTGAAACGGCTCATGGTCTGGGAGTCAACAGAGTCGGCCAGGACATGGGCGAGGCGCAGGTCATCGTTGTAGCTCGAAGCGGGTTGGGTCATGCTTCCAAACTACCGTCTCTGCGGCCGGCCGGCTGGGAGGCCACGTCCTGCACCGTGCTGCCCGTGAACCCGCCCCGTGGCGGGGCCCCGGGCACAGGCGGCGAAACGGCGCTACGAAACAATGCCGAGTTCCTTGGCTTCCTGCGCTTCCATCCGGGGATCGGTGCCGAGCAGACGGCGCAGTGACGCCAGCCGCGCTGCGCCGGACGGCCCTGCGTGCCCTTCGGACACCCAGGCGTCCACTCCGCAGTTAACGGCGGAGGAATCATGCTTGCAGCCACGTTCGCAGGCATCCGTGCCGGGTTCGAGATCGGGAAAGGACCGGAGGATCCGGTCCGGGTCCACGTGCGCGAGGCCGAATGACCGGATGCCCGGTGTGTCGATAATCCAGCTCCCGGCGGGCGCGTCACTGATCCGCAGGGCCAGTGCCGACGACGACGTGTGCCGTCCCCGCCCGGTGACGGCGTTGACGCCTCCGGTAGCGCGCTCTGCGCCGGTCAGGGCGTTGACCATGGTGGACTTGCCCACCCCGGAATGGCCAAGCATGACCGTCACCTTGCCGTCGAGGTGGGCACGCAGCTGCGACACGGCGTCGCTGTCGAGCCGGGCGGACAGCCCGTCATCGGAGCGCGCATCGATTCCCGAGGCGGCCGCATCGGCGGTCTTGCTGATGATCACGGGGAAGTCCAGGTGCCGGTAGTTGGACAGGAGTTCGGTGGGGTCCTTGACGTCCGCCTTGGTGACGAGGAGCAGCGGCTCGATCCCGGCGTCGTACGCCGCCACCAGGGCGCGGTCAATAAAACCGGTGCGCGGTTCGGGATTGGCCGCGGCCACGACCACTACGAGCTGGTCGGCATTCGCGACCACCGCCCGTTCGATCGGGTCGGTGTCATCGGCGCTGCGCCGCAGGAGCGTGTGGCGGTCCTGGATCTTCACGAGCCGGGCAAGGGTGTCCGGCTCGCCGGAGACATCGCCGACGAGGGACACGAAGTCACCGGCCACCACCGGCGAACGGCGCAATTCGCGCGCCCGCGCCGCGATGACAATGCGTTCGTTGCCGGTATCCTCGCCCACCACAGCCGTGTAGCGGCCGCGGTCCACGGTGATGATGCGTCCGGTCACGGCGTCGTCATGGCTGGGCCGGTCCTTGGTCCGGGGACGGGTACCTTTCTTGTTGGGGCGGATCCGGATATCGGACTCGTCCCAGGAACCGGTGCTACGCCCCACTGGCCTGTTCCGTCTGCCGGCCAAGCTGCGTCAGCATGGCTTCCCACAATTGCGGGAAGTCCGGCATGGTCTTGGCTGTGGTGCCGATGTCTTCGACTTCGACTCCGTGGACGGCGAGGCCCAGGATTGCCCCCGCCGTCGCCATGCGGTGGTCAGCGTAACTGTGGACGACGCCGCCGTGGAGCGTCGCGGGCCGGATCACCAGGCCATCGGCTGTTTCCTCGGCATCCCCGCCCAGGCGGTTGATTTCGGTGACGAGGGCGGCAAGCCTGTCCGTCTCATGGCCCCGGAGGTGCGCTATGCCGCTGAGCCGCGAGGGGCCGGTGGCCAGCGCGCACAAGGCGGCCACTGTCGGCGCCAGTTCACTGGTGTCGGCGAAGTCTGCGCCCTTGATTTCGGGCCCGCCTGTGACGGTGAGTGTCCCGTTGTCCAGTGTGACGGTGGCACCCATCTCTGCCAGGATGCTGCGCCAAAGATCGCCCACCTGCGTTGTGGGCGCCGGCCAGTTGGGAATGCGGACCGTGCCACCCGTTGCCAGCGCCGCGGCGAGGAAGGGACCGGCGTTGGACAGGTCCTGTTCAATGCGGCGGTCGAACGCCCGGATGGAGCCAGGTGCCACGATCCAGTGGTTCGGGACGGAATCGTCGACGGACACGCCGACTTCGCGCAGAACGGCCACGGTCATGTTGATGTGGTCCAGGCTCGGCACGGGCTTGCCGACGTGTTCCAGGTGCAGGCCCTCGGTGAAACGCGCGCCCACAAGGAGAAGTGCCGACACGAACTGCGATGATGCGCTCGCGTCAATCACCAGGTGGCCGCCGCGCACTTCGCCCGTGCCTTCCACTACGAAGGGAAGCGACGTCGGCCTCGTCCCGTCGGCGGCAGTGACCTCAACGCCGAGGGCAGCCAGTGCCTCGATGATGGTGTTCATGGGCCGCTTGCGGGCGTGCGGATCGCCGTCGAATACGGTGGCTCCGTTGCGGAGCGCAGCCACCGGGGGGACAAAGCGCATCACGGTTCCGGCGAGGCCACAGTCGATGGCGGTACCGGCCGCCGCCGCGTCCGGGCTGAGCGGCGTGATCTCGAGGTCAGGCCCGAACGAGCCGTCGCCCGGGACCTCACGGATACCGGCTCCCAGCTGGCGCAGGGCCTGGATCATCAGCGCGGAGTCGCGCGAATGCAGGGGTGCGCGGAGGCGGGACGGGCCGTCGGCCAGGGCGGCAAGGACCAGGTACCTGTTGGTCAGCGACTTGGAGCCCGGGACGGTAACCGTCGCGTTGACCGGTGTTTCGGCGAACGGTGCGGGCCAGTGGATTCCGTCCGCAGGTGTTGAGGGAGCCGGGGTGGTGGGGGCGGTGCCTGTCATTCGTGCCTATGCTTTCACTGCGTGGTCCACGGCTTTGCGGACGGCCTTGTCGGCCTTCTTAAGCTGCTTGCCGGTGGTCTTGCGGACGTCCGAAGTCAGGTGGCTGGCACCCTTGCGGGCATCAGCGGCCAGGTGCTCGGCCCGCCAGGCCAGGCTCGGCTTGCCGGCGGTGTCCACGGAGGCCAGCAGCACGCCGCCGGTGAGCGTGACGTTCTTGAGGAGCTGGGTGCGGCGGGCGTCCCGTGCTTCCTTGGACGTGATATCCGCGCTGCGCCACTCGACGTAGGCATTCAGAACTGAAATAACCGCGAGCACGGAGGCGGCGAGCCGGGCCGATTTGCCCAGGGCGAACAGCACTCCGGCGCCCACCTGGGTGCCACCGATGACCCGGGCCAGCACCTTTTCGTTCGTGGCGAACGGCAGGGAGTCCGCCGCACGCCGCAGCAGGGGGGACAGCTGCGTCGCAGTGTCATCCGCGTTCTTTAGCTTGTCCAGGCCGGCGAGGACGAAACTGGAAGCCAGCATGGGCCGGGCGAGAAAACGGACTAAGGACATGAATTTCCTCCTGGGTGGACGAGCCGCGGAACTTCTGCGGGGGAACCGGTTCTAGTCTTGCACTTTTGCGGAATATTTGCCCGCCGGACGTGGTTGTGAAAAGCAGGTCCCAAATGAGTCAGGGGCCGTGCATGGGCGCGGCCTTGGGACGTTTGCGGACGCCGGGCGGTTGCACGCCCAGAGCGTCAGCGCGGGGCGTCAACAGCAAGGGCCCCCACAGTAAGGACACAGAGCGGAGATGGAGCTTGACATTGGTTAGGGACAGCGTGAAACTCGTCGCCCCGTTGGAGTTCCCCGGACGCGACGGCGAAGCCGGCGGACTACCGCCGGAAACTGCCGCGCGCGTCACAGTAGACTTGAAGGCAATGAGCACCATTGATCCGGCCGTTGCGGCCATATATGAGGCTGCCGGAAACGACGCCAAGACCATCAGCGAGTCCCCGAAGGACGCTGCGGCCCGCCCTGGCGGCGAGCCGCAAGCTGTGGAGACGGGCGCTGCGGAGGCGGAAGTCGACGTGGTGTCCGAGACCCCGGAGCAGCGCAGGCAGCGGTTTGAACGCGACGCCATGCAGTACGTCGACCAGCTCTATTCCGCTGCCATGAGGATGGCGCGGAACCCTGCTGACGCAGAAGACCTGGTCCAGGAGGCGTACACCAAAGCCTTCTCCGCGTTCCACCAGTACAAGCCCGGCACGAACCTCAAGGCATGGCTCTACCGGATACTCACGAACACGTACATCAACCTGTACCGCAAGAGGCAGCGCGAGCCGCTCCAGTCGAACTCGGACACGATTGAGGACTGGCAGCTGGCACGGGCGGAGTCGCACACCTCAACGGGTCTGCGCTCCGCGGAAGCCGAAGCACTGGACCACCTTCCCGATTCCGATGTGAAGCGGGCCCTGCAGGCGATCCCGGAAGAATTCCGGCTCGCGGTGTACTTCGCTGACGTGGAGGGTTTCGCCTACAAGGAAATCTCGGACATCATGAACACCCCCATCGGCACCGTGATGTCCCGGCTCCACCGCGGCCGGAAAATGCTGCGGGACATGCTCGCGGACTATGCCGCAGAGCGGGGTTTCAAAGCCGCAACCGATTCAGGCGCAGCGGCCGAAAGCACAAAACAGGAGAACAGGAAATGAGCGACTGCCAGGGACTGGGCGATTGCGACGACGCCCGGATGCAACGTATTTACGAATACCTGGACGGTGCGTTGACACACAGCGACATCGCCGAGATCAAGGATCACCTGGACGGTTGCCCGGAGTGCCTTGAGGAGTACGATCTCGAGTGCGTCATCCGCAAGGTGGTCAAGCGGTCCTGTACGGAAGCCGCCCCGGAGAACCTGAAAAACGCGATCTTGGACCGGATCCACTCGATTCGTCCCGTGGAGGCCTAGCTCCCCGCGGCAGCCCGCCCCGGATGTTAAAGCGAAGGGCCCCGGAAACCATGTGGTTTCCGGGGCCCTTCGCTTTAAAGCTCATGTTCCAAACCGTAGTTTAGGCGTTGGGGCGCTTCCCGTGGTTCGCGCCGCCACGCTTACGGTCACGACGTTTACGTGCTCGCTTGCTCATAGCTGGCCTCCTTAATCTTGGTACTCAAAAGAGCTGCCCTCAAGTCTCCCACATCACGCGACGGCCCGCGAACCGAGTCCGGCTCAGTGACTGTCTGCCTTCAGCGAGTTGCGGATGGATATCCGGGCCTGATCCAGTACCGTTCGGATCGTTTCCAGCGTGACGCCGCTGATGGGGGCGGAGCTGGCCCGAACCCGAAGCTCAACCCGGAGGCTGTCCCTGAAGGCCTGGAGCAGCATTTCCGCTTCCTTCAGCGTTCGGTCGCTTTCGGGGCCATGCCGGGTTCCGCGGTCGGGAAATGCGGCGGATCGTGCTGATGACCTCGCAGCTTCCGCGGTGGCGGCAAGGTCGGCCCGGAGTCCGCGCATATTAGCGCGGATGTCCTCGCGCAGGTTGTCGGCCAGCCTGCGCACGGAGTCCGAAATATCATTTTCGACTCCGGCGAGTTCGTCCCTGCGCCGGTTGAGCTCCACCAGCCCGGCCGGCGTGATGCGGTAGTTGGTGCGGCGCCCCTCGGACTCGGTGGCCACGAGCCCCTCTTCCTCCAGCTTGCCCAGCCGCGGGTAGATGGTGCCGGCGCTGGGGGAGTAGGTTCCCCCGAACCGCTCGCTGAGGGCCTTGATGAGTTCGTAGCCGTGTTTGGGGCCGGACTCCAGCAGGGAGAGGAGATAGAGGCGCAGTGCGCCATGGGCGAAGACCGGAGGCATCTAGGCCCCCGTTTCGGCTTCGGCGGGCGACTCGCTGTGGATGATGGACGTCTTTCCGGAGATGGAGTTGGTCCGGACCAACATAAGCTGCGTATCCGGGCCGGCGATGGTTTGGACCTTGCCGCCGGGCTGGACGTATTTATGGTCGTCGATGACCACAGCGCCGCTGGCGGACTTTGCCACGATGTCCACGCCGACGTCCTGGGGCACCCGGACGGTGAGGTCACCTGACACTGAATTCGCCCCGAAGTCGTGGGTGAAGCCGTGCAGGTCAAAGCTCATGTCGCCGCTCACGGTGTTGGCGCGGATGTTGCTGAACCGGCCCGAGGCGGTGACTTCGCCGGAGACGCTCTTGGCGGTGAGGACGCCGTCGTGGTTCCGGGCGATGACTTCGCCGCTGACCGTGTTGACGTGGAGTTCGCCGGCGGTGCCGTCCGCCATGACTGATCCCGAGACGGTACTCAGCCTCGTATGCCCGCTGATCCCGGAGACGAGGCCGTCGCCGCTGACCGTGCCGGCCTCGACTTCGACTCCGGCCGGGAGCGCAATGCTGATCACGATGGAGTTGGTGCTGTTGTTGTGGACCGTTCCCATGAGGTTCTTGAACCAGCCCTGGGCGCCTTGAAGCTGGTGGCGCACCTCGAGCCTTCCGTTGGCCAGGGTCACCGTCAGCGGGTCGCCGTGTATTTCGGATACTTCGATCCGCGTGACATCCTCGGCGTGGGTGACCACATCGAACCGGCCCCGGATGATTCCGAGTTTGAGTGCCCTGACGCCGTCGACGTCGATGGTCTGCGGACCGGTGACGGTCCAGGTGTTGTCGTCCACAGTTCCTCCAAGTTGCGATATATCGTGAATATGAATTGACGATATATCGCGTCTTGGCCGAAAGCAAGAGTCGACAGCCGTTAGCGGTAGAGCTTCCCGATGAGGGTGCGGGCGATCGCCGTCGCCGGGTCCCGGCCGTCCGGCGTCGGGGCCAGGTTGGTCCAGACAACCAGGGTGACCTTGTTCCCGGGGTCGTAGCCGGCGAAGCTGTTGAACCCGGGCAGTTCACCGGTGTGCCCGAAAAGGTTGCCGAATTTTGCGATCCCCAACCCGTAGAGGGCGCCGCCCGGGTCGTCGGCCTTAACCGGCTGGAGGCTATCCAAACGCAATTTCTGCAAGTCCGGCCCCAGCACCTTCCCGCCGCCGAGCGCTTCGGCCCAGGTCGCCAAATCCTCCGCCGTCGAGATTCCCGCACCGGCCGCCCAGCCCCATGACGGGTTCATGGCTGTCTGGTCCGTGGGCTGGAGCGTCCCGTCGGCGGCAGCCTTTTGCATGTCTTCGGGGAGGGCGCGGTCGTCGAGGGTCAGCACGTTGTTCCCGAACATGTACCCCTGCGGATGCGGGGCGGGAATGTCGTTGGACGCCCGCTCGGGAAACACGGATCCGGTCAGGCCAAGCGGCTTGAACAGCCTGTCGCGGAAGGCCGCTGCCAGCGGTTTACGGTCCAGGGCTTCCGCGATCAGGCCAAGAAGCACCGTATTCGTATTGGAATAGTGGAAGCCCTCGCCGGGAGGAAAGTACGGCGAGTTGCGGAAGGCAACGGCGAGCAGTTCGTCGGTGTTCCACGTCTTCCCGGGATCCGAGTCGAGGACCTGGTTTACTGCCAGGGCCTCCGTGTAGTTGTAGAGCCCGCTGCGCATCGTCAGCAGCTGCTCGATGGTGATATTGGCACCGTTCGGTACATCCGGGCGGTAGTCCGCCACCGGGTCGTCGAGCTTGATCCTGCCTTCCTGGACCAACTGCAGGATGACCGTGGCGGTCCACGTCTTGGTGATGGAGCCGATCCGGACGTGGTCTTCCGGCGTCACCGGATCGGATCCGCCAATGCTTCGCACGCCGTAGGTGCGCGTGAGGTTGCCGCCAGGGGTCCGTAGCAACATCACTGCCCCGGGGACGCGCAGTTCGCGGGCAGCTTCGCTGAAGGTCTGCTCAAGCGCGGCCTGGTCAAATGGGTGCAGCGCGCTGTCTCCCGCCGAAGGTGCCGGTGTACCGCTGGCGGCGTTGGACGGCGACGTTGAGGCTGAGTTCGACCCCGGGCTGGACGGAGCGGGAGACTGGCCCGGACTGCATCCTGCCAGGGCAAGCATCAGTGCCACGGCCAGGGCTGCCGGGGCACGGGAGGCCTTGGAATTTCCGGGAGCGGTCATGACCCACAACCTTCTGTCGACGGCGCTATGGGGCCATTGGGTCACGGGCACGACTCAGGTGTCAAGCCTTACCGGGTACGGTGCAGCAAATTGCCCACGGCGCCGCGGCAGGGATTTGGTTCTTACTCCGGAGCAGCGATGCCGAGCCACTGGAACCAGCCGCGGTGCAGCACCAGCCAGGCCATCAGTCCGTAGCCGGCCTGTCCCGGTGTGCCGCTGTTGGCGGCGAGGTCCTGGCGCCACTGCTCGTGGTTGAGCAACGGCGAAAACGTGTCAACGTAGAGGTGCTTGCGCCGTGTGGTGACGTCCGCGAACGCCGTGTTCAGTTCACCCAACCGCCGGTTTTGCGCCGGATCGAGCGACGGCGGCGGGCCCACCACAAAGACCTCGATTTTGTTCTGCGATGCGGAGTCCAGGATGTTGGCGAGGTTCAGCCGGCTGCGGGCCGTGGACAGCCCGAACTCGACGTCGCGCCCGCTGAGTCCGATCACGAGCCGGTTTTCGTGGTTGTTGCCGAAGCGGCGCCCGGCCTCGTCAAGCCACCGGGCGGCCAGGCCTTCGGTGCCTTCCTGCGGACAGGGGAGGGCATAGCACTCAACGGTGATGCCGTCCTGCGGAGTGCGGGCCAGCACGCGGCCCAGCCAGCCCAGCGCCCGGGGATCGCCCAAGCCGGCCAACAGTTCATCTCCAACAGCCGCAATCCGCAGCTTCCTGTCTTCCACGACTACCTCTTAACCTCAATATGCAACTAAATTCAGCGTTCCATGGAAACGGGCTCCCGGCCAACTCCGGCGGCGGACGGTCTGTTGGCGGCAGCCCCTTCCATTAAGCAGCGCTGCCCGGCCGGAGTCGTTTCGAGCTCCGACCGGGCAGCGTTCAAGCTACTTCCGTGCGAACGCCTGCTTAAGGAGGGCATCCTGCTCCGCGGCGTGCCGCTTCATGGAACCGGCGGCCGTGGAGGCCGAGGCCGGACGGGAAACCAGCCTGACCCTGCGGTCCAGGGCCTCGGGCAGGTTCAGGCCCATGAACGGCCACGGACCCTGGTTGGCCGGTTCGTCCTGTGCCCACACCACTTCGGCGTTCGGGTACTTGGCGAGCTCGGCAGCGATTTCAGCGGCGGGCAGCGGGTAGAGCTGCTCGACGCGGACGATCGCGGTGGTCTTGTCGCCGGTCTTCTGCCGGGTGGACAGGAGATCGTAGTACAGCCGGCCGGAGACCAGCAGCACACGCTCGACAGCATCTGCCTGCAGGTGCTCGTGCTCGCCGATGACGGGCCGGAAGGCGCCCGTGGTGAAGTCCTCCACGGACGAGGCTGCGGCCTTCAGGCGGAGCAGCTGCTTGGGCGTGAAGATGATGAGCGGCTTCCGCGGCCGGCTGTACGCCTGGCGGCGCAGCAGGTGGAAGTGGGAGGCCGACGTCGTGGGGTTGGCCACGATCATGTTCTCTTCGGCGCACATCTGCAGGAAGCGCTCGATCCGTGCGGAAGAGTGGTCCGGTCCCTGGCCTTCGTAGCCGTGGGGCAGCATGAGCACCAGCGAGGAGCGCTGGCCCCACTTCTGCTCGGCCGAGGAGATGAACTCATCAATGATGGTCTGGGCACCGTTGACGAAGTCACCGAACTGCGCTTCCCACAGGACCAGCGCGTCAGGGCGCTCCACCGAGTAGCCGTACTCGAAGCCCATGGCGGCGTATTCGGATAGCAGGGAGTCGTAGATCCAGAGCTTGGCCTGGTCATCGGAAAGGTTGCCGAGGGGCAGCCACTCGTTGCCGTTGGCGCGGTCGTGGAACACAGCGTGGCGCTGCACGAAGGTGCCGCGGCGGGAGTCCTGGCCGGCGAGCCGGACGGGGACGCCTTCCATGATGAGCGAGCCGAAGGCTGCGATCTCGCCAAAGCCCCAGTCGATGCCGCCTTCGCGTGACATCTGTTCCCGCTTCTCCAGCAGCTGCTTGAGCTTGGCGTGGACGGTGAAGCCCTCGGGGATTTCAACGTGTGCCTTGCCGATGCGCGCCAGGGTTTCGGCGGAAATCGCGGTGGAGACCGGTGCGTTGATGCCGAAGTCGGCCTGCTGGGCGATGGGCCGTTCGATGTCCGACACGGCGGCGGAATCCGCAGTGATGATCGGGATCGGGGAGGTCTGGGCCGCGTGGGTTTCTGCGAAGACGCGTTCCAGCCGTTCCTGGTAGTCGCGAAGCAGCTGCTCGGCTTCTTCCTCGGTGATGTCGCCTCGGCCGATCAGCGATTCGGTGTACAGCTTGCGCACCGAACGCTTTGCTTCGATCAGGTTGTACATCAGCGGCTGGGTCATCGAGGGGTCATCGCCCTCGTTGTGCCCGCGGCGCCGGTAGCAGACCATGTCGATGACGACATCCTTGTGGAAACGCTGGCGGAACTCGTAGGCGAGCTGGCCGATGCGGACCACGGCCTCCGGGTCGTCGCCGTTTACGTGGAACACCGGCGCCTGGATCATCTTGGCGACGTCCGTGGAGTAGGTGGAGGAACGTGACGAGGACGGCGCGGTGGTGAAGCCGACCTGGTTGTTGACGACCACGTGGATGGTACCGCCGGTGCGGTAGCCGCGCAGCTGGGAGAGGTTGAGCGTTTCCGCGACCACACCCTGGCCTGCGAAGGCGGCGTCACCGTGCACCATGATGGGCAGCACGGGGAAGGCCTCGCCCTGGTCCAGGCGGTCCTGCTTGGCGCGGACGATGCCTTCGAGGACCGAGTCCACGGCCTCGAGGTGCGAGGGGTTGGCGGCGAGGTAGACCTTGGTCTCCTTGCCGTTATCCGACGTGAAGGTGCCCTCGGTGCCGAGGTGGTACTTGACGTCGCCGGAGCCCTGCACGGAGCGCGGGTCCTGGGTGCCTTCGAATTCGCGGAAGACCTGTGCGTAGGTCTTGCCGGCGATGTTGGTGAGCACGTTCAGGCGACCGCGGTGGGCCATGCCGATTGCGACTTCGTCGAGGTTGTCGTCGGCCGCATCGGAGATGATGGCGTCCAGCAGCGGGATCAGCGATTCGCCGCCTTCCAGCGAGAACCGCTTCTGGCCCACGAACTTGGTCTGCAGGAAGGTTTCGAAGGCTTCCGCAGCATTGAGCTTGGATACGATGCGCAGCTGCTCTTCGCGGCTCGGCTTGGAGTACGGGTGCTCCAGCTGGTCCTGGAACCACTTGCGTTCGGCCGGGTCCTGGATGTGCATGTATTCGATGCCGGTGGTGCGGCAGTAGGCGTCGCGGAGAACGCCCAGGATGTCGCGGAACGCGAGCATGGGCTTGCCGCCGAAGCCGCCGGTGGGCCACTCGCGGTCCAGATCCCACAGGGTCAGTCCGTAGGTGAGGACGTCCAGGTCAGGGTGCTTGCGCTGGACGTACTCCAGGGGATCCGTGTCCGCCATGAGGTGGCCGCGGACACGGTAGGAGTGGATGAGCTGCTGGATCCGGGCGACCTTGTTGATCTGGTCGGCGGGGTCAACCTGCAGGTCCGGGCTCCAGCGCACGGGTTCGTACGGGATGCGCAGGGACTCGAAGATCTCGTCATAGAAGTTCTGCGCGCCCAGCAGGAGCTGGTGCACGAGCTTCAGGAATTCGCCGCTGCCGGCACCCTGGATGACGCGGTGGTCGTAGGTGGAGGTCAGCGTGAGGACCTTGCTGATGGCGTTGTGCGCGATGATCTTCTCGCTGGCGCCCTGGAACTCGGCCGGGTAATCCAGTGCGCCGACGCCGATGATGGCCGCCTGGCCCTTGGAGAGGCGCGGCACGGAGTGCACGGTGCCGATGCCGCCCGGGTTGGTCAGGGACACGGTGGTGCCCGAGTGGTCATCCGCCGTCAGCTTGCCGTTGCGGGCGCGCTTGATCAGGTCCTCGTAGGTGTGCCAGAACTCGGAGAAGTTGAGGGTCTCCGCCTTCTTGATGTTCGGCACCATCAGCAGGCGGGTGCCGTCAGGCTTGGGCATGTCGATGGCGATGCCGAAGTTCACGTGTGCCGGCTGGACCGCTACGGGCTTGCCGTCCACTTCGTCGTAGTAGACGTTCATGGAGGGGAACTGGGACAGCGCACGGATGACGGCATAGCCGATCAGGTGCGTGAAGGAGACCTTGCCGCCGCGGGCGCGGGCCAGGTTGGAGTTGATGACCACGCGGTTGTCGATCAGCAGCTTGGCAGGGATGGCCCGGACGCTGGTGGCGGTGGGAACCTCCAGGCTGGTGACCATGTTTGACGCGATGGCCTTCGCCGGTCCGCGAAGGACGGAGACGACGTCCTCTTCGGGTGCCGTGGGGGCCTTGATGTTCTTGGGCAGCTGTGCCGGGATCGGCGGGGTGCCGGCGGACTCGGGCTTCTTTGCGCCGTCGCGGGCAATAGTGGCAGGAGCTTTCTTTGCCGGGGCTGCCTGCGGCTGGGCGGCAGCGGGCTGGGCAGGAGCAGCCGGCTTGGCAGGGGCTGCCGGCGACGCTGCCGGTGCTGCCGCAGCGGGAGCTACAACTGGAAGTTCGCGAGTTGCGGGGTCGGCGGGCGCCGGTGCCCCCGAGGTCCCGTTGGAAGACGAGCTGTCACCGGCGTCGAAAGATTCGAACAGCGGCCACCACTTGGCATCAACCGTGTTCTTGTCCTGCTGGTAACGCTCGTACAGTTCGTCAACGAGCCACTCGTTTCCGCCAAATTCCTCTGGTAGACGGTGGCTAGGCTGCTCTGGCACTTGAAATACGCCTCTTCCATGAGTTTGATTTCCCTCTGGTCGCCTTCGGTGCCTCAGCACAACAATCGAACCAGTTTCTGCGTCCTGTGAACCCAGACCTTTGCCAGTCTAGTGACGATTCTTGGTTAACTGCCAATAAGGGTGACCCAAATCATGTAGCGGCGAAACTATTGCGGGAATAAGCCTCCGGGGCCGTCTCCGGAGCCGTCCCCGGCGTCGTCCCCGGCGCCGTCCCGCTGGGGGCGCGCCCTCGCCTAGACTCGCAGTGAGAACCCCTTTTCGACGAGGAGCAGCCGTGCGTTTTCTGAGTGAACCGTCCACCGACCTGACTTATTCGGACGCCTTCCTGGTGCCCTCGCGTTCGGACGTGACGTCACGGCTGGATGTGGACCTTGCAGCCGACGACGGCACCGGCTCGTCCATCCCGCTGGTGGTGGCCAACATGACCGCCGTGACCGGAAAGCGGATGGCCGAGACAATGGCCCGCCGCGGCGGGCTGGCGGTCCTGCCGCAGGACGTTCCGCTGGAGGTGCTCCGGGACGTCACAGACTGGATCAAGTCCCGCCACACGGTATTCGAAACTCCGGTGAGCCTGCTGGCCTCGGAAACCGTCATCGACGCCCTCCACCTGATGGGCAAGCGGCCGCACGGGGCGGTCGTGGTGGTGGACGACGCCGGCAAGGTTGCCGGGGTGGTCCGGGCGGCGGACTGCGAGGGGCAGGACCGTTTTGCCTCCCTCGCATCCGTGATGCGGCCGGCCCTGGTGCTCGGCGCCGCCGACTTCGGCGCCGGCGCCGGCGCCGCGGCTGGCGCGGCGGACGGGGCGGGAACAGGCCCGGCCGCCCGTGACGCCTCGCTCCGTGCTGCTTTTGCGGCCATGGACTCCGCGGGTACGGACTTCGCGCCCGTTCAGCTCGGCAGTTCCCTCGCGGGGGTCCTCACCCGCAAGGGCGCCCTTCGTTCCACCATCTACCGGCCGCTGCTGGACGCGGAGGGGAAGCTCAAGGTGGCTGCCGCCGTCGGAATCAATGGTGACGTGGCGGGCCGGGCCGCGGAGCTGCTGGCCGCCGGAGTGGACATACTCGTCATCGATACGGCCCACGGGCACCAGCAGAAGATGTTCGACGCCCTCGCGGCCGTCCGCCGCCTGGACCCCTCCGTTCCCCTCGTGGCCGGGAACGTCGTGACTGCGGACGCCACCCGCGAACTGATCCACGCCGGCGCGAACATCGTCAAGGTGGGCGTTGGACCGGGCGCCATGTGCACCACCCGCATGATGACGGCGGTCGGCCGCCCGCAACTGTCCGCCGTGCTTGAGTGCGCGGCTGCGGCGCGCGCCGCGGGAGGGCGGATCTGGGCCGACGGCGGCGTGCGTTACCCGCGTGACGTTGCCCTGGCGCTGGCGGCCGGGGCAAGCCAGGTGATGATCGGCTCGTGGTTCGCAGGTACCCACGAAAGCCCGGGGGATCTGCAGCCGGATGCGAACGGCCGCCTATATAAGGAGAGCTTCGGCATGGCGTCGGCCAGGGCGGTGCAGAACCGCAACCAGCGTGAAGGCGCCTTCGAAAAGGATCGGAAGGCGCTCTTCGAAGAAGGCATATCCACGTCGCGCATGTATCTGGACCCCGCCCGGCCGGGTGTGGAGGACCTCGTGGACATGATCACCGCCGGACTTCGCAGTTCCATGAGCTATGCCGGCGCCGCCGACCTCGCCGGCTTCCGCGAGCGTGCCGTTGCCGGAATCCAGTCTGCGGCCGGTTACGAGGAAGGCCGGCCCGTTCCGCAAAGCTGGTGAGGGGTGCGTGCGAAGGAGCGGCGGCGGCTGCCCGGCCGCCGCTCCGGTACGCCGTGGCTGCTCCTGTAGACTGAAACTCTTATGGACAGTAATTCTAGGTGCCGGCCTGGGGGCTGTCAGCGGAGCAGGAACACGAGCTCCCCGCAGCACACCCACAGAGCCGGCAAACCCCGTTCACGCGCCCATCACTCTGCAGCAGTTCACTCCGCCGCAGCCTTTCAGGAAACAGGGTCGGCACCGGCCGACCATCCTCCGCCGGCCAGTTTCCCCGGCAACACCTTCCACTCTTCGCCCGCTGGACCCCCGGCGCCCACTGATCCCGGTGAGGGACGTCTGCTCGCCGGATATCCGGAGGCCAGCCGCTGATGGAATGGTTGTTGCTTGGAGCAGGCCTCCTGCTCATCCTTGGCACGGGCTTCTTCGTCGCCGTCGAATTTTCCCTCGTCGCCCTTGACCAGGCCACGGTCCAGCGGGCCGTGGACAACGGCGACGCCGCGGCCGTGCCGCTGCTCAAGTGCCTCAAATCGCTATCCACCCAGCTTTCCAGCTGCCAGCTCGGCATTACCCTGACCACCCTGCTGACCGGCTACGTCATGGAGCCATCCGTGGGACAACTGCTGGAAGGTCCGCTGGCCGCGGCCGGCGTTCCCGAGACCGCAGCGGCGTCAGTATCCCTGGTGCTCGCCATGACCATCGCCACCCTGCTGTCGATGCTGATCGGCGAACTGGTCCCCAAGAACATGGCCATTGCGCTCTCGCTGCCCATCGGCAAGGCAGTGGCCCGCCCGCAGTTGGTGTTCACCGCGATCTTCAAACCGGCCATCGTCGTGCTCAACGGATTCTCCAACAAGGTGCTGAACGTCTTCGGACTGGAAGCCAAGGAAGAGATTTCCGGGGCGCGGACACCAGCCGAACTGGCCTCCCTGGTGCGGCGCTCCGCCGCCATGGGAACGCTCGACGCCGGCACGGCCAACTTCATCGACCGGACGCTCAAGTTCTCCGGCCGCACGGCAGCGGACGTTATGACGCCCAGGATCAGGGTGGAGACCATCGCGGCCGAACAGCCGGTGTCGGACATTGTGGACGCCGCAAAGCGCACGGGGTATTCGCGTTTCCCGATCATCGGCGAGTCCGCGGACGACATCCGCGGCCTGGTTCACGTCAAGAAAGCCATCGCCGTGCCCTGGGACCGGCGCGCCAACCTCGAAGCCGGCGCCATCATGACGGACGTGTTGAGGGTGCCCGAAACCATCCACCTGGATGCACTCCTGGCTGAACTGCGGGAAGGAAACCTGCAGCTCGCCGTCGTTCTGGACGAATACGGCGGCACGGCCGGCATTGCCACGCTGGAAGACCTCGTCGAGGAAATCGTCGGCGAAGTCGCGGATGAACACGACAAAGTCAGGCCCGGGCTCCTCCAGAGCGCTTCGGGCGACTGGTATTTCCCGGGGCTGCTGCGCCCGGACGAGCTCTCCGAACAGATTCCAGGCCTGACTGTTCCCGATGAGTCCGCCTACGAGACGGTCGGCGGCTATGTCATGAGCCAGCTCGGCCGGATCGCGGTGGTGGGGGACAGGGTCGACGTCGGAGGCGGAACACTGAGCGTGACCCGCATGGAGGGCCGCCGGATCGACCGGATCTGCTTCAAGCCCTCTCGTGTCCACGGCGAAGAGCATGTTGCCGGCAAGGGAGGCACCGCATGAGCGACTGGGTAGGAATCCTGTGGCTCGTCATCCTCCTGATCGGCAACGCCTTCTTCGTCGCCGCGGAGTTCGCCGTGATGTCGGCGCGCCGGAGCCAGATCGAGCCGCTGGCGGAAGCCGGGTCCATACGGGCCCAGACCACGCTGCGGGCCATGGAAAACGTCTCGCTGATGCTTGCCTGTGCGCAGCTGGGCATCACGGTCTGTTCCCTGCTGATCCTGCAGGTGGCTGAACCCGCGATCCACCACCTGATGGCGGTGCCCCTGGAAGCAGTGGGCCTGCCCATGGAAATCGCGGATGTCGTGGCGTTCACCGTGGCGCTCCTCGTGGTGACCTTCCTGCATGTGACCTTCGGCGAGATGGTTCCGAAGAACATTTCGGTTTCCGTCGCGGACAAGGCGGCCTTGTTGCTGGCGCCGCCGCTGATGTTCATTGCACGGCTCGTGAATCCGGCGATTGTGGCCCTCAACTGGTCCGCAAACCACATTCTGCGCGCCATGCGGATCGAACCCAAGGATGAGGTCAACTCCTCGTTCACCCTGGAGGAAGTCCAGTCGATCGTGCAGGAATCCACCCGGCACGGGCTGGTGGACGATGATGCCGGACTGATCACGGGTGCACTGGAATTCTCGGAACATACGGCATCCCACATCATGGTCCCGCTGGACAAGCTGGTCATGATGAAAGCGGCAACCACGCCGGTTGAGTTCGAAAAGGCCGTGAGCCGCACCGGGTTCTCCCGCTTCCCGATGATGGACGAGGACGGCATGCTCTCGGGCTACCTCCACATCAAGGATGTGCTGTCCATCCCGGAGGGCGACTACGAGCATCCGATTGCGGAAAGCCGGATCAGGTCCCTGGCGAACCTGTCCATGGACGACGAGATCGAGAAAGCGATGTCCGTGATGCAGCGCACCGGTTCGCACCTGGCGCGCGTCATCGGACCCGACGGGAACACCCGGGGCGTGCTGTTCCTGGAAGACGTGATCGAGCAGCTGGTCGGCGAGATCCGCGATGCGACGCAGGCGAAGGGTATCCGCCGGCTGGGTCAGCCGGACGGAGAGTAGGCGCCGGCAGCGCCCGCGCCCTGACCGGTGTAGCCCTAAATAGGAATCATTCCCATTTAGGGCTACACTCGTCTTGTTGCTAATGCTCCTGATTCTCATGTAGCAAGTCCTGACAACCAGATCCGAGGTCCTTCCGTGC
The DNA here is from genome assembly GCF_002929335.1 of Arthrobacter sp. Y81. Lineage (GTDB taxonomy): Bacteria > Actinomycetota > Actinomycetes > Actinomycetales > Micrococcaceae > Arthrobacter. The sequence goes on from NZ_PJIL01000001.1 coordinate 524,386, forward strand.
GCCGTTCAGCCGTCCTTTCCGTCACCGCCCTTGCCGGCCTGAGCCTGCTGCTGTCAGCCTGCAGTACGACGGCGGGCGGCCAGCAGGAGGGTTCCGGCGCCATCGAGGTGGTCACCTCCACGAACGTCTACGGGGACATCGTCCGCGAAATCGGCGGGGACAAGGTCAATGTCAAGGCACTCATCACCAAAGCTAGCCAGGATCCGCATTCCTACGAGGCCACCACCCAGGACAAACTGGCGGTCTCCAAAGCCAGGCTGGTCGTTGAAAACGGCGGCGGCTATGACGACTTCATCCACAAGCTTGCCGATGACAGCAACCTGGGCCATGACAACATCATCAGCGCCGTTGAGGTGTCCGGGCTTGCCCCCGAGGAGGAGCCGGCTGCCGGTTCCACAGCCGAGGCCGACGAACTCGGTCACTCCCATGACCACGGAGCCTTCAACGAGCATGTCTGGTACAGCCTCGGTGCCATGACCAAGCTGGCCGATGCCGTTGAGGCCAAACTCGCAGCGCTGGAGCCGGCCTCGGCACCGACCTTCCAGGCCAATGCCGCCGCGTTCAAGCAGGAGATTTCCGGGCTCAATGCGCAGGTCACCGGCCTCACGGCGACGGCCGCGCAGGCGCCCGTGGCCGTCACTGAACCTGTGCCCCTTTACCTGCTCGAAGCCGCCGGCCTGGTGAACAAAACGCCGGCTGACTATACGGCCGCGATCGAGGAAGGCTCCGATGTGCCGCCCGCGGCGCTCAAGGAAGCCACGGAACTGGCCGGTTCAAAGGACATCAAGTTCCTGGCCTACAACACGCAGACCGAAGGCCCGCAGACGCAGGCCCTTAAGAAGGCGGCCGAGGGAGCGGGGATTGCGGTGCTTGACTTCAGCGAAACCCTGCCCGACGGGAAGACGTACGTTCAGTGGATGACCGCCAACGTGGACAGCATCAAGCAGGCACTGGGCAAGTAGCCCGCCGCAACTGGACCCCCGGCAAAACGCCGCAACTGGACCGCCGGCAGCGGACCGTGCCGGATTGAACCATCCTTGGACGGGCCGTCCTAAGATGGTGGGGGCGCTTCGCCCCGCATGAATCGAGGATAAAGAACGTTGAAACCGGTAGTGAGCCTCCGCGGAGCCACCCTGAAGTTCGGCAAACGGACGCTCTGGGAGGACCTGGACCTCGACATCAATCCCGGCGAGTTCTTTGCCGTCCTCGGCCCGAACGGCAGCGGAAAGACCACGTTCCTGAAGGTCCTGTTGGGACTCCAGGAGCTCCATTCCGGGTCGGCGACCTTGGGTGGCCGCCCGGTGGAACGGGGAAGCAACCTGATCGGCTACATTCCGCAGCAGAAATCCTTCGCACCGGACACGCCCCTGCGGGCCCGGGACCTTGTGGGCCTGGGCGTTGACGGACACCGCTGGGGCCTGCGGGTGGGCGCCGCCAAGGCCAACCGCCGGATCGATGAACTGCTGGACCTTGTCGGCGCCACGGAGTACGCCAAGGTGCCGGTGGGCCAGCTCTCCGGCGGTGAACAACAGCGGCTCAGGGTGGCCCAGTCGCTGGCCGCGGATCCGCAGGTCCTCCTGTGCGACGAGCCGCTGCTCTCTTTGGACCTTCAGCATCAGCAGGCCGTCAGCGCACTGATCAACAAGCAGTGCCGCAGCCAGGACAGCGCCGTGGTCTTCGTGACGCACGAGATCAACCCGATCATCGATTACGTGGACCGCGTCCTCTACCTTGCCGGCGGACGGTTCCGGGTGGGCAAGCCGTCTGAAGTGATGACTACCGAGGTGCTCTCCGGCCTCTACGGCAGCCGGGTGGAAGTGATCCACGCCAACGGCCGGATGATCGTAGTGGGGCTGCCCGAGGCCGCAACGCACCACCACGAGGACGCACACTCCGTGGCAGGGGAGGTGGGCTAAATGGATTTCGACAGCATCCTGCGTGCCATTTTCAATTTCGAGAACTACGGCGAGCTCCTGGCCCTGGTGCAGAACTCCATCTGGGCCGGCGCGCTGCTCGGCCTCCTGGGCGGCCTCATGGGCACCTTCGTGATGAAGCGTGACCTCGCCTTCGCGGTCCACGGCATCTCCGAGCTATCCTTCGCCGGCGCAGCCTTTGCGCTGCTGATCGGAGCAGACATCGTTTTCGGATCCCTCATCGGTTCGGTGCTCGCGGCGCTGCTCCTGGGAGTGATGGGCGTCCGCGCCCGGGACAAGAATTCCATTATTGGCGTGATCATGCCGTTCGGCCTTGGCCTGGGCATCCTGTTCCTCTCGCTTTACGAGGGGCGGGCTTCAAACAAGTTCGGCCTCCTGACGGGGCAGATCGTGTCCGTGGACACCGTCCAGCTCCAGGTGCTGGCCACGGCCGCCCTGGTGGTGATGATTGCCCTGGTGGCGATCTGGCGTCCGCTCACTTTTGCGAGCGTGGACCCGGAGGTGGCGGAAGCGCGCGGTGTGCCCGTCCGGACGCTGGGCATCGGCTTTATGGTGCTGCTTGGAATCAGCGTGGCGCTGTCCATCCAGGTAGTGGGGGCACTGCTGGTGCTCGCGTTGCTGATCACCCCTGCGGCCGCGGCGCTGCGCGTGACGTCCTCACCCCGGCTGGTGGTGACGCTAAGTGTGGCCTTCGCGGTGACGGCCACGGTGGGCGGGATCATGCTTGCCCTGGGCGGCCGGATTCCGATCAGCCCGTACGTGACCACTCTGTCGTTCCTGATCTACGTTGTGTGCCGGATCGTCGGCGGTGTACGGGCCGGGCGCGGCCTGAACGGGCGCGTGCTCCCGGCGGAGGCCGGAGCAGCTTAGTCGCACACCTAGCCTGCCGCGGCCTTCCGTGCCGTGCAGTCCGGGCACAGGCCGTAGATCTCAACGGTGTGGGCCACTTCGGTGTAGCCGTGCTCCGCTGCGGTCCGCGCGGCCCAGGTCTCTACCGCGGGAGCCTCGACTTCCACAGCCTTGCCGCAGTTGCGGCACAGCAGGTGATGGTGGTGGCCGGTGACGGCGCACCTCCGGTACACGGCCTCGCCCTCGCCGTTACGCAGGACATCCACAAGCCCGTCGTCGGCGAGCGACTGCAGGATCCGGTAGGCAGTGGCCAGCGACACGGAGGTGCCCTGGTTCTGCAGGATCCGGTAGAGCTCCTGGGTGCTGACGAAGTCGTCAAGCTCATCGAGGGCGGCGCTCACCGCCAGTCGCTGCTTGGTGACACGCTGCTCCCTGCCGCCGGTGGCAGCCGGTGCGGCTAGCTTCGTGCCGTCGGCTTTGGCGCCGTGGGCCATGGATGGACTCGCTTCCCTGAGGGGTGTTGGCAATGTCCAAGATTACCAGCCGGGGTTCATGGGCACTGCCGTTCATATGCATGGCCGTTCATGGACAGTGCCGTGCGGGCCGCCCTAGGCTGGCTCCATGAAGTTGACCAAGTACACCCACGCCTGTGTCCGGCTCGAGAAGGACGGCCAGGCGCTCGTGCTGGATCCCGGCACGTTCTCCGAAACCGGCCCGGCCCTCGACTCCGCCGGGGCCGTCCTGATCACCCACGAACACGGCGACCACGTTGATGTCCCCGCCGTTGTCGCGGCCCTGCAGGGCAATGATGCGCTGCAGGTCTTTGCACCCGCTGGTGTAGCAGCGAAGCTTCGGTCCGAAGCGCCGTTAGCGGCCCCGCGGATCCATGCCGTGGACCCGGGCTCGACGTTCACGGCTGCCGGATTCGACGTGCGGACCTTCGGCGGGCAACACGCGCTGATCCACCCGCAGATACCCGTGGTGGCCAACATCGGATACCTCATCGACTCCAATGTGTACCACCCGGGGGACTCCTTCGTTATTCCGGACGGCATCGCGGTCCGGACGCTCCTGGTGCCGGTCCACGCGCCCTGGAACAAAGTGGGCGAGGTGGTGGACTTCGTCATCGGGGTCCGCGCCGCCAAGGCGTTCCCCATCCACGACGCCCTGCTGAACGAAACCGGACTCGGCCTCATTGAAGGGCACGTGAAGCGGTTGGGGGCCAAGTACGGCACCGAGTATGCGCACCTCTCCAGCGGCGATTCGGTGGAGGTCTAGCTCCCTCCGGGCCAGGATCCCTTTTCGAAGAAATCCCTGATGGTGGCCTCGTGCGGCCGCGGGTCCAGGCCGCGCGACTGAAGCCACGCGTCGTTGTAGTAGCTCCCCGCGTAGCGGTCGCCGGCGTCACACATCAGCGAGACCACGCTGCCCTGCGTTCCGTCCGCGACCATCTTCGCGATCAGCTGCCACACGCCCCAGAGGTTGGTCCCGGTGGACGGTCCGGCGTGCAGTCCTGCGAGGCCACGCAGGTGCCGCATCGCGGCCACCGACGCGGCATCGGGCACCTGGATCATGTGGTCGATCACGGCGGGCACGAAGCTCGGCTCCATCCGCGGCCGGCCGATTCCCTCGATGCGGGATGGCATCCCCGTGCTGAAGTCGGCCACGCCGTCCCTCCAGCCGGGGTAGAAGGCGGAGTTTTCCGGGTCCACGACGGCGAGCTCCGTGCCGTGGCGGTGGTACCGCAGGTATCTGCCGATGGTGGCGCTGGTGCCGCCAGTGCCCGCGCCCACCACGATCCACCGGGGGATGGGGTGCTCTTCGAGGGCCAGCTGCCCGAAGATGGACTCGGCGATGTTGTTGTTCCCCCGCCAGTCGGTGGCACGCTCGGCGTAGGTGAACTGGTCCATGTAGTGCCCGCGGGTTGTCGTGGCGACTTCCTCCGCGGCCGCGTAGACCTCCGAGGCGTGGTCCACCAGGAGGCAGGAGCCGCCGAACTGCTCGATCAGGTCGATCTTCTCCGGACTGGTGGTGCGGGTCATGACGGCGATGAACGGCAGGCCAAGGAGCTGGGCGAAGTAGGCCTCGGAGACGGCCGTGCTGCCACTTGAGGCCTCCACGATGGTGGTGCCTTCCCGGATCCAGCCGTTGACCAGGCCGAAGAGGAACAGCGAGCGTGCCAGCCGGTGCTTGAGGCTGCCCGAGCGGTGCGTGGATTCGTCCTTCAGGTACAGCTGGACGCCCCAGTGTTCCGGCAGCGGGACGGAGTAGAGATGTGTGTCCGCCGACCTGTTGTTTTCGGCGTTGATCCTGCGGACGGCTTCATCGGCCCAGGCGCGGTCCTGGCTGCTCACACGGTTACCTGCTCTGCTCACCGATTCAGCCTACCCGGGACGGAGGGCCTCCACGGCTACAGTTGGAATCGGCTGGCCGCCCGCAGCAAAGCCTCACTCATACGCGCGTTTCCTGCACCGGACCGGACAGCCTGTCATCCGAACCAAAGGAGATTTGATGAACCCCCTGATGGACGTGTCCGCGCTGAACCACCGGATGACCTCCGGTGAGCGCACCGTTCTGCTGGACGTGCGCTGGGCGCTGGGCGATCCCCACGGCCGCGAGCACTACCTGGCGGCCCACATTCCCGGCGCAGTCTACGTTGACCTGCCTACCAAGCTGGCAGCGCCGGCGGATCCGGGCCAGGGCAGGCATCCCTTGCCGCCGCTGCAGCAGTTCCGGGAATCGGCGCGGTGCTGGGGCATCCGGGACAACGACGTCGTGGTTGCGTACGACGACACGGGCAGCACTGCTGCCGCGAGGCTCTGGTGGATGCTCCGCAACGCCGGGCTTTCCACCGTTTTCCTGCTCGACGGCGGCCTGTCCGCGTGGCGGGCGGCGGGATACCCCGTCGAAGGCGGCCTCGAGCAGGCCTCGCTGGGCGATGTCACGCTGACCGACGGTGCGATGCCGGTGATCGGTGCAGCCCAGGCCGCGGAGTGGCCTGGGCGCGGCGTGCTGCTGGACGCGCGGGCGGGGGAGCGCTACCGCGGTGAGATCGAACCGGTCGATCCGCGGGCAGGGCACATTCCCGGCGCTGTGAGTGCCCCCACGACCGGAAACATCGGAAGCGACGGACTGTTCCTGCCTCCGGAGGAGCTGCGGGACCGTTTCACTGCCCTGGGGGTGCGTCCGGACGTGCCCACCGCCGTCTACTGCGGCTCAGGCGTAACGGCAGCGCACGAAATCGCTGCCCTGGAAATCGCCGGCTTCCCGGCGGCGCTGTATCCCGGATCGTTTTCCCAATGGTCCAATGACCCTGCGAACGAGGTGGCGACGGGGGCAGCTCCCTAAGGCTGGCGCCGTTGGCCCGGCTCCGATTGGAACAGCGGACCGGGGCAGGGGTAGCGTCGGAGCATGACTCCCGGACGACCCGTACCGCCGCCCCTTGCCAAGCCCATCCCCGGCACTCCGATCCCTGAGGCCGCATCCCTTGCCCCTGGATCCCCACCTGTTTCCAGCCCGCGGCTGGCCGCGGCGTACGGCGCCACGGCCAGCGACAGCGGCCTTGTGCCGCTGACGGTCGCCCGCCGGGCTCCGAAGGACGACGACGTCGAGATCGCCATCGAATTCTGCGGGCTCTGCCACTCGGACGTGCACGCAACACGCGGCGAGTGGGGCGCGCAGAAATACCCGCTGGTGCCCGGCCACGAGATCGTCGGGCGTGTCAGCCGGGTAGGTGCCGCCGTCGGGGATTTCGCCCCGGGTGACCTCGTCGGCGTGGGCTGCATGGTGGATTCCTGCCGGGAATGCGACAGCTGCCTGGACGGACTGGAGCAATACTGCGAAAACGGCATGACCGGTACGTACGGGGCAACGGATGCCCGCAACGGAAATTCCGTCACCCAGGGCGGCTACGCGACCTCGGTGGTGGTGGACCGCCGCTACGTGCTGCGGGTTCCGGAAAACCTTGACCCCGCCGCCGTTGCGCCGCTGCTCTGCGCCGGCATCACCACCTACTCACCGCTGCGGCATTTCGACGTCGAGGCCGGGGACGTCGTGGGAGTGGTGGGCCTGGGCGGACTGGGCCACATGGCCGTGAAGCTCGCCAAGGCCATGGGCGCCGAGGTGAAGGTGTTCACCACCTCCGCATCGAAGTTTGAGGCGGCCCGCGAACTTGGCGCCGACGACGTCATCCTGTCCCGTGACGAAGCGTCCATGGCAGCTGCAAACCGGAGCATCGACGTCATCATCGACACAGTCGCGGCACCGCATGACCTCAACCCCTACTTCCGGACCCTGCGCCTGGACGGCGCGCTGTTCCAGCTGGGCCTGCCGTCCGAAGCGATGCCGCCGGTCAACCCGGGGACCCTGATCCGGCGCAGGATCGCCTACGCGGGCTCCCTGATCGGCGGCATCGCCGAGACCCAGGAGATGCTGGAATTCTGTGCCGAACACGGCGTGGTGTCCGACGTCGAGGTGGTGCGCGCCGACCAGCTGAACGAGGCGTATGACCGCATGGTCGCGGGCGACGTCAAGTATCGTTTTGTCCTGGACACCAGTACCCTCGGGACCCCATCGGAAAAGGCAGACGCATGAGCACCGTTTTCACCAAGATCATCAACGGCGAGATCCCCGGACGGTTCGTCTGGCGCGACCAGGACGTTGTGGCGTTCCTGACCATGGGCCCGCTCGCTGACGGCCACACCCTGGTGGTTCCCACCGAGGAAGTGGACCGCTGGACGGACGCCCCGCCCGCGCTCCTGGCCCGGGTGATGGAGGTTGCCCGGAAGATCGGCGCGGTCCAGGTCGATGTTTTTGATGCCCCACGGGCCGGACTGATTGTGGCCGGGTACGAGGTCAACCACCTCCACGTCCACGTGTGGCCGTCCAACTCCATGGCCGACTACGACTTCGGTTCGGCCGACCAGAATCCCGATCCCGCAGAGCTGGACGCCAACGCCGAGAAACTCCGCGAAGGGCTCCGCCGGGCCGGCCACGGAGAGCACGTTCCCGCATCCTGACACCCTGCCGGGCAGGATTCGGGCGCCGGCGGGCCCCGATCGAGCGCGAACCTGGCGCAGTTCCCCTTCCGGGGGCTACGCCGGGGCCAGAGCCTTGTTCAGCACCGCGCGGATCCGCTTCTCCGAGACGGAATAGGCTGTTCCGAGTTCGACGGCGAAGAGGCTCACCCGCAGCTCTTCGATCATCCAGCGCACCTGGGTTAACTCTGCGCCCGCGCGGCGGCCGGGCAGCAGCGCGGAGACTGCGTCGTCGTAGTCGTCTTCCAGCCCCTGGACCGCTGCCATGCTCAGGGCGTCCCGCTGGACGTTGCCGGGCAGTTTCTCGAGGCGCTTCTCGATGGCGGTCAGATAGCGCGGCAGCTGGCTGAGCTGGGCGTAGCCCGTGCGTGCTACGAAGCCGGGGAAGACAAGCTGTTCGAGCTGGCTCTTCACATCGTTGAGCGCGCTGATCAGGGCCAGGCTGGTGGTCCCCCTGAGCTGCTTTTCGATCCGGCGCGTACTGGCCAGGATCCGTTCGACGACAGCGGTGACCGTGAAGACCGTGTCGATCAGCTCCGCCCGGACCTGCTCGTACAGTGCCTTGAAAGAGGCTTCGTCCCAGGGCAGTTCGGCCGGCGTCAGCTTGTCGATGGCTGCCAGTGCGCAGTCTGCGATCAGCGCGGACACGGAGCCGTGCGGGTTCTGGCTGAACGTCAGCTTCTCAGTGTTGTTCAGGTGCTCCAGGACATACCGGTCCGGCGGCGGCACTTTCAGCGCCAGCAGGCGTATGACGCCGCCGCGCATGGCCTGTTCCTGTTCGGACGTGGTCTGGAACAGCCGAAGCGCAACGGAGGAGCCCTCATCGACCAAGGCGGGGTAGCCGGTGACCGTGTGTCCCTTCACTACTCCCTGGACCTGGCGCTGCACTGTGCCGAAGCCCCAGTCGGTGAGCCCCGTCTTCTCAGCGAAGCCTGGTGTGCCTGCCCCGTCCGGGGACGCCGCAAAGCCGCCGGCCGCCTGCGGGGACCGCGTGGACTGCCCGCCCTTCGGCCCCTTGGGGGCCGTCGTAACCGGGGTTGCACCCAGGGATTCGGCGATGGCCCGCCTCGTGGCCGGTGCCAGCCGTTCCTGCAGTTCCGCGAGGTCCTTGCCTTCATCCAGCGTCCTGCCCTTGGAATCGACCACCCGGAAACTCACGCGAAGGTGGGACGGCACGGCATCCCAGTTCCAGGAACCCGGCGGGATGACCTGTCCGCGGATCCGGCGCAGGACCAGCTCCAGGGAGGGCTCCAGCTCGTCGGTCGCGGGGTCGAAGTCGGCCTCCAGTGCGGCCACGGCCTGTCGCGCGACATCCGGGGCGGGAACGAAGTTCTTGCGCACCTGCTTGGGCAGCGACTTGATCAGGGCCGTGACGAGCTCCACCCGCTGGCCCGGAATGAGCCAGCGGAACGCCGCATCGTCCAGCTGGTTCAGGAAGAGCACGGGCACCTCGGCCGTGACGCCGTCGGACGGGTTGGGCGGGGAGCCCGGCGCAACGGGGTGGAACTCGTAGCTCAGGGGCAGTTCAAAGCCCTTGTGCAGCAAGGTCTTCGGGTAGGCCGAATCGTCGAGCGCGTCGGCGTCCTCGCTGATCAGCAGCGCCTGGTCGAAGTCGAGCAGCGCGGGATCCTGCTGCCGGGCTTCCTTCCACCACTTGTCGAAGTGGCGTTCGGACACCACGTCCTTGCCGATCCGGGCGTCATAGAACCCGAACAGTGTTTCATCGTCCACCAGGATGCCCCGGCGCCGCATCCGGGCCTCGAGCTCCTCGACTTCGTGGAGCAGGGCACGGTTGCGGTGGAAGAACTTGTGGTGGGTCTGCCAGTCGCCCTCGACGAGGGCATGCCGGATGAACAGTTCCCGGCACAGTTCCGGGTCCACCTTGCCGTAGTTGATCCGCCGGCTGGCAATGATGGGCACCCCGTAGAGCGTGACCTTCTCGTGGGCCATCACCGAGCCCATCTTCTTGGACCAGTGCGGTTCGCTGTAGCTTCGTTTGACGAGGTCCGGCGCCACCTGTTCGGCCCAGAGGGGATCGAACTTCGCCGCCACACGGGCCCACAGCCGGCTCGTCTCGACGAGTTCCGCGGCCATCACGAACGTGGGCGACTTCTTGAACAGCGCCGAGCCGGGGAAGACCGCGAACCGGCTGCCGCGGGCGCCCGCGTATTCGCGCTTGCGCTCGTCGAGGATGCCGATGTGGCTCAGCAGGCCCGAGAGCAGGCTGATGTGGATGCCCTCGTGGTTGCCCACCGGATCGGCCAGGCGCTTGTTGTCGAGGCTGATGCCCAGCGGCCTGGCGAGCTGGCGGAGCTGGGCGAACAGGTCCTGCCATTCCCGGACGCGGAGGTAGTTGATGAACTCGGCGCGGCAAAGCCTGCGGAACTGGGTGGAGGAAAGCTCCTGCTGCTTCTCCTGGAGGTAGTTCCAGAGATTCAGGAAGCCGGTGAAGTCCGAGTTCTCATCCCGGAACCGCGCATGCTTCTCGGCGGCGAGCTGTTGCTTGCCTGAGCCGTCCCCTTGGGGACGCTCGCGCGGGTCCTGGATGGTGAGCGCAGCGGCAAGGATCATTACTTCGCGGACGCAGCCGCGCTTGCCGGACTCCACGATCATCCGGCCGAGCCTCGGGTCCACGGGCAGCTGGGCAAGCTGCTGCCCGACGGCGGTCAGGCCGCCGCCGTTCCTGCCGCCCGAAGCACCTGCCGGGCGGCCGCCGTCGGCCGCCTGTTCCTGCGGGCGCGCCGCAGTCAAGGCGCCGAGTTCCCGGAGGAGCGTGACGCCGTCGTTGATGGCGCGGGAGTCCGGAGGCTCCACGAACGGGAAGTTCTCCACGTCCTTGGGGCCGCGGGCCACGCCCATGGCCGTCATCTGCAGGATGACGGCTGCGAGGTTGGTGCGCAGGATCTCGGGATCCGTGAACTGCGGCCTGGACTCGTAGTCCTCTTCCGAATACAACCGGATGGCGATGCCGTCGGAGACACGGCCGCAGCGCCCGGAACGCTGGTTGGCCGAGGCCTGGGAGACACGCTCGATGGGCAGCCGCTGCACCTTGGTCCGGTGCGAGTACCGCGAAATGCGCGCTGTGCCCGTGTCCACGACGTACTTGATGCCGGGCACGGTGAGGGAGGTTTCCGCGACGTTGGTGGCCAGCACAATCCGTCGATTGCGGCCGGGGTGGAAGACCTTGTGCTGCTCCTGCAGGCTCAGCCGGGCAAAGAGCGGCAGCACCTCGGTGCCGGCCAGCCGCCGGTTGGACTGGATCCGGGCGTTGAGGGCCTCGGCGGCGTCGCGGATTTCGCGCTCGCCGGAGAAGAAGATGAGGATGTCGCCCGGCGCTTCGAGGGCCAGTTCGTCGACGGCGTCGCAGACGGCGTCGAGCGGGTCGCGGTCCTCCTCGAGTTCGTCGTCGGAAGAGTTGTCTTCATCGTCGCCGGCAGATGCGGCCCCGCCAGCCGGCTGGGAGAGCGGCCGGTACCGGATTTCCACCGGGAACGTCCGGCCGGAAACCTCGATGACGGGGGAGGGATCCTCTTCCGTGCCGAAGTGCTTGGCGAACCGCTCGGGGTCGATGGTGGCGGACGTAATGATGATCTTCAGGTCCGGGCGCTGCGGCAGGATGCGCTTGAGGTACCCGAGGATGAAGTCGATGTTGAGGCTGCGCTCGTGGGCTTCGTCGATGATGATGGCGTTGTACTTGCGCAGCAGCTTGTCGCGCTGGATCTCCGCCAGCAGGATGCCGTCAGTCATGAGCTTGACCTTGGTGGACCGGCTGACCTCGCCGGTGAAGCGGACCTGGAAGCCCACCTCCTGGCCGATCTCCACGCCTAGTTCTTCGGCGATGCGTTCGGCCACCGTGCGGGCAGCGAGCCGGCGCGGCTGGGTGTGGCCGATCAGTCCGTTCTCACCCAGGCCCAGTTCCAAGCACATCTTCGGAATCTGCGTGGTCTTACCGGAACCGGTCTCGCCGGCAATGATGGTCACCTGGTTGGCCGCTATGGCGGCCATCAGGTCCTCGCGGCGCTCGGAGACCGGCAGCTCGGCGGGGTACGAAATATGAAAAGTCATGGCTGGAACCAGTCTACTGTGGCGCAGCCGGTGAGCCTGGTTCATCGTCAGGGATACCGCCCGACGCCGGCCTGCCGCCGCCCGCCGCCTTCCCCAGCCGTTCGGCCAGCCTGCTGACATGCTGCGCGAACTCCGCCGGGGAGAGGATCTCGAAGTCCATGTCCAGCCCTGCCAGGTGCGCGGCGGGGGCCTCGAGCCGGTCCCAGCCCGCGCGCAGGATGGTCCGGTCCGGTCCTTCGGCGGTCAGGGTGGCCACATGCGGACCCACCAGGGCTGCCACGTCGTGCAGCGGCGCGTGCAGCCGCACCACCACCTCATACCTGTACGGGGACCGCGTCACCGAGCGCTGCACATAGGCTGCCAGGTCCGGCGCGGGCAGCGGGCGCGGCACATACTTCTTCCGTTCCGCCGGCATGGAGGCGAGGCGGTCTGCCCGGAACGTGCGCCAGTCCGCCCGGTCGCAGTCCCAGGCGACCAGATACCAGCGGCGCCCCGTGTCCACGAGACGGTACGGCTCCACCAGGCGGCGGCCCGCGCCGCCGTCGGCCTTTGTGTAGTCGAAGCTCACCTGGCGGTGGTCGGCAATGGCCGTCGACACTGCCGTCAGAAACAGCGGATCAACCGGCGCGGCGTCGCTGGCCAGTGTGGTCACTGCGTTTCGCAGCGTGGAGAACCGGGTGCGCAGCCGGGACGGCAGCACCTGTTCGAGTTTGGCCAGGGCCCGCACGGAGGCCTCGCCGATCCCCGCAACCGGGCCTGCCGCCACCGAGCTGAGGCCCAGGGCCACGGCCAGGGCCTCGTTGTCGTCAAGCAGGAGTGGCGGAAGCTGGGCTCCCGACCCCAGCTGGTAGCCGCCGGCAACACCGGGGGAAGCCTGGATGGGATACCCCAGGCTGCGGAGCTTGCCGATGTCGCGGCGGACGGTCCGTTCCGTCACCTGCATGCGTTCGGCCAGGGCCGGTCCCGTCCATTCGCGGCGCACCTGCAGCAGGCTCAGCAACTGGAGCAGGCGGGCGGAGGTCTGGATCATAGGAACGAATGTACGCCCCTATGCGGACCATAACTGTCCGGATAGGGGCGTAGGTTGCTGTGATGGGTGGAGATGCCGGGCCGTTGGCCGGGCTAGCCCTGCGGCAGCCGGCCACGACGGCGATGGTCAGTAGTTCCTGAGGGTGTAGCTGACGCTCGGCAGTTCCAGTGCGGACCAGTCCTCCTCCGAGCGTTCGGGCGGCGTGTGGCCCCGTCCGTCCTTGAGGAGTGCGGCGATGGTGGCTGACAGGATGACGAGCAACAGGACGATGAGTACGACTCCGATGGTTTCCATGCCTCTATGTTTCTACCGTTGCCGGCGACAAAACAGTGGCAGAAATGACCAAAAAGCTATAATTTCTGCCACAATGGAAGCATGCTCAAATCAGTGGCAGTGATTGTTGTTCCCAACTTTTCCATCTTCGAGTTCGGGACCGCGTTCGAGGTGTTCGGCATTGACAGGTCGGACCGGGGGACCGGGGTTCCGGCCTTCGATTTCCGCGTCTGCACGCCGGAGCCGGGGGATGTCCGGCTCAAGTCCGGCCTGTCCCTGCACGTGGAGCTGGGGCTGGAAGCGGCCGCCGATGCCGACCTCGTGATCATGGCCCCCTATGGCCACGACCAGGACGTCCCGGAATCCGTTTTGGACGCCCTGCGGGCCGCCCATGCCCGTGGCGCCTGGGTGATGTCCATCTGTTCCGGCGCCTTCGCGCTGGCGCGGGCCGGCCTGCTGGACGGGCGCAGATGCACTACGCACTGGCACTATTCGCAGGTGCTGGCCAGCCGTTACCCGGCGGCCCTGGTGGACGAAAATGTCCTGTATGTCCAGGACGGCCGGATCATCAGCAGTGCAGGCACCGCGGCCGGGATTGATGCCTGCCTTCACCTGGTGAGGGTGGAACTCGGCGCCAACGTGGCGGCGAGCATTGCCCGCGACATGGTGGTCCCGCCCCACCGCGACGGCGGGCAGGCGCAGTTCATCGACCGTCCCATTCCTGCCTGCGGTTCACAGCCCATGGAAGAGCTGCTGCGGTGGATGGTCCGCAACCTCGAAAACGAGCACACCGTGAACGAACTTGCGGCCCGGGTCCACATGTCGCCGCGGACGTTCGCGCGCCGCTTCCGGTCCGAAACGGGGGCCACTCCCGCCGCCTGGCTGAACTCCCAGCGCGTGCTGCGGGCGCAGGAGCTCCTCGAATCCACGGAGCTGAACATCGACGAGATTGCCCGCGAGTCCGGGTTCGGCCATTCCGTGCTGCTCCGGCACCATTTCGGCAAGGTGCTGTCCACCAGCCCCCAGTCCTACCGGAGGGCGTTCCGCGGGCAGCTGGAGCCGGCGGTCTAGCCGGACCGGCGTCCGCTGTTCCGAGCGGCTTCGGCGGCTGCCCGAGTGTTGTCCACGAGGACCCGCCACGGCCCCGTGACAGCCTGCTCGGGGAGCGTGGCGCGGTGCTGGCCGGCCTTGATCGAATACGTGAACCTGTCCGGCTGGCCCCCGGCCTCAGCGGACCGCGGGACGGCGTCCCAGGGGCAGGCCTCAACGAGCGGTTCCCAGCGGCTCTTGTCCGTGGGCGTCGTGGCCTGGACACTCCACACCCGCTTGAGCGCAGCAATCCCGCCGCTGCGCTGGACAGTGATCTTCATGGCCTGGTTCCTGTGCTTCCGGTACTGCTGGCCGCCGGCTGACCGCTCCGGCGGCGATCCAGTTACAACTTTACCTTCACAGTTTCCCACGCCTTCCGGACGGCGTCATGTTCGGGGGAGTCTCCACCGAACAGTTCCTTCGCGGATGCGGCGGTGGCTTTGGCGAACTTGGTGAACGTGGCATTGGCCGGCAGGGATCCTCCGGTGAGTGTGTCGTACCAGATCCGGCCCGGAGTTTCCCAGGCGTTGCCGCCAAGTGCCGACGCCACCAGGTAGAACGCGCGGTTGGGGATGCCTGAGTTGATGTGCACGCCGCCGTTGTCCGCACCGGTCCGCACATAGGAATCCATCGAGTCCGGTTGGGGATCCTTGCCCAGCACGTCGTCGTCGTAGGCGGTGCCGGGAGCCTTCAGCGACCGCAGGGCCGCACCTTCCACCTGATCGGTGAACAGGTCTTTGCCGATCAGCCAGCTGGCCTCCGACGCCGGCTGCTGGCCGACGTACTGTTCCACCAGGGCGCCGAACACATCCGAAAGAGACTCGTTGAGGGCCCCCGCCTGGTTCCGGTAGACGAGGCCGGCCGAGTGCTGCGTGACACCGTGGGCCAGTTCGTGCCCGATGACGCTCAGGGACCGGGTGAAGCGCTGGAAGATTTCGCCGTCGCCGTCGCCGAAAACCATCTGGGTTCCGTCCCAGAACGCGTTGTCGTACAGCTTCCCGAAGTGCACGGTGGCATCGAGCGGGAGGCCCTGGCCGTCGATCGAGTTCCTGTCAAAGGCCTCGGCGTACAGACGGTGGGTGTGCCCGAGGCCGTCGTAGGCCTCGTCTGCTGAGGGGTCTCCCGTGGCGGGTTCGCCTTCCTTCCGGACCACCTGGCCGGGCAGGGATTCGGAGCCCTTGGCGTCATAGACCGTGCGGCTGGGCGGACCGGGCTTGAGCTGCCGGATTCCGGAGGGGACGGCTGGCAACGGAAGCGCACGGGTGGCCTGGATGGACCTGACATGGAGCAGCGCTTCCTTGGCTGCCCGCGCAACGGCGGAGAAGCGTGGTTCGTCCCGGGCCGCAAGGCGACGCAGCAGGTAGGGCGGGATGATGGAGCAGTACATGATTTTCCCCTTTGCTCGTCGGCGATGGAACCAGCCTACGAGGGGGCACCGACATTGCCGCGGACGGGACACGCCTTAGGGGCCACACGCGCCTTAAGCAGGAAACCCCGCCAGCTGGGCTGGCGGGGTTTGTCTGTGCCCTCGATAGGATTCGAACCTACGACCTTCTGCTCCGGAGGCAGACGCTCTATCCCCTGAGCTACGAGGGCAGTCAGGGTTCCTGCCGTTGCCGGCGGGACGTCCTAGAGCTTAGCAGGAAGGTGGCCTCCAATGGAAAATCGGCGGTCAGTAGCCTGCAAACGAGTCGGTGTGGATGCGCCGCGCACCGGCGCCGCGGGCGGCGGCTCGCAGCGAGCGGACGCTGGCAGGCGAGCCGGAAACGAACACCTCGCGGCCGGCGATGTCCGGAACAAGCTCCTTGAGCGCGGCACCGTCCAGCCGTGCCGGCGGCCTGGAGACTTTGCACGCGTCTTCCATGAACGACGGCGGCACGGAGCCGTCGGACAGACGGGCAATGACGCGGGCACCGGACTGCTCAAGCGCATCCGCGTAGGCGAGTTCAGAGGCAGACTTCGCCAGGTACAGCAGGACAACGTCGCGGTTCTTCGCAGTACCCGCGGCGAGCTGGGCAAGGTAAGGCGTAATGCCGATGCCGGCCGCAACCAGCAGGACGGGGCCGGCCGGCCTGCGGGGGAGGACGAAGTCTCCGCCCACCGCGGTTGCCGTCACGGAATCTCCGGGCTGCAGCGCAAGCAGGGCACGCTTGGCGGCGGACACGGGTTCGGCAGTTCCCACACCGATCGTGACGTCCCGGGCATCCGGTGCGCTAGTCAGGCTGAACACGCGCCGCCGGCCTTTCCCGTCGGACTTGGCGTGGGGCAGGTGCAGCTCCATGTACTGTCCCGGCGTGAACCGGACCGCGCGTTCGGGCCGGAAGCTGAATTCCGTCGTCGTTGGTGTCAGGGGCCGCGATTCCTGGAAGTTTAGGCGGATGCCGCCGCGCTGCCCGGCCAGGAAGGCAAGCAGGTTTCCCACGAGCAGCGCCAGTTCGGGCGAGTTTGCCACGAATCCCAGGTTGTAGGGCACCGCGAACACCACCCCGACGACGGCGGCGAGCGCCAGCTGCTGCCAGCGCCGCGGCGGTAGGGTCAGCGGTTCGGTCAGCATGAAGCCCACGAAGAACAGCACCGGGCGCTGCGCGAGCGGCTGCCAGAGTGCCCCGCCCAGGGTCATCCCGGCCCGGAGGAGTTCCGTGGCCACAATGGATACGGACACGGCCGTGAACACGGCGCCCATGAGGACTTTCCTGGTGCGGTAGAGCACCAGCAGGATGCCGGGAACCAGGAGGAAGAGCATCGCGGGAGTGGCCGCCCACCACGTGGCGATGTTCAGTCCCGTCAGGCCTGCCGTGAAGGCGCCTGCTGCAGCCGGGTTGAAGATGTGCCGGCCACGCCAGGCCAGGGCGTATTTCGAGGCCGACGCCAGGACACAGGCGAGCGCGACGCCTGCCACGTCCAGGGCCTTAAAACTGGGCCAGAACAGGAAATACAGCAGCAGCCCGGTGATGAGCGATGATTCGGAGTGCGGCCGGACGTGGAACAGCGCGGCCAGCCCGCGGTTCGAGGCGTAGGTCAGTCCCAGGCAGAGCGCCAGGTGGGCCAGCATTTCGGGGATGCCGAACGTCAGCCAGCCGAGGACGTTGAGCAGCAGGCTGTATGCGGCCAGGACGGCAAGCACCCACAGCACCAGGCGGTACATGGTCAGGCGGTTCAGGGACGTGTCCACCCGCTGGATCATGGAACTCATTCGAACAGCACTCCTTCGAAACCTGCTGAGTAGGCGGCACTTCCGTCCGAGAAAACCGTAAGCCAGGAAAACTCAAAATCCTGTTCAAGCGCCTTGCCGGAAACGAAGAACAACGCCGTGGCCAGCGCGTCGGCCGTCATGGCAGTCCCCGCCAGCGCCCACGTGGCGATGACGGTCCGCACCGGTGTCCCCGTGGTGCCGTCCAGCACATGGTGCAGCCCGTCGCCCCAGGCCCGCCGGTTGGCGGCGGAGGCGCAGAGCGCACCGGCGCCCAAGCTGATGGTGCCGATGGCCCGGCCGGGATCGTACGGATGCTCCAGGCCGACGGCCACCGGAGCGGGACCGGAATTGAGGAGGTCGCCGCTGGCGTCGATGAAGTGTTCGCTGACGCCCTGGGACCGGAGTTCCGCTGCCAGCAAATCGGCCAGCTGCCCCTTGCCGGCGGCTCCGACGTCCAGGACCACGGGAGCCGTGGTGGTCAGCACAGTGTCCTGCCAGTCCAGTACGTCGTCCCACGGCGGGGCGGGCAGCGGGGTGCCGCGGGACCGGAGCGAGTAGTCCGCGTCGTAGCCCAGCTGTTCCAGGCTGCCGCCGATCAGCGGAGTCATGGCACCGGCGCTCAGCCGGTAAAGGCTCCGGTACAGGCGGCCCAGCGCCCCCGCACCGTCCGGCATCTGGTAGCGCCCCGCTTCCCTGGCCGCCTGCGCCACGAGGGAGTCCGTCCGGAAACGGGACCACGCGGCGTCGTAATCCTCCACCACGTCCAGGAGCCGGCGGCGCTGGCCCGTGTCCAGGGGGCCGGGCGTGGAAATCTCCCAGGCGGTCCCGATTCCCTCGAAACTAACGGCTGCCCAGCCCGGGTGCGGCACGTGATCTCCTCTTGATGCGGTGAACGGGTTCAGAGCCGTACTTACTGAGCTTCGGACTTGATCTTCTCCACTGCTTGGTTGAAGCCGCCGCTGGTCAGTGAGGAGCCGGCAACCTTGGAGACGTTCAGCTCATCCAGCTTCTTGCCCACGATCTGCGCCTTGATCCCGCCCGCGAACTCGCCCTGGAACTTGCGCGTGTTGGGATTGGAGGGATGCTGGGTGATGTTGACGTCGGACACCGTTCCGCCGGAAAGCGTCAGCTCAACGCCCACGGTTTCCGTGCCGTTGGGGGAGACATAATTTCCGTCGGCGCTGTAGGTGCCGTCCTTGTAGCCGGACGCGGCCGATGTCGAGGCGCCAGTACTCGCAATGGGGGCACCGCTGGTTGAGGCGGCAGTGGACTGTGCCGCCGGTGCCTGGGCGGACGGCGCACAGCCCGCTACGGTTCCGATCAGGGACATGCCGGCGAGGCCGACGAAAACGCTCTTGCGTACCGGGAAGCTCATGCAGGGACTCGTTTCGTGTGGTTGCGTATGGATGCGTCTTGATGGGGACCCGGCACCGGGGTGGCCGGGTGCAGCCACGCAGTTACAGGATGGACAACGTTGGAATCAGCGTAATGGTTCAGGCTGTGACGAACCCGATTCAATTCTGTGAGGCTTCTTATTCCTGTGCGCCTTCGCAGCGTCATGGCATTGCCCCGATTCCGCCGCGATCGCGGGCCACCGGTAGGCTAGAAGTGTGACTCCCGAAGAACTCTCCCTCGCCATATCCGCCTGCCTGAAAGACGCCGTCGCCGCCGGTGATATTGCACTTTCCGCATCAGCCGTGCCGGACGAGGTGCGGGTGGAGCGGCCCAAGAACCGGGACCATGGCGACTGGGCCACCAACATTGCCCTCCAGCTGGCAAAGCAGGCGGGCACCAACCCGCGGGACTTCGCCACCATCCTCAGCGCACGGCTCAAGACCATCGACGGCGTATCGGCCGTGGACATCGCCGGACCCGGCTTCCTGAACATCACCGTCGACGCCGCCGCAGCAGGGACGCTCGCCAAGGCCATCGTCGAAGCCGGTCCGCAGTACGGCACCAACTCGGCGCTCGCCGGCCACGTGGTCAACATGGAATTCGTCTCAGCCAACCCCACCGGCCCGCTGCACATCGGCCACACCCGCTGGGCTGCGCTGGGCGACTCCATCGCCCGCGTGCTCCGGGCCTCCGGCGCAAAAGTCACCGCCGAGTACTACATCAACGACGCCGGCTCCCAGATGAACGTTTTCGCCCACTCGGTGCTGTCCCGGCTGCACGGCCGCGGCGTTCCGGAGGGCGGTTACCCGGGACAGTACATTTCCGACCTTGGCCACCACGTCCTGACGGAACACCCGGACATCCGTGAGCTCACCGACGTGGCGGCGCTGCCGGTCATCCGCAGCGCGGCGTACAAGGCCCAGATGAAGGACATCAAGGACACCCTCGCCGACTTCGGTGTTGCTTTCGACGTCTACTTCTCCGAGCAGGAACTGCACGACGCCGGCGCCATCGAAAGTGCCGTGGCGCGCCTTCGGGAACAGGGCCACGTGTTCGACGACGGCGGTGCCGTCTGGCTGCGCACCACGGACTTCGGCGACGACAAGGACCGCGTGATGATCCGCGCGAACGGCGAACCGACGTACTTCGCCGCGGACGCCGCCTACTACCTCTCCAAGAAGGACCGCGGCTTCGACCAGAAGATCTACCTGCTGGGAGCGGACCACCACGGCTACATCCACCGGCTGAAGGCGATCGCCGCCGCTGCCGGCGACGATCCCGAGGCCAACATCGAGGTGCTGATCGGCCAGCTCGTGTCAGTGAACGGCGCCAAGCTGTCCAAGCGGGCCGGCAACATCATCGAGCTCAAGGACCTCATCTCCTGGCTGGGCAAGGACGCCGTCCGCTACTCGCTGGCCCGGTTCCCGGCTGACTCTCCGCTCACCCTGGACCCCGACCTGCTCAAGAAGCACAGCAACGAGAACCCGGTCTTCTACGTCCAGTACGCCCACGCCCGCTCCCGAGGCACGGCCCGCAATGCCGTGGCGGCCGGAGTGGAACGCCGCGTCGATGGCGAAGACGTGTTCGACGCAGCACTCCTGGACCACGCCACCGAGAACGAACTGCTGTCCTACCTGGGCAGCTACCCGTCCATCGTGGCCAAGGCCGCCGAACTGCGCGAACCGCACCGCGTTGCCCGCCACCTGGAAGTCATCGCAGGTGCCTACCACCGCTGGTATGACGCCTGCCGCGTGGCGCCGCAGGGCGATGAGCCCATCACGGACGTCAACCGGACGCGGCTGTGGCTCAACGACGCCACCAGCCAGGTGCTGGCCAACGGACTGGAACTGCTTGGCGTTTCGGCGCCGGAACGGATGTGACGCAATGACCGGGAACTCCCTGAACCACGCATCGCCGCTGGCACCGGACTGGCTTGCCGTTCCGGCGGACCTCAATGCGCTCCATGAGCCCATGTGGGCGGCCGGAGTTGCCAGGAACGACGCCGGCGAGCTCGCCATCGACGGCATTCCGGTCAGCGAGCTCCGGCGCCAGTTCGGCACGCCGCTGTTCGTGATGAGCGAGAACGACTTCCGGGCACGCGCCCGGGCCTTCAGCGACGCCTTCAATGACGCCTTCGCCGACATCTGCGGGGGAGTGGATGTCTACTACGCCGGGAAGTCCTTCCTCTGCACTGCCGTCGTCCGGTGGGTGGAGGAAGAGGGGCTGCGGCTGGACACCGCCTCCGGCGGGGAACTCGCCGTCGCCAGCCGCGCCGGCATCCCGGGGGCCGACGTCGCCCTGCACGGGAACAACAAGTCCGACGCCGAGATCCACCGTGCGCTGGACATGAAGCTGGGGCGGATCGTCGTGGACAGCCTCGCGGAGCTGGAGCGCGTCGCGAAAATCGCCTCGGACCGCGGCGAAACCGCCAAGGTGATGCTGCGGCTCACCCCCGGAGTGCATGCGCACACGCACGAATTCATTGCCACCGCCCATGAGGACCAGAAGTTCGGCCTCTCCATGGCGGAGGATTCCACGGACCAGGCCGGCCTGTCCGCCGCCGAGGAAGCCGTGGCCGCGGCCACGAGCTACCACAGCATTGAACTCCTGGGCCTGCACTGCCACATCGGCTCGCAGATCTTCGAGCCGGACGGCTTCGCGCTGGCCGCCGTGAAACTGCTCAATTTCCTCGCCGCGATGCAGGGGAAATACTCCATCGTCCTGCCTGAACTGGACCTCGGCGGCGGCTACGGCATTGCCTACACGCCGGTGGACACACCGCGCCCGCCGGCCGAGATCGCGCAGGCGATGGCCGCCGTCGTGCGTTCCACCTGCGCCGAACTGGGCATCACCGCACCGCGGATCTCCATTGAGCCGGGGCGCGCCATTGTGGGGAGCACCACCTTCACCCTCTACGAAGTGGGAACGCTCAAGACCGTCCGCGTGGACCCGCCCGGCGCCGGAACCGGCGACGGCGGCGAAAATGCCGCGAATGCAGAAGGAACCGTTACGCACCCCCGCCGCTATGTGTCGGTGGACGGCGGCATGAGCGACAACGCCCGTCCGGTGCTTTATGACGCGGATTATTCGGCAATTGTGGCCTCGCGGAGCTCCGACGCAGCACCGCAGCTGTCCCGCGTAGTGGGCAAACATTGCGAGAGCGGCGACATAGTTGTTAGAGATGTATATCTGCCCGAGGACGTGGCAGCCGGTGATCTGCTCGCTGTACCGGGGACCGGCGCCTACTGCTGGGCCCTGTCAAGCAACTACAACTATCTGGCCCGGCCGGGCGTTGTCGCTGTGCGCGACGGATCAGCACGGCTGATTATCCGCGGGGAAACCGAACAAGATCTGCTGAACCGCGACATGGGAGTCTGAATGACTGAATTGCGAACCCTGAAGGTAGCCCTGCTGGGCTGTGGCAACGTTGGGGCCCAGGTGGCGCGGATTCTGATTGAGGACGCCGAAGCGCTGGCCGCCCGCACCGGAGCCCGCCTGGAACTGACCGGCATCGCCGTGCGCACCATCGATGCGCCCCGTGACGTTGAGCTGCCGCGGGAACTCTTCACCACCGACGCCGACACCCTGGTCAAGGATGCCGACCTCGTCATCGAACTGATGGGCGGCATCGAACCTGCCCGCACCCTGATCCTCGCCGCCATCGAGAACGGCGCCAGCGTGGTCACCGGCAACAAGGCCCTGCTGGCCCAGGATGGCCCCACGCTCTACGAGGCGGCAGACAAGGCCGGCGTCCAGCTGTCCTACGAAGCAGCCGTGGCCGGCGCCATCCCCATCCTGCGCCCCATCCGCGACAGCCTCTCCGGCGACCGCATCACCCGGGTCCTCGGCATCGTCAACGGCACCACCAACTTCATCCTTGACCAGATGGATTCCACCGGTGCGCAGTTCGCCGACGCCCTCGCCGAGGCCCAGCGCCTTGGCTACGCCGAAGCGGATCCCACAGCCGACGTCGGAGGCCTTGATGCCGCAGCCAAGGCGACCATCCTCGCCTCGCTGTCCTTCCACACGCGCTTCGACCTGGAGAACGTCCACTGCGAAGGCATCACCGAAGTCAGCGCGTCGGATATCGCCGCGGCCAAGGACGCCGGGTTCGTCATCAAGCTCCTCGCCATCGCGGAGAAGCTGACCGCCGCCGACGGCACCGAGGGCGTCTCCGTCCGCGTGCACCCGACGCTGCTGCCGCGCGAACACCCGCTGGCGGCCGTCCATGGCGCGTTCAACGCCGTGTTCATCGAAGCCGAGAACGCCGGCGAGCTGATGTTCTACGGCCAGGGCGCCGGCGGAACCCCGACAGCGTCTGCCGTCGTGGGCGACCTCGTCTCCGCTGCCCGCCGGATTGTCCTGGGCGGGCCTGCGCAGACCGAGACCACCATCGGACACGTTCCCGCGCTGCCCATCGACGCCGTCAACACGAGCTACTACATTGGCCTCGACGTTGCTGACCAGCCGGGCGTGCTGGCACGGATCGCCCAACTGTTCGCGGAGCACGGCGTGTCCATCGAGATCATGCGCCAGACCATCCACCGCGATGCCGACTCCAACGTGGAATCGGCCGAACTGCGGATCGTCACCCACCGCGCAACCGAAGCTGCACTGGCAGCAACCGTCCAGGCCGTGAAGGGCCTCGACGTCATCAATTCCGTTACATCCGTTCTTCGGGTAGAAGGAGTCTAAGTGGCTCACCAATGGCGCGGTGTCATCCGCGAATACGCTGATCGTTTGCCCGTAACGGAAAGCACGAAGGTCATTACCCTCGGTGAGGGCGGCACGCCGCTGGTCCACGCGCAGAAGCTGTCCGAGCTGACCGGCTCCACCGTGTACCTCAAGGTCGAAGGCATGAACCCCACGGGATCCTTCAAGGACCGCGGAATGACCATGGCCATGACGGCAGCGGTGGCCTCCGGCGCGAAGGCAGTCGTGTGCGCCTCCACCGGGAACACCTCCGCTTCCGCCGCCGCATATGCCACGGCCGCTGGGCTGAAGTGTGCCGTGCTGGTGCCCGAAGGCAAGATCTCCATGGGCAAGCTCAGCCAGGCCATCGCGCACGGCGCGACGCTGCTGCAGGTGGACGGCAACTTCGATAACTGCCTGGACATCGCCCGCAAGCTCGGCGAGGCCTACCCCGTCTTCCTGGTGAACTCCGTGAACCCTGCCCGCATCCAGGGCCAGAAGACCGGCGCCTTCGAGATTGTCGATGCGCTCGGCGACGCCCCGGACATCCACGTCCTGCCGGTGGGCAACGCCGGAAACATCACCGCGTACTGGAAGGGCTACAAGGAGTACTCAGCGCCGTTCGAGTCCGAAACTGCCGGAACCCTCGCTGCCGTATCCACCAGGACACCGCAGATGTGGGGCTTCCAGGCCGCCGGCGCGGCCCCCTTCGTGGTCGGCCACCCCATCACGGAGCCCGACACCATCGCCACGGCCATCCGGATCGGCAACCCTGCATCCTGGGACGGCGCCATCGCGGCCCGTGACGAATCCGGTGGTTTCATCGACTCCGTCACCGACGACGAGATCCTGGCAGCCCACCGCTGGCTGTCGGCCCGCGAAGGCGTCTTCGTCGAGCCCGGTTCCGCCGCCGGCGTCGCCGGACTGATCAAGAAGCACGCGGCCGGCGAGGTCCCCGCAGGCAAGACCATCGTGATCACCGTGACCGGCCATGGCCTGAAGGACCCGCAGTGGGCGCTGCGCACCGAGGACGGCAGCGATGTTCAGCCCGTCAAGGTGTCCAACGACGTGGTCACCGTGGCCGCCGAACTGGGCCTGGAAGAAAAATAACCTTGGAAACCACCCTCACAGTCCCGGCCGAGTCTGCCGCCGGCGCGCCGGCAGTCCCGGCCGGGCAGTTGGTGACCGTACGCGTCCCGGCCACCAGCGCCAACCTCGGCCCGGGATATGACAGCCTGGGCCTGGCCCTTTCGCTGCATGACACCCTGACCGTGGAAACCCTGGGCAGCGGCGAACTGCAGTTCGAGCTCAGCGGCGAAGGTGCGGAGACGCTTCCGCGCGACGCCAGCCACCTCGTGGTCAGGGCCGTCACGGAAGCCCTGCACCGGCTGGGCTTCCGGCACGAGGGCCTCCGCATTACCGCCGACAACGTCAACCCGCACGGCCGCGGCCTGGGTTCCTCGGCTTCGGCCGTCGTGGCGGCGGTGACCGCCGCGAATGCACTGGTTCCGGAGGCTTCCCGGCGGGGCAAGGACTGGATCCTGCAGCTCACGAGCGAAATGGAAGGCCATCCTG
This sequence comes from Arthrobacter sp. Y81, assembly GCF_002929335.1. GTDB lineage: Bacteria > Actinomycetota > Actinomycetes > Actinomycetales > Micrococcaceae > Arthrobacter. The sequence goes on from NZ_PJIL01000001.1 coordinate 549,517, forward strand.
ACAACGTCGCACCGGCCATTTTCGGCGGGCTGGCGCTGTCATGGCAGGACAGTGACCAGTACAGCAGCACGTGCGCTACCGTGGCGGATTCGGTGATTCCCGTCGTCGCAGTACCGGACTACGAGCTTTCCACCGAAGCGGCCCGCGCGCTCCTGCCGGCGTCCGTGGGCCATCATGCGGCCGCCATGAACTCCGGCCGGGCGGCGCTGCTCATCCACGCCCTCACCAGCAAACCGGAATTCCTGCTCGCCGGCACGGAGGACTACCTCCACCAGAGCTACCGCGCGGAGGCCATGCGCCCCAGCGCGGAGCTGATCCGGGCCCTGCGCCGTGCAGGGCACGCAGCCGTTGTTTCCGGCGCGGGACCAACCGTCCTGGTGCTGGCCAACGGGGAAGACGAGGCCGGTACGGTGGTGGACTTCATTGACGCCTACACCCGGGCCAACACGCCGGATGTTGGCTGGCGCGTGATGAAGCTGGCGGTGGACGTCGAAGGTGCTAAAGTGGGAGTGCACCGGCGGTAATCCCGCAGGCAGTTAGTCAAAGAATCAGAATCGCAGTCAAAAGAACCCGATGTTGGCCATGGCGCCTGTCTAATCGTTTGCTGCTCTGAAATTCAACTGCGCAATAGTCTCCGGTGCCGCCTGCTTTGGTCTGTCGCAGGAACCTGCAGAATCACTCTGCACCCCTGAAGCGTCAGTCCGCCATTCCGGTCTCTTGTTGGAATGTCGAGGTGTATCAGTATCCGGCCCTGCTGGCCGAATTCCATCCGGCAAGGCCGAAATCCGGCTGTAGATCTGAACTGCAGCCCAGATCAAATCATCGCGTCCAGCTCCCAGTCTGGACGCCGTCGAGGGGGAAGGATCCTTCGTGACCGAAACCACTGAGCTGTCTCCAGCTGTGGACATATCATCTTCTGCTACCGATTTGTCGGCAGCACCCGCCAAGAGCAGCGGCCTTGCCGGCCTCAAGCTCGCCCAGCTGCAGGCTCTCGCCAGCCAGTTGGGTATTTCCGGCGGATCCCGCATGCGCAAGGGCGATCTGGTGACCGCCATTTCCGCTCATCGTGCGGGCACTTCAGCCACCAAGGCTCCGGCCAAGGGCGCTGAAAAGACCGGCGAAACCATCTCGGCCCGGGCAAAAGCGCCGGCTGCTGCGGCCCCTGCGGCTGAAGCCGTGGAGGCTCCCGCCGCGGAAGGCACCCGTGCCCGCCGTGGCCGCAGCCGCCGCGCCGGCAGCGACGGTGTTGTGACCGCTCCTGCCACCGAGGCACCCGCCCCGGAAGCCGCACCCAGCGAGGCGCCCGCAGCCCCGTCGGCTCCTGAAGCCGGCCAGGCCGCTGTGTCCGAAGCTGCTGCACCTGAAGCCGCAGAGCGCCGCCAGCCCCGCACCCGGAACCGCCGCCGCGGTGAAGCGGCAGCCCAGGCTCCGGCCGTCGAAGCTGAAGCACCGGCCGAGGCCCCCGCCGAACAGCGTGGCGAGCAGCGTGAACAGCGCGGCGAGCAGCGTGAACAGCGCGGCGAGCAGCGCACCGAACAGCGTGAACAGCGCACCGAACAGCGTGAACAGCGCACCGAACAGCGTGAGCAGCGCGGAGGTGACCAGGGCGGCGAGGCTGCCGAAGCCGGTCAGCGCAACGAACGCCAGACCACCCGCACCCGAGGCGGCCGCGACGGCGGAGACACCACCGGTACGCGCGAAACGCGCCGCGACGACACCCGCGAAAGCGATGATGCAGACGGCGGAAGCCGCCGCAACCGCCGCAACCGCCGTGACCGCAACGACCGGACAGGCGGCCAGGACAGCCGGGACAACTCGCGCAACGACCGCAACGACCGCTTCCGCGACCGTAACGACCGCCGTCGTGGACGCGCCCAGGGACCGGACGTCGACGACGTCGAGGTCACCGAGGACGATGTCCTGCTGCCCGTCGCCGGCATCCTGGACGTGCTGGAGAACTACGCGTTCATCCGCACCTCCGGTTACCTGCCGGGGCCGAATGACGTCTACGTGTCCCTCGCCCAGGTCAAGAAGTACAACCTGCGCAAGGGCGACGCCGTAGTCGGCGCCATCCGGGCACCGCGTGAAGGCGAAGACCGCAGCCAGCAGACTGCCCGCCAGAAGTTCAACGCCCTGGTCCGCGTCACCTCAGTGAACGGCAAGACGCCGGAAGAGCTCAAGGACCGTGTCGAGTTCGCCAAGCTCGTTCCGCTCTACCCCTCCGAGCGCCTGCGCCTCGAGACGGACCCGAAGAAGATCGGCCCCCGCGTCATCGACCTGGTTGCCCCGATCGGCAAGGGCCAGCGCGGCCTGATCGTTTCGCCGCCGAAGGCCGGCAAGACGCTCATCCTGCAGTCCATCGCCAACGCGATCACCACCAACAATCCTGAGGTCCACCTCATGATGGTGCTCGTTGACGAACGTCCCGAAGAAGTCACGGACATGCAGCGCACCGTGAAGGGCGAGGTCATTGCCTCCACCTTCGACCGTCCCGCCGACGACCACACCACCGTGGCCGAGCTCTCCATCGAACGCGCCAAGCGCCTCGTGGAAATGGGCATGGACGTTGTGGTGCTCCTCGACTCCATGACCCGCCTGGGCCGCGCCTACAACCTGGCGGCGCCGGCTTCCGGCCGTATCCTGTCCGGTGGCGTCGACTCCGCAGCGCTGTACCCGCCGAAGCGCTTCTTCGGTGCAGCCCGCAACATCGAAAACGGTGGCTCGCTCACCATCCTGGCAACCGCTCTCGTCGAGACCGGCTCCAAGATGGACGAGGTCATCTTCGAAGAGTTCAAGGGCACCGGCAACATGGAACTGCGCCTGTCCCGCCAGCTCGCGGACAAGCGCATCTTCCCGGCAGTGGACGTCAACGCGTCCGGTACCCGCCGCGAAGAGAACCTGCTTTCCCCCGAGGAAGTCAAGATCATGTGGAAGCTGCGCCGCGTCCTTTCCGGACTCGAAACGCAGCAGAGCCTTGAGCTGCTGACCAACAAGATCCGGGAGACCCAGAGCAACGTTGAGTTCCTCATGCAGGTCCAGAAGACGACGCTTGGCGCGAAGTCGGATAACGACAAGTAGCTGCGCTCACCGCCCAAAATATGCCGGCCTGATGGCCGGCATATTTTGGGCGGTTCGTCGTTAAGTCCCGTGAAACTAGACTTGTATGAGTCGAAAGAGGTTTTGAAAATGTTTGAGTCCGTACACGGCCTGCTTGATGAGCATGATGCCATTCAGGCGCAGCTGGGGGATCCTGCTGTTTATGCTGACCAGCGGCTGGCTCGTAAGCTGGGGCGGCGGTCTGCGCAGCTTAATGGCATTGTGGACGCTTACCACAAGTGGCATGCGATCCAGGATGATCTCGCGGCTGCGAAGGAAATGGCTTCGGAGGATCCGGAGTTTGCGGCGGAGGTTCCTGAGCTGGAGGCTGCCCTGGAGGCGGCTTCGGCCAAGCTGCGGCGGCTTCTGATTCCTCGCGACCCGGACGATGCCCGCAACGTAATCCTTGAGGTCAAGGGTGGTGAAGGCGGCGATGAGGCTGCCCTGTTCGCCGGCGACCTGCTGCGCATGTACACCCGGTACGCGGAATCACGCGGCTGGAAGACGGAACTCATTTCAGCCACCGAATCGGACCTCGGCGGGTACAAGGACGTCCAGATGGCCGTCAAGGGCAACTCCAACGATCCGGCAGAGGGCGTCTACGCCCGGCTCAAATTCGAAGGCGGCGTGCACCGTGTGCAGCGCGTCCCCGTGACGGAATCCCAGGGCCGCATCCACACCTCGGCTGCCGGCGTGCTGGTGCTTCCGGAAGTGGACGAGCCCGAGGAACTCGAGATCAACCAGAACGATCTCAAAATCGACGTCTACCGGTCCTCCGGACCCGGCGGACAGTCCGTTAACACCACGGACTCCGCGGTCCGTATCACCCACCTTCCCACCGGAATCGTGGTGGCCATGCAGAACGAGAAGTCCCAGCTGCAGAACCGTGAAGCCGGCATGCGCGTCCTGCGTGCCCGCATCCTGGCCCACCAGCAGGAGCAGATCGACGCCGAGAACTCCGCGCAGCGGAAGTCCCAGATCCGTACGATGGACCGCTCGGAGCGGATCCGTACGTACAACTACCCGGAAAACCGGATCGCGGACCACCGCACCGGTTACAAGGCCTACAACCTGGACCAGGTCATGAACGGCGACCTTGAGCCCGTGATCCAGTCGGCCATCGAGATGGACGAACAGGCCCGCCTCGACGCCATCGGCGAATAGTCCCCGGCCGGTCGCTTGATGACACTTGGAACAGGACTGAGCCTGGCGGAGGCCGTCCGCGAAGCAACCGCACTGCTGGCCGATGCCGGTGTTCCCAGCCCCCGCGTGGACGCGGAACTGCTGGCGGACCACCTCCTGGGCGTCGGGCTGGGCAGGCTGCGGGCCATGCTCCTGGGGGATTCCCCGGAACCGGACGGCTATGCCGAGCTGGTGGCGGAGCGCGTACGTCGCGTCCCGCTGCAGCACATCACCGGTGTGGCCCACTTCCGATACCTGCAGCTTGCCGTGGGTCCCGGCGTGTTCATTCCCCGGCCGGAAACCGAGTCGGTAGTCCAGCTGGTCATTGACTGGCTCAAGGACCTGGAGCGGCTGCACGGCAGGGACCACCCTAAGGTGGTGGACCTGGGCACAGGCTCAGGAGCCATCGCGGGCTCGGTGGCGCACGAGGTGCCCGGTGCGGAAGTCCACGCAGTGGAGTTCAGTGAATTCGCGCATGCCTGGGCGGCACGGAACCTGGCGCCGCTGGGCGTCAAACTGGTCCGCGGGGACCTTCGCGATGCGCTGCCGGAACACAACGGAACTTTCGACGTCGTGGTGTCGAATCCGCCGTACATTCCCGCGGAAGCGATCCCCAACGAACCCGAGGTGGCCCTGCACGATCCGCCCGAGGCGCTTTACGGCGGGGGAGCGGACGGAATGGTACTTCCGACGGCGGCAGCGGCGTCCGCTGCCCGGCTGCTCGTTCCCGGCGGCTACTTCGTGATGGAACATGCCGAAGTCCAGGCAACGTGGATCGCTACGATGCTGAAGAACTCCGGTTGCTGGTCCGATGTGACAACGCACGTGGACCTCAACGGCAAGGAACGTGCCACCAGCGCGGTCCTTACCGAACCGTCTGACCAAGTGATGAAAGAATAGGCCAGTGACCACAACCTATGACTGCACGGCAGCCGACCAGCGGGCTGAAGGGCTGGAGCATGCCCAGCGGGCCATCCGCCAACACAAATGCGTGGTGTTCCCGACGGACACGGTTTATGGAATCGCCGCGGACGCCTTTTCGCCGCAGGCCGTCACCATGCTCCTCGTCTCGAAGGGCCGCAGCCGGCAGATGCCGCCGCCCGTCCTGATCCCGAGGCTCAATGCCCTGGACGGACTGGCAACTGATGTGCCCGCAGAGGCCCGCAAGCTTGCCGAGGCCTTCTGGCCGGGCGGCCTCACCATGATTTTCCACGCACAGCCTTCGTTGGACTGGGACCTGGGTGAAACCAAGGGCACCGTGGCGTTGCGGATGCCGGCCGACGACGTCGCGCAGGACCTGCTGACGCTGACCGGACCCTTGGCGGTGTCCTCCGCGAACCGCACCGGCCAGCCGGCTGCCCGGACCGCCGCCGACGCCATGACCCAGCTCGCGGAATCGGTGGAGGTCTACCTCGAAGGCGGGCTGCGGCCGGCAGGCGACGGGGACGTTGAGGCTCTTCCGTCCACGATCGTCGACGCCACTGCACAGCCGCTCAGGGTGGTCCGCCAGGGTGCCATCACGCTGGAACGGCTCCGCGAGGTTGTCCCGGGCCTGTTGGACATTGACGGTATTGCCGCCGACGTCCCGGCGTCCGAACCGGAACCCGGCAATGAAATGGTGGCTGAACCGGAGCCGGCATCAGATGAGCCTGCTGAACCGGCTCCCGCTGCCCAACCGCGCGTGACGGGAACCGGCACCGAATGATCATGACGCGGCAGCACATCCCTGTTCTTGGCGTGGACGCGACGCCACTCACCGTTTCCGAGATGACCGCGACGCTCAACCGCTTTGTCGCTGAAGGCGTCACCCGCACGGTGGTGGGCCACAACCTGCACAGCGTGACGCTCTTCCATTCGGACCCGGAATTCCGCGCCCTCTACGAAGGCAGCGATGTGGTGCTGCTCGACGGCGCCCCGGTCCTGTTGCTGTGGGGACGCTCGGGGGATGCGGACGGGCCGGTCATGGACTACCGGCTGGGCTCCACCGACTGGATCCCGGCCCTGGGGAATGTCGAAGGCCTCGAACGGATTGCCGTGATCGGCGCCGGAGCAGAGGCCAACGCCAAAGCAGTGGCGCGCCTGGCGGGGATCGTGCCGAATGCCAAGGTTGCCGGCATGCCCGGCGAAGGCTGGAACGACGACATTGAGGACCAGGCCGTGGCCTGGCTGGCGGAGCTTCGCCCGCAGCTGGTGCTGATCGGCCTCGGCATGCCCCTGCAGGAGATGGTTCTCCGCCGCCGGCTGGACGCCCTTCCCCCTGCCGTGTACTGCGCCGTGGGCGGAGCGATCGAACAGATTGCCGGTATCCAGAAGCTGGCACCGCGCTGGCTCGGCCGCCTGGGCCTGGAATGGGCGTGGCGGCTCATGCTGCACCCGCGCAGGGTGGCTTACCGCGTGTTCGGTGAGCCGTGGGTGCTCCTGGCGCTCCTGATCCGCCGACGCTTTACGTCAAACCGCTAGAACTTCTGGTCCTTCAGGGGTGCGAACCCCTTGCCGCGGAGTCCGGTGGAAAACGCCCGGAACCAGTCGGCCAGCCCGCGGAAGTCGCCGCGACGCAGGAAGTAGCCGAGGTAGCCGCCCACATCCGCCACGAGGGACTTGACCCGGAAGTGGCGGCGGATCAGGTAGCCGCGGTTCCGGTAATAGTAATAGCGCTTGAAAGCGGTCTCCGGAACAATCACGTGCCACCGGGCGCCGAAAACGTGCTTCGTCTCGGCAAACGCGTGCGGATGCGTGATGGCCGTCGTGGTTACCGTGCCGAACCGGATTCCCGCCTTGCGGAGCCTGATGGTGAAATCCACCTCGTCGCCGCGGATGAACAGCCGCATGTCGGGCAGGCCCACCTTGAAGAAGACGTCCGAACGGATCAGCGCGCCGTTGAAGAAGTGGCCGTCGTCGGGCAGGAAGCCGAGCTTCTCCACTTCCGCACGGTCATGCGTCACTTTGCCGTCGAGACGGAAGAAAAAGGACAGCCGATCAGGGTGGCCGGGCGCAGCCACGAGGGGGACAACCGCGTCGAGGCCCCGCGACTCAGCCTCGCGGAGCAGCGTGGCGAGGCATTCCGGGTCGCCGGGCTCGGCGTCGTCGTCCATCATCCAGATCCAGTCCGCGCCGCTGGCCACGGCCTTGAGGATGGCCAGCGAGAAGCCGCCGGCGCCGCCCAGATTCGCTTCCGACCGGACATAGTCCACGTTGGAGTGCTCTTCCGCCACGTCCTTGGCGGGCACGGTGCCGCTGTCCACGAGGCAGATGGAACGGACAGGCGAAGTCTGCCTATTGATGGCATTCAGCAGAACGGCGAGCTCACGGGGACGGTCAAACGTCACGGCAGCAACTGCAACCGACATGGACATTGCTGGTTCCTTTCAACACGGCCGCCGGTGGTTTTCCCGCCGGCATTGGGCCGTGTGACGCGAAGCCAGCAAGCCGTTGGCATTAGTATCTTGACTAGAGTCCACTGTAATACAGCCCTGTCAGGCACTACGCACTGCCTGCCGCGCGCACGGCGACGGAGAAGTTTCATTTATCGAAAGTCAGTTCCACAGCAATCCCGCCCGAGCTATCCCAGCCGCCCGGCATTGACCCGGCCGCAGGGATACACGCTGCCCGGGGCCGGTTCCGCTGACGGCGCGGGGAAGGTGGCGTCCCCATGATCATGTACCTGCTCATGATGCTGACTGCGGCCGTGGTGTCCTATGGCGCAACCTGGGGCGCACGCCTGGTTGGCAACAGGCTTCAACTGTTTTCGCCGATCCGCAGCCGCGACACGCACTCGCACAAGGTCTCCAGGCTGGGAGGCCTGGGCATTTACGCAGGATTCCTGGTGGCGCTCTGTGTTGCCAGCCAGTCATTCTTCGTCAAAGACATCTACCGCGGCAACGCCTCCCCGTGGGGGGTCCTCGCCGGCGCGACGCTGATCGTCATAGTGGGCCTCGCCGACGACTTGTTGGACCTGCGGTGGTGGGTGAAGCTGATCGGCCAGAGCGCCGCAGCAATGGTGGTGGCCATCTGGGGCGTCAGGATGGCCATTGTCCCGTTCGTACCGGAACCGATCATCCTCGAGAACGAGATTGTGAGCATAGTCCTCACCGCCGGTCTGATCGTGACCACTATGAACGCCTTCAACTTCATCGACGGGCTCGACGGGCTGGCCGCCGGCGTTGCCATCATCGGCGGCGCTGCCTTCTTCCTGACGGCCTACTGGGTGCACCGCAACTCGGACGTGCTGGACAAGTCCGACCTCGCGACACTCCTGACCGCGGTCGTGGTGGGCAGCTGCGTGGGCTTCCTGCCGCACAACTGGTTTCCCTCGAAGATCTTCATGGGCGACTCCGGCGCCATGCTCATCGGCCTGCTCCTGGCCTCCGCAGGCATCGTGTCAACCGGCCAGATCACCTCCGGACTCTATGACCGCGCCAACGGTATACCGACCATCATCCCCATCCTCCTGCCGTTCGCAGTGTTGTTCCTGCCGTTGCTGGACCTTGGCCTGGCTGTCGTTCGCCGCACGGCGCTGGGCCGTTCGCCCTGGTCCGCCGACCGCGGGCACCTCCATCACAAACTGATGGACATCGGATACTCCCACCGGACCGCCGTCGTCCTGATGTACATGTGGACGTGCATCCTGGCGTTCGGTGGCCTGGCATTCGCCATCTTCCCGTGGCAGACGGTGCTGGCCATGGATGTGGCCGCGGCGGCCGTTATGGCCGTGGTGACCGCATGGCCGTACCTTCGCGACAAGGCCCCGAAGCCCGGTCCGCGGTCGGAAGCAGAGGCCGAAGCCGAAGCCGAAGCAGCGGGGCAGGAATGAGCGTTGACGTCGCTTTTCCGAATAATTTCTATCTCATGTAGAATTCCAGTGCGGCCATTCGCCGCACCCACCCTTGCCAGCGCGCAGTACACGACGATTGGGATCTCATGACCTCCAACGCCGAACCCGGACCTAGCTCCGGCAACGGACCCGTTGGTGTCTCGGGCCCCACGAAGTCACTGTGGCTGCGGCTGTTGATTCTGAGCAGCGGCGCCGGGCTGGCCGGTCTTGTCCTCGCGGGAATACCGGCCGCCATCCTCAACGGCGCCGGGGGAGTGCTGTCCAGCACTTTCGGCGGCCTCCTGGTCATGGCCTTCTTCGCGATCAGCCTCCTGGTTGGCCATTTCGTCGGCCGGAACAATCCGTCAGGTGCCATCGGGGTCTTTGTCGTCACATACTTCGTCAAAGTCGTGGGTTTTGCCGTGGTGCTCTTTGTCATCGGCACACCCGACTGGCTCCACGACCGCTGGTTCCTGATTGGAGCCGTTGCCTGCGTCGTGTTCTGGCAGGCTGCCGAGATCTACGGTTTCAGCAAAGCCCGCTTCCGCATCTATAACGACCCCGAACCTGTGAAAGACGGCCATGATGAGCAGCCGTAATTCCAAGCGCAAAAACGTGCGGCAAATCCCCAATTCCACGTCCGGTTCTCCCGGCGTATCTTCGGACGGCGGGGACGGCGGATACAACGCCGGCATCGCCGTCTTTAGCTACATAATTGGCGGAATCATCGTCTGGAGTTTGATAGGGTGGGGTCTGGATTATCTGTGGGGAACCCGCTGGATTGTGCTCGCAGGCGCTCTGCTTGGAGCTGCGGGAGGGTTCTATCTTTCTCATATGCACGGCCTCACCAGTAACAGAACGTCAACTGGTGAAGACAGTGCAGCCAGCGGCCCGTCCAAGGACGAGGAACAGTAATGCCTAACAATTTCACATGGGGAAGGGCGGTCATGAAGATCGCCGGACCCTCACCAACGCCCAATGATGGACACTGCAGAGAGGAAACGCGTTGATCGCGCTTGCGCTCCCGGCCCAAGATTCAGGAGAGTTCAATCCTCCTGGAATTGACGAAATGCACCTGCCGGCAATCCTGCCGTGGGGTGTAGCAGACGGATTCTCCAAGCAGATGCTGCTGGTAATCCTGTCGGTCGTCATTATCGCTACATTCTTTCTGCTAGCTGCGCGGAAGCAGCAGCTTGTTCCAGGCAAACTGCAGTTTGCAGGTGAGGCCGCCTACGGCTTCGTCCGCAACAGCATCGCCAAGGACATCATTGGCGGCAAGGACTTCATGAAGTACGTCCCGCTGTTGTTCAGCCTCTTCTTCTTCATCCTGGTGAACAACATCTACGGCGCCATCCCGGTGGTCCAGCTTCCGAGCTTCTCACACGTTGGCGGCGCCTATGTCCTGGCAGGCATCGTTTACTTCACCTGGATCGCCATCGGCGTCAAGAAGAACGGGCTCAAGTACTTCAAGCTGGCCACCGTTCCTTCGGGCGTGCCGGTGTACATCCTCCCGATCGTCATTCCGATCGAGATCATCTCCAACTTCCTGGTTCGGCCCGTCACGCACAGCCTCCGTCTGTTTGCCACCATGCTGGCCGGACACCTCATCGTGATGATTGCCGGATCCGGCATCGAGTACCTCGTCATGCAGGAGAACATCCTCCTCAAGGGCACCTCCGTACTGGTCCTCGCCGGCGCCATCGCCATGTACATGCTGGAAGCGCTGATCATGGCGCTGCAGGCTTACGTCTTCACGCTGCTGACTGCCATCTACATTGAAGGCGCACTGCACGCGGACAGCCACTAGGCACCCACAAACTTCCCCTTCGCGGGGATGAAGCAACCCAAACAACCTGCCACACGGGTGGCATCTTGAAAGGAAGAAAAATGGAAGGCTCCATCAACGGCTCCCTCAACCTCATCGGCTACGGCCTCTCCGCTATCGGCGGTGGTATCGGTGTGGGTCTCGTCTTCGCGGCTTACATCAATGGTGTGGCACGTCAGCCGGAAGCCCAGCGCGTCCTGCAGCCGATCGCGTTCCTCGGCCTTGCGCTGACTGAAGCACTCGCCATCCTCGGCCTGGTCTTCGCTTTCGTTCTTTCCTAAGCGTTAGAACCTATCGAACATCCAGAACCGAGTAGATAAGGACGGGTGAAATATGAATCAGATGATCATCTCAGCCGCCACCGAAGGCGCCGAGCCGACTAATCCGCTCATTCCCAACGTATGGGAAATGGGCGTAGTCCTGGCCGGCTTTGCTGTCCTCTTTTACATCGTGGTCAAGTTCGTTGTCCCGATGTTCGAGAAGACGTTCGCAGAGCGTGCCGAGGCTATCGAAGGTGGCATCGCCAAGGCTGAAAAGGCCCAGGCAGAGGCTTCTGCCGCACTCGAAGAGTACAAGCAGCAGCTCACCGACGCCCGTGCCGAAGCCAACCGCATCCGCGAGGAAGCCCGTGCCGAAGGCGCCCAGATCCTGGCGGACCTGAAGGAAAAGGCAGCTGCAGAGTCTGCCCGCATCACCGCCCACGCCCACGCGCAGATCGAATCCGAGCGCCAGGCGGCCGTTGTGTCGCTGCGCTCGGAGGTCGGCACGCTGGCTACCACGCTGGCAAGCCGCATCGTCGGCGAGTCACTCAGCGATGACGCGCGTGCAGCCCGTGTGGTTGACCGCTTCCTGGCAGATCTGGAGAACCAGAACGCAGGTGCAGCTAAGTAATGGCAGGTGTATCGAGCGAATCGCTGACCGCGGCGCTGGTGGCGTTGGAAGCCAAGCTTCCCTTCGCTTCGCTGCAGTTGGCTAAGGAACTCTTCGGAATCCTGGGAACGGTGGACAGCTCGGCTGGCTTGCGCCGCGCCCTGACTGACCCGTCCCGCAGCGGTGACGAAAAGTCGGCGCTGGTCAAGCAGCTCTTCAGTGGGAAAGTCTCTACTGATGCTGCGGAAATTGCGAGCGGACTGGCCGGTTCACGCTGGGCGTCGGCTCGGGATATCGGCGATGCACTCGAGACTCTTGCCGCTTCGGTGGTAATTGCCGTTGCTGAGAACAAGTCGGCCGTCTCTGCCTCAGGAGTCACCGGACTGGAAGCGCTGGAGAACGATCTGTTCGCCTTCAACCAGGCCGTCATTTCCAGCCACGAGGTACAGCGTGCTCTGTCCGAGCCGCAGGCGAGCCCGGCTGCCAAGATTGCCCTCGCCGAAAAGCTCGTTCCCAATGCGAGCGAGGAAGCGAAAGTCCTTATCGGACAGGCAGTTACGCAGCCCCGTGGCCTCAAGGTGACAAACCTTGTGCGCCGTTTCGCAGAGCTTGCAGCCAAGCGCCAGCAGCGCTGGATCGCAACGGTCAGCATCACCCGTCCGCTGACGGAGACGCAGGCCAGCCGACTGCAGGCAGGGCTGAACGCCCTGTACGGGCGCGAGCTCAAGATCAACATGAACGTTGACCCGGCACTGATCGGTGGCATCCGGATCCAGGTTGGTGACGAAGTGGTTGACGCTTCTGTCATCGCCCGCCTGGGCCAGCTCCAGCGTCAGCTTGCCGGCTAACCGGACAAGCACAACTTAACTGATAGAAACCCCGGTCATCGTGACAACGATGATCACGAAAACAGGAGAGCAGGGACTGCAGATGGCCGAATTGACCATCAACGCCGACGACGTCCGTATTGCGTTGAACGAGTTCGCGGCGTCCTACGAACCCGGAAACGCAGAGCGCGTAGAGGTCGGCCGTGTGACCACCGCAGGTGACGGCATCGCCCGTGTTGAGGGCCTTCCCTCGGTCATGGCGAACGAGTTGCTTCGTTTCGAAGACGGCACGCTGGGCCTGGCCCAGAACCTCGACGTCCGCGAAATCGGTGTCATCATCCTCGGTGACTTCACCGGCGTCGAAGAAGGCCAGGAAGTCCACCGCACCGGTCAGGTTCTGTCCGTGCCGGTCGGCGACGCCTTCCTCGGCCGCGTGGTTGACCCGCTGGGCCAGCCGATCGACGACCTCGGTGAAATCAAGGCTGAAACCACCCGTGCACTGGAACTCCAGGCGCCCGGCGTGACCCAGCGTAAGTCGGTTCACGAGCCGATGCAGACCGGTCTGAAGGCTATCGACGCCATGATCCCGATCGGCCGCGGCCAGCGTCAGCTGATCATTGGTGACCGCCAGACCGGCAAGTCGGCAATTGCCATCGACACGATCATCAACCAGAAGGCCAACTGGGCTTCCGGGGATGTCACCAAGCAGGTGCGCTGCATCTACGTGGCCATCGGCCAGAAGGCGTCCACCATCGCGGCTGTCCGCCAGACGCTCGAGGACAACGGCGCACTGGAATACACCACCATCGTGGCTTCCCCCGCGTCCGACCCCGCAGGCTTCAAGTACCTGGCCCCTTACGCCGGTTCGGCTATCGGCCAGCACTGGATGTACGGCGGCAAGCACGTCCTCATCGTGTTTGATGACCTCTCCAAGCAGGCTGAGGCCTACCGTGCAGTGTCGCTGCTGCTCCGCCGCCCGCCGGGACGCGAAGCCTACCCGGGCGACGTCTTCTACTTGCACTCCCGCCTGCTGGAGCGTTGTGCCAAGCTCTCCGACGAGCTGGGTGCCGGCTCGATGACCGGTCTGCCGCTCATCGAGACCAAGGCGAACGACGTCTCCGCCTACATCCCGACCAACGTGATCTCCATTACCGATGGCCAGATCTTCCTGCAGTCGGACCTCTTCAACGCCAACCAGCGTCCCGCCGTCGACGTGGGTGTCTCGGTATCCCGCGTGGGTGGTGCAGCGCAGGTCAAGTCCATGAAGAAGGTCTCCGGTACCTTGAAGCTGGAACTGGCTCAGTACCGCGACATGCAGGCATTCGCAATGTTCGCGTCGGACCTCGACGCCGCATCGCGTCAGCAGCTGACCCGTGGTGCACGCCTGATGGAACTGCTCAAGCAGGGCCAGTACTCGCCGTTCCCGGTTGAGAACCAGGTTGTGTCGATTTGGGCCGGTACCAACGGCTACTTGGACGATGTTCCGGTTGAGGACATCAACCGCTTCGAGACCGAGTTCCTGGAGCACCTGAAGCACAAGTCCTCCATCCTGACGACGCTGGCACAGACCAACGTCATGGACGATGACACTGCGGAAGCACTGAAGACCTCGATCGTGGCCTTCAAGAAGGGCTTCTTCGGCGAGGGCGACAACCTCCTGGTTGGTGCGGGGCATGAGGAACACGCCCCCATCGACGAGGCGCAGGTCGACCAGGAAAAAATCGTCAAGCAGAAGCGCTAGTTTCGCTGGCAGGGACTGCCGGGACCCAGACGGGTTCCGGCAGTCCCGGCCACCGGGATCTTAGGAAAGGATAAGTATGGGAGCCCAGATTCGGGTCTACCGCCAGAAGATCAGCTCGACGACGTCGATGCGCAAGATCTTCAAGGCGATGGAACTGATCGCTACCTCGCGCATCGGCAAGGCCCGCGCACGCGTAGCGGCTTCACTGCCTTACGCAAACGCGATTACGCGTGCCGTTTCTGCTGTCGCAAGCCAGAGCGAAATCGACCACCCGCTGGTCACCGAGCCCGAGCAGATCCGGCGCGCCGCTGTCCTGGTCATCACCTCGGACCGTGGCCTCGCAGGTTCCTACTCGGCAAGCGTGCTCAAGCAGGCGGAAGGCCTCACCGAGCTGCTTCACGAGGAAGGCAAGGAAGTCAAGACGTACGTTCTCGGCCGCAAGGCCCAGGCTTACTTCGACTTCCGCAACCGTCCTTACGCCCAGGTGTGGACCGGCAACACGGACGCGCCGGAGTTTGCAACCGCGCAGGAAATCGGCGCAGCACTGCTGGAGGATTTTGCCACCGCGTACGAAGAGGGAGGCGTGGACGAGATCCACGTTGTCTACACCCGCTTCAAGTCCATGGTGACGCAGGAACCGACGGTCATCCGTCTTCTTCCCCTCGAGGTCGTCGAAGAGCAGGCACAGTCCGAATCGGACCTCCTGCCGCTCTACGAATTCGAGCCGGAGGCGGAGCAGGTTCTCGATGCCCTGCTGCCGCGCTACATCGAATCACGCATCTTCGCCGCAATGTTGCAGGCAGCAGCTTCCGAGCTTGCAGCCCGTCAGCGGGCGATGAAGTCCGCCGGCGACAACGCCACGGACCTCATCAAGAAGTACACGCGTCTGCGCAACACTGCCCGCCAGGCTGAAATTACGCAGGAGCTTTCCGAAATTGTGGCCGGCGCCGACGCCTTGAACGCGTCCTAGCCAGCACGGTTCCGGATCCAGCTGTACCTGCATCAAAGATAAACTTAACATCCACGCCATCTACTGAGTGAAGTGAGAGAGATGACTGCCACCGCTACCGAACACGTAGCCGCAACGTCCGGTGCAACCGGCCGTATTGCACGTGTTATTGGCCCGGTTGTCGACGTCGAATTCCCGGCTGACGCAATCCCCTCGATTTACAACGCACTCACCACGGAGATTACTCTCAATGGTGAGACCAAGACCATCACGTTCGAGGTTGCCCTGCACCTGGGTGACAACCTCATTCGCGCCATCTCCCTGCAGGCCACCGACGGACTCGTCCGCGGCACCAACGTAGTGGACACCGGCTCGCCCATCACCGTGCCTGTCGGCGACGGCGTCAAGGGCCACATCTTCAACGTCCTCGGCAAGCCGCTGGATGTTGACGAATCCGAGATCCAGGCTTCGGACCACTGGGCCATCCACCGCAAGGCCCCGGCCTTCGCGACCCTCGAAGGCTCCACCGAGATGCTGGAAACCGGCATCAAGGTGATCGACCTCCTCACCCCGTACATCAAGGGTGGAAAGATCGGCCTGTTCGGCGGCGCCGGTGTCGGCAAGACCGTGCTGATCCAGGAAATGATCACCCGTGTTGCCCGCAACTTCGGCGGCACCTCGGTGTTCGCAGGCGTCGGCGAGCGTACGCGTGAAGGTAACGACCTCTGGGTTGAAATGGAAGAGGCAGGCGTCCTCAAGGACACCGCCCTTGTATTCGGCCAGATGGATGAGCCGCCGGGAACGCGTCTGCGCGTTGCACTGTCCGCGCTGACCATGGCGGAGTACTTCCGCGATGTGCAGAACCAGGACGTGCTGCTCTTCATCGACAACATCTTCCGCTTCACGCAGGCAGGTTCCGAGGTCTCCACCCTTCTCGGCCGCATGCCTTCCGCCGTGGGTTACCAGCCGAACCTTGCTGACGAGATGGGCCTCCTCCAGGAGCGCATCACGTCCACCAAGGGCCACTCCATCACCTCGATGCAGGCCATCTACGTTCCCGCGGATGACTACACCGACCCGGCACCGGCCACCACCTTCGCACACCTCGACGCGACCACGGAACTTTCCCGTGAAATCGCTTCCCGTGGTCTGTACCCGGCTGTGGATCCGCTGACGTCGACTTCCCGAATCCTGGACCCCCAGTACATCGGCAAGGACCACTACAACACGGCTGTCCGTGTGAAGCAGATCCTGCAGAAGAACAAGGAACTCCAGGACATCATCGCCATCCTCGGTGTTGACGAACTGTCTGAAGAGGACAAGATCGTCGTGTCGCGTGCACGCCGCATCCAGCAGTTCCTCTCCCAGAACACCTACACCGCCAAGCAGTTCACCGGCGTCGAAGGCTCCACCGTTACCATCAAGGACACGGTCGAAGGCTTCACCGCTATCTGCGACGGCGAGCTTGACCACGTTGCAGAGCAGGCGTTCTTCAACGTCGGCGGCCTGGATGACGTTGAGCGCCAGTGGGCCAAGATCCAGGAACAGACCAAGTAATATGGCTGAGCTTGAGGTTGAGATTGTCGCAGCGGATCACTTCGTGTGGTCCGGAGCGGCCAAGATGGTCAAGGCCCGCACCAGCGATGGTGAAATCGGAATCCTGCCCGGCCACTCGCCCCTGCTGGCGATTCTGGCCGAAGGTGAGCTGGCCATTGAGCCTGTTTCCGGTGACCGCATTGCTGTAGTTGTCGACGGCGGATTCTTCTCCGTCGACAACAACAGGGTCGTCATTGTTGCTGACAACGCCCAAATGGGTGACGCGGCTACTGCGGGGATCCGCTAGCACGACCTTGATGAACGATCCTGGTTTTCCGTTCATCGCGTTGGCAACTGCCCTTGCGTTGCTGATTTTTGCACTGTGCCTGTCCGGGGTACGCCGCTTTAACCTGCGGCGTGCCCTGGGCACAGTGGACGCCTCCATTTGCACGGCTGGAAAGAGCTGGCAGATGGGGGTTTGTCGTTATCAGGACAACGACCTGGAGTGGTTCAAGCTGCTCTCGCTCAGTGTCCGTCCCAAATACACTTTCCGGCGCAGCTCGCTGGAACTCGTAGGGCGCCGCAAGCCCACCGAAGCGGAACTCGTCAAGGTGCAGCCCGATTCCGTCATCGTGGAACTTCACTACGAGGGCCGGGAAGTCCTGCTGGCCATGAAGTTCGACGCCTACACCGGACTGTCATCATGGCTGGAGGCCGGCCCGGTCATCGGTGTTGGCACCTGGCGCTAACGCCGGTGGATTTCATAGCTGACATCCATCTCACCGATGGACCCGTGCTCTGGATTGCCTGGGCAGCCGGAGCCGTTGGGCTCGGCTGGCTGCTGTGGGCCCGGGGACGCCGCTGGGCCCTGAGCGCGGGCGCTGCCCTCCTCCTGTCCGCCGGCGTTGTGGCCGGGGTGCACTGGCTGCTCATCTATGCGTTTTCCACCCTGCCCGAGGTACTCCCGCGCGAAGTGCTCGCGTGGTTTGTGGCAATGGTCTTTGCCCTGTTCCTCTGGGCGCTGCGGCTCTGGAAACTCCGCCGGCCGTCCCCTCCGAAGAGCCGCGGCGCGTGGCGGGGGAGGGCTGCCGTGACAGTTGCCATGCTGGGAGTGTTCCTGCTCGCCGCCGTCCAGATCAATGCCTACTTCGGCCTCAACCATACGGTCAGTGATGTCATGGGCATGGCCGTGGCAAGGATTCAGCCGCTCGAATCCGAATTGAAGCGCCAGCCCGCGTCCGCGATCCCCACCCCCTTGGCAGCCTGGCGGGCACCGGAGGGATTGCCGGCGGGCGGTGTGCTGCGGAGGGCCGTGATCCCCGGCCCCGTGTCGGGCTTCAGCAGCCGCGAGGCGTACATCTATCTTCCTCCCGCCTACCAGGCCGCACCCCGCCCTGCCCTTCCGGTCCTTGTCCTCTTCTCCGGTCAGCCCGGCGGGCCATCGGACTGGCTCACCGGCGGGGCGCTGCGCAGCCGGATGGACCGTTTCGCAGCGGAGCACGACGGCGTCGCGCCGGTCGTCGTTGTGGTGGATCCCAACGGCACGGCGTCGGCAAACACGCTCTGCATGGACAGCCGCATCGCCCAGGCCGACACGTTTCTGTCCCGTGACGTCCCGCAGTGGATTGAACAGAACCTGGACATTGATCCGGACCACCGGCAGTGGGCGGCCGGCGGATTCTCCTTCGGAGCCACGTGTGCCATGCAGATGGGCACCCGCCATCCCGACGTCTACGCTTCCGTCCTCGCCTTCTCCAGCGAGCGTGAACCGGCGCTTGCCAAGGAGCGGCACAAGACGGTTGACGCGGCGTTCGGCGGCGACGTGGCGGCCTTTGATGCACAGACTCCCCTGAACATCATGCAGAAGACCCGGTTCGAGGGCCATGCCGTGTACTTCGGTGCCGGTTCCAGGGATCCGGAGTTCATGGCCTACATGGACGAACTTTCCGCAGCCGCGCGCCAGGCAGGCTTCACCGTCCATGCCCAACCGGTGGCCAATACAGGTCACTCCTGGGAAGCCGCTTCCAGGGGCCTTCCGGCAGCCCTGGACTTCATGGCGGAGCGATGGGGAATCCTGCCGTGACCAACGAGCGAGTTGCAAGCCGGCCGGAGGCCAAGGACGGTTCCACAGCCGACAGCGGGGTGACGTGGGCCGCTGTCATCCTACGGGCGCTCCGGCGTACGCGGGACCACTTCAAGGCGGTGCCGTTTACCCTGGTTGTCCTTGGCCTGTTCCTTGGAACGGGCGCGGCCACCAACAGTTTCCTGTCCGGTCCTCCGGAAGCCCTTCTCGACGTCGCCTCGGTGAACATGACGGCCCTGAAAGGCGGGCAGTGGTGGTCCCTTTTCACATCGCTCTTCTTCGCCACGAACCCCGCGGCCTACCTCACCGCCGCGTCCATGATCCTGCTGCTGCTGGGACTCGCCGAGCGCAGGCTGGGCACGCTGCGGACGGCGGGGTTCTTCTTCGGCGGACAGTTTGCTGCCGTTTCGCTGTTCCTGCTTTTCACCCAGCTCGCCCGCTACGCCGGCGACGGCTGGATGGGGCTCATGGTGGACGCCCGGCTCATTGGGCCGTACGCCGCGGTCCTTGCCGCGACATTGGGGGCCAGCGGACTCGTGCCCGCCCTGTGGCAGCGGCGCCTTCGCACCGGCATCGTGTCGGCGTCGCTGCTCCTTCTCCTCTACGTGGGGCATCCGGAGACCGTGGTGGGGTTCCTCGGTGCCTTGGCCGGGCTGGCCGCCGGATGGTGGATCCAGAGCGACCACGGGACTCTCCACCGGCACCGCTCCACCGGCCGCGAGACGCGGAATCTCCTGTCCCTGATCGTGGGCATTTTCGCGGTCGGACCCATCCTGACAGCTGCCGTCCGGAGTCCCACCGGCCCGCTGGCGCTGCTGCGGGACGTGGTCCTGAACCCGTTGCCCACCCTCAGCCAACTGGAGCAGAACTGCGGCGGGACTGTGGACGTGGACTGCCTGGAGATCGGACGTGCCGGGTTCGCGGGACCGCTGGGCCTTGCCCTGGCCGTGGTGCCCGTGCTGCTCCTGCTGATCTGCGCCGACGGTCTCAGACGGGGCCGCCGGCTCGCCTGGCGGATCACCCTCGGCGTCCAGCTGGCCGTCATTGCGTTGTCCGCCGTGTACCTCACGCTCTTTGCGCGGATACCGCACTACCCGTCGCGGCCGCACACGGCTGTGATGGGTTCCGGGTTCGTCCATGTGCTCCCGCTGGTGGCGGTTCCGCTGCTGCTGGTGGTGCTGCTGTGGATCAACCGCCGGCAGTTCCGCGTGGAAACCTCGGCAGCGGACAGGCGGCGCCTGGCCCGGGTGCTGGCAGGAACATGGATGGCGCTTGCCGGCACATACACCATCGCCTGGCTGGCGGCCGGCGGATTAGAGCGCGACGGCGGCCCGTCCGGGCTCGCGGCCGAACTCGCCCGCCAGTATCTGCCGGTGCCCATTCCCAGCCTTTACAACCGGATCTTCCAGGACCGGAATTCGGTTGAGGCCTTCCTGTTTGCCTATTCAGGCATCGCTTTCTGGGCTGTGGCCCTGGCCGGCGTGTGGGTGGCACTCCTCGGGCGGCATCACGGTGCCGGGGCCGGTGTTGAGGAGCGGGACGTGGCCCGCCGGCTGGTGCGCAGGGGCGGTGATTCACTGTCCTGGATGGCCTTGTGGGAGCCCAATAAGTACTGGTTCACCCCCGCCCGCGACGCCGGTGTGGCCTACCAGCAGCATGGCAGCGTCGCCCTGACGCTGGGCGGTCCGTTCGGAGACCCGGAACTGCGGGAGGAGGCCGCCGCCGGATTCATGCAATATTGCGCGGAGCATGCCCTGGTTCCTTGCTTCTATTCCTGCACCGACGGGCTTTGGCCGATGCTCCAATCGCGGGCGTTCAGCCGGGTGGCCGTGGCACAGGAGACCCGGCTTGCCGTCAGGGAGCTGGAGTTCAAAGGCAAGGAATGGCAAAACGTCCGGACAGCGTTGAACCGCGCCCGGAAAACCGGGGTCACTGCTGTGTGGGGACGCTACAGCGGGTTTCCCGCGGCACTGCGCGCCCAGCTCCTTGAAGTGTCCGAGGAATGGGCCGCCCAGAAGTCCGTCCCGGAGATGGGTTTCACGCTCGGTGGCATGGACGAACTGATGGACGACGACGTCCTGTGCTGCGCCGCCGTCGACGGGGAGGGCAAGGTGCACGGCGTGACCAGTTGGCTCCCGGTATTTGAGGACGGGAGCGTGGTCAGCTGGACGCTCGACTTCATGCGCCGGCGGGAGGACGGGTTCCCCGGCGTCATGGAGTTCCTGATTGCCTCCGCCGTCCTCGAACTGCGGAGTTCGGTTGGGGTCATTTCCCTGTCCGGCTCACCCCTCGCCAAGGAGCCTGCTGACGCGGCGGCGTCCGCCGCGCAGCGGGATCCGGACCCGGACCGGGAGCCCGACCCGGACCCGAAGCGGGAGAAGGACGGGGAGCCGGAGGGCCTGGCGGCGATCCTTGATGTGGTGGGGCGGGCACTGGAACCCGTGTATGGCTTCCGCTCCCTGGCCACCTTCAAATCCCGCTTCAAACCTGACTACCGTACGCTCTACCTCTACTACCAGGACCCCCTGCAGCTGCCTGCCATTGGCCGGGCGCTGAGCCGCGCCTACCTTCCCGGCCTCTCGGTCCGCCACAGCGCCCGCCTGCTGCGGACATTGGTGAGCTAATTCGGTAACACCGGCCGAGCGTTTTCGGCATCATGTTTTCTGATTCTGAAAACATTTGTGACAAGAAACAATGCGCCGGCAGGCACCGGATAATGACAAAAAAATGATCCCCGGCACTAATGCCGGGGATCATTTGATTCGTTGGAGGCCGCCGTCAGGCGGCCCTCCGACGCGGGACTAGACCAGCGTTACGCCGGTAGCCTGGGGGCCCTTGGCGCCCTGGCCGATCTCGAACTGAACGCGCTGGTTCTCGTCGAGGGTCTTGAATCCACCGGTCTGGATCTCCGAGTAGTGAACGAAGACATCGCCATCGGAGTCGTCCGGGGTGATGAAGCCGAAGCCCTTTTCAGCGTTGAACCACTTGACGGTTCCCTGTGCCATTTATTTCTCCTCATTGTGGAACTTGCTTAAGTCCGGCACACTTCGTGCCGCACTTGGTCACTCCGCGAGAAGAATCCTGGCTTGCCGCCCGGTGGAACC
This sequence comes from Arthrobacter sp. Y81, assembly GCF_002929335.1. Taxonomy (GTDB): domain Bacteria; phylum Actinomycetota; class Actinomycetes; order Actinomycetales; family Micrococcaceae; genus Arthrobacter. The sequence continues at coordinate 571,540 of NZ_PJIL01000001.1, forward strand.
GGACACTAGCTGACGAAGCTTCGCGCTCGCAACATGTCTTGCGAGCATGAAAAACACCTACACAAAGACTTATATAAGAATTTCATGTGGGTTGCGTCAGGTCAACGGGCAAAACGGGGAATTCGATAAATTTTACGTAAAGCCCATGTGAACCGCTGCCTTATGACAGTGCGCCGCGCGCGCTATTTGGGCGGCCGCCAATTCAGAAGAGGCGGGATTCGCTGTCGTCAACGCCGCGCATGGCGTCGTAGTCGAGGGTGACGCAGTCGATGCCGCGGTCGTTGGCGAGCACCTTGGCCTGCGGTTTGATCTGCTGGGCGGCGAAGATGCCGCGGACCGGCGCCAGCAGCGGATCCCGGTTGAGCAGTTCCAGGTAACGGGTCAGCTGTTCAACGCCGTCGATGTCGCCGCGCCTTTTGAGCTCGATGGCCACCGTGGCACCGTCTGCGTCCCGGGCCAGGATGTCCACCGGACCGATGGCCGTGAAGTATTCGCGCCGGATGAGGGAAAAGCCGGTGCCGAGCCGTTCGATCTGATCGGCCAGCAACCGCTGGAGGTCAGCTTCGACGCCGTCCTTGATGAGGCCCGGATCCTGGCCCAGCTCATGGGAGGTGTCGTGCAGCTGCTCATGGATATTGATGATGAGCCGGTCATCGGTCTTGGCGGACTGGACGGTCCACTGCTCGGTGACGCCGAGCTCGAGGTCCACCTCGTCGGGCGAGGAGACCCGGAGGCTGGCCGGGGGGCTCATCCAGTTCAGCGGCTTGTACGAGCCGCCGTCGGAGTGCACCAGGACGGACCCGTCCGCCTTGACCAGCAGGAGCCTGGTGGCAAGGGGGAGATGGGCCTTGAGCCGGCCAACATAATCAACAGAACAACGGGCTATGACTAAACGCACCCGGTAAACACTACCGTCTGGGCCCAAGGCACGAACAACGCGGGGTCAGGGCCTGGGGCAGAATGGAGGCATGCCCCGTTCCAACCGACCCCGCCGTGCCGCCTCTGGAAAATTGGGACAGGCCAGCCGCAAACACGCCGGCAGCCCCGTGCCGGAGCTCGACCTCGAACGTGCCCGGTCCGGCATCGCCCGGCGGGAAAGCGCCCCCGACGGCGAGTGGATGGTCCGCACCATGACGGCCAAGCGGGCCGAAAAGTCCTACATCTGCCCGGGCTGCTCCACAGCGGTCCTCCCCGGCGTGGAGCATCTGGTGGTCTGGTCCGAGGATCACCTGTTCGGCGCGGCGGCCGGCCTTTCGGAACGGCGCCACTGGCACTCCAACTGCTGGACGTCACGCACGTACCGCTATCGCTAAGCTGTTAGTCATGACTTTTGACCCGGCGTCGTTCGTATTCAGCCAGCCTTCCGAAGCAACCGCAATCCGGGCTTCGACAGTTCTTCCGGCCCGCCGGGAGAACGTGGAAATACGCACCGAAGACGGTCACGTCCTCGTCGGCGAACTCGCCGTCCCGGAATCCGGCGACATCACCGCCACGCTGATCACGCTGCATCCGCTGCCCACCCACGGCGGGTTCATGGACTCGCACGTGTACCGCAAGGCGTCCTACCGGCTGCCCGCGCTGGCCGGTGTGGCCGTCCTCAGGTTCAACACCAGGGGAACCAGTTCGCCCCGCGGCACCAGCGAAGGACGGTTCGAAGAGGGCATCGGCGAACGGCTCGACGTCGAGGCGGCCGTCAGGTTCGCCGCTGGCCGGAACCTGCCCAACCGCTGGCTCGTGGGCTGGTCGTTCGGCACCGAGCTGGCTCTTATGTACGGGGCGACGGAACCGGTGGCCCCGGAGGTGGAAGGCGCCGTGCTGCTTTCACCGCCGCTGCACCGGGCCACGGATGTTCACCTGAAGGAGTGGGCGGCCGCCGGCAAGCCCCTGAAGGTGCTGGTTCCCGAACACGACGACTACCTCCAGCCGGCCGCCGCCGCCGAGCGCTTCAGCATGGTGCCGCAGGCGGACGTGGTGGGGGTCGACGGCGCCAAGCACCTGTGGGTGGGGGAGAAGTACGCTGCCCGGGTGCTGAACGAAATCGTCGACGAGGTCACGGAGCGCGGCGCAGGCCCGGAAGGCCTGTCCCAGGAATGGAACGGGCCCATGGCCACGGCCGCGCCGTAGGACGAAACCGCAACACAACAGGACAGCCGCCCCGTGGGTCCACGGGGCGGCTGTCCTGTTTCCTGGCGGAATCGCTGGTCAGTGCTTGTCCTGGCGGACGATGAAGATTTCCTTCACGAGCAGCATGATCGCCGCGGCGGTGGGAATGGCGATCAGGGCGCCGAGCACGCCCAGGAGGCTGCCGCCCGCGATCACGGAGATGACGGCAACGGCGCCGGGCACGGCCACAGCTTTCTGCATGATGCGGGGGGAGATGAAGTACGCCTCGAACTGCAGGTAGGCAAAGTAGCAAATGGCATAGACAACGGCGGTCTGCCACCCTGCGGTGAGGGCGATCAGCGTGACCAACACGCCCGCGATCATTCCGCCGACCAAGGGGATGAAGGCCAGCAGCGCCACAACGAACGCCAGCAGGACGGCAAAAGGGACGCCAACAATGGACATCACGATGAACGCAAAGGTCGCGTTGACGAGGGCAACGCAGGCCTGGCCGATGACGTAGTTGCCCACGGAACCGGTGATCTCTTCCGAAAGGGCTTCCACCCGTACCCGGCGGGAGCGGGGTGCCAGCCGGTAGCCCCACTTCTTCATGGCGGGAAGGGCAGCAAGGAAATAAAGGCTCAGCACGAGGACAATAAGGGTTCCGAAGAGCCCGTTCGCCACCGTGGACCCGAAGCCGACGACCCCTCCGAAGATGCCACCCACGGCATCCGGATTGTTAACGAACTTCTCCAGCTCCTGCGTGATGCGGTCCCGCACGCCAAACTGGTCGTCGAGGCTGCGGAAGAAGTCCGAATCGATGAAGTCCTGGATCCAGCGGGGCGCTTCCTGCACAATCTGGGTCACCTGCTGGACGATGGTGGGGATCAGCGTGGCGAAGAATCCGACGACGGCGGTTACAAGGACGGTGACCGACACCAGGATGCCGATGGGCCGCGGCAGCTTGCGCCCTTCCAGCCAGCGCACCACCGGGTCCAGGCCCAGGGCGATGAAGAGCGCGGTCACGATCCACAGCAGGAGCTGCGTGGTGTTGGACCCGATCCAGTAGACGAGCAGGGCCAGGCCGACGCCGACGGTCCCCATGAATCCCATATAAAGGGGATGCTGGGATGACATGCGCGGACCGGGATGGCCGAAGCGGGTACCCGTCTCGGTTTCGGGAGTGATGGAGTCCTCCGCGGACTCGGGCGGCATCTCGAAGCGCAGCCGGGGCTGGGCGCCGGGAATGGGCGTCCGCAGCCTGCGTACCACCGCCGCCGCCAGGTCCGGCAGCCGCCGTCTGCGTTCGTGTTGCCTGCCGTCCGTTACACCTTCCTGGGCACCGGATCCCGTGATGTCTTGCTGTCCTGGGGTGGACGAATCCGTGTGTTCAGTCACTGCGTTTTGGGGCCCTTTACCGTCTGTGGCACCGCCTTTGCGGGCCTTGTGATGATCATCGCAAACACTATCAGCAGGCCTGTCAGCGCCCCGTTTTCCTGCGGTCGCGGCCAGTTGCCCTAGGCTGGGAACAAAGCCCCGATCTGACTCATTGGTAACAAAACGGTTACTATTGAAAGTAAACCCCCGCTGATGATAGGTATCCTTTTGCGTTTCAAGACTGCAGTTGCACTAGTGCTGCTCGGCCTCCTAACACTGCTGGCCGGCGTAGGACAGAAGACCATCTGGGCCCCGGCCGAGACCGTTACAGCCTCGGCGCCCACCGACGGCACCGCCGCACCACTTACCGTCATTGACCAGAAGTTGAGGACCCTTCACGGGGGAACGGTCAAGATCAACGTCAAGGGCGAAGGCAGCTTCATGCTGGCCGCCGGCCGTCCCGACGACGTGGATGCCTGGGTCGGCAAGACGGCCCACAACACGGTCTCCGGTGTTGCCGACGACAACAAGTCCCTCCAGCTGGCCCACACGGACGGCGAAGCCGCCGCACCGTCGCCCGCCGGTTCCGATCTGTGGGTCTCCACGGAGAACGCCAGCGGTGAGCTGAACTACACCTGGAGTGCCCCGGCCGACGGCGAGTGGTCGCTCCTGCTGGCCTCGGACGGCACCAAGCCGGCGCCGTCGTCCATCTCCATGACGTTCCCCAATGACACGTCCACTCCGTGGGCCGTGCCGTTGATGGTCCTCGGCGGCCTCCTGATGCTGGCCGGACTGGCGCTGCTGGTGCTCAAGCCCAAGGGCGGCAAGCCCGCCGACATTGGCGGGGACGACACCGGCGAATCCCTGAAGGACAAACTTGTCCGCCGTGCCCGTGCAGTCCGTCCGGCCGACAAGACGGCGCCCACAGCCCCTTCGCCTGTTGAAAAGCAGCCCGGCGGCGCCAGCTCCACCGCCACCTTCAGCACGAGGCGCGCAGGCGTGGCCATGGCCGCGCTCGCTGCCACGATCGTTGCCGGCACGGGCGTAGCCGCCCAGGCCACCACCCCGGCCCCGTCGCCGTCAGCCAGTGCAGCCGCCGGGGCGGACACCGTCCCGGACTCGCCGGTGCTGCTGGATGCCCAGTTCCGCCGAATCCTGGAGCAGGTTTCCAGCACGGTGGATGCTGGCGACGCCGCCAAGGATGCCGCGAAGCTCAAGTCCCGCGTTGACCGCACTGAACTCGAGGTCCGCACGCAGAACTACAAGATCCGGTCGCAGGTTGGCGCCTACGAGGCGCGCATGCCCGTCCGCGCCACCAAGCTGCTGACCACCGTTGTCACCAGCAAGCGCGCCTGGCCCCGCTCGGTCATGGCCGTCACCCAGGGTGAAGGCAACGTTGTGCCCCAGCTGCTGACCCTCGTGCAGAAGTCCCCGCGCGAGAACTACAAGCTCGTGGAGACCACACCGCTGCAGCCCGGCACCACGTTCCCCGCCATCGGACGGGACGGCACGGAAACCCTGGCCGCCGACGACAAGTCAGGCCTGCTCTACAGCGGCGAGGAAGCCCTTGCCGGACTCGGGGACCGCCTGACCAAGGCCGATTCGACGTTCAAGGACAAGCTCGTGGAGGGTCAGTCCTCGCCGTATATCGCCGACACCCTGGCGTACCAGGCCGACGTCGCCAAGACCGGCGTCGACGGCAACTTCAGCTTCACGCACAAGGTGGCACCCGAGGAAACGGTGGTGTTCCGCACCGCAGACGGCGGCGCCTTGGTTCTTGGCCGCCTGAACTTCGCCTTCGACGGAACGCCCAAGGCCGAAGGGGACAAGCTCGCGATCGGTGACGACGCAGCCGTCCTGGCCGGGGGCAAGGAAACGAGCTCCGGCATGGTGCTCAACTTCGCCGAGTCCATGGCGGTTTACATCCCGCCGACCGGATCCAAGGACCCGATGAAGCTCGTGGCCGCCACCCGCGGACTCGTCGGAGCAAGCTTCAAGTAGCGCCCGCTCCGGGTATGACCAGCAGCGGCCGGAGTGGCTAGAGTGGAGGCTATGAGTTCGCCAGCCTCCCGTCCAGTCCCTCCAGCCGCTGCCAGCCAGCTCAACCTGCGTGGCGCCGTCGACCTTTCCAGCCTGAAACAGCGCCCTGCGCCACCGGCGGGAGGGCAGCCGCCCGCCGCCGGGCAGTCTTCTACCGGGCAGCCGGGGGCCGTGCCGCCGTCGGCGCCTGCCGAGGGGGCGGCGCCGGACACCGGCGGACAGCCGCTACGCGTCGACGTCACCGAGGCAAACTTCCAGCAGCTCGTTGAACTGTCCGCGCAGGTACCCGTGGTGTTCGGCCTCTGGGCAAGCTATTCGCCCGCTTCGGGCGAGCTGATCAGCGTCCTTGAGGACATCGTCAACAGCTATGGCGGACGCCTGGTCCTGGGTGCCGCAGACATTGACGCATTCCCGCAGCTTGCCCAGGCCTTCCAGGTCCAGGCAGTCCCGACGGCCGTGGCCGTGGTGAAGGGACAGCCCGTGCCGCTGTTCCAGGGCGGAGCCGACGAACAGCAGGTGCGCAGCCTGCTGGATGAACTGCTGAAGGTCGCGGCCGCCAACGGCGTCACCGGCAGCCTGGGCGGCGCCGGAGCCGCACCCGCACCCGCCGACGCCGAACCGGCCCCGCTGCCCCCGCTGCACCAGGCAGCCTACGACGCCATCGAGGCCGGAGACTACGCCGCTGCGGCCGCTTCCTACCGGCAGGCGCTGCTGGAGATGCCCGCGGACGCGGAAGCCAAAGCCGGCCTCGCCCAGGTGGAACTGATGGAGCGCCTGCAGTCGCTGACCGGTCCGGACAGCGATGCGCTCCGCCAGCTCGCAGCTGATCAGCCGGACAACCTCGATGCCCAGCTGGGCGTGGCGGACCTGGATATTGCCGGTGGACACATCGACGACGCACTGGGCCGGATCGTCGGTTTCATCGGCCGGAACTTCGGCCCGGAGCGAGAGACCGCACGGGTCCGGTTGCTGGATCTCTTCGAGGTGGTGGGGCCGTCCGATGAACGCGTCGCCAAGGCACGGCAGGGGCTGGCACGGGTGCTCTTCTAATGCCCCCGGCCCTCTTTTCACCGCTGGAGCTGCGCTCACTGACACTGCGCCACCGCGGGTGGGTCTCGCCCATGTGCCAGTACAGCTGCGGCCCGGACACCGGCGAGGGCGTCCCCCACGACTGGCATCTCATGCACCTCGGGTCCTTCGCGGCCGGGGGAGCGGCCCTGATCCTCACTGAGGCTGCGGCAGTCAATGCAGCCGGCCGGATCAGCCCCATGGACGCCGGAATCTACAACGACGAGCAGGCGGCCGGCTGGGAACGGATCACGGCGTTTGTGCACCGCTACGGTGCCGCGGACGCCAAGATCGGCACCCAACTGGCGCACGCGGGCCGCAAAGCCTCGACCTACTGGCCCTTCTCGGGGAAGCGCGGCTCAGTGCCGGCGTCCGACGGCGGCTGGGAGACTGTGGGGCCGGGCACCTCGGCGTTCGACGGGTATGCGGCGCCCGGCGCCATGACCGCGGCGGAAATTGACGGCGTCATCGCGGACTTCGCCGCGGCCGCCGTCCGGGCCGTCGACGCAGGGTTCGACACGATCGAAATCCACGGCGCCCACGGCTATTTGCTCCATCAGTTCCAGAGCCCGCTCATCAACGACCGCACTGACGAATGGGGCGGCGACGAGTCCGGACGGAACCGGCTGACCCTGGCCGTGGTGGACGCGGTGCGCAACGCCATTCCCGATTCGATGCCGCTGCTGCTGCGGATCTCCGCATCGGACTGGGCCGAAGGCGGGATCGACGCCGCGGCATCGGTCCGTTTGGCCGGAGCGGCCGCCGAACACGGCGTGGACCTGGTGGACGTGTCCAGCGGGGGAGCCGTGGCGCACCAGCAGATTCCCGCCGGTCCCGGCTACCAGACAGGTTTCTCGGCCCGGATCCGACGCGAGGCAGGCGTCCGCACCGGCACCGTGGGGCTCCTGACCTCTGCAGGGCAGGCGGAACACGCCGTCGCCACCGGGCAAGCTGACGGGGTCTTCATTGCGCGCGCGGCACTGCGCGACCCGCACTGGTGGCTGCGCGCCGCCTTCGAGCTCGGCCACGAGCTCCCGTGGGCCCCGCAGTATGAACGGGCCATTCCCCGCCACTCCTTCTAGGAAGTAACCCTTTCGGACGATCCTCCCGGCACATCCGGGAGACTACGCTGGCACCATGACTGAACCGCAACCCGGGCCTGATCCGTCCGCCGGCCCTCAGCAGCATCCCGTTCCGGCCCTCGCCATCCGTGGCCTTGCGAAACGCTTCGGCGGCAAGATCGCAGTCGACGGCATCAGCCTCGACGTGCCGGCAGGGTCCTTCTACGGGATTGTGGGTCCCAACGGTGCCGGCAAGACCACCACGCTGTCCATGGCCACGGGGCTCCTCCGGCCCGACTTCGGCACCGCCCTGGTGCACGGCGTCGACGTCTGGGCAAGGCCGCTCGAAGCCAAGAAGCTCATGGGGATCCTTACCGACGGCGTGAGGCTGTTTGACCGGCTCACGGGGGAACAGCTTGTGAGCTATGCGGGGCTGCTCCGCGGGATGGACAAGGACGTGGTGTCCGCCAGGGTGGCGGAACTCCTGGCCGCGCTTGACCTTAGCGCCGACGCCGGAACCCTGGTGGTGGACTACTCGGCCGGCATGACCAAGAAGATCGCCCTGGCCTCCGCCCTCATCCACGCCCCCAGGCTGCTGGTGCTCGATGAACCGTTTGAATCGGTGGACCCGGTCTCCGCCGCGAACATCCGGGACATCCTGGACCGCTACGTTGAATCCGGCGGGACGGTGATCGTTTCCAGCCACGTCATGGACCTGGTCCAGCGGATGTGCGACCACGTGGCTGTGGTTGCCGCGGGCCGGGTGCTCGCGGCCGGCACGGTGGAGGAAGTCCGGGCCGGTGCCTCCCTGGAGGACCGGTTTGTCCAGCTGGTGGGCGGCCGGAGCCAGACGGAGGGCCTGGAATGGTTGCGCACCTTCTAAGGCTGAAAATCACGCTCCTGCGCAACAGCCTCCGGCGCAGCCCCTGGCAGCTGCTGGGACTGATCATCGGCGGGCTGTATGCCGTCGGGATCGCCGGTTTCTTCGGCGTGGCACTGGTACTGCTCCGGACGGCTGAACTGGAGCTTGCCCAGACCGTGGTGGTGCTGGGCGGTTCCGCCGCCTTCCTGGGCTGGGCCATCGTCCCTGTTGTTGCTTCCTCCGCCGACATGACCCTGGACCCGGCACGCTTCACCACCGCGGCAGTGCCCATGCCGCAGCTGCTGGCCGGGCTTGCCCTCGGCGGACTGATCGGGATCCCCGGGATTGCCACCGCCCTCGTCGCGCTGGCCACCGTGGGCACTTGGGGCAGGGGAATACCTGCTGTTCTGGCTGCCATATTGGGTGCCGTCCTGGGTGTGATGACATGCGTTGTCCTCTCCAAAGTGGTGACGACGGCGACGGCGGGTCTGGCTTCCTCCCGGCGGTTCAAGGATGTCAGTGCCCTCGCCTTTATGGTTCCGCTGATGTTTATGGGGCCGCTGGCGGCATTTGTTGCCCAGGGAGCTTCAGGCTCCGCCGGATTCCTGGCCGATCTCGCACGGGTTCTGGCATGGACACCGGCAGGCGCAGCGTGGTCGCTCGGTGGAGACGCCGCCGCGGGTAACTACGGACCGGCCGTCCTGAAACTCCTTATCGCGCTGGCAACCCTGGCCGGCCTGGCCTGGTGCTGGAAAGCGCTCCTGCAGCGTGCCCTCGTCACCCCGCCCTACACGGCCGGCGGCAAGAAGCGCGCCGGAAGGATGGGGCTGTTCGGAGTGATGCCCGCGACGCCCACGGGTGCGATTGCGGCGCGCGCGCTGACCTATTGGCTCCGCGATCCCCGGTATTCAGGTTCACTGGTGGTCATTCCGCTGCTGCCTGTCCTGCTGTTCTTCCAGGCGAGCCAGACGGGTGACTACGGAGTGCTTGCGATTACCGGCCCGCTGGCGGCGTTCCTGCTGGCGTGGTCGATTTCCGCGGATGTCTCGTACGACAACACCGCGTTTGCCCTCCATCTGTCCAGCGGCGTCCGTGGTGTCCACGACAGGCTGGGGCGGGCCCTTGCCTGCCTGGCGTTCGCACTCCCGATCGTGCTGGTCTTCAGCATCGGCCCGTTCTTCTTCACCGGGGATTGGGAATGGCTTCCGTCGCTGCTCGGACTGTCCCTTGGCGTCCTGTTCACCGGGCTGGGCCTGGCCTCCGTTATTTCGGCGCGGTACACCGTTGCGGTTCCGCTCCCGGGCGACAGCCCGTTCAAGAAGCCCCCGGGAAATGTCGCCCAGACCATGGCCGTGCAGTTCGGCGGGATGGGCGTGCTGCTGGTGCTGGTGCTGCCGGAAGTGGTGCTGTTCGTCGCCCAGTCAGTCACGGGCAGCATGGTGCCCGGATGGATCAACCTTGTGCTGGGCCCGGTTCTCGGACTGGCCCTCTTCGTGGCAGGCGTCCGCCTCGGCGGCAAGTGGCTTGACGCACGCGGACCGGAACTGCTGGCCCAGCTCGCAGTCAACCGCTAGGCCGGCCAGGGGCATGATGTAGTGATAGGGACGCGGAAAGGCGGTTGGCCATGGAAATCGTGATTCTTCCGGGGAGCAAGCAGATCGGAGCCCTGGCGGCGGACGCCGTCGAGGACCTGCTGCGCCGGAAACCGGACGCTGTCCTGGGCCTTGCCACCGGGTCCTCCCCGTTGCCGGTCTACGACGAGCTTGCCCGCAGGCACGAACAGGATGGCCTCGACTTCAGCCGGGCGCACGGCTTTGCCCTGGACGAGTACGTGGGCCTTGAGCCGGGGCATCCGCAGTCCTACCGGGAGGTGATCCGGCGCGAGTTCACGGACCGGGTGAACATTGCTCCGGAGAACGTCCACAGCCCCGATGGCTCGGCGGCTGACATCCCGGCCGCCTGCGAGGCGTATGAAGAAGCCATCAAGGCGGCCGGAGGCGTGGATCTGCAGCTGCTGGGGGTGGGGACCGACGGCCACATCGGGTTCAACGAGCCGGGCTCGTCCCTGGTGTCGAGGACCCGGATCAAAAGCCTGATCGAACAGACGCGCCGGGACAATTCCCGGTTCTTCAAGAGCATCCATGATGTTCCCCACCATGTGCTCACCCAGGGGCTGGGCACCATCATGGACGCCCGCCACGTGATCCTCATTGCAACCGGCGCCCAGAAAGCACAGGCTGTCCGGGACCTCGTGGAGGGTCCGGTCGCCGCCATCTGCGCCGCGTCCGTGCTCCAGATGCACCCGCATGCCACAATCCTGGTGGATGAGGCCGCTGCGTCGTCGCTCCGGCTGGCGGACTACTACCGCCACACCTATGACAACAAGCCCGGGTGGCAGGGCCTGTAGCCCCGGGGTTCAGTTTTTTGTCCGGGACAACGGCTAAGATGGATGCCATGACTAGCATGACGGATCCCCTCGAAAACGACCCGATGCGTGAGCTTTCCGGAGCAGGAACGTCCACTGCCACTATCGAGCGCGAGGAACTGCGCCAGGAAGTGGAGCCCGGTGACCGGGAACGGTTCTCCCACTACGTGCGCAAAGAGAAGATCATGGAATCGGCCGTGACGGGCGACCCGGTCATCGCGCTGTGCGGCAAGGTGTGGACCCCCGGCCGCGATCCGCAGAAGTTCCCGGTCTGCCCCGAATGCAAAGAGGTCTACGAAGGCCTGCGTCCGGGCAACGACGGCGGCAAGGGCTCGGGCGACGATTCCGGCAAGTAGCCGGTGCTTCCCGCGGTCACCCATTCCTTGAGGTGACCGTGCCCGGCCAGGGCAACAAATCACGGTGCGCTATTCCCTGCTGCGCGCGTCCCGTGACGTGATGATCGTGGTTACCGGACCAGTGCGGCTCTTCCGGAACAGATTGGTGTTTATGTTTATGTGTCTTTCGCTGACGGCTGCCGCAACGCGGGGAATTGAGGGCTCTGCGTGACGGAGACACTCTTTGGCGGGCCAACGCTGCCACCGGCCTACCCCGAACGGGCAGCGTGGGGAACCGCGCAGAAGCTCCGTGCCTGGCAGCAGGAGGCGCTCGACCGGTACTTTGCGACCGGCCCCAGGGACTTCCTGGCCGTCGCAACACCCGGAGCAGGAAAGACCACCTTCGCCCTCCGTGTGGCCTCGATGCTGATCGAAGCCGGCACCGTGAACCGCGTGACCATCGTGGCGCCCACGGACCACCTGAAACGCCAGTGGGCTGATGCGGCGGCCCGGGTGGGAATCGCGATCGACCCCAACTTCAAGAACTCGGACGGGCAGCACGGCCGCGGCTTCATCGGTGTGGCGGTCACCTACGCCCAAGTGGCCAGCAAGCCCATGCTGCACCGGGCGAAGACTGAGGCTGCCCGGACCCTGGTGATCCTCGACGAGATCCACCACGGCGGCGAAGCCCTGTCCTGGGGTGACGGCCTCCGTGAAGCCTTTGATCCGGCAGCACGCCGCCTTTCGCTGACGGGAACGCCGTTCCGCTCGGACACTTCGCCCATTCCGTTCGTGGAGTACGCCGAGGACCGGGACGGCATCCGCCGCTCCAAGGCCGACTACACCTACGGCTACGGGAACGCCCTCCGTGACCATGTGGTCCGTCCCGTCATGTTCATGGCCTACTCCGGACAGATGCGCTGGCGCACCAGCGGCGGCGAGGAGATGGCCGCTTCCCTGGGCGAGACGGCCGTGACCAAGGACATCATTTCGCAGGCCTGGCGCACCGCCCTCAACCCTGCAGGCGAATGGATCCCGGCCGTGCTGGCCGGGGCGGACAAGCGCCTGAGCGAGGTCCGCCGGACCGTGCCCGACGCCGGCGGCCTGGTGATCGCCACCGACCACGACGACGCCCGCGCCTACGCCGGCCAGCTGAAGAAGATCACCGGTGAATCGCCCACCGTGATCCTTTCCGACGACGCCAAGGCATCCAGCAAGATCGAGGAATTCACCGCCAGCGAAAAGCGCTGGATGGTTGCCGTCCGCATGGTGTCCGAAGGTGTGGACGTGCCCCGGCTTTCGGTGGGCGTCTACGCGACTTCCACGTCCACGCCGCTCTTCTTCGCCCAGGCCGTGGGCCGATTCGTGCGTGCCCGGAAGCGGGGCGAGACGGCCTCCGTGTTCCTGCCCTCCGTTCCGCAGCTGACCGCGCTGGCGAACTCGATGGAGGCCGAACGGGACCATGCCCTGGACCGGCCGGAGAAAGAGGACGGCGACGGCCTGTTCAATCCGGAGGACTCGCTGATGGAGGAGGCCAACCGGGAGGACAAAGCCTCCGACAGCCTCACCAAAGGCAAGTTCGAGGCCCTGGACTCGCAGGCACTGTTCGACCGGGTGCTGTTCGACGGCGGCGAGTTCGGCACCGGCGGCGACATCGGATCAGATGACGAACTGGACTTCCTCGGCATCCCGGGACTCCTGGACGCGGAGCAGGTGGGCACCCTGCTGCGCCAGCGCCAGCACGAACAGCAGAGCCGCAAGAAGCTCAGGTCCACGGAGCCGGTTGCCGCCCCTGCCGTGCCGGACCATCGGATGCTGATGGACCTCCGCAACGAACTGGCAAAGAATGTGGCTGCCTGGTCCGCCCGGACCGGAACGCCGCACGGCGTGGTGCACACCAAGCTCCGCACCGTCTGCGGCGGCCCGCCGGTGGCGCAGGCCAACGAGGAACAGCTGCAGGCCAGGCTGCGGAAGCTTCAGGACTGGTTCATCGGCCGCAAGTAGGGCCGGCCATCAACGAAAGGCCGGCTCAGGCCAGGTCTACGCCCCCCAGTTCCATTTCGGCGTAGGCGTCGTCGAGGTCGTCGGCGATCCCGGCCGTCAGGTCCCGGATCACCGTCACGGAGTAGCCCGCCTGGACGGCATCCAGGGACGTGGCCATCACGCAGTAGTCGGTGGCGAGGCCCACGATCACCACGTCTTCCACGTCATGGCTCTGCAGCCAGTCGTCCAGGCCGATCGCATCCTCGTCGGCGAATGAACTGGCAGTGAACGCCACCGCGTCGTCCGGCAACGGCAGGGCGCCGGGCTTGCGGTCACCTGTCGGGACGGCGTCCTCGGGGGCAAGGATGCCCTCGAAACCGGAGTAGGCGGCCGTGAACTGGCCCTTCTGGAAATAAGCCTGGATGTATTCGGTGTCCAGGTCCGGATGCAGTTCCGCGCCCTTCGTGCCGGCGACGCAGTGCGGCGGCCAGGTGTCAATGAAGTCGGGTTTCTCCGCGAAGTGCAGGCCGGGTTCGATGTGCCAGTCCTGGGTCGCCACGATGTGGTCGAACTGGCCGTGATGGGCATCGACGTACTCGCTGATTGCCCCGGCGACCTCAGCACCGCCCTTGACTGCGAGGGAGCCTCCTTCGCAGAAATCGTTCTGGACGTCAACAATGATCAGGGCGCGGGACATCAGTTCTCCTCGTAGAGAGTAGGGATAGCCGGTTCGCCACGCTGCAGCCGGTTGACCACTGCGGGCAGTTCTGCCATGGAGTCCACGTGCCGCTGCCGGGCGCGGAACACGCCCTCCGTTCCGGTCCAGCCGGGGAGCAGCTCGCCGTTCTTGATGAATTGCTGCAGCAGCTGGCGGTCGTTGCCGTCGTCGTCGGGCCGGTGTCCCACCCCGACGATCTCCTGAGTGGCGACGCCCCGCTCGTTGAGCCGTCGCAGCGCGTACTTCCGGCCGCCCTTGCTCGCCTTGTTCTTGGCGGCCTTGGCCACCGAAACGAATTCCCCGGCATCATCCGTGCGGCTGACGAGTTTGTAGACCATGCTCGCAGTCGGGGCACCGGAACCGGTAACCAGCGAGGTGCCAACGCCGTAGGAATCAACCGGTGCAGACTGCAGTGCTGCGATGGCGTATTCATCCAGGTCCGAGGTGACCACAATCTTGGTGTTCTCGTTGCCAAGGTCGTCCAGCAACTGCCGGACCCACTGGGCCTGCGCCACGAGGTCCCCGGAGTCCAGCCGGACTGCCCCCAGCTCGGGGCCCGCAAGGTCTACGGCCGTGCGGACGGCCGTTTCGACGTCGTACGTGTCCACCAGCAGCGAGGTTCCGCTGCCGAGCGAGGCGATCTGCGCCTCGAACGCTTCCCGTTCGGTGTCGTGGAGGAGCGTGAAGGAGTGGGCGGCGGTGCCCACGGTCTTGATGCCGTAGCGCCGCCCGGCTTCCAGGTTGGACGTGCTGTCGAAGCCGGCGATGACGGCTGCGCGGGCGGCCGCGGCCGCGGATTCCTCCTGGGTCCGGCGGGAGCCCATTTCGATGCAGGGCCGGGTGCCTGCCGCAGTGATCATCCGGGACGCTGCGGAGGCGATGGCGCTGTCGTGGTTGAGCACCGAGAGAATGTACGTCTCCAGGATGCAGGCCTCAGCGAACGTGGATTCCACAATCAGGATGGGGGAGTGGGGGAAATATGCTTCGCCCTCCGCATAACCCCAGATGTCGCCGGTGAAACGGAACCCGGCCAGGTAGTCCAGGGTTTCGGCGTTGACCACTCCGGTGCTCCGGAGGAAATCCAGCTCCGGGCCGCCGAAGCGGAAGTCCGCGATGCCCTCGAGCAACCTGCCCGTTCCGGCCACGATCCCGTAGCGGCGGCCGTCCGGAAGCCGGCGGGCGAACGCCTCAAACACCGACTTCCGGTGTGCGGCGCCGGAATGCAGGGCCGCCTGGAGCATGGTCAGCTCGTAGTGGTCGGTGTACAAAGACGTGCGGGGATGGTCCCAGCCAGCAGAGGTACTCACGAATTCACTCTAGTGCGCATCGCCCTAGAATGGACAGATGACCCTAAGCGTTGCGCTCGGCCCTGACACCCAGGAGAGCACCCAGACCGGAACAGTGACGTCCACCGACGCCCTGACGGCCCCGGACATTCCCTGGAACCTGGTGATCTGGAATGATCCCGTCAATTTGATGAGCTACGTAAGCTACGTTTTCCAGAGCTACTTCGGCTATTCGGAGCCCAAGGCCAACAAGCTCATGATGGAGGTCCACAAGAAGGGACGCTCCATCGTGGCGCACGGCAGCAAGGAACAGGTGGAGCAGCACGCCGTCGCCATGCATGGCTTCGGCCTGTGGGCAACGGTGGAGAAAGCCGCCGGGGGCGGCAAAGACGGCGGATCCGGCAAGGGTAAAGGCAAACGTGGCTAAGGCATTCAAATACGGACTCAAAGGCATTACCGGGTACCTGGAACCCGCGGAACGGGAACTGCTGCGCAGCCTGATTGACGACGTCATCTCCATGCTCGAGCCGGCGGAAAGTGCCAGCGAAGATCCGCTGACCGCCCTGATCGGGCTGGACATGAATGTCCAGGAACCGTCGGACCGCGCGCTGCGGCGGCTCCTGCCCAACGTCACGAAGAACGACGACGCCGCCTCCCTGGAGTTCCGCCAGCTCACCGAACGCTCACTGCGGGAAAATAAGATCGGCGCCCTGCGGGCGGCGGCGCTGGGGCTGGACACCAATGACGTTGTTCTTTCACCCGCCGATGCCAGGCTCTGGTCCCAGGCGCTGAACGACGTCCGGCTTGTCCTGGCCGAACGGCTGGACATCCGGGACGATGCCGACGCCGACCACGTCCACACCATGCAGGACTGGTCCCAGGCCGAAGACGTGGAAAGCTACCTGGCGCTGGTGTACAACTTCACCACGTGGCTGCAGGAATCGCTGGTGCAGGCCATGCTCCAGTCCATGGAATCGCGCGGCTGACCGTAAACGTGCGCCGCCGGCGGTCCGTCACGCAAGTGTGACCCATCCGACATGAGTCGGACGACACAATGTGATGGCCGCACCAACAGGGAAGCCCTATCCTCGAATAATCATGACAACAGCCTCGAGCACGGATCCGGCAGCGGGAGCTGCGGCGGATTCCCCAGCGATCAGCACGGACAACAGCCCCATGGGCTCGCGGCCTATCGGCATCTTCGACTCAGGAGTCGGAGGGCTGACTGTGGCGCGGTCCATCATCGACCAGCTGCCCAACGAGTCGATCCTCTATGTGGGCGACACCGCCAACGGCCCGTACGGACCGCTGCCCATCGCCGAGGTCCGGGCCAACGCCCTGGGCGTGATGGATGAGCTGGTCGATTCCGGCGTCAAGCTGCTGACCATCGCGTGCAACTCCGCCTCCGCTGCCGTGCTGCGGGATGCCCGTGAACGGTACACGGCGCGTTACGGGATCCCGGTCATCGAAGTGATCCAGCCGGCTGTGCGCCGGGCCGTGGCCGCCACCCGGAGCGGGCGCGTGGGCGTCATCGGGACGTCCGCGACCGTGGGCTCCCGCGCCTACGAGGACACCTTCGCCGCCGCCCCGGACCTGCACATCACGTCCGTGGCCTGCCCGGCGTTCGTCAGCTACGTGGAAGCCGGCGTTACCACCGGCCCGGAACTGCTGGCCGTCGCCCGGGAGTACCTTGAACCGCTCCGCGCGGCCGGCGTGGATACCGTCGTCCTCGGCTGCACGCATTACCCGCTGCTCACCGGAGTGATCTCGTACGTCATGGGCGAGGACGTCACGCTGGTCTCCAGCGCGGAGGAAACAGCCAAGGACGTTTACCGGGCACTCGTCTCGCACGATCTGCAACGGACACTCGAGGCGCCGCCGCAGCACCACTTCATCGCCACCGGGGAAGCAGGCCAGTTCGAAACCCTGGCCAGGCGCTTCCTGGGCCCGGAAGTGCTCAGTGTGCGGCACGTGGACCATGTCGCCGCACAGTACCCCACAGGCAGCCTGGCAAAAATAACGCCGGAGATGATCGCAGCCGCCCAGGCCGGCGCCGCCCGGCCACGGCTCTCCAACTTCGTCAGCGGATCCGCAGCCGGAGGTTCCCGCCTGTGAAGCTGACCATTGTTGGCTGCACCGGGTCCTTCCCGGGACCCGGCTCCCCGGCGTCGTGCTACCTGCTGACCGCCCACGACGGCGAGCGGACCTGGAAGATCGTGATGGACCTCGGCAGCGGGGCCCTCGGCGCCATCCAGCGGTACACGGACCTGGAGGACATCGACGCGATCTTCCTCACGCACCTCCACCCGGACCACTGCATGGACCTGTGCGGCCTCCATGTGGCTGTGCGGTGGAAGCCGGGCGGCTGGGGGCGTGACCGGATTCCGGTCTGGGGCCCTGCCGCCACGGCGGACCGGATGGCCACGGCGTACGGGCTGGAGCTTGACCCCGGCATGCACGAGGAATTCGACTTCACCAACTGGACTGAACGGCAGTCCGTCACAGTCGGTCCGTACACCGTCACGCCGTTCGCAGTGAACCACCCCGTGGAGGAGGCCTACGCCCTTCGGGTGGAGGTCACCGAACCGTCCGCCAACGGCGTTCCGGTCACCCGGGTGCTTACCTATTCGGGGGACACGGACTCCTGCGCCGGGCTGGAAGAGGCCGCGAAGGACGCGGATCTTTTCCTGTGCGAGGCCGCCTTCGAGGAAGGCCGGGACGACGACATCAAGGACGTGCATCTGACCGGCAAGCGCGCCGGTGAGGCCGCTGCCGCCGCCGGGGCGCGCCGGCTGCTCCTCACGCATATTCCGGTGTGGACGTCGCAGACCAAAGTGATGGCCGAGGCCAAGCCGGTGTTCAACGGCGACGTCGCGGTTGCCGTGGCCGGAGTCCACTACACGGTCTAAAGCTTCCGGCCGGTTGGAGTGTGTCGGTTGCCAGTGCGTTTTTACCGGTGTCCGGCGGGACCGCGCGGGTCGATAAGCTAAAGGCATGACTTCTGAAGCAATTGCCACCCCCGTCATTCGTGCCGACGGCCGTACCCCTGATCAGCTCCGCCCGATCAGCATTACCCGCGGCTGGTCCAAGCAGGCCGAAGGCTCGGCCCTGATCGAATTCGGCAACACCCGGGTGCTGTGCACGGCTTCCCTGACCGAAGGCGTGCCGCGCTGGCTCAAGGGGGAAGGCCGCGGCTGGGTCACGGCCGAGTACGCCATGCTGCCCCGTGCCACCAACACCCGCTCCGACCGCGAGTCCGTCAAGGGCAAGATCGG
The DNA here is from genome assembly GCF_002929335.1 of Arthrobacter sp. Y81. Lineage (GTDB taxonomy): Bacteria > Actinomycetota > Actinomycetes > Actinomycetales > Micrococcaceae > Arthrobacter. The sequence continues at coordinate 590,073 of NZ_PJIL01000001.1, forward strand.
CGGCCGCACCCACGAGATTTCCCGCCTGATCGGCCGCTCGCTCCGTTCAATCATCGACACGAAGGCCCTCGGCGAGAACACCATTGTGCTGGACTGCGACGTCCTGCAGGCCGACGGCGGCACCCGCACTGCCGCCATCACCGGCGCCTACGTGGCGCTTGCCGAGGCCATCCGCTTCGCCCGCGAAAACAAGATGATCTCCAAGAACGCGCAGCCCCTCATCGACACCATCGCCGCCGTGTCCGTCGGCATCATCGACGGTATCCCCATGCTGGACCTGCCGTACGTGGAGGACGTCCGCGCGGAGACCGACATGAACGTCGTGGTCACCGGGTCCGGAAAGTTCGTGGAGGTCCAGGGGACGGCCGAGGGCGCCCCCTTCGACCGCGACGAGCTCAACCAGCTGCTGGACCTGGCCCTGCTGGGCACCGAACAGCTCGCGGCCATCCAGCGCGAAACGCTGGCGGAAGCCCCGTGACCCACGCGGCTGGCCCGGCTCCCGTGCTGGTCCTCGCCACGCACAACAAAGGAAAGCTCAGCGAGCTCCGGGAGCTGCTGCGCGGGCAGGTTCCAGGGCTCGACGTCGACACACAGGTTGTGGACGCCGGCGCCGTCGGCGCGCCGGACGTCGCCGAGACGGGCGTGACGTTTGCCGAGAACTCCCTGCTGAAGGCCCGCGCAGTCGCCGAGGCAACCGGCCTGGTGGCCATAGCCGACGACTCAGGACTTGCAGTGGACGTCCTGGGCGGCGCACCGGGAATCTTTTCGGCGCGGTGGAGCGGCCGGCACGGAGACGACGCCGCCAACCTGAGGCTCCTCCTCGCCCAGCTCGCGGAGGTTCCGGATGAATACCGCGGGGCCGCCTTCGTCTGCGCGGCGGCTGTCGCCGTGCCGGGCCAGGCAGCGGATGGCGGCGGGCGCGAGGTGGTGGAGTACGGCCAGCTTGAGGGCTCGCTGCTGCGCGAACCGCGGGGGGAAGGCGGCTTTGGCTATGATCCGGTGCTGCAGCCGAGCGGCCTTGACCGCAGCTGCGCCGAACTGAGCCCGGAGGAAAAGAACGCCATCAGCCACCGCGGCCAGGCATTCAGGGCGTTGCTCCCGGCCATCGTCGAGGCACTGGCGGAGCATCGCCGGCGGGAGCAGGCCTAGCCTCAGGAACCAACGACGCTTCGGGAACAACGACGAAGGCGCCCCACACTGTGGGGCGCCTTCGTCGTTATCCGTGTTGCCTGGCTTTCCGCAAGCCGGACCTACATGTTCGTCTTGCGATCTTCTTCCGGAGCGTGCTCCTCGATGTACTCGTCCACGGCGTCCGTGCCGAAGTGGGCGGCCTGGCGCTTGGCGGACAGCCCCCGCAGGATCTCGATGCCGATGGGGATCACGGAGACCAGCACAATGACGATGAAGATGATGTCCAGGTTGTCGCGCACCCACGGCACCCGGTCGCCCAGCAGGTAACCGAGGAGCGTGACTCCGCCGCCCCACAGAACGGCGCCGATGACGTTAAAGAGGAAGAACTTCCGCTTGCTCATCTGCGCGACGCCCACGATCACCGGAACGAAGGTGCGGATGATGGGGACGAAACGCGCGAGGATCAGCGCCTTGCCGCCGTGCTTTTCAAAGAAGGCGTGCGCGCTTTCCACGTTCTCGCGCTTGAACAGCTTCGAATCCGGCTTGTTGAAGATCGCCGGGCCGGCCTTGGAACCGATGAGGTAACCGGTCTGGTTTCCCACGATGGCCGAGACGATAATGAGCGCGGCAAAGAGCCAGATGTTGAACTTGATGGTGTCCGTGGCCACCAGGAGGCCTGCCGTGAAAAGCATGGAGTCGCCAGGCAGGAAGAATCCGATCAGCAGACCCGTCTCCGCGAAGATGATGCCGCAGACCAGCAGCACAACCCAGGGGGCAAGTGACGGGTCGGCCAGGAAAATCTGGGGGTTGAGCCAGTCAGGGAGGAACGAGGCCAGGTGCGGCTGCACGGGTCCCGCACCCCCGAGGGTGGACACGGCAAAGTCACTCATCGCATGTAGGTTCACCCCTCAAGGTTACTGGACCTCCGGCGCCGGACTTTGCCCGGCGGACCGCGGCGTGACCATCGACACACACGACAGGCGGGGCAACGGTACCGGGGCCCGGGCGGGCCGACGCTAAAGTGGAGCCGTGGGTTTGGACTTTACGGCGATCGACTTCGAGACAGCCAACGGCTTCCGCGGTTCGCCGTGTGCCGTTGGCCTCAGCAAGGTCCGTGGCGGGGTGGTGGTGGAGGAAGCCTCCTGGCTGATGCGGCCACCCGAAAACCATGACCGCTTCGACTACCACAATGTGCGGATCCACGGCATACGGCCCGAGGACGTTGCCGGCCTGCCGCGCTTCGGCGAGCTCTTCCCCGAAATCGGCGCATTCATCGGGGGAGACGTGCTGGCGGCGCACAACGCCGCATTCGACCTGGGCGTGATCCGCTCCGCGCTGGAAGTGTCCGGGCTGCCGGGCCCTGCCTACGACTACGCCTGTACGGTGATGCTCTCACGCCGGTGCTATTCGCTCGTCTCCAACTCGCTGCCCTACGCAGCCGAGGAAGCCGGCGTCCCGCTGGTCAACCATCACGACGCGGCAGAGGACGCCAGGGCGTGCGCGGGCATCCTGATCGACATTGCGCGGCGGAACGGCGCCGGCAGCATCGCCGAACTCTTCATGTCACTTGGACTTGCGCTCCCGCATCAGCAGGCGTTCGATCCGGCCCGCGACGGCCTTTCGAAGGCAACGCTCACCGCCCTGGGGGCGGCCGGCGGCAATGGAGCCGCGCCGGTGCGGGCGTTCAAACCGGGCTGGCCCGAAGAAGGGGCCAACCCTGTGCCGAACACCGACGCCGAGCCCGGTCATCCGCTGTTCGGGCAGACGGTGGTGTTCACGGGCGAACTCGCCATGCCCCGGCCCGACGCCAAGGTCCTGTCGGCGGAGTTTGGCGCGCAACCCGAAAGCAGGGTGACCGGCCGGACCACGGTGCTGGTGGTCGGCGACGGCTTTGTGGCGTCCGACCTTCGCTCCGGCCGCCTGACGGGCAAAGCCAGGCGCGTCCTGGAGCTCCACGAGCGTGGCCAGCGCATCGAGGTGCTGTCCGAAGGCGAATTCCTGCAGATGGTGGGCGGCCAGGTTCCTGCAACCGCAGCGCTGCTCTAGCCGGGGCGTTGGCTCCGGGTGCCGGCTTCCGGACGAAGCTGCAGCGGGTCATACGGCGCAACAATGCTTCCGGTGCCGGAGGGCGCCTCCTAGCCTTGCACCATGGTCAAACTCCGAGTCACCGACACTGACACTTCCGCTGACGCGACCCCGGGCAACGGCAGCGTGGTTGCGGCGGGAAGCCGGCGCGCCGGCGTCGACTGGCGCAAAGTGTTCGAATTCCCCAACCCGGTCAATGAGTACGCCGCCCGGATCACCGCCGGCCTCGTGGTGGTGCTGGCTGCCATCACCCTGCTGACGGGCTGGGGATGGGGACTGGCCGTCATCGCCGCCGGTTTCTGGCTGCGCGTGCTGTTCGGCTCCCGGATTTCGCCCCTGGCGCAGCTCTCCGTCAAGGTCCTGGCACCGCGCCTGGGCCGGGCAAAGCTGGTCCCCGGCCCGCCCAAGCGCTTCGCGCAGGGCATCGGGGCGGCGATGTCAACGGCCGCGGCACTGCTGTTCGCGGCAGGGCTGCCGCCTGCCGCCTGGATTCTCCTGGCCGTGCTGGTGCTGGCAGCCTCGCTGGAAGCATTCGCGGGGTTCTGCCTGGGGTGCGCTATCTTCGGTTTCCTTCAGCGCCGCGGACTCATTCCGGCGGAAATCTGCGAAGCCTGCAACAACGTCAGCTTCAACCGACCGTAACCGTGATCAGCTGCCCGGCCATTCCCCGGATGACCTCCGGGGCTTCCAGGGCTGCCAGCCACTCGGCCGGAAGGCATTCCTCGCCGTAGAAGGCACCCAGGATGTTCCCGGCAATGGAGCCGGTGGAGTCGCTGTCTCCGCTGTGGTTCACGGCCAGCACAATGGCGTCACGGAAGTGCGCCTCGGGTCCCATGCCGGCTGTCTCCGGTGTCACTTCCCGTGCGGGCGCAGTGGCCAGAACCGCGTAAAGCGCGACGGCGAGGGCCTCCTCGGCCACCCAGCCTTCTCCCAGCTCCCGCACCAGGTCGTCCGGACTGAGCAGTTGGTCGGTGGCCGCTTCGGCCCCCGACCCTTCCGCGAGCTGAAGGGCACGCTCCAGCCGGCCAAGGAGCGCCGGTTCGGCGTCGGCCTGACCCCGCGCATGGTTGAGGGCGAATTCGGCCGCTTCAAGGAGACTTTGGCCACTCATGAGGGCATGGATCAGGAGGCTGAACGCTCCGGCGCTCTGCCGGGCTGAACGGTGCCCGTGGGTCAGTGACGCCGCGTCCGAGCTCAGCTTGTAAACCGCCTCGGCAGGAACATGCGGAATGAGGCCGAACGGCGCCGAGCGCATCACGGTGCCGCATCCCTTTGAATCGGGATTCACCGGTCGGTACACGGTGCCCATTTCGCCGGTGGCCAGTCCGCTGAGGCAGGCATTTCCGGGTGCGCGCCGGTGCTTCAGGGCTGCCTGAGCGTCAATCCAGCGCGGTTGCGGGACCGGTGCAGACGGCGGGACTGGCACCCCCTGCGTCGCGAGCCACCGCAGGTAGGCAAGCCACACGCAGGCGTTGGCGTCGGCGGCCGTCCCGTCGTTTGCCCACTCCAGCGCCTCTACGAGGCCGTCAACCGTATACAGCGTCATCTGCGTGTCGTCCGAGAAGTGGCTGCCGCCGTCGAGCGCTGAAAAATCCTGGAGCCCTGCGGGACCGAAGCGGCTCCGGATGGTGGAAATATCATCGAATTCCACGGCGTAGCCAAGGGAATCGCCCAGGGCGCCGCCCAGCAGGCAGCCATGGATCCGGGACTCATGCGTCGGCGCCGTCCGGCGGAAAGGTTCAGTGCTCATGTCAGTAAATTTACCCCGGGCGGGTCACGCGCCGGTGCGCGGGCAGGCGCGCAGTCGCAACGACAGGCGCCCGCCCGCTAAGCTCGGATCCAGCAAGCGTCCAGACTCAATTGGCAGAATACGTCGGACAGTACATTGCCGGGTGCACCGACGCCCGCACGCGCACCGGAATCACCGGCTGGGCAACGAAGCAAAGGATTTTCCAAAACATGACCTCCCCTGTGCCTGCACACCAGACCTCAAGTCCCGATTTGCACGCCGCTCCGGAGGCCTTCAAACCGGGGCTTGTGGCCCGCCTGTCAGCCGAGGCCTTTGGAACCCTGTTCCTGGTGATCGCAGGGCTGGGCGTCCCGCTGTTCACGATTCCGCAGTCCAACCCGCTGCCGGCCTCCCTTGCCGCCGGACTGGCCGTCACCGCGGCCATGCTCGCGTTCGCCTACATTTCCGGCGGGCACTTCAACCCGGCCGTGACGCTGGGCAACGCCATCGCCGGCCGCATCAGGCTGCCGGAAGCTGCGGCGTACCTCGGCGCGCAGCTTGTCGGCGCCATCGCCGGAACCCTGGCCCTGTTCGGCGTCCTGCGGACTGTTCCCAAGATCGAGGACACCCGCGCCGCTTTTGACACCGTGACCGCAGGCTTCGGCGAGCACTCCATCATCCAGGCGCCCATGGCCGGCGTCCTGCTCGTCGAGGTCCTGGGCGCCGCCCTGCTGGTCGCTGTCTTCCTTGGCACCACGGCCGCGCGCAACACCAACAAAGCCGCCGCACCGTTCGCCGTGGGACTCACGCTGGCCGTCCTGCTGCAGCTTGGCCAAGCAGTGGGCAACACCCCCTTCAACCCCGCCCGGGCAACCGCGTCAGCCATCTTCAGCAACACCTGGTCCCTCGAGCAGCTGTGGCTCTTCTGGGTGGCGCCGCTGGTGGGCGCCGCGATCGCCGGCCTCGTGTTCCGCGGCTTTGCCGAGACGCCGGCGGTGCCGGCCCGAACGCATGCCGGCAACGACTCCACGCTGGACTCCGACGACGACGGTCTTGACAACGACGACCTTGGCGCAGACGACCTGGACTCCGACGACCTGGACCCCGCGCAGCAGCCTTCGGCCCGTGCAGCTGACCCGCGCACGCCGGCGGCACAGCCGAAGTCCGACGGCGGCGACGCCGTCAACGACGACGCCCGCGACTTCTTCGACGGCAAGCGCGGACAGTAGTTGCCCGCCCTGCCGTGTCTGTTCCGCAATACTGTCGGTACCCGCGGATAGCTTAAGAACATGCGGTTATTGCACACTTCCGATTGGCACCTGGGCAGGTCGTTCCACGGCGTCGGCATGCTGGACGCCCAGCAGGGCTTCATCGACCAGCTGGTCGAATTCGTCCGCGCGGAACAGGTGGACGTCGTCCTGATCGCCGGTGATGTCTACGACCGTGCCCTGCCGGGGGTTGACGTGGTTCGCCTCCTCGACGATGCCCTGGTGCGGCTGACGGACGCAGGAGCGCAGGTGGTCCTCACCAGCGGCAACCACGATTCCGCCATCCGCCTCGGCTTCGCCTCAAGGCTGCTGGAACGCGGGGGAGTGCACCTCCGGACCCGGCTGGCCGAACTGGACGTTCCGGTGCTGCTTCCGCTGGACTCCACGGTTGACGGTCCCGTGCTGGCCATCTACGGCATTCCGTGGCTCGAGCCCCGGCTGGTCGCCGAGCAGCTGGGCGTTGAGCCCGCGAGCCACTTCGAAGTGACGCGCGCGGCCACCGGGAGGATCCGGGCCGATGTGGACGCCCGGGCCACGAGCAGGCAGGTCCATACCGTGGTGCTGGCCCACACATTCGCGAGCGGCGGCATCAGCTCGGACAGCGAACGGGACCTGAGCATCGGCGGAGTCGGCGCCGTTCCGCTGGACCTGTTCGACGGCTTCGGTTACACCGCGCTGGGCCACCTCCACGGCAGGCAGTCGCTCTCGCCAACTGTCCGGTATTCCGGATCGCCGCTCGCCTACTCGTTCTCCGAGGCGAAGCACCGCAAGGGTGGCTGGCTGATCGAAGCGGATGCCACGGGCATCACCGAAGTCAGTGAGGTCCTGTGGGACGCCCCGCGCTCCCTCGCCGTACTGCGGGGCACGCTGGACCACCTGCTCTCAGCAGAGGAGCATTCCTGGGCCGAGGCCGCCTATTGCCAGATCACCCTGACGGATGCCCGGCGTCCCGCCCAGGCCATGGACAAACTGCGGGCCCGCTTTCCGGACACACTGGTTCTGGGCTTCGATCCCGAAGGCGCGGCTGCGGACGCCAGGACGAGTTACAGCAGCAGGCTCGCCGCGGCGGAGGACGATCTTTCCATCTGCTGCGGCTTCCTCGAACACGTTCGCGGCCGAAGCACCAACGACGCCGAAGCTGCCGTCCTGGGGGAAGCCCTCGAAGCCGTACGCCTGGAGGAGATGTCACGATGAGGATCCACCGCCTCGAAATTTCCGCGTTCGGCCCCTTCGCAGGCACCGAGCACATCGACTTTGACCGGCTCAGCGCGCACGGACTCTTCCTGCTGAACGGGGCCACCGGTGCCGGCAAGACCAGCGTGCTCGATGCCATCTGCTTTGCCCTCTACGGATCCGTGCCGGGCGCACGCCAGGAAGGCAAGCGCCTCCGCAGCGACCACGCCGATGCCGCCGCCGAACCACGGGTCACCTGTGAGTTCTCCGCCAAGGGCAGGCACTTTGAAGTGTCACGGATCCCGGCCTGGAACAGGCCCAGTGCACGGGGCAGGAACGGATTTACGGAGCAGAAGGCCAACACCCTCCTGCGCGAACGCGTGGACGGGCAGTGGATCGAGAAGTCCGGCCGGAACGATGAAGCCGGAGCGGAAATTAGCTCGGTGCTGGGTATGGACCGGGACCAGTTCACCCGGGTGGTCATGCTGCCGCAGGGCGACTTCGCCGCGTTTCTCCGGTCGAAACCCGCGGACCGGCTCGACCTGCTCCAAAGCCTCTTTGGCACGCAACGGTTCGAAGCCGTGGAACAGGAACTTGCCCGCCGGGCCGCCGATTCCCGCGCGGAGGTCGCCGGCCTGAACAACCAGTTGGACCTCCTGCTGGCACAGGCCCGGTCCGAAGCGGCGCAGCCGGAACAGGACCTGCCGGGTGCCCTCCCGCAGCCGGAGGGTCCGGAGGAACTCCTTGACTGGCTGCAGGAGTCCGTTGCGGCCAGAGCAGCGGCACTGCAATCCGCAGCGGAGCAGGCGGAAGCGCAGCGCACCGGGAGCGCCAAACGCCTCGAAGCTGCCGCCGCCCGTGCCGCCCGCCAGGCGAAACTCTCAGCAGCAGAACGGCGGCGGGCCGCCGCAGACGCCGCAGCCCCCGAGCTCGAGGAAAAATCTGAGCGCCTTGGCCTGCACCGCAAGGCCGAAGTGCTTGGTGGCCAACTTCAGGCCATGGACAGGGCCGGGGACGCCGAAGAGCGGGCTGCCAGGGCGATGGCCGCGGCGGCCGACAAACTGCACGCGGCGGTACTTCTGGATCCGGAGCTTGTTGCCCTGTCCGCCGCCGCCGCCGCCGCCGGCCAAGGCAACGGCGGCCCGGGCGAGCCATTCTTCGAGGCAGAAGTACTGGGCAGCGAGCTCAGCCGCCTGAGGTCCCTCCGCGCTGTGCTCGAGGAACGCCTGCCTGACGAGGCCAGGCTGGACGGGATGGTGGCCCGCAGGACCGAACTTCAGACGACGTTGAAGCAGCTGGGGCAGGCAAGCCGGGCCGGCGCGGCTGCCCTTGATGCACTGCGCGACGAGGCTGCCGTGCTGCTGGCGCGGGTGCAGCCCCTCGAGGAGCTCGCTGCGGAGGCCCAGCTGCGGACCAAGGAAGCCGCGGCCGCAGAAGAACTCGTGGCCATGGTCAGCCGGCACACCGCAGCGGTCCAGGTATGTTCCGGCGTTACAGAACGGCACCGCCTGGCCCGGGATGACCACCAGAACCACCGTCAGCGCTGGCTGGATCTGCGGGAAGAGCGGCTCGCCAATGCCGCGGCGGAACTCGCTTCCCAGCTGCTGCCGGACGAGCCCTGCCCGGTGTGCGGGAGCCCCGAGCATCCGTCTCCCGCGCCCGCGGCCACGGCGGCGCTGGCCGTCGCTGAAGCGGAACGGGGCGCCCAGGAGGCCTGCGAGGCAGCAGAAGCGGTCCTTGCGTCACTGGAAACGGAACTTGCCGAGGTGCGGCAGCAGGTCGCCGTCCTCGCGGCACAAGGCGGCGACACTCCGCCGGAGGAAGCCCGCGCCGACGCCGCCCTGGCGAAGGAACGGGCTGACCAGGCCGTCCTGGCCGCCAGGGAACTCGCTGCGGGCCGGGAACGGCAAATGGAACTGGGCGACCAGATCTCTGCTGCCGAATCGACGCAGGCGGCCACTGAGTCCCGCATCGCGAAAACGGAGTCCACCCTTCTGGAAGTCCTGGAACAGGCCGACGCCTTGGACGGGGCACTGCGCAAACTGCGTGCCGGCTACCCGGCCCTTGGCGGCCGCATCACATCCCTGAGTGGAACAACGGCGCTTCTTGAACGGACAGATGCGGCCCGGACCAGTCTCGAACAGGCCAGGCTGCGGGCCGCGGACGCCGGCCAGCAGCTGGAACAGGCGCTCCCGGACTCCGGTTTCGAATCCGTGGATGCGGTGCGGTCCGTCCTGCTGCCGGCCCCGGACGCGGCCGCGCTCGAAGCCGCCATCCGCGCCGGCCAGGACGAGGCCGCGCGCGTCGCGGAACTCTTCGCCGGTGAGGAGCTCACCCTCGCCGCCCGGGAGCTGGAAGTGGACGGCCCGGTGGAGGCCGCGGAGCTCGAACTGCTCCGTGCCGAGGGTGCCGCCGCTGACCGAACCGCCAGGCAAGCCGTCGTCGGCGCAGGCCTCGCGGACAAGTCAGTGCTGACCGTCCGGCGGATCGCGGCGGACTACGCCCGGCTCGCAGCTTCGGGCCAGGGACCCAGGGAACGTGCAGCGCTGCTGACCGCCGTGTCCGAAGCAGCCCGCGGCGCCGGGGACAACACCTACCGCATGAGCCTGAACAGCTACGTGCTCGCTGCCAGGCTTGAGCAGGTGGCCATCGCCGCCTCGGAGCGGCTGGTCGGCATGAGCGACGGCCGCTATACCCTGCAGCACACGGACGCCAAAGCGGCCCGCGGAGCCAAATCCGGCCTGGGACTGGAGGTCGTGGACCAGTGGACCGGCCAGCGCAGGGACACCGCCACGCTGTCCGGCGGCGAATCGTTCATGGCCTCGTTGGCCCTGGCCCTGGGTCTCGCCGATGTGGTGCAGCAGGAGTCCGGCGGAGTCGACATCGAGACACTCTTCGTGGACGAAGGTTTCGGCAGCCTCGACGAGCAGGCCCTTGAACAGGTGATGGACGCCCTCGAGGGGCTCCGGGACGGCGGCCGGGTGGTCGGGCTTGTGAGCCATGTGCCGGAAATGAAGCAACGCATCAACACCCAGCTGCAGGTGGTCAAGGGTCGCAACGGTTCCACCCTTCACATTTCCGACGACGCCGTGGCATGACTCGCAGGCACGCGCCGGGTCCTCGTTCGCCGCACTGAGGCCTCGGCTACAATTGAAGAGTTACCGGGTCGCGCGCATCGGGAGGAGGGACGATGCGCAGTCCTGAACGAACCCGGAATAATGACCCCTTCAACGTCTTTGCAGGCATCCGCCGCAACATCATCGGCCGCGGACACCGCACGCCCCGCCCCTCGTCCTGAACAGGATTTCCCGAGCCCGCCTTCGCCGACGGGTGGCCGCTACGCCCGGCTCCCTTTGCTGGCCGGCAGGGGATTCATCCCGCTGGGACTCTTCGCCCGTCTTCCCCTGGCCATGCTGACTGTGGGCGCCCTGACCCTGGTTACCGCGGTCACTGGCTCATACGCCGTCGGCGGAGCAGCAGCCGGGGCCGTCGGCATCGGCTCCGCACTGGGGGCCCCTGTCCTCGGTGCGTGGGCGGACCGGCTGGGCCAGCGGCCTGTGCTGCTGTTCGCCGCGATTTTCAATACCGCCGCCGTGGTGGCCCTGATCCTCACGGCCTATCTCGTCCCGTCAGGCCGGGACCTGGCGGAGGCGGTACCCGTCCTTGCAGCCGGTTTCGTGGCCGGAGCGAGCTGTCCGCAGGTGGGTCCCCTTGCCCGAGTCCGGTGGATGGCCCTGACCGCCCGGGGCAGCAAGACGGGGAACGCACAGGACCTGGACGCCGCCCTGTCCTACGAAAGCACGGCGGATGAACTGACCTTCGTCCTCGGCCCTGCGTTGGTGGGCATCCTTGCCAGCCTGATCGCCCCGTGGCTCCCGCTTGCCCTCGCCGCTGCCCTGACCATCACCCTGGTTCCCGCCTTCGCCGTCCACGGCACGCACCGTGCGGTACCCCTGAGCGTGCGCCGCCGACGTGGCACTTCCCCAGCTGCTGGCCCCGCCGCCGGTTCCCCGGCCGCTGGCATCCGGGGCGCGGGCATGGCGGCCGTAGCCCTGCCCGTCCTGGCCATGGTGTGCATGGGAACATTTTTCGGTTCCACCCAGACCGGGCTGAGCGCCTTCTCCGCTGGCTTCGCCACCGCCGAAATCGCCGGGCTACTGTACGCCGTCATGGGACTGAGCTCCGCCGCGGCCGCACTGAGCGTTGCCTACTGGCCCCGGCGCTTCACGCTGTCAGCACGATGGATGGTCAGCGCTGTGCTGATGGCCGGCCTCGCCGTGCTCCTGCTGCTCCCGGCCTCGGCGCTCCCGATGGTACTGGTTCTGCTTGTCCTGGGACTGCCGGTGGGTCCGCTGATGGTCACCGTGTTCGCCATCGGCGGGGTGGTGGCTCCTGCCGGGCGCCTGGGAACGGTCATGACAGCCCTCGCCAGCGGCATTGTCGCCGGCACGGCCCTGGGGTCCTCCATTGCCGGACAGCTGGCGCAGCACCAGGGGTATTCCGCAGCTTTCCTCGTACCGGTGTGCGCCGCAGCGGCGCTGTTCCTGCTCGGGGCGGCCGCCGCCGTCGTAATCCGCCAGCGCAGGAAGGCGACGCCGGCAGCCGCTAAGTAGGGCCGCCGGCCAGGCGCGTTACAGCAGTTGCTTCTCGATGCGGGCTGCGCTCGTTGTCAGGGCGGCCGCCACCTCGGCAGGATCCTGCGTTGAGCGGATATAGACGACGGCGACCGATGCGGGGCGGCCGCCCGGCACGTTGATGGGGACGGCCAGCGATGAAACCCCGGCGATGACTTCGTCGTGGCTTGCCGCGTAGCCGCGTTTCCGTGCTTCCGCCGCCTCGGCCCGGTAGGGGATATCCGGTGCCAACAGCTTCCAGTCCTGTTCCGTGAGCGCCGACTGGATGGCGATGCCCGGGGCTCCGGCGCTGATCGGGTGCCGCGAGCCGGGGTGCTGGACCACCGTCGCGGCCGAGTGCCTGGGCTCCACCGTCACGAGGGTGATGCAGTCCTGGTGGTCCCACACCGCGATAAAGGCGGTCATGTTCAGGCTGTTGGCAAGCTGGGTCAGCTCAGGCAGCGCCGCCGACTGCAACGTGCGTGAAACCCCCCGCGCCAGGACGGCCAGTCCGGGGCCGGGCTGGACCCTGCCGGCGTCGTCCCGGACCAGGAGTGAATGGTCCTCCAGCGTGCGCAGGATCCGGTACGCCACGGAACGGTGGACACCCATGGCGTCCGCGAGTTCCGCGATGGTGAGTGGCTGCTCGGCTTCCGCCAGGATTTCCAGTGCGCGGATGCCACGCGAAAGAGTCTGGGACGGGGAAGCCGGCGCGGGCGCAGCCTGTGCGCCGGCGCCTGCGGTCTGAGTCATGGTGTCCATCCTAGGCCGGGAACTGTGGCGCCCTGCCCGAAGGGTCTTGTGTTGCGCCTCACTTTGGGCTAGCGTTCCATATGGGAACTATACGTTCAACTATAGAACAATTCAAATATAGAACAGCCAATCCAAGGGATCAATGATGATTGCCAGGCCCCGCCCGGGAGAGGCTCCCGAAGCCATGGGCAGGACATCGGCCCCGCGGTCCCACCATTTCCGCGGGAGCCTCGGCAGGTTTGCCACCGGAGTGGCGATCGTGACCTTCGACGGCGCCACCAAGCGCCACGGCATCACCGTCAATTCGTTCATGTCCGTGTCCATGGAGCCGCCCCTGGTCCTGGTCGGTATTGCGCGGACCGCCAAGGCGCACGATGAGCTGGCCGGCCGTCCGTTTACCGTGAACATCCTGGGCGCCGAACAGCGGCAGCTGGCCATGCACTTCGCCGGCCGCCCGGGGCCCGAACCCCGGTGGGTGGAAGGTGGGACAGCGCCGCGGCTGTCCAGCGTCCTCGCCTACTTCGAGTGCACGCCATGGGCGGAGTACGACGGCGGCGACCACACCCTGTATCTCGGCGAGGTGGTGGATTTCAATTACCGCAACGGAGACGCCCTGGCTTTCGCCAACAGCGCCTTCACCACCATCCCGGAGAGCCAGCTGGGCATGGAGGACCTTCTGTAGCGCTGCCATCCCCGAACCTTGGGGGCCACTGACTAACCCCACTACAGCTCAACGACGACTGGAGGAACAACAATGGGCATCCGCACCGGCCAGCAGTACCTGGACAAGCTCAACGCCATGACGCCCCATGTGGTGATCGACGGGGAAGTGGTCAGCGAGAAAATCGCCGAGCACCCTGCGTTCCGCAACGTGGCCAAGTCCTACGCGAAGCTGTTCGACATGCAGCACGACCCCGCATACCAGGAAGCCCTGACGTACACCTCGCCCGCAACCGGCGACCTGGTGAACGCATCCTTCCTGGTTCCCCGGACGGTTGAGGACCTCCAGCGCCGGCGCAGGGCCATCTCCACCTGGGCCGAATCGTCCAACGGATTCCTCGGCCGCTCGGGAGACTATATGAACTCTGCCCTGACGGCACTCGGTACCGCTGAGAAATGGTTTGCGCAGGCCGACCCCAAATTCGGCGAAAATATCCGGAAGTACTACGAATGGGCGCGCGAGAATGACGTCCTGGCCACGCATACGCTGATCCCGCCGCAGGTCAACCGCTCCGTCTCGGGCTCCGAGCAGATGGGCGGGCAGCTGACGGCGCACATCGTCGAAGAGCGCGAGGACGGCATCGTGATCAGCGGCGCCCGCATGCTGGCCACCATCGCGCCGATTGCCGATGAACTCCTCGTCTTTCCGTCGACCGTGCTGCGCGGCACCCCCGAGGATGCTCCGTATTCCTTCGCGTTTGCCATCCCCAACGATGCGCCGGGCTTGCGCTACCTCTGCCGCACCTCGCTGTACAACGGCGGCAGCACCCACGACGAACCGCTGGCCTCACGCTACGAGGAGATGGACGCCGTCGCGATCTTCGACAAGGTGTTCGTGCCGAGCGAGCGGATCTTCATGCTGGGCAACCCGCAGCTCTGCAATGCCTTCTACACGGAGACCGGCGCGGGAGCCCTGATGACGCACCAGGTGGTCACGCGGACCATCGCCAAGAGTGAGTTCTTCCTTGGCCTGGCGTCCGAGCTCGCCGATTCGATCGGCATCGACGGCTTCCAGCACATCCAGGAGGACATTGCGGAACTCATTATCGACGTCGAAATCGGCAAGGCGCTGGTCCGGGCGTCCGAGGCGGACGCCCGGCTCAACGAGGCCGGGATGATGCTGCCCAAGTGGTCCACGCTGAACGCCGCCAGGAACTGGTACCCCAAGATCGCCCAGCGCTTCCCGCAGATCATCCGGAAGTTCTCGGCGTCTGGGCTGATGGCGCTGCCCGGCGAGGCTGACGTCAACAGCGGGGCCAGGGCGGACATCGACACGTACCTGCAGGGTAAGACGCTCACGGGCCCTGAGCGTGTCCGCCTGTTCAAGCTGGCCTTCGACGCCTCAATCTCAGGGTTCTCGGGCCGCCAGTCCCTCTATGAGTACTTCTTCTTCGGGGATCCCGTCCGGATGGCCGGTGCCCTCGTCAACACCTACGACCGCGAGCCTGTCCGGGCCCGCGTCCGGGAATTCCTCAACCGGCAGGACTGAAATGGCGGAAAGGTGCGGTTCCCGGTCGCCGCCGCTGATGGCGGCCAGGGGTCCCACAAAGATTTAAGTGCGCTTTGTCACACATTCGAGTATCCTCATACTAACTGACCGTTCGATCAGTAAATCGCACGGCTTCAATTCATCTCCGGCAGTGTCCCTGCCCCCAGCCACGGAGTTCCAATGACCGCAACTTCACACGTCGATTCAGAGGCGGGCCCCAGCAGCAAGCATGAGGAACGCAAAGTCCTCGCAGGCACGCTGGTCGGCACCACCATCGAGTGGTACGACTTCTTCATCTTCGCCCAGCTGACGGCAACGCTGCTGTCCCCGCTGTTCCTGGCCCCGCTGAACGCCTCCAATCCGGGCCTGGCGCAGATCCTGTCCTTTGCCCTGATCGGCATCAGCTTCCTGTTCCGCCCGCTCGGCGCGATCATTGCCGGGCATCTCGGGGACCGCCTGGGCCGAAAGGCGATGCTGGTCTTCACGCTCATCATGATGGGTGCGGCGACGGCGCTGATCGGCATGCTGCCGACCTACGAGACCATCGGTGTCTGGGCTCCGATCCTGCTGATCACCCTCCGCATCATCCAGGGCTTCTCCGCCGGCGGCGAATGGGGCGGTGCGGCCCTCATGGCCGTCGAGCACGCGCCCATGAGCAAGCGCGGCCTGTTCGGCGCCTACCCGCAGATCGGGGTTCCCGTCGGCATGATCCTGGCCACGGGCCTGCTGTACTTCCTCAACACCGGCATGTCCAAGGAAGACTTCGCCTCGTGGGGCTGGCGCGTGCCGTTCCTGCTCTCCATCGTCCTGATCGTGGTCGGGTACCTGATCCGCCGCGCAGTAGCCGAAAGCCCCGTCTTCAAGGAAATGATCGAGCGCAAGGAGAAGGCCAAGGCCCCGCTCGGACAGCTGATCAAACACCACAAGAAGTCCGTGCTCTACTCCACCATGATCTTCATCGGCAACAACGCGGCCGGATACCTGCTCATCGCGTTCTTCATCTCTTACGCCACCAAAACGCTCAAGATGCCGGTCGCGGAGATCCTGCTGGCCACTACGCTGGCTTCCTTCGGCTGGCTGATCTTCACGCTCGTGGGAGGCTGGCTCTCCGACAAGATCGGCCGCGTCAAGACGTTCCTCATCGGCTATGGCATCGTGTTCGCCTGGATGATCCCGATGTTCGCCCTGATCGATACCAAGAACATCATGCTTTACGGCCTGGCCCTCTTCGTCCTGACCATAGGCCTCGGCCTGTCCTACGGCCCCATGTCAGCCATGTACGCCGAGATGTTCCCGGCCAACGTCCGCTACTCAGGTATCTCGATCGGCTACGCCTTCGGTGCGATCCTGGGCGGCGCTTTTGCCGCCACCATCGCCGAAGCCCTGATGCAGAGCACCAAGTGGACCGGGTCCATCGGCATCTACATCATGATCCTGTGCGTCATCTCGGCTGTGGGCGTTGTCCTCGCCAAGGAGACCAAGGGACGCCCGTTGGGCGTCAGCAGCCACCACTAGGTCAGGCTGAACAGGCGACGGCGGGCACGGACCGAATGCGGTCCGTGCCCGCCGTTCTTGGTGCCGGACGACCCCTGCTCGTTGCACCCATCACTTCCGCCATTCGATTGAGTACAGCCCGGACCGGAACGCACTCACTTTCCGGTCCTCATCAGCGTGCTTTCAGATGCAGGGAAAACCCGAACCGGGCGTCCAGTGCTGATATGTAGGTCCGGTTGTCAAGGGGGCAGAGGTGAGCGGCTCCAGGCTTTTGGTTCCTGGGGCCGCTCACCGT
>NZ_PJIL01000020.1 GCF_002929335.1 Arthrobacter sp. Y81
CCTCCGTGGTGATCCGGAGGGTCACGAAGTTACGGGACGGGCTTGTCACAAAGACTTCCGCGGCAATGATTTTCACAGCTATTCCTTTCGAGCGGGGCTGGGGCGGGGCTTAGTTGGAGGTGGCGGCGAACGGCTTGGCGGCCGCGGTGGCCTCGGCGGCGCGGGACGGTTCGGTCCCGCCGGACGGTTCAGTCCCGGGAACACCGTTCTCTCCGTCCACGCGGCGGGCCCGGATCTCGGCCAGGATCTCGGCGTGCATGGCGTCCGTCAGCTTGTACTTGGACATGACCAGCACGGCCAGGATGGTCAGCACGGCCGGGATGGCACCGGCGGCGAGCTGGATTCCGAACACGGCGTCCGCGGTCTGCACGGCGCCGGACTTGTAGCCGCCCAATGCCAGGGCGTATGCGGCGAGCGCTCCGCCCACGGCCTGGCCGGTTTTGCGGGTGAAGGAGAACAGCGCGTAGGTGATGCCTTCGGTGCGGACGCCGGTCTTCCATTCCCCGTATTCGACGGTGTCGGCTTCCAGTGCCCACACCACGATGTTGACGGCGAGGACACCGAGGAGGCTGATCACCAGGCCGGTGAAGCCCATCCAGACCTGGCTGGCTGGAGTGAAGAAGATGATGGCGCCGCCGATGACGGTGAGCAGCGACGAGTAGATGTAGACGCGCTTCTTGCCGATGGAGCGGACCAGCCTGGGCATGAACGCGGCCAGCACGAAAGTGAACACCAGCTGGATGATGGACAGAACCGGGTACAGGTCAAGGCGTCCCAGGACGTCGCGCAGGTAGTACAGCTGCACCGACGTCAGCGCCAGGTAGCCCGAAAGGAAGAAGAAGGAGCTGATGCACAGCATCAGGAGGGGCTTGTTGCCCTTGAGCGTGTCCATGCTCTGCTTGACCGAGACGTTCGGGACGGCGCGGTGGACGCGTTCCTTGGCGGTCATGACGGTGAAGAAGTAGAGGGCGGCACCGATCGCCACGAACACCAGCGTGATGGTGGTGAAGGTTGCCTGCAGGTCGGCGCCGGGCTTGATGAGCGGGGCGACGAAGATGCCGAGGGCCGAGCCCACCAGCAGTCCGCCCACCATGCGGGCCGATCCCAGCTTGGCGCGCTCCCCCGGCTCCTGGGTCATGGCGCCGGCGAGGGAGCCGTACGGAATGTTGACCAGGCTGTAGGCCAGGCCAAGGGCCGCGTAGGTGACGTAGGCGTAGAGCAGGGTTCCGGACTCGCCCAACTGCGGGACGGAGAAGGTTGCAACGCTCAGGAGCAGCAGCGGGATGGAGCCGAACATGATGAACGGACGGAACTTCCCGAAGCGCTTGCTGAAGGTGCGGTCCACCATGCGGCCGGCAAAGACATCGGCGAACGCGTCAAAGATCCTGACGACCAGCAGCAGGGTACCTGCAGCGGCGGCCGAGATTCCTGCAACGTCCGTGTAGTAAACGAGAAGGAACATGGTGGCGGTGGTGAAGGCGAGATTGTTGGCTGCATCCCCGGCGCCGTAGCCGACGATGCTTAGCTTGCTCAGCTTTTTCATGATTTGGGCTCCTTTACCCGGTGCCGCCCCCGTGGAGCCGGCGAAAAAATTGTGAAAATGCTTGGGGTGGTGATGCTGTGAAAAGTCTTGGGCCTCCGGCGGGTGCGATTCCCGGGATGCCGGTTTTGGCTCTTGTTGCAATCCTAATTACTTGGCAATCATTTGGCAAGCGGTTGCCATTATTTTTGTTGAAAGTTCATTAAACACTAATGCCCGGCTCCCCTTGATCCGGGGGGCCGGGCAGCAGCGCACGTACGGAGGACGCTACGGGGAGACAGCCAGCTCCTCGAACGTTCCGCACAAGTCTGCAATCAGTTCCACGACGACGGCGTCCCCGGCCAGCGCCGGATCCACCAGGCCCAGCAGGGCACGGATCCGCTCCGTACCACTGAGCCGGTTGGCTGCGGCCACCTGGTCAGCCAGGGGATCCTGGAACGCGGCGGCGGCGGCGCTGTAGTCCATCCAGGCGGCGATCATAAGCGCGGCGGCCGCACCGGACCTGCCCGCGGCGCGCTCGGCCTGCAGCACCGGAACGGCGCGCATCCGGAGCTTGGTGCTGCCGTCCATGGCGATCTGCGCGAGGTGGTGGGCAATCCGGGCGTTGCTGAAGCGTGCCAGCAGGGCGGCGCGGTAGGCCGGTATCTGCAGGTCCGCAGCATTTCCGTCCGGCCCGGAAAGGTTGGCTTCCGCCTCGTCCCAGAACTTCTCGACGGCCTGCAGGCACAGCGGGTCCGCCAACGCCTGGGCCACGGTGGTGTGGCCGCGGAGCTGGCCTGCGTAGGCAAGCAGCGAGTGCGCGCCGTTCAGGAGCCGGAGTTTGCGGTTCTCGTACGGCTCGATGTCTGCCACGAACACGGCACCGGCGTCTTCCCAGCGCGGCCGCCCGGCCGGGAAGTCCCCGCTGAGCACCCAGTTGGAAAAGGGCTCGGCCACCACGGGCGAATTGTCGCGGTAGCCGCACGCGGCCTGGACGGCGGCAATGTCCGCGTCGGTTGTCCGCGGAGTGATGCGGTCCACCGAGGTGCTGACGAAGCTGATGTTGGCGTTGATCCATTCGGCCAGGCCGGCGTCCCACGCCCCGGCCATGCCTGCCACTGCGTTGTGCGCCACGGTGCCGTTGTTGGAGAGGTTGTCACAGCAGACGACGGCGAGCGGCCCCGCCCCGGCAGCCCGGCGCGCGGCGAGGGCCAGCACAAGCCGGCCCAGCGGCGTCGTCGGGTTTCCGCTGCCGGATGCCAGCACCGCGAGGTCGGCAACGACGTCGGACGCGGTCCGGTCGAGGTGGCCGTCGGCGCCGAGCCGGTACGCCGCTTCGGTGATGGTCAGGGTGACGACGGCGGTGGCGGGAGCGGCAACCAGCTCCGCCAGCCGCTGTACATCCGCGCCGTCCGCGGCCTCCACGATGCTGCTGACCACGGTGAACGAGTCTCCGTCGTCGGCGCGTTCCACCACGGTGAACAGCCCGTCCTGTTCAGCCAGGGCCAGCGCGGCGTCGGGGCGGCGGCCGGTGAAGGCGGCGATGCCCCAGTCCGCGGCGTCGGACGCCTGGTGCGTGAACCAGGCCTGGTGCGAGCGGTGGAAGGCGCCCAGCCCCAGGTGGACGATCCGCACCGGCGCCTTGGCGGACGGGCGCAGGCGGCGGTTGAGTTGGGGAAGGTCGACAGCGGATTGAGCCTCAGGCTGCAGTTCGATGCTCACAGCTTGAACACCCTTCGGGGCGAGCCGTCGACGAGGTCGACGATCAGTTCATGGGCGCGGTCCTCGCTGACGCGGTGCTCGGCCACGAGCCTGGCCAGGAAGGAGGCCTCGATCCGGCGGGACGCATCGTGTCGTGCCGGGATGGAGCAGAAGGCGCGGGTGTCGTCGATGAAGCCGGACGAGCGGGAGAAGCCGGCGGTCTCGGTGACGGCCGAGCGGAAGCGCAGCATGGCGTCCGGCGCGTCCAGGAACCACCACGGGGCGCCGAGGTAGACGGACGGGTAGAAGCCTGCCAGCGGAGCGAGTTCGCGGGAGAACACGGTCTCGTCCAGGGTGAAGAGCACCAGGTGGAAGTCCTTGGCGGTGCCGAAGTCCTGCAGCAGCGGACGGATCGCCTCGGTGTAGTTGACGGCGAACGGGATGTCGTGGCCCGTGTCGGCGCCGTAGGCGTTGAAGGTGGGTGCGTGGTGGTTGCGGTACGACCCCGGGTGGATGGTCATCACCAGGCCGTCCTCCACGGACATCCGCGCCATCTGGTACATCATGTGGGCTTCGAAGTCTTCGCGGTCCTGGGCCGTGGCCTGGCCCGAGCGGGCCCGGTCGAACAGCTTCGCCGCATCGCCGGCGTCGAGCTTCAACGTTGCGGGAGTGCGGACGCCGTGGTCGGCGGAGACGGCGCCGTGGTCCACGAAATAACGACGCCGGTTTTCCAGTGCCGCGATGTAGCCGGCATAGCCGGTGGCGCCGTCGCCGGCTGCCGCGATGAGCCGGTCAACGTTCGCGGCCCAGGTGGGGTGCGCGATGTTCAGGTAGGCGTCCGGGCGGAAGGTGGGCAGGACGCGTCCGTGGAACGTGGGGTCCTCGGCGATCGCCTTGTGGCTGGCGAGGCTGTCCAGGGGGTCGTCCGTGGTGGCCAGCACCTCGATGTTGAAGTCCTTGAAGAGCTGGCGGGGCCGGAAACCGGGCTCCAGAAGCTTGGCGGAAATGGCATCGTAGCTGGCATCGGCAGTTTCGGCGCTGATCTCCTGCTGGAGGCCGAAGACGCTGTCGAACTGGGTGCGGAGCCAGTAGCCGGAGGCGGTCCCCTCGAACAGCGGCCAGGCCTGGCAGAACTCGCGCCAGACGGTGCGGGAGTCCGGTTCCGCGGTGTTCGAGCCGCGCAGCCGGTCCAGCGGGACCCCGCTGGCGTGGATCAGCCGGGTGACGTAGTGGTCCGGGCTGACCAGCAGCGCTGCCGGGTCCGGGAACGGGGTGTTGTGCTCGATGACTGCGGCGTCAACGTGCCCGTGCGGGGAAATGATGGGCAGGTCCTGGACGCGCTGCAGGAGGTCGCGCGCAATGCTGCGCGTTCCGGGATCCGCGGGCAGGAGCCGGTCTGGGTTGGCTGCAATCGACTGTGACATAGCTCAATGGTCGGGTCTGCAGTCGCCTTTTGTCAACCGGTTGCCATAAATTGCCATCTTGGTTGCGGAGCGCCTCAGGTAAAGCTAGCCCGCGGGCAGGAGCCGTCCGCTCGAGCCCCGCAGCACCAGCTCCGTTTCGACGCGCAGCGTTCCGGCTGGCTCCCCCGTGCCGTGCAGGAGGTCAAGCAGCAGTGCGGCAGCGCCCGAGCCGCACTCCCCCAGCGGCGATCGCACGGTGGTGAGCGGCGGCGTGGTGAAATCCGCCCCGAAGATGTCGTCGAAGCCCACGATGCTGATCTGGTCCGGAACCACCATGCCCGCGGCCTGGAGTTCCTGCATGAGGCCGATGGCCAGGAGGTCGTTGTAGGTCAGCACAGCCGTGGCCCCGCTGGCCCGGACGTCGCGCGCCACCTGCCGGCCGCCGTCGACCGTGGGCTTGGTGGATTCCAGCCGCACGGCCTCGATCCGGGACCATTCGCAGGCGGCCTGCACGCCTTCCCAGCGGCGGGCGGACATCCAGGACTGCAGCGGCCCGGCAACAAAGGCAACCTTGTGGTGCCCGTTGGCCGCCAGGCTGCGCACAGCCTCGCTGATGCCCTTGTTCACGTCGGGCACCACGCAGGGCACGCCGTCGACCTCGCGGTTGATGACCACCACGGGCTTGTCGCGGGCGAGGGTGCGGATGTCGTCGTCGTCCATGCGCGGGCTGGCAAGGATGAGGCCGTCCACGGTGGCCATCATCCGGCGGGCGGCGGTCAGCTCGGTGACGGCGGACTCGGCGGATTCGGCAAGGACCAGGGTGTAGTCCCGCAGGGTGGCGGTGGTTTCCGCTCCGCGGATGATGTCGAAGAAGGTGGGGTTGGTGATGTCCGCGACGATCAGCCCGAAGGTGTTGGTGCGCCCGGTGGGGAGGGCGCGCGCGAACGGGTTGACCTGGTAGTTCAGTTCGGCGGCGGCATCCTCGATGAGTTTCTGCGTCTTGGCGCTGACCCGGCCCGGTTTACTGAGCGCCCGGGACACCGTGGACGGGTTGACGCCGGCAACCTTGGCAATGTCGTAAATGGTGGCGTTGGGCTTGCCGTCCCGAGCGTGCTTTTTGGCCGGCGCTGTTGTTGCGGCAACTTCCGGCGTCTTGGGTTCAGTCACCGCCCCATCCTAACGAGGAAACAACCCAACTGGGTCGCAGTTAATGTCGTTATGAGCGCCCATAACGACATTAACTGCGACCCAGTTGGGCCTGGGATGGCCAGCGGTTGCCGTGCGGGGCTGCCGCGGGTCGGTTGCCGTGCGGGGCTGCCGGCCGGAGTGAGCTAGGAGCGCTCGGGGAACTTGCCTTCGTCCGCGATGCGCTTGTTCAGCTCGGCAAGGAACACATCCTCGTCGAAGTCCAACCCGACTTCCGTGCCGGTCCAGCTGGAGAGGTGGATGGCGTTGGCCAGGCGGACGCCGTTGATGCCGTCCGATCCCGGGGCCAGCAGCGGGGTGCCGTCCAGGATGTTGGCCGCGAAGTTCTCCAGGACGCCGGCGTGCTGGCCGCCCCAGACGGATTCGAACTCGATAACTTCGGTGGAGTAGTACTGCTCGGGGTTCAGCTCGCCCATAAAGAGCTTGCGGACATCGTCCATATCCATGCCGTCGCTGAGTTCACGCTCGGGCTTCTTCAGGCGGGTGACGGTGGCGGTCTTGGAGTTTTCGACGACGATCTTTCCCTGGTCGCCCAGGATCTCGAAGCGGTCGGTTCCCACAAGGTCGTGCGTGGCGGTGACAAAGACGCCGGTAACGCCGTCTCCGTAATCAACCACCGCAGTCACTTCGTCTTCGACGGCGATGTCGCGGCGGAAGCCGAACGCAACCTTGGAGTAGACGGACTTCGGCACGCCGCAGATCCACTGCCACAGGTCCAGCTGGTGCGGTGCCTGGTTGACCAGCACGCCGCCGCCCTCGCCGCCCCACGTGGCCCGCCATTCGCTGGAGTTGTAGTAGCCCTGCGGACGCCACCAGTTGGTGATGATCCAGTTGCTGCGGCGGATCTTGCCGATCTCGCCGTTCTCGACGATCTCCTTGAGCTTCCGGTACAGCGGGTTGTTGCGCTGGTTGAACATAATCGCGAAGGACAGCTCAGGCTTGCCCGCGGCAAACTCGTTGAGCTCCTTGACCTGCTTGGTGTAGACGCCGGCCGGCTTCTCTACGAGCGCGTGGATGTTGCGCTTGAGGGTCTCGATGCCCATCTCGGGGTGCAGGAAGTGCGGAACGCAGGTCACGACGGCGTCCACGTCGCCGCTTTCCAGCATGGCGATGTAGTCGTCGTAGAAGGGAACTTCCGGGTACGTGGCCGAGGCCAGTTCCTTCTTCGCGGGATCGACGTCGCAGATGGCGCCGATCTCCATGTTGGGAACCATGCCCTCCGCGATGAACCTGGCGTAGGCTCCGCCCTGCTGGCCCAGGCCGATAATGCCGAGGCGTACTTTCTTGGTCATTGTTGAATCTCCGTATTCGTTGGTGCTGAGTCTGGGAAGTCTTAGAAGAGGTCGGCGTGGCCCATGGCCACCAGGTTGTCGTGGGAGGTCTGCAGCGCGTCCCAGACGGTGCGGCCGTACAGTTCGTCCTGTTCAACCAGCATGTATTCGGCTCCGGCTGCCTGCGCGGCAGGGATGATCGAGGGAAAGTCCAGGTTGCCTTCGCCTACTTCGGCGAACTGGACCACGTTCTTGAACTCCGCCATGAATCCCATGACGTCGCCTGAATCCAGCAGTCCGAAAGCTGATTGCGGCATCTGGCCGATCCGGTAGTCCTTCAGGTGAACCATGGCGGTGCGCCCGGCGTACTTTTCCAGGGTCCGGACGGGGTCGAGGCCTCCGCGCTGTACCCAGTGCACGTCGATTTCCATGCCCATGGCCGGGGAGTTCTCGGCGATGATGTCCAGCATGTATTTGCCGTCGAACTTCGCGAACTCGATGTGGTGGTTGTGGTAGTACAGGCCGAGGCCGTGCTCCTGGAGGCGTTCGGCGTAGTCGTTGGCCTGCTTCGCGAAGTCAATGACTGCACCGATCGACTTCATTGCCGGGAAGGGCAGCATTCCGATCCGCAGGAGCTTTGAGTCCAGGCGCTTCGCGTCGTCCACGATCTTGTCGAAGTGGTCCTGGAGCGAATCGCCGGGGCGGCCCTTGGGGGTTTCCATCGCGACGGACAACGCCGCGATGTCCATGCCCAGCTCCGAACGGGAGCGGTCCAGTTCGGCCACGTTCTCCGGTGTCATCGGGATCTGGGAAATTTCGACGGCGTTGTAACCGATCGCGCTTACCTTGCGGAGCGTTTCAAACGCGCCGATCTCCGCGAAGCTGTCCTTCAGCATCATCGCCTGCACGCCTATTTTGGCCACGTTATTCCTCCGTTGTTGTACCTGTTGTGTTAAATCCTGCGCCTACCCTCAGGCGAGGGCTCCGGCCTGTTCAATCTGATGCCGCTGGCTTTCCAGCAGTCGGTGACGATCCGCCCGGCGCTGTTCCTGCCGGTCCGGATCGGGTACCGGGGACGCCAGCAGGAGGCGCTGCGTGTAAGGGTGCTCGGGGTCGCGGGTAACGATCTCGGCCGGCCCCTGTTCGACGATTTCGCCGTGGTACATCACGGCCACACGGTGGCTGATGTGCCGCACGACGTCAAGGTCGTGGGAGACGAACAGGTACGAAACACCGGTGTCCTTTTGGATCTGCAGGAACAGGTCAAGGACCCGGGCCTGGGTGGACAGGTCCAAAGCGCTGACGGGCTCGTCGCAGACGATCAGCTTGGGCGAGAGGGCAAGGGCACGGGCGATGGCCACGCGCTGGCGCTGGCCGCCGCTGAACTCGCGCGGCAGGCGGTGGAGGGCGTCCGCGGGCAGACCCACCTGGTCCAGGAGTTCCTTGACGCGCTTCTTCGCCTCGGCTGGGGACATGCCCTGCACCCCGAGGGGCTCGGCGAGGATGTCACCGATTTCCAGGGCGGGGTTGAGCGAGGTGTACGGATCCTGGAAAACCACCTGGAGGTCGCGGCTCAGGGTTCGCCGCTGCTTGCGAGTGGCGTGGCTGATGTCCTTGCCTTCGAAGGTGATTTTGCCGGCCGTGACCGGTGCGAGGCCCAGGACCGCGCGGCCCAGGGTGGTCTTGCCGGAGCCGGACTCCCCCACCAGGCCAAGGGTCTCGCCCTGGCCGATGGTGATGTTGATGTCCGTCAGGGCCCTGAACGGCTTGGCCCGGAACTTCTTGCTCGGGTATTCGACAACGAGGTTGTCCACTGTCAGCAGCGGGGCGTTCTGCGTGCTCATGCGACCGGCTCCTTCTGGCTGGATACAAGCATGGACATGGGGGTTTTGCCTTCGAGCATCGAGGCCAGAAGAGTCCGGGTGTACTGCTCTTTCGGGTTCCGGAGGATGTCGCGGACGGATCCTTCCTCCACCAGCCGGCCGTTCTGCATCACGGCCACGCGGTCGCAAAGGTCCGCCACCACGCCGAAGTTGTGCGTCACCAGGACGACGCCGATGTTCAGGCGCTGCTGGAGCTCGCGCAGGAGGTCCAGCACGTCGGCCTGCACCGTAACGTCCAACGCGGTGGTGGGCTCATCGGCGATCACCAGGTCCGGTTCACAGCTGATGGCCCCGGCGATCAGCACACGCTGGGCCATGCCGCCGGAGACTTCGTGCGGGTACGCGCTGAACGTCCGTTCCGGGCTGGCGATCCCGACGTCGGTCAGCAGCTTCAGCGCCCGCCTGCGGGCCTCCTCCTTGGAGATCCCCAGGACCCGCACCATGGGCGTGACCAGCTGGTAGCCGATGGTGAAGGCGGGGTCCAGGTTGCTCATGGGCTCCTGCGGAATATAGGAGATCCGCTTGCCCCGCAGCTTGGACAGCCGCGCCTGGTTGACGCGTTCGTCGCCCGGAGCCACGGTGTAGTTGCCATCGAACTGGATAGCGCCGCCCACAATGCGGGCATTGTCCGGCAGCAGGCCGAGGATGGAGAACGCCGTCTGGGACTTCCCCGAACCGGATTCACCCACGATGCCCAGGATCTCGCCCCGGTCCACGTGGAAGGACACATCGTCCACCACCTTCTTGATGGTGCCGTCGGCCTGCGGGTAGCCGACGCCGAGATTGGTCACCTTTACGAGGTGGTGCTCGGTTCCCGCATCGACGGCGGCCACAGACTTACGCGAC
The DNA here is from genome assembly GCF_002929335.1 of Arthrobacter sp. Y81. Lineage (GTDB taxonomy): Bacteria > Actinomycetota > Actinomycetes > Actinomycetales > Micrococcaceae > Arthrobacter. The sequence goes on from NZ_PJIL01000020.1 coordinate 9,830, forward strand.
GGGCGCGCCACGGCGGGTCCCGCCGTCGGGCGCGCTCCCGTGGCCGAAGACGCGGCCCGTTTCTTGCGGTGCTTGATCTTTTCGCCGTCTTCCAACGCGTCGCGGATGGCGTTGCCGAGAAGGACGAGACCGCCGATGGTCAGTGCCATGGCGAGTGCCGGCCACAGCAGCAGCGTCGGGGTCAGGTAGACGTTCTTGAAGCCTTCGGAGAGCATCACGCCCCAGGTTGCCTTGGTGGGATCGCCGAGGCCCAGGAACTCGAGTCCGGACTGGATGGCGATGGCCACGCCGGCAATGGCTGCGGTCTGAATGATGATGGGTGCGCGGACCACGGAGAAGATGTGGCGGGCGATGATGCTCCAGTCGGAGAGCCCGGAAACCCGGGCGGCGTCGACGTAGAGCTCATTGCGTACAGACTGGACCGCGGTGCGGGTCAGCCGGAAGTAGGACGGGCTGATGAGGACGCCGAAGGCGATCATCGAAATCCAGACCGAGGGTCCGAACGCGGCGCGGATGGTGAGCAGCACGATCAGGCCCGGCAGGCTCATGAGGATGCTGACCACCCAGTTGGAGACGGCCTCGAACTTCCCGGCGTAGTAGCCGGCGATCAGGCCGGCCGGCAGGCCGATGGCGATGGCAACACCGGCGCACAGGAGTGCGGACAACAGCGTGAGCTGCGCACCGAAGAGCAGGCGGCTCCAGGTGTCGCGTCCGGCGCTGTCCGTGCCCAGGATGTTCACCGAGTCTGCAGGTGCCAGGGTCTTGGTGATGTTCGCGAAGTTCTCCTCGAACGGGGCCAGGACCGGGGCGAAGATGGCCAGCAAGGCGATGGATCCCAGGATCGCCAGCGAGGCGATGCCCATCGGGTTCCTGATGAGGCGGCGCATCACGGTGGAACGGACTACCGTGCCGCTCTGGCCGGTGGCCACTGGTGCGGCTACCGCCGCTGTTTCTACGGAATCGCTCATGACACACGCACTTTCGGGTTGAGCCAACCATTGAGGATGTCCACCAGGAGGTTCACCACGATGACCACCACCACGGTGTACATCACCACTCCCATGACCACGGGAAGATCGGACTGGCCGGTGGCGGTGACCGCGAGCGGTCCCATTCCTGGAAGGGCGAAGATCTGCTCGATGATCACCACGCCGCCCAGCATGCCGATCAGCTGCAGGCTCAGGACGGTCAGGCCTGCCGGTGCCGCGCTGCGCAGCACGTGCTTGAAGAGGATTTCCCGCTCTCCGATGCCCCGGCTGCGGAGTGTCCGGACGTAGTCGCGCTCGAGCTGCTTGATGACGGCGCTGCGGATCTGCTGCGCTCCGCCAGTCACGCCGTTGATGAGCAGTGCAATGACCGGAAGGGTCATCGAGTAGACCCACGCCTCCGGACCCACCTCAGGAGAGATGGTGCTGGTGGCCGGGAAGAAGCCCAGCTGGATGGCCAGGATGGTCACAAGCAACACGCCGATCACGTACCCCGGGATGGAGTCGCCAACGATCGCGCCCACCTGGACCACCCTGTCCACCCAGCCGCGCTTGACGGCTGCGGCAACACCGATCAGTGCTGCGCAGATGGCGATCAGGATCATTGCGGTGAAAACCATCGTCATGGTCACCGGGATACGCGTAGCCAGGGAGCTGGCCACCGGTTCCGAGGTGAACCACGAAGCTCCAAGGTTTCCTGAGAGGGCGTCGCCCAACCAGGCGAAGTAACGGGTCACGAGAGGCTGGTCGAGTCCCAGCTCCTGTTCCTTCAAGGCAACCTGCTCCGGAGTGGCCTGGTCACCCAGGATGTTCCGGGCAATGCTGCCGCTGGAGGTGTACAGCAAAGTGAAGGTGAGTGCCGAGACTACGAACAACACCACCAACCCGCTGCCCAGCCTTTTCGCAATGAACTTGATCATGGAGTCCTACTTGGCGGGCGAGTAGTTGTAGATGGACGGAACGGCCTGCTGTGCCTGCGGGGTGACGTTCACTTTGTCGTTGTGGTAGTACATCTGGTTCACACGGAACAGCGGTGCGAACCACGCCTGTTCCACCACGTACTTGTTGACGTCCTGGGCCAGCTTGCCGGCGTCCTCGCCACTGCTGCGTACAGCCTGGATCTTGGCCTCAAGCTCCGGGGTGGTGTTCTTGAACGGGTTGTACAGGGCCTTAGTGGAGACGATCTGGTCAATCGCAACCGTGGGCTCACCCTGGAAAAGGTTGAAGAACATTGCATGGTATTTCTGGGCTGCCACGTCCGCGGTGAAGGTGTTGGTGATCGCGGCGCCCGGCTTGAGGGTGATTCCGACGTCGGCGAGCTGTTGCTGGAGAACCGAGATGAGCGTTTCAGCTCCCGGAAGGGTGGGGACGTCGATAGTCACGTTGCCTTCGAAGCCGGATTCCTTCAGGAGTTGCTTGGCCTTGGCGGGATCGTAGCTGTAGTAGTTTTCGAGCTCTTCAGTCCAGGCACCGCTGTCCTTGCCAAACGGCTGGGAGGTGGGAGTTCCCTGGCCGAGCATGACCTGTTCCAGGATGGTCTTGCGGTCGAATGCGTGGTTGATGGCCTGACGGACCTTGACGTTGGCCAGGGCCGGGTTCTTGGTGCCATCCCGGTCCAGGAGCAGCAAGCCGGACCAGTCCACCTGGTTCGCTTCAAGTTTCATCTTGGCGCCCTCGGCCTGCTTACCGTTTTTGGGGTCCAGGAGGGTGGCGTCAACCTGGCCGGAAACCAAAGCGTTTGTCCGGGCTGTGGGATCGGTAAGGATCTTGAGGGTCAGCTTCTTGTACTTCTGGAAGTCCTTGTTCCAGTAGCCGTCACGTGCTGTGAAGACCGTCTGCGAGTCCTTCACTGAGGCTGCCTTGTCCATCACGTACGGACCGGAGCCTACCGGTACGGTCTTGATGGCGTCAGTGCCCAGTGCTGCGGGGCTTCCCATCAGGCCAGCTGCTTGGCTCAAGAAGTATTCCAGGGCGGGCTCTGCTGCACTGAGGTTGATGTCGATGGTGTCTTCGTCCACCACGGCGATGTCGGATACAGACCCCAACTGGGCCATCTGGGGACCGTTCGCCTTCTTGAAGTGGTCAAGGTTGGCCTTGGCTGCCGTGGCGTCGAACTTGGCGCCATCACTGAACGTGACGTCGGTCCGGAGGTCCACGGTGAGCTTGGTGTTGGTGTCGTTGTACTTCCATGCCGTTGCCAGCATGGGGCTGAGCTTGCCGTCCGGTTCCCGCAGGATCAGGGTGTCATACGCTGCCTGGTACGGCTGCAGGGCATGGCCGACGTGGGCCTGGGCAGGATCCCAGGAAGTGATGTCGCGGAGGGTGCCCAAGGTGAGTGATGTTGGAGCAGCGCCGGCGTTTGAGCCCGCTCCGGCGCCGCCGCCGCAACCGGTCAGCGCGAGCGCCGCGCTGACGATGATGGCGGCAGCTGCCGCCTTGGGACCTAACTTCATTGTTGGCTCCTAGTGTCCGTGGAACGTGAGACTTGCGAAATCAAGCAAGTGTGGCGTGGGCCACACTTGCCTTGTGGGATTCAGCGTACGCACTGTTGCCCACTTTGGCAACCGATTGTCAAAAGAGTTGCAGAAAAACTTTGAGAGTTCGGAAATGAAGAGCTCCCGGAGCATATAAGGGTCAGCAACCGGTTGCTTCGGCTAGGCCCCAGACGCCATTCCAGCCACGGGTCAGGACACTTTGCCAGCCAATTCCGGGTAGCTCTGCCGGTAGACGTCCTTGATGATGCGCAGCGATTTTTCGGCCTCCGCAGGGCTGATCCAGAACGGCTCCGCCTCGTCCAGCCGGCTGTAGAAGTCGCTGATCAGCAGCTCGTGCGAGACACCCCAGTAGGACCGGCCGCCGGAGTCGCTCTTGCGCTCCGGAACGACGTCCACGCGCCCGTCGTCATGGGTGACGGTGAGGTCGCCCCGCAGGCACAGGACCGCCTTCTCGGTGACCACATCGAGTGTCACCGGCGCGTTGAAGGCATTTGCCAGGGTGGCATAGAACGCGCTTCGGGCACCGTTGGCATGTTCGGCCACGAATTCCGCGGTGTCCTCCACCTCGATGGTGCCGCCCAGGAAGCGCGTGGAAGCATTTCCCGTGACCGCGACAACGTCGCCCACCAGCCACTGAAGCAGGTCCACGGTGTGGATCGCCTGGTTCATCATCAGCCCGCCTCCGCCCCCGGCCCACGTCCCCCGCCACGGCCGGTTTTCGTAGTAGTCAGCGGAGCGCTGCCACATCACTGTTGCCGAGGCCCCCACCACGGCCCCCAGCTCGCCCGACGACAGCAGCGCGTGCATGGCCTGCGCCGTGGCGTTGTAACGGTTCTGGAAACACACCGCGATTTTCGCCCCGCCCGCCGACGCGGCTTCCACCAGCCGCCGGCCTTCTGCCAGGGTGTGGGCCAGTGGCTTCTCCACGATGACGTTGACGCCGCGCTCCAGGCAGTCCGCGGCCACCGAGGCATGCTGGTCATGCGGGGTGCAGATATGCACCACGTCCGGCCGGACCGCCTCGATAAGGCTCAGGTGGTCGGCGAAACCGGGCACGCCATAGGCGGCCACAGCGGCGGCCAGCCGCTGCGGATCCGCATCGCAGACCGCAACCAGCGTGACGCCGTCGAGCTTTGCAACCGCTTCGAAGTGCACCGCCGAAACATCTCCGCAGCCGATGACCGCCGCCGTCGTGCTCAAGAGAGTTCAACCCCGTTCTTCGCCGCGAGCGCAGCGAAGGCGCGGGCCGCGATGCCGAAGGCAACCGGGCCGGAGAAGCCGCCCAGCTCGTGGGCGCTGGCCAGGTGGGGTTCCAGCGACGCGAAACCGGTGAAGCCGTCGGCCTTGAGGGCGGCGATGGTGGCGTCCAGTTCGCCGTCGCCCTCGCCGGAGGGCACCACTTCGCCGGTGGTGGAGAGCGCGTCCTTGACCTGGAAGTACTCGAGGTACGGGCGCAGCATGGCGTAGCCCTCTGTGTAGGGCTTGACGCCAACCTGGACGAAGTTGGCGTTGTCCCAGGCGATGCGGAGCGCCGGGGAGTCCACGGACTCCATGATGTCCAGCACGCGCTGCGGCGTATCGCCGTAGATGCCCTTTTCGTTTTCATGCAGAAGCACGACGTCGGACTCTTCCGCGAGCGCTGCCAGCGCGCCCATGCGGGCCAGGACGTCCTCGCGGATATCTTCGGCGCTACGGTCTTCCGCCCGGTAGAACGAGAAGACGCGGATGTACTTGGTGTCCAGACCCTTGGCCACGGAGATGATCTGGCGGAGCCGTTCCAGCTCGTGTTCCGCCGGCAGGCTCACATCCACCTTGCCGATGGGGCTGGCCACTGCCGAGACTTTGAGGCCTCTTTCATCGAGGATCTCCTTCAGCCGGGCAACCTGCTCCGGTTCCAGCTCGGAGACATTGGTGCCCCAGGCGCTGCGGACCTCGATGTGGCTCGCGCCCAGTGCCAGCAATACGGCAGCCTGCACCGCGGGGTCCGGGTCTATCTCATCGCCGAAACCTGAAAGGGGCCAGACTGCGGTTGTTGTTTTGCTCACGCGGATCTCCTGGGTTTCGCGGCCGCCGGGCTGGCAGCTCGCCTTCGGGCTCCAGTGCGGTGACGCAGTTCACAAACGGTGTCCAGCTCAGTTTAGCTAGCCCCGCCTTCAAATGACAACCGATTGCCAAACTTTGACAATCTGTGGCATTCTTTGCTGACCGGATCTGTGGCGGCAGTCACAGGCCCGTCCATCCGACCCGGCCTCACGGCCCGGCCACCACGTTCAGAGAGGAGCGCCGTGGCTACGACGCAACCAGCAGCAATGGACCGCCCGCCCACCATCCACGACATCGCCGCGCTCTGCGGCGTGGCGGCCTCCACCGTTTCGCGGGCGCTCTCCTCGCCGGACCGCGTCAACATCCGGACGCGCCAGCGCATCGAAGCGGCCGCCGCCCAGCTGCACTACATCCCCAACAGCCAGGCGAAAGCACTGAGTTCCGGGCGCACAGGAGCAGTGGGGGTGCTGGTCCCGGACATCACCAACCCCTTCTACTTCGACCTCATCCGGGGCACCCAGCTCCAGCTCAAGGCCGCCGGATACACCCAGCTGCTGGTGGACACGGAGGAATCGGACGAGGTGGAGGCCAGCACCATGGAACAGCTCCGCAAGAGTGCGGACGGAATCGTGGTGGCCGCCTCCCGGCTCACCGACGAAGCCCTGCTGGCCGCGGCGGCAAAAATGCCCATGGTCACCATGAACCGCGACGTCCCCGGCATCCCTGCGGTTCTCATTGACACGCCGTCCGCCACGAGCCAGGCCCTCGACCACCTCATCTCGCTGGGCCATACCCGGATTGCATACATCGCCGGACCGGCAACGTCCCAGTCCAGCACCCGGCGCTGGACCGCCCTGTCCGAGGCAGCCAAGGAACGCGGCGTGGAGGTGCGCAGGCTGGGGCCGTTCGCGCCCAAGACGCAGTCCGGCGCAGCAGCCGCGGACGCCGCCGTGCACAGCGGGGTGACGGCCTGCATCGCGTTCAACGACCTCATCGCCATCGGAATGCTCCAGCGCCTCCGCGAACGCGGCATCCGTGTTCCGCAGGACATGAGCATGGTGGGCTGCGACGACATCTTCGGCGCAGACTTCTGCAATCCGCCGCTGACCACCATGGCCTCCCCGATCGAACAGGCCGGCCGCGTGGCAGTCTCCATGCTGCTGGCCCAGCTGAACCCGCTGGCGGGCGGCGGCACCCGCAGCCGGTCCGTGATGCCCACGCATCTGACCGTCCGCGGCTCCACCGGGCCTGCGCCTGCGCCTGGCTAAGCCTTCACTCTGCGACGTGGTTCGGGCGGACACAGTTGAGCATGGTTGACACTGCTGACTAGTCTGGATCACATGCGCGAACTCCAGGCCAGCATCATTGAAGAAATGGGCGTCCAGCCCCGGATCGACCCCGCCGGGGAGGTGCGCAAACGCGTCACGTTCCTGAAGGAATACCTCAAGGCAACGCACACCAAGGGCTTCGTCCTGGGCATCTCCGGAGGCCTTGATTCGTCGCTCGCGGGCCGGCTGGCCCAGCTTGCCGTCGAAGAACTCGCGGCCGACGGCGTCGAAGCCAACTTCGTGGCGGTCCGCCTGCCCTACGGCGTGCAGCACGACGAGGACGACGCCCAGGCCGCCCTCGACTTCATCCAGGCCAAGACGGAGTGGACCTTCAACATCTCCGCGGCAGTGGACGGCTTCGAGGAAGAGTTCGAGAAGACCGTGGGCAACGGGATCTCCGACTTCCACAAGGGCAACACCAAGGCCCGCACCCGCATGATCGCGCAGTACGCCCTCGCCGGCGAGCACAACTACCTGGTCATCGGAACCGACCACGGCGCCGAGTCCGTCACGGGCTTCTTCACCAAGTACGGCGACGGCGGCGCGGACATCCTGCCGCTGTTCGGGCTGAACAAGCGCCAGAACCGGGCACTCCTCGCCGAGCTCGGCGCCCCCGCCCGGATCTGGGAGAAGGTCCCCACGGCCGACCTCCTCGACGGCAAGCCGGGTCGCACGGACGAAGACGAGCTTGGCATCAGCTACGACCAGATCGACGACTACCTCGAAGGCCGGGAGGTCCCGGACGCCGTGGCCGAATCCATCGAGCAGAAATACCTCCGCACCCGTCACAAGCGCACGGTCCCGGTCACCATCTTCGACACCTGGTGGAAGGGCCAAGGCCCTGAGGAGCCCCGGGTCGGGCTGTAGGCCTGCAGGCCGAACCGGGGCACTTTGAGCCCGGCTGGACCGATTCGGCCCCAAACGCCGGCGTGTCCGTGTCAAAGTGCCCCATGACGGCCGGGCATCAAGTCGGCGCCTCCAACTATGGAATCAGCACGAGCTTGCCCCGGACGTGGCCCCCGCGGCTGAGGCCCACCTGGACCAGGGCAGAATACGCCGCGGCGCCCGTGTTGCCAGCATCTTGCACTTCGGAGGTGGGCTCAAGCGCCTGAAGTTGGGTGGACTTGGCAGATCGAGCCGCGGCCGGACCGGGGCACTTTGAGCCTTGGTTGGCCCGTTTCGGCCTCAATTGCCGGCGCGTCCGTGTCGAAGTGCCCCGTGACGGCCGGGCACCAAGGCGATGCTCAGGCCCCTGGCGGGCGATTGAGCAGCGTGGAGATCCGGTGTGCTTCCTCCATCAGGAGACGGCCCAGGGTCTCCTGCCGTTCGCCCCGGAACCGAGGCTCGATCCCGGTCAGCGACAACGCCCAGGCCGGACGTCCGCGCTGGTCGAAAACCGCTGCACCCATGCCCCAACTGCCCTCGAGGACCAGACCGGGATTGACCGAGTAGCCCGCCTGCCGGGTCTTTGCCAGGTTCTCCCGGACGAGGGCCTCGGTGTGCGCCGCGGCGAAGGTGCCGGCGTGGGCGGTCCAGCCGGCGAGCAGTTCCTCCTGTTCAGCTTCGGGCAGGAACGCCATGATCGCAGTTCCGGCGGACGCCACCCCCAACGGAAACCGGACGCCCTCGTGCAGCACAAAGGAGCGCACCGGGAAGCTGCCTTCCTCCCGGAGCAGGCACACTGTTTCCGCTCCGCGGCGGATGGAGAAGAAGGCACTTTCACCGGTCTCCTCGGCGAGCCGGCGCAGGCTGGGCCGGGCAATGTCCTCCAGCGGAAAGCGGGCGGAGGCAACGGAACCCATCAGCAGGATTTCCGGGCCCAGCACCCAGTTGCCGCTCTGCGGTTCCTGGTCCAGTAGCCCCTCCGAAGCCAGTGAGGAAAGCAGCCGGTGCACTGTGGGGCGGGTGAGCCCGGATTCCCTGACGAGTTCCACAAGCGGGGAACCTTCCGGTTTCCGTCCGACAATGCGCAGCAGGGACGCGACGCGGCTGACGACTTGTGCGCCCTGGACCGGTAATGAACACATCTTTTTTCCTCGGACTTTGCGTTAGATCCATCTAAACCATCCATATTATGGACACTCACCATCCTACCGTCCACACTGTAAAAATGCCGTCTTTTGGACCAAAATCAACCATTGACAGTGCCCATTTCGGAACCGTAGGCTCCAACAGCAGAGGAACAGTCCACAAAGTGGATTGCGTCAAGAGCTCAATGAGGAGATGCAATGTCAAAGGTGAAATCCGGTGCGGCTGCCGCACTGCAGGACGTGCTGCAGGACGGCATGACGCTGGCCGTCGGAGGCTTCGGGCTCAGCGGCATCCCGGCGGACCTGATCGAGGCCGTCCGCGATTCCGGCGTCAAGGACCTCACGGTCGTCTCCAACAACATGGGCGTGGACGGCAAGGGCCTCGGTGTGCTGATCGAGGCAGGCCAGGTCCGCAAGGTCATCGCCTCCTACGTGGGCGAGAACAAGCTCTTCGCCGAGCAGTACCTCGCCGGCAAGCTGGAGGTGGAGTTCACCCCTCAGGGCACCCTGGCCGAGCGCCTCCGCGCCGGCGGAGCCGGCATCCCGGCCTTCTACACCAAGACCGGTGTTGGCACGCTCGTCGCCGAGGGCAAGCCGCTAGCCGAGTTCGACGGCGAAACGTACGTCCAGGAGCGCGCCATCAAGGCCGACGTCGCCCTGGTCCACGCCCACACCGCGGACACCGACGGCAACTTGATCTACCGCTTCACCGCCCGGAACTTCAACCCAGTGGTGGCCACGGCAGGCGCCGTAACCATCGCCGAAGCGGAAGTCATCGTGGAACCGGGCGCGCTGGATCCCAACCACATCGTCACCCCCGGCGTCTACGTCCAGCACCTGGTGCAGGCCAGCGGCCGGGTCAAGGACATCGAACAGCGCACGGTCCGCCCCCGCGCCTCGGAGCCCGTTCCGGCCTAGCCCCACCAAGCGCGAACGAACACTTAAGCCCCCAACTTTTGAACCCCAAGGAGAACCCCATGGCTTGGACCAGGGATGAAATGGCTGCCATCGCGGCCGAAGAACTCAACGACGGCGACTACGTCAACCTCGGCATCGGCATCCCCACGCTGGTCGCCAACAACCTGCCCGAGGGCGTGCGCGTGGTCCTGCAGAGCGAGAACGGCCTGCTCGGCATGGGCCCTTTCCCCTATGAGGGCGAGGAAGACGCAGACCTCATCAACGCCGGAAAGCAGACTGTCACGGTCCTGCCCGGCGGCAGCATCTTCGACTCCGCCACGTCCTTCGGCATGATCCGCGGCGGCCACGTCAAGGTCGCCATCCTGGGCGCCATGCAGGTCTCGGGCAGCGGCGACCTCGCCAACTGGACCATCCCCGGCAAGATGGTCAAGGGCATGGGCGGCGCCATGGACCTCGTCGCCGGGACCCCGCGCGTTGTGGTCCTCACCGAACACAACGCCAAGGACGGCACCGCCAAGATCGTCAGGGAGTGCACCCTCCCGCTAACCGGTCTGAGCTGCGTGGACAGGATCATCAGCGACCTCGCTGTTTTTGACTTGGAAAAGTCCGACGGCGCCCGGCAGCTCACGCTGACCCGCCTCGCCCCGGGCGTCACCGTGGAGGAACTTCGCGGGAAAACCGAAGCCCGCTTCGACGTCGCCACGTCCCTGAACGCAACCCCCACCCTTGAAGGAGCCATAGCATGAGCCTGCGCGAACAGTTCGGAAAAGATGTCCTACTCACCGGCTGGGGCCACAGCCGCTTCGGCAAACTCACTGACGAGACCCTCGAGTCCCTGATCGTCCAAGTGGCCACCGAGGCCATCGGCAACGCCGGGATTGAGCCCGGCCAGATCGATGAGATCTACCTCGGCCAGTTCAATTCCGGCATGATGCCGCTGGCCTTCCCCTCGTCGCTCGCGCTGCAGGTGTCCGATCAGCTGGCCAACGTGCCCTCCACCCGCGTGGAAAACGCCTGCGCGTCCGGCTCGGCCGCATTCCAGCAGGGCACGAAGTCGCTGCTGGCAGGCACCGCCAAGACCGTGCTCGTCATCGGCGCCGAGAAGATGACCCACGCCGGCGCCGACGTTGTGGGCTCGGCCCTGCTGGGCGCGGATTACGACATGGCCGGCAAGGCCTCCACCACCGGCTTCACTGGCCTCTTCGCCGAAGTGGCCAAGCACTACGAGAAGCGCTACGGCCCTGTCAGCGACATCCTGGGCACCATCGCCGCGAAGAACCACCGCAACGGCGTGGACAACCCCTACGCGCAGCTCCGCAAGGACCTCGGCGAGGAGTTCTGCCGCACGGTCTCGGACAAGAACCCGATGGTGGCCGATCCGCTGCGCCGCACCGACTGCTCCCCCGTGTCCGACGGCGCCGCCGCCGTCGTGCTGTCTGCCTCACCGACCGGCGGGGCCACTGCGCCGGTGCGCCTGGCGGGGTTCGGCCACGCGAACGACTTCTTCCCCGCCGAACGGCGCGACCCCACCGAATTCGCCGCCACGCGGGCCTCCTGGCAGCGGGCGCTGGGGATGGCCGGCGTCGGACTGGAGGACCTGGACTTCGCCGAGGTGCACGACTGCTTCACCATCGCCGAACTGCTCATGTACGAGGCCATGGGCCTGACCGAACCCGGCGAAGGCGCCCGTGCCCTGGCGGAAGGCTGGGTGTTCAAGGACGGCAAGCTGCCCGTCAACGTCTCGGGCGGTCTCAAGGCCAAGGGCCACCCCGTCGGCGCCACCGGCGTGTCCCAGCACGTCATCGCGGCAATGCAGCTCACCGGCACCGCAGGCGGCATGCAGCTCGCCAATCCCCGCCGCGCTGCAGTGCAGAACATGGGCGGCGTGGGCATCGCGAACTACGTCAGCGTGCTCGAAGCGGTCTAGGAAAAGCCAACGCGGGGGCCGGGAACCGCCGGGAGGAGCAGGCAGAGGTCACCACTGTCTTTGATCCCGCGGTTCCCATAGGATTTCAGAGGGCCAAATGCATTTCCCGGCAACCGCCGGACCACAAGGAGGTGGCGGATGCCGACAGGACCACCCAGTGCGTCAAGCAAGTTCCGCGCACCCGAGCCGGTTGGCCAGTGGGTTCACCGCGCGCGGCTGACCGAGATGCTCCACTCGGACCGGAAACGGCGGCTCGCGCTGATCCACGCCCCGGCCGGTTTCGGCAAGTCGACCCTTGCAGCCCAATGGATGGAAAACTTGGCGTCCCAGGGCCTCGTGACTGTCTGGTTGTCCTTGGACCGGGACGACAACAACACCATCTGGTTCCTTTCCCATCTGCTTCAGGCAATCCGCAAAGCCCGGCCCGGATTCGAGGAGGAACTCCAGCAGCTGCTGGAGGAGCGGCCCGACGACGCTGAGCAGTACGTGGTTCCCGCCCTCATCAACGCCATCGATGAGGGCGGCCAGGACATCGTCATCACCCTGGATGACTGGCACCTGGTCACGGAGCCCAGAACCAGGACTGTGGTGGAACGGCTGCTGGATGCCGGCGGCTCACATCTGTCCTTCATCATCACCAGCCGCAACCGATCGGGCCTGCCACTTGGCCGGCTGATGGTGCGGGACCAGCTGCTCGAAGTGGACGCGGTCGCGCTGAGGTTCGATGAAACGGAATCCCAGGACTTCCTGGTCGGCATCAACCGGCTCGATCTGGATGCGGGGGACGTGGCCAGCCTGCACCGGACCACTGAGGGATGGATCGCCGCGCTGCAACTGGTCTCCCTGTCCCTGAGGGACCACCGCGAGGCCTCCGAACTGATCGAACGGCTCTCCGGCAGGCACGCGTCCATCGGTGAATATCTGGCCGAAAACGTCCTCGACACCCTTGACCCCGAAACACTCGATTTCCTCCTGATGACGTCGGTTCCGGAACGGCTGTGCGCAGGACTGGCGTCCGCCCTCTCGGGGGTGGAACTGGGCCAGGCAATGCTGGAGAGGATCCAGGCGCAGGATCTTTTCCTGCAGCCGCTGGACGACGACGGCACCTGGTACCGCTACCACCATCTGTTTGAGGACTACCTGCGCCGCCGCCTGGAGCGCGATTACCCGGGCCGGACCAAGGAACTGAACCTGATCGCGGCACGCTGGTATTCGGAAAACGGATTCCCCAGTGACGCGGTAGACCATGCCCTCGCTGCCGGCGACGTTAATCTCGCAGCGGAGATCGTCGAATTCCGCGCCATGTGGCTGGTGGAACACTCCAGCATGTCCACCCTGTTGGCTCTTGTCGCCAAGATCCCGGCAGACCATGTGGCCGGACAAGCCCGGCTCCAGACGGCGATAGCGTGGGCCCACACACTGCTCCACCAATCGGCAGCGGCGCAGAGCGCCTTGGACCGGGCCGAAGCCGTGATGCCCGCCGATGCGACCCTGACCGAACACGACCGCTTTGAACTGGGCGTCGAAGGGCTCGTTGTTCAGAGCTGCATCGACATGTACAGCGACAGAGTGAACCACGTGGACGAACTGGACGAGAAGTGCTTCGCCCACGCGGACCTGCTCCGGCCCTGGATCGTCTCGGTGGCAGCGAACGTGTCAACGTTCAAGAAAATCCACGACGGCGGGTACCCGCTCGCCTTGGAACAACAGCGCTGGGCCGCGAAGTTCCACGGCCTCACCTCGGGACCCTTCAGTGGCGTGTACGGACATTGTTTCGCGGGCCTTGCCGCCTACTCCCTGCTCGATCTGGACAGCGTGGACCAGCACTTCACCGCGGCCGTGGAACTGGGCAGGCGCAAGGCAGGGCGATATTCGCATGCGGCGCGGCTGGCGGGAGCGATGATGGGCCAGCTCCTGTATGAACGCGGAGAACTCGACAAAGCCGAGAAGCTGCTGGAAGAGACCCGCGAGCTGGGCTCCGAAGGCGGGGTGGTGGACTTCATGTTGTCCACATACGGGACGCTGGCAAGGATAAAAGCACTCCGGGGGGACACTCCGCGGGCCCGGGAAATACTCGATGAAGGCGATCTGGTGGCCGACAGCCTCGGCCTGGACCGGCTCAAACTGGTCATGAACCTGGAACGCGTGCAGTTGGGAATCAGCCCCCGGACCGTCGACGCGGAACCCCGCGGTGCCGTATTTGGCGAGGTTGTTGCCCAGGAAACGGCGGACACCACCGGACCACGGCTGGAAGGGCTGGCCGAGGCCCGGCACCAGATCCAGCTGGCCACGCAGCTGCGGTCCGCCATGGCTGACGCAGAGCACGAGGGCACGGACTCCACCAGCAAACTGGACACCGTGAAAGGCGCCCGCCACTTGCTGTCGCGGGCGGCAGCCTATTTAGGGCCGAGGGCAGAACTCAATGCCCGCATCCTGCTGGCCGTCGCGCTCGAACAGGCGGGGAACCGTAAGGAAGCCGAAACGACGCTCTGGCCAGCCTTGGAGACATGTTCCCGGCTGGGCCTGGTCCGACCTGTGCTCGATGGCGGCGCAAGCTGCCTGGAGCTGGTCCGCGCCACCTCGGCAAGACTCCGGCGCGAGCCCGTCCCGGAGGGGAGCAGCCACGAGTTGCCGCGTTTCCTCAGTATCCTCATCCGGCTCGATTCCCAGGCCAGGACCAACCGCGATACCGGGTGGCCCGCAGAGGCCGCCCCTCCGACAACCGGCGCGGGCACCACCGTTCCGGAACCGGGCCTGTCGCAGCGCGAGCAAATGATCCTGCGCCTTGTCGAGAAAGAACGGTCCAACCGCGAAATCGCCCAGGAGCTCCATCTGGGCATCAACACCGTCAAGTGGTATCTCAAGAGCCTGTTCAATACTCTCGGCGTCAGTGACCGAAGGGCCTGTGTCATAGAGGCCCGACGCCGGCACCTGCTCCCGCTGAAGTAACCAGGGGTCAGTTATCCCAGGGTTTCCAGCCTGGCGAGGACGCCCTCCGGCGAGGCGGCGCCGGGGATCTCGCCCAGGTAGAAGTCCCCGGCCGGGAGTTCGACGTCCGACTCCAGCCAGAACCCTGCAGGAATGTAGGCACCAACCGCAGCGTTCCCATGCAGGCGCGCCCGGTCGTCGTCGAGCTGCCCCAGCGTCCAACGGTAGTTGCCAGCCAGATTGGCAATCGGAGTGTAGGCCTCGAGCGGAACGTGCACGCCGCGGGACGCGTCGGCAGGCGTTCGGTTGTCCAGCAAAAGTCCCGCGACGGGCAGCCCCGCGAACGCCCGCAGCCAGTCACTGACATACATGGAGGCATTCTCGGCGTTGTCGGCGTCGAGGCCGCTGGTGTCATCCGCGCCCGAGAATCGGTGCGTTGCCATCAGCCACCTCATCGGCGACGGGATGCGCAGCACCACAGGCTGGCGGGCTGTCTTGGCGAACACGGTAACGAAGTCCAGCACCGACCGGTTGAGGTCCTCGTCCCCCAGCAAAGTCCTCAGCGCGAACCCCGTCCGGGACCTGGCCGCCATGGCGGTCTCGAGCCGGGTGTTGCCGGTCTGCAGGTGACCGTACAACCGGTCCAGGTCCAGGAGCGCCACGTCCGGCCGGAGCAGCCCCTGTGCCTGGGCGAAGAAAGCCGCATACGCCGTGGCGTTGTCCCAGGGGACGGGCCGGCCGCGAAGAATCACGGAAGCTGCGTACTCATGGTGGTCGAACACCACAGCTTTCGGTCGCCCGGACGGAGGGGAGGCAACAACGTTGGCGAGGGTGGTGGCAGTGGAAGTGGTCATGACGTCTTTCTCCATACTGTGGCTGATAGCGGCCTTCAGCGCCGCACCGTCCTGGATGGGGATGCGGCGCTGGAGGCTTCGTGAGTTGCTGCGCCCCGGATGGGGACGTGCCATAACGGGCTAGGACTTACGGTGGACAACTTCCCCGTGCTTCAGTTCGAGCTCGCGGATCCGGTCCTCCAGTGCGCTGATCTTCACTTCCCGGCGGTCCGGGAGCATGATCAGCGGCAGCTTGTCGATGGTCGCTTTGACCCGTTCCGGTCCGTTGTTGGTAAAGTGGGTGGCGGTGAGCTCCTCCGTGTCGTCGCCCCAGGACCCGTAGTAGAGGAGGTCCTTGGGGGGCTCGGTCTTCACGTAGCCCTCGAGGAACTCCTTGTACGGCTTGCCGCGGGCGATCCGGGCCTGCCGTGAGTCGTGGCGCAACCGGGCGGTTGCCTCCTGGTCCACCACGAATGTTTCAGGATCCCAGACGACGCCGTAGATGCTGGTGGCGACCTTCGGTGAAATGCGGCCCAGCTCCAGGTCCTTAGCCACCGCTTCCGGATCACGTTCCAGAACGTCGCCGTACCCTCCGCCGGAGCCCTGGGCGATCATGTACATCTCGCCATCCTTGGCGACGTCGAACTGCAGCCCCATATGGGACGTGGTGTACTTCCCGCCCTCGTAGGGCTGCTCGTTCATGATCCGTTCCATGGACAAATCGAACTTGCTGGAGTCCTTGCGGATGACGTCGTAGATGTTGATGCCCTTGACCATGGCCAGCGGTGTGGTGCTGCAGCCGTAGCCGCCGAACATTCCCGTGACGGAGGAGAACTTGGATCCCGAGGTCACGGTCATGAAGCCCCACATCGGCGTTCCCTCGGCGGCGACGATCATCTCGTAGCCCATGCCGCCGCTGTTCTTGCCGAAGCCCTGGTTGTCGCGGACGATCCGCTTGCTGACCAGCTGCATGAAAGGAACTTCCTCTTCCATGACTTCCTGTTCGGCAGTGTCAGCCATGGCACAGAACAACGGTGAGACGGCGTCTTCGCCGTCGCGGAATGCCTTGGCACCGCCGCCCATGCCGTTGAGGTCGGCACACAGGTTCCCTACCTGGTCGCCGTGCTGGGTCAGGCCTCCCCACAGGAAGGTGTTGATCTGGTTGAACCACGGAGCCAGGACATTGGAGAACTTCTCCGGATTGGAGAACTGCATCTTGGCAAAGGCTGTCTGCAGGGCAGAGAATCCCCGGAACGACGCCTGCAGCGACTGCCCCATCGGAGCATCGTAACCAGCGTCGGCCCACGTGTGTTCATCCGAGATGATGTCGATGGGCGACATCGCAGAGGTACAGCGGGGCAGGTCAGGCCACCAGAACGCCAGGATCGCCTGCATCATCATCGACTTGACCGAGCACAGCGGGGAGTTGATGGCCCGGTTGAGGATTTCGGGACCCGTGCCCCTCAGGTCCACTGTCATTTTGTCGCCCTTGACCGTCACCTTGCAGGCGAACTTGATCAGGATGTTCTCCTTGAGCGTGGAGTCCATGAACTGGTTGAAGGACACGGTCCCGTCCGGCAGTTCACTGATGCGGCGCTTCACTTCCTGCTCCACGTCTTCAACGGTGACCCGCAGGGCAGCGACGAAGGTCTCCACTCCCACTTCGTCGATGATGCTGTCGACGCGTTCCTGGATGCGCTGGACGGCACCGATCTTGACCTTGAGGTCAGCCAGTTGCAGCTTGGGGTCGCGAACTGAGTGCTGCAGGAACGTCAGCAGGTCCCGGCGCAGATCGCCCTTTTCAACGATCTTGAACGGGGACATCCGGAGTCCGTCGTCGAACGGGGTCTCGGAGCCCGACGGCATTCCGCCCGGCTCGCATGCCCCGTTCTCGCCTTCGTGAATGGTCGCGGCGACCCAAGCGATGATCTTTCCCTCGCGGAAGATCGGCATGATCATGGACTGGTCCGTGTTGTGGACGTTTCCGTACCGGGCATCGTTGTGGATGAATCCGTCGCCGGGGTTGATCCCCACCGTCGGCTCGTCCTTCCAGTACTTCATGATGTAGCGGATCGGGTGATGCAGGATCGCCGAGAACGCGATCACGCCGTGACAGGACAGGTAGGTGACGTCCCCTTCGGCGGTGTAGATCGCCGTCGTCAGATCCCCCCATTTGGCACCGGGAGCGGCACCCATGGCCTCGCACATTTCGTAGCCCTCATCCAGGGCGCCGGCAAGGCGCTTGCGGATGCGGTCCACTTTGATGGGGTCCACCCCCTTGGAGATGCACTCCTCCTCGTAGGCGGAGCGGGAAGTGATCTGGTGGCTTCGCATGATGGCCGGGTCCGGGCCAAGAAAGAGGGTCGTTTCGTCCATGAACTGGTCCACCCACTGCTGCTCCTGGGCAGTCAGCGGCTGGGAAGCGTCTCCGGTGGTGCTGGTTTCATTTGCTGTAAGCGTCATTGCTGTCGAGCTCCTTCAATGGGATTAGCTGGAAGGTCTGGTGTGGATCCGTTGGGCACGGGATCAGTCTTTGAGGAACCACACTGCTCCTTGGGATGTCGGTTCCAGACGCCAGCCCGGTTCCACCAGATACGTGGTGTTTTCCGTGGTGACGATGGCCGGGCCGTGGATGACGTGTTGGTGGTGGAGGGCCTCGGCGTCGTACACCGGGGTATCCACGGCTCCGTCGATCTTCACGAAGTGGACCTGCCGGGTGCCGACCGGACTGGGCATGGTCCTGTCATGTCCGGAGTCGATCGAATCGAACTTGACCACGTCCCCGTCCACATAGGACGACACCCTCACGGTCTGGGCCCGGATGCCGGCCTCGGGAGCCTGGCTGCCGGCACCGTAGCGCTTGCCGTAGATGTCCGAGAACGTCCGGATCAGGTGAAGCACGTCAGCGACGCCGTTCACACGGTTGATGTCGAAAACGACAGCCGTGGTCACCAGCTGGTTGCCGTAGCGCATGTCCATTTCGAGGCTGTAGCGGATGTCGGCGGCGTCGTACCCCTGACGGATCAGGTCTTCCTTGCCCTTGGCTTCCAGCTCCTGGATGACATTGTTCAGCTCGTCGTAGCTCTGGTAGAGGCTGCGGTCCGTGGGGTTGTAAAGCACCACATGGGAGCCGCGCTCATGGATGTGGAGCGGTTTCATGTTGCCGGCACCGCAGGCCGAGAATACCGAGGAAAACGGCGGCGCGAGGATCCTGCGGATGCCTGCGTGATCGGCAATGCCACAGGCGTGGAGGGGGCCGTTGCCGCCATAGGCCAGCATGGTGAAGTCTTCCGGAAGGTATCCCCGGACCCGCAGCTCCTTGGCCATGCCGATCGCCATCTGCTCGTCGACCGCGTTCTTGATGATCTTGGCAACCTGGATGGTGTCCATGTCCAGGTCATCAGCGAGGACCTCGTCGATTGCGTAGACGGAGCGCTTCTTGTTCAGCTTGATGTAGCCGTTGGCGTAGTTGTCCGGATCCAGGTACCCCAGGACCAGGTCGGCGTCCGTGACGGTAGGTCGGAGGCCGCCGCGGTCGTAGCATGCGGGGCCCGGGTCCGAGCCGGCTGATTCCGGCCCGATCTGGACCGCGTGGTGGATGCGGTCATAACTGGCAATCGAGCCGCCTCCCGCACCCAGCGTCAACAGGTGGATCATCGGAACGGATACCAGCCAGCGGCCGATGGTCGGCTGGAAGTCGTAGTGCTTGACTCCGCCTTCCGGGACCAGTCCGATGTCGAAGGATGTGCCGCCCATATCCGTCGAAATCACGTTTCCCAAGCCGGTGCTGTCAGCCAGGTGCTGGGCAGCGCCCACGCCGGCGATGGGACCGGAGTGGATGGTCTGCAGGGCATCCGTCGAGTTGGACTGCGCCATACCGCCGGAGTTGTGGATCACAAGCATGGGCTTGTCGTAACCGGACGTACGCAGGTTGTTGGACAGCTGCCCCAGCGCGTGGAACATGATTTCGTGCAGGAACGCGTCCACGATCGTCGACGTCGCACGGACGTACTCGCCTTTTCGGCCCGACACCTGGCTTCCCAGCAGGACGGGGATGGCCCCGAGCTCGTGGGCCGGGTACTCGTCCAGGATGATCTCCAGGATCTGCTGCTCATGGACCGGGTTTTCGGTCGAGTTGACCAGGGAGACGACAATTGCCTCCGCCCCGGCGTCCACGAGTTCGCGCACCTGGATGCGGACATCGTCTTCCATCAGCGAAACGACGACCTTGCCGGCTGAGTTGATTCGCTCCTTCACCGACCGGATCAGGGCGCGGGGCACGAGCGGATCAGGGCGGGTGGCGTCAGGCATGTTCTGCTGCTTGGAAGGGTCCAGTCCTTCGCCGTAGCCACGGCCGCGGGAAAGCGGGATGGTGTCCTCGAAGCCGTGGGTGACCAGCGCCCCCACCCGCGGGCCTTTACCTTCGATCAGCGCGTTGGTGCCGAGTGTGGTGGCATAGCGGACGGAATCGACTTCCTTCAGGACGAGGTCCCGGTCCAGTCCGGCGCGTGAGCAGGCGAGGTCGAGTGCTTCATTGAAGCCTTGGGCCAGGTTGTGGTGCGTTGTAAGCGCCTTTGCTTCAACGTACTGGTCTTCCCAGGCAAAGAAACAGTCGGTAAATGTGCCGCCGATGTCGACGGAGATTCGTTTCATGACCAGTGGTCTCCTTTATTCCAAGTACTAGCTGAACGAATGGGGGGAATGGTTGTGGGTGTTATAGGAGCCGAGGGCCGGGGTGAAATCGGCGACCGCCTCTTCGCCGGGTCCGTAGTTGATGGCGACCTCAGGTTTGGTGCCCCGCTTGATCCATGTTTCGCGGAGCGAGTCGATGTCCCACAGCATGTCCACTGTGGGCGGGTGTCCCGGCGGTACGTATTCCGTTTCCAGCTGTGTTCCGCACCCCGGGCAGTAGAACTCGAGAATCCGGCAGAACGTGGGGTCCGGGGCGAACGTGAATTCGTACTTCTCAGGGTCCAGGATCGACTGGTGGATTTCCGTGGGGTCCCGGTCGTAAACCAGCGTCCCCTCCTTGTAGTTGCCTCTGGCGTCGCCGAGGTCCTGGTCGCATACCTTGCAGTTCCACCGCTCGGTGTCGAGATCGATGATCAGATATTCCGTCATTGGAATTCGCATAGCGTGTCTCACCTGTTTTCTTGCTGGTTGTGTGGGGTCACTTCTGGAGGGTGTCTGTGAGCATGAGGTCACCGGAGACCGTCACGTCGAAGACCCAGCCGTGCGGCACGCGGGCCGTGAAGTAGGGGCCTTCGACGATTGCGGGGCCTGCCGCCGAAGCCCCGGCCGTTTGGCTGTCCAAGTCGAAGACTTCAACCTCGTCCACCTTGTCCACGGTGGAGCGGACCTTTCGGGTGGAGGCGGCGACGGCGGGTGTCTTCGCCACGGATTCGGCCCGCCTGATCGATGCGTGCGGCAGTTCGTACCGGGCGGTCAGGGTCAGCATGGTGTTGTGCTCGCTGGTGCCTGGCTGCGGATCGGACGCCAGGTACGGCAGTTCGGACACCAGCTGGCCTTCGGCGTCTTCCAGCACCACGTTCCATTCGAGCCGGCATTCGCCGATGTCGTGGCCTTCCTGGAACATGTCCCGCGTAGCCCGGGCCAGCAGTGTCGCCCTGGCTGCGCCGAAGTTTTGCGCGTCCATTCCCGCGACGTTCGCCTCGTAAGTCTGCGCAATGTCGGAAAAGCCGATCCCGAAGGCTGAGAAGACCGCGGCCATCTTGGGCACCAGGACACGGCGAACTCCGGCGATCCGTGCGGCACCGCAGGCACTCATCGGTCCGGCCCCTCCGAACGCGGCAACCGTGGTGGCGTCCGCATCCTCGACGTCGGCCGCAAAGGACTGCGACATGCGGTGGAAGTATGCGGCTTCCATCCGGATCAGGGCGTCATTCAGGGTGATCCCCAAAGGTTCTGCGATGACTTCGGTGATGACTGCGCGGGAGCGTTCCGCGTCGAGACTGAAACCTCCATCGAGGTAGGTGTCGGGATCGAGCACGCCGAGTAGCAGATTTACGTCCGTGATAGTGGCCTGCTTGCCCCCAAAACCAAAACAAGCAGGGCCTGGTGCAGCTCCGACGCTCTCGGGGCCGACCGTGATGACGCCGTGGCGAAGGGAGATGACGGAACTGCCACCCACGCCGCTGGAGTGAACATTGCTCATCTCGAATGAAACTGGAACTCCCTGAATGGAGCCCCTGCGGTCCGTCGAGATGGTCGAGTTCTTTACCGAGCCGACGTCCGTGGTGGTGCCGCCGACGTCGATCATAAGAACGTGCGCGAGTCCGTATGCCTCCGAGAGAGCCTTGGTTCCTTCCAGCCCGCCGCGGGGGCCGGAAGAGTACGTCTTCAACGCGACGGACTTGGCAACCCGTGACGAGGCTCCGTCATTGCGGTAGATGAGGAGCGGGTTCTTGACCTTGTGGTCCCGGAGCCGGTGCTCGGTGCTGTAGAGGAACCGCTCCATGGTGGGATGCAGGAAGGAGTTGATGATTCCGGACCACACCCGGCGGCCCTGGACGGTGTCGGGCGTGAATTCCCAGGAGAACAGCATGGGAACCGAGCCCAGCAGATGACGGGGGAACTTCCGGAGCAGGACGCCTTTGACGGCCTTCTCCTTGGTGCGGTCCGCCATGGCGATGACCAGCCGTGCGGCGCCGTCCGTGGTCAGACGGTTGACATGCTTGACAATGTCCTGGGCGAGCTCCTCCACGTCCTGTTCGGCGTTGATGACTGCCACCCGCGAGCCGACGAGGTCTTCAAAGAGCTCAGCTGCGGCGTCCCCGTTGCGGAGTTCGCCGGCCAGCGTGGGGCTGTCTGTGAGGATGCCAACCCGGGGACCCTTGCGCTCCACGAGGGCATTGGTTCCCTGGGTGGTGGAGTACCGGATGTGACGGGTCGAGTGCAGCAGCCCCGGAAGATCCTCTTCGCCGAAGATCTCCTTGGAAGCTTTGGCCATGCCGTCGAAGAGACACTGGGAGAGGTCAAAGGGTGTGGTGAGCGTCTTCGTGAACGAAAAATTCTCACCGTCCCAGACACAAATATCGGTCAGCGTCCCACCGTTGTCGATGTTAATGAGCCGTTCCATTGATACTCCTTTGTATGTTGAGGCGCGGTGACACCAGCGGCGTATTCCTCAACATGCGACTGTGATCCAAGCCACATTGAGGACTGACCTCAGTGTGGCTCAGCAGCCGGAGTGGCCCGCAACCACCTGACCGGGTGGACTATTCGGGGCCCGAACGGCCACCCGGGTGGGTGGTGGAGTGGTTTGCGGCTGCAGCCGCAGGGCCTACTTGGCGGTCCCGGCGGCAATGGCCTCGGCGCCGGCGGTTGCGCAGGCTTCATCCAGCGCACCATCCGGGGCGCCGCCCACGCCGATGCCCGCCACGGAGACCCCGTTGACCTTGAGCGGGACTCCGCCGGCCAGGAACAGGGTGCCGGGGAGGTCCGCGATGCTGGGCCCGTTGCCGTTGATGCGCTTGGCAAGCTCGCTGGTGGGCGTGCCGAACGCGGCAGCCGTGTAGGCCTTCTGCTGCGCCGCCTCAATGGTGTGCTCGGCAGCGTTGTCGCCGCGGAGCAGCGCCTGCACGGTTCCGAACCTGTCCACCAGGGCAACGGTGACGAACGGCAGCTTGTCCGCCTGGCACTTGGCAAGGGCAGCCTTGACCGCGTCCGCGGAGGCACCGACGCTGATCCGGTTCTGGGCCACCACGGTTTCCGGGGCCGGCTGGACGTCGGCTGCGGGAACGGCTGCCGGAACGGCTGCGGGAGCCGCTGCCGGTGCAGACGCGGCAGCTGAGGTCCCGGCGTTGGCTGCGGCGGTCAGCCCGCCGGTCAGGAGCAGTGCTCCGGCGGCAGCGGCGGCGGCGATCTTCTTGGACATCTTCACGGGTTCTCCTTGGAATGGGGTTCTGGCACTTGCCCGGGTTCATGCCCCCGGGCCTGGAATCCATCGTTTCCGCTCAGGCGCGGCAAGGCATCGGGCGTTAGTCTGCTCCGGCCTCCCCCATCAGGCTTGCCGTATCAGCCAAAAGGCTGAGAGACCAGCAACGGCGCGGGCCCTAGCATTGTGGGTAGCACTCCTCCACCGGAACCGGACCCCCATGCCCTCCTCACCACCAGCCCTCCCGGCGGCGCCGGTCCCCTCGCCAGCCCCCGAAGCCCTCCCCCACCATGGCGCTCCCGGAAGAGGCCCGCTGGGCCGCATCGACGCCGTCGTCCATCTTGGTTTTGCCGTGCTGCTGGTGGCGTCGGCGGTCCGGTACGTCATGCGCCACAGCCCGGCGGACAACCTGTGGGTGCTGGCCCTGGCCGCGGCAGTGTGTTCGCTCTATGCCGTGATCGCCGTGCTCTCGCAGCGCAGGCGGCCGTGGGCGGTGTGGATGTTCGTCCTGGTGGCGCTCTGGGCGGTGCTGGTGATCGCGGCGCCCAGCTTTGCATGGTGCTCGTTCGCGCTGTTCTTCCTGTGCCGGACCGCCTTCAGCGGCTGGGTGGCGTATTTGGCGGGGGGTGCGACGGCGGCGGCCACCGCCGTCGGGCTGTTCCGGCTCAGCGGCGGCAGCGACATTGCCATGCTCCTGGGGCCGCTGGCCGTGGGAGTTATGCTGACGCTGATCTACGACCGCATCGAGCAGGACGCCGCCGAGCAGCGCAGGCTGCACGCGGAGGTGTCGCTGGCCCAGGGACGGCTGGCGGCCAGCGAGCGCAGGGCGGGCACCATCGAGGAGCGCGAACGGGTGTCCCGGGAAATCCACGACACCGTGACGCAGGGCCTGGCCAGCAGTCTCCTCCTCCTGGAAGCCGCGAACAGGTCCTGGCCCAGCCCGGCCGCGCGCGAGGACGTCCTCAACGCCAGCGGGATGCTGCGCCGGAACCTCGCGGACACCCGCAGCCTGGTCCACGAGCTCGCCTCCCCTGGGCTGGATACGGCTCCCCTGCCGGATGCCCTGCTGCAGGCGGCGTCGCAGTATGTCCCGGGCGTGCGCCTGCTGGTCACCGGCGAGCCGCGCCCTGTCCCCGCCGACGTGCGGCACACGCTGCTCCGGGTGGTCCAGAGCGCTGCCGCGAATACCAAGCTGCATGCCGGCGCGGCGAACGCCACGGTGACGCTGGGGTTCCTGCCCGGTGCCGTCACCCTGGATGTGTACGACGACGGCGGCGGCTTCGACCCGCTGTCGCTGGCACCGCCGTCGGACGCCGGAGGCTACGGACTCCGCGCCATGCGGCAGCGGGTGGAGCAGCTGGGCGGCGTATTCTCGGTGGAAAGCACCCCCGGCGAAGGGACGATAGTGGCCGCGCAACTGCCCACCGGGGAGGAACAGTGAACCCGATTACCGTGCTGCTGGTGGACGACCATCTGGTGGTCCGCAGCGGGCTCAAGGCCCTGCTGGGAACGCAGCCCGACATTCAGGTGGTGGCCGAGGCCGCCTCCGGAGAAGAGGCACTGGTCCAAACGGAGCAGCTCAGCCCCGCGGTGGTGGTGATGGACCTCGCCATGGGCGCCGGGATGGACGGCATCGAGGCCATCAAGCAGCTGCGACGCCGCGACAGCAGGCAGGCCGTGCTGGTGTTCACCACCTACGATTCGGATGCGGACATCGTCCGGGCCGTCGACGCCGGCGCCATGGGCTACCTGCTCAAGGACGCCGCGCCGGAGGAGATCTTCTCTGCCATCCGGGGAGCCGTCCAGGGCAAGAGCGTGATGAGCGCCCCCGTGGCTTCGCGGCTCTTCCAGCAGCTGCGGAACCCCGACGAGATCCTGACTCCGCGCGAGGCGGAGCTGCTGAGCCTGCTGATCGAGGGGCTCAGCAACCGGGAGCTCGGCCGGCGGCTGTTCATCTCCGAGGCCACGGTGAAGACGCACCTGGCCCACATTTACGCCAAGCTCGGGGTGGAGACCCGGGCCGCCGCGATCGCCACCGCCATCCGCCGCGAGGGGATGCGCTAGCGGATCCTTCTGGAACGCAGGTCTAGACTCGACCCTAGCCCCGCACCCGGACTTGAGGAGCCCTCATGCGCGCCACCATCATCCACGGCCCTGGAGACATCCGGGTCGAAGACCGCGACTACCCCAGCGTCCAGCTGCCCACGGACGTTGTGGTGAAGGTGACCGCATCCTGCGTCTGCGGCTCGGACCTGTGGCCGTACCGCGGCGTCAGGCCCACGAAGAAGCCGACGGCCATCGGCCACGAATTCGTCGGAGTGGTGGAGAGCGTCGGCGCGGACGTGACAGCGCTGGCGGCGGGCGACTTCGTCATCGCACCGTTCGTCATCAGCTGCGGCGAATGCCCGCAGTGCCGCAACGGCGTCACCGTTGCGTGCGACCACCTGGCCGGCTGGGGCGGCCGGGACGATACCGGCCACAGGATCGACGGCGGCCAGGGCCAGGCCGTTCGTGTTCCTCTTGCCGAGAGCACCCTGGTCAAGGTGCCGGGAGTCACCGAGCCGGACGCTGGGCTAACCGCCAACCTGCTGACGCTCTCCGATGTCATGGCCACCGGCCACCACGCGGCGCTGTCCGCGAAAGTGGCACCCGGCCGGACGGTGGTAGTGGTGGGCGACGGCGCCGTCGGGCTTTGCGGTGTCCTCGCGGCCAAGCGGCTCGGGGCAGAGCGGATCATCGCCATGTCCCGCCACGCGGACCGGCAGGCGCTGGCTCGCGAGTTCGGCGCCACGGACATCGTGGAGGAACGGGGCGACGACGGCGTGGCCAAGATCCGCGGGCTGCTGGGCGGTGTGCTGGCCGATTCGGTGCTGGAATGCGTGGGCACGAAGGAGTCCATGGAGCAGGCCCTGCACTGCGTCCGCCCGGGCGGCGCACTTGGCTTTGTGGGCGTCCCCACCGGAGGGGCCGAGGTTCCGCTGCGCTACCTGTTTGACTCCAACGTCTC
This sequence comes from Arthrobacter sp. Y81, assembly GCF_002929335.1. GTDB lineage: Bacteria > Actinomycetota > Actinomycetes > Actinomycetales > Micrococcaceae > Arthrobacter. Next base: position 36,222 of record NZ_PJIL01000020.1, read on the forward strand.
CATCGCCGGCGGCATGGCTCCCGCACGGACGTACATCCCCGAACTACTGACGGACGTGCTGGCCGGAACCATCAACCCGGGCCGGGTGTTTGACTCCGTGATGCCGCTGGAGGAAGCTGCCGAGGCCTACAAAGCCATGGACGAACGGCGTGCCATCAAGGTGCTGCTCACGCCCTGACCCGGCCGGCTGACCGCAGGGCTTAAGCAGGGTTTTGACAGACTGCAACGGCAGTCCCCGTGCGAGCGCCTTCGGGTGCGATACTAAGTCTGCGTACGAATTGGGTGCGCGTACGGTCCGGATCTTCGCTTGGTGGCGAACTGGGGGAACTGAATGCAGCTCGACACCTCAACCCTCAGGGTTGCCTTTGCCGTTGTCGCGTTCACCCTTGCCCTCCTGTTCTACTTCGCGGCTTACCGGAACACGCGGTCCCCCTACAGTGCGTGGTGGTGCGTCGCCCTGACGCTCTTCCTCGCCGGGTCCGCTGCCTTTCTCTTCAACGGGACAGCGCATCAGGTGTGGGCCAACCCGCTGGGAAACTGCCTGCTGATCGCGGGAGCAACCTGCGTCTGGGCAGGTGCCCGGTCCCTGCGGGCCCCGCGGCCCCGTTCCTGGCAGCTGGCGGCAGGTCCCGCCGTTGTGACCGTGTCATCAGCCCTGGAGAACCCAGCCGTCAACGTCTGGTCCGGAGGGGCCGTGTTCCTGGCGCTCATGAGCCTCATGCTGGGCCTGGCGTCCCGCGAACTCTGGCGGCTGGAGCCGGGCTACTCCCGGGTCCGGATTCCGCTGGCCATCGCGGCCGGGTTCTTCGCCGCCTACTACTTCTGCCGGCTGGTGGTGTACATCGGCGAAGGCCCGGACGGCCCCGTTTTCGTTGCCTACTTCGGCTCCGCCGTCACCACGCTGGTCACCATGGTGCTGCTGGTGGTGGTGTCCTTCAGCATGGCGGCGCTCAGCAGCGAACAGCAGACACGCGCCCTCCACGCCGTGGCCACGCAGGACGGCCTCACCGGGCTGCTCAACCGCTCGGCCTTCCTGGAACTGGCTTCCGATGAGCTGCAACGGCTGCGGCGCAAGCAGGCACTGGGCTCCCTGATCCTGGCCGACATTGACCACTTCAAAACAGTCAACGACACCTACGGCCACGCGGCCGGCGATGTGGCCCTGCAGTCGTTCGCCGCCGCCTGCAATGACACGGTCCGTTCAACAGACCTCGTGGGACGTTACGGCGGCGAGGAGTTCATCTTCCTCCTGCCCGGTGTAAGCCCGGACCGGGCAGAAGCCATCACTGCGGAAATCAACCGGCAGCTCAGCTCAGTCCGCGGACCGGGCGGTTTCCGCATGCCCACGGCGAGTTACGGCATTGCCCCGATAGACCATGGAACGGCCGGCCTGGATGAGCTGATCGCGACCGCGGACACCGCCCTGTATCAAGCCAAGTCGCTGGGCCGCAACCGCACCGTCCGGGGAGTCCACACCCCTTAGTCGCCCTGGCTCCCACCAGGGCAGAGCCACGGCACCGGCAAAGTAGGGCATTTCTCCCCTTTGCGCCGCCCTGCGGCGGGGGCTAGCGTGAAGCGCGTCAGCATCCACCGCCGTCGAGGAGACGTCATGGCCGGGTTTGTGCAGATCATCGAATTCAAGACCTCCCGCATCAAGGAGATTGAAGAGCTGGGCCCTCCGTCAAGGACCGAGGGAAGTACTCCGCCAACGTTCCGCCGCATTGTCGCGACGGCGGACAGGGACCGCCCGGGGACCTATTTCACTATCGTCGACTTCGATTCCTTTGACTCTGCGATGGAGAATTCCGGCCGCCCGGAAACGTCGGAGTTCGCGGCCAAGATGGCGGCGCTGTGCGACGGACCCGTGATCTTCCACAACCTGGATGTCATGTGGGAGGACACCGGCGAGGGCGCCGACAACGGCTAGGAGCGGGACATGGGTTCTGTAAGCCATGATCCGCAGGCGGGCAGCGGGGCCCGGGACAGCCTCGTTGTGGGGCTCAGTGAGCTTGCCTCCGGGTCGCTGGCGCTGGTGGGCGGCAAGGCGCTGAACCTTGGCAAACTCACCGCGGCGGGCTTCCCTGTTCCGCCCGGCTTCTGCCTCACCACAGCTGCCTACCGGATGGCCGTCCCCGCGGCACTCGACGGCGTGGCCTCCCGCCTGGACGGCACTCCGGACTCACACTCTGACGACGGCGCGGCCGACGTCCGGGACGATCTGGCGCGGCATGCCCGCGAGGCGGTGGCGGCGGCACCGGTGGCGCCCGATGTCGAGGCTGCCGTCCGCCGCGCGTACACGGCCATGGGCGACGACGTGGCAGTGGCGGTACGGTCCTCGGCCACCGCGGAGGACCTGCCCTTCGCCAGCTTCGCGGGGCAGCAGGATTCGTTCATGGATATCGTCGGAGCCGACGCCGTTGTCCAGACCGTGCGGCGTTGCTGGGCGTCCCTCTGGACGGACCGGGCGGTGGCCTACCGCACGGCGAACGGGATCAGCCACCGCGAGGTGGGTCTCGCCGTCGTCGTTCAACAGATGGTCGACGCCGGCACGTCCGGCGTGCTGTTCACCGCCAACCCGGTGACGGGGACGCGCACGGAGACTGTCATTGATGCCAGCCCGGGACCGGGGCAGGCCGTGGTCTCCGGCGCGGTGAATCCCGACCACTTTGTGGTGGACACGGCCACGGGCAGGGTCCTGCAGCCGCCGCAGGGCCGGGGGCAAAGCCTGGCCGAGGCCCAGCTTCGCGAACTGGCATCACTTGGCGACGCTGCCCAGAGCCTGTTTGGCGCACCCCAGGACGTGGAGTGGGTGATCGACGCCGGAGGCAAGGCCTGGCTGACCCAGTCGCGGCCCATCACCACGCTGTACCCGCTGCCGGAGGAGGAAGAATCCGGCAGCGAAGCCAGCACGGACGAGGCGGCCGGCACGGAGCCGCGCGTGTACCTGTGCGGCACGCTGCTCCAGGGGCTCACCCGCCCGATCACGCCGATGGGCCTCTCAGTCCTGAGCCTCATGAGGGGAAACAAGGGGCCGTGGAAATACGTGAACCCCGGGCTGCGGATGTATGTCGACCTGACGCCGTTCGTCCGCAGCAAATCCGGCCGCCGGACGCTGCTGCGGATGCTTCCGCTGGCGGACGGAAGGTCGGCGGCCGTGTTCCCGGCGCTGCTGGAGGACCCGCGGTTCAGCATTGTCCGCCCTCCCCGAAAGGAGCGGCGCCGGAAGCGGGGCCGGGACGGCGCTGCGGGTTCCGCGACGACGGAAAGACGGGGCACTGACGGTACACAGAACCTCGGCCTGGCTGCACAGTTCATCCCGGCGATGGTGCGTGCCCTGCTGTGGCCGGACGCGGAACTGCGCAGGGCACGGCGCTATCAAAAACGCCTCGAAGCCCGGCTCGTGCTCCCCCTCCCGGCCAGTCCGGCACGACGGCTCCGGCACGCAGAGGATGTCTTGGGAACCACCGTCAGCGGGCTGATCCAGGCCACACTGCCGGGGCCGGCTGCCGGGTACCTGATGTTGGCCGCCGCCCGCAGGCTGCTGCGCGGCATTGCCAAGCCGCGGGAACTGGAGGCGGTCCTGCGGGGGCTTCCCCACAACGTGACCACGATTATGGACCTTGAACTGTGGCACCTGGCCGTTTCCCTGGGCCGGGATCCCGAGGCCCGCCGGCTGCTGATGGAACAGCGCCCCGAGGAACTGGCTGCGCGCTACGACGCGGGAAACTTGCCGGCCGTTGCCCAGGCCGGGCTGCGGAAGTTCCTGTCCAAGTACGGCCACCGGGCTGTGGCGGAAATCGATCTGGGGATGCCGCGGTGGTCCGAGGAGCCGGACCACCTGCTTGGCATGATCTCGAACTATCTCCGGGTGGAGGAGCCCGAGCAGGCTCCGGACCGCCAGTTTGCCAAGGCTGCCGACGACGCGGAGGCCCGGATCAGCGAACTCGCTGCGCGTGCAGGTGCCAAAAGCCGGCTGCGGGGGCGCCTGGTGGCGCTCTGCCTGCGGCGGACCCGGCAGCTGGCCGGCCTGCGGGAATTTCCCAAGTTCTGCATTGTGATGGTGCTGGCGGAGATGCACCGGCAGCTCCTGGCCGTTGGAGTGGAACTGACAAGGGCCGGCACCATCACGGCCGCCGGCGATGTGTTCTTCCTGGACTTCGATGAGCTGAGGGTGGGCCTTCGCGGTGCGAACCTGTTGGGAATCGTCGCCCCGCGCCGCCGGCTGTACGACGTCGAACTCCGGCGACGGCGGATTCCGCGCCTGCTGCTCTCGGACGGAACCGACGTGGAGGCCGCCGTCATGGCGAAGGCCGCCGCGCTGGCCCCGGCAGACGCGGCGGACCGGCTGGCGGGGACGCCGGCCTCCGCCGGCACGGCCACCGGGAAAGTCCGGGTGGTTATGGATCCGGTGGGTGCCCGCCTGGAGCCCGGGGAAATTCTTGTGGCCCCGTCGACTGATCCCGGCTGGACGCCGCTTTTTATGACGGCCGGGGCCCTGGTGATGGAGATGGGCGGAGTCATCTCCCACGGTGCGGTGGTGGCACGCGAATACGGCATCCCCGCCGTCGTCGGCGTTCCCGATGCCACCGCGCGGCTGCGCGACGGGCAGACGGTCACAGTGGACGGGGCAGCCGGAACCGTCACTTGGTGAGGGTTCTGCCCGTTTGTTTACGGTTCGTGGGGGCCAATTATTGCCTCGAAAGCCAGACTTATAGTGCCGTAAGAGGACTTATACCCTTGCAAGCAGCGCCGCCGCCCCGTACGTTGGGGACAGCGGGGGACGTTCTCCGCACCGCGGGCCACTGTGCCTGCGGAGAGAATCAGAGTCACATGAAGGAATGCAGCCATGGCAACAGGCACAGTTAAATGGTTCAACGCCGAAAAGGGTTTTGGCTTCATTGCCCCCGACGACGGGTCCGCTGACGTTTTCGCCCACTATTCGGCAATCGCCAGCAGCGGATACCGCTCACTGGATGAGAACCAGAAGGTCGAATTCGATGTGACCCAGGGCCCCAAGGGCCCGCAGGCAGAGAACATCCGCCCTCTCTAAAGGCTTAGGGTAAGGCTCCGGCGCCTAGCCGGACCACCCTGTACCAACTACGGCCCCTCCGAACCGAACGGTTTGGAGGGGCCGTTGTTGTTGCCTGCTGGCTTTGGCCACGGCGCAGGCGCCACCTCACCGGGGCAGGCCCGGCTTGTGCCGTGCGCGTTGGACTGCCCGGTACACCGTGGATCTGGCTACTGAGAAAAGTTCTGCGAGTTCGCCGGTGGTGTGCTCGCCTGCGTCGTGCAGTTTGACCAAGTGCGCCTCCTGCGCGGGAGAAAGCTTCGGTTTCTTCCCGCGCAGCCGGCCCTTGGCTTTTGCGATCTTCATGCCCTCGCGGGTTCGGGCGCGGATCAGGTCGCTCTCGAATTCCGCCACCATGGCCAGCACGTTGAACAGCAGTTTTCCGACGGGGTCGGTGGGATCGTGCACCGAGCCGCCGATGCTGAGTTTCACGTTGCGCTGGGCCAGCTCGTCAACGATTTCGTGGGCGTCCCGGACTGACCTGGCCAGACGGTCCAGCTTGGTGACAACAAACGTATCGCCATCCCGGCAGGCCGCCATCGCTTCCCGAAGGCCCGGCCGGTTCCTGTCAGTGCCGGTCAGTCCGTGGTCCACGTAGATCCGATCCGGGGTGATCCCCAAGGCTGACAGTGCGTCGCGCTGCGCCGTGAGGTCCTGCTGCTCCGTGGACACACGCGCGTAGCCGACCAGCAAAGCGGTCATGCGCAAAAGTCTGCCACTCGACTCTTAGGTGGGCCAGATATGTTACCGTCACCGGGCATTTCACCGGACGGGTCTTACGGTGGGGGCTGATGCGCAGGGACACGTTTATGCATGTGGGCGGCGGGTTCGTCCGGAAGGGGACCGTCTAACGGGCGGTTCGCAACCTGGGGCCGGCCCCGATGTCATTTTCCGAAGTCGTCTGCACGGAACGTCAGGAGTCCTCTGCACTACAGGAACAGCTCATCTGGGGCGGGGCGGGGCGGGGCGGGTCGAGCAAGGATCCAGCGGGCCCGCCTGATTGGTGGTGCGGTTTGGCTAATTCGTGGTGAGGCGTGCATGCCACAATGAGGCCCATGACTCGAATCCTCATGATCGGCATCCACGCGCGAGCCCTCGACTATAGCAAGCTGCCTCCTGGCCTCGACGAGGCCACGATGACCGAACGGATCGAAGCGGGGTTCGGGGCCACTACGGCCGCCGGCTTCGACGCCGTCAACTGCCTGATCGGCACCTCCCCGGACGAGGCCGAAGCAGAGATTCGCTCGGCGTTCGGTCGTGATCGTTTCGGCCTCGTGATGATCGGGGGCGGCATCAGGATGATCCCGGAGTACACCGAGCTCTTCGAACGGATCATCAACGTGTGCAATGCGGAATCGCCCGGAATCACCTTCTGCTTCAACACATCGCCCGAGACGACTCTGGACGCGTTGGAGCGTCACGCCCAGCCGTGAACGTCTGCGACGCGATCCGGTGCGTCGACCAGCCTCGGCGTTTCGTGTCGGCGGCCATGAGATGCGCCTCTGCTCACGTGCGGCTGCGATGTATTGGGAATAGGTGCTCGCCTTACGGGCACTGTTGCGACACGGAGCGACCAAAAAACGCCGCCACCGAGCGACCAACTCCACACGTGCAGTGTTTCGTGCAAAGGTCAGTGTCGGCGTTCCGCGAATTGGCGCGGCGTCAGGAGCCGCGGACGATGCGGTGTGGCCAGCGCACGAATACGACCGTTACTGGTCACGCTCACTCGCGGCGGCGCCCGGTAAAGGATCCTTTTCGGACCTTCGAATTGTCCGATCAGGGTTCGGCTTCCGTCGCTTCTCAGAGGGTTCGGCTTGCTGGACGAATAGATCTCACAAGGGTCATTTCGCCTATCCGAGGAATGCTGTGATCAATAGCATGAGGCATGAGCAAAACGACGAAGCGCGCCATATGGGTGGTCTGGTTCCTGGTCATGTGTTGGGTAACCTACCAGGTCTTGGGATGGCTTGGCGTTCTCTTCCTCGTAGCGGCCGGAGCAATTGGAGGAGTCTCAACAATCTTCATCAATCGGAAGGTGAAGCGGGACGAGCAAATCGCACAATTCCGAAATCAGCCCGATCGCTTCGATGCCCCAAGTGAAGAGCCTCCCCTGAAAAGTAGGCGCCACTCAGGGCGTGGGAGTATCCGAATTTTCTAACCTCGCTACGGGCTCGCGGCGACCCGTCGAGGATTGCTTTCCTCTGGCTTGCCCCTTCCTTGCGACTCTTGGCCCTCACTTGTCGGAGAGCCAATTTTCCGCCCGGTAAGGGCTCCTCAGCCGAACACCGAATAGTGCACCAATTACAAGCGACGGCTTGACTGCTCGCGGCCCCAGCGAGGCTTGGCGTGTGGGGCAGGGACTCCCGGTAAGACACGGCTGGATTCTGTCATCAGAAGGACTCAAGACAGCGAATCCAAGTAGTGAGATCAATGATCATGCGCCTGTCCGTCAGTCCCCTGCCCTTTGGGGAAAGCGTTCGGGATGTTTGGGGTCTCTGCCTTGTTCGCGCCAGTACTCATCCCGCTGCCACCGTGAAAAGCGGGTCGCCCAGACCCCAAGGACGATGGCACCGACAAGCAGGAAAGCCGTCTTGGCTACCTGCCAAGCTAACGAGTCGAACGGGAGAAGTTGTAGGACCAACGAGACCACGGTGAACGGAACTGCAAAGTAGGCAATGCGTGCGAGCCTGCGCCTCACTTCGGGACTGGCCCGGGTCGACGACTTGCCCCTGACTGGCTTCTCCGGCGGTTGCGATGGCATGAACGAACTGAATCACGGACAGCCGGAACGCGCTAGTGCCGAACAGAATTGTCCCCGTACCCCTTCGAGGCTTTCCTTTACTGCGCCGAGCGACCGCTTCTCCCGAGGCATCCTCTCGAAACTGACCGGTCAGGGTTGGGCTATCGGACAGTTTGGCGCCGTGTCAAGATAAGGCCATGCGCATTGAAGAGTGGTGGCCAAGGGTGGACCCGTCAACGCAGCAATGGTTGATCAACAACAACGGTGACGTTGTGCCGCCGAACATTCTGGATCAGATCACGGCTGTGGCAGGCGCACCCACGGCAGATGCTTCCTGGGTTGGGGAAACCGCTCCGGAAGGATTCTTCCTCTCGGATGAGGCAATCGACTGGATCGAGGAAACGGCAAACGATGAGGTTTCTGAGGACGAGTAGATGATCCGCGCCGGTTCAACCGGTCGCGGGACTGCTTACAGGCACGCCGGCTCCTAACGGCTTCCTCGAAGGGACACCCGCCATTTACCGCCACATACCGCCGCGATTCACACATCGAATCCGTTGAACAAGTCGGTTGGTTTGTAGCGAATACGGTCGATATCTTTAGTCCTCCTCTTTACGTCTGTCATGTAGTGCACGGGGGTTTGGGGTTCTGGTTGCTGCGTTGTGGATGGGTTAGCGTCTTGTCCGTCCACTAGGCAGCTGACGGGAGCGGCGATGCGGGTATCGAAGGTTTTGGATCCGGAAAGCAATGCGGTGTCGTTCACGCTGATCGGCGCGACCGGCGTGGTCGAACCGGCGGAGCGGTATCTGCGGTATTTGGCCGAGACCGAGCGGTCACCGAACACGATGAAGGCCCATGCCCACGATTTGAAGGACTGGTTCGTTTTCCTGGACGAATACGGACGTGACTGGCAGTCGGTGAAGCTGGAAGACGTGGGGGCCTTCATCCGGTGGCTGCGGCGTCCGCCTGATATGCGTGGCCAGGTCTTCTCTGTGCTTCCGGCCATCGGGCACCATTGCGGTGAGGCAACGGTGAACCGCAAGCTTTCCACCGTATCGATCTTCTATCAGAATGCCGCCCGCCATGGCCTCGACTTGGGCGAGCTGATCACGTGCTGGGACCCGTCCGCACGCCAGGGAGGATGGAAACCCTTCCTGCACCACATCAGCAAGGGTGCCGCGAAACAGCGGCCGGGTGGTGAAGCTTCCCGTGACGGCAAGGATTCCCCGCCTGCTGGCCCCAGATGAGGTCCAAAGCATCCTGGATTCGTGCGGGCACCTCCGGGACCGGCTGCTGTTTGCACTGCTCCATGACGCCGGTATTCGCGTCGGTGAAGCCCTGGGGCTCCGGCATGAGGACATCGCCGTCGCCGAACGGGAAATCACGGTCCGCCGGCGTGACAACTCCAATGGTGCGCGCGCAAAGTCGCCTCATTCGCGCACAGTCCCCGTCACCGCCGAACTGATCCGGCTGTATGCCGACTACCTCGACGTCGAATACGGTGACCTGGATTCCGACTACGTCTTCGTCAACCTGTGGGGCCGACCCCACGGGGAAGCGATGACATATGCCGCCGTCCATGATCTGGTGCGGCGGCTCCGGCGGCAGACGGGCATCGGGTTTGACCCGCACTGGTTCCGGCACACCTATGCCACCCGGATGCTTCGGGAGAACGTCCCGGTCGAGGTGGTCTCCAAACTGTTGGGCCATGCGAGCCTGACGACGACGGTCAAAACCTACGCCCATATCACCAGCGATGATGCCCGCCGCGCACTGGCCGATGCCGGCTGGTTCGCCACCAGGACGGTGACGATATGACCACCCTGCATCCTCTGCCCTCACGAAACGACCCGGCAGCGGCCCCCGGCGCGGACAGCAGCATCGACCCGCCGCCGGTCCGGACGGGCCCCATGGGGAAGACCGGGGCGGGCGCCGCGCCGTGGGATACCGAGTTTCCCAAGGATGTCTGGCATGCCAGGGCCCTCGGTATCAACGCCCGCAGCCAAGTCACGGTCCACTTCGAAAACATCACGCGGCCCTGGTTAAAGCAGCTGGCCAAACGATGGGCCCGCTGGCGGCTGACGACCGGGTTAACGATTGAATCCGCGGTGCTGGGAACCAAAGCCGTGGAAAGCTTCAACGCCTTTCTTGATTCAACGAGGATCCCGGTCACCGGCACCGCCGATATAGACCGGGAGCTAATCGAAGGGTTCCTGGCATACCTGCATACCCACAGCGCAGGAGCTCCATCGCACCGGATCCGGATCGGCCAGTTCAACACATTTCTCCTCACCATGCGCCGCCACGGATGGGTGACCGACTTGCCCAGTACAGCCCAGATTTACACCGAGGACTATCCCAAAGAGACGGTCCGACAACCCCGGGCACTGAGTGAACACGTCATGGCCCAGCTGGAAAACCCGGAAAATCTCGCCAAAATGGCCAGCCCGCATCACCGGCTGATCACTCTGATTCTGATCCGGTGCGGGCTGCGGATCAGCGACACCGTGGCCCTGACCCAGGACTGCATCACCCGGGACAAGGACGGTGCCCCGTATCTGCGGTATCTGAACCACAAGATGAAACGCGAGGCGCTCGTCCCCATCGATGAGGAACTCGAACGGGCCATCGCGGAGCAGATCATCTACGTCAACGGCACGAGCAATTCCGGGACACGCCTGCTTTTCGCCCATGACATGGTGGACGTTTACGGCGCCGGACACATCAGCGCAGGCTCATATAGCACCGCTCTTCGGCGATGGGTTAGAGACTGCAACGTCACCGATGAAAACGGCAACCCTGCCGTTGTCAGCCCGCACCGTTTCCGTCACACCCTGGGCACCAGACTGATCAACCTCGACGTCCCGCAGGAAGTCGTGCGCAGGATCCTGGACCACGACTCCCACCAGATGACCGCCCACTACGCCAGACTCAGCGATACAACCATCCGGCGGCACTGGGAAGCCGCACGGAAAGTCAACGCATCCGGCAGCGTCGTCGAACTTGACCCCGACGGCCCCCTCGCCGAGGCCGCCTGGTCCAAACAGCGTCTCGGCAGGGCAACCCAAGCGCTCCCCAACGGCTACTGCGGTCTCCCGGTGCAAAAGACCTGCCCGCATGCCAACGCGTGCCTGACCTGTCCCATGTTCATCACCACAGCAGACTTCCTCCCGCAACACCGCGAACACCGCACACAGGTCGTTCAAATCATCTCCGCGGCTGAAGCCCGGGGCCAGCAGCGGCTGGCCGAAATGAACACCCAGGTACTAGGCAACCTGGACCGCATCATCCAAACTCTCGACACCGAAACGCACACAAACCCTGACCATCAACACGAGGAGGACAGCCGTGCGGGCAGATAACAGCCACCACATCCGGCGGGCCGCCGAACGCCGGCATGAACTCACCCGCTCCAAAGCTGTAGCGGCACTGCGTGAACTAGAAAAGGAGGGAGGAGCCGTCACCTTCGAAGCCGTAGCGGCTGCCGCCGGGGTATCCCGGTCCTGGCTCTACACCCAGGCCGACCTGCGCGCCGTCATCATCGGTCTGCGCCATGAGGGCCGGCCCCGGCAGCCTCGCACAAGCCGAAGCAGCGCCAGCACGGAGTCACTCCGCGCCAGGCTCAGCGCATCCCTAGAACGGAACCGCGCGCTCTCCACGGAAATCGAACACCTCAGACACCAGCTGGCCCTCGCCTTGGGACACTCGCGGCGACGGAACGCCAGCGGGACCCAAGGGAACCCGATGCGGGCTGCTCCTCAGGCATCCTCTGCGGGATATATCAGTAGTGGTGGCGTGCAGTGATGCTTTATTGAGCACATTCACCTGAGGGCAGCGGTTTGATTGATTGGCACCCGCTAGGACAACCAGAACGGTACCCATTCGCTATTTGTCATTCTTCAAGGTTGTGGTATTGCCGTGTTTCAAGGAGCCATATGTCGAAATCCTCCGGCGACTGCAGCGCCTGAGCGGTGATGGCAGGTTTTTCGGGAAGCCCAAGGTGTTGCATGGTGGCTTTCATATGGCGTTTGATCACCGGTAGCGCTGAGCACATTAGTGCCCCAGACGTAATAAGCACCGCGAGCACCAGAGGAACGGTGACTTCGGCAGCCGCCCCAGACCATATGACAGGGGCGAACACTGCACAGCCAAGTACTGCGGTCAGCCATCCCAACTTGAAGCGCACCCAAGTCTCGGCATTCAGACGCAGCCCCGTCTCGCCGATCCTGGACTCCCAAAGAGGCGCCAGTTTCCTGACCCGCCGGTCCACCATCCGCTCGTACAGGCTGCTCGGAGTCATTTGCACTGCGTGCTCACCTCGCCGGTTCCCATATAGTCCAAAGTATCCAAGGCAAACCCGCCTGTGAGCATTGTGCCCATAGTCTCATATCCGAGACCCTCCTTCCCTGCCAAGGCCGCGACTTTGCCAGCACCGCTGAAGGCCAAGAATGCGCTGCTAAGAATCACACCGCCGCACGACCAGTTGAGGGCTGCAGCCATTCAGAAACCAAGGAAGCGTCATCGGAAGCATCTCGAGTGCATCACGATTCTCAGTCTGGTCCTCGGGGACGCAGTGCGGTCGGAGATGCGTCGTGGACACTTTCCACATCGAATGCGCCCCGCTTTCCCAAGGCATCGAAGGAGGAAGACTAAAGATATCGACCGTATTTGGAAATGCTAGATCGGCTTTGCCGCGGACCGGAGCGCTGCCACGACGGGCGCGGTTCCGTCTTCCGTTGAGAGGGCTGCCGACAGTTGACGTGCGCGTGCGGCGTAGTCCGGCGTCGCCATCGCCTGCGTGATGGCGGAGACCAGCCGTTCCTTGGTGAGTTCCCTGTAACGGATTGGTTGCGGGCCCGCGCCGAGGGATGCGATCCGGGCGGCCCAGAACGCTTGGTCCGTATATATCGGCACGCCGACCGTCGGCACACCGGCGCGCAGCCCCGCCGCAGAGGTCCCCGCTCCGGCATGGTGGACCACCGCAGCCATCTGCGGGAACAGCCATTCATGCGGAACGGCTCCGATACTGATGGCGCCGGGCCCTGAGACACCCTGCACGCCTTGCAGCACCGCGCGCGCACCCGCGCGGTGCGCGGCGTCGAGCATGAAGTCGGCGTCCAGGGCCGCGCTGCTACCAAACCCGATGAAGACCGGGGGCGGTCCGTCCGCGAGGAATTCGACCAGCTCCGCAGGTGGCTGCCAGCCCGGCTCGGCTTCTGGCCACCAGTAGCCAGTCATGGCGAGTCCGGATCGCCAGTCCGCCGGACGCGGAAATACGGTGGGACTCATGCCGTGGAGAACAGGACGGTTGGCATTCCTTCGGGCCCGCTCGGACGCGGACCGGGCCTTTTTAGTCAAGCCGAGCACCTGGCGGATGCGGGCGCTCGGGGCGTCATAGGGCGCCTTCCCCGCGGATATCAGTGAACCGAGCAGCTTGTTTCCGGCCGGACCCAGGCTACGGGCGGTCCCCAGAACCACAGGCGGGTAGGCAGCGCTCGATTCGGTCGGCTGCAGATGGGCGCCGATGGCGGGGATGCCAAGTGCCTCGGCCACGTCATAGGCAAACGGGGCGACCGCGTTAGCCAGGATCACGTCGGCGCCGGCCTCGGCCGCGGCAAGTGTGCCGGTTGCGGCCAGATCGAAGTAGTCACCGAGTTCACGCATATAGCTGCGCAGATCCGCGCCCGTGGCCTTCTTCCCGGGCGCGGCGGGGCTGACGAGGTGGCTCATGTCACCGGGCAGTTCGCGGTGCTCGCACCCCGCCGTGGTGACCAGATGGGCATAGGCAGTATTGGCTGCGATTGCGACATCAAAACCTAAGGTCCGAAGTCTGCTGCCGAGCCCGGCCATCGGCGCGACATCGCCTCGGGTCCCTGGCGTAATCATGAGTACTCGCATGCCATTTCTCATTCCGCCTGATTGCGATCACTGTTCGCAATCAAGAATATAGTCAAATGGGTGCGGAACCTAACCCAAGCGGCCAGACGAAAGGCGGAACAGGTATGCCCTCTCGTGACCCCATTGACGTCTGGCGGCGGCCGGAGCGTTCCGGCGTCGGGCCGAAACCGGAGCACTCGCGCGCGGGGATTGCCGCGGCGGCGATCGATATCGCCGACCGGGACGGCCTGGCGGCGGTGTCCATCCGACGCGTGGCCGCCGGCGTCGGGGCCGGCGCAGCGTCCCTGTACCGGTATCTGAAATCCCACGACGAGCTCATCGAACTCATTGTTGACACGGTCAGTGGTGAATACGACCTTGACCCCTCCGATGAACCACCACCGATCCAGCTGCTGAACCTGGCACGGCAAGGCCGGGCCATCATGCACCGGCACCCGTGGCTGGCTCCGCTGCTACTGACCCGGCCCTCAATGGGACCCAACGCTCTCGGATATCTGGAGCATGCCTTGTCCGCACTGGAAACGCTGGACATGCCCGGCCCCGCAAAGCTGCAGACCGTGGCCATGATCACGGCCATCACCTCCGCATTCGTACAAAATGAGCTGGCAGCAGCCAACAGCTCCGGGACGGGCCCCGGCGCGGCGAACGTGCGCCTGCAGTACCTCTCCGATGTAGTCCAGTCCGGGAAGTACCCGCTGCTGGCCGGCGCAATCACCGGGCAGCAGGACCCCGAGAGACCGGAAGAAGTGTTTACCAGCGTCATCACCAGCTACCTGGCAGGCGCGGGCCTTCCGGTCGCCGCCGGTTCCGCCTGAGGGAACCTGAACCGCCAAACCGAGCTGTGAAAAGACCGCCATTCTGAACGAACAGACACATGCGTACATAGGGGTGATCAGTGCCGGTGCTTGTTCAGTCGAGTCCCGGCTCGCCACTGGAGCTAATCGGTCCGCCTTGGTAGCTTGAACGCATGGCCATCAAACTTGAGAACGTCGGTATCGCCGTTCGCGACCTCGAAGCAACAATCGCCTTTTTCACCGACCTCGGGCTCACGGTCGTGGGCCGTGACACGGTCAGCGGGGAGTGGACCGACACTGCCGTCGGACTTGATGGCAACCACGCCAAAATTGCGATGCTCGAAACCCCAGACGGTAATGGTCGACTTGAGCTCTTCGAATACATCCACCCCAAAGCGATCGAGTCCAACCCAACTCGTCCCAACGACATCGGCATGCACCGCGTGGCCTTCTCGGTCGACGACATCGACAAAGCCCTTGAGGTAGCTGCGAAGCACGGATGCCATCCGCTACGCGGCGTGGCGACCTATGGCGACGTCTACAAACTCACGTACCTCCGCGGCCCCAGCGGAATCCTCGTGATGCTCGCCGAGAAACTGCAGAAAGACTGACACCCGGATCGGCCCAATTAGCCTGTGTTGCTAGGCCTCAGGCCGTAAGACTGTCCAAGAGGCCATCACCTACCGCTGTCGTCAACATTTGAGGCGATCCCCTCTCTGAGCCGACCGGCATCTCCCGGGAATATCGACGGTCCCCGAAGACGATGTCGCGGAGGACGAACAGGGTTCAGCGATCGCCGAACGCCTCGATCGCCGCGTTGATCGGGCACCCCGACCGCGGCTCACCCGCTTCGTCCATAGTGCTTGCAATCTACTACCGCCAGCTAATACCGTCTCGACAAGCGGTTCGAAACCACAAGCGGAAGGTATTTCATGCTGAAGGAAGTGGCTGAGGGCGTTCTAGTTCACGAGAGCGAGTTCATCCAGAGTAATTCCATTGTCGTGCAGGGCCGGGACGGCGTGTTGCTCATCGACCCCGGTATAACGGGCGACGAAATGGCGACCCTCGCGAACGACCTTCACGAGTTGGGCCAGCCCGTCGTGGCAGGCTTCTCGACGCATTCTGATTGGGACCACGTGCTCTGGCACGCGAACTTCGGCGACGTACCCCGTTACGGTACAGCTCGCTGCGCGGCCACTATCCAAGATCTGCTGTCGAACGCGGACTGGAAGGCTCGCATAGCCGTGGGGCTCCCGCCGGAGTACGCCGTGGAGATCCCGATGGATCTGCTGGGTCTCATTACCGGTCTGCCCGCCGAAGCTGCGCAGATTCCTTGGGATGGCCCCAAAGTCCGGATCATCGAGCATCAGGCCCATGCCCCAGGCCATGCGGCTCTGCTAATTGAGGAGCGCGGCGTCCTCGTCGCCGGCGACATGCTTTCTGACATCCTGATGCCGTTCCTCGACCTAGGGGCCGCGAATCCGATCGAGGACTACCTCGCCGCTTTGCGGCTGCTCGAGAGCGTGGCCGACGACGTTGATGCCGTCATCCCCGGTCACGGCTCAGTCGGCGGAGCCGAGCAGGTACGAGCACGAATCAAACAGGATCGCGCGTACGTCCAGGCACTGCGCGACGGCGGTGTTCCCGACGACCCGCGGGTCGGTCCATCGGCCACGTTGGATTGGCTGCCCGACGTGCACAGATGGCAACTCCAGCGTCTGGCCCAAAGAGAGCAGAACGAGACGCCCGGCTAGCGATCCCCAAACACGCCTGGACGCAGGCCGACGTGGCACCGCGCGTGGGCGTTTCCCGGCAGACGATCAACGCAATCGAGACTGGGAAGTTCGATCCGAGCCTTCCTGTCGCCTTCCGCCTCGCCCGGCTGTTCGACCTGAAGATCGAGGAGCTATTCCTCGACGAGCAGTGAGAGGCATCCCGATCCCGGCGAGACAATGCTGCGGCTGCTGGTCGGCACGGGTTACGGAGAATCAATGCAAAGGTTGCAGTCCCCCGGGCTGGCCAATCTGGCGACTTTGCACTCTTTTGTCGAACTGCCAGTCTTCGGCCCGGTCGGGTTCGGTATCGTCCACTCGATAGCTATTCAAGAGCGTTGTAGCATTTAGTTGCGAAGGCCCGCCTGTCCCCCATAGGCGGGCCTTCGTTATACCTCGGCCCCGATCTCTCCTGTCTCACGCATCAGCCGACGGAGGTGATGGACTATGCCTTATGACACTAAATCGAAACCCGATGGTTGATTCGTTCCTTGAGACGCTGGACCATCCATTGAAGCCTGTGATCGAGCGCCTGCGGTTGGCTGTCCTCGACGCGGATGATGCGATGTCGGAGCGTATCAAATGGAGGGCACCAAGCTTCTGCTTCAATTCTGTTGATCGGGTCACGTTTAATTTGCGGCCGCTTCATCACGTTCAGCTAATTTTTCACCGCGGCGCAAAGACCATCGAGGATGACTTTCATTTTGACACCGCCAAGTGGACCGGGCTGCTGGAAATGATCGGGCAAGACCGCGGCCAAGTGATCTTTCCAAGCGCTGAGGTCGCCACGGCAAGGCAGGACGAATTCGTTGCGCTTGTCCGGGAATGGGTTCGAGCATAAGTCGACAACCGGACACCGGGCTGGAGTCTAGGTTCGGCTAGACGTCCCCAAGTGTCAGCGCCGGCGGCGAACTTCCGTCAACGTCCAGTACGCCGAACTCCTTCGCTACCGCGGCAGCGACCAGCACCTGGCCCGTCCGCGCCATCAGGTTCGGATCGTGGAAAAGCGCGTTGACGACGCGGCCGATGAACTCAGGGCTCTCACTGGTCGAGAGATCGAACATGCCACTTTTCGCCGCTGCCAGAACGGACTCGGTTCGAACCAGACCGGGGTAGAGCGAGATTACGGGGATACCGAACGGTCTCAGCTCGACGGCCATGTCCGATGTCATCTTGTCCGTCGCCGCTTTTGCGATGCCGTAGATCGTGTTGCCGAGGTGACGCTGCGCCGCCCAGAAGCTGATGTTGATGATCAGGCCGCGGTGGCGCGGCGTCATCATTCGTGCCGCGTGCGCCGAACACACAAATGCCGCGCGCACGCCGGCGTCCATCATGCCGGTCCAGCGATGCGGCGGTTGCTCCCAAAACGGCGCAGCCCAAGTGAACGCGCCGCCTTCGACCATCTTCTCGTAGCCGCCCCACGCGCAATTGACGAGGAGATCGAGGCTGCCGCACTCGGACCGGATCGCCTCAAACACGGCTGCCGTCTCTTCGTCCTGGAGATGGTCGCAGCGCAGGCGCCGTATCTCCCGCGGCAGGTCCGCCTGCTCGATCGAGCGGCCCGAGCCGTAAACGCGAAACCCCGCCGCCAGAAGGCCAAGTGCGATACCGCGGCCGACGCCTCGGCTCGCGCCGGTAACGAGCGCCACGTTTTCCGTCTGCGCTTCCCTGCGTTCGCCATCGTTGATCATGCCAAGCGGCCCCGATTGCCTTCCGTTCCGCGACCTCATGATACGCCGGAGCCGGCACCTTGGACCAGCAGCGCAAGCATCACCCAGGCTGGCTCCGTGGCCCCAGCATTTGTGGCCTTCGGGGCGCTGGCCTCCGTGTCGGAGCTCATGTCGCAGTACGGGTATGCGGCATCGCAGAATGCCGGTTGAAGCAACCGGATACTCTCCAGGGGGGAATGGTCATGTGGGAATGGATCAGGTACCGGGCGCTCATCCTGGCCGCGGTGCCGTTCGTCCTTGCCGGTTCCCTCTGGTTGCTGTTCGAGAATGCTGGCGGGTGGGACAAACTGGGGTTCCTTTTCATACTCATCGTGGCGATGGCGCTATTGGAATCATCCAGTCTCTTTGGTTCTAGAGCGCCAGTGCCACGATCATGATTTTTCGCCACCGTTAGGGGTTGTGGGGATGACGAGTTGCTGGGTCGCACGTGTCATCGCGACATAGCGGTCGACCGCTCCTTCGATCCCCGTGCCGAACCCCTCCGGGTCGACGAGGACCACCAGGTCGAACTCGAGCACCTTCGACAGCTCCGGGGTCAGCCACCTGACGCGGGACGTTGCCCCGAACGAGCCATCCCCGACGTCACCCGTGCCAATGACGCAGGCGATCCCGTCAGCATGCGCGGCGAGCCAGGTGTCCAGGATCGAGTTCAGCTCCAGCGTCGATCCGTGGACGACGGGCATGCCGCCGCTGCGGATGGACGTCGGCACGTTGGCGTCCGGGATCACGGCCCGGATGACCGGCTCGGCTCCCGCCACGATCTCCTCCGGCGTTCGGTAGTTGATACTGAGGGCCGCCAGGTTCACGTTGGTCAGCCCGAGCCGCCCGAGCCGTTCCAGCCACGACTCCGCGAACCCGTGCCTGGCCTGGGCGCGGTCCCCGACGATGGTGAAGCTCCGCGACGGGCAGCGGAGCAGCAGCATCTGCCACTCCGCATCGGTCAGCTCCTGCGCCTCGTCCACGACGACGTGGGCGAACGGGCCGGCCAGCGTGTCCGGGTCGGCGGTCGGCAACGCGTCCTCGTCGACCAGCTTGTCCTGCATGTCCTGCCCGCGCAGCATCGACATCACCATCAGTTCGGAGTCGTCTGCCGCAATCAGGTCGTCAACCACCCTGTCCATGAGCTCACGCTCTGCAGCCAGGGCGGCGTTCTGCCGACGCACGCGTCGCGACACCTCGGGGTCGCCGAGCCGTTGCCGGGCCGCGTCCAGGAGCGGTAGGTCGGGTGCGGTCCAGGCCTTGGGATTCGGGCGCTGCAACTTCCTGACCTCTGCAGCGTTCAGCCAGGGCGCACACAGGCGCAGGTACGCGGGCACTGACCAAAGATCACTGACCACGTCGGTGTAGTCGAGCAGCGGCCACGCTCGGCTGAATGTCTCCACCAACTCCGCATTCTCGGTGAGAGCCCGGCGGAGCACGCCTTCCGGGACGTCGCCGCCGTCGAACTTGTCCACGAGGATGGTGAGCAGCTCCTCCCAGACCTCGTCCCGTGCCTCGTTGTGCGGGGTGCCGGACACCGGCGCTTCAAACGCCTCGGCCCACTCGTCAGCAGGTCTGCACTCCTTCCTCTCCCAGGCTGGGGAGGACATCGGCGACGTAGGCCAGGTAGGGCCGGTGTGGACCAACGAACAGGACGCCGCCCCGGCGGTGACCAAGGCGCGGGTCGGAGTAGAGGAGGTAGGCGGAGCGGTGCAGCGCGACGACGGTCTTGCCTGTGCCCGGACCGCCGTCGACGACCAGGGCACCGCGCGATGACGCCCGGATGATGGCATCCTGGTCCGCCTGGATGGTGGCGAGAACGTCTTGCATCCGAGCAGACCGGCTGCTCCCCAGACTGGCCATAAAAGCGGAAAGGTCCTCCAGGGACGCCTGCCCCTCAAAACCGTCCGAGGTGAATACCTCGTCCCAGTAGTCACTGATTCGGCCGCGGGTCCAGCGATATCTGCGGCGCTGTGCCAGCCCCATCGGGTTGGCGTTCGTCGCTCCGAAGAACGGCTCAGCCGCGGGCGAGCGCCAGTCGACGAGCAGCCGACGGCCCTCGCTGTCCGTGAGGCCAAGACGTCCGATGTACACGGGTTCGGGGTTGTCAGCACTGACGATGCGTCCGAGGCACAGGTCCAAACCGAAGCGACGCAGGGCGCGCAGGCGAGAGGTCAGCCGGCGGATCTCCACGTCCCGCTCCAGCGCCTCCTGGCCCGTGCGGCCGGGCGCCCTGCGTGCGGCACCGAGACGGTCGGACAGCTCGGCGATCGACTGCCCGAGGCTCTCCGCGATGGCCGCGAAATGCTGCTCGTCACCGGCAATCAGCTTCGGATCGGCCTTGGGCATGAGGTGGGCGGGCAGGTTGAACGCGCTCGTGGTCAGGGGCACGTCATCAGTTCCTTTCTGGGCTGAGCGATCTGCCGAACCAGTTGGAGAGCGCTTCTCGTAGCGCGGGCGCGGCGGTCTAGGTGGATGCACATGTCGCTACCCCAATTCCGTAGGTCCTGACTTCGGCTCTCAATTCTGCGGCCCAACCCGGGTCTTGCGGCAAGCCCCCCGGTGCCCTATAGATTGAAAGTGAGGAGGAATGTGTTGCAGTAGGGGTCATATGAGACGCCGCTGGCATCCGATGAGTATTCGCCAGATCATTGCGTTTTCGCTCACGATTGCTGTTGCCCTCGTGGCACTGCTGGTTCCCCTGTACGTCAACGTAAGACTGACAAACGACGGGCCAGACCAGGTCACTACCTCGACCCTGTTTGAGACTGCAGGGCCCTCCGTCTTCGTGCCGTTGCTCATCCCCGTGGCCCTAACCGGGCTACCTCTTGTGCTAACGGGACGCGCACAACAATATGCGTCAGTCGCGACCACCGTCGCACTTGCCATCTTCACCATCATTGCGTCTGCAACCATAGGTTGGCTCTACGTTCCGGCACTGGCCGCGGCGGTCGCCTCCGTAGTGGCCCGTCCGGAAAGTCGTGGAACACCAGACGGCGGTCCTGCGTAGCCGGCCCGTTCTGAGCACAGGACAGCTCATGTCCAAGAGTGACCCAGACGGGTAAAACAGGTAGCGGCCACTCAAGCCGGATCCGGGCGTTAGGCATACAGTTTTTGTGAGAGGTCGTTTCCTTAGGAACTGCTCTCGGCGGTAGCGGCGCCAGTGCCCGGAACAATGGTGACACCGGGCATTGGCGCGCTGGCCGGAAGACCGCGCGCCAGAGCCTGCGACAAGAGGGCCGCGGCGGTCCAGCGCATCGAGGCGATGGCATCTTCCCGGCTAAGGCCACCAACATCAGTCAGCCAGACCAGGGACTCGATTCCTATCGCACTTCGGATTGCCAGGACCAGCCGATGAATGTCCTGGTCCGTCATCTTCCCCTTGAGCGGTGCAAGCGCTTCGGAGATCCAGGCAATCGCCCGACCCTGCCGGAGAGGGAGGTCACGCCCTGCACCGCTCGTCGGTTCAAGCGAAAGCCGCAGCATGGTGCGTTGCTGGGATTCAGTTTCGACAATCATCCTGGTGAACTCCACCACCACCGCATCCAGCCGTTCCGCCGCGCCATCAGGCGGAGGCGCCGGCAACAGCGACGTCCGCGCGGTTTCCGGATGGGCCGCAGCCAGCAACGCCCGCTGCCCCGAGAAATAACGGTAGGCCGTGGCCCGCGCTATCCCGGCGGCCTGCGCCGCATCATCCACGGTCGGCGAAATACCGGACGCAACCAACGAGCGTGCCGCCGCAACCAAGGCATCCAGTGTGCGGCGCTTCTGGCCCGTCCGGCCAAAGTCCGCGTAAGGTCTTGACATACTTTTCATGATACCTGAGTCTTGTTATGGGACGTCTGTCTCATAAGTCTTCCTACCACGCATCGGGGCGAGAATCATGGAGACGAAAAAGGCCGCATCAGCAATCGTCAGGCAACCGGGGGAAGGGGCCAGGCGCTGGTTCTTCGGCGGCGGGATGCACACGTGGAAGGCGACCGAAGAAGACACCGCGGGAGCGTTCCTCCTCTTCGAAGACGAGATGTCCCTCAATAAAGTCACGCCCATGCATACGCATCCGGATTCCGATGAAACAATGTACGTCCTGGCCGGGGAGATCCTGATGAACATGGACGGAACCGAACACCGGGTCGCTGCCGGCGGAGTCACCATCGCACCGCGCGGCGTACCGCACGCATTCAAAGCCCTCCAGGACAAGACACGCGTACTTTGCCTGCACACCCCCGGCACGGCACAGGCGTTCTACGACGGCGCCAGCGAACCTCTCGAGCCCGGAAACGAGCCGGGGACGGTGAACTTTGACCGCATCCGCGAATCAGGACGGGTGAACGGCGGCATCGAGATCGTCGGCCCTCCCCCGTTTCCGGAAGCCCAGGGCTGAGGCCGGGGGCCTGCGTTAACTGCGGGAGCCAGCGCCGGCGTGGCGTGCGGCAAGGAAAGTTCCAGCGGTTGCCAGGACCGGCACAGTCAGGAACACAAGTGCTTCCACATGGGCCAGGCCGCCGGCGTTCATGTACGCCGTCATGCCGATCCACCAACAAAGAACCGAAACCAAGCCCGCGACGATGACTAGAAAGTCCCGCGTCGCCGGGCGATTCAACACGTGCAGGCTGGTGAGGCCACCGCGGCCGGCCGGCTCCGGGGCAAGGCGCCTGCTGTGACGCCCTGCGACGGAGCGGCGGTGGCTACCGTGGCTGCGAGTACTTGCCGAAACTTCCACAGCTGACGCGTTCCGACGCCGCAGCGAGCGGTAAATCGCGAGAGTCGCCAACATGGGAACACTGAGGAACAAGACGAATCCAGCTCCGCCGCTCGCCAGGCCACCGGCGTGTACAAAGGCCGTCATTCCGATCCACCAGGAAAGGCCTGTAGCGAAAGCACCTGTGAGGAGAAGGAGGTCCCGCATGCGGGGAACGTCGAACGAATCGAGGGTTTGTTTCGTCGTCATTATGACTCCTGAAGCGGATTACCCCATGAACTGCCTGCTAGCCATCACAGCATGAATCGGCACCTTTGGCGAGACCCGGGATCGAAGCCGGATACGAGTGTGGGGGATCAGCCGGCAGCTGCGCTGACCGCAATGAAGCCGCCTTGGGGGTCACCGATCACCGCGCTGCGAAATCCCGGCGTGTTCATCGGCGCCATCAGGAGGGTGCCGCCCAGCGCGACGGCGTGCTGGGCGACGGCGTCCGCGTCGCGGACAGCGAAATTGACGCTCCAATGGGGCGGGACCGCGACGCCGTCCGTCGCCGTCACGACGGCCACGACCCGGCCCGCGCGCCGCCACAGCGAGACGGCAGCGTTCGGCACCGGCTCGAGCTGCCAATCGAACATGGCGCCGTAGAACGCCTGGGCTCGTTCGATATCTGGCGTATGCAGCGAGCTCATTGCCCAGGAGTTCGGCTCATTCGCCAGCTCATCGCCGTCGCTCTCGCCGCCCTGCCACAGGCAGAACGGGACGCCGGTGGCGTCTGCCACCACAGCAAGGACGCCATCCGAACCGGTACCAAAGGGGCCTGCCAGGCACGCACCTCCCGCCTGCTCGGCGCGAGCCAGGGACTCCCCGACGTCGTCGACGCGCACGTGGGTGTTCCACATCGGCGGCGATGACGGCGGCGCTTGGCCGATCCCGGCCACCCGCCTCCCGCCGAGGCGCGCAGCGAAGTAGTCGCCGTCGAGGCCGGCCGGCATCGGGGTCGGATCGTCGAAAATCCAGCCGAAAAGCGGGCCGTAGAAGTCCACGGCGGCCCGGGGATCCGGCTGGAAAGTGTCGACCCTGCAGGGAGCGCCGACGGAACGGGTTTCACGGTTCGTCATTGAGGTGCCCTTCTGTTGCTGGAGAACTTCTTTACCTGCTGCCCTTGATCTTCCGCCAGCCGCCGGCGCGGTTGTTGGCGATGATTGCCCTGAACATTTCGCCGAGTGCCTGCCCATTCACAGCCTGGCCCTCGCGGAAGGCGACGGTGCGGGCTGTTTTGTTGTCGTGTCCGGCGGTGATGATGTTCTGCGGATCCGGGACGATGCCGCCGTCGTACAGGAAGACGTTGACGTGATCCTTCGCAGCGAGGAGCGCGCAGATGTTGCCGTCCAGGACGAAGTAGGGCTGCACGGAGCGTTTGATGACTTCCGAGACCTCGGGATCGGCGGCATGGACCAAGTCAC
The DNA here is from genome assembly GCF_002929335.1 of Arthrobacter sp. Y81. Classification (GTDB taxonomy): domain Bacteria; phylum Actinomycetota; class Actinomycetes; order Actinomycetales; family Micrococcaceae; genus Arthrobacter. The sequence goes on from NZ_PJIL01000020.1 coordinate 60,368, forward strand.
GGACCCGTTGGCAGATCACCTGTTGCCACGCGGGGAGCGATCCTATGTAGTGGTCCACGCGAGCATCTTTGCTGTAGTCCATACCATCACATTCGCACACTGCCTAAACACAAGGGAACATCAATTCCCTGTTGAATGAGCGTCTTGATGCGGTTCAGGAGGGAGGCGTTTGGTGCGAGGATGGCGTGTGTTTTCCGTCAGCCTTGATGGCGGCCGGCTTACGACACGATGCGGCCTTGCTTCGCGCGTGCACGGTGTTTGCGGACGTTGTCACGGTTTGCGCAGCGCACGGAGCAGTAGCGCTGGCGGCCGTTGCGGGTGACATCGACGACGACTGCCCTGCACGGATCGCCTGCGGCGCATCGGCCGAGCCTATGAGCGCCGCGAGTGCTGAGGTGCAGTGCAGTTCCAACACTGATCACGGCGAGCAATACATGCGGAAGAGCCTGGTCGGGGTCGCGGTAGTGAAGATGCCATCCTTCGCCGTCGTGATCGGTGAGGCGCGGATAGGCGGCGGCAGCAGCCATCTGGGCGTTCAAGAGAGCGGCCCTGTTCCGTGGATCGTGTTCATCGACGACTGAGAGCCACGCGTCTATGACGTCGCGGGTTTGCTCATGATCGTCTCCGACGGAGAGCTTGTAGTCCATCGTCATACCGAACTCACGAGTCCGCTGCACGAGAGCGTCCCTATCGGCTGGCCAATCGTTGGCCAACGAGGCGGCGAGGAGTACTGCGTATTCACCGTAAGGGTTGAGATGCATAAGGCTATTACATCATTGTTGGAGCCATGACGATTTTTCCTTGGACTGCCGATCCGCAGACACGATATTTGTATCCCGCGAGCAGGGCGGTGCGCGCGTGATCGCGGCCACGGACTTCGGAACGGGGGTCTCGATGGCCGCGGCAAGCGGGATGGCCCTAACGGCACTCGGCATGGCACTCACGCCGGGCCCGAACATGGTCTACCTGGTCTCACGCAGTGTGAGTCAAGGACCAGTAGCGGGAATGATTTCTCTCGCCGGCACCTGCGCTGGCTTCCTCGTCTACATGACGATGGCGAACCTCGGGCTCGCGATGGTGTTCGTCGCGGTGCCGTGGCTTTTTGCCGGAATGAAAGCCGCAGGAGTCCTCTACTTGGCCTACCTCGCGTGGCAGGCACTTAAGCCCGGCGGTCGCGGCGTTTTCGAAGTTCGCGCAGTCCCTCGCGATTCCGCACGCAAGCTCTTCCGCATGGGCCTCCTCACGAACCTGCTGAACCCAAAAACAGCCTTGATGTATCTCGCGCTCATTCCGCAGTTCATCGACACGGGCCGGGGAGGAACAATGGTCCAGGGCTTCTCCCTCGGAGCGATCCAGGTTGCCCTGAGCATGTTTGTGAACGCACTGCTTGTCCTCGGTGCCGGGTCGATCTCTGCATTCCTCTCCGCCCGGCCGAGCTGGACGAAGTGGCAGCAACGCGTCACCGGCTCGGCGCTCGGCCTGGTGGCGGTCCTTCTCGCGCGGGAAGTACCGGAAAAGGCACACATATAGTGGTTCTGATGATGAGAGCTCGCCGAGCCTGCATGCCCACACCGCCGGCGCGGCCAGCCTAGCCTGTGCCGCCTGTGGCTGAGCGCACAACGCACCATTCGTTGCCTTCCGGATCCTGGAGCACTTGGAACGTGCCGACAGTATCTATGTGGATCATGCCGATCCTGACAGCTCCGAGGGCTTCAGCTGCGGCAGAGGCTGCCGGCACATCGTCCACGTGCACATCAATATGAAGGCGGTTCTTCCCTTGCTTGTTCTCTGGCACCCGCTGGAAGGCTAGGCGCGTCCATCCCGGCGGATCGATGAAGGACCACGCATCGCTTCGATGCACTGGTTCGCCACCGAGGACCGAGGACCAGAACTCCGCCAGTGTGGCAGGGTTTTGGCAATCCACTACGACTTCATCAACTCGTCCAATCATTTTCTGAGCGTACCGCCGTACCGCCGAACCTTCTGACGTGCGGCAGGAGGTCTCACTCGAATCGTGTGGCTGTGATTGCGGTGCCCGCACGGATGAGACTGAAGGTTGATCCGACGGCGGCCAGTGCCAGGACCAGGCTTAGGCCCAAGGCTGCGAAGTAATCGGTCGCCGGCCACGTCACCCGATAGGTGTCATTGATGCCGGTGACCATCAGCCAGGCCACGAGGAACCCGAGAGCTATGGAAAGCAGCAGCACGGTCAGGAGCGGGACGGCCGCCTCACGCGTGATAATCCGGCGCAGGACGGACACGGGCATCCCCATCAGCCGCATCAGGCCGAGGACTCGTTTTCGGTCCAACACTGCGGACGCGGTGGCGACGGCCAGGGAAAGCCCGGCGATGGCAATCGCCACGAACATGCCGAGGTACGCCAGCACCGCCAGGCCCTGAACCAGGCGGGCGGAGGACTGCAGTTTGATGTCCAGCGGGGAGGTGGCCGGGATGGCTGTGACGCCGGAACCGTCGAGTGCCGTCCTGGCGCGGTCCATGGCCTCGGGTGTCCCGTCCGCGGCGACCACAATGACGACCGGAACCAGTCCGTCGAGGTTCTGGGCGGGAGCCCGGGTCAGCACCAGTGGCTGCGTTGTCCAGTAGTGGAGGAATGACGAATCAACGGCGACGATCTCCGTTTCCGGGATGTCCTCGAATCCCAGGCCAGGAGCATCCTCGGCACGAAGGAAGATTTCAGGACCGGCGTCCCTTTGGTTAAGGGCTGCTGGTCCGTAGCCGATGGTCGCGCTCCGGATTCCCGGGAGTTGCCCGGCCCGCCGCGCGGCCTCCGCCACCTGGTCCTGGCTGGATCCGGCGGCCACCGTAGCGTGGAGGCTGGCGGGCTGGAGCAGACCGGGGCGGGCCGCGGGCGCCTCCGCTTCTTGAATGATGCTGGATGCCCCGGCGAAGACGGAGACGACGAACACTGCGATCACCAGGCCGGAAACGGAACGGAACGTCGCCACCGGTGTTCGTTGGATCCGGCTGGCGGCGATGACTGCTGCCGCGCTGCGTGCCTGGCGGAGCCCCATCCGGCTCACGAGCTGTGTCAGCCAGGGACCGACGACCACTATGCCCACGAGGGTCAGCGCGAATCCGCCGATGAGCAGCGGGGATTCAAGCCAAGGCACCCGTACTTCCAGGACACGGATGAGGAGAACCGCCGTGATCATGGCAGCCAGTCCGGCCAGCAGCGGCACCATCCGCCACGCGTTGGGTGTTCTTTCCTGCATGGCCCGTGTCACTCCCAGGGGACCAATGCCTTCCCGGGAAGTGCGGTAGGCGGCCACAAGGGACGATGCCGTCACAACCAGTACGACGACGGCGGTGGCCGCCTCCCAGCCCGTGGCCAGATCCGCTTCGAACATCCTGGTGCCGTTGACCGTTATCTGGGCGGTGGCCGGCCTCAGCACGGCGGCGAGCACTACGCCGAACACTGCCCCGATCAGACTGGGCACTGCGGTTTCGACGGCGGCGATGCGCGAGATCGTCCGTGGGGATGCGCCAATCAGCCGCAGGGTGGCGAAGCGTTCCCTGCGCTGAGCTGCTCCCAGGCCGGTGACGATGCTGATCAGCAGCAGTACGGGGAAGAAGACCGCGATGGCGCCGATGAGCAGGACGGTGCTGTACGCGGCCGCGCTGGCTCCGTAGGGATTGGTGGTGAACGCTGAGACCAGGAAAGCGTGCCCGCTCTGGCGGAGTTCCGTCTCCGTTGCTCCGGTGACGACGATGAGGGAGTCCGGGCCAGGCAGTGCAGCTTCGCCAATCGTGCCGACGAACTGCCCGAAACGGTCACCCAGCTGGTCCTGCGGCGTGGTTTCGATCAGGTGTTGGAGGGCCGGCGATGCGTAGTACTCGCCCGGCGCAGGCGGGCTGGCGATTCCGGGAATCTTGACCGTGGTCGAGCCGAGGGCTGCGAAGTCGCGGCGGTTGATCAGCTGGTCACGGAAGACCTCCACCGGGTTCGCCCTCATGAGTACGGTGGCCGCGGTCAGCGGAACCGGAGTGGCCGGTCCAGATGCGGTCGGATCGCCCGCCGTCGTCGGAATTGAGACCGAGGGGCTGCCGGTTTCGCGCAGCCAGGCACCGCGGTCGTCCCGGGCGTTGAGTCCGTTGGCGCCGCCCCACAGCAACAGCAGCAGGCAGACTCCGACGGCGACGCCGCCCGTGATTCCCGTTAGCCTGCCGTAGGAGGACCGGCTGCCGACCACGGCGAGTTTCAGCAACCCCCGGTTCACGGGGACACCCGGTAGCCGGCGCCGATCACGCCGTCGCGCACTATTACTTCCCTGTCCGCATAAGCGGCAGTGCGCGCGTCATGCGTGATCATAACCACCGTCGTGCCGAACTCCCGGACCAGTTCGAGCATGATGGTCAGGACGTTCTCGGATCCGAGGGAATCCAATGAGCCAGTGGGCTCATCGGCGAACAACACGGCGGGGGACGTCACCAGCGCACGTGCCACGGCGACGCGTTGTGCCTGGCCTCCGGACAGTTCACCCGGAAGCTTGGCGCCCAGCCCCTCGAGTCCCAGGCGGTCCAGCATGTCCGCCGACCGGCGTCGCGCCTCGGACCGCTTGGTTCCGCCCAGGAGCATCGGGATGCTGACGTTGTCCACGGCACTGAGCTCCGGCAACAACTGGCCGAATTGGAAGACGAACCCGAAATCGGTCAGCCGCAGCCGGGCCCGCTTCGGCTCGCTGAGGGCGCTGATCTCCACCGGCTGCCGCCCGGCGGAGGGACCGTAGGTCACGCTGCCCCTTGTCGGGACCAGAACACCGGCCAGGCAGTGCAGAAGGGTGGACTTGCCCGATCCGGAGGGACCCATGACAGCGAGGACTTCGCCGGGGTGGACGTCGAGGTCGATGCCGCGCAGCGCTTCCGTCTGGCCGAAGGAGTGACGAACCCCGCGGGCGCTGAGAATGGGTGACCGGGTATCAATCGTGCTCATGCGCCCTGGAGCTCCTTCTTGAGTTGGGCGAGGCGGGCCATGGTGAGGTCGATCCACCGCAGGTCTGCCTCGATGTGGAACAGGCCGTGGTCGCACATCAGCACATGCAGCAGGTCGGCGTCCTTCTTCAGCCGCGTCAGTTCACGCATCCTGGCCATATGCTCAGAACGCTGCACGTCCAGCAGCCGGTCGGCGTCATCGTCGATCAGCAGGGCCACAACGGTCTTGGCGAACAGCTCGCTCTGCAGGGCCTCGGACGGAGTGTCGGGGGTAAACAGCCACTGATGGACCCGTGCTTTGCCGGACGGAGTGACTTCGTATTTCTTGCGGTCCGGACCGCCGCCTGTCTCCTCGCCCAGTGCCCGGATCAGTTCATCCCGGACCATTCTGGCAAGGGTGGAATACACCTGGCCGAAGGCCAGAGCCTTCTGCGTTCCGAAATAGCGGTCGTACGAATGCTTGAGGTCGTAGCCGTAGCTGGGCTCCCGACTCAGCAGCCCCAGGAGGGTAAGTGTGTTGTTCACACCTCATCTATACACTCAGTACATAGTTGCGTCCAGCTCCGCCACGCATTCCGAGGGAATGCGCAACCTAATTCACAGGGGCAGCACCGGCAGCACCGGCCGAATCGACGGACCCTAGGGTCGTTCGTACCAATCGAGCACCCGCAACGCCCTGAGGGTGTTCCACCGGCTCGGGAGTCCGTCGCCATCCTCCATGGCGAAATGGATCCGGCCGGGATGGGAGTTCTCCAGAAGCCAGGTGCCATCAGGCTGCCGTTTCGAGCGCAACACCTCCACCGCCTCGGCGATGCGTTCGTCCGGTCGGTTGCCGGTGGCACGGAAGTAGTCGAGGCCGCGCAGTACGTCGTAAAACCAGCGTGTCGGGTACGAGAAGTCCAGCCAGTCGCTGTCGATCACTTCACCGGTGGTCCTGCGCCGGAGGAGCCCGCGCTCGAGCAGGTACTCCTCGGCGCGCTGCCGCGCCTTGAGCGAGGCGGGCGAGCCGCCGGTCGCTAGCTCGTACTCCAGAAGGCCTTCCAATACGTTGATCGTGGTCCCGAACGACGAACGTACGGAGCCTCGTTCCACCTCACAGTTCCACCCGCCGTCGGCGAGCTGCTCACCCAGCAACCGCGCCACCACGCCGTCGACATTCTCGCCGAAGTAGGCGCCGAGCGTCACGGCCATTCCGTTGACGCACGGCTCCACCTCCCCTTCGAAGAAAGGCTGGCCGCCTTCCTCCCAGCGGCTGTTGTCGCGGACGAGGGCGACGGCGTTGCGGGCCTCATCGCTGCGAGGGTCGAGCCCGAAGTCGCGCAGCAGCAACAGGCTGTACGTGGTTGCAGTCCAGGGCTGGCCGTCCTCGGAGTCGTCGAACGGCGACGGGAAATATGTGCCACCGTCCCATTGACCGTTTTTGTCCTGCAGCGCGAGCAGGCGGGCGCCCCAGCCTTCTGTGGCCACGCGCGCCCGTTCGGCCCGTACCTCCGGGGCCGGTGCGTCCGTGAGGTCGCGAAGGACCTGCCAGCGGATCGCAGGGTCAGAGTCGAGCAGCCAGTCGAGCACGTCCATCCGCAAAAGCTAACATGCCTGCGTTGGGGTTCGACAGAGAGCCCGGTGTCGCGGAGCTACTTCGCCAGCTTCGCCCGCTTCGACGTCCAGCCCTGATCGTGGAAACGCCCGAACCCGTCAAGGAGGAGGTCCAGCGCGAACTCGAACTCAAACTGATCGTCGCAGCCCTGCCCGACCACCGAGCCGTCGTCGTGTTTTGCCGCCATGGCGACTTCCAGAATGTTCGGATACCGCGTTGCCATCTCCTGGAACATGGCCGCCTGGGTTTCCGCCGTTACAGGGGCCGACGCCGCGTTGGCTGAGTCGTCGAACAGCTCCTGGGTAAATCCCCACATCCGGCTGCCGAGTGCATGCATGACGTGGTGGGTGAGATCCACGGAGAAGCCCCCGGCCAGGAACATCCCGATGAACGAGTCCACGTATCCCAGAACCGCCGGCGTCCTGTTGGTACGGGATTCGAGCACCTGGCGCACCCAAGGATGCCGCAGCAGCGACCTCCTCGCCGAGAGGATCCGCAGCCGGACCGCGTTCCTCCAGTCGGCACCGCTGACAGGAGGATCGATCTCGCCGACAATAACGCCCACCATGCCGTCAAGGAGTTCCTCTTTATTGGCGACGTGCTTGTAGAGCGCCATCGGCACCACGCCGAGCTCCTGCGCGAGCCGCCTCATGCTGAGTGATTCGATGCCCGCCTCATCGGCAAGTACGACGGCGGCACTCAGCACGCGGTCCCGGTTCAGCGGGGTCCGGCGTGTGGCTTCCTCCACTTGCTGAGTCATGCGGCCGCCTTTCGTTTTGCCGTTTCCTCCCGATAAGTGTACTCCGTACACCTGTCGGGACGCCGTCGTGGGCCCGGTGTGGTTCTCACAACTTCGGAGGCAGGCGTACGACGCCGGAATGCCGGCCTTTCGCGTCCGGCGACCCCGGCCGCACATACAACCAGGCAACTACGCCGAGGAAGGGCATTGCGAAAATGGCCACCAGCCAGAACACGCCCCGCTTGGGACGCCGCGGGACCGGCCGCAAGGACGGACCACGCCCGCGTGGGCAGTACTGCTAGTGGGCGTGATCCCCTCGGCTGTATTCGAACACCCAGCCGATGAGCGCAACCAGGGCGAATCCGGCGCTGATGTAGAGGATCCAGAATCCGATGGCCAGGCCCAGGAACCCTCCGGCGGCGGAAAAGCCCACGGCGATCGGCCACCAGCTCCACGGGCTGAACTGGCCCTGCTCGCCTGCGCCCTCGTGGATCTCCGCGTCCTGACGGTCCTCGGGACGCATCCCGATCCGTTTGCCGGTGTACCCGAGGTAGCCCCCGATCAGCCCGGCCAGGGCGCCCACCAGCCACAACGCCAGGAAGCCCACCGGCTCGGTCCAGCCCGTGACAAAGCCGTAGACCACCCCAACGGGCACGAAGAATATGGCCAGGCCTCCGAAAATCCAGGATTCGATCTTCATGGCTTCTCCTTCTACGGCGAATCACTTGGGAGCTACTCCCCCACAGTTCCCCGTGAATCAACTGTGGTCCTCGCGCGGTTGCGGCGTAAGGGACAAAGGACCCCACTCTGAAACGGATACAAACCACCCGCGGATAGAGTCAAATGATGACCGCGGACGCCACCACCCTCATCGGCAATGTTCATGTGCGCATGCTTCAAGCCTCTGATTCCGGGCCGATGAGTGCCGCGTACCTGCTGAACCGGGACCATCTCGCTCCCTGGGAACCGGCCCGAACCGAGGAATTCTTTACGGCCGCCGGCCAGCGCGCAGTCGTCGACTCCAAACTCGCCCTGGATGGCAGCCGTATTGTCGGATCTATCACCCTGACGGGAATTGTCCGCGGCCCGTTCCTTAGCGCCCACGTTGCGCCGGCCTACCTGAAGATTGCCGGCTCGTGGCAGGATCACGTCCTGTTCCAACGGATCCTTGAGTGATTCACTGAAACATACGACGGCGGCCCCGCCCGATGCCCGCCCAGCCACGGAGGTAGCACCATGCGGAAGATCATCCTGATGATGTCTGTGTCCATAGACGGATTTTTTGAAGGACCGGACCGCGACATCAGCTGGCACCTCGTGGACGAAGAGCTGCACCAACATTTCAACGATGCGTGCAGGGCGATGGGCGGGTTCATGGACGGACGGATCACACACGAGTTGATGGCCGATTTCTGGCCCACGGCCGACCAGGATCCGGACAGCACCGCGGCCATGGCCGAGTTCGCCGGGATCTGGCGTGACATGCCCAAGTTCGTCTTTTCCCGGACCCTCACCACGGCGAAATGGAACACCAAGGTGATCCACGACGTCGTGCCTGAAGAAATCGCGGAACTGAAGGCGCAGCCCGGCGGCGACCTGGGGCTGGGCGGCGCCAACCTGGCGGCAACCTTCATGCGGCACGACCTCATCGACGAATACCGGCTCTACGTCCACCCTGTGGTGCTGGGCCAGGGGCATCCGCTGTTCCAGTCGCCGGACGTCAGGATGAACCTCAAGCTGGCCGGGACGCGGACCTTCGGCAACGGAGTGGTCCTGCTCCACTACGAGCGCGGCAGGGACTAACAAGAATCAGCGACGCTTCAGTACGGCGGCGCGCTAAGTACCGGGCAGGTTCAGCCCGTCAGCGTCCCAGGCGAGGCACGCCCCCTCACTGATCTGCAGGGCCTCAACCCCCGGCGCCCCCACCAGTTCCGCAACCAGTGCTGCGCTCCCGGCCACAATTGTCGAATCAAAATCGATCTCCGTGACCAGCACCCAGGACCTGTCCTCAGGCCAGAGCAGGCTTGGAGACTGTGGCCAGCGCGGATCATGGTGCCATGGCGCGGTGAGGGTCCAGGCAGGGTCGGTGAACCCGCCCGGCCCGGCCGAAAAAAGGAGATGGCCACGGCCTGGCAGTTCGAGCCGGTGACCGTCCACCACGCTCGCCGGCAGCAGCCCCGTTCCCTGACTTTCGGGCTGGCTCCACACTGTGGTTCCGGTCTCGTCGTCCGGCGCAACGAAGGTCAACTGCGCATACCCCGCCGCACTGGTGAGGCCGCCCCACCCCTCCCAGACGGCCGCCACCCCCGCGTCCGGAGTCGCCGTGTGGCGGCACAGCACGGCCGCCGCCGCTGCCAGGACGTCCACATCGAGGTTTCCCTGCTGCGGTTCGGAGTACCGCCACCCGTCAGCGTCGAGGATTTCGCCGTAGGGGCCGGACGGCGGGCCCACCAGGCGGTGGAACTGCGCCAAGGGGTGCATGGTTTTGCCGAACGTGGCAGCGACGGCTGACCACGGAGCCGGCTCGCTGTCCATCTCGACGAACAACGACCGGTCCTGCGAATGCCAGGACAACGTCCCGGCAGGCCTGTCCCGGGTTGCCGGATGGAACACCCGGGCGTACGCGGGATAGCCATGGGGCACAACGAAATGCATGTCCCGCGCAGTCGGATCGAGCAGGGGGCGAAGCCAGGCACCCCGTTCCGCATCAGCTATCGGGTCCACTGAGTACCCTAAGAGCCCGCCCGGACGTCGGCCGCCCTGGCAAGGGCCTCGAGATGGGCGGCGGAGGCTTCGGTGGCCGTAGCGATCCGGTTCAGTGCGCCGATGACGCTGATGGTGCCGAAAAACATGACCAGAAGGATGAGTACAAACACCCACGTGATATCCATCCGGCAACCCTACTGAGCCAAGCTCAAGCCCGGGCCCCGGCCGCAGCCGGGGCTTCCATGCCGCCCGGACTCAGCCCCGCAGACCGTCAGACGAATGCCGACTTCCCCGTCACGGCACGTGCCACGATCAGCGAGTTGATCTCGTAGCTGCCCTCGTACGTATAGAGAATTTCGGCGTCGCCAAATAGCTTGCCCATCTCGTAGTCGCTGCTGATGCCGTTGCCGCCCATCAGGGACCTGCCCATGGCCACCGAGGCACGCGCCAGGCGGGTGGTGGTGGACTTGGCCATGGCGGCCTGCACCATCTCCAGCTTGCCGTCCTGCTGGATCCGGGCCAGCTGGGCCATGAGCGCCAGGGAGGCGCTCGCATTCCCCAAAATTTCGGCCAGCTGCTGCTGAATCAGCTGGAACCTCGCCAGCTCCTTGCCGAACTGCTTCCGTTTCAGGGCATAGGAACGGGCGACGTCGAACGCGGCCAGCTGGATCCCGGCACCTTGCCAGCCCACCCAGGCACGCGAGTCGCGGAGGAGGTCGTTGGCTTTGGAAAAGTCCGTTGCGCCCGGCAGCAGGTTGGATTCGGGGATCCGCACGTCATCCAGCCGGATGTCCGCATTCTGCATGATCCGCAGGCCGATCTTGTTGGAAATCTTGGTGGCGGAGTAGCCGGACCGGTCCGTTTCCACGATGAAGCCCTTGATCTGCCCGTCCGCCTCATCACGGGCCCAGACCAGCGCGAAATCAGCGATGGTACCGGCGCCGATCCAGCGTTTCGCCCCGTTGATCACCCATTCGCCGCGCTCCAGCCGGGCCGTAGTTTCCAGGCCGCCGGCAATATCCGATCCGTGGTCCGGCTCCGTGAGTGCGAAGGCCCCCAGCTGGGTGAAGGCTGTCAGTCCGGGAAGCCACCGCTGCTTCTGCTCCTCCGATCCGAGTTCGTCGATCATCCCGACGATCAGCTCATTGTGGATGCCCACCAGGGCGGACAGGGACACATCGGCGCGGGCCACTTCCACGTACATCAGGCCCTTGAAGAGAACCGACGTCCCGTCCGTCTGCAGGCCGCCCAACCCGTACTTGCCCATTTCAGCGAGCAGCCCGAAGGGGAATTCCTCGCGGTTCCAGTACTCGATGGACGCGGCGCGGATGCGGGACTGCAGGAAATCACGCACCTCCAGATAGCGCGATCGCTCCCCCTCAGGCAGCAGGTCCACAATGTACATGAGGTCCGCATCCGGGAACGGCGGCTGCTCCGGTCCCGGGGCAATCGCTTCCGCCGGCGCCCCGGGCTCTGTTTCGGGCGATCCGCTGGCACGTCCCTGTGTCTGCACGGGCATGTATCCCTTCGTCGTCCGCCGGTCACGCCATCGTGCCGGCCCTTCCAAACCCTTGGATGTCCTAGTATATTGCACAGTGATGTGGATCACTAGGCGAAAGGGCCCCCATGACAGTCACCGACGACTTCCGGGCCGCGAGGGACAGGCTACTGGCCCTGCGCGAGAACTACGGCCAGGCACGGAGTGAATTCCGGTGGCCCCGCTTTGACGAATTCAATTTTGCCCTCGACTGGTTCGACCGGATCGCTGCGGACCCGGGCAAAGGCGCCAAGCCGGCCCTGGTCATCGTTGAACAGGACGGCAGCGCCACGCGGCGAACCTACGCGGAGCTGGCCGAGCGCTCCAACCAGGTGGCCAACTGGCTCCGGAGCCAAGGGGTCCGCCGCGGCGACCGCATGATCATCATGCTGGGCAACCAGGTGGAACTGTGGGAACTGATGCTGGCCGGCATCAAGCTGGGCATCGTGATGATTCCCACCACCACCCTGATGGGCCCGGCGGACCTGACCGACCGGGTGGAGCGCGGCGAGGCGGGCTGGGCCGCCGTCGGAAGTTCCAACATCGGCAAGTTTGCCGACGTTCCGGGGAACTACAAACTGATTGAGATCGCCGACAGCGGCCCTGCCGCAGTTCCGGCAGCCGGTGCCGCCCAGTACGAAGCCGCCCAACACGGCGCCGCCCAGTACACGGACGCAGCCGGAGCCCCGGGCGGTTTCACGCCGGACGCCCCGACGAAGGCTGACGAAACGTTGCTCCTCTACTTCACGTCCGGCACCACGTCCAAGGCCAAACTCGTGGAACACACGCACACGTCCTACCCGGTGGGCCATCTCTCCACCATGTTCTGGATCGGGCTGGAACCCGGGGATGTGCACCTCAATGTCGCGTCCCCGGGCTGGGCCAAGCACGCGTGGTCCAACGTGTTCACGCCCTGGATCGCCGAGGCCTGCGTGTTCATCTACAACTACAGCCGGTTCGACGCCAAGGCCCTCATGGAACAGATGGACCGCGAAAGGGTGACCAGTTTCTGCGCCCCGCCCACCGTGTGGCGGATGCTGATCCAGGCCGACCTCACCGTCCTCAAGAACCCGCCCACGAAAGTGGTGTCCGCCGGGGAACCCCTCAACGCCGAGGTGATCGACCAGGTGCAGCGCGCCTGGGGCCAGACCATCCGGGACGGTTTCGGCCAGACCGAATCCACCGTTCAGATCGCCAACACCCCCGGCCAGCCGATCAAGATCGGCGCCATGGGCAAGCCGCTCCCCGGCTACGACGTGGTGCTGGTTGACCCCGCGACAGGGGAAGAGGCCGACGACGGCGAGCTCTGCCTCCGCCTGGACCCCCGGCCCGTGGGGCTGATGAAGGCGTACTACGGCGACGCCGAGAAGACCGCGGACGCCTTCCGGGACGGCTACTACCACACAGGCGACATGGCCAGCAGGGACGAACGCGGCATCATCACGTACGTTGGCCGCGGCGACGACGTGTTCAAATCCTCCGACTACCGGCTGTCCCCGTTCGAGCTCGAAAGTGTCCTGATCGAGCACCCGGCGGTGGCCGAGGCCGCCGTCGTGCCGTCCCCGGATCCGCTCAAGCTGTCCGTGCCGAAAGCGTATGTGGTCCTGGCCGTGGGGCATCAGCCCGGCCCCGAACTCGCCGAAGAAATCCTGCAGTACTGCCGCGACCATCTGGCCCCGTTCAAACGCATCCGGCGGCTGGAATTCGCGGAGCTGCCGAAGACCATCTCGGGCAAGATCCGGCGCGTGGAACTCCGGCACAGCGAAGAGCTCCGGCACGGCAGCGGACCATTGCCGGAGGGCCTGGGGACCGAGTACTCGGAGGCGGATTTCCCGGGTTTGAAAAGCTAGGCTGGAGCAACCCATATGTCAGGAGGTGCCATGGGAAACCCGCTCCCGCGCGATCCCATTGCCGACGCCCAGCGCAACTGGGAACGCCACGGCTGGGGTGATGTTGCCGCGCCCATGGCCGCCATCACGGCCATCATGCGGACCCAGCAGATCCTGCTGGCCCGGATCGAGGGCGTCCTCAAGCCCTTCGGCCTGACCTTCGCCCGCTACGAACTCCTGGCGCTGCTGAGTTTCGCCCGCAGCGGCGCGCTGCCCATGAACAAGGCGAGTGCGCTCCTGCAGGTCCACCCCACCTCGGTGACCAACGCCGTCGACCGCCTCCAGGATGCAGGCCTGGTGGTCCGCTCCCCGCATCCGACGGACGGCCGCACCACCCTGATCGAGCTCACCGCCGAGGGACGCACGCTGGCCAAAAGTGCGACGGCGGCACTCAACACCGAGGTGTTCGGCCAGTCCGGTTTCGCCAGCCAGGACGTGGACCAGCTGATCGGGATCCTGGGGAAATTCCGCCGGAACGCCGGAGACTTCGCCGACTGACCCCGTGTTGCCGCAGACAAGGGGGCGGGCAGCCCTAGACTTCGAGGGAACGGACCTGAAGCTGGACCTGAGGAGAGCGCAATGATTCCGGAAATCAACATCTGGGCCGTACTGCTGGCCACCCTTTCCAGCATGGTGGTGGGCTCGGTCTGGTACACCCCGAAAGTCTTCGGCAATTACTGGATGAAAGTCGCGAAGGTTTCCCCCAGCGGCGAAGCGAAGGACGCGGTCAAACCCATCCTGATCACGCTGGTGGTCAGTTTCGTGAGCGCCCTGGTGCTCGCCGGATCGGCCGCCATCTCCCAGCATTTCTACGGCGGCAATTTCCTGGCCAACACGCTGATCACCGCCGTCATCCTCTGGGCCGGGTTCACGGCCGCCCGCTTCATCACGCATGACGCTTTCGAGGGCCGCCCGGCCGGGCTGACCCTCCTGAACTGCGCGCACGAACTGGTCACCCTGGTGGTCATGGGCCTGATCATCGGGCTGTTCGGCATCAGCGCAGCTTAGCTGCGCCTATGAGCCTGAGGGCTTGGCCCGGACGTGCATGCGTTCGCCCTGGCGCCCGAACAGGCTAATGAATTCCACCGGCCGCCCGTCCGCGCGGCCAAACCAGTGCGGGGTCCGGGTGTCGAACTCGGCCGCCTCACCCGGGGGCAGCACGATGTCCGTGTCACCGAGGACCAGGCGCAGCCTGCCGTTGAGCACATAGATCCACTCGTACCCCTCGTGGACCTGCGGCGTAGGCTCCTCGGGACCGCCGGCATTCAGGATGAGTTTGTACGCCTGCACCCCGCCGGGCCTTCGGGTCAGCGGAACGATGGTCATCCTCTTATTGACGATGGGCCGCAGGTGAACCCTGGGGTCGCCGGTGGTGGGCGCACCCACCAGTTCATCCAACGGAACCTGGTGCGCTTTCGCCAGGGGCAGCAGCAGTTCCAGGTTCGGCCGGCGCTGGCCGGACTCCAGCCGTGAAAGCGTACTGACGGAGATCCCCGTGGCAGCCGAAAGGGCAGTCAGGGTGGTGTCGCGGCTGATCCGCAGCGCGCGAAGCCGCGGACCCACCGCCGCCAGCACGCTGTCAAGTTCATCCATGGTTTCAGTTTGCCACTTTGGCAAAGATGTTTGCCACTTTCCGAACAGCCTTCGACGATGGATGCGGAGGTAAGAAAAATGACTGAAGAGAACAACACACTGGTGGACGTCGTCATTGTTGGTGGCGGCGCGGCGGGACTGAATGCGGCGCAGATGCTGGGCCGGGCACGCCGGTCGGTAGTGGTGGTCGACGGCGGCGAGCCCCGGAATGCACCCGCCAAGGGAGTGCACGGCTTCCTGTCACGCGACGGCATCAGCCCGGCGGAGCTGTACCGGATTGGCCGCGAGGAAGCCGAGTCCTACGGCGTCCGGATCATCAGCGGGCAGGTGCTTGGCGCTCTGGGTGCCAAGGGAGCCTTCGCGGTGGAACTGGCGGACGGCACCGTGGTCCGTGGCCGCAGGCTCCTCATCACCACGGGGTTGGTTGACCAGCTTCCGGACATCCCCGGGCTGCAGGAACGCTGGGGGAAGGACGTGCTGCACTGCCCCTACTGCCACGGATGGGAAGTCCAGGACCAGGCCCTCGGAATCCTGGGCACCGGCCCGTTCGCAGTCCACCAGGCCCTGCTGTTCCGGCAGTGGAGCGCCAACATCACGCTCTTCCTCAATGACGCCACGGAACCCACGGACCTGGAGTCGTACCAGCTCGCCGCCCGCGGCATTACGGTGGTCCACGGCCCCGTTGGCTCCCTGCGGGTAGACCACGACAAGCTGACCGGGGTGGTTCTGGCCGACGGCGGCCTGGTGACTGTGGATGCCGTGGCCGCCGCACCGCGGTTCGTGGCACGGACCGCAGCCTTCGCCGGCCTTGGGCTCACGGCCCTCCAGCACCCGATGGGGATGGGCGAATTCCTCGAAACGGACGCCGACGGCGCCACCGGCGTGCCCGGGGTATGGGCCGCCGGCAACGTCACCGACCTCCGCGCGCAGGTGCTGTCCTCAGCTGCGGCCGGAGCCTGGACCGGCGTCGTCATCAACGCCGACCTCATGGCCGAGGAACTTGAGGAAGCCGTCACGGCGTATCGTGGCAGTGTCACGGCGTAGCGTGGGCCGTCCCTGACGGCACGCTGCCCGGGGCCTGAAGCACGGGCAGCGAGGAGACCAGGGATGAAGTTTGACGAGTCGTTCTGGGATGAGCGCTACCGCCAGCACGGTTCTGTGTGGAGCCACAATCCGAACCCGAACCTGCTGGCCGAGGCTGCCGGGCTCCGCCCGGGTTCGGCGCTGGACGTGGGCAGCGGCGAGGGCGCCGATGCAATCTGGCTGGCACACCAGGGTTGGCGGGTGACGGCCGTGGACATCTCCTCGGTGGCGTTGGCCCGGGCAGCCGAAAGGGCGTCGCAGGATTCAGCGGCGTCCGGGCGGATCACCTGGGCCCACCACGACCTCACCGCATCGCCCCCGCCTGCGGGCACTTTCGACCTCGTATCCGCCCAGTTCATGCACCTGCCGCTTGCCCAGCGAACCGAGCTGCACCACCGGCTCGCGGCGTCAGTGGCCCCCGGCGGAACCCTCCTGATCGTGGGCCACCACCCCTCCGACCTTGAAGCGGGAATCCGCCGCCCCAGCGAGCCCGGCCTGCTCTTCACACCGGAGGAAATCGCCGCGGGTCTGGATCCGGACGAGTGGGAAATCGACGTCTGCGAAGCACGCCGGCGCACCGCCCCGGACGAGGAGGGCAATGCCGTCACCGTCACGGATTCAGTGCTCCGCGCCCACCGCCGGCCGCCGCGCCCTTAGGGGCGAAAGCCTGAGGGGCAAAACTCCTTAGCGGTGCTTGAATTCCGGCTGGCGCTTCTCCATGAAGGCAGCCATGCCTTCCTTCTGGTCCTCGGTGGCGAACAGCGAGTGGAAGATCCGCCGTTCGAAAAGCACGCCCTGCGCCAGCCCGGTTTCAAACGCCGCGTTGACCGCCTCCTTGGCCACCATCGCCACCGGCTTGGACTTGGAGGCAATCACCTCGGCGGCTTTCAGGGCCTCTTCCACGACATCAGCGGCGGGGACCACCCTGGACACCAGGCCGGCGCGTTCCGCTTCCTCGGCATCCATGAAGCGCCCGGTGAGGATCAGGTCCATGGCTTTGGACTTGCCCACGGCGCGGGTGAGCCGCTGTGAACCGCCCATGCCCGGCAGTACGCCCAGGTTGATTTCCGGCTGCCCGAACTTGGCGTTGTCCCCGGCGATGATGAAATCGCACATCATGGCCAGCTCGCAGCCGCCACCCAGGGCGAAGCCCGAGACGGCCGCCACCACGGGGATGCGCAGCCTGGTGAAGTCCTCCCAGCCGCGGAACCAGTCCGCGGCGTACATATCCATGTAGCCCTGGGTTGCCATCTCCTTGATGTCCGCGCCGGCAGCAAACGCCTTGCCGGACCCGGTGACCACCACGGCGCCCAATTCAGGGTCCGTGTCCATGGCCGTGACGGCAGCCACGAGTTCATCCATGGTGGCTTTGTTCAGCGCATTCAGCGCTTCGGGCCGGTTCAGCGTCACCAGCCCCACGCGTCCGCGCCGCTCCACCAGAATGTTCCGGTACTGTTCCGTCATGCCTGACTCCTCACGTGGTTCTACTTCGAATACTGCTGCCGCGCCTTAGTGCGCCGACTTGTCCCGGATGTCCGTGATGATGCCGGAGAAGTCACGGCCCGCGCCGCCCTCCGCCGCAAACGTATCGTAGATCTCCGATGCCAGCGGCCCCATCCGGGCGGCCACTCCGGTGCTCTGCAGCGCGTTCAGGGCCAGTTTGAGGTCCTTCGCCATCAGCGCCCCGGCAAAACCCGGCTGGTAGTCGCGATTGGCCGGACTGGTGGGCACGGGCCCGGGGACCGGGCAGTTGGTGGTGAGCGCCCAGCACTGCCCGGACGCCGCGGACGCGACGTCGAACAGGGCCTGGTGCGTCAGCCCCAGCTTCTCGCCGAGCACGAAGGCCTCGCTCACCGCGATCATCGAGATGCCCAGGATCAGGTTGTTGCAGACCTTGGCGGCCTGGCCCGCACCGTGGGCGCCGCAGTGCACCACGCGTTTGCCCATCACTTCCAGCAGGGGCCGCACGGCGTCAAAGTCCTCGGGCAGGGCGCCCACCATGAAGGTCAGGGTTCCGGCTTCGGCCCCCACCACGCCACCGGAGACGGGGGCGTCCACTGCCCGGTGGCCGGCGGCAACGGCGAGCGCGGAAGCCTCCCGGGCCTCGTCAACGTTAATAGTGGAGCAGTCCAGGAACATGGTGTCCGGCCCGGCAACGTCCAGCAGCCCGGGCCGACCGTCCGTTCCCCGGTAGGCATCGAGGACGTGCTGGCCGCTGGGGAACATGGTGAGCACCACGTCCGCACCGGCAACGGCTTCGGCAGGGGTTGCCACTGTGGGAATCCCGTGCCCCCGGGCCGCGTCCAGCGCCGCGGGCACAACGTCGAAACCCGCCACCGTGTACCCGGCCTTGACCAGGTTGACGGCCATGGGACCGCCCATGTGCCCCAACCCCAGGAACGCAACGTGCGCCATTTTCCCTGACCCTGTTGCTTCAGACATTGTCGGCCTCCTTTGACGGCAGATTGAGCTCCCGCTCCCCTAGCGGCGCGAAGAACCTCTCGACGTCGCCGGCGGAGACCTCGTGCAGCCTGGCCGGCTTCCACTGCGGGTTGCGGTCCTTGTCCACCACCTGCGCCCGGATGCCCTCGCGGAAGTCCGGTCCGGCCAGGATCCGCAGGCCCACGCGGTACTCCTGCTCCAAAGCCTCCTCGAGCGTCAGGCCCTTGGCGCGGCGGAGCGATTCCAGCGCCACCTTCACCGCGGTGGGCGACTTCGCCTCGATCGTGTCGGCCGCGTCCGCGGCCTCCCCGGACAAGCCTCCGTCAAAGGCGCGCAACCGGCGGAGGATCTCCTCGACGTCGTCACCTGCATAACAGGCGTCGATCCAGTGCCGCTGCCCCGCCAGCGCCGAAGCCGGCGGCTCTTCGGTGAAACGTCCGACGGCGGCTTCCGCCGTTTCGCTTTCCAGTGCTGCGGCCAGGGCGGGCAGGTTCGCCGAGGCCACGAAGTGGTCGGCCATGCCCAGGAACAGGGCGTCCGCTCCGCTCAGGTGGGCGCCGGTCAGGGCCGCATGGGTGCCCGCCTCCCCCGGCGAGCGGGACAGCAGCAGGGTGCCGCCGACGTCGGGCACAAATCCGATGGTGGTCTCCGGCATGCCGGTGCGGGTGCGTTCGGTGACCACACGCACGGAACCGTGCGCCGAGATCCCCACACCGCCGCCCAGCACCAGGCCATCCATAAAGGCCACGTACGGCTTCGGGTACCCGGCGATCAGCGCATTCAACTGGTATTCGGTGCGCCAGAAGTCCGCCGTTGAATCGCCGCCCGTCAGCATGTCCTCGTAGATGGCCACGATGTCGCCGCCGGCGCACAGCCCCCGCTCACCGGAACCGTGCACCAGGATGGTGGCCACGCCGTCGTCGTCCGCCCAGGCGGCGAGCCGCTCCAGCATGGCGGCGGCCATGCCGGCGGTGAGAGCGTTCACGGCCTTGGGCCGGTTCAGCGTGATGACGCCGAGGTGGCCGCGCCGCTCAAACAGGACTTCGTCAGTGGGGCTTGCTGTGTTCGTACCTGCGGTAGGTCCTGCGCTCATCAGCTGCCTTCCGGCATCACGTAGCTGGCGCCCTGGCGGATGCCGGAGGGCCAGCGGCTGGTCACGGTCTTGGTCTTGGTGTAGAAACGGAACGCATCGGCGCCGTGCTGGTTGAGGTCTCCGAACCCGGAGGCCTTCCAGCCGCCGAATGTGTAGTAGGCGATCGGCACCGGGATGGGCACGTTGATGCCCACCATACCCACCTGCACCCGGCTGGCGAAGTCACGGGCGGCGTCGCCGTCGCGCGTGAAGATGGCAACCCCGTTGCCGAACTCGTGCTCGCTGCAGAGCCGGAGGGCCTCGTCATAGTCGGCGGCGCGCAGCACGCTGAGCACCG
Source organism: Arthrobacter sp. Y81 (assembly GCF_002929335.1). Taxonomy (GTDB): domain Bacteria; phylum Actinomycetota; class Actinomycetes; order Actinomycetales; family Micrococcaceae; genus Arthrobacter. Next base: position 80,331 of record NZ_PJIL01000020.1, read on the forward strand.
GGCCGAAGATCTCCTCTTTGTAGATCTTCATGCCCTTGGTGACGTTGTCAAAGAGCGTGGGCCCCACCCAGAACCCGCCGTCGTAGCCGTCAACGGTGAGGCCGCGGCCGTCCGCCACGAGGGTTGCGCCCTCGTCGACGCCGGACTGGATGTAGCCCTCGATCCGCTCCTTGGCGGACGCCGCCACCACCGGCCCGAAGTCCGAATCCTTATCCAGGCTGTGGCCCACCTTGAGATGCTTCACGCGTTCTTCCAGCTTCGAAACCAGGGCATCGGCAGTGTCCTTGCCCACGGGGACCGCCACCGAGATGGCCATGCAGCGTTCGCCCGCGGATCCGTAGCCCGCGCCCATCAGCGCATCCACGGCCATGTCCAGGTCTGCGTCCGGCATGATCACCATGTGGTTCTTGGCCCCGCCGAAGCACTGGGCGCGCTTGCCATGGGCAGCCGCGGTGGCGTAGATGTACTGGGCTATCGGGGTGGAGCCCACAAAGCCGATGGCCTTGACGCGCTCATCCTCGAGAAGCGCGTCCACGGCTTCCTTATCCCCGTTGACCACGTTGAACACGCCGTCCGGCACGCCTGCTTCGGTGAAGAGCTCGGCCAGCCGCAGGGGCACGGACGGGTCCCGTTCCGAGGGCTTCAGGATGAACGCGTTGCCCGCGGCCAGCGCCGGGCCGGACTTCCAGAGCGGAATCATCGCGGGGAAGTTGAACGGGGTAATGCCTGCCACCACGCCCAGGGGCTGGCGCATGGAGTGAACATCGATGCCGGACCCGGCGTCGTCGGAGAACTCGCCCTTGAGCAGGTGCGGGGCGCCGGCGGAGAATTCCACCACCTCGATGCCGCGCTGGATGTCGCCTTTCGCGTCCGGCAGGGTCTTGCCGTGCTCGGAGGACAGCAGTGCAGCGAGTTCGTCCAGGTGCTCGTTCACCAGGTCCACGAACTTGAGCAGGATCCGGCCGCGGCGCTGGGGATTCATGGCGCCCCACGCCAGTTGGGCCTTCTCCGCGCTGGCGATGACATTGCGGACCTCTTCCGCGCTGGCCAGTGGCAGCCTGGCCTGGACCTCGCCCGTGCACGGATCGTAGACGTCGCTAAAGCGCCCGGAGGTGCCTTCTACCCGCTGTCCGTCTACATAATGGGAAAGCTCGCGAACCATGGCGGAATGCTCCTTTGCATGTGACCTACATCATCCTTGCTGCTGAATATACTCGGACTTCCTACTAAATTCCAGAGCGTGCGAGGGCGCCCGCTCCGGCCGGGCACCGCCGTCGAGCGCCGGCCTCGTGGGGCACTTTGACGTGGATTCTGCTGGATAAGGACTAATCTGGCGGCGTGTCCGCGCCGAAGTGCCCCGTTTCGGCCGCGATGCCGGCCCCGCCGGGGCGCCAGTCCGCTATGCCGGACGTCCAAGTTCGGTAAGTTAGGAACTGTGAAGATTGCTACCTGGAATGTGAACTCCCTCCGTGCCCGTGCCGACCGTGTGGAGGCCTGGCTGCAGCGCAGTGACTGCGACGTCCTGGCCATCCAGGAAACCAAGTGCAAGGACGACAACTTCCCGTGGGAGCTTTTTGAGCGCATGGGCTACGAGGTGGCGCACTTTGGCGTGAACCAGTGGAACGGCGTGGCAATCGCCTCCCGCGTGGGGCTCGACGACGTGGAACGGTCCTTCCTGGACCAGCCGGTGTTCGGCAAGAACGGCAAGGACCCCGTCCAGGAGGCCCGTGCCATCGGCGCCACGTGCGGCGGCGTCCGGGTGTGGAGCCTCTATGTTCCCAACGGCCGGTCCCTCGACGACGAACACATGCCCTACAAGCTCAGCTGGCTGGACATGCTGAAGACCCATGCCCAGGCCTGGGTCACCGAAGACCCCGAAGCACAGATTGCCCTGATGGGTGACTGGAATATCGCCCCGCAGGACGACGACGTTTGGGACATCGACTTCTTCCGCGCCAACGCAATGACCCACGTCAGCGACCCCGAGCGCGCCGCGTTCCACGCCTTTGAAGGGGCCGGATTCACCGACGTCGTCCGCCCGCACACCCCCGGCCCCGGCGTCTACACCTACTGGGACTACACCCAGCTCAGGTTCCCGAAGAAGGAAGGCATGCGGATCGACTTCGTCCTCGCCTCCCCCGCGCTGGCCTCCCGGGTGACCGGGGCATCCATCGACCGCGAGGAGCGCAAAGGCAAGGGCGCTTCCGACCACGCGCCGGTCATCGTGGAGCTGGCCGACTGATGGGTCCGCGATGACGGGCAACATCTACCGGGGCCAGGCAGGCCTGCCCTTCTCGTCCGCGCTGCGGATCTACGAGCCGCTCTCCGCGTTCCCGGAGGAGCAGCGCGCCGCGCTGCAGACGGCAGGCGCCCGGACGGCGTCCCGTGCTGCCGTGGAAAACGCGGAACTGCAGGCGTCCCTCGGCCGGATCACGCGCCCCGGCGGGGATCCCTTCCCCACCGGTCGGACCGATCTGGTGCGGGTCGTACCGGCTCCCCCGGAGCCGGAACAGCCGCGCAGGCACACCCCTTCCGGCGCGCCGGACGCTGCCGGCGCGCCGGACGCTGCCGGGACGTCCGACGCCGGCGGGCCGGGATCCGAAGCCGCCTCTGCTGCAGCCGACGTCGGGCCGGCACTGCTGTACTGCCCCAGCCAGCTGGTGCTGCGGGCGGGGCTTGCTGCCAACGCCCTCATGGAAGGCATCCACGGGCCCTTGGCCGAGCTTCTGATTCCGGAGGAACAGCGGGACAAGCACCAGGAACGCATTGACCTGGTGAAGGCCCGCGAGGGCTCCACCCGCGTCCACACCCGCGCCTCCACGTGGGGCATCCCATTCAGCTGGTTTTCGCTTTTCCAGGAATCCGACCACCAGGACGTGGTGGAATCGGGCGGACGGATCGTCACGGTCCGGGTCTGGGCACGGATCGGGGAAGCCCTGGAACGGGTCCGCTATGCCGTGACCAACCTGGCCCTGGCCGCCCCCGACCTGGACATGCTGGACGACATGACCCAGCTCACCGAGTGGCTGGAACTCTTCCACCCCGGCTCCGTGGTGGAACTGGACTACGGCGCCGTTGCGGACAAGGTGTATCCGGACGATTCACCCATGGATGTGCGCCTGGGCATCGAATGTCTGGCGGAGGGGGACATGACCGGGGCCGCTGCGGCCTACCGCCGGCTGGCCTCGCGCTGGATTCCCATCAGGCAGCTCGCCCGCGCGTCCTAGGTGTATTGACCTGAGAGGTTAGTGACGCGGCTGGCCGGTGGCTGACCTTTGAGTGAGGTGTGGCCTCGGTGATGATTG
>NZ_PJIL01000021.1 GCF_002929335.1 Arthrobacter sp. Y81
CCGCAGCGCCGCCTGCCACACAGACGACACGGGTTACACCCAAGCCGGCGCTGCGGGCCCGCCCGGCGATAATGGCCGGCCCCGGACGGGCGGAACCTGCACCCCTCACTTCATATCGTCTAGCCACTGGGCTGGGTGCGTCCCGTCGTCGGGACCCTACGCCAGTTCACATGCTTGTTACGCAAGTGACAGAGCGCAACGTATGTGAGCAGTGATACATTCTGCTTGTGACAACTGGGGAACGTAAGGAGACAGCCCATGTTTGAAGGTGTCCCTGACGAGGATGCGTGGCGCAACTGCACCACGCTCGAAGGCGCTTGTGAACTGACGGCACGGTGGCTTGAGGGATCCCTCAGCTATGTGCCCGGTTATACGGCGCCGCAATATGCCGGAGAGAACGGCCCGATGAGCGAGGCCCTGGCCGCGATCAACCGGCTCGGCTTCCTCACCGATGATTCGCAGCCCGGAACGGGCATGGCGGGCGGCAACATGCAGCGCGCGTTTGTGAGCGGCCGCTGCACGGAACAGTCCGCAGCCGTCATTTCAGCGGTCCTGGTGGAAACCGACCTGGTGGTGCTGGTGTTCCCTCCGGGCGAATCCGGCAACGGGCAGATCTGCGTGGCCCTGGAGGGGTCCAGGGAATTCACGTGGCTGGGAAGTTCCGGCGGGCCCTCCTACGCCCATGAAACCTACACGGACTGGACCAACGAAACACTCGCCAAAGCGCTGGCCGAGTGCTGGGAGCTGCAGGTCTTTGATCCCGTCTGGGGCCGGAACTCCAAGCTGGTTCCCCTGCTGCAGAAGGCCCTGATCACCGCCAGGGCCTGAGGCTCCGCAGATGTTTGTGAAGGTTGGCAGCGCCCGGCAGTTCCGCGGGCGCTGCCAACCTTCACCTGTAGCCTTTCACCACTGCGTCAGGGCCGCTATTTCGGACAGCTGTGGTCGGGATTGTACGCCGCGAACATGCCATCCGGATTGTCCTTCCAGACCCAGGCGTGCCGGGCGAACGTGCCGGGGAACGGACCGTCCTCGAACTTTAGGCCTGCGATTTCCGGCCGCTCCGTTGCCGTGGAAAGGAACTCGACGGCCACCAGCTTGTACCGGCCGCGTTCGTTGGGCATGTACACGAGTACTTCGGGCTTGCGGGCCTGGGTCTTGTCGTCCAGCAGGTCCTTCTTCAGGTAGTGGAACCCCATGGCCCCGCTGCCGTCTGCCTTCTCGACGCATTCGCTGGCCTTCTCGTAGCCGTCCTCAATCGCGTTATCCAGCCACCGGTAGTCGTCAGTGACATTCCGCAGGGTCTTCACCAGCCGGCGCTGCTCGGAATTCTTCTTCCAGTCGTCACTCTTGTCCGAGCCGTTGTGCCCTGAACCTCCGCCCGAGCCCTCGTGTGCAACGGCGGCGCCCGGGGCAAGCCCCACCGCCAGAACGGCAGCGGCGACCATGGACATCATTCCTGTTTTGGTGCGAGACATCATTTTTCTTTCCAACCCTCTGAGACCCGAGATTTGTTCTTTCGGTAAGGGATGCGAAGCATGGGAACAAGTTGCCCCACCCTCGTCAGGATGCCGGCCGGCCCGATGGGCACTGCCGGTGAATGAGCCGCCCTGATGCACGAAAACATCCATCGATTTGGGCGGCGGTATAAGTATGCTCCTCCCGCCAAAAAGTGCGCTAGACGCTACGCAAAGATAAATACAGGGGTATTTCGGCCCGTGTTTTCCACGGCGGAATGGCCGTTAACAGGAGTCCGCACTGGTACTGCAAAACGAGTACTGGAATTCGCGGGAAACGAGTGGTGAAGTGCCCAAAAGACGAGTACAGACCACTCTGTCTAGAAGAGTTACCGAGCCGTAGCGTAAGTGCATGATTAAGGACATAAAGGAAGCGATCCGCCGCTTCGTGGCGAGGAACATCGTTGCAGATGATCCGTACCCCGTCCGATCCTGGCTGGACCAGCAGAACATGCCGCCGGAAACCCGGCCCAACTTCACGCCGCCCATCAAGGACGCCAACGGGTGGCAGCACTAGCCTGACCGTCACAAACGGCTTAACTGTGACCGTTGTCCGAAAAGGACGTGCCTCATACCGGAGTGCGGGTGCGGCTGAGCGACCAGAAGTTGGCGCCGTTGTGCCGTTCGTAAGTGAGGACGTCCACGGCGGCCTTTGCTATCGCGAGGCCGCGCCCGCTTTCTGCGAAGACGTCCGGCATGGCGGCCGACTCGATGTTTACGTGGGCAATGAGCCCGTCGTCCTTGAAGCGTGCGCCGAGCCGCTCCGGGTAGACCTCGAGGATGAGGTTGCAGAGTGTGCGGCCCTCATCGGAGCCGTGCCGGACGATGTTGGCCGCGATTTCGATGACCGCGATTTCGAACATCGCCCGGTCTGTCTCGGTAACATCCGGTGAAGTACTCCACATTTCGGCCAAAAGATCGTGGACCTTGTCCAGACACTCGGGGTCCGCGCAGGCGTGGAGCTCATGGATCTGGAGACGGCCCTGGTTCATTGGAAGCACTCCTCAACACTGTCGTGGGACTGCAGGATGCGGTCCAGGCCGGTCAGCTCCAGCACCATGGTGACCTGTGTCCCGGCGCGGGCGATGCGGAGGTCCCCGCCGGCCGAGCGGGCGGTTTTGAGGCCGGCGATCAGCGCTCCGAGGCCTGACGAGTCCACGAAATCCGTGCCCGCGAGATCAACGACCAAGTGGGAGCGCCCGTCCCCGTGGACAATGTGCGTCACCAGGTCCCGAAGTTTGGGGGCGGAAACCATGTTCAGGCGCCCGCTGACGCGGATCACGGCCCCTTCGGGGCCGGATAGTTCGACGTCAAATTCCACTGTTTTCAACTCCTTCCGTAGGGGTGAATCCTTTGTAGAGGGCCGCGCGGATGATCACGCTGAGGATCAGCAGGTCAAATACGACCCAGGCGATGTTGACGAGCGTTCCGGCGGGGGCGCCCAGGCCCGTGAACATCCGGACGAGCCCGGTTACTGCCGCCACAACCAGGGCTGCGATGGCGACCAGCTGGGGCCGGATCAGGGACCATGGGGGGCCTCCGTCCTGCCGGGTTTTAGGGGTGACGGCGAAGCCGAGGTCGCGCCCGAACAGGACGTTGGCGGCCGCCGTCGTGCAGGCTTTGATCCAGACAGGGAAGAGGGCCAGGCTGTACTGCTGTCCCCGCCAGGTTTTCCGGCCCCGGGCAGCGACGAAGAACAGCATCTGGTTCATCACAAGGAACGGGATAAGCCTGGCGAAGAAGTCGACGCTGAACGCATCCACGGGCATCACTCCGAAGCACAGGAATATGATGGGGGCCGCGATGTAGACGACGGCCGCGAAGCCCGAGAGGTAGCTCCACATCGTGGAGAAGTACATCAGGCGCTGCCCCAGGCTGAGACCCCGCTGGAGCAGGGGGTTTTCGCGAAGGAACACCTGCATGGTGCCCTGCGCCCAGCGCAGCCGCTGGGTCAGCATGGTGCGCAGGTCCTCGGGGGCCAGACCTTTGGCCTGGATCTCATGATGGTAAACACTCTCCCAGCCCTGGGTGTGGAGGCGCATACAGGTGGCCATGTCCTCGGTCACCGAGTTCGTGGCCATCGGCATGACAGGCAGGGCCTCCTCGGAACGGTCCACGTCCAGCGCCTGGACCATTTCGCGCACTGATTCTATGGCGCCGATGGGTGACCAGTCCCGGCGTGCGAGGCGGTCGATGACGTCGTCGCCGATGTACGCGCCGGTCCCGCCGTCTCGGGATAGTCGTGCGATCTCGTCCAGGTCTGCCAGAAGTGCAGCGACGTCGACCGTGACGATGCTTTTGGATGCGGCATCGACCTTTCGCTGGAAGTCATAGGTGACGTTCGCGACCGGCTTGTTTTCGTGCAGTTCCTTTCGTGCGCTGCGGACGGCCTGGCCGACGTCGTTCAATGCCCGGTTTACGTGGGGGCCGGTGGCGGCGTGTTCGGCGCGTGCCTTGGTGATGACCTTGTCGGCGGCCTTGAGTGTCTGCTGAACGGTGGTGCGGACGCCTTGGACGTAGCCGGTGATTCCGATCTGCATGAGGGCCTCACGTCGGATCATTGCGTTGGAGCCGCAGAAGAATGCGGCGTTCCAGCCGTCCTTGCCTTGCTGGATGGGACCGTAGAACAAGGGTGCCTGGCTTCCGAGGATGTCTTCGTCGGTGACGTTGTGAAACCATTGCGGGGTCTGGACCAGGGCGACCTTTTCGTTGTTGAAGTGGCCCAGCATGCTGTGCACGATTTCCGGTTCCGGGACCTGATCGGCGTCCAGGATGAGGAGGAATTCACCCTGTGTTGCGGCGAGGGCGTTGTTGAGGTTGCCTGCTTTCGCGTGCCGGGGGTGGTTTTCCCAGTCGGGGGAGCGGGTGATGTAGCCGATGCCGGCGTTCTCGGCTGCACGTTTCATGGCGGGCCGGGCGCCGTCGTCGAGGATCCAGGTCTTGTGCGGGTAGCTGATGCGGCTGGCGGCGAGGGCTGTGGTCATGACCAGGCTGATGGGCTCGTTGTAAGTGGTGATGAAGGCATCCACCGTGAGGTCCTCGGGCGGGGCGGGAGGGGTGTCGCGGACGCGTAGCTTCCACATGGTGACTCCGAACAGGAAGGCATCGATCAGGCTGTACGTTTCGACTATGACCAGCGGCACGCTGATCCAGGCAGCAGACCAGTTCACGGAAAACAACCACCGCCATGCCATGTAGTTCACGCCCAGGATCATGGTCACTGTGGTGAGGATCCTGACAACGAGTTGATGGTTCAAGGAGAGGAGTTCCGGGCCGCCAGGGCAGCGGCGAGGGCGTTCGCCGAGGATGTGGAGCTGTTGATTCGCCAGTCGACTTCCTTGTTGTGGTGGAACCAAACAAATGCTGTGATGTCGGACTGGGCCGCGAGGTAGGACACCAGGGCGGTGTTCCAGTCCGCCTTGGAGCCTCCGGCTTCGGCGGACGCAGTCTCCGAGATAATGATCGGCTTGCCCGGCGCGAGGTTGCGGAGTGCGGTCAGGCCGTCGCCGAACAGGGCCGAGGGCGAAGTCCAGGAGCTCCACGACACCGCGGTTCCCCAGTTGTAGCCGTCCAGGGCCACCACGTCGACGTAGCCGGCGCCGGGATAGAGCCCGGAGAGCGGCGTGGAGCCCCAGTACGGAACGTTCGGGCTCCAGACCCACTGCACGTTGGTCGCACCGGTGGCGGCGACGACGTCGTGCACGTGGCGCCACGCGGCCGCGTAGTCCCCGGCCTGGTTGCCGTTTGCGGACTCGGCCCAGGGGTACCAATTGCCGTTCATTTCGTGGGCGAACCTCAGCATGACCGGCTTGCCCCAGGATGCCAGCGCGTTGCCCCACTGCTGGATGTAGGTGTCGTAGTCGCCGGCGGTAATGCGGTCCAGGGCGTAGGCCGGCTGGTTGGCGCCGTTTCCTGTCCAGAGCCACGGCTCCCATGTGACGAGGCTGGTGGCACCGCGTGCATCCACGGCGTTAAGGTCAGCGATTGGCGCGGCCTGGCCGAAGTCCTTGTACGACATGACGATGGACGGGCTTTCGTTGACCAGTGTGCCGACGGCGTCCAGTTCGGTGGCAGCCAAGGGACCACCCGGCGTCGACACGCCGAACCGGAGCGGATCGGAGCTGATGAGCGGCGTGGCTGTTGCCGCCGTCGTTGTCCGGGCGGCCATCGTGACCGGGGCTGTGGCTGCCGCCATTGCGCCGGAGGCGCTCTCCCGGCCCGCGCTGATCGAGGCGGGGCTGTAGGTGACGGTGTAGGGGGCGGAGGCCGACGCCTTTCCTGTGTGGGCGGTGACGAGCACCGTTGCCTCAGTGCTGAGGGGGATCGTCAAGGCCGCAGTGAAGGATCCGTTGGCTTTGGTGGTGAACGGGACACTGCTCGGTCCGGCCGTCAGGGTTCCGGAGGCCTGGCGGGCGAATCCTGCACCCGTCACAGTGACGGATGATCCGCCGGGGCCGGCGGAAGCGTCCAGCGTGATCCCTGCCCGGCCCCCGGCCTCGGCGGGGACGGCGAGGCCAAACAGCACCGCCAGCGATAGAACGAGACCGGTCACGGCAAATCGAAGATAACGGCGCATACCCACAAACACTCCCCAGCAATTCGTGAAATTTCCGCCCTGCTTCAGGGTCAGTTATGCCGCACGGGGCGGCCGCAGCCAGGTGCCCGCAAGAATTTTCACTCAACGTATCCTTGGAGGCACCCGGGGCGTTGTATCCCCGTTTCCGGCACTCCCGGATGCGTGGAAAAGACATTCCCAGACAATGAGTACCAGAGGCTCCGGCGGACAAACAGAGCCACGGTGCGTCCTCGGCAAACCCTGCGCAGTTCCTGTGGCAACGCACGCGAATTCCTGCGATTGGGACAATTGTTCGTCAGGTGCACGGCCTTGGCTCGGCGCCGCGAATGTATTCATTGTTTGTCTTTGGCCGGCGAGTGTGATGGTCAGGTTGGGCTCTTGGCCGGGCACAGCCGGTCGGCGAGGATTCTCAGTTCCCGGGGGCGGAACGGCTTGACCAAATACCCTGACGCTCCCGCGGACAGACCGTCCATTTCGTCACTGATCCGGGCTCGGGCAGTGAGCATAAGAATCGGGACCGCCGTGATTCCCCTGAGGCCCTGTGCGACGTGAAGCCCGTCGATGTCGGGAAGTCCGAGGTCCAGAGTGATGAGGGCCGGATCCAGTGCGGCTGCAGCATCAAGCCCCTCCATTCCGGAACGGGCCACATGGACCTCGAAGCCGGCTTGGGACAGGATAAAAGTAACAAGATCTGCGATGTCCGCGTCATCTTCGATGACGAGGCAGATACCTCTGGACACAGGATCCTCCGATTCTTGCTAATTGTCACAGTTTAGCGCCGCCGAAAGATGGAATGCTCTAACAAACCCGGCGCTCAAACAGCGATGCTAAGGAAATGCTAAAAGGCGCAGCTGCTGCTGGCCTACGTGGGGCTGGCGGCGCCGGGCGCCGCGACCGCCGTCGTGGTGGTCATGGCGCTGCGGCGCTGAGTGCGGACCCTGAGCAAAACCGGTATCCGGTTGACAGGATTTGTCGAGCGGTTTACCGGATTGGACACGTTGTTGTCCGACCATTAGGGTAATGAGCGATCCGCTATGGGGGATCTCACAGTTCGTTGCCGGCCGTTCGCCTGAAGAGTCTTCACGTAACGGGACAGCTCGAATGCAACGACGCATCCTGGAGGTAATTCCGTGGCCCTGAGTGATTACGCCTTTGCGCTGTGCGTCCTGATGGGAACCCTTGTCATTCCGTTCACCGCTTTATACCTGTTGCTCCGCCTGAAGCGCGGCGCCGCGACGAAGCCCGTTCCTGTGAAGGTCCGCCAGTAATGCCGTACATAGACATCAACCCGCACCGCTCCGGCCCCAAATGGCCGGGGTACGTGCTGCTCGGCATTCTCCTGGTACTCACCGCCGCCGTCGTGGTTGCAGCACTGTTCCGGGGCTAACGGTCCACGGACTCCGGCCGTCTGATCAGGTAATGGAGAAGGCCGCGCTGGTGACCGTCAGCGTGCCGTAGTGTGCGACCAGGTGGTATGTGTTTTTACCGGTGATTGTGAGCCCGCTGAAGGTCGCAACGCCGCCCGTGAGGTTCTGCGGTGTTCCCCCCTTGAGGTTGCCCGCCTGCTCGACTTTGGTGATTGTAACGGGGTCGATGCTGGTGATCAGCGGATTCCTGAAGAAGTCCAGGACCTGAACGGTAACTGGCGCCATTGTCTGCCCGTTGGGTGTGCTGGCCGGTCCCTGGATGAACTCGATGGTCGTGGCTGTTGAGGCCGAAACGGTGACCGGCGTCGACGCCTGGACCAGCCCGGGCGCCGTGAGCGTGATGCTGGGCAAGCCCGCCTTGGTGTCGCCGTAGAAGAACGACGCCGACGAGGCCCCGGCCGGAATGGTCACCGAAGTGACGGTTGCGCCGCCGGCGGTTAGGGCAAAGACGTTGGTCCCGGTGGATGTGGACGTGGGGGTGACGGTGGTGCTGCCGGTGGCCACGGGATTCCCGTAGGCGTCCTGGCGCTGCACGGTGAACGGCCCGATGGTTGCGGTTGCAGAGGCGGTGCCCGAAGCGGGGCCTGTGACCACAAGCTGAGAGGCGGCCGCAGGCGAGACGGTGAACGGCGTGCTCACTGCGCCGGAGTAGCCCGGGCTGGTTGCCAGCAGGGTGTAGCCGGTGCCGGCCTTGTTGACGGACAGGCCCGTGAATGTGGCCTCGCCCCAGATGTTGGTGGTTGCCGTCAGCGTGCCGGAGAGTGTGCCTCCGCCGGGATTGTTGCCGATGCCGATGGTCACCTGGACTCCCGGGGACAGCAGCTTGATTCCGAATGCGGTCCGCAGCTCGACGGTGACGGACTGCAGGGGCGAGCCCGCCACGACACTGGCCCCCGGCTGGACGATGAAGTTGATGGTGTTGATGTTGTCGACCGTGACGTTCCCGCTGGCCAAGCTGGCTGCGGTCCACGACCGGTGGACCGCCGTAACCACGTAATGGTGCGTGCCTTCGGGCGCGGAAGCATCCGTGCACGCGGTGCCCGTGATGGGCACGGCAGGGCTGCTGCCGCAAGCCAGCATCGACGTGGCGCCGGTGATGCGGGTGACGTAGTAGCCCGTGGGTGCGGGCGTTCCCGTTGATGTAGTCCAGGCGACCGACACGTTGGAGTTGCTGGTCGCGGGGACCGTCACATTGGTGGGCGGGGCCAGGGTGGCGACTGCCGCCGTCGTGCTTCCCGTCCCTGATGCCGGCCAGTAAGCGGAAGCCGCCGTAGCGCCGAACAATGCCACAACCACCATGGCGAGGGCTGCAATTACGCTGCGGCGAAATGTGCGGGGAAACAACACCAGCCCCCGCCGGAAGCCGTGGGGGGCTTCGGGGGAGCTGGTGTTGCGCCTGCCGGACATTCGCACCTTCTCGACGTTGGCTCAGGGGGTGGTTGGGGGTGCCACGTTCACCGTTGGGGGATGAAGGTGACGGTGCTGAGGAGGAACATTAGCGCGTTACCCCTTCAGCTTGCGCTGAAGTGCAGGGGAACCGTGGCGTTCTTGCAGCCGTCCTGGTTGGTGCCGGGGATGTCGACCATCTGCAGGGTGACGGTGCCGGTGACGGTTCCGCCCGCGGCGATCTCGGTCACGTCGAAGTCCGGTACCCCAACCTCAAAGTCATCGGCCGAGCAACCCGGGACCGAGGTCCAGGCGGCGCCGGTGGTGCCTGCGACGGCGGCGGTGATGTTGGTGAGTTTCTGGACGCCGGTGCCCGGGTTCGTCACCGTGAATGTGACGATCTGAGTGGGTCCGTCCGGGGAGAGCGGATCGCCGGCCACCGAGCTGGAGATGGTGAAGTTTGCCGAGGTGCCGGCGGTGGCGGTGGTGTTGCCGGTGCCTGTTGCCGTCCAGTAGGCGAAGGCCGCGCCGCCGCCGACGGCCACCAGTGCGGCGGTGGTGATGATGATGCGCTTTTTGCGTCCAGCTACTCTGCTCATTTGAAGTTCCCCTTGAACTTGTGCGGCGTATCCGCAGACCTTCGGGGCCCTGTCCGGCTCCGTTAGAAAAAGTCTGTGGGGCCAAGCTCAAAAGGTGGCCAAGGAACGATCAAGTAGCAGCCAAGGAACGCTCAGGATTAACTCAAGGTTATTTGTGTAACTCCCGTAACGCGATTTCCGGGGCTTCAGGCCTTCTGCTTACGCTTCCGCGCGGGCCTGTTGGGGCTCCGTGAGGTGCGCGATGTGCTGTTCCAGATGCTGCCGCAGGCGCAGCTCGACCTCGCGTTCCGGGCGGGGGAGGCCGCGGACCAGTTCCTCGGCCGTCCGCAGAACCGACCGCCCGCGCTGCGTCAGCCGCACGCTCCTGATCCTGCCGTCGCCCGCGGCGCGCTCCTTGGTCAGGAGGCCCAAGTCCCTCAGCCGGTCCAGGATCTTGCCGAGGCTTTGGGCGGTGATTCCGAGCTCATCGGCAAGGTAGTTCTGGGTGGCGGGCCCCAACTCCTCCACGCAATCGAGGGCGTCGAAAGACGACTTGGAGAGGCCCAGGCCAACCAGGCATCGGTTGATCCGGCGCTCGTCCAGCCGGGCCGCCGTCGACAATAAGCGGTGTGTTGACCATCCTGCCGGTCTGTTCTGATGGGCCGAGGCCATGTCCTGGTGCCTGCCTTCCGGAGTACCGCGGCTGGGGACACGGTGGTGGTTGGTGTGAAACCTCACCTAATACTAAGCATGATTACTATTGGATCGTAAGCGCCCGGGGAATCCGGGCGTGTGTGATGCGTCAGCCGCCAGTCTCTTCTCCGGCGCTGTAGTATGTGTGCATAGACATGCACCTATGCACTTATGGAGTGGGCTGATGCTGGCAGTTCTGCGGGACACGGCGTACCGCCGGCTGTTCGCCGCGCAGATCGTGGCACTGATCGGCACCGGTCTGCTCACGGTCGCCCTGGGGCTGCTGGCCTATGACCTGGCCGGGAGCAACGCGGGCGCCGTGCTGGGCACGGCGCTGACGATCAAGATGATCGCCTACGTCGGGCTGGCCCCGGTCATCAACGCCGTGGCGGCGCACTGGCCGAAGAAGCGGGTGCTGATTGGGGCGGACCTGGTCCGCGCGGCGATGGCCCTGTGTCTACCGTTCATTACCGACGTCTGGCAGATCTATGTTGTGATCTTCCTGCTGCAGTCCGCGTCCGCGACGTTCACACCGGCCTTCCAGTCGCTGATCCCGACCATCCTGAAGGACGAGCGGGACTACATCCGTGCACTGTCCCTGTCCCGGCTGGCTTACGACATGGAGGCCATGGTCAGCCCGGCGGTTGCTGCCCTGCTGCTGACCCTGGTCAGTTACAACAACCTGTTCATCGGCACCGTAGGCGGCTTCCTTTTCTCGGCCCTCATGGTCGCCGTCACGGTGCTGCCCACGGCCAGCGCAGCTGCGGGTCCCGTGACGTCGCTGTGGCACCGGACCACGCTGGGAACCCGGATTTTCTGGCGGAACCGGCGGCTGCGGTCCCTGCTGGCGCTGAACATGGTTGTCGCGGCACCCACGGCCTTGGTGCTGGTCAACACGGTGATCTACGTTCGCGACGTCCTGCACCGGCCGAATACCGATCTTGCCCTGGCGCTCGCCTGCTTTGGCGTCGGGTCCATGATCGTGGCCTTGACGGCGCCCCGGGTACTGGACCGGTTCGGGGACCGGGCCGTGATGCTCACCGGCGCCGCTCTGATACCCGTCGCCCTGGCCGGCGCCACCGCCCTGACCGTCTTTGGCATCGGCGGTGCCGGATGGGTGCTGTTGCTGGGGCTGTGGTTCCTGCTTGGCGCCGGAAACTCCACGATCCTCACGCCGTCCTCCCGGCTGCTGCGCGACGCGTCCAATGAGGAGACGCGGCCTTATGTTTTTACCGCGCAGTTCTCGCTCTCCCACGCCTGCTACCTCCTTACCTATCCGCTGGCCGGGTGGGTCGGAGCAGCTGCCGGACTCGGCTGGGCTGCGGCCGCGCTGACGTTTATTGCGATGATAGGCAGTGCAGGTGCATTCCTGTCCTGGCCCCGGCACCCTGCCGCGGTACCCCCGAAGACAGAGAGCGAGGAGCGCAGCGATGAGCAGCCAGCCGGAGCGCCCGTCCACAGCGGACCCTGACCAGCCATCCCTGGTCCACCCGGTGGCCCCGGGCCCGGAGCTACTCGAGGCCGCCGCCGGAACACTGCGGATGCTGGCCGAACCCACCCGGCTGCACCTGCTCTGGCAGCTCTCCACTGGTCCGAAAACCGTCACGGAACTCACCGGCGTCGCCCGCGTGCCCCGGACAGTGGTCAGCCAGCATCTGGCCAAACTCCGCCTCAGCGGCCTGGTGGACACACGCAAAGACGGCCGCCACGTCATTTACTCGCTCCACGACGGGCACCTGGTGCGGCTCATCCGCGAAACCATCAACCACGCGGACCACCGGATCACCGGCGAACCGACGCACGACTAGGATGCCTACCTCTTCGAAGCGGGCGCAGTCGCGGGACAGGCAAAAGGCCGGTTCCTGGGTCAGCCCCCAAGGCTGACCTTTGAATGAACTTCAGGAGTTCATTGTGGACCCGGACGAAAACGAGGCGCTGCTCCGGCTGGGCCTTCACCGGCTCCCGGCGCGCGACTTCCCGCACCTCCGTGAGCTGGCGCCGGTTCTGGCGGATTACGACGGCGAGGCGGAGCTGGATCAGGGACTCAGCATCCTTCTGTCCGGACTCGCCGAGCGGCTGAACCCACGGGCAGGTAAGCCGGGAGATTAGCCGCGGGGATCAGGAGGCGTCGAAGTGCGTGCGGATGTCCCCGCCGGTGAGGTTGCTGAGCATCTCTTCCGCCACTACACGCAGCTTCTGGTTACGGTTGCTGGACACTTTGGTCAGGATGGCCATGGCCTCGGCCTGGGAGCAGCGGTTCTGGCCCATGATCACGCCGCACGCCAGGTCGATGGACGTCCGGCTTTCCATCGCGGCGGTCAGATCCTCCGCCAGCGACTGCGCCGTGCCCAGCCGGACTGCCAGCCGCACGGCACCGCCGGCGATATCGGCAAACTCCGAAGCCTCCTGGATGACGCCCGCCGTGAACACCCCGGCGGAAAACGCGAAGAAGTTCAGCGCAGCTGCCGAGTCCTCGCCGAGCTCCAGCGGCACCCCCAGAGTGCCCCGGCACCCCTCAGCGGCCAGGGCGTCCCGGTAGGTAGGCCAGCGGGGATCCGTTTCCATATCGCTGAGCAGCACCGGCGCCTTGATACGGAGCGCCTCGATGCAGGGGCCGTCCCCGATGAGTTGCTCGATCTGATCAAGGAGGACGGCCTTGGGAGTGCTTCCGCCCACGGTGGCTGTCCGCCGACGGCGTTTCAGGGTCACGCCGCATTCGATCCTGCTCGACGTGTCACGGCTCAGCGCCTCGGCCGCCATGATGGACAGGCGCTGCAGAAACTCGGCAACATTCTCGGTGCCAATAATGTGGTCCTGAAGTTCCAGGACGCGTTCGCGCTCGGGGGAGTTGGCCATGCCCCAATGTAAAGCGCACTCCCGTGCGGAGCAACTGTGCGCCGCGTCTCTTCAACCCCTTGTGTGGCGGACTTTCGTCCCGAAGCGCCTAGAATTGCTGATTGACCCACGCCCTAAAGAGCAGCTGCACGCTTTGCCGAACGTCCTGGGGGGACAAACATGCCCGAATCGGCCGATAAGAACGCACGAGCCTCTGCAAAAAATGCAGGGCAGTCTCAGACGCGCCGCCGCCGCGACCTCCGTCGCCCGGCCGGTGCATCTCCGGATGCCCGGACAGGAACCATGCCCGCCGCTGCAACTCCCAACACCAGCCGCACTGCTCCCACCCGGCGGAGTTCCTGGGCCGAAGCGGCCGCCGTCGCCGACGCGCAGGCCGAAGTAGAGTCCGGTCCGGAGGAAGCTCCCGCAGAGGTGCCGTCCCCGGTGCCGGCTTCAGCACCCGCTCGCCCCACGTCGCAGCCGGCCGCCTCCCGCCGGGCCGTTCCCGCGGAACCCAGCACGCCGCCGTCGAACGCTACCGCTGAAGAGACCGCCTCCGCTGTTCCCCCGCAGCGTGTGGCCTCGCGCCAGGCCGCCAAGCTGGCGGCAGCGGACGCGCCCGTGTCCGACTTCATCACCTCGCCGGGTTCCTTTGTCCGCCAGCAGAAGCCGCGCCCCCGCGGCGGCTTCCGCGGCGCCCTCTTCGCCCTGAGCGGCGGAGCCATCAACCTGGGCCCCGGCCCGCGGCAGCGTGAAGAGGACGAACTGGGCCGGCGGATCTCCCGCCAGCTGCAGGGCAGCTACAACACCGCGGTGCTGAGCCTCAAGGGCGGCATCGGCAAGACCTCCACCACCGTGGGCGTGGGCCTGACCCTCGCCGAATTCCGCGGCGACGCCCCGTGCGCCATCGACGCCAACCCGGACTCCGGCGACCTGGTGGAGCGCGCCCTGGGCGAGGGCATCTACCAGCAAGCCAGCCCGCGCACCATCACGGACCTGCTCAAGAACATCGAATCGGTCGATTCCCTCACGGCGCTGGCCCGCTACATGCACCACGCCGGCCGGCTGCACCTGATCGCGGGGGAGCAGGACCCGGAGGTGTCGGATTCGCTCACGGCAGAGGAATACCTCCGCATCCGCAAGCTCATCTCCGGCTACTATTCCGTAGCCCTGACCGACTGCGGCACCGGCGTCACGCACAACGCCATGAGCGGCATCCTGCAGTCCGCGGACAACCTGGTGATCGCCGCCGGGTACGCGGTGAGCGGTGCCAAGCGTGCCCGAAGCACCCTGCAGTGGCTCGCCGGCCACGGCTACGAGGAGCTGGCCCGCAACGCCATCGTGGTGATCACGGACAAGGACGAGGTCTCCTCCCGCGTGGACAAGGATGCCATTGAGGAACACCTTTCCGGCATCTGCCGGCAGCTGATCGCCGTCCCGCACGACCGCGGAGTGGCCGACGGCGACCTGGTAACCCTCGACGTGCTGCGCCCCGAAACCCGCCGTGCCTACAAGGAGATCGCGGCCGCGATTGTGGACGGGTACGTCTAGGCGCTTCCCCTTCCCTGGCCGCCCGCCCAACTAGGTAGCAGTTAATGTCGTTATGGGCGCGTTTCACGACGTTGACTGCTACCTACATTGGGGGAGTGGCGTCCGTCTCCAACCACTCCTGGAACGTCTGGCGTCCGACGGCGGCACCCGGCTTGGGGATGAGGTCGCCGCTGCGCATGGCTTTGCCCATGGAACCGGGGATGAATATTTTCGCGATCTGCTTCCGCTTGCGGAATTTCTGCAGGTAGGCGCGGACGAGGTCGTCCAGCTCCTCCGCGTGTGGCCCGCCGAGGTCTGCCATGCGGCCAAGCGGCCCTGCCTCTGCGGCATCCACCAGCGCCTCCGCCACCTCCCGCGCCGCCACCGGCTGGGTCCGCATCTGCGGCACAAGCACCAGCGGGCCCAATGAAGCCATGCCGACGGTCATGGGCACAAACTCGTGGAACTGGGTGGACCTCAGGAGGGTCCAGGGCACGCCGCCGTGGCGGACCGTATCCTCCTGCACCAACTTTCCCGCGTACAGCCCCGACGTCGCCGTGTCGATGCCCACAATCGAGAGGGCAAGATGGTGGCGCACTCCGGCCTTCGTCTCGGCAGCCAACAGATTCTGGGTGCTGTTCGTGAAAAAGTCCACGGCCTTCTTGGTCGACCTAGTCTGAATGCCGGAAACGTCGATGACCGTCTCCACACCCCGGAGTGCCTCGTCGAGGCCGCGGCCGGTGACCAGGTCCACGCCGTATGCACGGCTCAGGCTCACCACCTGATGCCCTCGGTCCCTGGCGATGCTGACCACGTGGTGACCGACAGTTCCGGTTCCCCCGGCAACGGCGATTTTCATAGCTTGCTTCCTTTGCTGGCAGGCAGCCAATCCCGGTATGAGAAGGAGTGCCTACTTTCTTACACGCGCGATCCTGCCGCAGCATTGAGGCCGGCCTGGACACTACCACCCAGTTCCGCGCCGGCAATAACCTGCCACCGGTCCCGCTCCGGATCGTGCTCCACCACCGCGGACACCTCCATCCGTCCGGCCTCGTCCAGGGCAAGCAGCAGGGCGTCCTCCAGGTGCCGGGCATACTCGAGCCGTTCGGTCAGCGAGCCCCGGAGCTCGCCGTCGTCGATCAGCACGTGGGCCCTGCCGTCCAGGATGACCTTCAGCGCGTAGCCCTGGTCCTCATGAAGGGACCCGCGGGTGGAAGCGATCTCGGTGACCATGCTGCCGCGGACCAGGCTGTTGTTGACCGTGCGTATCCACACTTCGCCCATGGGACCAATCCTCCTTTTGGTGAAGGGCACACGTGTAAGTACCCCACAAGGCAAACGGTAGTCCTCGCGAGGCCTTTTGTGACCCCCGAATGTGCGTCGGATTCCCCGCGGTGCCGACGGCGGAACCCGGGCCATAGGATAAATCTGATGACTTCCCCAGATGACCCGCAGCCCTTCAGCCTTCGCAGCATTGCAGTGGCGGCATTCGGGCCCACGCTGCTTTTCAGCATCGGCCAGGGAGCGATTCTTCCGGTGGTGGCGCTCTCCGCCCGGGACCTGGGTGCGTCCGTTGCCGTCGCGGCCCTCATCGTGACCCTGATCGGCCTGGGCTCCTGGTTCTTCAACCTGCCGGCGTCACTGGTCACCCTGAAGTTCGGCGAACGCTGGTCCATCGTGGGCGCCGCCGCTGCCGGAGCGCTGGCGCTCGCAGCCGCCGGGGTGTCCTACCTGATCACCGACGGACTGTGGCTGTTGGCTGTGGCGATGGCCGTCGTCGGAATGGCCGCCAGCGTGTTCGGCCTGGCGCGGCAGAAGTACCTGACCGAGGCCGTCCCTGTGGAGTTCAGGGCCCGTGCGCTCTCCACCCTGGGCGGAACGAACAGGATCGGCGTGTTCATCGGCCCGTTCGTGGGGGCTGCGGTCATGCACTTCTTCGGCATCGGAGGCGCGTACTGGGTGGGCGTGGTGGCCATGGTGGCGGCCGCGATGCTATCCGTCACCATCCCGGACCTGCAGGTGGCCGGTGACGGAAGCGGCGGCGACCCCGGCCCGCAGCCCACCCTCCGCGGCGTGGCCGTTTCCCACGCCGGCATCTTCCTGAGCCTGGGCCTTGGCATCCTGCTACTGAGCGCCCTCCGATCATCCCGGCAGGTGGTCATCCCGCTGTGGGCCGACCATCTTGGCATGGACGCCACACAGGCCTCCCTGATCTACGGCCTTTCCGGAGCCATCGACATGCTGGTGTTCTATCCGGCTGGCAAACTCATGGACCGCAAAGGCCGCCAGTGGGTAGCCATTCCCTCCACGCTCATCATGGGCATCGCCCTGGTGCTCATCCCGCTCACAGGCAGCTTCACGGGACTACTGCTCGCTGCCCTGCTGATCGGCTTCGGCAACGGCATCAGCTCCGGATTAGTCATGACACTGGGTGCCGACTTCTCCCCGGACCGCGGCCGCGGCCAGTTCCTGGGGCTCTGGCGCTTTATTGCCGACGCCGGTGCCACCGGCGGTCCGGTGCTGCTCTCCGGCGTCACCGCAGCAGTCTCACTGGGGGCGGGCGTGTGGGCCACCGGCGTGCTGGGGTTCGCCGCCGCCGTCGTCTTCGCCATCACCATTCCGCGGCTCAAACACCGGCGGAACTACTAGCTGACGCAGCAGGACGGCGTGCCGTGCTGGCGGCGGCCGCGCTTACCCGCCAGACTGCCGGTATGACGATTATCGAAAGTTTGGCGCCGTTCATCGGAAGCTGGCAGGGCCACAACTTGCTACGGATCATGCCCACGGACGACTACCAGGAATCGGTGTCGGCCGCGACCGTCACCGTGACGGCCGGGGCGTTCGTGACCATCGAGTACACGTGGCAGCACGAGGGCAAGCCGCAGAGCGGCCTGCTGCTCCTGGGCTCCGGCCCGGCGGCTGGCGAGGCGCCCGAGGAGGGCTCGGCGGCGCCCGAAGAGGAGGACGCGGCGGCAGTGTCCGACGTGGGGGACGGGGCGCCGGCGGAAGGGACCGCCGGAACCCAAGGGGCCAAAGCGGTCTGGGTTGATTCCTTCCACTCCGGGCCGGAATGGCTGACCCTCGACGGGAACATCGACGACGACGGCGTGATCCGTCTGACCGGCTGGTACCCCGCCCCGTCCGGACCCGACTGGGGCTGGCAGATCCACGTCCACCCCGGCGACGGGAACGGCGGACGGATCACCATGCACAACATGGTGCCGGGCCATGATCCGTACCAGGTGGTCGACGCAACATACCGGCGGCAGGCCTAGGAGGGACAGGCTTCCTCCTCGCCCGACCGCCGGCCAGCGCTGCGCTACGACTCGTGACGCTCTCTCACTTCCTGCACGTTTTTCTCAAACGCTCTCTCGCTATTCCAGGCATGCCGGCACGCGGTGAGAGAGCGTTGGGGTTTTTACGGCAGGAACTGAGAGAGCGTTGGGTTTTTCACGGCAGGAAGTGAGAGAGCGTTTGGGGGTCAGGCGTCGCGGTGCCGGGGCTTCGCGGCTGCGCCGTACTGCGCCAAGGGAGACAGCAGGGCGCTGCGGAGCTGCGGGGAGAGCTTGGTGGGAACATCGACTTCCGCCGCGATGGCCTGCAGCGTGCGGCTCACGTAATTCCTGGCGGCGGCGGCCAGTGTGATGTCCAGGATTTCCCGGTCGGTGAAGCCGTGGTCCCGCAGCTCGAGGGTGTCGGCATCGGTCATGGCCACGGCGTCCGTGCTGAGCCGCTCGGCATACTCCATCATGGCCACCTCCGCCGGTGTTAGTCCCGCGTTGTGGTAGTCCTTGGCGATCTGCACCAGCTCTTCCTCGGCAATGGCCCGCAGCGCCTTCAGTCCGTGGGCCAGCCGGCAGTGTGCCGAACCGAGCGACTGGGCGGCGGCCAGGGTGATCAGCTCGTAGCGCCGCACGTCCATGTTCTGGGTGATGGCGCTGATGAGCGCTTCAAACGCCACATACGCCTCCGGGTTCACCGCCAGGTCCTTCGTGTGCTTGGCGACGTAACCGTGGGACCGGAGGTCGTCGTCGTATATCTTCGCCTTCAGGCCGAACGCCTGGCTTTCGGGAGTGGTGGCGAGTATGGACATGGGGATCCTTCTTCCGGCTGGGGCCACCCGCGCTGCACGGCGGTGGAGAGCCCTGGCAGCGCCGGTGCGGACAAGTGCGATATTCCTCCGCGACCACCGGCGAGTCAACACACGGCCCGGCGTGTTCGGGAGACGGCGGCACAGTGCGTAGCAGCCGGGCCTCCATGCAGGAGTGGGCCAGGAAGAACAGGTACTGACCACTCGGGCGGTTCATAAGCCTGCTGGGCAAGGATTGTCCCTAACCGTTGTCGGTGTTGAATTTGGGGGTTGCCCGCATGCTGGAACTGGACATTGCCTCGAAACCGCAACACCCGCCGTGGGGCCCGCGGCGAAGGGCGCCGTCCCGCAAGCTGGACGTCAGTATCCCGGGCCCGCTGACGATTCGACGGGGAACAAAGACGCTTGGCGCGCATGAACTGGGCGGACCCAAACCGCGCCAGATCCTGGAAATCCTCCTGCTCCACCTCGGCGCCCCGGTGTCCAAGGGCCGGCTGATCAACCTGGCGAACAGCTACAGGTCGCTGCCCTTGAGTCAGAAGGATTCAAGGAGAACCCCCAATCCCAATCGAGAATTCCTGGCGCCAGCTCTTCGCTGCATCAGCCGTGACCGTTGACCTTCAGATTCCGAGAGTGTCAGGACCACGGCGCCGGGCTCAGGTCTCTGGCAATTGGCAGGTCGGTGGCTGAACGAATGGTCTGTTCGGTGTGAGGTTCCTGTTGGTGGCTTTCCTGTTTGGTGAGAATCACCTCGTTGACGATCTGTGTGAGTGTCAGCGCCTGTCCGCCTGCCCATGCGAGGCCGAAGCGGATCGGACCGGCCTCAGTGCGCGCCTTCGTGACGATCGATTCGATGCGCCGCTGTTCTGCGGGGAAGAGCGGAAGCCCTCTGTCTGTGCGGTGAGCGTCGGCGGCCGCCAGCACGCGGATGGCCTCCTCAACGCGGTGCTGATCGACGTAGACGCTGGCGATTGACTCGAGGAAAGCCACGACATGCCCCTGTGCACCGAGCTCGAGCGCCGCGCCGAGTGCCTCGTACAGCAGCTGTTCCGCCGTGTCGTAGTCGCCGGCTTGCTGTGTGCTGTCGGCGAGGTTAACCAACGTATTCCCGAGGAGCGCTCGATCGCCGAGCGGTCGGGCATGTTCGACGCATTCGCGGCACAGGTCAAGGGCCCGGGCGTGGTCCCCGGCGTAGAACGCCAACAGACTCCGAATAATCAAAGCGGCGACGCGGGTGCGGGGGCTGGCATCCGGCAGCGACAATGCTTCTGCAGCGAGCCGCTGAGCGGTGGCTGTCTCGTCTCGCTCGGCCGCCTGCGTCGCTAGACACATCGTGGCCCAGGCGACACCTTGGTCGTTGCCGGCGCTCTGGAATGCCTGGCGCGACAGGTGATGGAGGCCTGCGGCCTCATCGTTGCGGCCGAGCATCCAACAGAGGGTGGCTGTTCCACTAAGCGCGGGAGCTTTGAGCGATGGCGGAGCATCGGACGCGCAGGCCAGCAGCTTCAGGGCGATCTCGCACTGCTCGGCCACGTCTCCGGTGAGCTCCCAGTAATGCCAAAGGTGTCCGACGAGACCCAGCGCCAAATCGGTCGAGCCGTCCGGTCCGGTGGCCCACAACAGTGCTCCGCGCAGATCCGGCGCATCGGCGTGCAGCAACCGGAAGGCGTCCACCTGATCCTGCCCCCACAGCCGGGGGCTGACAGCCTCGGCTAAGCTGAGATAGAACTCGGCGTGCCGACGCCCTACCATGGCCGCGTCGTCAAGGGACCTGAGGTGGTCGCGAGCGAACTCCCGGATCGCATGGAGCATCGACACTCGGCTTGCTCCCGTCGCGTCCGTGTAGCGACGCAGCAGGCTATGGCGTGCGAGTATCGTCAGCAAGTCTTCGGCCGCCGACTCTACATCGGCTGCCAGCCCGCGGATACAGCTGACTGCCGCTACAGTCGGATCAGCAGCGAAGACGCCGAGCTGATCGAAAAGTCGCCGTTCAGCTTCACCGAGCAGCTGGTAACTCCACGCAATCGTCGCGGTGAGGGTTCGCTGGCGATCCGGAAGATCGCGGAACGCTGCCGGCAGGGCGGCAAGACTTGCCTCCAGATCGTCAAGCAGTTCGCGTTCGTTTCGATGCCGCAATTGGGCCGCAGCCAGTTCGATTGCGAGCGGAAGACCGTCCAGGCGGCGACACAGCCGGGTCACGACCGCAGCGTTGTTGCTGTTCAGACTGAAATGCGGGCGGACAGCCCGGCCGCGGATCAGGAAGAGTTCCACCGCGGGCACATCTTGCAGCAAGGGCAGCGGGAGCGGCGGGTCGAGTGGCGGCAAAGCCAAAGGCGCAAGCTCGTATTCGTACTCGGCGCGCAGTCCGAGAGGTCGTCGGCTCGTAGTCAGGATACGCAGGCCGGGTGCGGCGGTGAGCATGTCCAGCACAACCGGCCACGCCTCCTCCAACTGCTCGAAGTTGTCCAAGACCAACAACAGCCGACGGGGGCGCAGGAATCCAGTCACGATTTTCAGCGGGTCAGCGCCCGCCAAGTCCTCCAAGCCGAGCGCAGCCGCGATTGCGGCCGGCACTTGCTGGATTTGAGTGAGCGGGGCGAGGTTGACCCAGCATACGCCGTCTGACATTCTCGCGCCGAGCCTTCCCGCCGCTGTTAAGGCCAAGCGGGTCTTGCCGGTCCCACCCGGACCCGTGATGGTGACCAACCTGCCGCCTTCGGCTAAATACAAGGAGCACAGCGCATCGAGCTCCGCGTCCCGCCCAACCAGCGGCGTGAGTTCGGCCGGAAGGTTGTCCAGTCGTTGCCTGATCCGGCGGTGCCCATCAGCGGCAGGAGCCGCCAGTGACCCGTCCTGTTGCAGCACAGACCGTTCCAATTGCCGCAAGCGTGGACCGGGGTCGATGCCAAGCTCCTCAATGAAGACGTGGCGCGCGTCACGGCAGGCCGCAAGCGCATCTGCCTGCCGATCGGAACGGTACAAGGCGAGCACGAGCGCCGCCCACAGCCGCTCCCGATACGGCTGCTGGGCCACCAACGACTGCAACTCGCCCACCAGAGTGCCGTGCCGACCGAGCGCGAGCTCAACCTCAATCAGATCCTGGTATACATCTATCTGGGACTCCTCCAGCTCGTCCAGCTCTGGCCGGAACAACTCGATATCAGCCAGGTCAGGAAACACCGGCCCCCTGAACAGCTCCACCGCCTCTCGGAGACAATCCGCACCTGCGGCCAAATTCGCTGTCTGCACCGCCAACTCACCGGCCACAACCTGCGCACGAAACTGCAGTAGGTCAAGCTCATCCTCGTCAACAGTCAGCACATAGCCGCCCGACCGTCTGGCCAGCCGCTGGGAAGCCACACCCTTGGAACGATCGGGATCCAGCATGCGTCGCAGGTTCGCTACATACACCTGCAACTGCGGGCCCGGCTTCGCAGGCGGGTGGTCCGCCCAGACAGCCTCAACCAAGAAATCAGGCGTCACAACCGAGTTGGCCCGCAGGGCCAGACACTCCAACACAATTCGCTGCTGAGCAGCACCGACGGCAACCGGAGTAGCGCCAACAACGACCTCCAGCGGGCCCAGGGCCTTTATCCAAAGTGCACTCACCGCACGACACTCCTCACTGCCCGCTCCTCAGACCCTACCGACCCGGTCTCGAGAAGCACGTCGACGTGGCGACGCCCGCTTCAGCAGCGGCTGCCCAGACAGCCGCTCGGATTCTGAAGGTCCTGCTGCTTCGTCCCTATCATGCCTCTGCGACACGCACAGGGTCTAGTGCACCGCTTCGGTGCAGCACCAACACGCTGAGACAGCTGTTGCGTCAGGCAAAAGAGCAAAGCCTTCGAGCCGGCATGGAAGTTGCCGATGGCAAGCATGAGGGCCAGCCGAACGATCGTTTCAGGCGTGCACCACCCCGACCGACCAGTGCCGATGGTTTGGCCCATCGCGGTGAATTAAGGATCGCTTAAGGCCTGCGCGCGACTCTTAGAACACGAGATACACACCAGTCAGCAATAGCGGATCACAAAAGCACCACCGTCCACACCAAACCTAACGATCTAGAGGGGATCCTGATCATGAAGCGTATAGAAACATGCAGGACCCGCAACAGTCAGCGGATTCACGCACTCGCGAACAACGCCGGACTTGCGGCAGCCGACGAGTTGCAACCCACCACACTGACTGACGATCACCGCCAGATCTGGGGCCAGGAAATTTGGCCGGACTGCTTGGATTGACAGCCACAGGGACAGGCACACTCAGAAGGTGCCCGGCCCATTTAGCCAATCGATCTCTCAGGACCTCGGCGCCACCTCGTAGAACACCAACCGATATCAACCACTTGATAGGAAATTCATCATGTACCGAAAAATCTGGGCAGCCGCCCTCGCACTCTCTACCGCACTCGGTTTCGCCGCCGCCGCCGCCGGCCCCGCAACTGCCGGAATCCCTATGAATCATTGCGAACCGCTCGTCCGCCGCTGACGCGGCATCCAGTACCCCAAACCGCCCAACCGTCACACCTCAGGAGATCATCATGTTCCGCAAAATCTGGACCGCCGCCGTCCTGACCACCGCCGCCCTGGGTCTCGCCGCTGCAACCGCCGGCCCCGCTGCCGCCGGCATGGCCGTCAATCATTGTGAACCGCTCGTCCGCCGCTGACCCCCGCGACATCCCGCACCCACCACCACACCCGCTAACACCTCGGGAGTTCATCATGTTCCGCAAAATCTGGACCGCCGCCGTCCTGACCGCCACCGCCACCGCCCTCGGCTTCGCCGCCGCCACCGCCGGCCCCGCAACTGCCGGACTCGGTATGAATCACTGCGAACCGCTCGTCCGCCGCTGACACGGCATCCAGTACACCAAACCGCCCAACCGTCACACACCTCAGGAGATCATCATGTTCCGCAGAATCTGGACCGCCGCCGTCCTGACCGCCACCGCCCTCGGCTTCGCCGCCGCCCCCGCAGCCGCCGGCGTGGCCATCAACCATTGTGAACCGGTCGTCCGCCGCTGACCCCTCAGCTTCCCGAACCCCACCACCGCAACCCCAACAAGGAGTTCATCATGTTCCGCAAAATCTGGACCGCCGCCGTCCTGACCGCCACCGCCCTGGGCTTCGCCGCCGCCACCGCCGGCCCCGCAACTGCCGGAATCGGTATGAATCACTGCGAACCGCTCGTCCGCCGCTGACACGGCATCCAGTACACCAAACCGCCCAACCGTCACACACCTCAGGAGATCATCATGTTCCGCAGAATCTGGACCGCCGCCGTCCTGACCGCCACCGCCCTCGGCTTCGCCGCCGCCCCCGCAGCCGCCGGCGTGGCCATCAACCATTGTGAACCGGTCGTCCGCCGCTGACCCCTCAGCTTCCCGAACCCCACCACCGCAACCCCAACAAGGAGATCATCATGTTCCGCAAAATCTGGACCGCCGCCGTCCTGACCGCCACCGCCCTCGGCTTCGCCGCCGCCACCGCCGGCCCCGCAACTGCCGGAATCGCTATGAATCACTGCGAACCGCTCGTCCGCCGCTGACACGGCATCCAGTACCCCAAACCACCCAACCGTCACACACCT
This sequence comes from Arthrobacter sp. Y81, assembly GCF_002929335.1. Taxonomy (GTDB): domain Bacteria; phylum Actinomycetota; class Actinomycetes; order Actinomycetales; family Micrococcaceae; genus Arthrobacter. The sequence continues at coordinate 24,219 of NZ_PJIL01000021.1, forward strand.
CAGGAGATCATCATGTTCCGCAGAATCTGGACCGCCGCCGTCCTGACCGCCACCGCCCTCGGCTTCGCCGCCGCCACCGCCGGCCCCGCCCTCGCGGGAACCAGGCTCAACCATTGCGAACCGCTCGTCCGCCGCTGACCCCTCAGCTTCCCGAACCCCACCACCGCAAACCCCAAAAGGAGATCATCATGTTCCGCAAAATCTGGACCGCCGCTGTCCTGACCGCCACCGCCCTCGGCTTCGCCGCCGCCACCGCCGGCCCCGCCCTCGCGGGAACCAGGCTCAACCATTGCGAACCGCTCGTCCGCCGCTGACCCCTCAGCTTCCCGAACCCCACCACCGCAAACCCCAAAAGGAGATCATCATGTTCCGCAAAATCTGGACCGCCGCTGTCCTGACCGCCACCGCCCTCGGCTTCGCCGCCGCCACCGCCGGCCCCGCCCTCGCGGGAACCAGGCTCAACCATTGCGAACCGCTCGTCCGCCGCTGACCATTGATCATGTAGCAGCCGCCGGCCCGGATCAATCTGATTTGGGCCGGGGATGCCCTGACAGGCAGGTTTTGACGTGGGTATAAAGAACCTCAAGGCACGAATAATGCACACGAAGGCCCAAGCCCTGTGGCGAGACGGCCATACTGAGCGAGCAGAAAGACTCGCGCTGCGTGCACTGGACCTGTTGCCCAGAGGTGGGAGCACCAGTCTGGCCCGTGTTGCTGACCGCGTCTCTGTTCTAGAGACACTCGCACAATTCGCATCTGACCTTGCCAACCATTCTGAAGCCCAGCACCGCTGCGACGAAGCGCTTGCCCTTCTGGAGCAGGTTGAGCCAAGCCCCAGCCGCGATGCATGGTGCGTCGCCATCCTCGTCCACAAAGGAAACAGCCAACGGTTATCCGCCAGCTATGACGAATCCGCGCTCACCCTGGCTCACGCCCTTGCTCTCTCACAACGAACGCCCGATTCCCCCCCTCTGCCAGCTGGACCTCTCAACGCCCTGGGGATTCTCTCCAAGGACCGAGGGCTCTATGAAGACGCCGGAATCTACTACAAGAGGGCCCTTGATTTGCTGACCGGTCAGTCCGGTGCGGACGCCCCGGAACTGGCGGGCATCTATCACAACCTCGCGGGCCTAGCCCACGTTCAGGGTCAATTTACTCAGGCCGAAGAACCCGCCCAACGGGCGGTCCAAATGCGCCGGGCAGCCATCCCGCCGGACCCAGCCGGATTGGCTGCAGATCTGTCGGTCCTTGGCGCTGTCCTTGCCGGTCAGGAGCGTTTTGACGACGCCGCGGCCATCCTGTCCGAAGCGCTTGCGTTGTGGCGGTCCCGTTACGGCGACAGGCACTACGAGGTCGCCGTCCAGCTTCACAATCTCGCGGCAATCCAACAGGCCCAGGGAGACTATTCATCTGCTGAGGCCACACTGGGCGAAGCCCTGGCGATCAAACGCGGGGTTCTCGGAGAGTCTCATCCAGAAATCGCCGCAATTCTAAACAACCTCGCCACCGTATATTCAGACACAGGCCGGCGCGGTGAAGCCAGGGAATGCTACGGCCGTGCAATCGAGATGTTCACACAGACACTGGGTGCGGACCATCCGAGCACACTCGCCACCATCCAGAACCGCCACAACCTTGGTGAGAACCTGTGAGCCACAGGGCGTCCCCGGACAGTGCCAGGGCTGTCGTGGACTTCCCGGATATCCGGATTCACCCACGATAGCTGCGGTTTCACCCGGCATGATGCTCAGGTGTGCGTTCCTCACTGCCTGGAACTCGCTGGAAGTCTTGAATGACCTCAAGGTGCCTGATCTCCAGCGGCGGCGGTTCAGCTTCGGAACCGATTTCATTGATGACGTGCGATGTCTTCTTCGTTGATTCCTTCATCGCTGGTGGTTCTTCGGATCGACGGCATCGCGGATGGTGTCGCCGAGCATGATGAAGCTCAGTACCGTGCCCGACAACGCGATGGACGGGTAAATAAGGACCATCGGATTCGTACGAATCGATTGTTGCGCCGCGGAGATATCGTTGCCCCACGACATGATAGACGTGGGGATGCCTACGCCCAGGAAGGACAATGTGGCCTCCAGCACGATGAATACACCAAGCTCCAGCGTCGCAAGCACAATGATCGGTGCGGTCGCGTTGGGAAGGACATGGCGGACAAGCGCCTTGAACTTTGAAACGCCCAATGCCCGCGCAGCCGTCACGAAGTCCGCGTTCCTGACCTCAAGGACGGCACCGCGGGTTATGCGGGCCATCTGAGGCCACGCCAGTATGGAGATGACAAGCACGAGAGTCCAGACGCTCTTGTTCTCCCGCAAGAGTGGAAGCTGGGTAATGACCAAGGCGCCAAGGAGTGGCGGCAGGGCGAAGAAGATTTCGCCCATGCGTGCGATGAGTGCGTCGATCCAGCCTCCGTAATAGCCAGCGAGAGCGCCGAAGCTCACGCCGATAACCAGGACACTCAAGACGCTCAGTGTTCCGACAGCCAATGAAGCCTGCGTCCCATGGATGAGTCGTGAGTAGACATCGCATCCTTGGAACGTGAATCCCAGTGGGTGGCCCGGTGTAGGCGGTCCGTCCGAGTTGGCAAGAAGGCAGTTTTCGTTCGGCGGTGTCTGAGTAAAAAGCCCGGGGAAGAGCGCCACGACAATGATCAGCAGGATCATGAAGGAGGAAATGATGAACAGGGGCCTATGACGGAGTTTCTTCCAAAGATCAGCCCAGAGGCTGATCGATGCAGCCTCGACATTGAGGGCGTCTGTGGCCAGCAGAGGGGTTTCCTCGACCGGTGCCACGAAGTGTTCACTTTGATGACTACTATTCATAGCGGATCCTCGGGTCAAGCCACGCGCTTCCCGTATAGATTCGGTGACGACTCATGATTACCTACGTGCCGGGCAAATGGGGCATGGCGATCAGCGGGACCTCCAGCGCATCACGGCATCGAACCCTGAGGGTTTACTTGGCCAAAATGTGATAGTAGAGGACGGCGCCGTTCCAGCCGGTTTCGGCCAAGACGACGTTGTTGCTCCACACGATCGGATGGTTGTTGTACCAAAGCGGCAATCCGGGCAGTTCCTTGAGCAGCAATTCCTGGGCCCGGTTGAACTTGGCGTTGGCCTCGCTCGTGTCTTTGGCTCCGAGTCCCTCCTGGAGGAGCTTGTCGAACTCCGGGTAGGAGAATTTCTCGTAGTTAGCGGATGCGCCGGTCTTCCAGACCGGGCCGAGGAAGTTGTACAACGACGGATAGTCGCCCTGCCAGGCGGTGCGGGTCAGGCCTTGGAGGGACTGCGACGCACGCAGGTCCAGGACCTCGGCGAACCTCGCAAATGGCTGGATTTCGGACTCGATTCCGAGGTTGTTCTTGAAGCCGTTGGCGACAGCGTCAATCCACTCTTTGTTGCCGCCGTCGCTATTGGAGGCAATCTGGAGGGGCTTGGAAGCACTGTACGGCCTGATTTTCTCGGCCCGGGCCCACAGGTCCTTGGCCTTGGCAGGATCAAACTTCAGCACCTCGTTGCCAGGGATCTTGTCGCTGTAGCCGTCAAGAACCGGTGCGGTGAACTCAGTAGCCGGAGTGCGGGTGCCGTTGAAGACCACCTGACAAATTTCTTCGCGGTTGATTGCGTACGACAGTGCCTGACGACGGAGCCTGCCGGCCTCGCCTTGAAAGTTCGCATTATACGGCGGAACGATAAGCGTTGCGTTGATGGCGATGGGCTTGGCGGCATTCCGGCCCTGAAAGTCGCTCTGGTACGTCTTCAGCGCGTTCGATGGCAGGACGTCGCTAACATCAAGGTTGTCTGCCTGAAGGTCAGTATAAGCCGGGCCCGGATCTGCGTAGAACTTGAAGGTCACACCGCCGTTCTTGGCCTTACGAGGTCCGTCATACAGGTCGTTCCTGACAAGGGAAATGGACTCGTCATGAACCCAGGCGCCTTCCTCGGCCATCTTGTACGGGCCGTTACCGACAGGGTACTCTCCGTAGGCCTTGGGGTCCTTCAAGGCCTCGGAGGGCAGAGGGTAGAAGGCCGAGTATCCGAGACGTACCGACCAGTCGGCCTCCGGCTGCGCAAGCTTCACCGCGATAGTGGAATCGTCCTTGAGCACCAGTCCTGACATTGTTTGTGCAGCAGGGGCAGGATTCGTGGTGATCTTTCCTGATGCGTCCGCTGACCGCTGGACTGCGCTCACGGCGTCATAGCCCTCAATGGACTCGAAAAACGAACTGTTGACTTGGAGATTAGCGCTTAGCGCGGCGAAGTTCCAGGAGTCGATAAAGGTCTTGGCTGTGACTTCTTCACCATTAGTGAATTTGGTCCCCTTCTTGACCTTAATGGTCCAATTTTGGGCATCGGTGGTCTCGATGGATTCAGCCAGTGCGTTCACAGGCTTTCCGTTGGGGTCATAGGCACGCAAACCTTCGAAGAGCAGCTCTACGACGCGACTGCCAAAATTCTCGTTTGTGTTCGCTGGCAGCAGCGGATTCTGGGGTTCATTGCTGTAGGCCGTGATGATCTTGTTGGGATCACTGCTTGCCTGGCCGCCGCCTTTGGTGCCGGCGACGCATCCCGTAAGGGCAAGTACGGTGATGGCCACAATGCCCAGTGCTTTGGAAGTGCGCGAAAATAGCATTTCGCCTCCTATGACTTGTCGGAGTGAGTCAGGAACATTCTTGGTAACGGACGGCTGTAGAATCCGCGGTGGAGTAATTGCTCCTGACTGAGGATCGAGCCGAGGGCCGTTGCTGGCGCCGAAAGAAGGGGCTGCTGTCCTGTGGCTACGCGCCCTTCGGCGGCGCCACAGCCGCCGTCGGGCTTCGGCAGAACAAGCGCACAGTATTGCGGTGCAACGGTCCATTTGCCTGGCGGAAATTTCCATGAGGGGCGCTTCCCCTTACTGCACTCAGTCTTGCGTCGGAACCCCTCCCTCAGGTGTAGATTAGCTCCGTTCAGGACGCAAGACATGGCGCTACACCGCATGCAATATGTCAGGAAGGCCCGTGAAGTCCACGACAGATCTATTCCACACGGGTGCGAGTTTTGTGAAGCGGGAAACTGACCTGAACGTCTCCCGTCGGGGTCTCTACCTCCCCCGCTGATTCGTCGGAGGCTGATAGACCTGCTGTGGGAGGGACAGGCCCCGACTTTGGCGCTTCCGACGCTGGAAAGCGACGTCAGCGTGCTGCGCCGGCACCTCTACCCCGGCACGGGCAAGGCCTGGCCCACTGAAGGCCGAAGCCGTGATCATTGGCCTATCGGCTCCCTGATGGAACCGGACTCGACGCAGCCCGGCAGATGCTGCTGGAGTCGCCGGAGACGAGGATCGCGATGCTCACCGCCGAATGCACGCCGACGGCACTCTGCGAGGCAGCGGCGCTGGGAGTGTGCGCTTTCCTTCCCCAGGACGGCCCGCTGGCACTCGCGCTGGACACGCTCCGCCACGTGAAAACGGGGAACATGCTGGTGCAACCGTCCATTGTCGCCAGACTGGGACATAGGAGCGCTTAGGGTTCCGCAGTGCTCAACCCCGCGCCGTCCCGCAACTCACCCAACCCCCGCGAGCCTGATCGCCTCCGCGAACGCGGGCAGGCTGCGCTCCACCATCTCTTCGTTGGCCGTGAGCGAGATCCGGAAGAATCCCGGTGTTTCAAACAGGACCCCCGGCAGCACAAAAACGTCACGGGTGGCCAGGGACTCGGTGAACGCTTCGTCGTCCGGAACCGGCGAATGGACGAACAGATAGAACGAGCCCTCGGGCCGGTGGAGCCGGTAGCCCATCCCCGTCAGCTCCTCGTAGAGCCGGTCCCGTTTCCGCTGCAGCTGCCCCACGTCGATGGAGAACGTCTCCAGCTCGGGCAGCGCGTACTGGAGCAGCGCGTTGGGGTAGATCCAGCCCATCGCAACCTGCAGCGCACTGAGGATCTCCCGCAGGGCGTCCCGGTCCGGCATGGTGGGCGGCAGGGCCAGGTAGCCCATGCGCTGCCCCGGGGCGAGGTGGGTTTTCCCGTAGGAGTACGCCAGCAGGGTATGCGGATAGTATTCGGCCGGGCTGTGGAAGCGGACGCCGTCATACACAATCCGGTTGTACGCCTCGTCGGACAGGAGATAGATCCGGCGTCCGTTCCGCTCCGAGGCCAGTTCCAGCATCGCCGCCAATTTCACCAGCAGCGCGGGCGGGTAAATCCGGCCTGTGGGGTTGTTGGGGGAATTCACGATCACCACCCGGGTGCGGGGCGTGATGGCGGAGGCGATGGCCATGAGGTCCAGGTCGAACGTCTCCGTGTCGATCAGCACTTTGACCGGAACCAGGCCGGCTTCGGTGATGATCGGCTCGTACAGGAACCACGGCGGCAGGCTGTAGATCACCTCGTCGCCAGGATCGGCCACGGCCTTCAATGCCATGGCGATGGCGGTGAAGCCTCCCGTGGTGAGGTGGATGTCCTCCGGCTCGAACGGCATCTCCAAAAGGCGCTGCAGCGACGCGGCCGCGGCCTGCTGGGCCTCCACGCCGTTGGATTTGTAGGCGAACCAGAGTTCGTTCCTGGGTTCCAGCTGGTTCCGCAGCGCCGCGACATATGCCTCTTGCGGCATTTGATGCGGATTGCCGAGGGTGAAGTCACAGATGCCCGGTTCATGCTGGCGCCGGGCATGCATGCGCAGGAAGGCTTGGAGCCTCAGCAATGAAGGAATGGAAGCAACAGCCCTGGCCCGGGCCGGGAAATCCACCCGCGTGGAAAGCTTGGATTCGTAGAGATCGGCCATCAGAGCAGCCCCCTGTTTTGAGCAGCATGGAAGTCAGCTCGCTGCTGAGCCAGTGGAGGCTGTTGTGCGATTTATTCTGGCCTTCGCCGGCGGCAATGTAAATGGGAGATGCCTTCCACGCCCTCTACGGGACAAGCACCGGAGCAGTCAACACTCGTTTTTGCGGTTTTCGATACTCGCCGCAACACCCGTAAGGTAGGGGCGGACCCCGGCACTACTTGTGCGGCGTCCCACGGGTTGACCGGGAACTGGGCTCGATCAGCTGCGCATCCCCACCCTCGCGCGGCCTTGCCGCGCCATGCCTGCCCCCATCCCCGCCGGGCGGGCCAGACCCAGGAGTATCGTTTGCTTCAGATCAACCTTGTTGCCGCCATTGCTGCCCTGCCCCTTCTGCTGGGCCTCGGAGCGGCACCTGCCGCCGCACCGTCCGCGCAGAAGCCGGCGCAGTCAGCGCCGGAAGTCCAAGCCGCTGTGCTGCAGCCCGCGAAAGTCCAGGAGGCGAAGATGCAGCCCACCAAGCGCACCCCGCCCGTCTCGAGCTCTTCGGTGAAAGTCGTGGACACTACCGCCGCGATCACCGACCCCGCGTGGTTCAAAAAGGCGTACGACGCCGGCATCCGGCTTTACGTGATGCACTCCACCGCCTGGGGTACTTGTGATCCCTGGTCCCGGACCCAGGCCCAGCTCAAGATGGCGCTCGACGCCGGCCTGAAAATCGCCGTGTACACGCGGGACGCCTCCTGCTGGCAGGGCGGCATCAACGCGGCCGGACCGTATGCCTCGCAGCTGCAGTTCTTCGCCCTGGACGTTGAGCCCGGCAGCCCGGCGGTGACCCGCCAAATGGTGGACGGGGTCCGCGGCATGGGCGTGCGGCCCGTGATCTACAGCGGCAGCGGAATGTGGCCGGGCCTCATGGGCAACAGCACCGCCTTCTCCGACGTCCCGCTCTGGGACACGAACACCAGCAACCTCAACTACTCAACCTGGACAGCCAACTACCTCGCCCCGGCCCCGGTGCAGTACGGCGGCTGGAACACGGCCGGCACCATGCGGATCGGCATCCAGCAGAAGTTCGAGCACAGCCTCAACGGCGTTCCGGTGGACCTGAACTCCTTCAACGCCTCGTTCCTGAAGTAGCCACCAGCCGGACCTGTCAGCGGCCGCCGGCCGCCCGCCGTCGTGCGGCAAAGGCGAACAGCGCGGTGGTGGCCACCGTGGCAACGTACCCGGCCACGACGATCAGTGAGATGCCGCCCCAGAAGTAGCTGGTGGTGCTGCCGCCCTGGCCGGGGATGTACCGGGTGAGCAAATACGCGGCGGCCGCCGCAAACACCAGGGAGATCAGGCCCGGCAGCCGGATCCACCAGCGCGACGACGCCCAGTGCCCGCCGAAGCCGTCCCACACGTTCCATGAATTGCCCGTGCGGATGATCAGCCACCCGGCCGGGATCGCGAACGCGCCCACCAGCAGGAAGGCTGCCACGACGTCGGCGGGGCGGTGCCACTGGTTCACCACCGTGGAGATTCCGGACACGATGGCGAAGCTGCCGCCCACGAAGCCTGCGAACGGCCGCCAGCGCGGCGAGGTCATCAGGAACACGGCGGCCGCGGCCGACGCTGCCAGTGTGGTGTGGCCGGACGGCAACGAATTCAATTCCAGGGTTTCGACGCCGCGGAACGGCCGGGCCGGCAGCAGTTCCTTCAGTACCTGCGTGGCGATGTTCGCGCCGATGCACGCGGCCACGGCAATGCCCGCGGCCCTCCACCGCTTGCGGATCACCGTGACAAAGAGGACGACGACGGCGGCCATCACCAGCGAGATGGTGGGCAACCAGTCCAGGAACCTGGTGGCGGCCTTCCCGGCGGGCCCGTGGATGGCGACGGCCTCCACGAGTGCGGATTCGTCGATGTACTGTCCCGTCGTGGTCCGCACGAAGAAGTAGTACGTGGCGATCAGGCCTGCCAAACAGGCCAGCGTTGCGAGGATGCACAGCGCGGCCAGGCGCTTTGCGCCACGCACCTGCCCGGCGGGCCGCCGTCGGGAATCTTGAAGGTGAGAGCTCATCACCTCCAGCGTCCCACAAAATGCTGGGAGCAGTCTGAGGAAAGTGCCTGCGCCGCGCCTCCGCTGCGGGCCCAGGAGCACCGTACCGAGGGCCACCACTGGCTGCAATTGCGCCCCAAAACAGGTAGCAAATACTCGTGCTGGCCGGTGGCGAGTTTCCTACGCTAGGGATATCGGCCGCCAGCCGACCAGCACTAAGCCGGCGACCGTAGCGGATGCCAATGCCCACGACGACGGTGACACGCAGGGCATTGGCGTCCGCAAAACCCCGCATTTGCGCGCCCTGGTTCGAGGCGTATTTGCGGGCCTCTTCCGTGTCCGGATTTGGCGGGCCGCCGGCTTTGGCGTAGCGCCGGCGTCGATTAACCGTTGACACCCCGGCGACAGCGGCGCTAGCTTGAACGTATTGTCGGCCTGAACACAGCGGCCGCAATATCACCCGCAATATCACCGCATCACAACTGGTCTCGTCGCCTAACTGGCATTTGATGTTTACCAACATTGGCAGGTCAGGCCCGTATGCGTCCCCTCCTGCCATCTTCAGGAGTGCTGCCATGAACCGAAAAATGAGGTATTTGTGCCTGCCCGCCGCCCTGGCGCTGGCATTGCTTACGGGAATTTCCGCTCCGGCGTCCGCCGGATCCGATGGCGGAGGCGGGGCTGCAGGGCCGTGGCCCCCGCAGGACACTGACGGAAAGTACGTCTCCGTGCCCGATGAGTACTACGCCCCCTACGAGTTCGAGGCCTGCGACACCACCATCAAGGTGGAAGCCGGCGACGAGCGCGAGGTGAAGTACAAGGGCGAGAAGAAGGACGACGGGACCCTGGTGATCAGGTACCGCGGCGACGCCACCGTTGACCTGACCCGTGTGTCCGACGGTGCGACCATCGACGAGCTGGACGTCTCCGGGCCCTTCACCATGAAGCTCGCAGGGGACGGCCTGAGTGCCCACCTGTCCGCACGGGGTCCCAGCCTGGTGTTCGCCATGGGAGCCGCTGACGAGAAAGCCTTCGAGGACGAGGGCCTGCCCAAGGCGTTCTACTTCAAGGAAGGACGGCTGGCAGGCAACGTAGTTTATGCTGCCGCTGACCAGATGGAGATAGTCTCCGGCGAGATCACGCACAACAGCATCCGGCACGCAAAGGACATCTGCAAGCTGCTGGACCGCGCCAAGGATGACGACCACAACCACCGGTAAATCCACGTTTGGCTAGGGCGCTCTGGGCCCTTCCAACCGGCGGCCATCGCACGCTGTTTGCGGCGCGTGATGGCCGCTTTCCTGAGTACATCGGAGCCGCCAAAACGAGTAGCGGGTACTCACGCGGCGGCGGCCCGGGATCCCTAAGATTTTATCAACGGTCCGGTTTTACACGGACCGCCCCGCAGCAGATCCGGCGGTTAGACCGCAGGGAATGTGCGCCCGGGGCTCCTTGAGCTGGGCCGGCGGCGACGAGTCTCATAAACGTGAAGCTCGCCCCCAGTCGCCGTCGGCCCTACCAAGGGACTCCTTGGCCTCCCTATCTGCAGCGGGGCTTTTTTGCGTCGGCCCGTTGTCAGGGGTGCCCGGTAGAGTGAAATCATGCCTGCCGACGCGCCCAGCCAGCCCCAACCGAAGGATGCAGCCCTTCCTTCCCTGGACCGGCTTTTAGCGTCCGCCCATGTGGTGAGCCTGCCCATGCGCGTGAAGTTCCGCGGCATCACCCAGCGTGAGGCCCTGCTGCTGGAAGGCCCGCTGGGATGGGGCGAGTTCTGCCCCTTCCCCGAATATGGCGACGCCGAAGCCTCCCGCTGGCTCGCCGCCGCAGTCGAGGCCGCCTGGCAGGGCTTTCCTGCGCCGCTGCGATCTGTGATTCCCGTGAACGCCACCGTTCCGGCCGTCTCCGCGGACCGTGTTCCGGAGGTGCTGGCCCGGTTCGGCCGCGTGGATGCCGTCAAGATCAAGGTGGCTGAACGCGGCCAGACGCTCGACGACGACGCCGCCCGGGTTGCCGCCGTCCGCAGCACCCTCCCGCACGCCGCCATCCGGGTGGACGCGAACGGCGGGTGGGACGTTCCCACGGCTGTGGAGGCACTGACCCGGCTGTCCGCCGTCGGGCTTGAATACGCCGAGCAGCCGGTGCCGGACATCGACGGCCTGGCCGAGGTGCGCCGCCAGCTGCGGGCCGCCGGCATTCCCCTGCTGATCGCCGCGGACGAAAGCGTGCGCAAGGAGGACGACCCCCTGCGCGTGGCGCGGGCGGGAGCGGCCGACCTCATCGTGGTGAAGGTGGCGCCGCTCGGGGGAGTGCGGCGCGCGCTGGACATCGTGGCGCAGGCCGGGCTGCCCGCCGTCGTGAGCTCCGCGCTGGACACCTCGGTGGGGATCCGCGCCGGGCTGGCTTTGGCGGCGGCCCTGCCGGAACTGCCGTACGCGTGCGGGCTGGGGACGGTGTCCCTGCTCGCGGCCGACGTCACCCGGGATCCGCTCGTGGCCGACGACGGCGCCATCCGCCTCCGCGACGTCACCGCCGACGCCGGGCTGCTTGAGGAGTTCGCGGCCCCCGCCGACCGCCGGGACTGGTGGCTGGACCGCCTCCGCCGGGTGCACGCCGTGCTGGCCGCCCCCGCCCAGGTCTGACGCGCTCTCACTTTTGGCGGGTTTTTCCGGGACGCTCTCTCACTTCCTGCGGGTCACCACCGGTTCACCGGATCTTCATCTGGCTGTCGGCTCCCGGTTGGAAGCGGCTGACAGGGTGGGCGGGACCTCATCGGATTCCTTGGAAGGCCCCCCATGTCTGAAACGACCGGACGCAAGTTTGCCCTGCTCCCCATGCTTGGCCACACCAAAGGCAAGCGCAGCCCCGTCACCTGCGCGCTGAAGTGCGACAACGCCTGCTCGGGCGAGGTCTGCAACACCAGCTCAAACAGCTACTTCCGCGACATCGCCTCCGCCACCATGTCCCGCCGCGCCGCCCTCGGCTTCGGCGCCGCCGGTGCGCTCGCCGTCGTGCTGGGCAGTGCGGTCACGTCCGCCGGAACTGCAGTGGCCGACGGCGGCACCGGCCTCGCCGCCGCAGCAAAGGACGGCTTCGGCAAGTCCAAGCTGCAGTTCACCGCGATCCCGTCCATCGCCGCCGACGTGGACACCCTGACCGTGCCGGCCGGGTTCACCTGGCAGCCCGTGATCCGCTGGGGAGACCCGATCTTCAACGATGCTCCCGCGTTCGACATCAACAACCAGACGGCGGCCGCGCAGGAAAAGCAGTTCGGCTACAACAACGACTACACGGACATCCTCGAGGTTCCGGGCAGCAAGGGCCGCCGCGCCGTGCTCTTCGCCAACCACGAGTACACCAACGAAAACATCATGTTCCCGGCCACCATGCCGGCCGCCGATGTCCGCGCAGTGGGGGCTGCCGCGCACGGCCTGACCGTGGTGGAGCTGGAGCGGCAGAACAAGAACAAGCCGTGGAGCTACGTCCAGGGCGCCGGGCTCAACCGCCGCTACCTGAACAGCACGGTCTACGAACTCACCGGTCCGGCTGCCGGTTCCTCGCTCATGAAGACCATCGACGACCCGTCCGGCCGCAAGATCAAGGGCACTCTCGGCAACTGCGCGGGCGGAACCACACCGTGGGGAACCATCCTGTCCGGCGAGGAGAACTTCAACGGGTACTTCGTCTCCCCGGGCACGTCCGCCAGCGACAAGCGCTACGGCCTGACGTCGTCGGCCACGGCGCGCAAATGGGAACTGGACGACCCCCGCTTCGACACCCGCAACGCCGGCTACGCGAACGAGGCCAACCGCTTCGGCTGGATCGTGGAAGTGGACCCGTTTGACCCCACGTCCACGCCGAAGAAGCACTCCTCGCTGGGCCGGTTCAAGCACGAGGGCGCCAACGTGATCGTGGCCGAATCGGGGCATGCGGTGGCCTACTCCGGCGACGACGAGCGCTTCGACTACCTCTACAAGTTCGTTTCGAAGGACAAGTACCGCGAAGGCGACCGCAAGCACAACATGACGCTGCTGTCCGCCGGCAACCTGTACGTGGCCAAGTTCACCGGCAACTCGCCCGCGGCCGAGATCACCGGGACCGGTGCGGTACCGGCCGACGGTGCGTTCGACGGCACCGGCGAATGGCTGCCGCTGGTGGTTGACGGGGCCTCGGCTGTGCCCGGGATGTCCGTCGAAGAGGTCCTGGTCTACACCCGGCTGGCCGCGGACAAGGTGGGTCCCACCAAGATGGACCGCTGCGAGGACGTGGAGCCCAGCCTGCACACCGGCAAGGTCTACGTTGCCTGCACCAACAACTCGGACCGCGGCAAGGCGGGCAAGGAAGGCGCCACCGAGATCAACCCGCGCAACGCCAACCGCGACGGCCACATCGTGGAAATCACCGAAACCGGCGACCAGACTGCCACAGCGTTCACCTGGAACCTGCTGATGGTCTGCGGCGATCCTGCCCAGGGCGACGTCACCTACTTCTCCGGCTTCCCGGTGGACCAGGTCTCGCCGATCTCCTGCCCGGACAACCTGGCGTTCGATTCCGTGGGCAACCTGTGGATCTCCACCGACGGCGCCCCCGCCGGCATCGGCCGCGCGGACGGATTGTTCAAGGTGACGCTCGACGGCGCTGACCGCGGCAAGGTGGAGCAGTTCCTGGCCGTCCCGCGCGACGGCGAGACGTGCGGCCCGATCGTCCACGACGACGAGCGCACCGTCTTTGTCTCCGTGCAGCACCCGGGGGAGGAAGGCACGTTCGACGCACCGAACTCGTACTTCCCGGACTACGTTCCGGCAGGCACGACGCCGGCGCGTGGCCAGGCGCGCGCCCCGCGCCCGTCGGTGGTCCAGGTCTTCCGGGGCTAGAGCCGCTTCATACTAATCGGGCCGGCTCACCCCTCGGGCCCGCCCCACCTTCCAGGACGCTCTCTCACTTTTGGTGCCTTTTCGGCGGACGCTCTCTCACGTCCCTGGCCGCACGGCCGGGAGGTGAGAGAGCGTTCCCTTTTTGGCGGCAGGAAGTGAGAGAGCGTCCCGGATTTAACCGCAGGATGTGAGAGAGGGTCGGAAGGGCCGGGGACTGATAATTTGAGCTTGTGAATAATCCGGCCGAGATGGTTGTCCCCAGAGTCCAGGCAGCTATTGCCCAAGCGTTCGGCGAAGAGTTCCGGGACACTGACCCGGTGGTCCGGCCGTCGCAATTCGCGGACATCCAGGTCAACGCCGCCATGGCGCTCGCGAAGAAGGTGGGCCTGGCTCCACGCGACGCTGCCGCACGCATTGTCGAGTCCCTGGAGCTCGACGGCCTCTGCACCGGCGTTGAAATCTCCGGCCCCGGCTTCATCAACCTCACGTTCGACGGCACCTGGATCGAAGAGCTGCTCAACGCCCAGGCTTCCCAGCCGCAAGGCGGGCCGGAGACGCAAGCCCAGCGCGTCGTCGTCGACTATTCCTCCCCAAACGTTGCGAAGGAAATGCACGTGGGGCACCTCCGCACCACCGTGGTGGGGGACAGCCTGGTCCGCGTCCTCGAGGCGCTGGGCCACACGGTGATCCGGCAGAACCACATCGGCGACTGGGGCACGCCCTTCGGCATGCTGATTGAGCACTGGCTGGAGATCGGCGAGGACTCACCCGAGGCCGCGCTGCTGGTGGAGGACCCCAGCGCGTTCTACCAGGCGGCGCGGGCAAAGTTCGACGGCGACCCCGACTTCGCGACGCGCGCCCGACTCCGCGTCGTGTCACTCCAGTCGGCTCACGAGGAGACGCTGGAAGTCTGGCAGCGGCTGGTGGACCACTCGAAGGTCTACTTCAACGCCATCTACGCCACGTTGGGAGTCAGCCTCGAGGACGACCACATCGCGGGTGAAAGTTCGTACGATCCCCATCTAGCACAGCTGTGCCAGGAACTGGAGGAACGGGGCCTGGCCCGCGTCAGCGAAGGGGCGCTGTGCACTTTCCCCGCCGGGTTTACGGGCCGGGACGGCGAGCCGCTGCCGCTCATCATCCGCAAGTCCGACGGCGGGTACGGGTACGCCACGACGGACCTCGCGACCATCCGGTACCGGGTCCAGGACCTCCAAGCCGACCGCATCCTCTACGTGGTGGGCGCCCCGCAAAACGTCCACCTGCGGATGGTCATGGAGTCGGCGCGCGAGGCCGGCTGGCTGCCTGACACGGTCGAAGCGACCCATGTGCAGATCGGCAACGTGCTGGGCGAGGACGGCAAGATCCTGAAGTCCCGCTCGGGCACGCCGGTGAAGCTGATGGCCCTGCTGGACGAGGCCGTGGACCGCGCCCGCGCCGTGGTGGACTCGAGCCGGCCGGACCTCCCGGAGGACGTGCGCGCCGTAACTGCCCGGCAGGTGGGCATCGGGGCGGTGAAGTATGCCGACCTCTCCGTGGGCCACGATACCGAGTATGTATTTGACTTTGACCGCATGCTCGCGCTCAGCGGCAACACCGGGCCGTATGTGCAGTACGCCGCCGCGCGGATCCGTTCAATCCTTCGGAAGGCTGGCGAGGCGGAGTCTGTGGGGGAGGCAGGGTCCCTGGTCGGGGTGGCTGGGTCCCCGGGCGAGCCGGTGGCCGGCGAGCCGACGGCGGCTGCGTCCATCGCCGTCGTCGAACCCGCCGAACGTGCCCTGGCCCTGCACCTGCTGGAGTATGGTGCCAACCTTCGCCGGGTGGGGGAACTCCTCGAGCCGCACCGACTGTGTGCGTACCTGTTCGAGCTCGCGCAGCTGTTCACGTCCTTCTACGACCAGTGCCCCGTGCTCAAGGCGGACGATTCCGTTCGCCAGTCGCGGCTGGCCCTGTGCGCACTGGTCCTCCACAGGCTCTCCGAGGGGCTGGACGTGCTGGGCATCGAGACCCCGGAGAACATGTAGCCGCAGGATGTGAGAGCGCCCGGGTTCTTGTAGGCGCCCGCTGGCCGACCAGCCAGGACCGCGTGCGGCATACCGCCGACGCTCTCTCACTTTTTGCAAGGTTTTGACCGACGCTCTCTCACTTTTTGCGAGGTTTTGACCGACGCTCTCTCACCTCTTGCCGCAAACGTGCGGGCGAGGTGGGAGAGCGTCCGGGTTTGAAGCGGCAGGAAGTGAGAGAGCGTCCGGGTTTGAAGCGGCAGGAAGTGAGAGAGCGTCGCAGAGACGCGCCCAAGTCGCGACGTCTAACTTGTGACGATTGACACGTGTTAGGTCGTTGATCTACAGTTCCTAACACGTGTTAGGAAGGAAATTGACATGACCGGAGCCACAAACGGGCACCTGCGGGAATTCACCCGCCGTACCGCCCTTGGTGCCCTCGGCGCGGGAATTATCGGAGCAACCGTGGCATCGTGGCCGCGACTCTCCGGGACGGACATTCCGGGCCGCGGGGACAACAGCCTCAGCATCGCCATCATGGGCACCGCCGCGGACGCCGCCGCCCGCCAGCGCGCCATCGATGCATTCACCCGACTCCACCCTGAGATCAAGGTCAAGGTCCAGGCCATCCAGGCCGTGGACTGGAAGGACTTCTTCACCAAGATCCTTACCATGGTGGCCGCGGGCACCCCGCCGGACGTGGTCTATGTGGCCACCGAAGGCGCCCAGCTGTTCGCGGAAAAACTCGCCCACCCGCTCGACGAGTACGTGCGCCGTGACGCCGCGGACATGGCGGAGTTCTTCGACGACGTCCACCCCAGCCTGGTGGAAGCCTTCATGTACAAGGGCAGCCTGTACCAGCTCCCCATGGACTGGAACGCGGCCAACATGTACTACAACACCACCGCGTTCGCGCAGGCAGGGCTGGAGCGCCCCGCGGATGACTGGACCCACGTGGACTTCCGGAACAGCCTCGCCGCCATGCGCAAGGCCCGCACCTCGGACTTCACCCCGTACTACTGGACCAACCGCCTCTTCGGCGGTGTGGTGCCGTGGCTGTACGCGAACGACACCAGCTTCCTGAAGGAGACCAGGTCCGCCGGCGGGGAGTGGCTTTGGGACGGCTTCTACGCCAACGATCCCTCCCGCAGCCTCAGGTCGGGCGGGTACCAGTGGCTGGAGCCCAACGCCAATGACGACCGCGTGTTCGAGTCCTTCGACTACCTGCGCGGGCTGGTCAAGGACGGACTCGGGGTCCGCCCGGAGGAAGGCGGCGGCAGTTCGCTCGTCGGGCTGTTCGCATCCAACCGCATCGGGACGACGCCGGCCGGCGGCTACTGGGTGCAGGGCCTGCACGAGGCCGGGATGGGCGAAAACGATTTCGACGTCCAGTTCTTCCCGCGCTGGAAGACGCAGCGCCACCAGTTCGGCACCGCCGGCTACGCGATCATGAAGACCGCCAAGGACAAAGACGCCGCCTGGGAGTGGATCAAGTTCAGCTCCAGCCGCGAGGCGATGGAACTGATCTTCCCCAACCCGATCACGACGCCGGCGCGCCGCTCCATGGTCAACGAGCAGCTCTACGCCGGCAAGGGACCCGCCAACTGGAAGGTCTTCTACGACACCCTGGACAGGTTCCCCACCACCGGCCCCATTCCGGCCCCACCGCAGCAGGCAGCCGTCGAAACGGCCCTGATGAAGAACGTATCGCTGGCTGTCAGCGGCGACGAGCGCCAGCTCAAGCAGGCCCTCGCCTCCATGCAGCGCGACCTTGAACTGGCCCTGAGGAGGCAGTCATGAGCACCACCACCCCGCCGCGGGAGCGGCCGAGGCAGGCGGCCGGACCGGCCTCCCATGCCAAGGCACCCGCAACGAACGGCAGGCACAGCCAGCGCTGGCTGGCCTGGATCTTCCTGGCCCCCACCATCCTCGGCATGGGCCTCTTCACCCTGATCCCGATCGTGGCCTCCGTAGTCCTGGCCTTCTTCCGCTGGGACATTATTTCGGCGCCGACCTTCGTGGGCTTCGACAACTTCTCCGAAGTGGTCCAGGACCCCACCGTCCGGGTGTCCTTCCTGAACACCATCCTGTTCGTGGTGGTGGCCGTGGCCTTCCAGCTGGGGCTCGCCCTGGCACTGGCCATCATGGTGCAGGAGAAGATGCCGGCCTGGCTGCGCGTTTTCTTCCGCTCGGCCTTCTTCTTCCCGCTGATCCTGTCCGCGGCCTCGGTTTCCATCTTCATGCGGTACCTCTTCAACGAGCAGTTCGGCGTGGTCAACTGGTTCCTGTCCCTCGTGGGCATCCCCGCGGTGCCGTGGCTGACCACGCCAGGCGGGTCCGCCGCCGTCGTGATCCTTGTCTACGTGTGGCAGAACTTCGGGTTCTCCTTCCTGCTGTTCATCGGCGGCCTGGCATCCATTCCCGTGGAGACATACGAAGCGGCGTCGATCGACGGCGCCACTGGCTGGCGCAGGCACCTCTACGTGACGCTGCCCCTGCTGAGCCCCACCACCCTCGTGGCCTCGGTGATGGCGATCATCAGCGCCCTGCAGGTGTTCGACCAGCCCTACGTGCTGACCCGCGGCGGCCCCGGCGACTCCACCCGCACCGCCGTCATGGTCATCTTTGAATCGGCCTTCCAGCGCCTCGAGTTCGGTCAGGCCTCCGCCATCGGCGTGCTTCTCACCCTGATCATCATGGCCATTACGGCCGCGCAGTTCCGGCTCAGCAAACGATTCGTCTTCTACCAGTAAGGCCAGCCATGACAACCACAACAGACCACGGCCTGGCTGGGCATTCCCCCCGGCTTTCCGAAGGCCTCCCGGAAACGTCTCCCAACCGGCGCAGGTTCAGCTGGAACTTCGCCATCCGCATCCTCCTGCTCCTGGTTGCGGCAACCCTGACACTTGGTCCGGTGCTGTGGACCCTTTCCACGTCGCTGCGGTCGCCGTCGGAATCCTTCAAGCTGCCGCCGTCGTTCTTCCCGTGGAACCCCGATTTCACGTCCTACGGTGAAGTATTCCAGCAACTGAATATCTTCCTGCTCGTCCTCAACAGCGCCCTGGTGACCGGGCTGATCGCGGTGGGCCAGATGGTGACCGCGGCGATGGCAGGCTACGCCTTCGCGCACCTGAAGTTCCGCGGCCGCGGCGCACTCTTCTCGATCGTGCTGGCCACCATGATGGTGCCGGTGCAGGTCACGATCGTGCCCGTCTTCATGCTGATCCGCGGCATGGGCCTCTCGGACACACTGCTGGCACTGATCCTGCCGGCCATTCCGACGGCGTTCGGCACCTTCCTGATGCGCCAGTACTTCATGGGGCTCCCCGCCGAGCTGGCCGAGGCCGCCTCGATCGACGGCGCCTCGCCCTGGCGGACGTTCCGTTCCGTATATGCACCGCTGGCGATGCCCGGCATGGCGATCGTGGGAATCCTCGCATTCAACTTCCACTGGAACGAGTTCTTCCGCCCGCTCATCCTGACCATCTCCGAGCAGAATTTCACGCTCCCGCTGGGACTTGTCTCGCTCCAGGGCAACCTGGGAACCGGCAGCATCTCAGTGGTGCTCGCAGGCGTGGTCCTGTCCATGATCCCGGCGCTGGTGGTCTTCATGTTCGGCCAGCGCGCACTCCAGGACGGCCTCACGGCCGGCACTGGAAAATAACCTCCTCACCGAAAGGCCCCCTGTTATGCCCTCCCCGGACCTCGCCGCCGTGCGCTTCGACGACGTCGCCGCCGCCCACACTGATCCCGCCTTCCCGGGGTTCCACCCGCGTCCCGCGCAGGGCTGGATCAACGATCCCAACGGCATCAGCTACATCAACGGCCGCTACCACGTGTTCTTCCAGTACAACCCGGACTCCGCCCGGCACCACAGGATCGCCTGGGGCCACGTGAGCTCCGCCGACCTGGTGCGCTGGGAGGAACACCCGGTGGCGCTGCGTCCGCAGCAGGGCGGACCGGATGAGTACGGCTGCTGGACCGGTGTGGTGACGGACGACGGCGGTGTTCCCACCGCCGCGTACTCGGGCGTCCGCGGCGACGGGGGTCACTCCCAGGTGGTCATCGCCCGCGGCTCGGAGGATCTGGTCCACTGGGAGCAGACCGGCCACGTTGCGGCCTCGATGCCGAACGACGGGCAGGTCACCGCGGTGCGCGACCCGTTTATCTTCCGGTTCAACGGCAAGCGGTACGCCATGCAGGGCGCAGGACTCGCCAGCGGGCACGCCGCACTGCTGCTGTACACGGTGGAGGACCTGTCCGACTGGAAGTACCAGGGCATCTGGCTGACCTCGGAGAACCCGGTGGCTTCGGAGTTCACGCCCGCGGAGATCTGGGAATGCCCGCAGCTGGTGCGGGTGCCCGATTCCTCCGGGGACTCCGGGCCCTCCGGGTCCCGGTCCGCGGGGGAGTCCGCAGGCGACGCCGGCACCTGGCTGATGATGTTCTCGCTCTGGCTCTCAGGTGACGCGCACGAACACGCCAACGGCGTGGGACACCTGGTCGGCTCCCTGACCGAGGACCCGGCGACCGGACTGCCGGTCTTCACGCCCCGCGGCGGCGGGAAGTCCGACCTCGGGCGCGACTTCTACGCGCCCCAGATCGTGGCGCTGGAGGACCGGGCCCTGCTGTGGGGCTGGGCCAATGAAGGGCCGGGCCGCGACGGACGCCGCGGCCGCAGCCAGGACGAAATAGACGCCGCCGGCTGGGCCGGGGTCCTGACCTTCCCGCGTGAACTCTCCGTGGTCGACGGCGCCCTGGCCGTCAGCCCTGCCCCCGAGGTCGACGCCTACCGTGGTGCGCTGACGGCCAGCCAGGCGGCAGGATCCGTTGTACTGCCTCCGTTTGCTGAAGCCTTGGTTACTGCCGGTGTGGCTACTGGCGGCGGGGCCGGCGGCGGGAACACCGCCGTCGAACTCCTGCTCGTGGGCGACGGGGGCCGCCAGACAGTGTTCAGCGGAACCATCGAGCCGGGGGAGGAGCTGCGGGTCTTCGTGGATGCCTCAGTGGTGGAGGTCTACCGCGCCGGTTCCGTGGCCACAACGCTGCGGGCCTACCCGGTTGCGGGGGAAGAGTGGCAGCTGCACCTTCCGTCCGGCGCCACGGCTGACGTCTGGGAACTGAAGCAGCCTAAATAGCGGACGGCGGTACTTAGCGGCGGCGGCACTCAGCTGGGTGCCGCCGTCGTGCCGTTCGGCCGCGGTGCCGCCGTCGCAGGCGGCGGGAATCAGCTGCGGCCCGCCGGTGCGGGCGCCGTGGACTCCCTGATTACGAGGCGGCAGGGGACCAAGGTCTCGAGGCCGTCAACTCGCGCAGGTTCCGAACCGCCGTCGCCCTCGATCCGTTCCAACAGCTGGGTCATGGCCGCGGCTCCCATTTCTCGAAGCGGCAGGGCCATGGTGGTGAGCGCGGGGACCATGGTATCGGCGATGTGCAATTCGTCGTCGTAGCCCATGATCGAGAGGTCGCCGGGTACGTTGAGGCCCAGGCGGGCGGCGGCCAGCATGACGCCGATGGCGACGCGGTCGTTGCCGGCCATGATGGCGGTGGGCCGCTCGGCGGGCGACGCGCCGTCGAGCAGTTTCATGGCGCCGTGGAATCCGTCGTCAATGTCCCATCCGGCGAAGCTGATCCGGTCTTCCCGGACCGGAAGGTGGCGCCCGGAGTAGGCCTCGCGATAGCCGGCGACGCGAAGGGGTGCGGCCGAGGCTTTGGCGGGGCCGGCCACCATGGCGATATCGCGGTGGCCCAGCTCCAGCAGGTGGTTGGCGGCTTCCCTGCCGCCGCGCACTTCGTCCGGGATCACGTGGGATAGGGCCGGCGCCGGGGCGCTGTCGAAGCAGTTGGCCAGGACCGACGGAACCCGAAGCATCCCCGGCGGCACCTCCAAGCGCTTTAGACCCTCCGTGACGTACATGAGTCCCTCCACCTGCCGGTCCAGAAGGGTCTCCACGGCGCTCTCATCCCGGGCGGCGTCGAACTCCGTGTCCATGGCTACGGTGACAAAGCCGCGGCTGCGTGCGACGTCGTCGGCCCCGCCAATGATGTTCCCGTCAAAGGCGCTGACGACCACGTGGTCCGACACGATCCCGATCACCCGTGACTGCTGGTTGCGCAGGCTCAGGGCAATCTTGTTCGGAGAGTAGTTGAGCGCGGCGGCTGCTTCCCGGATGCGCTGCTGGCTTTCGAGGGCAACATTGCCGTCGCCCCGCCCGTTGAGCACGAGCGACACAGCGCTGCGCGAGACACCCGCCAGCTTGGCGACGTCCAGTGCGGTGGCCTTACGGTTCATGGGCTGATCCTCCGGGTGGGAAAACACTGCTTTGCTGCAGTTTACCTAACTCGTGTGAGCTGGTGCTCGCCCTGCGATCCTCTCTCACTTCCTGTCGGTTTTCCTGCGACGCTCTCTCACTTCCTGGGGGAAATTCTGCGATCCTCTCTCACTTCCCGGGGGATATTCTGCAACGCTCTCTCACTTCGCCGAAGGAAGTGAGAGAGCGTTGGGGTTTGGGGTGAAGGAAGTGAGAGAGCGTTGGGGTTTGGGGTGCAGGAAGTGAGAGAGCGTTGGGGTTGATGGGAGACTGGATTGGTGACTTCCGAGAACCCGCTGGACCCGCTCAATGCTTATGCAGCCGCCGACGACGCCCCTCTTTCCGAAGGTGACGCCACCGGCGCTCCGGCCGAAGCAGCTCCGGCCGAAGCATCACAGGACACCCACGGCGACGCGGATAGCGGCACGCGCACCGACGCGGCGCAGGGCACGCTGACCGCTATCGAGGCTTCCCGGATTGCCGTGTCCGCCCTGCTCGACGGCGGCGTCCGGTATGTAGTGGTCTCGCCGGGTTCGCGGTCAGCACCCATGGCCTATGCGCTCGCCGAAGCCGACGCCGCCGGCCGTGTGGAACTCCTGGTCCGGATCGATGAGCGCTCCGCCGGGTTCACTGCCCTGGGCCTTGCCCTGTCCACGGGAGCGCCGGCCGCTGTCCTCACCACGTCCGGGACCGCCGTCGGGAACCTCATGCCGGCCGTCATGGAGGCCAACCACGCCGCCGTGCCGCTGGTGGTGCTGTCCGCTGACCGGCCCGACGAACTGCGCGGCACCGGCGCCAACCAGACCACCGTCCAGCTGGACCTCTTCGGCGAGCACGTGCGGTTCGCCGCCGACGTCCCCGCGGGCACCGACCCGGAACGCGCCGTGGAGACCGCCCTCAGCGCCGCCACCGGCGTGTTTGAAGACGTCGCGCCCGGGCCCGTCCAGCTGAACCTGGCCTTCCGTGATCCGCTGGTCCCCGCCGCGAACGACCACCTGCCGGAAGCTACGGGCCGGAGGACGTGGAGGATCGGACGCGGCCCGGAGCCCATGACCCTGCCGCCGGCACCCGCCACGCTGGAGGAACGGCGCACCGTGGTGCTGGCCGGGCACGACGCCGGTCCGGCCGCCGAGGCCTTCGCCCGCGCCCACGGCCTGCCGCTGCTCGCCGAACCGTCCTCCAACTCACGCTTTGGCCCCAATGCCGTGGGCCCGTACCGGCTCCTGCTGGAGCACTTCGGCCCGGATTCCGCCCAGCCGATCGAGCGAGTGGTCCTGTTTGGCCGGCCGACCCTGTCCCGCCCGGTCTCCGCGCTGCTGTCACGTGCCGACGTCCCGTCCGCCCTCTACCAGCCGGTACCCGTGGCCTGGTTCGAACCGGGCCGGCGGACGGAACTCCCGCTGGACAACCTTGCGGACCTCGCCTACTTCTCCGGCCGCGGCTCCTCGGCGTGGCTGGATGCCTGGCTGCTGGCCGGTGCCGCCGCGCAGCACGCGCTGGACCAGGTGCTGTCCGGAGAAACAGCGGCGACCGGGCCGTCCGTCGGCGCGCTGGTGTGGAAGCATGCGCGCGGGCAGCTGATGCTGGGGTCCTCCAACGGCATCCGGGACGTGGACCTCGCGGGTCAGCCCCTGCCCGAACCGCAGGCCACGGTGTTCGCCAACCGCGGCCTCGCCGGGATCGACGGCACCATCTCCACCGCCACCGGCATCGCCTGGGGCGGCCGGCAGGAAACCACCCTCCTGCTAGGCGACGTTACCTTCCTGCACGACGCCGGCGGCCTCCTCCTGGGTTTCGCCGAGAACGATCCCCTTCTGCGCATCGTGGTCCTGAACGACGCCGGCGGGGCCATCTTCAACCTCCTGGAACACGGAGCCGTGCAGGAAGCCGGAACGTACGGGAACGCCGTCGAGCGCCTCTTCGGCACCCCCCACACAGTGGACATCGCGGCACTCGCCGCAGCGTACGGCGTCGGACACTGCGCGGTAAGTACGACGGCGGAACTCGCCGAGGCGCTTGCTGCACCGCCGTCGGGGCGCACCATCATTGAGGTCCGCACCGACCGGAAGGGCCTCCGGGAGCTGCACGGACGCATCAAGGCCGCAGTGGCGGAAGCAGTCCGCGGCGTACTGGCCCCGTAGGATACGCCGCCCAAATGGGCCTGCGAGGCGCAAATGTGCTGGCGCGCCCGGAATAACCCGTGCGCCGGCACATTTGCGCGTCGAAGGGCGGGAGGGGTTTTCCACATAAGGAGCATTCGTCCCTAGAGTCTGCGGCGTGCCCCTGCCAGCCTGAAGGCATGACGGACCTCCCACCCCTCCTCCTTGCCCGTGACTGCGGGCTGCATGGGCTTTCTGCCAAGGACCTCGCGAAGCAGGTTCGCTCCGGCGCCCTGATGCGGATCCGCCATGGTGTTTATACGGACGGGGCAGCCTGGCGTGAACTGAAAGAGTGGCAAAAGTACGGGCTGCGGATCCGCGCCGCTGCGGAAATGTTCGAAAAGCCCACCATTTTTGCCAGGCACTCGGCGGCAAGCGTCTGGGGCGTTCCCACCATCGGCGTAGGACACCCTGTTCAAGCGCTGGCCCTGACCAACGACGGCGGGAGGTCGCGGGCGGGTGTAAGGCGCCACTTCGCTGCCCCTTCCGGCCTGGAAGTGGTCCGGCGGGACGGGTTGCTGGTCACATCCCGTGTCCGCACCGTCCTGGATCTGGCGGCGTTCACCCCGTTCGCTGAGGCTGTCGTCCCGCTGGACCATGTGCTTAGACCCCACGCTGCCGCAAAGTTGTCCGCCCTGAGCAAGGACGATCTCCGGGCGGCAGCCGGATCAATCTATAGCGCGGCCAGACAGCGCAGGATCCACGCGGCCCTGGACTTCGCTGATGCCCGGTCCGGTTCGGCGGGCGAGTCGTATAGCCGTTCACTCCTTCATCTTGCGGGGTTTGAAGCGCCGGTCCTCCAGCAGGAATTTAGGGATGAACAGGGTTTGGTTGGCTACTCCGACTTCTATTGGAAGCGGGCAAGGGTGGTTGGTGAGTTTGACGGCGAGGAGAAGTACCTCAAGCCGGAGTATCTCAGGGGCCGCACGCCGTCCCAGGTTGTGGTCGAAGAAAAGTACCGCGAGGACCGGATCCGCGCTCTCGGGTTCACGGTGGTTCGGTGGGTGTGGGCCGATCTGATGCTGCCGGGCCGGCTGGAACGCAAGGTGGCAGCGGCCGGCGTGCCCCGCCGTCGGACGCGTTCTGCAGTTCTCGACGCGCAAAAGGTCCCGTGACGCCCAAATGCCTTGGCGCACCCGGAATTCCGGGTGCGCCAAGGCATTTGCGTGTCGAAAGTGCGTGCGCGTCCGGAGGCCGGAAGCGGGCAAAACCTACTTGGAGATGTCGATGTGCGTCGGGTCCAGGACGCGCTTCAGGAATTCCTTGGTGCGGGACTGCTTGGGGGCGCTGATGACCTGCTCGGCCACGCCTTCCTCCACCACAACGCCGCCGTCCATGAAGACCACGCGGTCGGCCACTTCGCGGGCGAAGCCCATCTCGTGGGTCACCACCAGCATGGTCATGCCTTCCTTGGCCAGGTTTCGCATGACGGACAGCACGTCGCCCACGGTTTCCGGGTCGAGGGCGGAGGTGGGCTCATCGAACAGCATGAGCTCAGGGTCCATGCTGAGGGCACGGGCAATGGCCACGCGCTGCTGCTGGCCGCCGGAAAGCTGGTCCGGGAAACGGTCTGCCAGGTGGCCCAGGCCCACGCGTTCCAGGTTGGCGCGCGCCACCTTGTCCGCCTCGGCCTGCGGGCGCTTGAGCACCTTGGTCTGGGCGATGGTGCAGTTCTGCTGGGCGTTCAGGTGCGGGAACAGGTTGAACTGCTGGAACACCATGCCCACCTTGCGGCGCATCTTGTCGATGTCCACATCGGGGTTAGTGGCCTCGAAACCGCCCACGTGGATGGTTCCCTCGTTGGGCTGCTCGAGCAGGTTCACGCAGCGCAGCAGGGTGGACTTGCCGGAACCGGACGGGCCGATCAGGCAGACAACCTCGCCGGGGGAGACCTCCAGGCTGATGCCCTTGAGGACTTCGTTGGAGCCGTAGGACTTGCGGAGGTCCTTGAGGGAAACCCCGGCGGCATGCACGGCAGTATTGCGGGCGTTGTTTTCGACGTCGTTCATGACTGTCCTGCCTATCGCTTCGTCCGCGCGGAGCGGCTTTCGAACTTCCGGGCCAAAAGGCTCAGCGGGATGGTGATCACCAGGTAGAAGGCGCCCGCCACGAGGAGCGGGGTGAGCCCTGCGCCCAGGCTGGAGATGCCGTCGCGGCCGAACTTGGTGAGCTCGTACTGCGAGGCGGTCAGGCCCAGCACGTAGATCAGCGAGGAGTCCTTGGTCAGGAGGATGACCTCGTTGGTCAGCGGCGGCAGCACGATCCGGAAAGCCTGCGGGATCACGATGGACACCATGGCCCGCCACTGGGGCATGCCCAGCGACCGGGCAGCTTCCAGCTGCCCCTTGGGCACGGCCTGCAGGCCGGCGCGGAGCGTTTCCGCGATGTAGGCCGCAGCCACCATGCCCAGCGAGATCATCACCACAATGGTCACGTTCCACTGCACGCCGAACGCGAGCGGAACACCATAGCCGAAGGCGATGAACACGAGCAGCGCGGGGATGCCGCGGAAGAACTCGATGTAGCCGGTGGCGATCCAGCGGTAGAGGGGGAAGCTGGAGAGCTTCATGAGGGCCAGCAGCAGACCGCCGGACAGGCCCACGATAAAGCCCAGGGCTGTGTAGATCAGGGTGTTCTTGAGGCCGATCAGGAAAATGTCCGGGAACATCGGGCCGATTTTGGCGAAGTTGAAGACGCTGTTGCCGATGGTCTTCCAGTCTGTGGCCAGAATCAGCGCGGCCACAGCCACAACGAAGATTCCGGCCTGGACGTACAGGCTGACTTTGGCTCGTTGACGTGCGGTCATTGCCATGGGGTTCTCACATTCGTTTGCGCAGTTGAGGCCCCGTACGGGCTGTTTGTACAGCGGACTGTCATACAGCGGTACAGGGCCCCAACTTGGTAGGTCACAGGGCTGCCCGGGTTTCTCTGGCTAGAGTGCCCGGGCCGGAGTGTGTGCTACTTGGCGGCTTCGCCGAACCAGGTGGTCTCGTACTTCTTCAAGGAGCCGTCGTCGGTCAGGCGCTTGAGGGTGGAGTTGACCTGGTCGGCCATGGCGGTGTTGCCCTTTTTGACGGAGATGCCCAGCTTCTCGCCCGTGGCGTAGTTTTCCACGCGCTTGTACTTGGCGTCGTCCTTGATGGCGTAGCCGAGGACCGACTGGTTGCCCAGGGCGGCGTCAATGGTGCCGGCCTTGAGGGCCTGGACCAGGAGTCCCGTGTCCTCGAACTGCTGGGCGTCGAGGCCCTTGTCCTTGGCGTACTGGGCGCCGGTGGTGGCCTGCTGCACACCCACCTTCTTGCCCTTGGCGCCGTCGATGTTCGTGATGCCTGAAGCCTCAGTGGCCACCAGGGTCAGGTCGTCGTTCAGGTACGGCTCGGAGAAGTCCATGACGGCCTTGCGGGTGTCCGTGATGGAGATGGAGGAGATGGAGACGTCGCAGCCGGTGAGCGCCGTGCCGGTCTCGATGGCCTCGAAGGAGCTGTCCACAACGCTGAGTTCGGCCTTCAGGTCCTTGGCAACCTCGGCGGCGATGTCCATGTCGAAGCCGACGATCTTGCCGTCCTTCTGGAATTCGAACGGCTCGTAGGGGACGTCGGAGCAAACGGTCAGCTTGCCGGAGTTGATGAGCTGGACGCCGCCCGCGGACGACGCTGCAGGGGTGGAGCTACCGCCGCAGGCCGTGAGGGAAAGGGCGCCGACGGCGAGGATTGCGGCTGCCTTGGCGGCCAGCTTTGCCGTGGCGGAGGACATGGGCTGCATAGTTTCTTACCTTTTGTTGCAGGGGTATGCGTGACTAAAACGGCTTATAGTGTACAGCCGAATAAGAGATGTGCATCACAGAAAACTTAGTTTCACTATTGGATAACCAAACTACCCTGATTTCAAGCTTAGGCGAGGCACTGGTGTCTGCGTCTCCGGACAC
Organism: Arthrobacter sp. Y81; assembly: GCF_002929335.1. GTDB lineage: Bacteria > Actinomycetota > Actinomycetes > Actinomycetales > Micrococcaceae > Arthrobacter. The sequence continues at coordinate 52,305 of NZ_PJIL01000021.1, forward strand.
TCCGCCCAACTGGCTCGCAGTTAACGCTCTGAAAACGCGGTTTCGCGACGTTAACTGCCAGTCAGTTGGGTAGTCCCGGCGACTCTAGCTATTGATGCCCAGCGACTCGAGCATCGGCCGGAACTTGGCCCAGGTCTCCGCGAGCTCCGCCTCGGGGTGGGAGCCCTCCACGATGCCGCAGCCTGCATAGAGCCGCACCGAGTCCGGCGCCTCGACGACGGCGCCGCGCAGCGCGATGCCCCATTCGCCGTTCCCGGCCGCGTCCAGCCAGCCCACCGGACCTGCGTACGGCCCGCGGTCCATGTGCTCCAGCTTGCGGATCAGTGCCCCGGCCACGGTGGTGGGAGTTCCGCAGACCGCGGCCGTGGGATGCAGCGCGTTGATCAGCGCCAGGCACGTGGGCACATGGCCCTCCACCTCGGTCAGTTCAGCCTTCACGTCCGACGCCAGGTGCCACACGTTGGGCAGCTCCAGGATGAACGGTTCACTGTGCGCGTTCATGGCCTCGGAAAACGGCGCCAGCTGAGTAGTGAGCGACTGGATGGCAATCTCGTGCTCGTGCCGCTGCTTCTCGGACCCGGCCAGCACACGCTCGGCGAATTCCAGCGGCGGGCCGTCCATCCCCTCGGCGTCGCGGCGGTCGAGGGTGCCGGCAAGGACCCGCGCCTGGGCCGTGCGGCCCTCCACCTGGATCAGCATTTCCGGGGTCGACCCCACCAGCCCGTCCACGCCGTAGGTCCAGCATTCGCGGTACCGGACGGCCAGCTGGCGGAGGATTTCCGCGGCATTCACGCCTTCCGGAATCGTGGCCACGATGTCCCGGGCCAGCACCAGCTTTTCGAGCTTGCCGGTCCGGATTTCGGCGACGCCGGCGGCCACTGCCGCCATCCAGTCATGCTCGCTGAGGGAGCCGGTTTCGAGTTTAGGCACGACGTCGGCAGCCGGTTCCGCGGCAACGCCGCCGCCGGGACGGTCGCCAGGGGGACGGCCGACGTCGGCAGTTGAGGCCTCGGATCCGTCGCCCCAAGCATCCAGCGGATCAGCGTCCAGCCAGCGCTGCAGGGCGGCGAGGGCGCCCGCTTCGGTGAGTTCGCCGTCGTCGAACGTTAACTGGGTGAGCCAGGCGCGGCCGTCCCTGACCCCCACAACGATCTCGGGAACAATCAGCCGGGAGCGGTGCGTGGACACCTTGGAGAAGGCGAAGGAGCCGAAGGCCACCGGGCCGGTGCCGGGGCACTCCACGGAGTCGGTGATGTCCGCTTCGAGGACCAGGTGCCGCCACCAGATGTCGGCCTCGAGGAAACGCTCGGGACCGGTGGCGGTGAAGCGGGCGATCTCGCCGAAGCCCACCAGTCCGGCTTCGCGGCGGGTCCAGCAGAGGACATCGTCCCGGACCAGAAATGACGGCAGCCCCCCGGAGAATGATCTTCCATCCAGGGGGACTGTCAAGGTGCGGAACGTACTCGTCATGATGAGATAACAGTACTCCCGAGTGCCGCTGGCGCCTGATTGGGGCCCGCCGCCGCGCTGCACCGGGCCGTGGTTCGTGGGTCCGCCCAACATTTGAGACAATGTCATGGTGAACCGAGCATCCTTGGATAAGCGTCCGGACGAAGTAGCCACGATGTTTGACGACGTCGCCCCCAAATACGACGTCGTGAATGACGTCCTGTCCATGGGACAGACGCGCCGCTGGCGCCGGGTCGTCGTTGAAGCCATGGATATGAAGGCGGGCCAGCGTGTGCTGGACCTCGCCGCCGGAACAGGCACATCCAGCGAGCCCTACGCGGATGCCGGGATCAACGTCATCGCCTGCGACTTCTCGCTCGGAATGCTCAAGGTGGGCAAACGCCGCCGCCCGGACATCGACTTCATCGCCGGCGACGCCACCCGACTGCCGTTCGCGGACAACACCTTTGATGCGACCACCATTTCGTTCGGCCTGCGGAACGTCAACGAGCCCAAGAAGGCGCTGGCCGAAATGCTCCGCGTCACCAAGCCCGGCGGCAAGCTGGTCATCGCCGAGTTCTCCCAGCCCGTGGTCCCGCTGTGGCGCACCATGTACACCGAATACCTCATGCGCGCGCTGCCGGCCATCGCCGTGAAGGTCTCGTCCAACCCGGATGCCTACGTTTACCTCGCCGAGTCCATCCGCGCCTGGCCGGACCAGGACCACCTGGCCGGCTGGCTGCAGGAATCCGGCTGGGAGAAGGTCACGTACCGCAACCTCAGCGGCGGCATCGTCGCCGTCCACCGCGCGCACAAGCCGCTGTCCGGCAGCGCCGCCGCCATCGCCCACCACACCGGCCCCGTGGCGAAGCTCCGCCGCAACATCACCCGGCCGGCGAGCTAGCCGAACCTGCCGTGAACGTACTGATCGTCGGCGCAGGGCCCGCAGGGTCCACTGCCGCCTACTACCTCGCCAAGGCCGGCATCCGCGTCACGGTGCTGGAAAAAACCAGGTTCCCGCGTGAAAAGGTCTGCGGCGACGGGCTCACTCCGCGCGCCGTCCGCGAGATCCAGAAGCTCGGCCTGCCCCACCCCGAGGAAGGCGGCTGGCGCCGCAACAAGGGCCTCCGCCTGATCGCCGGCGGCCGCACCATCGAACTGCCCTGGCCGGAAGTTTCCGATTTCCCCACGTACGGCCTGATCCGCACCCGGCTGGGTTTCGACGAAGACCTGGCCCGGCACGCCGAATCCGCCGGCGCCCGCGTCCTGGAAGGGCACAGCGTCACCGAAGCCCTGCGATCACCCGATGGTCGCGTCATCGGCGTCCGCGCCGCGCTGCTTGACGAGTCCGGACGCAAGACGGGGGAGACGCGCGACTTCCTTGCCGACGTCGTCCTCGCAGCGGACGGCAACTCGTCCCGAACCGCCGTGTCCCTCGGCATCCAGAAGCGCGATGACCGCCCGCTCGGCGTGGCCGTGCGCACCTACTTCACGAGCCCCCGGCACGACGACGACTGGATGGAAGGCTGGCTGGAGCTCCCCGGCCGCGACGGCCAGCTGCTCCCCGGCTACGGCTGGGTGTTCGGCGTGGGCGACGGCACCTCCAACGTGGGCCTGGGCATCCTGAACTCCTCCAAGGAATTCGGCCGGCTGGACTACAAGCAGGTCCTGCGCGAGTGGACCGCCGGCATGCCCGCCGAATGGGGCTTCACGCCCGAAAACCAGGTGGGCGAGATCCGCGGCGCCGCCCTGCCCATGGGCTTCAACCGCACGCCGCACTACTACCCGGGCCTGCTGCTCCTGGGCGACGCCGGCGGGATGGTGTCCCCGTTCAACGGCGAGGGCATCTCCTACGCCATGGAGTCCGCCCGCTTTGCGGCCGAATACGTCATCGACGCCAACACCTGGCAGAGCCGCTACGCCAAATGGACGCACGACGACGCCGACCTCCACTTCAAGGGGTACGCGGACTATGTGCGCGGCCAGTGGGGGAGCCACTTCACCCTGGGCCGTGCCTTCGCCTCGGTGATCGGCAAGCCGTCCGTGATGAAGCTCGCGCTCCGGACCGGCATGCCGCTGCCGGCACTTATGAAGTTCGTAGTCCGGCTGATGGCCAACGTCACGGATGAATCAGCCAAGGGATTCGAGGACAGGGTGATCAGACTCCTGGAGGCGCTGGTGCCTGCCACGTCCAACACCTCCCTCTCCCCGTCCAGCTACACATCCGCGGTTTCCGCAACAAAAAGTTAGGGTTAACCCGTGACGAACTCTGCCAAGCACAGCTGGACCCATGCCGGACACGGCCTGCCGGACGCCAGGGAGCCCGAGCCCAACACCACCGCGATCGCCACAGGACTCCAGCTGCCGGCCGGTTTCGCCGCCATCGCGGAGGACCCGGAGCTGGGCCCCGCCATCACCACCAACCTGGCCCGCGTGGAAAAGAAGCTCCGCGAGGCCATTGCCAACTCCGATCCGCTGGCCGATGCGACGTCGCGTCACCTGGTGGAAGCCGGTGGCAAGCGCATCCGCCCGCTGCTTGCCCTGCTCTGCGCCCACCTCGGTGACGCCTCGCGGCCGGCGGTGGTGCAGGCCGCCGTGGTGGTTGAGCTCACCCACCTGGCCACGCTGTACCACGACGACGTGATGGACTCGGCCCCGTTCCGCCGCGGCGCCCCCACGGCCCACGAGGTCTGGGGCAACTCCGTGGCGGTCCTCACCGGCGATCTGATTTTCGCCCGGGCATCCATCCTTGTGTCCGAACTCGGCTCGCGCGCGCTGGGAATCCAGGCCCGCACCTTCGAACGGCTGTGCCTTGGCCAGCTGCACGAGACCGTGGGACCCCGTCCCGACGAGGACCCGGTGGAGCACTACCTTTCCGTCATCGCGGACAAGACCGGATCCCTGGTGGCTGCCTCCGGCCAGCTCGGTGCCATCTTTGCCGGTGCCGACGAAGCCTACGAGCCGCTGCTGGTGGAGTACGGCGAGAAGATCGGTGTGGCCTTCCAGCTGGCCGACGACGTCATCGATGTCACCGGCATCAAGGTCAAGTCCGGCAAATCCCCCGGCACGGACCTGCGCGAAGGCGTCCCCACCCTGCCCGTGCTGCTGCTCCGCAACGCCGCCGCCGAAGGTGACGCGTCCGCCGTCGAACTCCTGAAACTGATCGACGGCGACCTCACCTCGGACGAGGCACTCGCCGCCGCCGTGGCCGGCCTGCGCGACCACCGGGTCACCGCGGAGTCGTGGGTGGTGGCCCGTGCTTGGGCCGATGAGGCCATCGCCGCGCTGGAGCCGCTGCCAGAAGGCGTGGTCAAGTCCTCACTCATCAGCTTCGCGCTGGCAGTGGTGGACCGCGCCAGCTAGTTCGCTGACTGCAGGCGCGTTCTTAAACACGGAATGGCCCCGGTCCTTTGCAGCAATACGAGTCACTCGCTGCATCGAACCGGGGCCATTTCTCCGTTCGCATCAGATCCACCGGAGGCATTTAGTGGATCCGTGAATGAGTCTATGACAGCTTTGTCACGAACGCGAATCGGATGTTAAACGGCGTGTCACACTTCCTGGGCCGGCCTTTGTTTTCGGGGCGCGTCCGTCGTGGGGCACATTGAGCACGGGGATGGGCATTCCAGGCTCAGGAGACGGCGTGTCCGTGTCGAAGTGCCCCAGGACGGACGGGTTGTCCACATGACGCAGCCCGGATCTGCCCATCCCGCCGGCCAAGGGGCAGCTTGGGAGCATGGACATCGAGACCTTCCTTCGCACTCGGTCCGGCGTAACAAAGGCGTCGGCACTCCGCGCCGCGGGATTTACGCACACTGCCCGCGACAAAGCACTGGCAGCGGGGCGCATTGTGCGAATCCGGCGAGGCATCTACAGCCTGCCCGCGGAGGCAGGAGCACTTGGGATGGCGCTAAGGCACAATGCCCTGCTGACGTGTCTGTCGGCCGCGCCCACTTACGGGCTGTGGACCGTGCTTGATGCGGGGACCGTGCACCTGAGCCCGGGGCACAAACCAACGCCGCCAGGAACGCTGGCACACGGTCGATGCCTCCATCCGCCTCATCCGTGGCTGCCCGTCGCAGGCCTGGCCGACGTGCTCATTCACGCCCTGCGCTGCCTGCCGGAGGTGGAATCGCTGGTCATGGTCCAGTGCGCAGCCCAGCGCGGAGACATCACTGTGGAGTTCCTGCGCCGCAAGCTGCCCGGTAACCGCAATGCCCGGGCCCGGGCCATTCTTGACAACGTGATCCCTCGGGCGGATTCGATCCTCGAGGTGCTGGCCAACTACCACTTCCGGAGGGCTGGCCTGCATGTCCGGCGGCATGTGGAGCTGCCGGGCGTGGGCGAGGTGGACTTCCTCATTGAGGAATGCCTGGTGGTGGAAACCGATGGCGGCTCGCATCTGGAGCCCCGCCAGGTGAAAAAGGACCGGAAGCGCAACAATGCCACCGTCATCGGCGGACGCCTGGGGCTCCGGTTCGGCTATGACGACGTCGTCAATTACCCCCAGCGGATGGTGGCCGAGGTGATGGCGGTACTGGAGCTCTGCCGGCGGGGAGGGTTCAGCGCGAGGTGACTGCCGCCGTCGTCGGGCACTTTGCGCGACGAAACCGCGGAACCGGGCTTACCCGACGGCGTGTCCGTGTCGAAGTGCCCCGTTTAGGCCGGGGATCCGAAAAAACTAGTCCTCTTCGTCGTTGAAGGCCCACTCGAACATGTCGAACACGAACTCCGAGAACGTGCCCTCTTCGCTCTTCCACTGGCCGCGGGCGTTGTTGCGGCGGTACACAATGGGGTCCGGGACGCCGAGGTCGCCCACGCGGAAACCCCAGGTGAACTGTTCTTCCTCGTCCTCGAGGAACATGAGGAAGCCCTCGTCATCAACTTCGAGTTCCTCGGGGTCCCAGAAGTAGTGGTAGGCCTCCATGAGGTCCTCGCAGCCGCCCAGTGCCTGGTAGAACTCCTTCAGGACCAGCGGGACCTGAAACTGGTGCTCGGCGAGGGCCGCTTTGAGTTCGTCTTCGGCCAGGCCGTCCTCTTCCTGCCATTCGTCTTCGAGATACTTCGGAACAAGCGCGCGGAACTTCTCGAGGAACATGTCAGTCATGGTTCATATCCTAGCTAATCCCGGCCACCGTTTTCCGCCGTGCCCAGGCCGAGCCGGTGCCACCCCCGGACAGCCAGCGGAACGTACCAGGAACGGCGCCAGGCCGTGACCCGGAAGGCGAACACGACGGCGGCCACGGCCCCCGCAGTGAACGCGTTGAATGCACCCGACACCCACAGGACCGTGGTCAGGGCCGCCCCCGTGAACGCAGGCAGCGCGTAGAGGTCCTTCGGGTCAAAAAGCTGCGGCACCTCGTTGGCCGTGATGTCGCGCAGCAGGCCGCCGCCCACCGCCGTCGTGACCCCCAGCAGCACGGCCGAAACGGGGTTCATTCCGAAACTCAGTGCCTTCAGCGTTCCGGTGATGCAGAACAGGGCCAGGCCGCCGGCGTCGAACAGGATGAGCAGCGACGTGAAGCGCTGGAAACTGGAAAACAGGAAGTACACCAGCACGGTGGCGAGGAGCGGGGGAGCCAGGTAGGCCGGGTTGGTGAACGCCGCGGGCGGGCCGCTGTTGAGGATGATGTCGCGGATCACGCCGCCGCCCAGCGAAACGAGGGAGGCGAGAAGCAGGGATCCGATGAGGTCGAATTGTTTCCGCGCGGCCAGGAGGGACCCGGACACCGCGAAAAAGAAGACACCGGCCAGATCCAGCCATACCAGAACGGCGTTGAATGAGAAGGTCATGGGGCGTCCCGGTGAATTTCAAGGGGCGGATAGGGCGGCTCCAACGTTACGCTAGCCCCTATGAATAGCCCCATCATGATCGCCTGTGCCCACGGAACGTCCAGCCCGCTGGGTGCTACCGAGGTCAACGGACTCCGTGCCGGGATCAGCGAACTGCGCCCCGGCCTGGACGTCCGCGAGGCTTATGTTGATGTCCAGAACCCGGATCTGGTGGATGTCATGGCCGGGCTGCCGGAAGGCGCGCCGGCCGTCATCGTGCCGCTGCTGCTCAGCGTTGGCTTCCACACCAAGGTGGACATCGCCAAGGCGGCGCGGGGCCGGGAAGGCAGCACCGCTTCCAATCCCCTCGGGCCGGACCCCAGGCTGGCAGAGATCCTCGACCAGCGGCTGCGCGAGGCCGGGGCCACCGAGCGCGACGCCGTGGTCCTCGCGGCTGCAGGCTCCACCAACCCCAAAGCCTCTGTGAGCGTCGAAGAGCTCGCCGAACACCTGAGGGCGCTGCGGGGCAACAGGATCGTCCCCGCCTACGGTGCGGCCGCCAAGCCCTCCGTGCCCGACGCCGTCGCCTCGCTGCGTGCCGAATACCCCGGAGGGGAGGGGCAGGGGCGGGTGATCATTGCGTCGTACCTGCTGGCGCACGGCTTCTTCCACGACCAGCTGGCCAAGGCCGAAGCGGACGTGGTGACGGAGCCGCTGCTGCCCTCCCGGCTGATGGCCGAGATTGCGCTGGACCGCTATGACGCCGCCGTGGCCGCTGCGGCAGACGCCGCGGCAGCGACCCCCTGATGCCGCCCCTGGCGGCACCCCTGACGAGCCCCCTGCGGAGGCCCTGCTGAGGACCTGGCTGACGGCCCCGGACCATGCACAGCCCCAGTCCTTCTTCAAGGCTCCCCGGCGATTCATGACGAAATGTTTCCCTAGGTGACCTCGCGTTTCTGACCCTTTGTGACGGCTTTCGGGTCGGACCTACAGTCGATGCATGACTGATACAGCTCTAGCCGGAGCGTCCGCGGACTCCGCTGCCGCCAAGCGACCTGCACGCGCCAACCGTCCGGCAGCGAAGCCGCACGGCCAGTGGAAGGTTGACGGCACCGCCCCGCTCAACGCCAACGAAACCTGGAAGCAGGAAGACGACGGCCTCAACGTCCGCGAGCGTATCGAGTCCATCTATTCCAAGGACGGGTTCGACTCCATCCCGGGCCAGGACCTGCACGGCCGCTTCCGCTGGTGGGGCCTCTACACGCAGCGCAAGCCCGGGATCGACGGCGGCAAGACCGCCACGCTTGAGCCGCACGAGCTCGAGGACAAGTACTTCATGCTCCGCGTCCGGATCGACGGCGGTGCGCTCACCACCGAGCAGCTGCGCGTGATCGGCAACATCTCGGTGGACTTCGCCCGGGATTCCGCGGACCTCACTGACCGCCAGAACATCCAGCTGCACTGGATCCGCGTGGAGGACATCCCCGAGATCTGGACCCGGCTGGAGGGCGTGGGCCTGTCCACCACCGAAGCCTGCGGCGACGTTCCCCGCGTCATCCTGGGCTCGCCGGTGGCCGGCATCGCCAAGGACGAAATCATCGACCCCACCCCGCTCATCGCCGAGCTGGGGGAACGGTTCATCGGCAACCCGCTGCTGTCCAACCTGCCGCGCAAGTACAAGACCGCCATCACCGGCCACCCCAGCCAGGACGTGGTGCACGAGATCAACGACTTCGCCCTGGTGGGCGTCAAGCACCCCGAACTCGGCATCGGCTACGACCTGTGGGCCGGTGGCGCACTGTCCACCAACCCCATGCTGGGCAAGCGCCTCGGCGCGTTCGTCACGCCCGAGCAGGCAGCCGACGTGTGGCTCGGCGTCACCAGCATCTTCCGCGACTACGGTTACCGCCGCATGCGCACCAAAGCGCGCCTGAAGTTCCTGATGGCCGACTGGGGACCCGAAAAGTTCCGCCAGATCCTCGAGGACGAATACCTCGGCTACAAGCTGGCCGACGGCCCGGCCGCGCCCAAACCGACCACCCCGGGCGACCACGTGGGCGTGCACGAGCAGAAGGACGGCAAGTTCTTCATCGGCGCCACCCCGCTGGCCGGCCGGCTCTCCGGCACGCAGCTGGTGAAGCTCGCGGACACCCTCGAGGCCCGCGGCTCGCACCGCCTGCGCACCACCCCGCACCAGAAGCTGGTTGTGCTGGACGTCCCCAAGGACGAAGTTGAACCGCTGGTTGCCGAGCTCGACGCCCTGGGCCTCTCCGCCCGTCCGTCCGTGTTCCGCCGCGGCACCATCGCCTGCACCGGCATCGAATACTGCAAGCTGGCCATCGTGGAAACCAAGATGACCGCCGCAACCGCCGTGGCCGAACTGGAACGCCGCCTCGCGGACCTCGCGGAAAGCGGCCAGCTGCCGCACGCCCTGTCCCTGCACATCAACGGCTGCCCTAACTCCTGCGCCCGGATCCAGACCGCGGACATCGGACTCAAGGGCATGATGCTGCCAACGCCCGACGGCGACCCCAGCCCCGGCTTCCAGGTCCACCTGGGCGGCGGGCTGGCTTCCAACAGCCGCGAAGAGGCCGGCCTCGGACGCACCGTCCGCGGCCTCAAGGTCTACGTTGACGACTTGCCCGACTACGTCGAGCGCGTCGTCCGGAAGTTTGTGGCCGACCACGCCGAGGGCCAGACCTTCGCCGAATGGGCCCACGCAGCCGATGAGGAGGACCTGCAATGAGCAAGCACGCACTTGGAGTCGATCCGGTACTTCGCACCCACGAGGAACTCAAGGCACTGGCCGAAGCAGGCGCCGCCGAACTCGGCTGGGACGCCCCGGCCCGGGACGTCATTGCCTGGGTGGCCCGGAACTTCGACCTGCCCGCGGTAGCCGTGGCCTGCTCCATGGCCGACGCCGTGCTGCCGGCGCTGGTTGCCGACCAGCTTCCCGGCGTCGACGTCCTGTTCCTGGAGACCGGCTACCACTTCCCGGAAACCTACGCCACGCGCGACGAAGTGGCGGCAAACCTCCGCGTCAACGTGGTGGACGTCCTCCCGGAGAACACCGTGGAGCAGCAGGACCGCCTGCTCGGCAAGGACCTCTTTGCCCGCGACGCCGCCCAGTGCTGCGCCCTCCGCAAGGTGGCTCCGCTGCGCCGCACCCTCGCCGGCTATGAACTCTGGTTCACCGGTGTGCGCCGCGACGAAGCCCCCACCCGCACCAACACCCCGCTGATCACCTGGGACGAGGTCAACGGCCTGGTCAAGGTCAACCCGGTGGCGGCCTGGAGTTTCGACCAGCTGGTGCAGTACTCCGACGACAACCTCCTTCCCGTCAACCCGCTGCTTTCACAGGGCTACCCGTCCATTGGCTGCCAGCCTTGCACCCGCAAGGTAGCGCCCGGCGATGACCCCCGCGCCGGCCGCTGGGCAGGAACCGACAAGACAGAATGCGGACTACACGTATGAGCACTTTCCTAACTGAGGAGCCCACCCAGGTGACTGACGCTGCCGTTTCCACGCGCCTCTCCAGCCTGGACACCCTCGAATCAGAGGCCATCCACATCATCCGCGAGGTTGTCGCCGAGTTCGAGAAGCCTGCGCTGCTGTTCTCCGGCGGCAAGGATTCCGTGGTGATGCTGCACCTGGCCACCAAGGCATTCTGGCCGGGCAAGGTTCCGTTCCCCGTCCTGCACGTGGACACCGGCCACAACTTCCCCGAGGTCATCGACTTCCGCGACCGCACCGTGGAGCGCCTGGGCCTGAAGCTGGTGGTCGGCTCCGTCCAGGAGTTCATCGACCGCGGCGAACTGGCCGAGCGTGCCGACGGCACCCGCAACCCGCTGCAGACCGTCCCGCTGCTGGACGCGATCCAGTCCAACAAGTTCGACGCCGTCTTCGGCGGCGGCCGCCGGGACGAGGACAAGGCCCGCGCCAAGGAGCGCATCCTGAGCCTCCGCGACGAGTTCGGCCAGTGGGACCCGCGCAACCAGCGCCCCGAGCTGTGGAACCTGTACAACGGCCGCCACACCGTGGGCCAGCACGTCCGCGCGTTCCCCATCAGCAACTGGACCGAGCTGGACGTCTGGCGCTACATCGAGCGCGAAAACATCGAGCTGCCCGGCCTGTACTACGCCCACGACCGCGAGGTCTTTGCCCGCGACGGCATGTGGCGTGCAGTGGGCGAGGTTTCCCAGCCCCGCCCCGATGAGGAAGTCATCACCAAGACCGTCCGCTACCGGACCGTCGGCGACATGTCCTGCACCGGCGCCGTTGAGTCGGCCGCCGCCACGGTGCGCGACGTCGTCATTGAAGTTGCCGCCTCCACCATCACCGAACGTGGCGCCACCCGTGCGGATGACCGCATCTCCGAGGCCGCCATGGAAGACCGCAAGAAGGATGGCTATTTCTAATGAGCACCGAAATCGATACAGCCCGCGCGGCTGCCCTTCTTGACGAGGCCCCCCTCGCGCACGCCTCGTTGTTCCGCTTCGCCACCGCCGGATCGGTCGACGACGGGAAGTCCACTTTGGTGGGCCGCCTGCTGCACGACTCCAAGGCGATCCTGGCAGACCAGCTCGACGCCGTTGCGCGCACCTCCGCGGACCGCGGCTTCGGCGGCTCGGCAGGCGGCATCGACCTGGCACTGCTGACCGACGGCCTGCGTGCCGAGCGCGAGCAGGGCATCACGATCGACGTCGCCTACCGCTACTTCGCCACGGACCGCCGCAGCTTCATCCTGGCCGACTGCCCCGGGCACGTGCAGTACACCAAGAACACGGTGACCGGCGCGTCCACCGCGGATGCCGTCGTCGTACTCATCGACGCCCGCAAGGGTGTCCTGGAGCAGACCCGCCGGCACCTTTCGGTGCTGCAGCTGCTCCGCGTGGCCCACGTGATCGTGGCCGTGAACAAGATCGACCTGGTGGACTTCAGCGAGAGCGTGTTCCGCGAGATCGAAGCCGACGTGCAGAAGGTGGGCCGCGAGCTCGGCCTCGGATCGGACGGCATCACCGACCTGCTGGTTGTTCCGGTTTCCGCGCTCGACGGCGACAACGTGGTGGAGCGCTCCGAGCGCACCCCCTGGTACACCGGCCCGGCCCTGCTTGAGGTGCTTGAGACCCTGCCCGCCGCGGACGAACTGGAAAGCCACCTGGAGAGCTTCCGCTTCCCGGTGCAGCTGGTGGTCCGGCCGCAGGGCGCGCTGGCTCCCGACGCAATTGCCGGCGGACTCGACGTCGAGAAGTACCGCGACTACCGCGCCTACGCCGGGCAGATCACCGAAGGCTCGGTGAAGGTGGGGGACAAGGTCAGCGTGCTGACCCCCGGCCAGGCCCCGCGCACCACCACCGTGACGGGCATCGACTTCGCGGGCGCTGAGCTCACCGAAGCCGTGGCCCCGCAGTCCGTGGCCCTGCGCCTGGCGGACGAGTTCGACGTCGCCCGCGGTGACACGATCGCCGCCGCAGGCACCGTCCGCGAAGCCTCCGCCGACCTCTACGCTGCGCTGTGCTGGCTGTCCCCGAAGCCGCTCCGTGAAGGCGCCAAGGTGCTGGTCAAGCACGGCACCCGCACGGTGCAGGCCCTGGTCCGCAGCGTCAGCGGCAAGCTGGACCTCGCCACCTTCAAGCTTGAGGGCGCGTCCAGCCTGGAACTCAACGACATAGGCCACGCGCAGCTCCGGCTCGCCGCCCCGCTGCCGCTGGAGAACTACCTGCACCACCGCCGCACCGGCGCCTTCCTGGTGATCGACCCGCTGGACGGCAACACCCTGGCCGCCGGGCTGGTCAACGACCACCCGGGTGACCACGAAGACGAGCGCTACTCGATCTAATTCACGAGGAACCGCGGCTTGTTCGCAGATCCGGACCTTCACGGTCAGGTCAAGCGAATAAGCCGCGGTTTTGTCGTTTCGTATCCTTAACGGTGGGAGGCGAAACGTGGAGCTCATCAACAGCAAGCTGCTCAACTGGGCCTCGATCCTGGACGACAAGACCCGCGAACAGGCGTTGGCCACCTCCACGCTGCCGTTCATCTATCCGCATCTGGCGCTGATGCCGGACGCCCACCTGGGCATAGGCGCCACCGTGGGCTCCGTGATTCCCACCCTGCACGCGGTCATTCCGGCCGCCGTCGGAGTGGACATCGGCTGCGGCATGATCGCCGTACGGACGCAGTATTCGCTGAAGGACCTGCCGAAGGACCGCAAACGGCTGCGCGAGGCAATCGAACGGGCCATCCCACTCTCGGCGGGCCACAACAACAGGAAAGTCACGGCCTCAGCCGAGCCGCGCCTTGCCGAGCTCCGAAAAATGGCGGCCCAGGCCGGGTTCAATCCGGCGCAATACCTGGCCAAGTGGGAACTCCAGCTGGGCTCGCTGGGATCTGGCAACCACTTCATCGAGGTCTGCGCTGACGAAACCGATGCCGTCTGGCTGTTTCTGCATTCCGGCTCGCGCGGCGTTGGCAACAAGATCGCCCAGCATCACATCGGCGTGGCCCGGCAGGTGACCCGGAAACGCGGAACCAGGCTGCCCGACCCGGACCTGGCCTACCTGGAGGAAGGCACCAGCGAGTTCACCCGGTACATCGCGGAGCTGCGCTGGGCCCAGCACTTCGCCCTCCTCAACAGGGAAGAAATGATGGAGCGTGTGATCACACAGTTCGCCGCCTGGGTGGGCGGCGGCGTTAAGGAGCGGGAGCGGATCAATTGCCACCACAACTTCACGCAGCAGGAAAGGCACTACGGCAAGTCCGTGTGGGTGTCGCGTAAGGGCGCGATCAGGGCCGAGCACGGCGATCCGGGACTTATTCCCGGGTCCATGGGGACGGCGTCGTACGTTGTGGCGGGACTTGGCAACCCCGCGTCGCTGAACTCTTCGCCGCACGGAGCCGGCCGCGAGTACTCCCGGACCGCTGCCCGCAAGACGTTCTCGCTGGCAGAGCTGAAAAGGGCCATGGACGGGATTGAATTCCGCGCCACCGAGGCCTTCATTGACGAGATTCCAGCGGCGTACAAGCCCATTGACGTCGTGATGCACGACGCGCAGGACCTGGTGAGGATCCGTCACACGCTTCGGCAGCTGATCAACGTCAAAGGAGATTGAGCATAGGCTGTAGCTGAAACCGGCCTGCCTTGGATACTCTGCTGGGTACATGAGCTGCTGATGATCGGGGGAACGCTTGGAAGATCATGAGGCGGTTGTGGCCCGCTCCCTGGAGCAGTACGCGGAGCTGTTGCCCCGGCTGAATGCGGCTTCGGATGCAATCGGGCACGCCATCCGCGCCCGGCTCAGGGACGACGGCCTCAACCACCACACCGTGCAGGCCAGGGTCAAGGACCCCGCCTCGGTCAAGGCAAAACTGGACCGGCTCAAAGCGGACGGAAATTTCAAGTATGAACGGGGCCTCGAACAGCTCGACGACCTCATCGGAGTCCGCGTCATCATGTTCCTGGAACCGGACATCGCCGACGTCGCAACGGCGCTGAAGGGACAATTCAGCTGCCGCGAGGACGACGACAAAACGAGTTCCCAGCGGCGTAACGGCCAGATCGGCTACGCCGGCAGGCACCTCGTCCTCGAAATCCCTGCCGAGAACGTTCCCGTGGGCTGCCACTCGTTCATCGGGGACCGGTTCGAGGTCCAGATCCGGACTGTGCTGCAGCATGCGTGGGCCGCCTTCGAACACGACATCCGCTACAAGGGCGGCAGCGAGGCCAACGCCGAGGTGGACCGCGCGTTCACCATGGCGTCAACGCTGATCGAACTCGCCGACGCCCAGTTCTCCGCGATTAACGACATCGTCAAACGCCGCCAGGCCGAAAGCACCGCCGACTTCGCCGAGAACCCCGCTACCGAGCTCACCGGGGACATCCTCCAGGACATGCTCACGCGGCTGCTCTCGGAACACCCCAGGAGCCAGGCCCGGCAATACGACTGGCTGGGGGACCTGCTGGCTGCCAACGGTGTGCGGACCGTGGCCGACGCAGAGGAGCTCTTCGGCGCCGCCGACTGGTCCGCCGTGGCCAAAAAGATGGACTACAAGTTCCCGGCCGGCCACGTCCGGATTGCGGACGACTTCCTGCTGAATACCTGGGGCAGGGACTACATTTCCCGCACCAAATCCCTGGGGGACGATCCCAAACGTGAGTCGAAGCTGACGTACCGGCTGGAACGCATGCGGGACTGATCCCCCCTGCGGGCCGGCTGGGCCGGTGCATGCGGGACTGAGCCGTCCCTGCGGCGGCCCTGCGGGCCGGCTGGGCCGCCGCCGGAAGGTCAGGTGCCGGAAGGTCAGGTGCCGGGCGGCCGGTACTTGATCTGCTCGGCCTTCCGCAGGGCCTCCAGTGTTTCGTCGACGGTCAGGAGCACTGTCGTGTCGAAGGAGCTCAGCGCGCCACCTCCGCTGATCGCCAGTGCAACCGCGGCCATGGACACGTTGTCGGGTGCCTCCCAGAGGTTGTAGCCGTCGTGGGAGCCGAAGGCGTACCAGAAGCCGTGGAGTTTACCGCCGACGGATTCGATGTACGCCTGGGCGGCCTTCCTGCGGTCCTCGGGGTTGCTGGTCAGTCTCGCCCACGTCTCCGGTGTGTAGCTGAATTTCGACAGGTAGAGCGGCATCGTCTGGTCCTTCCTCTCCTGGGCACCGGTGGTGCCGATGCAGCAAGAGTGGCAGTCTCCGGGCCGGGCAGCAATGCCCGGGCCGTTTTCCGGCGGGAATGGCCTTGCCATGTGTTGCGCGAATATGACGCTGCATGAACGCGCGTGACCCCCGGTTTCCAAGTCATTGAACCTCGTTTATGACACTCCCTATGGTGAAACAATGACAAGTCCCCAGCCCGGAATGACCCGCATCGTGGCAGGAGAGAGCAACAAACCGAAGCGCAAGCGCGCCGTCGAGGTTCTGGTTGCCCTCGGCTTGGTGCTGCTCATTGCCGCCGGTGCCGTGGTGGCGTCAACACTTTCCCGTAGCACCGAAGCCCAGGCCGCCGCTCCCACCCCCGCGGCCGAGCTGAAACTTGGCTTCTTTGGCAACGTCACCCATGCCCCTGCCCTGGTGGGGGTCAAGGAGGGTTTCATCGCCAAGAGCCTGGGCGAAACGAAGCTGAGCACGCAGGTGTTCAACGCCGGCCCGGCTGC
>NZ_PJIL01000022.1 GCF_002929335.1 Arthrobacter sp. Y81
CGGTCAGGGTGGTCCCGTCCTGACGGACAGCCCTGGTTACTGTTGTTCCCTCATTCGAGAGGCGGAGGGTGAGGAGTCTCATTTGTTGTTGCGTCCTTCGATGTAGGTGCGGTTGAAGTTCAGGCGTTCGAAAATGGGGGCGTCACTGAAGCGGAACAGGTCAAACTCGCTCTCGGCCTGCAGTGACCAGGCTGCCCAGGACGGGACGACGAACAGGTCGCCCTTGGCCAGGGTCCTGACCTCGCCGTTCAGCACCACCGTGCCGGAGCCTTCGAAGACCTGCCAGACGCTGGAGCCGACCTCCCGGACGGTCTCGGTGGAGGCGCCGGCGCGGAGGCGGTGGAATTCGGCCCGGATGGTCGGCATCACGTCGCCGCCGGTGGTGGGGTTGGTGTAGCGGACGGCGGCGTGGCCCTGGGACACAGTGGCCGGGTGGCCCTCGTCCTCCAGCAGCAGCTGCTCGGCCAGGGCGGCGTCCGTGTACTTCCACCGGTAGGCGGCGATGGGGGAGCTGACGGTGTCATCCATGCCCGAGAGCGGGCGCAGCCCGGGGTGGGCCCAGAGCCGCTCGGAGCGGGAGATGTCCGGGGTGGCCTCGTCGGTGACGCGTTCGGTGCCGAACTCGAAGAAACCGGCGTCGGCGTAGTGCACGAACGGGATGTCCAGGCCGTCGATCCAGGCCATCGGCTCATCGGTGTCGTTGTGGTGGCCGTGGAAGTTCCACCCCGGCGTCAGCAGGAAATCCCCGCGGGACATCCGCACCGGGTCCCCGTTCACCACGGTCCAGACGCCCTCGCCCTCAACAACGAAACGGAACGCGTTCTGCGAGTGGCGGTGCTCCGGAGCGGTCTCACGGGCACCCAGGTACTGGATCGCCGCCCACAGCGTCGGCGTGGCATACGGCGTACCGGCCAGGCCCGGGTTCGCCAGAGCGATCGCCCGGCGTTCCCCGCCCCGGCCCACCGGCACCAGATCGCCGGCGCGGGCGGCCAGCGGATACAGATCACTCCACCGCCAGACGTGGGGCACCGCCTTCGGGGTCGGGACCATCGGCATGAGGTCCGCGATCTCGGTCCAGAGCGGGATCAGGTTCTCCCGGTCAAAATCCCGGTACAGCTCTTTGAGCTGGGCAGCCTCTTCGGGAGTCGGCTCCGGAGCAGTGTGCCCCGCGGCCACTGATTCATGAGTGATGTTCTCAGACATAGCAATCCTCTACTTGGCGTGGGCGCCGGCGGCAGCCAGGCGTTCGGCGATGTCGGCGCGGAGGTCTTTTTTGTTGATCTTGCCGACCTTGGTGGTTGGCAGTTCGTCGACGACTACGAGATGCTCAGGGATTTTGAAGGCAGCAACACCGGTCCGGCGCAGGAGCTCCTGGATTTGTTCAAGCGTCACTTCGCGTCCGGGTTTGACCGTGATGTAAAGGCAAAGCCGTTCACCAAGCATCTGGTCCGGCATTGCGACCGCGGCTGCCATGGTCACGTCATCGATCCGATAAACCAGGCTTTCGATTTCCTCGGCCGAGATCTTCTCTCCTCCGCGGTTGATCATGTCCTTATCGCGGCCCTGGACGATCAGGTTTCCGTCGGGACGCCGCTCGACAATGTCACCGCTGGCGTACCAGCCGTCAGCGGTGAATGCCCGCGAGTTGGCCTCGGGGGCGCGGTAATAGCCCCTGGGTGTGTAGGGTCCGCGGGTCAGGATGGAGCCCGGGACGCCGTCCGGCAGGTCCTCGCCGGCTTCATCGACGATGCGCACCTCGTCGGCTTCGGACACGGGGCGGCCCTGCGTAGTGCAGATGACGTCTTCGGGATCATCCAACCGGGTGGTGTTGATGAGCCCCTCGGCCATGCCAAAGACCTGCTGCAGTGTCGCTCCCAGGACTGGCTTCACTTTCCGGGCAATCTCGTCCGGAAGGCGCGAACCGCCGACCTGAAGCACCTCGAGGCTGGCCAGCTCCTTGGTGCCGGCTTCCTGCTGGTACTCAATCCATCGCTGGGCCACCGCGGGGACCGCGGTTGAAAGTGTCACGCCCTCACGTTCGATGGCGGCGAAGGCCTTCCGCGGTTCGGGGCTCGGCAGCATGACCACGCGGCCACCGGCGAACAGGATTCCGAGGATGCCAGGGCAGGCCAGCGGAAAGTTGTGGCTAGCCGGAAGGGTGCCCAGATAGACAGTGTCCTCGGTGACTCCGGTGGGAATGGACGTGGCTTTGATGTTGTAGGCGTAGTCGTTGTGGGTTCTGGTGATCAGTTTGGGCAGCCCGGTGGTGCCCCCCGAGAGAAGAAACAGGGCTGGCGAGTCAGGCGACGGTGCACCGGCGTTCAGCCGGGCGCGGGCGCCCGAAACGTCCTTGCCTGGTGCCAGGATTTCCTCGAGACGTACGTTCAGGGGGTGCGCTGCACCGGAAACGAGGATGATTTCCAGGGACGGAATGCTTGACGCGAGTTCTTCGGCCATCGACTGGTGGTCAAAGTCTTTGATGACGTCCGGTACCGCTATGGCCCGCGATTCGGATAGTTCCGTGAGGAAGGACAGCTCATATTGCCGGTGTGCCGGCAGAGCCATCACTGGAATGACACCGGCCCGGAAACACGCCAGGGTCAGTACTGTGAACTGCCAGCCGTTGGGTAGTTGGACCATGATGCGGTCGTCCGCTGTCAGACCCATCTGGAGGAGGCGTTCCGCGGCCGCGTCCATTCTGTTGGCCAGTTCGGCGTAGCTGAGCCGGACGTCCCCGTCCACGATCGCGATCTTGTCCGGCAGCCGGTCGGCTGTGTCGAGTATGTAGGCGCCTAGCGTGCGGTCTTCCCAATAGCCCCTGCTGCGGAATTCGGCCGCTAGGTCCGCCGGCCAGGGGATGGTGCCCTCACTGGTGTGGCTGGTCATTTCATGTCCTCCTCGACATTGATAACTACGGCATCAAGGGCTACGAGCCCGTCACGGGTCAGACGCAGGGGGTTGATTTCGATCTCTGCGATTCCGTCATTGGAGACGAGTGCATCGCCGAGCGTGACCAGCAGGCCTGCCAGCTCCGCTGTCTCCAGCATCGGTCCGGAGCGGAAGCCGTACAAGAGCTCGCGGGCCTGGAGGTCGCCGGGCATGCCCTCCGCCACACGGACGGACAGGGGAGCGGAGCGGATGGAAATATCGGCGAAGACTTCCGCTGTGGTGCCACCCAGGCCCAGAACGGCGATCGGTCCGAAGACGGGATCACGGCGGACGCCGACCACGAGGTCGATGCCGGATGGAGCCATTGCTTCGATGAGGAATTCGCGGGCACCGGCGGCTTCAAGGCCGTCCAGGGCCCGGTCCATGGCCTCGGGGGAGTTCACCCCCAGGTGCACACCACCGATCTCGGTTTTGTGCAGAACCGCGGCGTCGAGCAGCTTGACCGCAACCGGACCGCCCAGCTCGGAGAGAGCGTCATGGGCCGCGGCCCGGGTGCTGCAGCTTCGCCGGGCAGGGGTGGCGATGCCGAGTGCGCCGAGGAGTTCCTTGGCGCGGTTCTCGTCCCACGGCCCTTCCTGTGCCGGCCAGGTGAAGGCTCCAGCGGGTGCTTCGGCGCGCTGGAATTGCCCGCGGGCGTCGTTGACCAAAGCCGTAATGCCGTGGGCCAGCGAGGTCGGTCCGCTGATCAGCGGCAGGTCATGCTGGTGGGCTGACTTTCGGGCGCGTTCAAGGTCGCCGTCGGGTCCGTCTACGCCGATCAGGAACGGCATTGTGTCAGCTACACCGGAATTGGCGACGGCGAGAGGAAGGTCGGCGACGGGTTCAGTCAGCCCGTACACCGCGACGACATCGATGGCCGGGTCGGAGGCCACTGCGGCCACGACCTTTTCGTAGCCGGGACCGGGGCGGCCGGTGTCCACGGGGTTGGCCTGGAAGGTCAGCGGCGGCAGCAGAGTGCCGATGGTGTCCTGGCTGGTCTGGGCCAGGCGTGGCAGCGTCACGCCGGCGCTGTGGAGGGCATCGGCGATCAACAGTCCGGGGCCTGCCTGCCCTGTGATGAGTCCGACTCCGGGGTCGGCCGCCGGGGCAAGCCGCCGCCCGGCCAGGGCGGTGACAGCGGCAACCAGCTGGTTCTCGTCGTCGACGATCACGGCACCGGCCTGTTTCAGGACCGCCCGTGTGGTGCGCCAGGATGTGGCCAGGGCACCCGTGTGGGACTGGGCGAACTCGGAGACGTCATTTCTCCCGACGACCAAAGCCACGACCGGTTTGACGGCACTGAGCCGTGAAACGGCGTCGATGAGGGCTGGTCCGTCGGCGACGGTTTCCAGGTGCAGGGCGACTGCCTTGGTGTGTTCGTCGGAGATCAGGAAGTCGAGGACGTCGGGCGCGCTGATGTCGGTACCCGCGCCGATGCCGACGGCGAGGCTGACGCCCGCTCCCGCGCGCTGCAAGTGGAAAGCAAGGACGTGGTTGACTCCGCCGCTGGCCGCCACGACGGCCACCGAACCCGGTTCCAGTTCAGCGACGCCGGGAACGAAGCTGGCGCGCAGGTTGCGGCGGGGGACGAAAAAGCCGGACGTGTTCGGGCCGAGCAGCCGAATGCCGGTGTCCCGGACAGCTTCCTCCACCTGGCGGGCGAATTCGATGCCGGGACCGCCGGCCTCGGCGAACCCCCCGGCGCAGACAAGGGCAGCCTTGGCGCCGTTTGCCGCACTGTCACGCAGGGCCTGGGCGGTGGCTGCGGCGGGTACGCAGAGCACGGCCAGATCGGGGCCTCCCGGAATTGCTGCTGCGGCATCGGCGACGCTGGTATGCATGCCGTTTTCGCCGCGGCTGTTGACGAGCTCAACGGGAGCCGGGTAGTTGGCCAGCGACTGTGCCATAACGGCGCCGAGCTTTTCCGGACTGGACGAGGCGCCCACGACGATGATGCCGCGAGGTGCGAATAGTGGTGTGAGGCTATGCATTGGTTGCCTCCGTGCCTTCCGTTGCAACGGCGTCTGCCCGGCCGGAGAGCACCAGGGTCAGAGCCGACACTGGCCCCCGGTCATCGACGATGACGCTGGTCAGGCCCCGGCCCAGGCGGGCTTCCTCTGAGAGGAGGATCCGCGTGAACGGATTGCCGCCCTGGATGACGACGGCAGCAGCCCGGGCAGGTAGGTGCTCGAAGGCGGCCGGCAGACCCGCTTCGGTATCAGGCGCGGTGATCAGGAGCCCGGTGGTGGCGTCGGCGTCGGCCGAGTTGGTGCTCAGGGCAATGCTGCCGCCGGGGCCGGTCAAGGCAACCTGGCCGTTGTACTCTGCCACGGAGAGCTGGCGCCCCGCGAACTCGACGGAACCGGCGATCAGCGGCGTTTCCAGCGGTGAGTTGCCGTGTCTGGCCAGCCAGTCGTGTTCCGCAGACGCCACCAGCTCCGGGTCGCGCTGGCGGATCTTGTCGATGTCGATGCTGCGGGAGAAGAAATGGAAGGTGAACTGGGTCGGATCGAAGGAGTTGTAGTACCGGGCGAAGTGTTCCCACCAGCTCAGGCCGCCGCGGGCCTGGTTCTGGATCTTGGCAACCTGTGGCTGGCGTTCAGCTTCGTAATTTGTGAAGGCGAGTTCGAGGTCGTCCTGGTGTTCCGCGATTTCACGGACCAGGCTGATGGCGTCTTCCATGGCCATCTTGGTGCCGGAACCGACGGAGAAGTGGGCGGTGTGTACAGCGTCGCCGAGCAGGACGACGTTGCCCTTGTGCCAGGAGCGGGTGCGGCGGGTGCGGAAATTCGCCCAGCGGGAGTTGTTTGCCACCAGCGGTTCACCGGCGATGTCTTCGGCGAACAGTTTCTCGAGGAAACGCTGGGTCTTGAGGTCGGAGGGTCCAGGGGGCTGGCTGGCATCAAATTCATCGAGGCCGGCCTTCCGCCAGGTGTCTTCGTCGGTTTCAACGATGAAGGTGCTGAGCTCATCGCTGATCGGGTAACCGTGGACCGCGAAGTTGCCGAATTCACTTTGCCGGTGAACGAAGGTGAGCCCATTGAACTTGTAGGTCGTGCCGAACCAGATGAACTTGGCAGTCGCGGTCTCGGCGGTGTGGCCCAAACTGTCGCCGAGCTGTTCGCGGGTGGAGGAGTTGGCGCCGTCAGCGCCGACAATCACATCGAAGTCATCGAGCTGCGACAGATCGGGGACGTACTGGCCAAAGCGCGTATCGACGCCGACTTCTGCCGCCCGGTCCTGCATGAGCTTCAGGAGGGTCTTGCGGTAAATGGCGGCCATGCCGTTGCCGGCGAAAGACTTCTGTTCACCTTTGAGCCAGACCTCGATGTCCTCCCAGTGGGTGCCGTAGTCCCGGAGGCCGTTGCGGACAACAGGATCGGCGTCGTTGATCCGGTTCAGCGTTGCGTCGGAGAAGACCACGCCAAAGCCAAAGGCATCAGATGCCTGGTTCCGCTCAAAGAGTACGACGTCGGCGTCGGGAACGGTCTGCTTGAACAGGGTTGAGAAGAACAGTCCGCCGGGACCGCCGCCAATGCAGGCTATGCGAAGTGCCATCGATGCCACCTTTTAGAGATTTGGGGGAGGACGTGTGCTACGTCTCCCCCTCATTATGTAACGATTCTCGGCTGATCGTCAACTATTTGTTACATATTGTCCTTGGGAGCCGCTGTACGGACCTTGCCGTGACTTCCTCAACGAACCACGGCCAGCTTCCGCGCCTCGACTGGGTTACGCCACGACCTCCTGGCCCAGCCCGATGGGCTGACCAATGATGCCGGAGACGAATTCGTTGGCGGCAGGCCCGAGCTGGCGGTGTATTGCACCAAAGAGGCTGTACGCCTCGCTGCTGGGCCAGCCCTTGGGCTGCAGCTCGAGGGGCAGGTGCGGGTCCCTGAAGGGGAAGCGGCGAAAATCGCCGATAAGTCGCATCCGTTCGATGAGTGCCGTTCGCCCGTCCTTGCCGGCGTTGACGTCCTCGTTATCAAGGGCGGCATAGGTGCGGATGAATTCCTGATAGTCCGCGCCGAGCTGCTCCAGATCCCAGCATCGCGCGGCAAGGTCCCTGTCCTCCGCGAGGTCGCCGGTCCCGCACCAGAGGGCATCAACTTTGGCCAGCGGATAGTCGGCGGCAATTTCGCGGACCTCGGAGATGAGGTCATGCGGGCTCAGCCAGGTCGATGGCGACAGCTGGCCGAAACCATGCCACGCGAGCTGCTTGCGGAGCTGCTCACGGACGGCGCGTTCGGATTCCGGAACCTGGTAAATGGCCATGGTCCAGCGCCCCTCCCAGTTTTCGTCCCGCTGCCTGAAGATCCGTTCGCGCCCCTCGTTGAGGATCTCCAGCATGTGGGGGGTAAGTGCGTAGACCGTTTCCCGCCCGACGCGCCGGGTGGTGAACCAGCCCTCCTTGCGCAGGCGTGAGAGGTTGACGCGGACCGTGGCCGGCTCAATTTCAAAGACCGCGAGGAGCTCCGTGATATCAGCCAGCCTGACCTCGCTCCCGGCGTACCGGAGGTAGTCCCCGAAAAGATCCAGGATCAGGGCTCTGGGTTTCCACTGCATAAGGCTTCTCCAATACTTGCTTGCCCGGACGGGCGTCAATCGGGAAACATGCAACACCCCTGTTGACGCACAACACATTTATGTTACATTCAGTTGTGGGTCAGATCACAGCCGAACGGCCCCTCATCTCTGGCACAGCCACAACGTCGTGTATATCACCTGGAGTCCCCAATGGCTTTTCAATCGCCTGCCTTACCTCCGGTTCGCCCTCGCAAATCGGCAGCCGCTGTCATCTTCCTCTGCTTCCTCGCCATCGTCTTCGACGGATACGATCTGGTCGTTTACGGAGCAATAGTCCCCAAACTCCTGGCCTACGAACCCTGGGGCCTGACCCCGGTGCAGACCGGCGCCATTGGCAGCTATGCGCTGGCCGGAATGTTCATCGGCGCCATCCTGATCGGATACCTCACTGACATCGTCGGGCGCCGGAAGGTCATGATGGTTTCCATCGCATCCTTCTCAGTGCTGATGCTGCTGACCGCCTGGGCGCCGACTCCCGAGCTCTTTGGCTTGTTCCGTTTTCTCGCCGGCCTCGGCCTGGGCGGTGTAATCCCGACGGCGATCGCCCTGACCGTGGAGTTCTCCAAGTCGAACCGCCGCAACTTCAATAACGCCCTGATGTTCTCCGGATACGCTGTCGGCGGGATCCTCGCCGCGCTTCTCGCTCTCGCCTTCCTGCCCGCGCTCGGATTCCGCGGCATGCTGGCACTCGGTGGCGTTCCACTCATCGCCGTTGTGCCTCTGCTGTTCAAGTTCCTTCCGGAATCCCCGGCGTTCCTCGCTGCCAAGGGGGACCGGGCGCAGGCGGAACGCATCATCTCCGAATACGGGCTGGAACCGCTGCCCGAAGCACCGGCACAAGGGGACGTACCCGTGCACGGCCGTTTCCGCACCCTGCTGACCGGGCGTCTGCTTACTGCAATGATCCTCTTCAGCCTGGCCGGCGTCTGTGGCCAGACCCTTGTGTACGGGCTTAACACCTGGCTGCCGCAACTCATGGTCATCGCCAAATACTCGCTGGCCTCCTCCCTGACATTCCTCCTGACAGTCAACATCGGCGCAGTCGTCGGCGTGCTCGTTTCCTCCAGGCTCGCCGACCGCTTCGGGCCCCGGCCGGTGACCGCAACGGCTTTCGCGAGTTCCGGCCTGGCGCTGGTTCTCATGGGAACCGGGGTCATGCCGCTTCCGGTCATGTACTTGCTCGTCGCGGTCGTCGGCTTCGGGTCAGTGGGCGCCCAGATCCTGGTCAACGGATTTGTGGCAACCTACTTCTCTGGCGCAACCCGGGCTACAGCCCTGGGTATCACGCTCGGCGTCGGACGGATCGGCGCTGTCCTGGCCATCTCGGGCGGCGGCGTGCTGGTGGCCGCCGCGCTGGGCAACTTCATCAACTTCTCCGTCTGGGCCATCGCAGCAGCAATCGGCGTAGTCGCCGTCCTGACCGTGCCGCGTTTCCCCGACAACGAATCGACGGGGACAGCTTCAGCAACCTCTCAGCCTCACATTTCCGACAGCACCGTCAAACACTAAGAACGGCACCGCCCACTTAGTACCGCATGGCCGCCCGAGCACCGTCGTTCCCGGCAGCACCCCAACTAAGGAGTCCATTTTGGAAACGCAACTCATTATTGACAACCAGCCCCGAAGCGCCCGCGAAGGCAAGACGTTCGAGCGTCGAAACCCTGTGACGGGCGTACTCGTGACCGAAAGCGCGGCAGCCGGCGTCGACGATGCGCTCGACGCTGTTGAGTCGGCGTCACAGGCCTTCAGCACCTGGTCAACTACCGGCCCCACGGAACGGCGGGCCGTCATGCTCAAAGCCGCAGACATCATGGAGCGGCGCGGCGCGGAGTTCATCGAAACGATGATGTCAGAAGTGGGTGCAGCCCAACTCTGGGCAGGATTCAACGTTTTCCTCACGGCGCAGCTCTTCCGCGAAGCTGCCGGGCTCGCCACCCAGATTCAGGGGGAGACCCTCCCGACGGACAAACCTGGCACACTCTCGATGACTGTCCGGCAGCCTGCCGGAGTTGTTCTTAGCATGGCTCCCTGGAATGGAGCGGGCGTCCTGGCGGCCCGGGCCATCGCCTACCCCATCGTTTGCGGCAATACGGTGGTCTTCCGGGCCTCGGAAACCAGCCCGAAGACTCACGCGATCATTGCGGAGGTCCTGCACGAGGCCGGACTTCCGGCCGGTGTGCTGAACTTCCTGACAAGCACCCCGGAGGACTCCGACCGGGTCGTGGAATCCATCATCGCCCACCCGGCGGTCCGCCGGATCAACTTCACCGGATCAACGGCCGTGGGGCGCATCATCGCCGAAAAGGCGGCCCGCTACCTCAAGCCGGTGCTGCTCGAGCTCGGCGGCAAGGCCCCGTTCGTCGTCCTCGATGATGCTGACATCGACGGCGCCGTCAATGCGGCTGTCTTCGGATCGTTCCTCTACCAGGGCCAGATCTGCATGTCGACCGAACGATTCGTCGTTGACGAGAGCGTGGCCGACCAGTTCGTTTCAAAGTTCGCAGCACGGGCAGCGCAGCTGGCCACCGGAGACCCGCTGACCGACGAAGCTTGCATCGTCGGCCCCATGATCCGCGAAGAGTCGGGCCCCAGAATCAACGGCCTCATCGATGATGCCCTCGCCAAGGGAGCGGAACTCGTCGTCGGTTCCCATGCCGACGGCGCATCGATGCCGGCCACCATCATCGACAAAGTGCGGCCCGGGATGTCCATCTACGATCAGGA
This sequence comes from Arthrobacter sp. Y81, assembly GCF_002929335.1. GTDB lineage: Bacteria > Actinomycetota > Actinomycetes > Actinomycetales > Micrococcaceae > Arthrobacter. Next base: position 10,240 of record NZ_PJIL01000022.1, read on the forward strand.
AACCTTCGGGCCGATCACCACCGTGGTCCGCGTTTCCGGCGTCGAGGAGGCGGTCCGGGTGGCAAACGATACTGAGTACGGTCTCGCCGCGGCCGTATTCGGTGCCGACAGCACCCGGGCACTGCAGGTTGCGATGCGAATTCAAGCAGGACACGTGCACGTCAACGGCGCAACCGTTCAGAACGAAGCCCAGGCTCCCTATGGCGGCATGAAAAACAGTGGCTACGGCAGGTTTGACGGCAGGGCCGTCATCAACGAATTCACCGAGCTGAAGTGGATCACCGTGGAGCAGTCCGACCAGCAGTACCCGTTCTGACCCCAAGAGCCCGACCAATCCGAAAAGGAATGACACGACTATGCAGGTAACCGCCGCAGTGGCCCGGGAGCCACGGCAACCCCTCACGATCGAAGAACTGGAGCTGGACGATCTCCGCCCGAACGAGGTCCTCGTAAAGATGGTGGCCTCCGGCGTGTGCCACACCGACGCCATCGTGCGTGACCAGGTATATCCCACGCCGTTGCCGGCCGTCCTGGGACACGAGGGAGCCGGGATAGTGGAGCGGATCGGGGCTTCCGTCACCACGGTGCAGCCGGGCGACCACGTCCTGCTCGCGGCCGCCTATTGCGGTAAGTGCGACCGCTGCCGGTCCGGCCAGATGGCGTATTGCGAGAACCTCTTCGCCGCTGACTTCGGCGGCCGGAGGCCTGACGGGACCACGGCATTGAGCAAGGACGGGGAAGTGATTTCGTCCCACTTCTTCGGCCAGTCGTCGTTCGCGACCTACGCCAACGTCGTCGAGGAAAGCGTTGTCCGGATCGACGCCGACGTTCCCCTGGAGATCGTGGCCCCGCTCGGGTGCGGCATCCAGACCGGAGCCGGTGCCGTCCTCAACGAACTCAAGCCCGCGCTGAACAGCACGCTCGTGGTTATCGGGACCGGCGCCGTCGGATCGGGTGCGATCATGGCCGGCGGGATCGCGGGGTGCGCCCGGATCATCGCCGTCGACATCCACCCTTCCCGGCTGGACCTCGCGAAAGAACTGGGAGCGACGGACGTGATCAACACGAAGGAAGCCGACCTGACGGAGGAGATCCTCCGCCTGACGAACGGGCACGGAGCCGACTACGTGGTGGATACGACCGCCCGGCCGGAGCTGCTCCGCAAAGCAGCCGACGCCCTGGCCCTCCGGGGCACGCTGGCGCTGGTCGGTGCCGCCGCACCCGGAACAGAGGTCTCGTTCGAGATCGGCCTGTCGCTGGTCAAAGGATGGACGTTCAAAACGGTGATCCAGGGAAGTTCCGTACCGCAGGTGTTCATTCCCAAACTCATCCAGTTGTGGAAGGACGGCCGATTCCCCATGGACAAGCTGATGCGCAACTACAGCCTGAGTGATATCAACCAGGGATTCGAAGACTCTGCGGGAGGCACCGTCATCAAGCCGGTAATCGTGTTCTAGACGGCAACCGGTTTCACTTGCCCTGATCACTTGGGACGAAAGCGGACGACGGCGGGAAGTTTCCCGCCGTCGTCCTCGTGGCTGCTCAGGTGTCGGCTGTTGCCGGCCCGGCTACTTAGTGACCTGGAGTCCGGTGTCCCAGTTGAAGTCGGCGAACTCCGGGTTCGCCTGCATCGTCATGAGGACGAACTGGAAGCCCTCGAGTTCCCGGGCGCGCTTGAGCGGACCAACGACCAGGGGGCGCATGCCGCCGGCGCTGACGAAGCTGCTGACGGCGGCGTTGGCTTCCGCGTTGTCCCCGGCGATGAAGACGTCCAGCGGCTGTCCACCTGACTCCCCGGCCACCAGGGTGCCGGCGAAGGTTGTGTTGAAGGCCTTCACCACGTTGGCGCCGGCCGGGGCAAACTGTGCGATTTCCTCGGCGGCGGAGTTGCCGGGCTCAACAACCAGGGAATCGAAGGTTTCGAAGTTCACCGGGTTGGTGATGTCCACGACGGTCTTGCCCGCCAAAGCGTCGCCGTAAGCGATGACCACGGACTTGGCTGCGTCGAACGGGACAGCCAGGACCACGATGTCACCCTGCGGGGCGTCGGCCGTGGTGCCGAAGGTAACGCCTGCGCCGAGCTCGGCAGCCAGCTCCTGCGCCTTGGAGGCAACCTGGCCGAGGATCTCGACGGTCAGGCCGCCAGCGAGGGCGCGGGTTGCGATGCCGCGGGCCATGTTGCCGTTGCCGATGATGGTGAGGTTCGTCATTGGGTTCTTCTTTCCGAGGATGCGGGCCAGGAGGGTTTTCATTAGATTCTGTTTCTCTTGAGAAGCGTTGCTTGAAGCTTCAACTAAATATACAGCCATTAGATTGAAGCGTCAAGTATTTGGTGTGGTGGCTCATCTATGCTTCCATGGAATCTAGTTCTGCGGAATGTATGGTTCTTCGCGGATTCGCGGCCCTTATCTTCGCAGCCATGGGGAGTCGGGTGTCGCTCCGGCCCTGGCGTTCCCCGGAACCCTGCCCTAGTCCTGGCAACAAATTAATGGATCGGCGTGGGCCGATCGGAAACCTGAGGTAAGTGATGTTCACACTCGATAGCCGCTCGACTGCGGTCCTGGTGGTCGACATGCAGAACGACAATCTCCATGAGGACGGGGCATTCGCGGGCACGGGGGCCGCGGCGCACGCGGTCCAGCAGGGTGTCGTCCCCAATGTGCTGCGGGTCCTGGACGCCGCGCGTGCTGCCGGCGCCGCGGTATTCCACAACCGCATCGTGGTCTACCCCGGCCGCGACGTCGGCGGCGACAACGCTCCCATCTTTCGGATGCTCGGCCCCGAGTCTTTGAAGGTGGGCTCCTGGGGTGCGTCCGCCGTCGAGGGGACCGGGCCGGTCGGTGACGAGATCGTGATCGATCGGATCCGGATGAGTGCATTCAACGGCACTCCCTTGGACATCATGCTGCGGAACCTTGGCGCGAAGACCGTGGTTGTGGTGGGCGTGTGGACCAACATGGCGGTGGAGCACACCGCAAGGGATGCCGCGGACCACGGTTACCGCGTCGTCGTGGTGACGGATGCGACGTCCAGCATCAACGCGGAGTGGCAGGAGGCTGCGCTGGGATTTGCGCTCACCAACATCGCCGAGATTGTTGACACGGATGCCGTGGAGACCTCATTCGCCACCACAGAGAGTTCCGAACGCTGAACTGGGAATCCGCGTCGGCTTTTGTCCGGCCGGCTCCCGGGCCTGCGGAACGGTCCGCCAGGTGCGGGGCCGTCAACTAAGAGGGCCCGCCGGCCATGCCGGCGGCGTCCCGGGCGAGCAGCTCGCTGGTTCGCATTATGGACGCGCGCCTGCGGTCCCCGTCCGGCGTGCCGGTGATCACAAGGTGGACATTCGGGCTCGATACCCAGGCGTGGCACAGCGTCACGATCGTCAGGAGCAGGTCTTCCGCTGCCGTCTCGGTCGCTGCCGGGAGTGCGGTGCGAATCTCGGCCACCTTGGTGGCTGAGCGGAGGGCGCGTATCTCTGCGCCGACCGGATGGCCCCGTTCAAGCCCCTCCCAGAAGGTGAGCCGGGCGAGACTCGGGCGGCTCCTGGACAGATCAAAGTACCGCCCCGCGAAATCGGCGATCGCAACAGGTCCATGGCCGACGACGGGAAGGTCGTCCAGGGCAGTGACGAGCTGGCGGGTGAGTGCCGCTTCAAAGAGTTGGGCCTTGCCGCCGAAGTAGAAGTAGATCCGTTCGCGGTTACACCCTGAGTTCCGCGAAATTTGGTGAATGCGCGCACCGGAGAAGCCGCGTTCCGAAAACTCGGCGATGGCGGCATCAAGAAGTTTCTCCCTTGTTGCGTCAGTGTCCCAAGCCATGCACCCAATCCTATCTCCAACCGTTCGTTTGCTTTTGCCTGCCGTCGCTCAGTAGCATCAAATCCAACCGTACGTTTGGAGATTGAGTGGAACACGAGGGCAAAGCTCTTGCAGCCGATGAAACAGACGCGCATCATCACCGGACCGCCGGCATTGCATCCGTCCATGTCAGGGCCGTGATTACCTGGCTGGCGATATTCCCGCTGGCGGCAGTGGGCATGAGCGTACTGGCAGCGTGGGCGCCGGGGTGGCCTCCGGTCCTACGCGCTCTCACGCTCACCCTTGTGGTCGTCCCCACGGCCGTCTACTTCGCTGTGCCCCGCCTTCTCTTGATCCAGGCACAGCTGAGCCAAGCTGCGGCGCGCATTCAGGTGCGTCGGAGCGCGAACCGCACTTCGCGGATTCGCTAACCGCGCCGGGGTGCATCCTCATCCCGGCAATAAATATGAGGAGTTTCCCATGCAGATAACTGCAGCGGTCGCGCGCGAGCACGGCTCACCCTTCACCGTCGAACAGCTTGAGCTGGACGCCCTGAGGCCCAATGAAGTCAGGGTCCGCATGGTGGCAACCGGAATCTGCCACACAGACGTACTCGTTCGGGACGGGGTCTATCCGACGCCGCTGCCCGCCGTCCTCGGTCACGAGGGAGCCGGCATCGTCGAAGCGGTCGGCGATTCCGTGGTATCCGTGATTCCTGGCGATCACGTTGTATTGGCTGCCGCATACTGCGGGCACTGCAAGCGTTGCCGTAACGGCCAGATGGCGTACTGCGAGAACCTTATGGCTGCGGACTTCGCTGGGCGTCGTCTCGACGGCCAAACGTCGCTGAGCAAGGGCGACGAAGCCATTTCGTCCCACTTCTTCGGCCAGTCGTCCTTCGCGACATACGCAAACGTTGTCGAGGAGTCTGTCGTCCGTGTGGACAAGGACGTGCCGCTTGAGCATCTTGGCCCCCTGGGCTGCGGCATCAACACCGGGGCGGGAACCGTCCTCAATGAGCTCAAGCCGGAGATCGGGTCTTCACTTGTTGTTTTCGGCGCCGGCGCCGTCGGCTGCGCCGCTGTCATGGCGGCGCGGATCGCGGACTGTGCCATTATTGTCGCCGTTGACATCCACGACTCCCGGTTGGAACTCGCCCGGGAATTGGGCGCGACACACGTCATCAATTCAAAGACCGACGACGTCGCCGCGCGGCTTCGCGAAATCACGGAGGACGCAGGCGTTGACTACGTCGTGGACACCACGGGTCTGCCTGCGCTCCTCCGCCAGGCGGCCGACGCCCTGGGAGTGCGCGGGACACTCGCCCTCGTCGGCGCCGCGAAACCCGGCACCGAGGTCAGCTTCGAGATCGGCGCGTCCCTCGTGAAGGGCTGGACCTTCAAGACCGTGGTCCAGGGCAGTTCTGTGCCGCAGGTCTTCATTCCCCGACTGATCCAGCTTTGGAAGGACGGCCGGTTCCCGTTCGAAAAGCTCGTCAGTGACTACACCCTTCAAGACATCAACCAAGGCTTCGAAGACTCCCGGAGCGGCAAGACGATCAAGCCGGTCATCATCTTCTGACGAGTCGCAGCGACCTCGGAACCGGCGGTTTCCAAGGCTCCCGAGACCTCCGCCCGCCAGGATGGTGAGCGGGAGATTTCAAAACGCCCGGCTGGGAGAGTTCCAGCCGGGCGTCTTGGGTGGCGGGTGCGGAAGGGGCGACGGGACGCCCCGTCGACCCTTCACGCAACCCCTTTTTCTACTGTTGGCGGTGCCTCAGTGGTCAGGCAGGCTGGGAATTCAAGAGCCCGTGGATCCAGCCCCCGACTTCTACGAGCGTCTGCCCGGTGATGTGGTGCCCTCCGGGGTCGCGCCGGGCCTGTGCGCTGGCTGCAGAGTCCGTGAGCAGGTATTGCCAGGTGCGGTCCAGCAGTTCCCGGGGAATGACTTTGTCCTGATCGCCCTGAGCGACGAAGACGGGAAGGCCCGCCAACCGGGCAGGAGTGACGGGGACCCCGGCCTCGAACGGCAAGGTGCCGTACAGTATGGCCGCACCGGAAAAACGTTGGGGGTCTGCCAGTATCAGCCCGCCCGCGAATGCCGCGCCGCCGCTGAACCCGACGAGTATCACCTGCCGGCCGGCCGGGGCTGCGGCATCAAGCCAGGTCCGGAACCACACCATGGAGTCAGCCAGCGACTCCGCAATCGGGCGGCCGATGCCACGGTTGGCGAACCATGCGTAGCCGCCACCCTCGGCGATGGGCGCCCGTACCGCGGCGTAGGCGGGGCCGGTCGGCAGCTGGTCGGCGAGGGAAATGATCTCACGCTCGCTTGAGCCGCGTCCATGCAACAGCACCACCAGTGGCGCCGCCGGATCGGATGAGCCGGCGGTTGACACCACATGGGATGGCTCTTCCGCGGCCGTTGGCTGATCGGGGACTCGCATGATGGCTCCTGCTCGGGTCGTTGTACTAGAGGCTTGTTGAAGCTTCAAGCATCATTGGCGGTCGGATATTCCCAGATCAACTCGTGGGATCAGAAAGGCGCCACAACAGGTAGAGCTGCTGCCGTTGTGAAAGTCACGCTTGCCCGGACGTTTCCGGCATCCGGGCAAGGACGGGGAATACCGAAAGCGCCACCGCGGCCACCAGTGCGCCGGGGAGGAGTGTCCACCCTGTTGCCTGGGTGAGCAGGGTCGCCAGGTATGGTGCCAGCCCGCCGAAAACGGCTGTCGCGGCCGTGGCACCCAACGCCAGCCCCGTGAGCCGGCCGGCAGGGTGGAACTGTTCGGTGGCCGCAGATGCGGCTACCGCGGTAATGCCGCCGGCCGTGCAGGCCAAGACGACGGCCCCGCAAAGTGCGGCCCCTACTGAATTGAAGGACATCAGGGCGAACATGGGTACCGGCAGGGCGATGGCCAGGGCGCACAACCACAGCAGCGTCGTCCGCCGTCCCATCCTGTCTGAGATCGCGCTCGCGTGCGGCGCCACCGCGATCACCGAGACGGAGGCTGTGGTGGACAGCCACAAGGAGCTGCCTTCCGGGAAGCCGGAGACCGACGTCAGGTAGGTTGGCACGTAGATGATGCCTACGTAGTAGGTGATCGAGGCCAACGCGGAAATAGCGAATGTCCTGTAGAGGCCGGCCCGCTGGGTGCGAAGGATGAACCGCAGAGGTTCGCGTACCGGGCCCGTTGCCTGCTGTCGGGCAAACACGGGGGTCTCGCCCAGCCTTGTCCGGGCCGCCAGCGTTGCCACGGCCAAAAGCGCACCGACTGCAAAAGGAATACGCCAGCCCCAGTCATCCAGTGCCGCCCGGTCCAGCATCGTCGTCGTGATGGCAGATACCGCGACGGCCAGCAGGACCCCAACCTCGCTCGCCATGGACGCCAGGGCCGTTACCAGGCCGCGGCGTCCGGGCCGTGCCCCTTCAAGAAGATAAGTACTCACTGCCGGATATTCGCCGCCCACGGAGAACGCCATGACGCACCGCAGAGCAAGGAACGCCCCACCGGCCACCGCGCCTGCCTGCTCATGAGTGGGGAGCAGCGCCGTCCCGAGCATGGCCGCCGCCATGAGGGCCATACTCACCAGGAGAACGGGCCGTCGCCCGAGCCGGTCTCCCAACCGCCCGAACAGCAGGGCACCCACCGGCCGAAGCAGGTACGACACCGCGAAGATGGCCAGCGTGGCGAGCAGCGAATCCGGGCCGCCGCCAAAGACTACCCGGGACAGGGCCGTTGCCATGAAGAGATACAGGGTGAAGTCGTACCACTCGACGATGGTGGAAAGGGCGGCGACGACGATGGAGGCCTTCGGCAGTGCGTCAGGGCGTTGGGGCGGCAGCAGATCGGTTGCCGGCCGGTTTGCCGGGTACACAGGGGGACGGCCTGAAAGGGCAAGAAATGGCATAGGTTTGTTCCTGGGTTTGGGGCATGGGAGAACCCGGCCCCGCGAAGTGAGGGCCGTAACGGTTCTCAGGCTTTAGGTGGTGACGACGAGTTTGCCGCTGGTGCGGCTTTCCTCCATGTCGGTGTGGGCTTCGACGATGTCATCGAGGGTGTAGACCTTGCCGATGGGGACGGTTGCGGTGCCGTCGCTGACGGCCTGCAGGAACTCCTGAAGCATATTGCGGGGAAGGTCGGCGGCTCCGCCTGTGTAGGAGGTGAGCCGGACACCGCGGGGAATGTAGTCGATGGGATAGAAATCCGGGATGGTCCACTGGTTTGAGAGCATGCCGGTGAAGCAGACGACGCCGTGGACCCGGGTGGCGTGCAATGTGTCGCGCAGCGTCGGGGTGCCGACGAGTTCGAGGGCGGCGTCCACGCCGTCGGGAATAATGCGGCGCACGGCGGCGGCCAGGTTCCCGTCGTCGATCAGGACATGGTCGACGCCGATCGAGGCCAGGGCTTCCTGTTTGGCCGCGTTGCGGGTTGACGCGAGGACGGTGAGTCCGGCGCGTTTGGCAAGGATGGCGGCGGCCATGCCGACGGACGACGTTCCGCCGCGGATGAGCAGGCTCTGGCCGGGCTGGATGTCCAGGCCGATGGTGAGGGAGCCATATGCGGTCTGGAGCATCTCCGGGACGGCGCCGATGATGGGCCAGGGCAGGTCCGATTCGAACGGAATGACCTGGCGTGCCGGCACGCACGTGTACTCGGCGTAGCCGCCGTCGAAGACGCGGCCCATGCCGCCCATGAGCGTGACGACCTTTTGCCCGGCGCCGAATTCGCCGCCGGGGGAGTGCACCACCTCCCCGGCTGCTTCGATCCCGGGCACGCGCGGAAAGGTGACGCCTTCGGCCAGGCCCAGGCGGGTATGCAGCTCTGAGCGGTTGAGCCCGAAGGCCCGGACCCGGATGAGCACCTGGCCGGGCCCGGGTTCGGGGATTGGCCTATCTTGTATGACCAGAGCCTCAGCCGGCCCGGGGCCGTCCAGCACAACTGCCCGCATGGTGCCGGCGCTCACTGCCCGGCCACCTTGGAGTCCAGCGCAGGTCGATGCGCACTGCGCACACGTGCCAGGAGTTCGAGCAGGGTGCTGGCCTCCTGCGTGGTCAGGGCCGGGGTGAACCAGCGGGCAAGTTCTGCCTCGACCACCTGGCGGGCCTGGTCAACCACCGCGGCCCCGGCCGGTGTGAGTTCCAGCAGGGAGGAACGCCGGTCGCCCGGGTTCATCTTCCGCGAGCAGAACCCCGCCGCCTCAACACGGTCGATGAGCTTGCTGGCGCCGCCCACCGTAATGGACAGCGCCGACGCAATATCGAACACCCTGCACGCGCCGACGGTAGCAACAACAACCATCGCCTCGTACCTGCCGAGGGGAACGCCGCATTCATCGCGCAGGCGGGCATCAACCGCGTCCCACAACTCCGTTTCGAGCCGGGTCAGCGCACTGAACAGCGGATAGAAGGCAGCGGGGTCGTCTCTGGAGTCCATGGCACGATGCTAGCAGATACATTCCACGGAAGATACTTCCTTGTTTTCTACTTTCGTCGATGGGATCAGAGAGCGGGATCGACCAGCAGCTTCATCTTCTGGCCGGCCCGGAGCTTCTCGAACCCTTCCTGGACCACTCCACTGAGGGGGATGTCCTCAACCCACCCTGTCGTCTTGTAGTGACCTTTGGCCATGAGGTCGATCACCGCTGAATAGTCGGCCCCGGTGTAGCAGATGGTCCCTTGGATGCGCCGCTCCCTCAGCACAAGGTTGATGAGCGGCGTCGGGAGGGGCTTTTCATAAATCGCAACGCTGATCAGCGGCCGGCGTTCACCGAGGCATTCGAGGGCTGAGTGGACGGCAGGTGCAACCCCGGCGGCGTCGAAGGCCGCGTCAACGCCGTCGCCGTTGGTCCGGTCGGCGATGAGCGCGGTCACGTCCTGGCTGGTTGGATCCAGCGTGCGTGCGCCGAGTGTCTCAATGGACTTTCGGCGGGTCTCCGACGGTTCAACGACGTCGATTTCGGTCAGTCCCATCCCGCGGAGGGCAAACCAGATGCCGATGCCGATAGGCCCGGCGCCGTAAATCAGCGCGCGGCTCTGGTCATTGACTTCGCCCATGGTCGCGGCGTGATACGCGACGGACATCGGCTCCACCAGTGCACCCATTTCGAGCGAGACATTGTCGGGGAGTTTGTGCACCTGATTGCTTGGCACCACTGTGTACTCTGCCATTCCGCCGTCGGCCATCAGCCCATGGAATCCGATCACGTTACACAGGTTGTAATGCCCGCTCTTGCACGGGCGGCACACACCGCAGCGGTAAATGGGCTCGACCGTGACCCGGTCACCCTCGCGGACATCGGTGACGTTCTTACCGACTTCCGTCACCACTCCGGAGAATTCATGGCCCAGAGTCAGGGGCAGGCATTGGCCGGTGAGGGGGTGCGGGTCGGTCGGAGGAATGAAGATCGGGCCATCGTAGTACTCATGGAGGTCGGTACCGCAGATTCCGTTCCGGCTGACCTTGATCTTCACCTGGCCTTCCGCGGGGGAAGGTTCCTGAACGTCCCGGATCTCAAGTTTGTTCTTGCCGTAGTAGACCGCTGCGCGCATGGCGCCTCCTAGTTGTATGTGGGCATCAGATGATGCGGATGAGAATCTCGTTTGCGAACTCGCGGGACGGATTAGGCCGGCGTCAGTGCCTTGCTGTCGGTCATGAAATTGGGGTACTTGTTCGAGGCCTCCTCGGCGAGGATGGAGCGGTACTGCTTGATGCCGCCGAGGTAGAACATCACCGTCCGCTTCTTGCCCGGGATGTTCGCCCCGAAAATCCACGAAGCGGCCTGGGGGAAGAGGGTCTGATGGGCGATATCCGAGCAGGTCTCTGTCCAGTCAGCCTCAGTGTCGGCCTTGGCTTCGATCCAGCCGGTACCGGAGCTCGACGCATGGCCGATAGTTTCGCTGATCCACTCGACCTGAGCCTCGATCGAGGGCGGAAGGTTGGTGAAGGGGCCGTTGGGGCCGAGGATCATGAACATGTTCGGGAAGCCACTGGTTGCCATGCCGAGATAGCTGGTCGGGCCGCCGGCCCAATGTTCCTTCAGCGTTTCGCCGTCCCGGCCACGAATATTGACGCGGACGTAGTTGCCGTCCACAGCGTCGAAGCCGGTAGCGCAGATGAGTACGTCAAGTTCGTGCAGGGTTCCGTCAGCCGTGACGATGCCTTGCTCCGTCACCTGCTCGATCGGGTTCTCTTTGACATTCACGAGGGAGACGTTTGGGCGGTTGAACGTTTCGTAATAACCCGAATCGCAAAGCGGCCTGCGGGCGTAGAGGTCCGTCGGCGTCAGTTTTCGGCGGGTCTCAGGGTCCTTCACGATATCGGCGATCTTCCGGCGGATGAACTTGGCCGCCTCTTCGTTGGCTTCCGGGTCAGTGGCGATATCAGAGAAGGTCTCGAACATGAAGCGGAACCCTCCGCCTTCCTCCCAGGTCTGCTGGTAGATGCGTTCGCGCTCTTCCGGGCTGACGCTGAAGGTCGGAACGGCGCTCTCTACGAAGCCCATGGCGACGGACGAGTTCCGGACCTGATCCCAGTTGGCCTCAAAGTTGTCCCGGTGCCCCTGCTGTTCCTGCGACGTAAGTTCGCGGTTGCCGGCAGGCACGCTGTACTGCGGGGTGCGCTGGAACGAGGTCAAGTGAGCAGCGACGGGTGCGGTGGCCGTGATCACCTGGTTGCCGGTGGAACCATTGCCGATCACACCTACACGCTTGCCAGCCAGATCCAGGTCCTCGGGCCAGGCGCCGGTGTGCACCAGGCGGCCCTGGAAGGATTCCATCCCGGGGAATTTGGGGAGGTTTGTCGCGGAGAGCAGGCCGAGACCCGTGACGAGGAACCGGGACTGGAACGTGACACCCGTGTCGGTCCGCACTGTCCAGATGCCGGTGGTCTCGTCGAATTCAGCGTCAGTCATGCCGGTTTCGAGTTGAATGTGTTCACGGAGGCTGTACCGGTCCACGACGCCGTTCAAGTACGCCAGAATCTGGCGCTGGGGCACATATTTGGTGTTCCATGGGGTCTGCTGGTAGAGCTCGCGATCGAACGAGTACTGGTAGACGAAGCTCTCCGAGTCCGAGAGGGCGCCGGGATACTTGTTCCAGTACCAGGTCCCGCCTACGCCCCCTGCGCGGTCAATGGCGACGGCGTTGAGACCGAGTTCGTTGCGCAGCTTGTGCAGCATGTAGATGCCACCGAAGCCTGCTCCGACGACGAGTGCGTCGAGCTGGTAGATCTTCTCGGGGACGGCGTTGTCCATGATGTCATTTCCTCCGACTAATTGGGCTCTGTGAGATAATTCACTTTGTAGTTACTAGTCTGTGGTGGCACAACAAGGACGCGGTGTCTCGATTTGGGACACTTCCGTTCGACCCGAGAATCCGGGATTGATACCCTCTCAGCACCAATCGCGAGTGCTGACGAGTGTTGATTGGCCGACATCCGGGCTGGCGGACGACATTGCAAAGGGGCAGATATGTCCGATCCGGTGCGGGAAGCGCGGGAGCAGCTGATTCGCGTTGGCCTCACAGGACCCTATGGGGCCAACGATGCAGTGCCGGACCTGATCGTGCGCAGTTGGCGACGGTCGCTCAGCAGCGCCGTCGAAAGCTCGGTCCCGTCTCAACGTTTTCAAGACGTGGATACGGACTCTCTGCTGTGCCGGGCTGCAGTTCCTGTGCTCGATCGTTGGCAACACCAGCTCGCTGACACTGGGACCACACTCTTCCTCAGCGACCGGGGCGGCAGCATCGTTGCCCGGCGAACGAGTGACAACAGTGAGCGACGGCGCCTCGACAGCATGCACGCGGCGGAGGGCTTCGACTACTCCGAGGAATCCATTGGCACGAACGGCTTGGGCACGTCCATGGTCGAGAAGCGCCCGGTTTTCGTCAAGGGGAGCCAGCACTACAATGACGCCTTGACCGCCCTGGCGTGTGCGGCTGCGCCCGTCTATACACCGGCCGGTCTGGTCGTTGGCTCAGTCTCGCTGGGCGGCCCACTCGAGGCTGCCAGCCCGATCATGCTGTCGCTGACGCGGGAGATCAGCCAGCAGATTGAGGAGAGATTCCGGGCGTCCTCCCGGCCCCAGGATCTCGCACTTGCGATGTCCTTTATGCGTTTCAGCAGCTCACAGCGTCCTACGGTGGTGATGGATCGAGAGTCCATCCTGGCTAACACGCCGGGCCTGCCCTACGTCAGTGTCGCGTCGCATGTCATGCTCTGGGAAGTGCTCAAATCTCACGACTGGTCATCCAGCAATACACTGCGTCGTGAATTGGAGGCCACCTCCATTGAGGTCACGGCCCGGAGGGTGGTGGATGGGCCGCGTGAGCACTACGTGGTGCACTTCTCCGATCTGAGTAACGCGTCCGACAACCCGTCTGGGCTGGCCTTGCCTTCTGGGGCACGGCTCGAGGGCAAAGGCGCGCCGGCGCCGAGCAAGACTGCCCCGGCCGTTGTCTTGGTAGATGGACCGCGTGGTTCTGGACGCGCGACAGTCGCCGGGAGGCGGCGTACGGAGTGGGGAAGTACGGCGCGTTGTGAAGTATTTGTCCTGTCCGCCGGGGCCGCTACTCCGTGGAGGGCCATCGAGGAGCTCCTGGCAGGCGGTACCGACGTGCTGATCCGGCGGATCGAGGACCTCGCCGAAAACGAAGTTGCGGATTTGGCCGCTGTCGTCGAGCGGCACCGGCAAGCCAGGTCCGATGGGCAGCGCGCAAGCAGCCTTCTACTGACGTCCTCGCGAGATGATGCTGCGCCAGCCGTTCGGGCTTTTGTTGACACCACCGGAACCGAGGAGCGTACCGATGCACTGGCCCGGACCCCCGAAAGGATCCCCGGCCTGGTCAAGGCTATCCTCAACGTGGTTGACCCGGAATCGCGGCACACCATCTCGCCGGCTGCCCTGCAGTCCATGGTCCAGTGGAACTGGCCCGGCAACATCGCCGAACTTGCCGACACTGTGGCCGCCCTGATTGGGGATGCGAAAGGCTCGGTCATCGAACGTCGGCATTTGCCGAAACATCTGCAGCAGGCGCCCCCGCGACGTCACATGAGCATGATGGAGACGGCGGAGCGCGGGGCCATCATCAGGGCACTCGACGCGGCCGGGGGTAACAAATCGGAGGCCGCAGCCCTGCTGGGTATGGGGAGGTCCACACTGTATCGGCGGCTGCGCCAGCTTGGCCTCGATACGGGCGAAGGGTCGATCTGATTCCGATGGCCGCGGCATGCATCAGGCCCCGGTGTCGCCGTCGAGGCTGATGACTTCTTCCAGCACAGCCTGTAGAGCCGGACTTGCATCGTTGCGGCGCCATGCTGCCCTGAGGTCGACATCGGCGGTGGAGTCCTCGAGGGGAATGAACACAACATGCGGATCTGTCGCATTCCGCGCGACAGACGCCAATGTTAGATGGCACCCGACTTCGGCGCTTACCAGCGCCAGCGCGGTCTGCGTGTCAGGGGCCACCTGAACGATGTCGGCGACAAAACCGTTGGCATGGGCCAGTCGCCGAAGCCGATCTGGCAGGACCGCGCCCTCGAAAGGCGTCAGCGATATGAAGGCCTCAGTGGCAAGCCGCCCCATTGCGATCCGGCGTGAGCCGGCAAGCGGGTGGGTGTCGGGCATTGCCACCACGAGTGAGTCCGGCATGACCACACGGGAGGACACCTCTGCCGGGATGACATCCCACCGTCCCAGGGCGATGTCTGTCTCCCCTTGCACCAGTTTTTTCATAGCGGGCTGGGCGAAATTCTGGCTGGACAGCTCCAGCTGAATCCTTGGCCTGTTGGATTTCACCTGCCTGGCGAGTCGGGCCACCAGCTGGTGGGTAGAGACGCCAGCAAAAGCAATTCGCACCATTCCGGCCTCGCCGTTGTCGGCGGACCGGACGGCCTCCTCGGCTCGGCGAAGGGCCTCGAAAACCTCGGTGGCAGGGGCGACCAGCGCCTGCCCACTGGACGTGAGCTTCACGGAACGGGTGTTGCGGTCCAGCAGGCGCGTTCCGAGTTCAGTTTCGAGCTGTTTGATGATCCTGCTTAGGGGCGGCTGGGTCATGTTTAGGCGTTCGGCCGCCCGCCCGAAATGGAGTTCCTGTGCCACTGCAAGGAAAGCCCTCAGCTGGCCAACGTCCATGTTCTGCTCACTCTTCTCGTTCTCCCCACCCTCTTCATTATTGAGTAAAAAGGTATCACCGGAATCCTATTGGCGCGTCGGAACTGCAACAATTGTTGCTGCTCGACGTGGGGCTGGCTTTCAGTTCAAGTTTTGGGAGACCGGCCGAGCGGGCAACCTGGCGGTGTGCAAGGTTTGAACACTTCGGTCTTCAGCGAGGAAGCGTCTTGCAGGATGAGGAAGTGCCGCAATCGCGGGACATCCCTCGGCTCACCGACGAGCTGATGGGTGATTACAGAAGAACGCCGGGAGGCAGACGGTGCGCGGCTGACTGGTGGCGCTGTGAAAGGGGCAAGGCTCCGGCCTTCGCCTTGCCGGCGCAGGCAGCCCCAACGCGGCCCGGTCGGTCTCGGCACCCCTGCTCTAAGTACTCCCACTAGAGCTATAGGAGACAACATGTCACGTCGTGTAGAGGATCGCAGCATCCTTATTACAGGTGCCGGCAGCGGTATGGGCCGCGTAATCGCCCTCGCGCTGGCAGGCGAGGGAGCCAACATCACGCTCCTCGATCTAAACCTCGACGCAGCTAAAAGTGTCAAG
The DNA here is from genome assembly GCF_002929335.1 of Arthrobacter sp. Y81. Classification (GTDB taxonomy): domain Bacteria; phylum Actinomycetota; class Actinomycetes; order Actinomycetales; family Micrococcaceae; genus Arthrobacter. Next base: position 25,748 of record NZ_PJIL01000022.1, read on the forward strand.
GACGAGATCACCGCCGCCGGCGGTAGAGCCGTCGCCGTTTCCGGTAACGTCGTCAATCGGGCCGACGTCGCGATGGCCGTCAAAACCAGCGTGGAGTCGTTCGGCCGGCTGGACTGCATGTTCGCCATCGCGGGCATTATCAAGCCGACGCACTTCCTCGAGACCACCGAAGAGAACTTCCGCAGCACGCTCGACGTGAACGCCTTGGGAACCCTTATCTGCCAGCAGGAGGCCGCCTTGCAGATGATCAAGCAGGGCGACGGCGGCAAGCTAATCGTCACGTCCTCCATCGCAGGCCGTCAGGGCTACCCGAACTTCGCGTCCTACTGCGCGAGCAAGTTCGCGGTGACCGCTCTGAACCAGTCAGCCGCCCACGCACTGGCGAAGCACAAGATCACATCCAATGCCTTTGCCCCCGGTGTCGTGGACACCCCGCTCTGGAAGAAGCTGGACCTGGACCTCATGGACATGGGCGATTCATCCCGCCCTGGCGAGGCCTTCGAGTCGTTTTCCGGAGCGAACCTGATCGGTCGCAAAGGTGTCCCGGAGGACGTGGTGGGCACGGCGCTCTTCCTCGCTTCCTCGGACTCCGATTACATGACAGGCCAGACCATCATGATCGACGGCGGCATGGTCCTCGTGTAACCAACTGAGCGGGCTGCCACCCGATGGGCCCGGGTTCATGAGCCCCTTAGACCAGGGCACGGCAAGCCGCTCATCATTGGCCAACACGGTGCCCGTGGCCCGGTCGCATTTGCCCGCCGCGACCGGGCCACGGCCGGCGGTCGGCACAGCCCAGCCCAGCCGCCGCATTCAGCACGGCGGATCCCGAGATGCCCGCGACAACCGCGGGAACCATGGATGGCGGGATCCTAGGGACGTGTCACGCGGGGGGAAAGTCCATCTGCGCGCGCTCCGGATAGGGGAATGTCGCTCTACTCGAAGCCCTCAGGCAGCAGGTCGTGAGGCCGGATGCGGCTCGCCTGGTTCAGGCTCGAAGCCCTCGCCCCCAGATTGGGGCCCCGGGACCGACGACAGCGTCACCGGGGCGGTCTCAAAATCCTCAGCGCCGGGGTCGGCGGGCCATGCTTAAGGCCATCCAAAGGTCTGTCGCCGGGTCATTGCAATGACCCGGCGACGCCCCCTGCAGAATCGGAGGCGCCGCCGGAATCAACTGCCCGAGGTCAGTGACGTTCTCAGGCGACAGCCAGGTGCGGACGGCGCCTCTGCAAGGATGCCCTATAGGCGACCGCCTTCGAGATGGCGAATTCCAAGAGGATCACGACCAGAAGGAGGACGCCCGTGAACAGTTCGGTCACGAAGGCCTTGACCCCGATGGAAGACATTCCCGCAGCAAGGACCGCGGTGATGGCGATGCCGAACGCGACGTTGATCATGCCGCCGCGCCCTCCAGTGAGGCTGACTCCGCCGATGAGAACTGCCGCCAGCGCCAGAAGGAGCATGTTTGCCAGACCATCCGGCGTCGCAGACCCGCCCCGGAAGGACGACAGCGCCCCGGCCAGGGCGCCGCATCCACCGGAAATGGCAAAGGCGAGCACCAGACGCGACCTGAGCTTGACTCCCGAGGCGACGGCTTCCTGCCGGGCTCCGCCGATCGATGAGATCTCGCGGCCCCACCGTGTCCGCGACAGGAAGATGCCCAGAACGGCGAGCACGGCGATCGTTGTGAGCGACAGAGGCGTGAAGACCCAGATCCGGACCATGAGCGCATCGCTCAGCTTGTAGTCGGTGAGGGTGACCGGGACGCCGTCGGTAGCCAACCAGGTGGCGCCGCGGAGCAGGATCAGCGTTCCAACCGTGAACACGAGCGAGCTGATACCCAGCCGTGCAATCACCCAGCCTTGGAGCGAGCCGAGCAGCACTCCCACGACTGTGGCGATGAGGATGCTCGCTATCAGGCCGAGGCCTCCGAGTTGCACGGCGATCGCCCCTGCAAATGCGGCCATGGAGGCGACGGAAAGATCGAACTCGCCGGCGATCATCGTCACCGCCAGTCCGGCCGCGATGACACCGAGCGGGATGAGTCGTTCGAGCGACGAGAACAGGGCAGCTTCCCCGCGAAAGCCGGGTGAGACCATCACCATGATGCCGACGACCAGCAGGAGGACGACTATTTGGAGCGAGTACTTAAGGAAGAATTCCTTGGCTGCGTTCATCGGGTACTGACCTTTCTGAGAACGTGAAGAGCTACCACGAGCACCACGACGATGCCTCCAACGAGGAAGACACGCCAGCCGTTGTCGAGGCCGTGCAGGAGCATGATATTTCCCAGGGCCACGATAAGCAGCGCACCGAGCGCGGACCGGGTGGGGGATCCTTCGCCGCCTGATACGGCGGTTCCGCCGACCAGAACCGCCGCGATGACGTCCATGGTGAGTCCGGCGAGGTCGTTGGCCTGCATCTGATGCAGCTGTGAGGCGTTCAGGGCGCCGGCGACTCCGAGGCCAACCCCAAACGCGATGAAGGCCCAGATAGTGGTGGCCTGGGGAGAGATGCCGCTGTTCCTGGCGGTGGCGCGGTTGGCGCCCAGGAGGTGGATGTTGCGTCCGATCAGGGTGTGTTCGGTGAGGAACCACGCAACGGCCGTGAAGAGCACGAAGATGTAGACAGGCAGCGGGATTTCCAGGAAGTTCCACGTTGCCAGCCACGCCACGTCCACACTGCCCGCGGTTACCACGGCGCCCTTGGTAGCGATCGCCACCAGGCCATAGATGACCGAGCCCACGGCGAGGGTGGTGATGACGGGGTTGAGTCCGGCGCCGACGATGAGGCCCTGCATGATCCCCAACGTCACCGATACCGCGACGGCGGCGCCGAGCCCAGCCAGCGCCGATCCGGTCAGGCCTGACACCGCAAGGAACACAATGCCGGCAAGAACGGTGGAGGACGCGATGCCGAGTGAGAAAAAATTGCCGGAAATCGTGATCGCAGTCATCGAGACAGCGATGATTCCGACGATGGAGGTATTGATCAGGATCGCTCGAATATTCGCAAAGGTGGCGAAATCGGGCGTGCTGATGGCGGACGCGATGAACACCGCCGCCAGGAGAAGCGGGAGCGTGTGGCTGTTGACGAAGCGGACGACGCTGCCTCTGGTTGGCCGGGCGGTGAAGTCGGCGGCAATGCTTGCTGTACTAGTCATGATTCGCATCCTCACGGTGCATTACTTCGCGGACGAGGGCGGATTCGGTCCACTCGCCTGCGGGTCGGATAGATGTTTGTTCGCCGCGGAAGTAAGTGGCGATCGTGTCGGAGAGGCCCAGGATTTCGTTGGTGTCCGAGGAGCTGACGATCACGCCTACCCCCGAGTCGCTGAGTCGCCGAAGCTGGGCGTAGATATCGGCACGCGCGCCGATATCCACGCCGCGGGTGGGCTCCTCAACCAGCAGGACGCGCGGATTAATTCCGAGCCATTTGCCCAGGGCCACCTTTTGCTGGTTCCCGCCCGAAAGCGTCCCCACGTTCGAGTTCATGCGTTTGACGTCGATGGCGAAGTGCGAGGCGTAGCGGTTTGTCTCGTCGACTTCCTGCCGGGCGCTGACGAACCCTACGGCGGACAGCCGGTGCAGCCAGGGCGACGACAGGTTCCGGCGGATCGGGACTCTCGCGAAGATACCGTCCTTCTTCCGGTCCGCGGAGCAGTAGGCAACGCCGGCCGAGATTCCGTTCTGCCTGCCGCGGGTGTTAAGCGGCTGGCTGTCCAGGAGAACCTCCCCGGAGACGATCTCGCCGACGCCGGCAAGTGCCTCCATCAGCTCCGCCGTTCCCGAGCCGAGCTGCCCGGTCAGGCCCAGGATCTCACCGCGCCGGAGCGTCAGGTTGATCTCGGAACGGAGCTCGGGAATCCGGAGCCCGCGTGTCTCCAGCACGACTTCACCGACCGCCGCGGATTTGCCCGGATAGAGGTGGCCCAGCTCCCGGCCGATCATCTTCGCGACGATCGTCTCAACATCGAGCTCTTTGACCTCTAGAGGGGCCTCGCTCTTACCGTTGCGGAAAACGGTGACGCGGTCAGCAATCTCGAAAACCTCGCCCAGCCTGTGGGTGACATAGACGACGCTCCGCCCCTCCGACGCGAGACGCTTGACGGCATCGAGTACGCGGACGATCTCAGCGTCCGAGAGGGCTGCAGTCGGTTCGTCGAAGATGATGACCTTGGCGTCCCTGGCCAGCACGCGCGCGATCTCAAGAAGTTGCATCTCCGCAACGGAGAGTTCCTCGACCGGTGTGGAAGGGTTCAGCCCGGCAAGCCCGACGCGCTCAAGGATCGCGACGGCGTTGTCGTTCAGTCTGCGGGGGCTCCACCACCAGGGCGTGCCCTGCTGGCCGAGCACGAGGTTCTGGGCCACGGTCATGGTTCCGACCGTGCTGAACTCTTGCTGGACGACGGCGATCCCGGCCGCCTGTGACAGCGAGACGCTGGAGATATTTGTCGGGGTTCCATCGATCTCGATGGAACCCTTGTCGGGTGAGACGAGGCCAGAGATGACCTTGACGATGGTGCTTTTGCCGGCGCCGTTCTCACCCAAGAGGGCCATGACCTCGCCGGCCCGGAGTTCGAAACGCACGTCCGAGAGGGCGTTCACTGCCCCGTAAGACTTGAAGATGCCGTTCGCCTCAAGGCGAAGGGGAGTGCTTCCAGTCATTCGTTTCTCCTAGGTTTGCAATGTGTGGCGCACAGGGCGCGCATCAGATGGCTGCGGAGCCTCGGACAGCTCCGGTGGTGAGAGGTATCCGAGGCTCCGCGGTTGGGGTGAACTCCAGTTGAGGGGTCCTATTTGCCCATCAGCTTGTCGAACGAGAGGCCCCAGATGTCGAAGGAGGCATTGTTCTCGGCCGTCACTTGGGGATTCATCATGTATGTGGCCGTGTGCGGGGCTTCGACCTTGAGTTCAGGCTTGGTCGCCGACGATTCGATAGTGACGTCGCCGGACTGCACCTGGCCGGTGGCGATGTACTGCGCGGCGGTCCGGACCACGAGGGCTCCCTCGATCACCGGGGACTGCAGGGTGGCGGACCAGATCTTGCCGCTGCGCAGGTTGGTCATGTCGCCAGAGGAGGTTCCGGTGATCAGAATGACGTCCTTACCCGGCTTCAGCCCGTTCTGCTCCAGCGCCTGCACCACACCGTTTGCCACGTCGTTACTGTGTGCGTAGACGATGTCGATGCCCTGTCCGAGGAAGCGGGGGATGACCTGGCTGGCTGCCTTGAAGCCGCCCTGCGCGTCAACGGTCGGGGTGGGTTCGACGGCGAGCATGTTGAAAGCGCCCGGAGTGGCTTCCGCGAAGGCTTTCTCACGGTCATCACCGGCTGCGTACCCGGCGGTGAACCGGATCTCCACGACGTTGGGCTTGCCGCCGGGGCCGTGGAACTTGACCCCTTCGGCCTTGAGCTTCTCGACTGCGGCGAGCGCGTTGGCTCCGGCTTCCTTGCCGATGCCTGTGTCCGAGACCCCCGAGTAGGCGGTCACGTACTTTGACGCTTCCGGCGTGACCAGGTTATTGAACTGGATCACAGGTGCCTGCGCGGAAAGGAGGCGAATCGAGTTCGTTGCGGCGGCGGCGCCAGCCGGCCACATCAGTACCGCGGCTGCCCGCTCACCGGTGGCAAGCCATTCCTGGACTTGCTGGTCCTGCTCGGTCTGGTCCCAGTTGTTCTCGACGATGTTGACGGTGTAGTTCAGGGCTTTCGCCTCGTCCTTGATGGACTGCGAGGCGGCGGCCAGATAGACGTTCGAGGTCGACGGCATGAAGACTTTGAGGAGAGCGCCGCCTCCATCCGTCGTGCCGGTGCCTTTGCCGTGGGACGCGGCCGGGGCGCCCGGGGCGGCGCTGCTGCTGCTGGTGCTGCATGCAGCGGTAGAGGTGAGAAGGCCGGTAGCGAGGACCGCAACGGCGATCTTTCGCCATGCGCGGGCATACGAAAAATGCATGTGTCTATGCTCCTTTGAATAGAGTGGGTGAGGGGGTTGAATGCCAGGAATAACGCAGTGCGTCAGGATTTTCCTCATCGGCGGTTCGTGGAGATGCTCCACGGAATCAGGTGCGGCCGAGCCGGACCCGTTCCTGACCTGGTCGCAGGACAAACCCGAGTTCTAGGATTCTTGCGCGGATTAGCACCTGAATCCGTGCCCTGTACAGAACTTGAACATTGGTCCGTGAGTCAGACTCGCCGATTCCATCAGTCCTTTAGCCGGTTCCTTCGTTCGGGCGCCAAGGAGGGCTGCCGACCGTGGGGTCCGGGCCGCTCAACTCCGCTGCCCACCCGCCGGGGTGGGGCTTTAGCAAAGTGTTGGTGGGTCAAAGTGTTCAATTTTTGAACAATTTGCCCGTGGAGCCGAACCCGATTGTGGGTTATGTCACACTTGAAGGGTGCCGCTCATGACGTCGACAGGGGACAGTCAAATTGACCGGCACCAGTTCAGCTTGTGAAGCGGAGTTTCTCGCGCCCGGCTGGACGATTCCATCACACGCAATGACGCGGAGGAACAACAAGATGTCGAATTCGGCCGAGGAGCAGTTGTCTCTCTTGAAGGTAGCGCGAAGAGCCATCTCCTCGACGCAGGAGGCACTTGAAGGGACTACGACCTGGCTGGCCCTTACTGACGCCGATGGAAGGGTGACCTACGAATGGGCAGCTGCTCCGAGCCTGCGTCGGCATCTGGCGCGCGCAGATGTAACGGAGGGCGCCGACCTCGCCCAGGGTTCTGCGGGCACGAATGGAGTCGGTGTCGCGCTTGCGACCCGCGCTTCCACCATTGTTCAAGGCACCGACCACCTGGATGAGCGCATGCACAACCTCGTCTGCGCAGCGAGTCCGGTCCTGCACCCAATTACGCGAAAACTTCTCGGCGCCGTTAACGTTACGTGCCTTGCCGGCGAGCCGAACCCGCATCTGAAGATTGCGCTCAACATGCTGCTGACCGGCATTCAGGATTCGCTGACCCGCCTGTCCCGCGCCCGCCATCAGCGGCTTCTTGATGCCCATTTGCGGGTGAAAGCGGGAACGGGCGCGGCCGTCATTACACTGGACCGTTACACCATGATCGCCGAGGATGGTCTCGGCGGCCTATCGTTTGACCGGGAACAGCTGTGGCATTATGTCGAAGAGGCAGGGCCCTTCACCAAGGAGTTTGTCCTGCCCACCGGCGTTCGTGCGCAGATCGTGCCCGTGATGCCTCCCAGGACTGCGGAGGGCTGTTCATTGGTGCTCAGCCGTCTGAGTGTCGCAAGCCTTGCTGGATCGCACGTGAAAGGTTCCAACGCCGGGCCCCGGACGGTAGTCCTGCCCGAGCTGAGCCAGCTGGAGCTGGCCGAGCGGGAGATCATCGCATCGGTGCTAAGGGAGTGCCGCGGAAACAAATCGGACGCTGCAGAGCAACTTCGCATCGCACGCGGGACGCTCTACGAGAGAATCCGTCGATACGGACTGTAGGGTCCGACCGCCAGTTGCACGCCCTGATCGCCGGCCGGCAGCCCGCGCCTAACTCCGTGTCAGGAATGTGCTCGATTTCCACAGCCCAGTCCCCCATGCGAAAGCACGGCCACCCTGTTGGATGGCCGTGCTTTCTTAGTGCAGCAGTTCCCTATGGAGGGGGTGCCGGAACTGTACCGAACCCTGCCGGCGTCGGTTTCGTCAGGAGAAGGCTGAGATGCCGGTGATCTCACGGCCCAGGATCAGGGATTGGATGGAATCCGTCCCTTCATAGGTATGGACCACTTCCATGTCGGTCAGGTGGCGAGCCACGTGGTGTTCCAGCAGGATCCCGTTCCCGCCAAACATGTCACGCGCATCCCGGCACAGCGTCCGCGCCTTGTCCCCGGTGAACATCTTGGCCAGGGAAGCCTGTTCGTTGCTGAGCCGGCCCTCGTCCTGAAGTGCCGCGGTACGGAAGCAGATCAGCTGCATGGCCGTGAGGTCCGCAAGCATGTTGGCAAGCTTGTTCTGCACCAGCTGGTAGCTGGCAATCGGCTTGCCGAACTGCACGCGTTCCCGGGCGTACTGGACCGCCATCTCATAGGCGGCGGTGGCGTGGCCCAGCGATTCCCAAGCCACAGTGCTGCGGGTGGTGTTGAGCACCGCTCCGACGTCGCGGAAGGACTTCGACTTGGCCAGCAGGTTTCCGGCGGGGATCCGCAGACCGTCGATCTCGATCTGTGCCTGCTGGATCGCCCGTTTGGCCATCTTTCCTGTGATGGCCTCGGCACTGTATCCGGCGGGGTAGCCGCCGTCGTCGTTCTTTTCCAGGACGAAGGCCTTCACCTTTTGGTCGGTTGTGTCGCGGGCCCAAATGATAACGAGGTCCGCCACGTGGCCCAGCCCGATCCAGCGTTTGGATCCGTTGATGACGTAGTGCTCGCCGTCGAGCCGGGCGGAGGTTTCCAGGGCCACGGAGTCGGAGCCGTGGTCCGGTTCGGTCAGCGCGAACGCGCCGAGCTTTTCCAGTTTCGCCATCGGCACCAGCCAGCGCTGCTTCTGCTCGTCGCTGCCGAGGAGGTTGATGGTGCCCATCGCCAGCCCGGAGTGGACGGCGTTAAAGGTGTTGATGCTGCCGTCACCTCGCGAGAGTTCCATCGCGACGAGGCCGGTCTGCAGCCGGGTCAGCCCGGGGCAACCATAGCCCTGGATGGCTGTGCCGATGATTCCCAGCCCTGCGAATTTTGGCACCAACTGATACGGGAAGTCCGCCTTCTCCCAGTATTCGTTGATGATGGGCTTGACGTCCTTTTCGACGAAGGACCGGACGCTGGCGATCAGCGCACGGTCGGTGTCATTGAGGTAGTCGTCCAGTGCGTAGAAGTCGGAATTGACGGAAACGTCCGTTGCGGTGGTCATCAGTGCTCCTCGTGGGATCGGGTGGGAGTGCCGGCAAAGACGCCGGCGAATTGGTTGTCGTCGTCGCCGAGCCAGGCGCGCACCAGCTCCGCGCCGCTGTCGAGATCGGGCGGCGTGAGGTCGTAGCTGACCGGGGTCTTGGACAGCCGGATGGGGTTGCGCACCCCGGGCTGAGCACTCTTTCCGTGCCCCACGGTCACGACAGGCTCCAGCCCGATTCGTTCGGCGAATTCGATCCCGGCACGCAGATCCTGGATCGGTGCGCAGGGGAGCTTCGCTTCGGTAAATATGTCGAACCACTCCGAAGCGGTCCGGGCCGAGAGGCACTCCACCAGGAGCGGCCGCAGTTCGGTGCGGTTGGCGCTGCGGAGCGGAGCCTTTTCGAAACTCGGATCTGTGGCAAGCGCCGGCCGGCCGATCGCGGCGCAGAAGGTGCGGAACTGGGAGTCGTTGCCGATCGCGATCACCAGCTTCCCGTCGCCGGTGTCGAAAGGCTCGTAAGGGTAGATGCTCGGATGTTCGTTTCCCAGCCGGACGGGAACGGTCCCGCCCAGCACCACGGCGGCCGTCTGGTTCACCATGCCGGAGAGGGCAGAAGACATCAGGTTCATTTCCACCAGCTGGCCTTCTCCGATGCGATCCCGGTGCCGGAGTGCGGCGAGGATACCGATGCAGGCGTGAAGTCCGGTGATTACGTCGAACACCGCAACTCCGGAACGGAAGGGCCCGGTGTCCGGCGCCCCGGTGAGGTCCATCAGTCCGGACAGCGCCTGGATGAGTAGATCGTAGCCTGGGAGCTGGGCACCCCCGGCCGTCCCGAAGCCCGTGATCGAGGCGTAGACAACTTCCTTGTTGGTAGCCGCGACTGTGTCGTAGTCCAGGCCGTAGCGCACCAAGTCTCCCGGCTTGAAGTTTTCGACGACGACGTCGGCCCGTTCCGCGATGCGCTGCGCCGTCCGGCGGTCGTCCGGATCGCGGAGATCGAGCTTGATGGAGGTCTTGTTGCGGTTGATCGACAGGAAATACGTTGAGTCATCGCCGCGGGTGGGCGGTTTCCATGCCCGGGTCTCGTCCCCGGCCGGGCTCTCAATCTTGATCACAGTTGCCCCGAGATCTGCCAAGAGCATAGTGCAGTACGGTCCGGCCAGCACCCTGCCGAAATCGGCGATCACGATGCCGCTGAGAGGGCCGCCTGCACTGCGGCCGAATGCCGACGTCTCAAGGGCGGCGGAGTGTTGGCTGTCCATCAAAAAGCTCCTTGCATAGGGTTCTCTCCCTCAACCATGACCGACCGCATTGCTATCCGTCCAATACTTATTGATGGCCTTTTTGTTGCACCAGGTGCAATAATCACTTGCATGGAGATCCAACAGATCCGCGCCTTCCTGGCGGTGGCAGAAGAGCTGCACTTTGGCCGCGCGGCGGAGAAGCTGCACATGGCCCAGCCTCCGGTCAGCCGCAGCATCCAGCAGCTGGAACGGGAGCTGGGAACCCGTCTGTTCGACCGGAGTACCCGCAGCGTCAAGCTGACCGGCGCCGGAGAGGCGTTCATCGGGCCGGCAACGGACATCATTGATGCCACCCGCCGGGCGAGCATCGCGGTCCGCGCGGCAGACAAAGGAGAAGTCGGGCGCGTCCGGGTCGCCTATGCCGGCGCCTCCACCCATACCCTGGTGGGCCGGCTCGCCAGAGAGGTCCGGCGCGACCACCCGGGCATCCAGATCGAGCTCTTCAGCCAGAACTTTGCCCAACCTGCCATGGACCGTGTGGTCAGTGGCGACGTGGACATCGCCCTCGGTCGTTGGGACTACATTGCTGCCGGGATTGAAACGCGCCTGCTTGCAGCGGAGGACCTCGTGGTCGCCGTCCCCGCGAGCCACCGCCTGGCCGGCGCCGGTGAAGCCCGGATGGCTGACTTCCGCGGCGACACCTTCGTTTCACTGCCGCCTCATGCCGGGGCGGTGCTGAACGACAGGCTCCGGCGACTAACACACGCCGCCGGGTTCGAGCTGGACATCGTTCAGGTCGTCCCGGATTCCTGGACTGCTCTCTCACTGGTCGGGGCGGAGGTAGGCTGCACGCTCACGCTGTCCTCGGTGGCCGACGCGGTCACGGACCCCCACGTGCGTTTCGTGAAGGTTATGGACAAAACGATTCCGGTGGAGCTGCGGATGGCCTGGCGCCGGGACCATTCCAGCCCTGCCCTGCGGGCGGTACTGGAGCTGGCCGAGCGGATCCTGCCCGGCGCCGGCTGACACGAACCCGGATGACGGGCGCCAGACTAAGGCGGCGTCATGACGGTTGTCTTTGACCCGGTCAGGGGGCCATGAACTCCGGCGTCTCGATGCCCAGGGCACGGAGTCTCCGGTAAAGGGTGGTTCGGCCCATCCCCAGGGCTTCCGCAGCGACAGAGCGGTTCCCCCCGCTTTGTTCCAGGGCGGCAACGATCGCGTCGCGCTCCAGGGATTCGAGTTTGGACAGGGTGCGCCTGCCAGTGTTCCTGAAATGTTCCGGGAGGTCATTGGCCTGCAGCACGCGACCGGGATGGGCGCGCCCCAGCGACTCGAGGGTGGCGCGCAGTTCTGCGACGTTGCCCGGCCACCGCCAGCGCATGAGCCCCTGCAGCGCGACCGCAGAGAGCGTGGATCTGTCGGCAGGCGCGGCCGCATCCAGGAAATGCGCAGCCAGCACGGGGATACGTTCCTTGGTTTCGGACAGAGTCGGCACAGTCACACGCGCAGCGATTTGTGAGACGACGTCCGAGACGAAGTCCGGGCACGCCTCGGGATTCATGGTCAGAACCAGCCGGGCCGGAGAAGGAGCTGCCCGGTCTTGGCCTGCCGGAGGGTGCTCCGGCTGCTGGCGCACCGCCGCGTCCAGAGCCTTGAGCCTGTTCAACTCGCTCCGGGGCAGATCCTCAAGATGCCGCAGGATAACGCTTCGACCGTCTGCGATGGCTTCGCGGGCGGCCTGGAACCAGCTGGCATCCTTTTCTTCCGGAAGGAGGCAGGCATCGAGGATCAACGGACCCGGACCGGAGTCCTGTCCGTTGAGCCAGGCGAGCGTGTGATGAAGCTTGCCGGAGCCGCCCTGCCCGCACACGGCGATCGCCCCGGGTCCCTGGCCCGCCCGGTCAAAGGCACTGCGCACAACGTGCGGAAACGCAGCCCCTACACCCGAAGAGTCGGTGCCGGGCAAATCGGCATCGACCTTCCGTGGAATGCTCGCGGCATCAGGTATGCGTGAGAGCTCCAACGCGAAGGCAGAACTCCCGCCGGAATCGTCGATCCGCTGGACGGTGGCGTCCACATTCAGGGACGGTATCTCGATGGTTTGTTTGGCGCCGGTCCATTCGAGACCGCGCAGCTGCTCCCACAGTGTGGTGTGCAGTTCACTGCTCATGACCGCCAGACCGGAAATGTTGGTCATCACAGCCTGGGCATCGAGCATGATGACCGGGGCTCTGGAGGAGCTCAGCCGCAGCTGCGACATCCCCAAGGCGAGTCCCGTTGCGCTGCCGAGGTCGAGCAAACGCCGTTCGATCTGGCTGCTCGCTTCCCGGGACATGGCCAGCATGAGCGGGTTGTCCAAACCGGTGTCGCAGGCGAAGGAAATGGAACCTATCACGCGGCGCGTAACGGGGTGCATGATCGGCGCCCCTGCACAGGCCAGCGGGGACAGTGCCTCGTTGAAATGCTCCGCTCCCCGGACAAACACGGCCTGGCGTCCTTCGATGGGCGTGCCGAGCCCGTTGGTCCCGACCGAGCGCTCCGAAAAATTGAACCCTTCCGCGGCATAGGCCTCGTCGAAACGGTTGCCGTGTGCCTTGTCGCCGAGCCTGCGGGCAATAATCTGGCCGGACTGGTCACTGAGGAACAAAGAGATGCCCATACCGCTGAGGCTTTGCAGCCAGTGGTCCATCACACTCTTGGCCGCACGGATCAGGATCCCGTCCGGATCGAAATCATTGACGAACAGAAACGCCTCGGGCCGCGCCGAAGCCTCCACGCCGATCGAGCGGCGCCAGCTGTGTTCGATGTCCGGGGAGACGATTTCCGCCAGCTGTGTCCCATCCCGGAGGCCCCGGCGGATGAGGTGTTCCCGGGCAGCGCGAAGGGCATCGTCGGGAACGTTGCGCGGGTTTTGCATGGCTGGTCAGCCCTGGGCACCGTCTGCCGCGCGCAGCACCACACGTCCGGGGACGCCGCCCTGCGTGAGCTTGTCCAGGTTCTCGCCCACAGATCCGGCGGAGAGCTCGGCGTCGATGATCGGAATGTGGGGAATCGCATCCTGCTTGGCCAAGGCGACGAGCTGGTTCAGCTCCTCGGGGTTGCCCACAAAGCTGCCTCGGATCGTGAGCATCTTAAGGGCCATGAGTGCGGTCGGGACCGTCAGTTCGCCGCCGAAGAGCCCTACCTGAACCAGTTGGCCACCCTTGCGCAGGGAGTCGAAGGCTACGGGTGCCGTTTGGCTGTTGTTCACGAAGTCGATGACGGCTGTTACCGGGCCTCCGTTTGCGCCGATGATCTTGGCGCTGAGACCTTGATCGGTGGATTGAACAGTTGTGCTGGCGCCGACCTCACGGGCCAGCTGGAGATTCCGCTCCGAAATGTCGACGGCGCAGATGGCCTGGTGCCCCAGCGCGCTGAGGGTAGCGATGGCGGTGAGCCCGACTCCGCCGGCGCCAATCACCACAACAGGTTCGTCCGGCCCCAGCGGGAGGACTTTGTTCACTGCGCTGAAGGCCGTCAGGCCCGAGCACGCCAGCGTCGCCGCCCAGCTGAGGTCCAGGCCCTCGATGTCCACGAGGTACTTTTCGGCGCGGACCAGGATCTGCTCGGCGTAGCCGCCGTGCTCCGTGACTCCAAGGTTGCGTCCGTTGGCGCAGACGTTGTCGCGGCCGGCCAGGCAATCCCGGCACGTGCCGCAGCCAATCCAGGGATAGACCAGCCTGATGTCCCCGGGTTTGGTCCCGTGCACAAGGTCCCCGACTTTCTCGACGACACCGACGACTTCGTGCCCCATGACCAGCGGGTAAGTGACGCCCCGGTCCACGAGCTTCAACGCTCCCCGGCTGCCCAGGTCGTACGAACCCTCACGAAGGTGGGTGTCCGTGTGGCACACGCCCGAGCGGATCACCCTCAAGAGGACTTCGGTTCCTGTCGGCACCGGGTCCGGCAGTTCGATGTCCTGGATCTCGGGGCTGTCTTGGAAAACGGCAAAAGCGTGCATGGTGACCTCGCATCGTTGCGCTGACTGTATTCATTCAAGGATGGCACCCGCGCTGATAGGAATCCAATACCAAATCACGGCGTCGTTTATGCGCAGGGGGCAACAATCGAAGCCTCCGCCGAATGCTGGCGGTGATGCGCTGTTCCAAATCGGCACACCATCGTGAGATCCACGTCACATAAGAATTGACTACCCCGCTTGAAGGGTCCTCGGCCCGGAGGAACCGGGCCTACGTTGTCGCATTCAAAGGAGAATGACCATGGCAGGACGCATGTCAGGAAAAGTTGCACTCATCACCGGAGCCGCCCAGGGCATGGGCAGGTCGCACGCCCTGCTCCTCGCCGCAGAAGGGGCCAAGGTCGTCATCACGGACGTCCGGGAAGCCGCCGGAAAGGCCGTGGCAGAGGAGATCAACGACGCCGGGGGTTCCGCACTCTTCATCACGCATGATGTCACCCGGTCCGACGACTGGCAGCGTGTGCTGGAAGAAGCCGTCAATGAATTCGGCAAGCTGGACGTCCTCGTCAACAATGCCGGCATCCTCATCCTCAAACCCCTCGACGAGACAGACGAGGAGGAATGGGACCGCACCCTGAATATCAACGCCAAGGGAACCTTCCTGGGCTGCAAGCTGGCGGCACCTGCGCTTCAGGCAGCCGGTGGGGGCTCCATCGTGAACATTTCCTCGATCTACGGACTCATCGGGGCACCCAGCGCCGCGGCCTACCAGGCGTCCAAGGGCGCAGTGCGCCTGCTCTCCAAGGCTGCGGCGGTCGATCTTGCCAAGTTCGGCATCCGGGTCAACTCCGTGCACCCGGGCGTGATTGACACCGAGATGACCAAGGAACTGATGGCAACACCGGAAGGCGCGAAGGCCCTGTTGGGAACAACCATCCTCGGGCGGCCGGGACGGCCCGAAGAAGTCTCCCAGGCCGTCCTCTTCCTCGCCTCGGATGAAGCGTCCTTCGTCACGGGTGCGGAACTCGTCGTTGACGGCGGCTACACCACGCAGTAGCTCCCGGGCGGGTCCGGTGCCGGCCCGGTGTTTCAAAGTGGAACACTGGGCCGGCACAAATGTGATCCACGCTATATCTAGCGGCAAAACGCACCAAGATTCCGATCCATCAGCACCCCGGGCGAGGCTCGGGAGGCCCTCCATACGAAGGAGTATGAGATGACAATCTCGACCGAAGCAGCAGCGACTGAAACTTCCCAGGCGACCGATGCCCTCCGCGACCTTTACGCGGACTGGTCCAACATCATCGCCACCACTCCGGATCTGACGATGCGCCTGTTCCGCAGCATCTTCGACGAGTGGCACCAGCCCACCCGGGAGCCCGAAGCAGTCACCTACAAGGAGGACGTCGTCGGCGGCGTCCCCGGCATCTGGGCCTTCCCGGAAGGTGCCGACCGGACGAAAGTGCTGCTCTACACCCACGGCGGCGGCTTCGCGGTCGGCTCAGCAGCAAGCCACCGGAAGCTTGCCGGCCACGTTGCCAAGGCTCTCGGCGTCGTTACCTTTGTCCTTGACTACCGCCGGGCACCCGAGCACCCGCACCCCGCCCAGGTCGAAGACGGCGTCGCCGCCTTCAAGGCTCTCGTTGAGAGCGGCATCCACCCGCACGACATCACCACCATTGGCGATTCCGCCGGCGGCAACATCGCCATCGCCATCGCCCTGGCGCTCAAGGAACAGGGCGAGCCACAGCCCGGCCAGGTTATCGTCTTCTCACCGTGGCTGGACATGGAGAACAAGGGCCAAACCCTCATCACCAACGACGCCACGGACGCCCTGATCTCCGTCCCGCTGCTCGAGGGCATGATCGCCGGCGTGCTGGGCGATTCCGTCAGCCCGCAGAACCCGCTGGCCAACCCCCTCTACGCCGACTTCACCGGGTTCCCGCGCCTATACATCACCGCCGGCGCCGTCGAATCCCTCCTGGACAACGCCACCCGCCTGGCCGCACTGGCCGAGGCCGCCGGCGTCGACGTGACCCTCTCCATCGCCGAGGACCAGCAGCACGTCTTCCCGTTCCTCGCCGGCAACTCCGAGGTCGCCGACGCCGAACTCGCCCGCATCGCCGGCTGGTACAAGTACTGAGCCCCGGCCACCCCACAACACAAGACCTAAAATACAAAGGAGTATCCATCATGGCTGAAAACCACGGGCAAACTGCCCCCGCCACCTCTCCCACCTCTCCCGCTGAACTCGACGCCGTCGTCGTCGGCGCCGGCTTTGGCGGCATCTACATGCTGCACAAGCTGCGCAACGAACTCGGACTCAACGTCCGCGCCTTCGACCGCGCCGGCGGCGTCGGCGGCACCTGGTACTGGAACCGCTACCCGGGTGCCCTGTCGGACACCGAGAGCTATGTCTACCGCTACTCATTCGACGACGAACTGCTGAATGAGTGGGACTGGACCCACAAGTACGTGACCCAGCCGGAAATCCTCCGGTACCTCGAACACGTTGTGGACCGCTATGACCTGCGCAAGGATATTCAGCTCAACACCGGTATCACCTCCGCGCACTACGACGAGTCGGCCAACCGCTGGACCATCGGCACTGACACCGGCGAAACCATCACGGCGAAGTACATTGTCAACGGCCTCGGCCTGCTCTCGGCCACCAATATCCCCAACATTCCGGGTATCGACACCTTCGAAGGCGAGATCTACCACTCCGGCGCCTGGCCCGAAGGCGTGGACCTGACCGGCAAGCGCGTCGGCGTGATCGGCACCGGCTCCACCGGCCTGCAGATCATCACCGCCATTGCACCCAAGGTCGGACACCTCACCGTCTTCCAGCGCTCACCGCAGTACAGCGTCCCCGTCGGCAACACCACTGTCACGCCGGAATACGTGGCGTCCGTCAAGAAGGACTACAGCAAGATTTGGGAACAGGTCCGGGGTTCCGGCGTCGCCTTCGGGTTCGAGGAAAGCACCGTTCCGGCTATGAGCGTCTCCGCAACGGAACGGCAGGCCGTCTTCCAGAAGGCCTGGGAAACCGGCGGCGGATTCCGCTTCATGTTCAACACCTTCGGCGACATCGCCACGGACCGGGACGCCAACGAAGCCGCCGCAGCATTCGTCCGCGGCAAGATCGCCGAGATCGTCAAGGACCCGGAGACGGCCCGCAAGCTCACTCCGACCGACCTTTACGCCAAGCGCCCCCTGTGCGACAGCGGCTACTACGCCACATTCAACCGGGACAACGTAGAGCTGGTCTCGGTCAAGGAGACGCCGATCGTCGAACTGACGCCCACGGGCATCAGGACCTCGGACGGCGTGGAGCACGAGATCGACGTCCTGATCTTCGCCACAGGCTTCGACGCCGTGGACGGAAACTACACCCGGATGGACATCCGTGGCCGCGGCGGCGAGACCATCCAGCAGCACTGGCAGGACGGACCCACCAGCTACCTCGGAGTCACCACAGCAGGATTCCCGAACATGTTCATGATCCTCGGCCCCAATGGCCCCTTCACCAACCTGCCGCCGAGCATCGAGGCCCAGGTCGAGTGGATCTCGCAGCTGATCAACGACGCCGAGACCGGACAGGTTGCCTCTGTGGAGCCGACCGCAGAGGCCGAGGAAGCCTGGACCCGGACCTGCCAGGAGATCGCCGATATGACGCTCTTCCCGAAGGCCGACTCCTGGATCTTCGGCGCCAACATCCCGGGCAAGACGAAGACCGTCATGTTCTACCTCGGAGGCCTCGGCAACTACCGGAACAAGCTCGCAGAAGTCCGCGAGGCGGGCTACGAAGGCTTCGACCTGAAGGTACTCGCTCCGGCGGAGTAGCCAGAACCAAGACGCTGTCGACGGCGGCTGCCACACCCTGGGGAAGTGGCGGCCGCCGTTCCGCGTTGGCGGCAATCCGTACTGGGGCGCCCTTGCGGCGGCCCGTTGCACCAAGAAAGGGAGGCAAGCCATCGAACGCTTGCCTCCCACACTCGGGCCGCTTAATTAGGAGTAGTCGTAGAAGCCTTTGCCGGACTTGCGTCCCAGTTCCCCGCGCGCCACCATGTCGCGGAGGATCTGGGGCGGGGCGAAGCGTTCGCCGAGCGTTTCGTGCAGGTATTCGGCGATTCCAAGGCGGACGTCCAGTCCGACTATGTCCGTGGTTCGCAGGGGTCCGGAGGCGTGCCGGTAGCCGAGCTCCATGGCGGCGTCGATGTCCTGCGCACTGGCCACGCCTTCTTCGAGCATCCGCATGGCCTCCAGTGCCAGTGCAACGCCCAGCCGCGAACTCGCGAAGCCAGGAGCGTCGTTCACCACGATGGGGGTCTTGCCGAGACCGCGGACCCAGCCGGTGGCGGCGTTGGCAAGTTCGGGGGCGGACTGGGGGCCAAGGACGACTTCTACCAGCGTTGACGCCGGGACCGGATTGAAGAAGTGCAGCCCGCACAGCCGCTCCGGCCTGCCGAGGGTGGCAGCCAGCTTGGTGACCGACAGTGAGGAGGTGTTGGTGGCGATCCAGGCATCCGCGCCAAGGTGGCGCTCAACGTTGAGCAACGCGGACTGCTTCAGCGTGAAGTCCTCCGGGACGGCTTCGACGACCAGACCGGCGCTGCCGAAGTCGACGGCGTCCGTCGAGACTGAGAACCGGCCGAGCAGCGAGTCCAGATCCTCCGTTACTGAAGCCCTCTCAATGGCCTTGGCCAGCGTCCGGGTGACGCGGTCGAGTGCGGCGGCGGCAGCTGCCGCGTCACGTTCGACGACGGTCACCTCCGCTCCGGAAACAAGGAAGGCGTGGGCGATGCCGGCGCCCATCCGGCCTCCGCCGAGAACACCTACCCTCGTGGGGACGCCGGGGGCTTCGGTCAGGGAAGTGGGGATGGTCATTTGCTGGTTCCTTTGTGGTTTTTCCGGTCCAGAAACGCCTGCATCCGCTCAAACTTTGCTTCCGATTCAAAGAGGATGCCTTGGGCGAGTTCGTCGATGGCCGGGTGTGCGGATCGTGGTGCCTGCAGGACACTCTTGGTGAGACGGACAGCAAGCGGATCCTGGGTTTGGATCCGCGCTGCGAGGGCAAAAGCTGCCGGGATGAGCTGGTCTGGGTCATGCAATTCGGTGACGAGCCGAACAGCCAGCGCCGCTGCACCGTCGAGCACTTTTCCGCTGAGCAGTATTTCCTTCGCCAGGGGCTCGCCCACGAGTTCCACGAGGCGCCAGCCTGCGCCGGCGGCAGCGAGAATACCGAGGCCTGTTTCGGGATTGCCGATTTTTGCCCGTGGCGTGGCAATCCGGAAGTCCGCTGCGTAGGCCAGTTCAGCGCCGCCACCGAGCGCAAACCCGTCAACCGCGGCGATCACAGGCATCGGCAACTTGGAGATTCTCTGGAAGAGGCCGGAATTGATGCCGGCCAGGGCGTCGTCACGGCGCCGTTCGCGGAGCTGGGCGATGTCAGCCCCCGAGGCAAAGATGCCGCCGGAGGGAAGCTGCGTCCCGGAGAGGATGAGGATTCTGGGCTTCCGCTCCAAATCGGCGCATACGGAATGCAACTCATCGACCATGTGCTGGTCGATGGCGTTGCGGACTTCAGGTCTATTGAGCTCGACATGGACGGTCGCGCCCGCGTCGTGGATCTTGATGGTCTTCACCAGCCCACCTTTGCACCGCCAATTACCCAGCGTCCAATACCTAATGGATGACGAATTATTGCAGAATCATAATAACTGGGACGGCGGCCGGGCGATCCGTCATTGATTCAGAAACAACATTGATCATGCTGAGAATAAGTATTGGACTGCATAGGCGGAAGCTGGGATCGTGATTGCTAAGACCAAGGACGCACCACCAGAAAGAGATTCGGCCATGAGCAACTACGCAACCATCAACCCGGCAACCGGAGAACGCGTTGCCGAGTTCCCGATCCTCACTAACGAGGAAGTCCAGGATGTGCTCAAGCGCGCCTTCACTGAATACCGTTCCTGGCGCTCCACTCCGCTGGCCGAACGCGCGGAGGTCCTGACCCGCGTCGCCGAACTTCACCGCGAACGCTCCGAGGAACTCGCAGCTCTGCTGACTCTGGAGGTGGGCAAGCCCATCGCCGAGGCCCGTGGCGAAGTTGCCCTCGTGGCCTCGATCTACGCCTACTACGCGGATAACGCCGAGCGCTTCCTCAGGGATGAACCCCTGGACATCAGCGGCCCAGGTTCAGCCGTTGTCCGCACCGAGCCCATCGGACCGCTCGTCGGCATCATGCCGTGGAACTTCCCCTACTATCAGGTCGCCCGGTTCGCCGCCCCCAACATCGCGCTGGGCAACACCGTGATCCTCAAGCACTCGCGCAACTGCCCGCAGTCGGCGCTGGCCATCGAAGCGGTGTTCCGCGATGCCGGGCTGCCCGCGGACGTGTACATCAATGCGTTCGTCACCAGCGGCCAGATCGCGACCATGATCGCAGACCCGCGGGTACAGGGCGTCTCCCTGACCGGCTCCGAAAAGGCCGGATCCGCCGTGGCGGAAGTCGCCGGACGCCATATGAAGAAGTATGTGCTGGAGCTGGGCGGCTCCGACCCGTTCATCGTGCTGCCTGATGCCGATCTGGACAAGGCCGTCGCCGGCGCCGTGGCGGGCCGGATGTACAACGGAGGCCAGGCCTGCACAGCGTCCAAGCGCTTCATCATCGTCGGCGACATCTACGACGAATTCCTGCGCCGCTACACCGAGGCCATGGCCAAGATCGCACCGGGCGATCCGACCGATGAGAAGACGACCTTCGGTCCGCTGTCTTCCAAGGCCTCCGTGGACGACATCGCGGAACTGGTCCAGGACGCCGTCTCCAAGGGCGCGACAGCTGTCACGGGTGGGGACGCACCTAACGAATCAGGCGCTTATTACCCCGCAACGGTCCTGACCGGTGTGACGCCCGAAATGCGGGCATACTCGGAAGAGATCTTCGGCCCCGCTGCGGTGGTTTATCGGGTGGACTCTCCCCAAGCTGCCATTGACCTGGCCAACGACTCACCCTTCGGCCTCTCAAGCTCCATCTACACCGCCGACGTCAAGGCCGCACAGGAGCTTGCCGAACAGCTCGAAACCGGCGCGGTCTGGATCAACAGCATCAGTCGAAGCGCCCCTGACCTTCCGTTCGGCGGGGTGAAGCGGTCCGGCGTTGGACGTGAACTGGCGCAATACGGAATCAACGAATTCGCCAACAAGAAGCTCATCCGGATCCCGTCAGCCTAGACCCGCCCGAATCGCTGCCGCTGGCAGAAGCCACCAGCGCGCCCACATAGCTGGCAGCAAGGGCCGTTTTAAGTCCTTAAAACGGCCCCAGCTGCTGCTTGGTTGGGCCCGACAGACTTTAGAGGAAGTAATGAATCACGCTTTTGTTTACGATGCCGTCCGGACCCCGTTCGGGAAGTTCGGCGGCGGGCTCGCCGGTGTCCGCCCGGATGACCTGGCCGCGCATGTGATCGGTGAAGCCGTGAAGCGCGCCCCGGCGCTGGACGTCGAGCGGATCGACGAGGTGGTGTTCGGCAACGCCAACGGCGCGGGCGAGGAAAACCGCAACATTGCCCGGATGGGAACGCTCCTGGCGGGCCTGCCGGTCTCGATCCCGGGCACCACGGTGAACCGGCTGTGCGGGTCCTCGCTGGACGCGGTGATCATCGCGTCCCGGCAGATCAACACCGGAGACGCGGAGCTGATGCTGGTCGGCGGCGCCGAGTCGATGTCCCGCGCCCCGTGGGTGCTGCCCAAGACCGAGAAGCCCTACCCGGCCGGGGACATGACCCTGGCCTCCACCACACTGGGCTGGCGCCTGGTGAACAAGGCCATGCCCAAGGACTGGACCATCTCCCTCGGCGAGGCCACCGAACGCCTCGCCGACAAATACGGGATCACCCGCCAGGCGCAGGACGAGTTCTCTGCGGCCTCGCACAACCTCGCCGCGGCCGCCTGGGACGAGGGCTTCTACGACAGGCTCGTGACCGTGGTCCCGGGCACGGGCCTGGTCCGGGACGAGGGCATCCGTCCCGGGTCCTCGGCCGCCAAACTCGCCGGCCTGAAGACGGTGTTCCGGACCGAGGACGGGACCGTCACCGCCGGGAACGCGTCCCCGCTCTCGGACGGCGCGTCCGCGGCGTGGCTCGGCTCCGAGAACGCCGCAGCCCTGCTGGGCATGGACCCGCTGGCCCGGATCGCCGGGCGGGGCGCGCACGCCAACGATCCCCAGTACTTCGGCTACGCCCCCGTGGAGGCCGCGAACAAGGCCCTCGCCAAGGCCGGGATTGGCTGGGACCAGGTCGGCGCCGTCGAACTCAACGAGGCCTTCGCCGCGCAGTCCCTGGCCTGCATCACCGCCTGGGGCATCGACCCGGCCATTGTGAACAGGCACGGCGGCGCGATCGCGATGGGCCACCCGCTGGGCGCCTCGGGCGGCCGGATCCTCGGCACCCTGGCCCGCACGCTGCAGGCCACCGGCCAGCGCTGGGGCGTCGCCGCGATCTGCATCGGCGTCGGCCAGGGCCTCGCCATCGTCCTCGAAAACGTCACGGGCTCAGAGACGGGCTGAGCGGTTCCACCCGTGTAAATAGTCGTGAGGCGGATCGGGAGGGCGTTCGGCTAGGCTCCGTTGTTGTCCCAGTCCTCGCGGCTGACCCGGACCAGCTGGGAAGGCCTGCGGCGCCTGGTCCTTAAAGCGCTCCTGCAGCTCAAGGACGCGTTGTTCTTCTGCTTCGGCCATGTTCCTTTGCCCCCGGTTCGCTTACCTCGACAAAGTGCTCTCGGATTCGGCTGGTTAGCATCAGCCAGCCACTCATCGCTTAGCCAAGCGTTGTCGAGGGGAGGTGGTTCGTGATTCATCTGCTCGAGGCATACGGGGTTCCGCCGAATCAGTATCTTCTGAGCCGAAACCGCTCTCATCCAACGTGGACTCCGTGACGGGAGAATTCGGCGCTCAAGCAGACACTACGTCCGCGGTTCGGAGATACAGGTGAAATCCTCGTCAGCGGCGTCCGCGCTGTCAGCGCTGGATGGCGCTTTGTGGTCTCGCCACTGACAGGGACCACGATACATTCGGATGCTGGACTCCTCTTCCGATCTCGCCGGTTCGTCGGATTGCTTCGGCAAGCTATTGCGATGGCACGCTGTATCACACCGAGGCTGGCGCCTTACGAAGGACGTGGGGAAATTGGTATGGCCGGAGGCAGCCGTTGGGCCCGCGCGATGTCGTCAATGCAGGCGGCTTAGCGAGGAATTCCCTGGTTGGAGTCCCGGGGGAATTCGTTGAGGCGCTGCCATACATTGCAGGTGTACCTGCGGGTGATGGAGCAGGTAGGCCATGCCCCCATCGAAATCCTGAAAGGGTGAACGGCTTCGAGCTAGAGTACAGGGACCAGGGTCCGACGTTGAAGCTTGCCGCTAGTCAGCGGGACGGCAATGTTCCGGACCGAGGCCGCGCCGTCGTCCTCGCCTGCTCTGGTCCACCGGACCCCATATGGCAGGCGTGGAAGCATCCATGATGAGACATGCGGCTACCGCGAGCCTGCGCACCTGGAGCCAATTCGGGCACCGGCAGGCTGCTTCCCAGATGTCGGGTGAGATGGACATTAGTCCTACCGAAAGGGCCGCCGGACGCCTCACGCGCCTGAGTAGCTTCTGCCGATCCCGCTCTGCGTTTGGTATGGCCCCCTCCCTAACGTTCAGGAGCGGATTCTGGATTGCCAGCCATTCGCCTCGTCATGACTGATCGAAAAGTGTCGCCGGACCGGACCTGAGCTATTTGCGTGCAACAACGGCAACCCATTCGGGACTGTGGGCGGACAGTCGTTCACCTCCAGTCGTAGTAGCCCTTGCCGGACTTCCGGCCCAGCTCGCCGGCGGCGACTTTGGCACGAAGGATCTGGGGCGGTGCGAAACGCTCACCCAGCGTTGAGTGCAGGTATTCGGCGATACCGAGGCGCACATCGAGCCCCACGATGTCCGTTGTCCGGAGCGGGCCCACCGGGTGCTTGTAGCCCAGGACCATGGCGTTGTCGATGTCCTCTGCGCTGGCCACTTCCTCTTCGACCATCCGCATCGCCTCCAGAGCAATGGCGACGCCAAGGCGGGACGACGCGAAGCCGGGTGTGTCCCGGACCACCACAGCGGTTTTGCCCAGTCCGGCCACCCACCGCTTTGCCGCGGCAAGGGTCTCGTCAGAGGTATTTTCCGTGATGACTACCTCGATCAGCATCGACGCGGGGACCGGGTTGAAGAAGTGCAGGCCCAGGAATTGCTCCGGCCGCGGCATCGACTGGGCAAGCCCGCTGACAGACAGTGAAGAGGTGTTGGTGGCAAGGTAGGCGTGTGGAGAAAGGTGGTCGGCCACGGCACTGAGCGCGGCTTTCTTCAGCTTTTCATCCTCGGGCACGGCCTCCACGACCAGATCGCAGGACGCGAATTCTGCGTGGTCGACGCTCGTCCCGAACCGCTGGAGGACGTCGTTGCGGTCGCCCGCGATCACGCCGCGCTTGATCGATGCATCGACGGATGCGACGACGCGTTCGTGCGCGCCGCGGGCGGCTTCCTCGTCACGCTCGATGATGGTCACTTTCGAACCGTGGATGAGGAACGCGTGTGCGATGCCCGCGCCCATGCGGCCGCCGCCCAGGACGCCGACAGTTGTCGGCAGGAGTGCCGTCGGAGTTGGTTCGTTGCTGATGCTCACGGCTATTTCTTCCTGTCGAGGAACTGCTGCATACGGTCGAATTTCGCCTGGGATTCGAAGAGGATGCCTTGGGCGAGGGTGTCGATGATGGGGTGGACCTCCCGCGGTGCGTGGAAGACAGTCTTGGTCAGGCGCACCGCGAGGGGGTCTTGGCGGGCGATGCGTTCTGCCAGTGAGTGGGCCGCCTCCGGGAGTTCCCCTGGTTCAACGAGTTCGGTGATGAGCCGGGCGCTGAGGCACTCCTCGCCGGTCAGTGTGCGCCCGGCCAGGAGGATTTCCTTGGCCAGTGGCTCACCGACAAGCTCGCGGAGCCGCCAGGTGGCGCCTGCGGCGGCGACGATGCCCAGCCCGGTTTCGGGGTTTCCGATGCGGAGGCTCGCTGTGCCGATGCGGAAGTCGGCAGCGTAGGCAAGCTCCGCGCCGCCGCCGAGGGCGAATCCGTCGAGGGCGGCGATGACGGGCATGGGAAGTTTGGCGATCCGGTCGAACAGCGAGGAGTTGATGCCGGCCAGGGCGTCCTCACGACGGCGTCCGCGGAGCTGGGCGATGTCGGCGCCGGAGGCGAAAAATGCCTTTGAACCGGTCGCCGCGTCCGCGGGCGTGCCTGTGAGGATCAGGATTTTTGGTGTTGCTTCCAGATGGGCGCAGACGGCGTGCAGCTCGTTGACCATGATGGCGTCGATCGCGTTGCGCACCTCCGGGCGGTGAAGGCGGACCAGAAGCCGGTCCTCCCGCTCGCAAAGCTGCAAAGTCGTGAATGCCGAGGCGTCCAGGAGGCCGCCGTAGTCGGCACCCGTTGCATCCACGGAGGCGTAAATTTCCTGAGTAGTCATTACATGCCTTCCAGTAGCAGGGCTGTTCCCTGGCCGACGCCGACGCACATGGTCGCAAGGCCGAGCTTGCGCCCGTTGCCAGCCAATTCGCGTTCAATGCGTCCGAGGAGAGTTACGACGAGCCGGGACCCGGAGGAGCCGAGCGGGTGGCCGAGGGCGATGGCGCCCCCGTCCGCATTGACGATGTCTTCGTCGAGTTTCAGTTCGCGCATCACCGCAAGGGACTGTGAGGCGAATGCCTCGTTCAGCTCCACGGCACCCAGGTCACCAACGGACAGGCCGGCGCGCTTCAGAACCTTGCGCGTGGCAGGGACCGGGCCAATGCCCATGACCTCAGGCGCCACTCCTGCCGAGCTGCCCTCCAGAATCCGGGCCCGCGGCGTCAGACCGTACCTCTTTATCGCGGCTTCGGAGGCGACGATGATCGCCGAGGCCCCGTCGTTGAGGGAGGAAGCGTTCCCGGCGGTGACCACGGAGCCGCCCTTGACGACGGGCCGGAGTCCGGCTAGGACCTCCAGTGTGGTGCCGGGCCGGGGCCCTTCGTCGGTGTCCACGAGTGTGGTGGCACCCTTGCGTCCGATGATGGTCACGGGGACGATTTCGTCCGCGAATCGGCCGGCACCGATCGCTGCCAGGGCGCGTTCGTGCGAGCGGGCGGCGAAGGCGTCGCAGTCATCCCGCGACGTGCCGAAGACGCGGGCCACTTCCTCGGCAGTCTCCGGCATAGAGAACGCGGCCTTGCCGTCATGGGAACGCTCGCCGCTCAGGAACGCGGGGTTGGTGAAGCGCCAGCCGATGGACGTGTCGAAAACGGCGCCGGGCTTGGCGAAGGCCTTGTCGGGTTTCTCCATAACCCAGGGGGCGCGGCTCATCGATTCCACCCCACCGGCAACCACGATGTCCGCGGCGCCCGCCTTGACCATGTGGCTGGCCATGATGATGGCAGACAGGCCTGAAGCGCAGAGCCGGTTGACGGTGATGCCCGGGACACTGTCCGGGTAGCCCGCGAGGAGCCAGGCCATGCGGGCCACGTTTCGGTTCTCCTCACCGGCTCCGTTGGCGTTTCCGAGGATCACCTCGTCCACCGTCGCGGGATCAATGCCCGCGCGTTCGACGGCGGCACGCATTGTCAATGCCGCGAGGTCGTCCGGGCGCGTCGAGGAGAGAGAGCCGCCGTAGCGGCCTACCGGCGTTCGGGCGCCACCAATGAGAAAGGCCTCAGCCATTTGATTTCCGTCCTAGTTCTTGTCAGTCCGAATTACAGTCAGGGAAGTTAGTAGTGAAGGAGCTTCAGCTGAAGGCGGAGATCCCGGTGATGTCCCGGCCCACCAAGAGCGCCTGCATGAAGTCTGTGCCTTCGTAGGTTGATACGACTTCCATGTCGGTCATGTGGCGTATGACGTGGTTTTCAAGGAGCAGTCCGTTGCCCCCGAGCAGGTCCCGCGCCTCGCCTCTACACGCGCTGTCTGCGCTGCGGGAAGGATGATGACCGCGGCGGCGGCGGAACGGGCGCACCAGGAGCGTGGGCCGGGCCGGCAGGAATGGGTTAGCAACCTACCAATGGACAACATCAGCTGAGGAGCGTTTAGCCCAGTCCCACTCCACAACGGCCCAGCTCGGCCATCACCGCAGCACGCCCGGTCGCAGCGGCCGTCAGCGGCATGATCGATCTGTCGGGCGAATTCCCCTGCCACGCCTGGCGGATGGACTTCTCAACCGGGTAGCCACCGCACATTACGGCGCCGAGGACGCCGAGGGTCTTCGCTGCCGCCCGCCGCCTCCTGCGGCTCAGCAGACCAGCCGTTGCTACGCACTGAAGGATCAGCATCACGCCAGAGGCAGACAATCCCGTTCCCAGCACCCACTGGTCTCGTTTGATGCGCCCGGGGTCCCCCTTGAGCTTCCAGACATCGTAGGTGGTCCCCTCCCGGAGCGCCTGCCGGAGCCCGATCAGGCCGTGGGCAAGCTGCGCCGTGGAGAGCACAGCCAAAGCCATCATCGCTGGATCCTCCAATCATCTTGGATTCCAGAAATACCGCCGTGGAGCCATTTTAGGAACCGGCCGCCCACCGCTCAGCACCTGCATGACGAAATTGACGCTGCTGGTGAAGTACCGCCATCCCTTCGGCGCCAAAATACCAACTCTGCCGCTCCCATTGGATGCGTCTTCCCCGCCCCCGCGAAACGATCGACAGTGTCACAAACGTCCCTCGTCGTTCTGAATATCGGGGCGTAGTCCGGACAGGAAACCCCCGTATTCCGGAATCCACGGGAACCGGGAGGGCTGTTATCCGTTCAGATGCGAATCGTAGGGAGCCCAAACGAGGTTACTCTCGCCTCGGGACACAGCATGGATGCTAATGGCGTTCACATAATTAATGGGGGGTCTGCCCCCACATCAACGGCACTCGCCACCCTGGGTCTTGACGGCGCAGCCGATTACACCTTCTCCATCACCTGGGAAATCAGCGGAATGCAATTCCGTGCAGGGGACTTGTGACATCTCCATGTCCGTACTCGTCTGCACTACCCCGGAATTCCGCGGGAGCGAGTGCAGACGACTTCTGAAGACGACAGTTTCCACCATCGGCTGTCGATGAGATAACCCGGTGTGTCAGAGAAGGAGTCGGCGCCCGGGGGCGGGATCGCCTATCGCATCAGCTGGTCACTTGTCGGACCTTGAACACGATCGAGTCGAAGACGGCGCGTGCCTCTCTTGTCAGCTCCGGATTGATCGATTCGTGGAATTGGACCACCCAGAACATTGCGCGCTGGCCGTTCAGGTTGACCACCCGGTAGGTTTCGCGCTCAGCGGCGCTCGAGTACCAGCGGGTGCATAGGTTCGAGTATTCGGAGTGAACGCAAAACTGACCGTTGTCGCAGGCTTTGATGTCCACGTCGCCCTCGACGGAGTGGTCGAACTCGACGCCGGGGTAATCGCCCACCATGACCTCGACGGGAGGGGTGCTGGACGTTGACGTCTGGGCCGTCATCGCGTCGACGAAGGCCTGAGCCGACGGATTGACCTCGACGAGCGCGCCCTGCCACGCGCATGCGTCCGTCGGCACATGGTTGGAGGGCCACCAACCCACGAAAACCGCCATATCGTCCGGGTGATCCGGGTCGTCCTTTCCCAGGCCATCGCCGTCGGCCGACCAGCCGTCTGGGACGGTGATCTCGAAATTCTCTGCGAAGCTGGTGACGAGGTATGTACCGGGGTCGATGTCGCCGCTGTCCGGCAGCGGTGGGACCGTGGGCAGCGGTGGGACCGTGCGAGCCTCCGTAGTCGGCGCGGGGGATGGCGCCTCGGTGGCAGTGCACGCCGAAAGGCCGAGGCAAACGGACAAGACTGATGTCATGGTGATGAAATGGCGTAGCAGCACACGCATGGAGGCCTCCAAAGGCAACCCTTATGCTGCGGACGTTACGCCGGGCCAACACTGACCGCAAGAGACGCCAGAAAGCCAATGCTCCCCCATTTTGGGATAACGGGAACGGATGGTGAGTCCCGCCGGGCGACTGTGGTCATCCCCGCTGGTTCGCCAAAGCCTCAGCCCCCATGTGCCTGAAAAGGCGCTCTCGGGACTGTTGGGGAACTGCCCTGCAAAGGTGCACTTCCCCAGTGAATTGGTGTCGTCCCTGCTGAAAGAACATCGGGTACAAGGGCAATTTCCGCCTGGGGTAAGTGAACTTGATGGACACGAGTTTTACATTAGGGCCATCACGAACAAAAACCTTCTCGACGAACGTCGTACTTCAGGCATGAACACGCCGGCAAGGACGACCGGGTCTTCTACTCGGTCAAACTGGTCGACTAGGCGCCGGGCTACACGGCCAGACTGACTCGGGTTCAATTCCGCGCGCCTTTCGTCAAGAACGGCTCAGGCCAATCGGGCATCGCGGCATCGACGTCACGGACGCTGTGAAGATTTTGGCTGCGGCAGGCGGACTGACAATGCTTCCAACGTCATGGATAGCGTTCGCTGTCGCAGTGGCCGAACTGGACGCGCAAGGCTTCCTTGACGGCAACTGGATCCCCGCAGCGAAGGTTGTGGACAAGATCGGGATTGAGATGGCGGCACAAGATATCGCTGGATGAGCCTCGTTGAGGCGGCCCGACGGAAGGCAGATTCCTTGCCTCTGCCGGGCCGCCTTTGGAAAGTGCAGCCACGGAGCACCCTGGCATTGGATGTCAGACGGTTAGGACGGGCGTGGAAAGACTGGGGTCCAGCCCGTCGGAATTCAATGCAGCCTGACTTATAGCCGACTCTCTTTTCGATTAAACTCCGACCTAAAACGGCCAACACAGCGGTCAATGAGCCTTTCGACATCCACTCCGGGACTTGGTTGTTAACCTGGCTAATCTCCAGCAACGAATCAATAGTCCATGACCTCGGATCGCTCAAAATGGAAGAGATCGCTGGATGTGCCAAATCTGGTCAAATCCCATCGACTAATCGCAGGACTGCCCCCGGTCTTGTTGACTCCTTGACCAAGCGAGCGAGTCCTCGTGGAAGGACGCTGACCATGCCGACGCCGTTGGTGGCGCGTGCTCACTTCCTGGAAGGCCGGCCTCTCGGTTGGTCACGCAGGTTGCCGTTCTCTGCCCGATGTTATGTTCGAAAGGAGGGACCCGCCACCATGATGTTCGTCGAATTCCAGAATGAGGGCCGTCCCGCGGCGCTTACTCGGCGCCGGTCCGGTTCCAGGGGACGACTCTTCATCTTGGAGCGCAATCGCGCCCCCGCCTGTTCGGCCGTTGAGCAGGCCCGGTTGCGGGCGGCGAAGTGAGCAAACAAGAGGGTGTGCACAATGTGCACACTTCGGGCTTCGGATCGGGTCGTACTGGTGGCGAACTGGCCCGGATTCGGCATGTTCCCGGGAGTTCCCAGTGTTTGCAGGGCCCGGAACCCGGTTCGAGTCCCACCTTGGGCACAGCATAACCCCTCGTCAGAGGGGTTTTTGCTTTAACGTGTGTACATTCTGGCGGGTCAGGTCCCTCTGACTCTGGCCGCGGTGTGTGCCTGGCGCCGCGGGTCGCCTGTTTGGTTGTGGGGGAGCGGGTTCAGGGTCTTGGCTGGTGGACTCTCCGCGTGCTCTGTACCGGGGTTATGTGTACCTCTGTTGGTTCCTGGTGGCAGGTCGTGGTTGGCCTGCACCTCTTCATGGGTAGGAGGACTGAGCACAACATGACTTCGAGATCCTTCGTCAAAGATCCTGGTTTCGGCTCGTTCCTGGGGTGAGGAGACTTGGCTGGTGCATGCTTTGTCAGGCCAAAGGGGGTGTGGACATTGTCCACACTTAAATCTTCTTTATTTTGATGGATGCTGGAGCTCAGAAGCGATGGGACGCTTCAAAGGACGGGGCGGCGGCTATTTGTGGCGACAACCTCCGCACGACAGCGCAGTAGGCGACGTGTCACGACACGCCGGAAACTGACGACACGCAGGAGATTAAATGTGGCCAAGTAGTCCACAGGGTGTGGATTTCATCTCCCACTTCGGCGGAATCACGGACATTCCAAAGCCCCTGCCCTGTGGACGGCCAGTGGACTGAATGACATACTTGTAATACATCATCTTGGGGTTCCAGCGCAGCGCTTGCACTACATGTAGTGTCTAAAGCGTGCCCTAACGGCACGAAAAAGCCTCAGGGTAATCCCACCTTGAGGTAGGGCTACCGACTGAGGCTGTTTTCATTCCCTTGCGACCGGGATGACAAGAGCCTACATCCTCAAGACTTGCTCAAGAAAATGCACGGCGAGTCGTGAGGAGACTTCGGCGGCCACACCTATCTCCTAGGAGTGGTATGACAATTTCACTTGAACGAACAGGGTTCCGAGACCTCGAAAAGGTTCTGGGTGTCGGCATCTCCACGCTGGACATCACCGCGAAGGAGAAGGCCCAGGTCACCTCTCGCTATGAAAGCGTCGGGGCGATCCTCAACGATCACTGGGCCGATTCCACGGCCGACAACCATGTGTACGTCCAAGGCTCATTTGCCCTCGGAACTATGACACGAAAGTTTCACCGCAATGATGACGTCGACATCGACCTTGTCTTACTGCGCGGCATTCAGGCCTCCTCGACCACCCAATCCGATCTCAAGAAAGACACCGGCGCCGGCCTCCGGAAGTTCGTTGCGGCGTCACAGGCCAAAGCTTCGCTGGTGGAAAGCGAGCGGTGCTGGACGCTCGAATACCCCGGCATGCACATGGACATCCTTCCAGCAGTTCCCGATACCTCACCAGAACGCGGGTCGGACGACGGCATCCTGATCACAGATCACGACGTAAGGTCCTGGCAACGTTCTGACCCCCGTGGCTACGCTGCGTGGTTCAAGCAAGTGGCCCGTGAAGAGGTGATGCTGAAGGAAGCGCTTCTGGCGAAACGTGGCGTCGACGTGGATGCGGTTCCGGACTGGACACGCAAGACAACGCTGCAACTCGCTGTCCAAGCACTCAAGCGGCACCGGGATATCTACTTCACCGGCCGCCTGGATAAGCGGCCTTCGTCAATTGTCATCACCACGCTGGCCGCGCGCGCCTACCAGCGGGGTGAGAATCTCTTCGATGTCTTGCAAGGTATCGCCGGCAGCTTTGTCGAACACATACGGGTAGTCAACGGACAGTACGTGGTTGCTAATCCCGTGATGCCGGAAGAAAACTTCGCGGACTGCTGGGCCAACGAGCGCTGGCGGGCCGCGGCAATGTTCGAGTGGGCAGAGGCGGTGTCCCGCGACATCAACGGAATCGCTGCTCGCAGTGGCAACGACAACGTCCTCAAGGGGGTACGGATGGTACTCGGGGAGAACGCAGCCTTGGCCGGAGCCCGTGCGCTCAGCAACCCGCTCGTTGAAGCACGGCAATCCGGAAACCTGCGTGCACAGAATGGCACAGGAACACTGGCAATTGCCGGTGCAGCGACCACAACACGACCAGTCCGAAACCATACCTTCCACGGAGGCCGGATGTGAGCTCGGGCCGTCTGAACCTCTGTCAACAAGCGCTGGCACTGAGGAGCGTTTACCCTGACAGTTCGGTGTGGCTTGGCCCCAACAGCCTGGTTTGGCGGGGCCGACTGAAACCTTCAGCGTTGTCACGGGAATACACCATCGAAATCTCGCTCAGGGTCGGACAGAACCCTGTTGTGAACGTAGTGCGCCCACCGTTGGAACCAAACGTTCAAGGCTTCCTTCCCCATATATGGGACGACGGATCGCTGTGCCTCAACACGGCAGGGCAGTGGTCCCCAAAGATGCACTTGGTGGACACGACGCTGCCTTGGGCTTCGGAATGGTTGTTGCATTACGAGATGTGGAAAGGCACGGGGTTATGGCTTGGGGACGGTCCAGGTGCCGAATCCCAGGAGGCACAGTCAACGCTTTTGCATCCTGTGCCTGACACTATGCGTGAAGCCCCAGCGGTCTAACCGCTTCATTTGCGTCATTAAAACCCGCCGGGCCCAGCTTGCACTCCCAATCGGAGATGCTCCCTGGGCCCGAGGCGGAACGTCACTACTTAGGATTGGGTGGACTTTGGTGGGTAGAGGCTTCTCCGGCAGGAGACTAGATCCGAATTTGGACTTGATTCGGGAGGAGTTTGGGCGAGTTGCCTACACGCACAAGACTCACGAGAAGGCCAGGGAACAATGTAGCCGCAAAGCGTTTGTCTCCCAGTGGGTCAATATCGTCTTCAACGCCCTAACCTTCGGCGGAGTGCTGACAAGCCTCCAAAGTGAGAACCGGGTGTTCCTGTACGTGGCCCTGGGTTTTGCCACCCTTACAGCCGGCTACACGCTGTATCAACTCAGCTTCAATCCGATGCAAGAAGCCGTTGAGCATCGGGAAGCGGCCAAATCCCTGCTCAGGATCCGCGACAGCTATATCCACTTGTTGGCGGATGTGAAGGGACATGCTTTGCCTGCCAGTGAGATTAGAGACCGGAGAGAGGAGCTAAGCGCTCGGGCACAGGAGGTGTATCGGACAGCTCCAGACACTAGCTCTAAAGCGTATCGCTTGGCTCAACGGGCATTGAAGGCGCAGGAAGATCTCACCTTTTCCGACGAGGAAATCGACAAGTTCCTGCCCCTAAACCTTCGCAAGAATGCCTGTCGGTGCTAGGCGCCAAGAACCTGCACGAAGCGAAACTGCTGACGGGGTTTTAATTGGCGAAGCCCCGATCTGATAGCGGTTGACCCAAGCTTCGCTCGCATTATGCCCACCCGAAGCTTGACGTTGGCTGTGAGGACAGCACCTCTCCGGTGTCGGCTCCGGGGTTTGCCTGGCAAGGCCTGGTCATGTTCCATGGTGCCGTCTCCGCCATGTTATTGATGAAGGAGGTGCTGCACAATGTGGATGTTTCATCGTTCTGGCTGGCAGAGTGTGGTCGAATTTTTGGGTTGTTTGGCCGGGTGCCGGGTGCCGGGTGCCGGGAGTCGTCGGTTGGAGGTCGCTGCTTCATACGGCAGGAGGCTTCACGTGGGTAGAAAGGTGGCATCGAGCAGGCAAACTACGGAGGCGGCTGCGCCTACACTCAGTCGCCTTATACGAGGGCGCCGGAATCCTCGTGTCCCCATTTTTCGGTGCTCGAGCGGGCAAAAAAGAAGTGTGGACAATGTCCACACTTTCCGCCTCGGATCGGGTCGGACAGCCGCCGGACTGTCCCGGACTCCGCAT
Organism: Arthrobacter sp. Y81; assembly: GCF_002929335.1. Taxonomy (GTDB): domain Bacteria; phylum Actinomycetota; class Actinomycetes; order Actinomycetales; family Micrococcaceae; genus Arthrobacter. The sequence continues at coordinate 60,008 of NZ_PJIL01000022.1, forward strand.
GTTTCCGCCACTTCCCAGTGTTTCAGGGCCCCGGAATCGCGTTCGAGTCCCACCTTGGGCACAGCATGACCCCTAGTCAGAGGGGTTTTTGCTTTAATGTGTGGACATTGACCCTCCGTGGGTGCCTCTGACGTTGTCCGCGGTTTGTGCCTGGCGCCGCGGTGGCCTATGAAGTGTTGTGGGGGGGGGGGGGGGGGGGGGGCGGGGGCGGGGGGGGGGGGCCTTCCCCCTGCTGGAATCTGGGGTTTTCTGTCGTCCTTTTCTTTTTCCGGTGGCCCGTGTTTGGCC
>NZ_PJIL01000023.1 GCF_002929335.1 Arthrobacter sp. Y81
GAGCGAAAAAGAGCTGGCCTTCAAACCTCGCCCGCGCAAAATCGAAGGACGGCTGGGAGGCGTTGTTTCCGTATGATCGGCCAACATGATCACTGGATCAACGGCGCCCTCTCCAGGCCAGCCTCCGGTCAGTATCTACCGAGCTTCGATCCGATGACGGAGGAGCCTTGGGCTGAAATAGCCCGGGGGGACGCTGCGGACATCGACGATGCTGTCCAGAGTGCACAGCGCGCTTTCCTGACTTGGCGTCGGACGGGGCCGACTCAAAGGGCCGAAATATTGTGGAAACTCGGAGACCTTATCGGTGAACACTCGGACCAGTTGGCTCAACTTGAGTCAAGGGACGCTGGCAAAGTCATCCGCGAAGTGAAAACCCAGCAACTCATGCTTCGCAACTGGTATCACTATTACGCGTCGCTGTCCTACCAGATGGAGGGGCGTCAGATTCCGCACGACAGCGGAACGCTTTTGGCGGTAACCATCCGCGAGCCCTACGGCGTCATCGGTGTGATCCCTGCGTTCAACTCCCCGATGATGCTGGGGTCAATGAGTCTCGCCCCGGCCATCGCGGCAGGTAACACCGTGGTTGTCAAACCACCGGAAGTCAACTCACAGTCCTTGTTACTGTTGGCGCGGCTTGCCAAGGAGGCCGGCCTGCCGGACGGAGTTCTGAACATAGTCCACGGATATGGAGCCGAAGCTGGAGACGCCCTGGTCGGCCATCCTCTCGTCCGCAAGGTCTGCTTTACGGGAGGCGTTGACTCCGCGGGATTTGTAGCCGCGCGGGCGGCGGAAGGTCTCAAGCAAACGGTCCTTGAGCTGGGCGGCAAATCCGCGAATATCTTCTTCGGAGATGTCGATCTTCACCGAGCAGTCGACGGCGTGGTCACAGGAATCTTCGCTGCTGCCGGACAAACCTGTATCGCTGGCTCGCGGCTGCTCGTTCACCAAAGCATCGCGGACGAGTTGGTTCAGTTGGTATCCCAACGTGCCCGTTCAATCCGTCTGGGTGATCCATCCAAGTCAGACACGGAGATGGGACCGATGTCCCAGCCGAAAATCATTGACGGGGTGGTCCAACGCGTCAAGGGGGCGATAGCAAATGGTGCAGAGGTTCGGGCCGGCGGTGTGGATGCACCCGTTCCCCCAAAGGGCCTGTTCTTCCCACCGACCGTCCTTGACGGGGTCACGAACGATATGGAGGTTGCAAGGACGGAACTCTTCGGCCCGGTGCTCTCCGTAATCCGCTTCAGCGACGATGATGAAGCCATAGCCATCGCCAATGATTCTCCATTTGGCCTCGCAGCAGGAGTGTGGACGAACGACTTCCGGCGGGCCCACCATGTATCCAGGGAGTTGGAAGCTGGAACTGTATGGGTGAATACCTACCGCACACTTCAGTACGCAACCCCCTTTGGAGGGCTGAAAGACAGCGGACACGGCCGGGAAAATGGACTGGATGGATTCGCAGAGTTCACGCAGCCCAAATCGATCTGGTTCGAGTCAAACGAGAACGCAATCACTGATCCGTTCTCTCTTCGATAAGCACAGAAATACAGATTCAAAGGCGCAGTTCACAAATCAATGGAGATTTAGGAGCCCTCATGTCAAACGAATACAACTTCATCGTCGTCGGTCACGGCGCCGCAGGGTTGGCCGCAGCGCTGTCTTATGCAGAACTTACGGCCTCTGATCCTCACCCAGGTCGCATTGCGATTCTGGACCGTGGACCACGCGAACAGCGTGGCGGCGCTACACGCTGGACGGGAGCATTCCTAAGGATCGACCCGGAAGGCAACCTGGACCCTAACTGGGTCGACTTCATGGCTGAGGTTTCGGGCGGGCTTTCTGATCGAGAGTACTGCCGGAAACTCGAAGCCGAAACGCCGACCACGGTGAAATTCCTGAGGGATCATGGAGTCAAGCTCTTGTTCGAAGAGTTTCCTCTCGCCCACACCTTCGACAACGGTGTTGCCGGAATCATACCTCCCGGGCGCCCTGAGGGCGGTGGGGTGGCAATCGTTGACGCACTCTCGACCTCGCTGGAGCAATACCAGAACGTTGACTTCCTGTATGAAACCGAAGCAGTACGCCTGACAACCACTGGGGATGGACAAGTTAACGGTGTCATCGTCAGAAACAACGAAGGCCTGCTGAGGACGCTTTCCGCGCCCTCAGTCGTGTTGGCCTCGGGTGGTTTTCAGGGCAACCCGGAAATGCTCACCCGATACTTGGGGGACCGTGCATGTGATCTTCCCCAAATAGCCCCCGGCACTCAGGGCAATCGAGGCGACGGACTGCGCATGGCACTTGAACTTGGGGCAGACACGGCAGGACAGTTCGACATGATCCATGCCGAACCTTCTGACACCAGAAGCCAAGCGGCCGACTCGGTTATTTATACCTTTACAACCGGAATCTTTGTCAATGAGCAGGGCCAACGGTTCTATGACGAAGGCGCAGAGACTTGGGACAATTCTTTCGAGAAAATCGGCTACGAAATTTGGAAGCATCAGAACCAAAAGGCCTACTGGATTGCTGACGCGAAGACGCTGGCAATTCCGAACATCGAACAAGGCTGGCTGAGTGACCTTGCACCGGAAAAGGCTGACACCATTGAGGAACTCGCTGAGAAGTTAGGGCTCGACTTTGAACCCGTGAGTAAAACAATCGAGGAGTTCAACGCGGCTGTGACGGACGATGCGTTTGACTGGCGCCGACTTGATGGCAAACATACTGAAGGAATTAGGCCACCTAAATCCAATTGGGCGGTTCCCCTGGATGAAGGTCCGTTTGTCGGCTTTCCGCTGACGGGAGTCATTTGCTTCACTTTCGGTGGCCTTCGAACGGATACTGACTCCCGGGTCGTCACCCCTTCCGGAGTTGCCATCCCAGGCCTTTACGCGGCAGGTGAATTGACGGGTGCTTTCTATCATGCATACCCGGTTGCGACCTCCGTCCTGCGATGCCTGACGTTCGGACGCCTTGCAGCTCAGCACGCGTTTGCCGTGCGCGATGCTTCTGCTTTTGCGGAAAGCATCCAGTCGGTGCGGTAGGTCCGAGACGGACGCTGACATTTCGTGGAAAAGGCCTCCATATTGCCGGATCCGCGGACGACAAGTTATCCGTAAGGGTAATCAATTCTGATGCCCGCAGTGCCTGTGGGTTGGCACTGGAGGACCTTTTTGATGTTTGTCCACAGCGGTTGAGAACTCGAGTTTTTCGTTGCCGGTGCCGCCCAGGAGCGTCGAGTAGGGGGCACCCGCGTTTTCTGCTGCTCGTTTCCGGTGGGAAGCAGGGCCGGATCGCGGGAGTCTCAGGGGCGCCGGACGCGGGGAGGAACAGGGCCCTTTTCAGGTTGTTACCTAGCCCGGCACAGCTGATCGCCGCGGAAGGGATGTTATTGATCTCGAAGCCGCCGCCCAAGGCCTTCATAGGCGGCTACGTGCCTGCGGAGGCCAAGTCTTTACGCCGACCTTTTGAGGATCGGGTCCTGGGGTCCTGACGTCGCCCGCCGGAGGTGGCGTCAGGACCGGGCGACGAGTGCAGGTGTCCGCAGGGTTCAGCCCAGGCGAGGACAGTGCTCCGGATTCCTGGATGGTTATAGCCCCGTAGTTTCATCGGGCGACCCTCCTTGCACAGCAGCTCGGCCCGGCAAGCCAGTGGCGCTATCTCTTGGCCCGCGAGCAGTGCACGGAATCAGGGTGGTCCTCCTACAGGAGGACCACCCTGAGGTGGCTCTAATCACCATCCCAGGCAGGTGATCCGTCTGCATACAATTGGAGAAGGAGGGCGACGCGCAGGCGGGTAAAAACCTCACAGCGTGCGTGCCTTGGGGATGACCTGGCACACGCTTATACCTGAATGAGCCGGGCTCAACTACCTAACGCCGCCGCACATCGTGCCGCAGTCGTTGAAAACGTCCCCAGGCTCATCGCGCAATGGTGAGAAATTCCCGCGGACTGCCTACAACCGGTCGGGGCAGGGATGGGTAATCGCTGGCTGCAGTGGTGTCCCACTTGTAGGTGATCCAGACTTCATCGCCTTCTGCCTTGCAGACCATCTTCCGGGTGTTGGCGCTTTGAGCTGCAATCCAGAGTATGGAATCATCCGCGGTGACCGCGTCGACAATGCCTTCATGGATGACTATTCCGTTGTTCTGGATTGGCACGGCTTCTCCGCGGACGGGCAGCCATTCGTACTGCCGGTGGTACTTCATGTGTTCCCTTAGTGCTTGAAATCCTGGCGGAATTTTGCGTGTACTGCGGCCGGGTTCCAGCTCCACTGCAGGAGTGATGGAGCTGGAACCTGCCAAGAGCGGGGGTATCTTAGCCGTGATGGCCCGAAGCGGGACGACCCAAGATGTCGTTTCCGAAGGGGTGCCGAAGGTGTATGACTTGGCTGGCGTCCAGTCTTCCAGGCCGAGACGCGACGCCCCGGTGAGCATGTCAGCCGGCTGGCTGCGGGCGGAAGAGTCCGTTCGTCGAACCTTGATGCAGTCCTGGCGTTGTCAAACGGGTCGGATCTTCATGCCGCGTCGAAGGCCCCCGGTTGAACCGGCCCGGTCCCATCGGGGGAGAAGGATCGAAACCCTCAGGGACCGTGAACTCGAAACGCTCACGGCCCCTGGGATTGACGCTGTCGACTCTAGTTGGAGCCGAGCGTCTTGGCCCGCAGGTCGTCGGGCCTGTGAGATGCCGGGCCGTCCCTTCAATAAGCCGGTTTGAAGCGTCGGCGATGGATTCGGCGTCTCCAGCCCCTGGACAGGCATCCTGCGGTTGGTTTCAGCCGTAACGACACCCGCGCCCCAAGGTCACCGAGATTAGCCAAGAGTCCGACCGGCGGGCGTCCGAACTCGCAGATAACGAGGCGTGCCCCGGCTTCGCCACGAGAAAGGACCCGGCGAACGCCTGTGCAGAGATAGGTGACAGGCTGTCCATCGAAACTGCCGGCCGAAGTTGCTACCCCTGCATCGCCTGAAACGAGCTCAAATCAAGAAGTCCCGGTAGGCCTCGAGAGCCTTTCGGGCTGCACGCATGTTCTCTCGCTTCAGCCGCTCGGCTCCTTCCTCGTCGCCCGCATGAAGCGCCTGGATGATCCTCCGATGCTCGAGGAGACTGTCGTGTGCCCGCCCGGGGATGATGAGGATGCGGCGGATGATCGAATGCGCCTGGTCGTGGATGCCGGACAGCACCTCATCGAGATACGAATTCGCCGCGTGCTCAATGACAGTACGCCGATACTGCTTGACCGCGTCGAAATAACACTCGTAGTCTCCCCGGTCGACCGCGGCCTCGAGCGGCTCGCCGAAGAGGGCGATTAGCTCGTCCCAGTCCTCTGGCTTTGAGTGCGCGGCGGCCAGACGTGCGGCAAGTCCCTCGAGCAGTTCGAAGACGTCGTAAAGCTCGAAGAGCCGCTCGCTGTCCAACTTGGCGACGATCGCGCCGCGGTTCGGAATCCTCTGGACGAGGTGTTTCGACTCGAGCGCCAACAAGGCAGTTCGGACGATGTTCCGGGACGTCCCGAGCTCGCGCGCCAGGCGCTCCTCGACCAGTTGCGTCCCCGGTACATAATCCCGACGAAGAATCCGCTCACGCAGCTCGAGTTCCACCTCGGTACTCGTCTTCACCGTACTCATCGATGCGTCGCCTCCGTATTTAGGTTCAATCCAGCTTACCGTTGCTCTCCTGCCATCTTGCGCGCAGCCCGTCCCGATCGACGCGCGTGCCCGCGAGATAGACGTCGGTGATGCGGCGGGTCGCCGTGATGTCGTGCCGCGGGTCGTCATCGAGCACGATGAAGTCAGCACGTCGGTTCTCGCGAAGCACGCCGCGATCGGACAGCCCCAGCAGCTCGGCCGACGTCTCCGTGGCCATCCTGAGCGCCGCCAGCGGTGACAGACCCGCAGCGACGAGCGCCTCGAGTTCGCGGTGTTCGGCGACGCCGATGATCTGCGCAAGCAAACCGGAATCGGCCGAGAACACCAGCCGCACCCCTGCCTCCGCCGAGGTCACGAGCGTCTCCTCCATGCGCCGGTAGACATCGACAGTGTCGTAGAGCGGCACCGGCCCACGCTCCCTGATGGTCGCGCGAAGTCCCTCGACGGCATCGCACGGCAGGACGTCTGTAATCGCCGGCTCGTCGAGCCAATCCTCACCAGGGGGACGTTGGATAGACATCGACGTGAACACGGCGACATTGCGGTCCTTGAGCATGGCAATTAACTCGTCATCCGTACCGGTTCGCGGCAGATGGGCGAGGATATCCACCCCGGCACGCACCGCAGCCTTCGCCTCGTCGAGCGTATAGATGTGCGCTGCGACGGGTAGCGCGTGACTGTGAGCCTCCTCGATCACGGCCGCGAAGATCTCCGGGGGAAGCTTTGCCTTCGTGCCGCTGCGGTCGTCGAGCCAGAGCTTCACGGCGTCCACCTTCTTCGCCGCCAGCCGGCGGACGTGCTCGCGGGCGCCCTTTACGCTCGTCGCCTCGTAGACGACATCGGTTGCGAAAAACGGGCCGCCGTTAGTTTCACCAGGAGTCGGTGCGACGATGCCAGAGCCTGCGGTGAGGAGCTGGGCGACGTCACGCTCCCCGAGTGCGCCCCTGCGCTGGTCGTCGCGGACGCCAATTTCCGTGTCATCGCGATCGGTGCCTAGCGACTGGAAAGTGCTAACCCCGTAGTAGGCCAATCGGTGCAGGTGGTCAATTACGTTCGAACGCGAGTAGAAGGTGGCGTCCGTCGTGGTCCCGCGCATGTAACCGATATGGCCGTGGGGGTTCACAATCGCGGGAATGACAGTCTTGCCTGCCAAGGACACTAAGGTGTCGCCCGGCGCGACTTCCGATGTCGCGCCGATGTGCTCGATCACGCCGTTACGGACGGCGATAGCCGCGTCCTCAATGACATGCTCGCCGCTGATGAGGCGCGCTCCCGTGTAGACAGTCTTGCCACTCATGCCTTCGGCTCCTTCGTTCCGAGCGCAGTCGCGTAACGGGCGCTGCGCAGTTCGTACTCGGCGTACCCCATGCTATTTTCGAACGCTCGCTGATCGGTCACGAGGGTTTTGACGTCCGCGACCTCCTTGCCTCCGCGCAACGCGTCGAGTACGGCGGCGACGTTTTTCGACGCGGCGCCGATGACGCTGTACCACAACAGGACCACGTCCGCCCCGGCATCGCCGTACTCCGCGATCGTGCTCGAGGGTTCATCGGAGCCGGGGACATCGAGCAGGTCGCCCGCCACCATGACGGGAACGGGAATACGGTCGCGCACTCGGCGAAGCTCGACCGCAGAGATCGCCGGGGCGAACACCATATCCGCTCCCGCCGCGGCATACGCCTCGAGACGACGGACGCACCCGTCGATGTCGTGCTCGACCCATGCCGCGTCCGACCGGGCGATCACGATAAAATCGGGGTCGGTCCTGGCGTCGACTGCCGCCCGGATCTTGCTCGCCATCCGCTCGGTCGGAAGCAGTCCCAGCGGTGTCGACGTGTGCTTACCCCCAAGGTTGTCTTCGATGTGCACGCCTGCGACACCGGTGTCTTCGAAAACCTTGACCGCACGCCAGATGTTGGCAAAGTCGTAGAAGCCATTCTCGGCATCCGCGAGCACTGGAATGTCCACGGCGTCGACGATGCGCTTGGTCTGCTCGGCGATCTCATCGAGCGTGAGCAGACCGACATCGGGGAGCCCGAACGCGGACGCCGCTGCGGCGTAACTCCCGAGGTACGTGGCGCCGTAGCCCGCTCGCTCGACTAGCCGTGCGCTCAGGGCGTCGTACGCACCGGGAAGCACCAGCGGACCTGGCGCATCGAGAAGCACCTTCAGCGCTTTCCTGCGTGAGTTCGGTGATTTCGGCATTGGATTTCCTTCTCTTCGTATGATCGTGGCAGCCGCCTGTGCCGCCGTGACGGTCATCTGAGGGCCGCGCTTTCCGCGGGCTGTCCCGGGCTCGCATCGGTCTCCTGGCGGAAGGTCTCCGGGGCGGCCTTGACGACGAAAATCGTTATCACGGCCGCTGCGACGATATAGAGCGAGATCGCCCAGGGCCCTCCTGCCCACACGAGCAGCGCCCCAGCGACGAACGGTGTCGGGGCGCTGGCGAGCATGGCGCCGAACTGGAAGCTGATCGACGAGCCTGTGTAGCGCACGCGGGTCGGGAAGAGCTCGGCGATGAAGCCGGCCACTGGGCCGTAGGTGAGGGCGTGCACGACGGAAATGGCCAAGACAAGCGCGAGAAACACCAGAGGCACCGAGCCGGTGTCGAGCAGCCAGAAGAACGGAAACGCGAGAACGATGGAGAGGACCGCGCCTGTGATGAGCACCGGGCGACGCCCGATCCGGTCGGACAGGAGCGAAGCCGCGGGCATCGTAAACACCTGGAGCAGCGCGGCGCCGAGCAGGCAGAACAGGACGGTCTCACGTGACAGACCCGTCCTCTCCGTGACGTACGTGAGTGACAGGACGGTGGCTACGTAGAAGGGCACTCCGGATGCGAACAGGGCGCCCATCCCAAGCATGAGACTCCGGCGCTCGGTCTGCAACACCTCGACGACGGGTAGCTTTGCTGTGTTGTCGTTCTCCTGAACGGCGCGGAAGGCAGGCGACTCGACGACCTTGAACCGGATGTACATGCCGATCAAAATGAGCACGGCGCTGATGAGGAACGGTACCCGCCATCCCCAGGCGAGGAACTGCTCGTCGGACAGCATCCAGCCGAGGACGATGAAGGCGACGCTGGCGAGCACGAGCCCGGCCGGAACGCCGGCCTGCGGCCAGCTCGCATAGAACCCGCGCTTATTCTTCGGGGCGTGTTCGGCGGCCATGAGCACAGCGCCGCCCCATTCCCCGCCGACCGCGAAACCCTGCAGGAACCGAAGAGTCACCAGCAAGATGGGTGCCCAGATGCCGATTGCCTCGTATGTGGGCAGCAGACCGACCGCAAAGGTGCTCACGCCCATGATAAGCAACGAGAGGACCAGCATCTTCTTCCGGCCGAGACGATCCCCAAAATGCCCGAAGACGACCCCGCCAACTGGTCTCGCGAGGAACGCCACGCCGAATGTCGCGAACGCCGCCAACGTCCCGGCCGTCGGGCTCACCGTCGGAAAGAAGAGCCGGCCGAACACAAGCGCGGCAGCCGTGTTGAAGATAAAGAAGTCATACCACTCGATCGCAGTACCTACGGCGCTCGCGAACGCCACGCGCGTGGGCGAGACATGGGTCTGCGTTTGTTCAACGGACATGGGAGAACTCCCTCCGGCCAGCGGCCGTCGGCCTAGTCAAACGTTGAGTTTCATTCATGATCACTCCTCGAATATGGTCCGCGTCGTTGCGGCCAACCCGATTCTGCGCTATCTCGGACTGCGTTGTCAACAATGCAGTCCGAGATTTATCCATCCGCATGACGTGAGGAAACTCTGCGCCATCGGCTCGCTGGCAGCTGCTGCGGAGTCTTCTCGCACATAACGCCTGCGATTTCGTCAAACCGGCGTTCGCAGGTTGGACACACTTCTCCATGCGCTTACAGCGGCGGGTGAACGGATCAGCCAACGCCGCTTTCACGGGCTCACGCTGTGGGTCGTTGGCCAACCACGCAATATCTGAATAGCAGGCTGCTGGGCATCAGAATGTCATGGCTATCTTGCCTACCGCAGGAACAGCGCCCCTTCATTTCCTGCTCGCGTAGATACGTACAAGAGCAGCCGTGGTCAGGAGGGTCGGTGAAACGTCCTGGCTGCGGAAGCCTGCTGATCCTGCCATGACAGTAAATGCGCAGCACGTCGTCGGATGGGCTTCCGGGCTCGGCCGTGAGCACCATGATGGCGCTGTCCGCTGCCGTCGGAACTGTTCCAGGTGTGGCAGTCGAAGGCGTGCTCGCCGACGAGTGGGTGCCGGTAATACTTGATTTCGTATCCTGTTGATGTGATGCGATGCTCGGCCCACCAGGTCCGGAAGTCGGAGTCCCTGGACGGAGAGCTGACCGACGAGGTTTTTGGATGAGCACGGAATTTTTCAGCTTAAGTGGATGTACAAAGCCGTCATCCGGTCAGGAGATTGCGGAAACTGAACGCCCACTGCTTGTGGACATGGGCACAATCTTCGAGGTCAGTCGCGGGGCCCGCGCAGTATTCGCCCGGACCTGACAGGCATCACATGTGGCGATGCTGGGCGCTTCACCAGTAGACATAGTGATCGCCAACTTCGTTTTGGAGATGAACGAGACACCCCGTCGCAAACGCTTTTTCCATTCCCGGGCAGAAGCCATGGCGTGGCTAATCACCAGCACCACTGCGTGATCTGATGCCACGCCTAGGGATACTCGACGCTGCGGCGGCCGCGCGGACCGCAGCCGCCGCCGGCGAAGACCCCGGCGCGCTCACCCTGTTCCCCGAAACGATCGAACAAACCCGCGAACTCGGCGGCGAGCACGGCGCCTACCGCACTCCGGGCCCAGCACGAGCGCAGCGGCGTTCTTCGACTGGACCAGCTTCGACAAGATGGCCTCTTCGACGCCTGGCCTCTCATCGGCCAGCGTCCCGCGCTCATGATCGTCGGCACCCGTGCCATCACCGCATGGATGAGCATCGAAGCTTGGACACCAAGCCGGCCCCTAGGAACTCGTCTGGATCGAGGACGCCAGCCACGTCGAGCTCTACGACCAAGAGCAGCACGTCGCCCCCGCCCTGGAGAAACATAATAGAGTTCGTCGGAAAAACACTCCCCGCCTAACCCTACAAAAACGAAGAGCGGTTTCCGCCAGGCAACCCCCTCGCTGACACCGCGCTCACCCAGCAGTGGGCACTTGATTAATTGCGTGAAGCGTCAGTGACTGCAACGCAGAATGGAGTCGCAAATGTCCGAGGTTGCCGCGCCTACGGACCTGAGTTAGAGTTTGCAACTCAGCAATTGATCCCGTTGCCCGTGTCCAGCGGACCAGAACTTACCGAGGAGGAGCATGAGCCGGCCTAACAGCAGCCAGATAGTCGAGAGCTTCTTCTCGCATGTATGGCAAGCCAAGGATCCTGAGGCGGCCGACGAGTTCGTTGTTGAAGACTTTGTCATCGACAACGCCGGCCACGAAATCCATGGCAGAGAACGCTTTAAGGACTGGATCCGAACCTTCCTGGGGCAGATCGAGGACTTTGAGTTTCGCACGGTTGAGACGTTCGAGAACCACGACGGTTCTCGCGTCTGCGCCATGTGGGAGTTCAAGGGGCGCAACAACGGCGCGTTGGGGACCCAGCCGGATGGCCAACCCATCCACATGCACGGCACTGCGGTTTTGGACGTCCGCGAGGACGGCAAGTTGTTGCGCAACCGCGTACACCGCAACGCACACGAGGTGTTTCGCCACCTCACCGGCACCGCCGCGGATGACGGCCGACATCGCGGAACGGACATAGTCGTGAACGAGGAGCAGCAGGAGAACACAAACGGGGCAAGCGTCGCCGTCGTTGGTACGACAGTTCAAGTAGGAACTTGATCAACGAGATCCTCACCGCTAAGCACTTCTCGTCTCCCCAGATCAGATACCTGGCATTGAAGCGCTCTGCCGACTCGTCGCTTCATTACAGTGACGGCCGGCGATTGTCGAAGACCTCGCCCTGCTGGACCCCAGTTCTCGCAGCTATTTCTACTCCCGTGCTTTTAACGCCGATAATGGACCATATGTCTATCTTTGCTCTAGCACCGTAAATGTGTCGTGCCTTGCTGCGTGTGATGGCAGTGCGTGGTGCAGAACATCGTCGAGGCAGGCAGTAGCCAACGAATAAGCAGCCGTGCCGACACTAGGCATGAATCCCGCAAGTCCCGCGGATACTACTAGCGCCTCCGCGGGACTTGCGGGATAGGTAGGGCTTTCAGCCTTCTCGGGCGGCTTCTTTGATCTTGTCGACAGCGGCATTGAAACCGTCGCGGGGTGCCGCTGGACCCGGCGATCTTCTGGACGAGGAGGTCATCAATCCTGCGGTCAACAACAACTGCCCGGACAGCATCTGTGAACCTCTGGTGGTAGTCCAAAGAGGTGGGAGCTGTAGCATTCCGGGTCATCCGGACGGTTGTGACATCGCCGTTCTCCAGCGTCAACTTGACGCTCGTGCTGGACGGTTGGTCTCCATATGAGCCTGTGGCTTCATCTCACCGTCTGTTTGGGACATCCAGCAGGCTTCAGAGACGGCCATAACAGTTGCTTCCTGTGCTTCCTGCTGACACGGTCAGTAGGAGCGGGGCAGGCCCAGGACCTTGGTGGCCACGAAGCTCTTGATCATGTTGTTGTTGATCGGGGCCACCTGGAACATGCGGGTTTCGCGGAACTTGCGTTCGACGTCGTACTCGTCCACGAAGCCGTATCCGCCGTGGGTATCGAGGCAGGCGTTGGCGGCGGCCCAACTGGCTTCGGAGGCGAGGTGCTTGGCCATGTTCGCCTCGGCGCCGCAGGGTTCGCCGGCGTCGAAGAGCCGGGCGGCCTCGTAGCGCATCATGTCTGCGGCCCGGACCTTCATGTACGCGTCGGTGATGGGGAACTGCACGCCCTGGTTGGTGCCGATCTTGCGGCCGAAGACCTCACGGCTGTTGGCGTATTCCACGCCCCGCTTCGTGAACCAGTAGCCGTCGCCGATCGCTTCGGAGGCCAGCAGGATGCGCTCGGCGTTCCAGCCGTCGATGACGTAGCGGAAGCCCTTGCCCACCTCGCCGATCACGGCCGATGCCGGCACGCGCATGCCGCGGTAGAAGACCTGGTTGGTGGCGTAGTTGAACATGGTGCGGACCTTGACGACCTCAAGCGACTCAGGCTGTTCGGCCCGGACCTGGCGCAGGTCCACCAGGAAAAGCGTCAGGCCGTGGGTCTTGTCGGCACCCTTGCCCTCGGGCTTCTCGGAGGTGCGCGCCAGGACAAAGAGAAGATCGGACTCATCAATGCGGCTGGTCCAGCTCTTGTGGCCGGTGATGACGAAATCGTCGCCATCGCGGACGGCCGCAGTCTCGATGCTGGTGGTGTCCGAGCCCGCCTTGTCCTCGGTGATGGAGAAGGCCTGGAGCCGCAGTTCGCCGGCGGCGATCTGCGTCAGGTATTCCTGCTTCTGGGCGGTGTTGCCGTGCCGCAGCAGGGCACCCATGGTGTACATCTGTGCGTGGCATGCCGCTGAGTGGCCGCCGGACTTGTTGATTTCCTCCATGATGACGCTGGCCTCGGTCAGGCCCAGGCCCAGGCCGCCGTACTCGGCCGGGATCAGCGCCGAAAGCAGGCCCGCCTCGGTGAGGGTATTTACGAACTCCTGCGGGTAGCGGCGGTTGCGGTCCGTCTCGCGCCAGTACTCGTCCGGAAAGCCTTCGCACAGGAGACGGGTCTGCTCGCGCAGCTGGTCCAGTCCGGCAGTCAGGGTGTGCATCGGTGCTCCTTCGAAACGTTGCTGGCGACCTTCCGTCACCTCTGCAAATGACACTACGCAATATATTGGCATCTCACAAGAGGTACCCGGGGTAATCACGCGAACCAAAAATCCTTGACATATAGCGAATTATTCCGTCAGACTGGCGTGGAGATCTAATATATTGGGCGTTCACGGAGCACTATCGCCGCCGGATGCAGCGAACCAAGGAGACCATCGATGACCAAAGAAGCAGCCCAGGCGCCAGTCGGGGAAGGCCGCGTAGTAGAAGGCTGGACAGGCCGCCTGTTTGAGGACTTCTCGCCCGGGGACATCTACTACCACCCCTTCGGCAAGACAGTGACCGAGGCGGACAACCAGTCCTTCACCCTGATGACGCAGAATGTGGCGAAGACCCACGTCGACCGTAATTTCGCCAAGGCCACCGAGTTTGGCCTGCCGCTGGTCAACTCCACGTTCACGCTCGCGCTGGTCACCGGCCAGTCCACCATCGACCTGTCCATGAACGTCTTCGCGAACATGGGCTGGGACGAGGTCCGCATGCCGAACCCCGTCTATGAAGGCGACACTATCTACTCTCGCTCCAAGGTCCTCTCCATCCGGGAGTCCAAGTCCCGCCCCAACCTCGGCCTTGTCACCGTCGCGACCGAGGGCTTCAATCAGGACAGCAAGATCGTGATCAGCTACCGCCGGACGTTTATGGTCTACCGGCAGGGGCACCTTCCCGGCGTCGAATCCGCCCGCCCCAACGAGTCCAGCCTGCCCTCGATCGGAGACTTCCAGTGACGGCGGCAGGAAGCCTCGCCGTTTCCGGCGCCGACACCGTCGCACAGGCAGTCACCGCGCTGTTCGTTCCCGGTGACCGCCCCGAACGGTTCGCCAAGGCCGCCGCGGCAGGCGCCGGCGTCGTGATCATCGACCTCGAGGACGCCGTCGCGCCGGCCGCGAAGTCCGCTGCGCTGACCGCGACGCTGGAGGCAGTGGCGCCCGACGGCGGCGGTGCCCGCGTGCGTGCGCTGGTGCGGGTGAACCCCCAAGGTTCCCGCCAGTACGACGCCGACATCACCATGCTGCTCTCCGCCGCCCGGACGCCGGGCTCGGGTCTGCTCGGCATCATGGTGCCGAAGGCGGAAGACGCCGGCGCATTGCGCCAACTCCGTGCCGACATGCCAAATCACCTTGCTCTGGTCCCACTCATTGAATCCGCCCTCGGCGTGGTCAACGCACTGAAACTGGCCCGCGTGCCTGGCGTGACCCGACTAGCCTTCGGCGCCATCGACTTCGCCCTGGACATCGATGCCGAAGGCGGGGACCGCTTCCTGGACCACGCCCGGTCCGAGCTGGTCCTGGCCTCCCGCGCCGCCGGCATCGCCGCGCCGCTCGATTCACCCTCCACTGATATCAAGGACGCCGGCAAAGTGGCCGACTCTGCCCGGCTCGCCCGGAACTTCGGCTTCGGGGGCAAGCTCTGCATCCACCCCGCCCAGCTGGCCACTGTGCACGGGGCATTCGCACCCACACAGGTCGACGTAGAGTGGGCGCAGTCCGTCATCGGCGCCGAAGGCGGCGCCGCCCAAGTGGACGGCCAGATGATCGACCGCCCCGTCACCGAGCGGGCCAAACGCATCCTGCAGCGCGCAGGGAAGGAGCAGTAACAGCCGCCCCTGCTCCTGCAGGACTCGGATCCGGGCCCGGGCGTGGCTCATGACGTAAGTTAGAACGGGAAAAATGATGAGAAAGAGTCCGGAGACCATGACTAGCCGCCGTCCCCGCAGCAGTGCACGCCCGCAACTGAGCGAGAAGGCCACCGCCCATATCCGAGGCCTCATCATGTCAGGCGAACTGCAGCCTGGGACCCTTGTCCGGCCAGAGACCATCGGTGAGGACCTGGGCATTTCCACGACGCCGGCCCGCGAGGCCCTGCAGGCCCTGCGCGTGGAGGGCTTTCTGGAACTCGTGCCACGGCATGGATTCGTGGTGGCGCCGCTGACCGGACAGGACATCCGCGACCTATTTCAGGTCCAGGCACTCATCGGCGGCGAACTTGCCGCCCGCGCCGCCGCCAACGCGAGCGAGCAGGACGTGGCCGAACTCGAGGCACTGCACCACGAGCTGATCGCGGCCGCCGCCCGGAACGACCACGACCGCCTCGAAGAAAAGAACCACGCCTTCCACCGCGAGATCAACCTGCTGGCCGATTCCCGGAAAACCGTCTGGGTCCTGGGACTGGTCACACGATACGTCCCCCGGCAGTTCTACTCCGCTATCCCCGGCTGGCCGCAGGCCACCATGAACGACCACGCCGAACTACTCAAGGGCATCCAGGCACAGGACCCGGAGGCAACCCGGTCCGCCATGCAGCGGCACATCGTCCACTCAGGCGAACTGCTGGCCGCCCACTTCGACGCGCGCGTCGCCGCGGCGACGGCTGAAACGGAAAAGGGCGACTGAGCAAATCACGCCTGATTCGAGAGGACTGAGCACCTTGGATCGGCGGATAAATGGTAAGGCTGGACATCTTCCCACCACGGTCATCCTATTGTTGCCCGGGTGTCCGTATGTCCGGCGTCGGGATACAGGTCCCCCGCCGAGGCCTTAGTTGTGCGACCGCCCCAAGGACAGCAACTACAATCACCGCTACGCCGTAGATGTAGCTCGTAGTCTTCAGGCCGGTCATATCTGCCAGGAATCCGGCGCAGATTACAGGTACCGAGCCCGCCACGTAGCAAGCCATGTAGATGCCCGAGAATGTCTGAGCCTTGTCCAACGAGGGCGCCATCCTCTCAACGAGACGAAAAGCTCCTGAATTGGCAAGACCGAATCCAATGCCGCTGACTGCTGCAGCCACCAAGCACCAGCTCAAGGACCTGAGGGACACAGCTGTTAGCAAAATGGCCATTCCTCCAATGAGGAAGCAACATCCCGCTATGGCTGTAGTCCGGGCCGGCGCAGCCAGACTTGGGATCGAACATACCGCGCCCGTTCCAGCTAAAAGGGCGATGGCCGCGGCACCCGCCAGGTCCGAGGCACCCTCGAATGACAACAGCATCACACTGGGGAGCAGGCTCATGAAGTAGCTTCCGGTCATCCATACCGCGCTCACCACGGGGACTACGCCCCAAAAACTGGTCCGGGCCTGTACGGGAACCCGGACGTGTGGGAGCAACGATTTCCTGGCGCCAGGCTTCCTTGCGGTAGTCTCCGGTGTCAGCTGGACGAAGACGATTCCTGCCACGAAGGTCCCAGCCAGTAAGGAAAAGACCATGGGTCCGGGAGTCGTCATGGTGTGCGCCAACAGTCCGGCCATCAGAGCCCCAGTTCCCATCCCTCCTTGGGTGGCAAAGCTGGCAATGATGGGCCCTGTTGCTGGTCGCTGCGGCGAGGCGAGTTCGGTGAGCATTGCGCTGAGAGTGGCTGTTGCTGTGCCTGTCGCAAGTCCTTGAAGGGCCCTTCCGGCGATGACCCACTGCACATTCGTGGCGAAACAGAGTACGAGCATGGCCGAAATTTCGACACCCAGTGCACAAGCCAGGACAGGCCGTCGCCCGACGAAGTCGGACAGCGCGCCGACAACGAGAATGGCGAGCATCATTGTTACGACGTAGGCAGAGAAAGCCAGTGTCAGCACCCACGAGGGGAACGCCCAATCAGCTTGCATCCTCGCGTACAAAGGCGAGGGTGCTCCTGCGGCCACGAACATCGCAAAGAACAGCAAGGACATCGCCATCAATGCCTTGGAAGTGGGCATTCGGAGGGTGCTTGCGGATAGAAGGAGCTTCATCGGGCCGCAGCAGCAGTGGGATCAAATATGGCGTGGAGCGGAGCGGGGTTCCCGCGCCTGTAGCTGCCGTCCGAAGAGCGGATGTGGTCAAGATGCATGGCTGTCTGAGCAATTGCAGATTGGAGGTGATAGCCCTTTAGTTGATGCCAGCCGCTTCCCCAGGACAGTTGCTCGGCAACCTCCCAGACTGTCGCTGTCGGGTTCTTGGCCAGCGCGACTGACGTTTCGTTCAAGCGACGGAGGTGATGCTGCGCCAGATCCTGTCGGCGCTGGGCAAGGCCCACGAATCGGAATCCATGTCCCGGGCAGACCTCGTACGCATCAAAGGCCGCAAGCCGTTCCAGGGAAGCCAGGTAGTCGGAAACAGGGTTTTTTGAGCGCAGCCCTCCAAGTCCGAGCCCGGAGTGCGTGGTGGGCAGAACATGGTCCCCCGAAAAGAGGATGCCCGATGACGAATCGGCCAGGCAGATATGTCCTGTGGTGTGTCCTGGTGTGTCTACAACGGTCAGGTGACGTCCTGGAATGTTGAGGGCCTCAGCGTCCCCGAGAAGTACGTCCGCCTGCAGCGAGTAAAACTCGTTGGTAATGCTGATGGGCCCGGTTAATTCTTCTTGTCGATGTCCGGGAACACCCCACATCTCCAAGTGCGCCGGTGTGAGCGTCGGTTCAACACCCTCGGCCATCAGGATCATAGCTTGCTGCTCGTTGCGACCTATTCGTATCTCCGCACCCGAGTAATCGCGGAGTCGTGACGCCATGCCGATATGATCCGGATGCATGTGCGTCACCGTGACGGAAGAAATATCGGTAACTGCACGGCCGATGTCATTGAGGGCATCGGATAACGTTGCCAGGTTCAAGACTGAATCCCACCCGGCGTCGATGATGTGCACATCGTCTCTGGTGTCCAGAATCAGATACGTCAGTATGTATCGGATCCGGCCATGGGGAATTCTGAGGGGAACGGCCCAAATTCCCGGGCGGATTTCCTCCGTGTCCGGCACGGTGTCGGCTGTGAGTGCTCTCAGTTGTCCGGCACTCGTTGCCTTCAACCTCGCTCCCTGCGGTGACCGACGTCGGAACCCAAGATCGCACCAAAATAGGCAAATGGCCGAAAATGGATAGAAGGGCTCATCGTATGGGCCTGCTGGTCGTTAGATCTTCAGTCACGGCCAAGCGTGGCGTGCTCCAACGTTCTACGACGGATTCCAGAGATTCCCCAGACGACATTTCGGCTGTGACGCTTGGGGTCCGGCTGAACCGGGGTGCCGCGGCTGGCTGGATGGCGTCTCCGAAGCTGGTCCATGTGCCCCGAGCGTCAAAATGCGGGTGGCTGTAAGCCTCCCTAATTGTCAAAACGGGGCTCACACAGGCATCCGCCGTGTCGAATGCCTCCGTCCACTCTGTCAGGGTGCGCTGAGAGACTGTGTCCGCAAACATTTTCTTGGTGGCCGGCCAGCTCGCGCGATCGTATTGGTGGGCTAGCAGCGTTGGATCCAGCCCGAGGACCTCAAGCAGCCGTTCGTAGAACCGCGGCTCAACAGCGCCGACAGCAAGGTCACGATTATCCGCTGTCCGGTATACCTCATAGAACGGGGAGCCTGTATCGATGGCATTTGTTCCGGGCGGTTCCTGCCAGGTGCCCTTCGCAATCCAGCCCATGACCGAGACCATGAGTAGGGCAGCTCCGTCAATCATGGCCGCGTCGACGACCTGACCCCGTTTCGAGGTCGCGCGTTCGACCAGCGCCGCTAACACTCCAACCGTCAACAGCATGCCGCCGCCACCATAATCACCGACCAGATTGAGCGGCGGGAGCGGCCGCTCACCCTCGCGCCCGATTTGGCGGAGTATGCCGGACATGGCCAGATAGTTGATGTCGTGCCCCGCTTCCCGAGCCAACGGCCCGTCCTGACCCCATCCCGTCATTCGCCCAACGATGAGCCGAGGATTAGCGGCGATCAGCTCTGAGGGCGACAAACCAAGCCGCTCCATCACGCCGGGCCGGTAGCCTTCCAAGACCACGTCAGCGGATTCGAGCAGTTCCTTCGCCCGGCTTAGATCAAGAGGGTCCTTCAAGTCCAAAGAAATTCCTGACCGCCCCCGCCAAATGGGGCCTGTGCGGTCATGCGGATCCTCCGGATTGCGGACCGGAGAGTCGATACGGACCACGTCGGCCCCCATATCGGCAAGCATCATGGCTGCAAAAGGCACTGGCCCCAGGCCCGCCATCTCCACCACGCGCACTCCATCTAGTGTTCCCATTTGATCCTCTTCTCCTCGTCGAGCTCAGACGTTCATTGATATTGTATCAAATATCAGGATATGATGAGAGTGATGTCACATCGAAGGAGATGATATGAGTCAGCAGACTTTTGAGGATTTGCTCAAACTTGAGCCCTTCAACCCCGAGTACGTCGCTCGGGAGCCTTTCGGACTGTTGGGTTCTCGGTGCAGCGATTGCGGATACGTTACTTTTCCACAGCGCGCCTTCTGCCCGCGGTGTCGCAAACCAGAGGCCGAAATGGAAGTAGTGCGCCTGTCTCCCTACGGGCGCCTCCATACGTTCACTGTGATTCGGCAGGCCCCGCCAGGCACCCCGGTCCCTTATGCACTCGCTCAGGTGGACCTGGACGATGGCTGCCGCGTCATGGCCCAATGCGCCACTGAGAGCCCAGACGAACTGGCCATTAACGATCGGGTCGAGGTCATGCCGGCAGAGTTTCGTTCGCGCGGGAATGAAGCCGTGCTTGGGTACAAGTTCCGCCTGATAAGTGAGGAAATAGCATGAGTATTGATCCCGCCAACGTTGCAGGCGTCGGAATGATTAGGTTCGGAAAGTTTCCCGCGTCAGTGACCCTTGAACATATGGCCGCAGCAGCATCGCGCGAGGCCATAAGCGACGCTGGTGCGAAGGTGACGGATATCGACGCCTTGTATGTCGGTCATGTCTTCGGAGGACCCGTTGCCGGGCAGCGAATCGCAGTCAATCTTGGTCTCGATGGTTTGCCGATTACAAACTTGGAGAATTACTGTGCCAGCGGGGCCACAGCCATCCGTGAAGCTTGGGTGGCACTGGCAGCTGGCCTGCATGATGTCATACTCGTCATTGGCGTCGAGAAAATGACCGACCGGGTCGCCGGAGGAGTCAAACCTGATCCAGGCGACCTTGACGCGGCCGTGGGCTATGTCATGGCCGCAGGCCACGCCATGAGCGCCCGCCGCTACATGGCGGATCATGGAGCAACCCGGGAACAGATTGCCTCAGTTGCTGTTAAAAACCATGCGCATTCCGTGCATAACCCGTATGCCCAGTACCAGCACGCGATCAGCCTCAATGACGTTCTGTCTGCCCGACCCATAGCAGATCCACTTGGATTGTTGGACTGCAGCCCGATCTCCGACGGTGCGGCCGCGATGATTCTGTGCAGTTCGAATGGATTGAAACGCCTTGGAATCGCGGCCGGCAGCACCCCTCGCATTCTAGGCTGTGGCCTGGTCAGCGGAAGCCTTCAGTTGGGTTCCGATGATCTGAACGACGAGGATGTTTCCCGAAGGGCGGGGGCCGCTGCATGGGAACTGTCTGGAGTGGGCCCGAGCGAAATCGACTTCGTTGAAATGCATGATTGCTTCACCATCGCAGAAATCGTCCGCATGGAAGGGCTCGGTCTCATACCCGTCGGTCAAGGCGGACGGTGGACACAGGACGGACTGACCAGCATTGGCGGCAAATTGCCGGTGAATCCCAGCGGGGGACTGTTGTCCAGGGGCCATCCGGTAGGCGCAACAGGCGTTGCGCAGGCCTGCGAACTCACCTGGCAGCTCCGCGGTACAGCCGGGGGGCGCCAGATCGAGTCAGCCCGCGTCGGCCTTGCCTACTGCAAGGGCGGAACCGTTAACGGCACCGACGGTGGATCGGTCACAACCGTGGTGATGGCGCAATGAACATCAGTGCACTTCCGGATAGCGATATCACTCCGTTGCGGGATTCTCCATCCAACCCTGCCTGGCTCGTCGGCTCATGCGAAAACGCACGCACGCTGCATAAATTGGTTCCGACCCTTCAGACGAGTGATGCCACAGAAACCACGCCGGTCGCTGCCCTCCAGTGCGTATGTGTTGTTCCCTCGATCCCTGAGCCTTTGCCGGCAGACCAATGGACCGCCGAAACCCTGGAGGCCTCCGTTGAGCAGCCGCTGCTGTGGACAGTCACGGAACTTCAAACGGTAATCAGCCGACTCATCGAAGCCGAGAAGCCTGGCCGGCTGGTTGTGGCGCTCCCGTCCGATCATGCGATGGGCGTTGACGGTAACGCCGCAGCAGGAACGGTTTGCGGAGGAATTCTCTCCATGTGCCGCACTTTGTCCATGGAGCTCAAACGCAAATCCATAGCCGTGAACGTCCTACTGGTCGACACGGATGCCTGCCTCGAGCTTCCGGACGTAGCCGCATCGCTTCGCCAACAGTTGGCGCTATTGCTGGATCTCGATTCCTGGATGACTGGTCAGGAAATCTGGGTCGCTGACGGTTCTGAGCTGGGAAGGAAACGACCATGACCGACATCAAAGTAGCACTGGTCACGGGTGCTGCCCGCGGCATTGGACGGGCGATCGCCCTCCGGCTCGCGTCCTCCTCCTATCACGTGGTTGTCGGCGACCTGGATCACGCCGCAGTCCTGAGGGTCCAGGAAGAGATCGAACAGGGCGGGGGCAAGTCGACGGCCGTTCAGCTTGACGTTACTGCCAAGGACTCCAGAGAGGCGACACTGCGTCTTTGCTCTGAA
The DNA here is from genome assembly GCF_002929335.1 of Arthrobacter sp. Y81. Lineage (GTDB taxonomy): Bacteria > Actinomycetota > Actinomycetes > Actinomycetales > Micrococcaceae > Arthrobacter. Next base: position 21,960 of record NZ_PJIL01000023.1, read on the forward strand.
AAGTTAGGACGACTGGATGTGTTGGTCAACTGCGCCGGCGTCCTAAAGGATGTGCTCATTGAACGCATGCCCCTCACTCTCTTTTCGAGCCTGATGGCGGTTAACCTCATCGGCCCCCTGGCCCTCATTGGAGCCTCCGTGGACCTCATGCGACGCAGCGGGGGAGGAGCGATAGTCAACATCTCGTCGCGTGCATGGCTCGGCACGTTCGGGTCCACAGCATACTCAACCTCAAAGGGCGGACTAGTCGGGGCCAGCCGCTCTCTGGCCTTGGAATTGGGCCGATATGGGATCACGGTCAACTGCATCGCTCCCGGCTTCATCGAAACCGAGATGACAGCGGCGCTTCCTGAACATGTTCGGCAACAGATATTTGCATCCATCGCTGTACGCCACATCGGGCAGCCAGACGACATTGCCCGAGCCGTTGCCTTTCTGGCAGAGGCCCCATATTGCACGGGACAGGTGCTGCCCGTCTGCGGAGGACGAAGCATTGGGGTCCCTGAACTTTCCGTCAACGAAGAACTTAAGGAACACCAGTGAGCAGCAACCAACCTGAAGCGGTCACGGCCAGCGCCCTTATCCGGGAAGCAGCCAAAAATCATCCCAACAACGTGGCTTACACGTTCCAGAACCGGCACACTACGTTCGCCGAATTTGACCATGAGGTCACCCACTGGGCCAAGGCCCTGATGAACCTGGGAGTCGAACGCGGCGAAGCAGTTTCCATACTGGCCGGAAATCACCCCCATTTTCTTCGCCTGGCATTCGCAGCTGCCCGGATCGGCGCACATCTGGCCCCCCTGAACACCTGGCATAAAGCCGACGAACTCCAGTACACGCTGCAGCACTCGGACGCTGTCGTATTGTTCACCGTGGACGCCTTACGTGCGCACAACTTCAACACTGTGTTCGCGGGATTTTTGCCGGAGCTGAACGACCTGGCCCCCCGTCCTGAATTCAAAGCCGCACCGATTCTGCGTAACGTCGTCTCTCTGGGCGAGGGCTTGCCCGGGATGCAAAGTCTCGAGGCCTTCCTTGAAGGCGCCAAGAACATCACAGATTCACAGTTGGCGGCGCGTGAGCTCCAAAACACCTCGTCAGATCTTATGTATCTGCTGTACACCTCGGGCAGCACATCGAAGCCAAAATCCGTCATGATCCATCAGGGAAATCTACTGGAGAACGGCTTCCACATGGGCGAACGGCAGGGTATTGATGAAAGGGACCGGTCCTGGCTCGCCACCCCGCTCTTTTACGGGGTAGGCGCGTTGCAGGCGTTGTTTTCAACGTGGACGCACTATGCCCGCCTGGTTTTGCAGGAAGCCTTTGACCCGGCAGAAGCCATCACTCTCCTTGATCAGCAAAGGTGCACTGTCTACTACGGCTTCGGCAATCTCACCCGCAAGTTGCTCTCACATCCCAGCTTCGACAAATCGAAAGTCCACCTGCGAAAAGGCATGATCGGATTCTCCGAAGAGGACCGGCGACTGGCAATTGAGGACCTTGGAGTCGTGCATGGAGTCAGCGTTTTCGGAATGACTGAGCTGTACGGCCTCGCCGCTTTGACTGACTACCGCGACCCCCTGGATGTGGTCATGACTACCCAGGGTAAGCCTTTGCCCGGGGTGGAAATCAGAATTTTGGATGTCGATTCGGGTGATCCTGTTGGCCCGAATATTGTCGGTGAGCTTGTCATTAAGGGCAGAACTACCTCCGGTTACTACAAGGACGACGCGCGGACAGCCGAAGCCTTCACGAAGGACGGATACTTCCGTACCGGAGATCTGGCCAGCCTGGATGAAAACGGACGGCTGGTCTACCAGGGCCGTCAAGGCGACATGATCAAGACCGGTGGCGTCAACGTTTCCCCGCAGGAGGTGGAGAAGCTCCTGGACACTGTCCCGGGAATCAAGCAAGCCCATGTCTGCGCTGTCAAGGATGAGGAACAGGGCGAGGCCATCGCAGCATTCATCGAAACAGATGCTGACGTGACACCGGAGACGATCCGCACTTTTCTCAAAGCCAGAGCCGCAAGCTACAAGGTTCCCAAGTACTTCTTTTACAAGTCCGACGAGTCCCTGCCGCGGCTGGCGAGCGGCAAAATCTCGCTTCCCGCGCTGAAGCAAGAGGCAGCTGACCTTGCCAAGGAGAAGGCGGGAGCGAAGTGAACAACGACGCAGCCTTGACCGAACACAGACCTGCAGCGGCTTCTAGTCAGCGTTCAAAGGTCGAAGCGATCAAGCTGCCTCCGAACGCTCGAATCGTTGCCTCCGGGCTTGGGTTTGTGGAAGGACCGTGCGCAGAGGGAGCAAATCACCTATTGGTGGCGAGCATCAATCGGGGCGTGGTGTACCGGATCTCGTTGGACGCCCCGAATGAGCCTGAGCTGGTGTTCGAGGCCGGGGGAGGACCCAACGGGCTCGCCACCGCCCCGGATGGATCAGTCTATGTAGCTCAGAACGGTGGGAGCGTCATGACGTCCCGGTCGAAGCTGCCGACAGCGCCCACCATTCAGAAGTGGGAAGGGCAGACGCTCAGCCCGGCGCTCTGCACCGGTGTAACCGCTCCGAGCGACTGTGTCATCGGACCGGACGGCATGCTCTGGTTTACTGATCCGGCCGACCACGAGATCTTTCAGAGGGGCAAGCCTGGCTCACTTCGAGCTTTTGATCCCACGACAGGGGAAGTGCGGACGCTACTTGATGGATTGGCTTTTCCAAATGGCCTGGCTTTCGGACCCACAGGATCCGAGATTTACGTTGCTGAGACATCTGCCAGGACAGTCTCGCGCTATCAGCTCACGGATAAGGGCCTGGAAGCTGACGGATGGATAGCGAAGGTCGAGACTGGCCATCCTGACGGAATCGCGCTGGACGCTGCCGGGTGGCTCTGGGTAGCTGGCAGTACGGGCCACAACATTATGGCCTTTGACGCCACCGGTACCCTGCGCCAGGAGGTGCACCTCGGTGAAGGCGTTCTCGTGACGAGCCTCTGCTTTGGGGGTCAGGACCGGATGAAACTTTATGTGACCACACCCAAAGGCGGCTGCGTCATCGAAATACCGGCACTCCGCCCTGGGCTTCCTCTTCCAGCGTTCCGCAGCCACGCTTCGTCCGATCCAAAGAAAGTTGCTTGGGCATGACCATGGCAGACGAATCGGAGCATTTGATCCAACAATATGCCGCGCGCTACGGCCATGTCGGTGACGGCTTAAGACTCCTGATAGAGTCCGATCCTGAATTCGCAGGTGCGCTCGGAGACTACGTTGCAGCGTCTTCGGAGGCGGGTTCACTTGAGCCGAAGATTCGTGAGCTTCTCTTGCTGGCGCACGATGTATCCATCACCAACCTCGATCGTGACGGTGCGCAGCGACGCGTCGTGAAGGCATTAGACGCCGGGGCGACTGAAGGCGAGATTCGTCATGTCATCGAACTGGTGACAATGCTGTCGCTTCATGGACTAACCAGAGGACTACCCATGGTCCCAGGGCTTGCCACCGGGCCGGGTCCCGTGGCCTCCAGCCGCGGAGGCTATTGGGATGCCTTCGAGGAGGCGTTCCCTGCTTTCCACCAGAGGTTGGAGGAAGCGAACCCGGCGGCATTCACTTCGTATCAGCGAATGGGTGCCGCGCTGTGGCGCAAGGGAGGGCTGGAGCCAGTCTGGGCGGAGCTCGTTTTTGTGGTGGCCGACCTGTCCAATACACACCTCTTTACGGACGGAGCAGCTTTCCACATCAGGAATGCGCTCCACTACGGCGCGACCGGCCAACAAGTGGTGGACGCAGTCTTCCTGACCGTTCCCAGCATCATCCGCAGCATTGATGTCGGCTTCCTCGCTCTCCAGGATGGTCTGGCCCAGCATCGGGAAGAGAAAGCACACCACGTAGCCGAGTAGGACAGCCAGTCCACATTCTCGTCGCATGCCTGAAACAAGTTACCGAGAGAGAAAACAGCAAGATGGCGCATTTTCTTGTTACATTCGGCCACCCGGATCGAGTTGGCTGGGTGCGACATCTTAAACCGCATCTGGACTGGATACTTGCCCAGGTCGAGTCCGGTTGTCTTCTGGCGTCAGGACCTACTGTCGGTACAGTTCCCCGAGGCGGCGCACTAATTTTCAGGACAGAGGACCTCCGATCACTTCAGGATATTTTGGATGCTGACCCATTTTTCATTGAAGGCCTGGTCGCTGACGTCATGATTCTGGAGTGGGACCCGATATTTGGTGCGTTCCAGCCGGATTCAAGTGGCCTCACTTACACAGACCTGCTGGAAACCTTCACGTAAGACACGCTCAGGAATTAGCGGGGCTTCCGACGCAGCGCCATTCCGGCGAAACCGGGCACGGGGGACCCGTCAGGAGAGACAGCGTTGTTCTTATCGGGCGCCTCAATCCAGGGACCGGGAACGGCAGGCCCTGCGCGGGCTGGCATTGAAAGAATCGGGACTTGTCTGGTCTTAACGGGCCTCGGCACTTCAGGGAACCACAGGTCGCCCCCTTGAACCTCCCAGGGAAGGCTACCAGGCGGTTGCCTGCATCTGTGCGGTCCCCTCAAGTGCAGGATCGCCGGCTCCAGAGCCTTGACCCGTGAGTCCTTCGGTGCCCGTTCGAATCTCGGTGGCCCCTCCGGTTTGATCGCTCGTGCAATCGCGATCCGGGGAAATATCCGGCCGCTCCGCTATCGATCCCCTTTGGCTAAACCTTTAACACGATGTGCCCGGGGACATGCGTCCACCACGGAACCAGCCATCCGGTCGTTGTTATGAACAGAGTCGCTCAGTTGCAACGGTCACAGAAACCTAGTTTTCGAACCGATACGGACGTTAACTCAACTGTTGGGTCCGTAGTGACCCCAGGGGTTACGTGTCGGTGAGTACGCCGGCTTCCCGAAGTTTTTCGACGACGTGACGGCCTTCGGCAACGGTGTGCTCCACGGACGCCTGATCTGCGGCAGCACCGTCGCGGCTCTGCAGCGCCTCCATGATTCGGGCGTGGCTCGTGTTTGCCTCATCGATGGAGCCCGAAGGGTTTTCGTATACGGTTCTTGGGAGGTTGTGCCCGAGCTGTCGTAGTACGGACAGGAGCCGACGGCTTCCACCCGCTTGGGTAATCAGGGCGTGGAACTCCCAATTGAGATTATGGAATTCTTCCTTGCTCTGGGTTTCGCACATGGTTTTGTGCAGCTCCCACAGCCGAGCGAGCGTTATGTCGTTCAGCCGCCGAGCCGCCCGGTTCGCCGCCAAGCCCTGGATCATTCCGTACATGCGGTAATGATCATCGATGTCTTCCTGCATGATGGGCACAACGAATGTTCCGCGGTGGGGTTCTGAGGTAACTAGTCCCTCCGTCTCCAAAGTGATCAGTGCTTCACGCACTGGCAGCCTGCTCACCCCAAGGTCCGCAGCCAGAGCGTCCTGCGGAATCCGCTGGCCGCTTTTCAGCGTCCCATCAAAAATGAGCTCTCGAATCCTCGCAGCGACGTGTGCGCTCATTGCGATTCGAGGAGCCTTGGGATTGGGAGCATCTTCAGAGATCAGACGGAAGGAATTACGGGGATCAGTCAGCGAGACGTCTGCCTCCTTGGTAGATGGCTTAGCCACTATTTTTCCTTCCCTTAAGATGAGTGAGGACCTGGATTTGATATTACATCAAATCCAAGTCCTCACGTGAGGGTTAGCGCACAGGCAACGAGGGGTCGCCGTTGCTGTGCAAGACTGCCTTGACGACTTCGGCATCCACGTACACGGGGCGCTTAGCCAGCATCACAACCGCTGCCGCACCTACTACTGCCCAGAATGCCACCCAGATACTCACCAGCAGCGTGGAGCCGGTCAAACCGTACAGCAGCGTGGCAAGGAACGGTGTGGTGCCGGCAAGGACACTTACGGACAGAGCCTGGCTCACTGCAATTCCAGTGAACCTCACGCGAGGGTCAAAACGGCTGGCAAGCAACGCGGCCTGGGGGGCAAGAAGTGCGGCGTGGGCGCCGGCGAGAGCCACGGTAAAGCCCATGAAAGTCAGCAGGGGGGACTTGGAGTCCATCGTGGTGAAGAGCAGGAAGCAGGAGGGGACGGTTATCGCGCACCCAATGAGAATGATCGCCTTGTAGGAGAAGACATCGCTGAGCCAGCCGAACAGCGGGATTGCAAAGAAGTAGACGGACGCAGCCAATAGCAGGGAGTTGAGCACGGAGCTGCTTGTCATCGATGCGACTGTCGTTCCGTACGATACTGCGTACGTGCTCACCACGTAGAAAAGTACTGCCCCGGGCGCGACCACACCAATGGCAAGCAGGATGTCGCGCCATTGCGTCTTGAACAGTTTGCCGATCGGTGCACGCTCCTTTTTATCGCTTTTGGCTAAAGCGGCGAAGACTGGGCTCTCTTCAAGACTGAGACGAATGATCAGGGTGACGATGAAGAGTACCGAGCTCATGAGGAACGGCAGTCTCCACCCCCACGTCGTGAAGGCGTCTCCTGAGATGGCGGTGCTGATGTTCACTGCTGCGGTCGCCAGCAGAAGCCCACCGGGCGCGCCGACGTAAACAAGACTTCCGTAGAAGCCCCGTCTCTTGTCCGGAGCGTGCTCGACGAGCATAAGGGCGGCTCCGCCCCACTCACCGCCGAGGGAGATACCTTGCAGAAACCGCAGAAATACCAGCAGCGCCGGGGCGAGCCAGCCTATTTGTGCCTCGGTCGGAAGGCAGCCGATCAGAACGGTTGCACCTCCCATCAAGGCCAGGGACCAAATGAGGGTGGCGCGTCGGCCGAGGCGGTCGCCCATGTGGCCGAATATAAAGGCACCGACGGGCCTGGCGAAAAAGCCGACCGCAAAGGTTGCAAATGCTGCCAAGGTACCGGCGAGGGGGCTGTAGCTAGGGAAAAAGAGCTTGCCAAACACCAGTGCGGCGGACGTGCCGTAGATGAAGAAGTCGTAGTACTCAAGCGTGGTGCCGGCTACTGCGGCGGCTCCCAGTTTGACGTGACCAGTGCGCTTTATTGATTGTGAAGACATCGGATACTTCCTGTCGAAGCTAACGATGAGCTGGTGGGCGGTCTACGTCTACCGGGCCATCTCATTCTATTGAGCCGGGCTTGGATTCAGCCTCGAGTGTGGTCAACTGCGAAGACCGGGCCGGCAAGGTTCGGATTGTCCATTGCCACTGGATCCGTTCCTGTCTAGTTATGGATCAAAAGTTTTCGCGGGCGGCGTTGCCCGGTTGACGCTGATGACGCGGGACGTGAGATGCAGCCCTACGCGTGATTGATCATTTATCAAATATTAGAGTGGCACAGGTCACGCCGTCAACCCCAGATGCTGGTGTTTCGGCGGATTTGGCGTGACCACCCCTATGCCATTGCAAGAGACCTAGGGCTGGCGCCGCGCTCAGAGACTTGATAATGTATCAAAAAGGCCGACATTGCCCTGTACAGTCAACTGAATTGAGACCCCTTGAAAGCCATCGTTGTCGAAGCCCCGGGATCTCCCGATGTCCTGCAGATGAAATCCATACCGGATCCGGTACCGCTCGGTCGAGAATGCCTCGTTCGAGTCATGGCCTGCGGCGTTACCTCTCACGATATTGCGACCCGGAACGGCACCTTGCGCCGCGGTGTGGTGATGCCCGTGATTTGCGGTCACGAAATTTCCGGGGAAGTAGTCGACGTCGGGCCGGATGTAACTGAATGGCGGGTCGGCGACCAAGTCGTAAGCACTCAACGGCGACGAGTATGCGGCCGCTGCCGATGGTGCCGCACGGGTAGGGAGACCCTCTGCCCCGACCAGGAGTTCCTTGGTGACGTCGGACTCAATGGCGGGTACGCGGAGTTGGTCCTGATAGAGGAAGACAACCTTGTGGCCAAACCGCGTGCTCTTTCCCACGCAGAGGCATGCATTGTGGCCAGCGCTGTCGGAACGGAGTTGAATGCCCTCCGCGATGTGGCGCAGGTCCGAGTAGGTGAGACCGTTCTAGTGACCGGGGCCGGGGGAGGGCTGGGGATCCACGGCATTCAGGTAGCAGCTGCTTGCGGAGCGCGTACCTTGGCGGTCACCACGGCTGCCGATAAGGTGTCCCGGCTTCAGGAGCTCGGTGCCGAAGTCATCCTTGCGGAGCGGGGCGTCGACTTCTCTCCGCTTGTACTGGAGGCCACGAACGGAGAAGGCGTGGACGTCGCCATCGATAACGTAGGAAGTGCAATCTTTACTGATATCCGGCGGAGCATGGCGCGGGGAGGCAGGTGGGTGCTGGTCGGTCAGCTCACAGGAGAATTCATTCAATTCAACCCCGCTCAGCTGTTCCTGCGGGGCATTCATCTCATGTCTGCGCTCAGTACCTCGCGAGATCAACTCAGGGCAGCCCTTTCCCTGGTTGAGCGCGGTCAGGTCAAACCCATCGTCAGCCATGAACTCCCGCTGGCCGACGTTGCTGAAGCGCACAGACTCGTTGAATCCGGAAAGAGTTTCGGACGCGTAGTCGTTTTACCCAACCTGTAGGTGCGCCTTCGGATGCCAGCAATAGCAACTCCCTGACAAGGTCAACTAACCGGCAGGGAAGCGAACATGGTGAAGCATCTGCCTCGGAGTCCACCTGCGCTGCGGGCAACCTTACGCACGTTGGTTGCCGCTTCGTGGAAAGTGTGACGTCGAACGAAAAAACCGGCAGACACACCTTCGTGTGCACCGAGGCCCTAGATCCCCTGGGTCCTACTGAAGTGTCTCGAGAGCGAGAAGCCTCACACCGAACACCGCCGCACCTAAAACAGGAGGTTCTGATGGGACTTCACATCCAGCACGATTGGCTCCCCGTAAGCCGAGAAATCGTGGAGATCCGTCGTCACGGAAAAACGGTGAGAAGGGGACGGGTTGAAACAGTCACCCCAGACGGCGCCGTCCTCTGGCTCGCTGCCGACGGACCTCATACCCGCGGGATGTTTGAACGATCCGAAGGCTATGAGGTGTGGATTGAGTACAAGTGGGAAATTCAAACCCTCGAGCGATCCTGGTCAAAGGTGACTGCCGTTCGCCCGTCGCCGGCTGTGAACCGGTTTCGCTCAAGTGGGTCAGCCCCATAAACATCTATGCACGCACCCCGGTAGTAATCACTGCTGTTACTCGGGACAACGAAAAGGACCAAGGCATGAGTGAAGTTCAACCCCGCATCAGCGGCGAAGATGTCAGCACCGAACTGCAGGCTATTCGTTACGAGTTAGCTGTTCTATCCTTCGGACTGACTGATGCAGCACGAGCGGAAGAAGGCGTGAAACCATGGGTGGACAGTCCGGACGCCCAGGGTCAGCTCCTCGGAGCCTGGACAACAGAGCATGGAACCCTAGGGAAGATCTTTGTCCTTCGTTCTTTTTCGGATCAGGAGCAGCTTGATGATGAGCGCAAGCGGGCGCGGCTTGCGTCCAACCCGTTTGGAGCCAGGGACCATCTCACGGATCTCACCCTTAACGGCTTTGCGCCCTTCCCGTTCATGCCGCCCGTGGAGCCGGGCCAGTTTGGATCTATATACGAGATCCGCGATTATCACCTGCGCCCTGGAGGCCTCCCGGCAACTATTGAAGGCTGGAGGAAAGCGCTCCCGAATCGCGATCCCATCAGCCCCGTCACCGTTGTGATGTATGCCCTCGACGGGCCGGCCAGGATCGTCCATATCGTTCCCTTTCCCGGCTTGGACGAGCGTGTCGCTATCCGCAAGGGACTAGTCGAGCAGGGCATCTGGCCGCCCCCTGGAGGGCCTGAACAAATCCTCGAGGGGCAATCGATAATGGCATGGCCAACGCCATTTTCGCCGCTGAGGTGAGGTGCAGGGGGACCACACGAACCCTGGGGCTCGTCCCAGCTTAAAGGGGTGAGCTGAATTGAAGAACTCCTACGAGTATGAAAAGGGCTTGCTATGAAGAGAATGCTGTTCATTGGACCGCCCGGTTCCGGAAAAGGAACGCAGGCGGAACGCATTTCCGAACGCCTTGACGTCGTTGCGATTTCCACCGGTGACATCTTCCGGGCCAACGTGAAAGGCGAGACTGCTCTGGGCGTCGAAGCCAAGAAGTACATGGATGCCGGGGACTTTGTTCCTGACAGCGTCACCAACAAGATGGTCCGGGATCGCCTCAGCGAGGACGACCTCGGAACCGGCTTTCTGCTGGACGGTTACCCCCGCACCATCGCACAGGTGGACCACCTCGACGAGATCCTCGCCACCGGCGAGGAGAAGCTCGACCTCGTCCTGCAGCTGACCGCCGACGACGAGGAACTGGTCCACCGCCTGTTGGGTCGGGCCAAGGAGACCGGCCGGAGCGACGACAACGAAGCCGTCATCCGCCACCGCTTGGACCTGTACCACGAGCAGACTGAGGCAGTCGTTGCAAAGTACGCCGAGCGAGGGATCCTCACCCAGGTTGACGGCATCGGCGCGGTAGACGAAGTCGCTGGCCGGCTGATTGCAGCCATCGAAGCCTAACCTCAGTACTTGTCGAAGACCCGAAGCCCGCATCAGCAGGTGGCTCTCGCAGGCCGTGGACAGCTAATCGCTGCTGCGCGGAACGTTCATGTAAGTCAGAGGCAATCTGTAGATGAAGCTGACTTCGTTGGCCATCATTGGCTCATTCCGCTACGTCGGCTGGGGTTTGTTGCCCCAATTAAATGCATAGGCTCTAAGCTTTGTCGAGGAGCGCCAGAACTGACAAACAGTGGTTGAAGAATGCATGCACGCCACATTTGGAAGGAGGTCGCGAAACGGCCGCGGCACCCGGTGCTGCTGAGCCCTTGACGGGTGAGGTTGTCGTTATAGCGCCGGGAGGGCTACCGCGACGAGGTCTTCGGCCGAGGTTTCGATGAACCTAGTTAGTGGTCGTTGGTGCCTGGACCAGGCCCGCGCCGACGTCCCACGGGTCCGTTCCGGCCTTGAGTGGGCTGAACGTTCCTGACGCGATCATTTTGGACTGCAGGAGGACCGGACTGAGCGGCCCCTGCGCAAGAAGCCGTTCCGCCCACAGCGCGGTTACCCCGGCCACGTGTGGGGTGGCCATACTGGTTCCGCTAATGGTTTTGGTGCCGCCGTTGAGCCACGCGCTGAAGACCCCGACTCCGGGACCGGCGACAGTTGCCATCGTATTGGAGAACGGTGCCACGGTGAGTCCGCCGACACCGTCGGCTAGGGCTGCCACAGACGTGATGCCGTACGCTGCAGCCGGCGGGGCAACGTTGATCTCGTAGGCGGGATTGCCGGTGCGTTTGCTTTCGTTGCCTGCGGCTGCGATGACTACTGTGGTCTGGGCGACGGAGGCGCGGGCGTTGAGAAGGTTGGCTAGCTGTTCGAAAAGCCGGATGTTGGCGCGGTAGCCTTCGAGGGCGATCGAGGTGGCGGCGGGGATGGATAGTCCGTTCACCTTGACCAGTTCGTCAACCCAGCCGGGGAAGTCCATGCCCAACGACATGGAGATGACGTGGGCGCCGTTGTCGGCAGCCCACAGCATTGACGTGGCAAGAATGTCGCTGCTGCCGCCGTTCGGGCCTCCGAGGACCTTGCCGATCAGGGCTTTCTGGACGCCGCGGGCGACGCCGATCCGCTGGCCAGCGAGGTCGCGGCCGAAGATCGTGCCCGCGCAGTGCGTGCCGTGGCCGTTGTCGTCCTCGGCGCTGCCGGCGCCTGTGAAATCTTTCGTGACAAGGTTGACGCCGGCGAAGGCCGGGTGGTCAGCGTCGATGCCGGTATCCAGAACTGAGACGGTCACCCCTGCGCCTGTGTAGGGGGAGGTATCTGCGCCCACGGCACTGACGCCCCATGTCACGGTAGAGGCGGGGGCAGCAGGTGCTGCCAGGGGTTCGATGAGTTTCATCGGCATGGCGGGGGCGAAGCCGAGGACGGTGGGATCGTTTTGCAGCGCGTTGATAGTGGAACTTGAGGGGTTGTCGGTCCTCTCTATGGTCATTCCCACAGCCCGTTCCGCGAGGTTCTGGTCAGCGGTGTCGTATCCTCGGGCTCCTGGCCCGTCGAAGGGGTCGCGGGTGGCGCGCAGGGCAGGGGCGCGTAGAATGACGATTTTTTGGTTGAGTAGTTTGGACATCGTGTGCTCCTCGGCCGCTTCACAGAAACGCAGGCCGTTGGGGCCCGGGCTGCTGTGTGGGTGTTTGCAGGATCCGGCGAATCGGCCGGACAAAGGAACGGGAGGACTCCCAGACGTGGAACTGCGCAGCGAACGGCAGAGACCCTGGATGCTTGACGGGGCAACCGATCAACATTTTTCAAGTAAACGTGCTAAAGGTTAGTCAGGACCCAAAGTGCTGTCAATGGGTCGCGTTGACTCATGGGAAAGGTCCGCGGAGGCCGATACGTTGCCTCATCTGAAAAGGTCCGGGAAGTTCCTGGCGCAGACATCCTTGAGGGATGGGACTGACGATGTGCAAGCTGAATATCCGCCACGACTGGCACGTTGAACCTGCCGAGGACGGAGGGCTATACACGCGTTGTCTGCGCTGCGGTAAGGATGGTGACAACGGGAATGGCGCCACTAACGGCTGGGCGCTGACGAAGTGGTGGTAGGCCTGCCGTTCTTAAACGTGCCCCATCCCGCCTAAAGGTAGTGCCGTCGGGGCCATCGCCAGGCTGCCGACAATATGCGCACGCAGGCCGAATGAAGCCCGCGTTAGTCCATTTCCGCCCGTTTATCCGCGCGTCCCTGAAGCCCGAGGGGGACATATGCGCTGCTATCGGCTAATCGAAACAAGCGGGGGACCGGTCTATTTCGTAGCCTATTCCAGGAGTTTCATCCAGCGTCACGCGGCCGATTCGAGGAGCTCGGAAAGCGAAGAGAACCAGAATTTTCCCTACTGCGTGTGATGGTGAGCCTTGACGTCCCGAGACATCAACTGTCCACGAAGTCCTGAGACATGAACTGTCCGGCCCGAGGTCTGGCATTGGTACCGGGCACACGGCCGGGTACGCCCGGACCCGACGCCGCAGTACCGTGCTGCGACGCGGCGGGCCGCTCGTAGGTCCGTGCTACTGATCGCGTTGGTCGTGATAGCTGTCGTGGTGGCCATGCCGGTGATTTACTGGACCGCCGTCCTCGTGCACGTGAGCTTGTACCAGATCGCGCCCGTGACTCTGGGTGTCCTCTTGGCGGGAGTGGCACTGATCTTCGCGATCTTCGTCGCGTGGTCCGGTGCCGTACGGGAGGCGCGGGAAGATGCGAGGCGGGAGGCCAACCGTGGCCGCATCTTTGGTAGCCCGGGCGGTGTCCTGGCCGCGGCGGAAAAGTTCGGTCGGGGCAGGGTTGAGGCGGGGGCGAGGGAAGTACAGCGCTTCTGCTGGAACTTCTGCTGCGAATCCCGGGAACCGCCGTATTCCACGGGCTGCAGTTCCCGGGACGCCAGGACGCTGATGTTGACCATGCGGTTGCGTTCGGGAACGTTGTCTACCTGCTGGACTCTAAGCTCTATCGCTGGGGCCAGTACGAATGGCGCCCGGCCGGGGAAAAGGATCTGATTGTACGCTCTGACGGGTACGGTCAAGGCAAGGCGAACTGGATGCACGCCGCCGCCTTTGGGTACCGGTCCCTGCTCGGGCCCGAGGTGGAAGTGATTCCCATGGTCGTGATCCACGGGCGCAGCACGTCCGTTGGGTCCTGCAGCATTTCGGCCCACGGGGTGCACATGCGTACGGCCCGCGACGCAATGGAGCGCATAGGGGACGCGATGGCGGGATCGATTGATCTAGGGCAAGACAATCCCGCCGTGCGTGTTGCTCTTCTCAGCAAGCTGAAGACGGGCTAACGCGCGGTGTTGCCTGGACTGGGACGGGAGTCGAAAGGGCCGTGGAGGACCCCGGAGCTAGTCCGTGGCCGGGGAAACCGGCACTGCGAGCTCCGTGGTGGGGAGGGCGGCAGCTGGTTGTGAGTGCTCAAAATCTGTCAAGAAAAAGGGTGTGCACATTGTGCACACCTTGGGCTGCGGACTCGGCCGTACAGGGGTCGGATCGGGCCGGATTCGGGATGTTTTCGGGGGAGTGGCGGATTTGCGAGGGTGGGAGTCTGGTTCGAGTCCCACCTCGGGCACGCATAACCCCTCGTCAGAGGGGTTTTTGCTTTAATGTGCGGACATTGACCCTCCGCGGGTCCCTCTGACGCTGTCCGCGGTCTGTGCCTGGCGCCGCGGTAGCCTGTTCGGTTGTGTGGGGCGGCGGGGTCAGGGTCCTGGCTGGTGGGCCTTCCGCCTGCTGGAATCTAGGGTTGCGGGTCGTCCTATCTGGCTGTTCCGGTGGCCAGTTGTTGGCCCTCACTCATTCATGGCCAGGAGTTGTGGTGACGACATGATGAAGCCGAGGTCTCGCCGACGGTCTGCCTCGGACAGCTGCTTCTCCGAACCAGACAGAGTCCACTCACTGCGTGTTTGTCCGGCCAAAGAGTGTGTGGACATTGTCCACACACTGTCCACGGGCGGCTGTTCGACCTGCATTTTGGTCCTTCCTCATGGTTCTGTCTTCACCTCGTCATGAAGTTTTCTGTTTCAGGCGACATGACTTTGTGGCCAGGACCGTAGTTTCCTAGGACGTTCCGGGTTCAGCGGGAACGTCTTTGGGGTGATCTGTGGCTGGCGCACGATCCGCAGACAGCGCGGAGGTGTGTGGGATCCGGACTCTTCTTCCGGGGGCGGTACGGGTTTGGTTCATCCGTAATACCTGTCCATAGGTGGACAAGCGCCTATCGTTTCCTCCCAGGGACATGGCACCGCTAAGAAAGGCGTCCCGCACGGGCCAGCGGTAGACGAGGCGGCTGCCGCGCCTCTCAGTCACGGGACCGTCACGGACCGTCATTCCGGAACACGGCGACGAGCACGCTGGCGGCAATGGCATGGACAGGTAGTCGGCGGCTGGCGGGCACCGGGTGTGTCTGTCAGATTTGTGCGTTGTTCTAATAGCGGAGTCACCGCTGGGTTTGAGGGTCCGAAGTGCAAACTTGGGGAACCGGGGACCGTTCAGAGTTTCGCGAGGAAATAAGCGACGGAGGAGCGCCGAACGAAACTTTGGATCGTGAGCGGTGCGCAGCGCCCTGGTTGCAGGAGGACCCGCCCAGCGAGGATGGGGATCAGAATGACAAACAGCGAAGTTGCTTCTGCTGGTTCGTGGAGGTGGGGGAGCGGGACGGCATGAGTTCCGATTTCTGTTCCGATTGTGATCAGCCGCGAGAATCGGTTGAAGCCATGCCCCGACTGATGGGCACCAGTCCGTCTGCCGGCGGGGAATGAAGCCGTGGCCAGTTCCGGACGGACTGCCGCCGTCACAATCGGGCACGTGCTTCTGGCCGGACGCTGCGGCCAATCAGGCTGATCAGATCGGCTGTGGCGGTGACGTGAGCGTTTTCGTGGTCATCTGCTCTTACTTATGTAGCGTGTCCGAATTAGCCGTCTGCTCTTGTGGTGTCTTTGCTAGAGGAGATCCGTGCTGGGTATGAGTGCCCGGGTTGCGTGCAGGCACCGCCCAGCGATGATTGGTCACCAGAAGGCGCTGCCTGGGGGAGGGACACCGCAAGCTGTTGGGCTATCCGGGTAGGTCTCGCCTGGCCCCAAGGAGTCCTTGGTCATCGTGTCCGCGCCCGCCCAGATGCATTTCTGAAGCGTCCTGTGTACAGTCCGGCTGTTCATTTCGAGCTGTCCAGCTACGCCAACAATTCTCCGGGCTGAGTGATGATGAGCTCCGTCGCTACGTCAAGATCCATGCCATCAACGTGACACAGCCTGCGAAGCCCGTAGCCGTAATTCCCTTAGAACAGCGGCCAGGGCACCGCCGACATCTCACCGCTCGGAGCCGGAAACCGCCCTGCCAAGCGCAACCGGGTGCAGCGCGCGGCGAGCGATGCGATTTCTTCGGCGCTGAGCAAGTCCGCCAGGTCTCGGCCCAGCCCACCGCGCAGTCCTTCGCTGACACGATCGATGCCGTCGTGTTCCTCGGTGGTCAGAGCGTCTCCCAGCCATCCCCACAACACCGTGCGCAGCTTGTGGTCACGGTGGAAGGTGAGCCCATGGTCCACACCGTGCCGGTGTCCGTCCGTCATGGCCAGAATGTGGTCGCCTTTTCGGTCGGCGTTGTTGACGACCATGTCGAACACCGCCAGGCGTCTGAGCGCTGGCGAGTCTTCGTGAACGAGGGCGAGCATCCGTCCGTTCTCATCTCGTCCCTCGAGAACGTGTTTCCAGCCCGTCTCCGGCACGTGGTCCGCCGCGATCAGGTTCACGGCGCTTTGGGCGGGGTCCTGCTCCTGCCAGAGCTGCACCATTCCTTCGCCCAGCGGACCATCGCGCAGCCAGGTCTGCGGCACGACGTCCCAGCCGAGGACCTGTGAGACCAGGTAGGCGGCCACCTCCCGCTGAGCCAGGGTGCCGTGCGGAAAATCCCACAGCGGACTTTCGCCTGCTATCGGCTTATAGACGACCACCACGTCGCCGATGCTGCCCAGAAATGTAGCGTTTGAAGCCGTCGTGATGCGGCCGGTGAGCGTCAGCTCGGCGGTCACTAGGTCCGGTGCTGGCATCAGGCCTCGGGAAGGGTGCAGATGTGCCCGTCGGCGTCTATGGGGTAACCGCAGAGCGAGCACGTCGGACGCCCGGCGCCCACGATCTCACGGGTGCGCTTGGCGAATGCGCGGGCGGCGCCGACCGGCATTCGCACCAGCAGCATTTCGGGCTCGTTAGCGCCGTCCTCATCAAGCGATTCGTCGTTGTCATCAGCCTCGACATCGGTGATGGGGTAGGCCTCTACTACGACCTGGGCCGTGGTTGGGTCCCAACCTAAGCTCATGGCTCCGGCGCGAAACTGCTCCTGAACGGCCTCGAGCTGATCATTGTCGACAAGTTCAATGGGAGTGCTCGTGGGAACGCTGAAGGGGTTGCCCTCGACGGTGATGAGCTGGTCGAGAATTTCGTCGATCTTCTCCGCGAGCAGAGCCGACTGCTGCTTCTCCAGGGCAATACTCACGATCTGCGTCCCTGCCCGCACCTGCAGGTAGAAAGTGCGCGCCCCCGGAAGTCCAATGGTGCCAACGACGACCCGATCAGGCCAGGCAAACTCGTGAACACGTGTAGGCATGTCAGTATTCTAGGCACATGAGGTTCATGGCGCCTTTTGCCCTGCACCGCCGCCCACCGGCGCATCGCCAGAATGGATGCCGTTCGACAGCCACGACAGATCACCCGCGTCGGTGTTGGTCGCGTAAACGCTCGGCCGGCTAGCGCCGTAGCGCACGATCGATACGGAGGCGGGGCCCACGTTAATACGCTGGAACAGGTCAAGGTGCATGCCGAGCGCGTCGGCAATGATTGACTTGATGATGTCACCGTGACTCACCGCCACCCACACGGCCCCTGGCCCGTACTCGGCTTCGAAGGCTGCATCGTGGCGTCGAATCGCTGCCACCGACCGAGCCTGCATCGCGGCCATGGATTCACCGCCGGGAAAGACGACGGCCGACGGTTGGGACTGCACAACCGGCCACAAATCCTCGGTCGCGAGATCACTGAGCGTGCGGCCCTGCCACTGGCCGTAATCGCACTCGGTGAGATCGAGATCGACCGGCGCGTACGGCGAGCCAGCCTGGCGATCGAGGATGAGCTGGGCGGTCTGCTGACAACGCTCAAGAGGGCTCGACACCACCGCGACTACGGGCACGGCCGCGAGCCGGTCTCCGGTCAGAGCCGCCTGGTCGCGCCCGATCTGATCGAGGCTGACGCCGACGGCCCGACCGGCCAGCAGTCCAGTGGCATTGGCTGTGGTGCGGCCGTGCCGCACGAGAATAACTGTCGCCATCCACCCAGCCTAACCACCCGCTCGATGGCGGTGTGAACCGTACCGGGTCGCGCGTCGAACAGGCAGATAAAGCACTGGGGGAACCCTTCAAGCACGCCGACGCGCTTAGAGCCGCCCAGACGGGCTCGGCACGCATTGACCAGCCCATGGCTGCCGCAGCAAAACCGGAAGAACCGGCACTGCCAGAACCCCCGGTTGAAGTCGACCCCCGCATGGAGGACGTCCTGTACCCGCTCCGCGTCGGATCCAGTAGTTCCCGCACTCTCAGAGCGGGTCGTGTGCCATTAATTGTGGTGGACCACACCGACCCCGCGCTGTGCGCCCAGAACCAGGGCGCGGGCACTCTTTGGAGACGACGGCGGGCGACGACGCGGCCCGAACGGCCCGCCTCAACGCCTACTAAATGGCGGCTTGCGCCAGCGCAGCGCCCATCTTGGTTCGGAACTACTCGAACTGCTCGCACGCCTGGCGAAGGGAAGTCCCAATGGACTTCATGTCCGCGAGGCAGCCGTGGGTCATAAAGCGTTGGGGGGAGCGTTGGCCAGGTCACCGCTGCGATGTTCCCGAACGACGTGCGGGCCTTGACCTTCGTGCGCCAGGCACGGGCCGCGTCCCTGGACGTGCCGAACGATGTGTCGGTCACCGGCTGTGGGGGTGGGCATGGGTTTGGACCTTCTGGGGCTGGCAACGCTCCGTATCCCGGTGGAAGCCGTGGCCCGCCGTGCCTTGGAAGTCCTGGGGGGACTTGATGCGCGGCCGCTCTGCGCCTGTGCGGCACGAGCTTTTCCCTCGTGTCTTTACCGCCGGAAGCACGTTGGCGCCGCCCCGGCGCTGATCCAGCTTCGGTGCGCCTGGCACTCAGGGGCGTGGAGTGGCTGTTTGGTGCATTTTGAGGCGTCGGGGTGGACTGCGGATCACCTGCCCAGCATGATGAAGCCGTGATGACGGAACATTCTGTACGCGGGGCGAGGCCGCGGCGGGCTATGACCGCAGCCTGAGGAGCAAGATTATCCGGGCGCGGCGGACTATCTTTCCTTAGTGGAATCCGCCGACGTCGTTGCCGCCATTGTCGCGTCGCTCAAGGTCGCCCCCATCCAGCATCGCAAGGCCAAGGACATTCTCCGGGCCGCGAGGCTGGTGCTGCTGCCCGAGGACAACGCCCACGTCGCCTCGGACCTGAAGAAGATCAAGGAAGGCAAGAAGCTCTCGCCCATCCTGATGGTCAGGGGCGACCTGGCCCGAGGGATTCCCGCAATGGTGGCCGATGGCTACCATCGGGTATGCGCAAGCTACTACACGGACGAAAACACCGACATTCCACTCAAACTGGCTGATGCGCCGCGGTAACTACCGCAAGCCAGCCGCAATGCCGGTGGAAGGAGGAAAGTGTCGTTCTTTCAGCTTTCGCTGATCGCCGCGGTCGCGCTACTCGGGCCGCTGCTGGCACTTTCCCGGAAATGGCACCTTCCCGTGGTTCTCGGGCAGTTGCTGGCTGGTATCGCCGTCGGGCGCACGGGTTTGGGTCTGGTGGACTCCTCGGATCCCGCGTTCACTTTTGTGGCGGACGTCGGGTTCGCCCTCATCATGTTCGTCGCCGGAACGCATGTCCCAGTGAGGGACGAAGCCATCCGCCCGGCACTGGGCGCGGGCGTGCTGCGTGCCGGCATCGCCGGAGTGCTGGCGGCCGCCGTCGGAATTGGCATTGCCTTTGCCTTCGGCACCGGCCATGCTCCCCTTTACATCGTTCTGCTCGCTTCCTCTTCGGCTGCCTTGGTCCTGCCGATCGTCGATTCGCTGCGGCTGAGGGGGCCAAAGGTCCTGACGACGACGGCGCAAGTGGCGGTGGCGGACATCGCCTGCATTGTGGCGCTTCCGCTTGCCGTCGACCCACCCAATGCGCCGAGGGCTGCCGTAGGGGCAGCCGTCGTCGCGGCGTGCGCCGCGGTTTTGTTTTTTGTGCTTCGCTGGCTGGAGCGCAGCGGCACGCGCGGACGGATGCATGACGTGTCCGAGGATCGGAAGTTCGCCCTGGAGCTGAGGATCCAACTTGCCTTGCTGTTCGCGCTCTCCGGTCTTGCTGTGGCGGGCCACGTGTCCATCATGCTGGCTGGGTTCTCCTTCGGTCTGGTGGTGGCAGCGGTGGGCGAACCGCGGCGATTGGCTCATCAACTCTTCGCCGTCAGCGATGGCTTTCTAGGGCCAGTGTTCTTCGTCTGGCTGGGCGCATCGCTGGATCTGCGCGCCGTTGCGGGAAGCCCCAAAATGGTTCTCCTCGGGATTTGCCTTGGTGTGGGAACGTTGCTGGTCCATGGAAGCCTGAGGCTACTGGGCCAGCCTCTGCCGCTCGCGGTGCTTGCAGCGTCCCAGTTAGGAGTGCCCGTTGCCGCCGCCACTATCGGCTCACAATTGCATCTCCTGGAACCGGGAGAGGCCGCGGCCATGATCTTCGGCGCCCTGATCACTATCGGGGCGAGCACCGCCGCGGGCTCACGGGCCGCCCGCTCGTTTACACAGCCCGCCCCGGCGCCGGCGGGCAACCCATCCGGGGACGGCCCGACCTTGGCTTAGTAGTTCGCCTAAGCGGCAGCGCAACTTCCGCCAGTCTCTGAGCTGCATGCTGTGGCCGGTCCCGTGAAGCCATCGTCCGGGGACCCTTATCAGAATCTCAGAAATTCCCCGGCCTGGAAGTTGTAGGAAAGGAATTCTGGGGTGTGCGGAACAAATTTGGTCCGGCCATGCCCAGGAAGCAGCCTCGCCGGCATGAAAATGCAGCGCACCGGATACGCCACGGAAAGTCACCGGCGCCGCGGAGCCTGACTAGGCCTGTTGTTCTTGATTGTTCTGGCAATATCCAAGGCTTGAGTCACGAGCATGGCGGTGTCGCTGCTGGCCATGACGAAGTCGAATCCCTGGTCCAGTGCGGCGCGGGCGCCGGCAGCGGTTCCGGATGCGAAGCCGCATGGTTTTCCGGCTTGGTGGGCGGCGTCCAAAGCGTGGAGGTAGAGTCGGATGACTTCGGGGTCGGTGGGTGTTGTTCCCATGTCCATGCTGAGGTCGGCGACGCCGATGAACAGGGCGTCGACGCCGTCGGTTGCCGCGATCTTCTCGACGTTGTCGATGGCGAGTTTGCTTTCGAGTTGGGGGATACAGAGTGCGGTCTCGTTGCCCGATGCGAGGTATTCCGTTGTGGGGAGGGTGCCCCATCGTCCGGCGCGGCTGGTGCTTCCTGCTCCTCTGATGCCCCTGGGTGGGAAGCGGACGGACCGGGCGGCCAGTTCGGCCTGCTCGGGGGTGTCGATGTGCGGGATTAGAACGCCGGCCGCCCCCGCGTCAAGGATCCGTTGGATGGTCGAGGGCTTGAGCTCTTGGACGCGTACCAGGGCGAGCAGGCCTTCGGATGTTGCTGTGTTGATGAGCTGGTAGGCGGTGCGGATATCGATCGGGGCGTGTTCCTGGTCGATGACCACGAAGTCGTAGTCGGCGTGGGCGAGGATCTGCACCGTTTCGATGGTTGGTAGTTTGACCCAGGTGCCGACCGACCCGGGTGTGTTGAGGATGGACATAGGGGCCCTTCTTCGAACGTAGTGAGCGGCGGGGATTCTACTTGCGTGGGTATTCGTTGGCGTTGAGTACCCAGCCGGGCTGGTCGGAGAAGTCTTCCCGGGGCGGGCTGAAGATGTCGATGAGGATGTTCGTTCCGGCGCCGGTGGCCCGGGTGGTATGGACCGTCGGCGGCGGGATGATGGCGAGTGAGGGGCTGCCGACGGGGGTGTGTTCGTCCTCGCGCCACTGGTTCATGTCCGGGGTCCAGGGTGTGCGGATGTGGTGGGTGAATTTCCCGCGGACAGCGAGTGAGCCTTGTTCGAAGTCGTCGTGGTGGTGCGGGGAGAGCTTCGAGATGTCGCGCGGTCCGTCGGTGGGGTACATGTAGTTGATCATGAGGGTGCGGGTGCGGAAGATCCGCCCGAACCGTCCTGGCTCGGGTGCGATGTCATCGAGCGGGTAGATGCGCAGTTTGTCGCCGTCGGTAGGGGCAGGCCATGCCTCCAGGGGCGCCACGCGGGGATGGTCCTGAAGGTAGTCGGCGGCGTTGGCTGCGTGTGCGGCGAGGTCGCGGGTGTTGATGTCGAAGACCCGGACGACGTCGGTGGGCTGGTCGGCCCTGATGACGGACTCGCCAGCGGGAACCACGACGAGGTTTTGGCCTTTGACCGTAGCCGGGGCGCCCGCTGCGTCGATG
This sequence comes from Arthrobacter sp. Y81, assembly GCF_002929335.1. GTDB lineage: Bacteria > Actinomycetota > Actinomycetes > Actinomycetales > Micrococcaceae > Arthrobacter. Next base: position 44,006 of record NZ_PJIL01000023.1, read on the forward strand.
GTGACCATCGCATCGTCCTGGTGCAGGATCACGACGTATTCGTTCTGGCCTGCCGGCCGGTGCAACTCGTCCCCGGCCGACAGGCGGGAGTAGGCCACGATGAAGTTCTGGCCGCGAACGATCCAAGTGGGGCTGCCCAGGGGACTGACCTGGCTTGGTTCGCCGTCGAACTCTGCGTAGTGGGCGGCCGCAATGGCGGCGTCCGGCGCCAGGGAGTTCGTTGTTGCCGGGGGGCGTCCCAAACCGGCGCGTGGATCTGACTTATCAAACATGGTGGATCTCTCCCTTGTTCAGTTCGGGTTGACTGTTTCGCCATCACATTGCGAACTTGATGTTCGCATCGGGCCGAGGGCCGACGGCTTGCTACCTGCGAAGGTGCTTGTACTTGTGGTGCAGTTCACTTAGAGTATCAACTAATGGGCCCGCATGGCGAACCTTAAATTATCAATACGAACAAAATGAACAGAGCATCCCATGTCTGAAGAAACCACCTCCGGCTCCGCGTCGGATATCCAAGCCGTCACGCGGGCCGCGCAGATCCTGCAGCTGTTTGGTCCGAATCGGCCCCAGCTGACGGCTGCCGAGGCTGCCGAGCTCCTGGGGATGAACCGGTCCACGGTCTACCGTTACTGCAACTCTCTTGTTGCGGCCGGTCTGCTGGAGCGCGGGCATGCCATCGGCTCCTTCGCTCCGGGCGGCCTGCTCCTCCAGCTTGGCACCTTCGCACTGAGCCAGCGCAAGGTCCTTGACCTAGCTCCGGCCCTGATGCGCGACCTCAGTTCAGGCGCACATATGACGGCCGTCCTGAGCCTGTGGGGTTCCGCCGGACCGGTGGTCTCTCGGGTGGAAGAAGACACCAGCCGCAACGTGGTGGTCTCCGTCCGGGTGGGTTCCCAGCTGCCGTTGAGCTCGGCCCAGGCCAAGGTGTTCCTCGCATTCACCTCGGACCAGCTCCGGACCGAACGGATGCTCTCGGCCCTGCCGCCGGAACAGCAGGAGGCTCTTCGGGCAGAAATCGAACGGACCCGGGAAACGGGCGTGGCCACCAGCCCTGACCTGGGCGGCGTCAACGCAGTCTCGGCGCCGACCTTCGATGAGCATGGCATCTGCGCCTCGCTCGCCCTTGTCGCCACCAACCACGTCCTTGGCCTGGAACGCGATTCGCAGGCGGCGTGGGACGTGGCCACAGTGGCCGCGGAACTGTCGGCCGCGCTGGGCGGCGGAACCAGGCGCAACACCACCACGGCACGCTCGGCCGCTGTTGAAGCACGCCGCAACTAAACCAAACGCTCATGCATCCCCAAAAACCCCAACGGAGGACGACGATGTCCACACACGAAACCCTTGAAACCCCTGCCCCGCAAGCCCTGCCAAACGCATCGGACACTGGCGCCGGCAAACCCAATCCCGGACGGTCCGCGCTCAAAGGCGGGATCTTTGGCTACTACGCGGACCAGTTCGACATCTACCTGCCCATCATCACCCTGGCCCCGGCCATGATCTACTTCCAACCCCCGGAAATGGACAAGGGAACCGCGGCCACGATCGCTGCCCTCGTCTTTGCCTCCACCCTGATCGCCCGTCCGCTGGGTTCGGCCATCTTCGGCCACTTCGCGGATAAATTCGGACGGCACAAGCTCACTCTCGTAGCGCTGGCCGGCTTCGGACTGGCCACCCTGGGCATCGCGTTCCTTCCCGGCTACCAAAGCGTCGGCATCTGGTCGGTCGTGCTCCTTGTCCTCCTGCGCTTCATCGGTGGAGTTTTCCTCGGCGGTGAATACAGCACCGCCGTCCCGCTGGCCATGGAATGGACACCCAAGAAACGCCGCGGTCTCGCCAGCGGCCTGATCACGGCCACCAACCCCCTCGCCAACGCCACTATTGCCGTGCTGACCTTCGTACTGCTCATGGTGCTCCCTGCAGGAAGCGTCGACTCGCCCTACGTCCAGTGGGGCTGGCGCATCCCCTTCATCATCGGCGGACTCCTCGCGGCCGCTGTCTTCGTCTACTACGTCCGCCACGTCGAAGAGGCCCCGGACTTTGAAGCATCGGCAGCGAAAGAATCGCCTGTTCGGGCCCTCTTCCTGGGCCGACACCGCCGCAGCCTCATGCAGGTCTTCATCCTCATGACCGGCCTGTGGTTCCTCACAAACGTCGCGGCCGCCATCCTCCCCGCAACACTGAAGAACGCCGTCGGCGTGCCGGACAAAACCGTCAGCGTCATCATGCTGATCGCGTCCGTGATCACCATCGGCGGCTTCCTGGGCGCCGCGGCGCTCTCCCAGAAACTCGGCCGCCGGCGATTTTACATCGGTTTCGGCCTCACAGCCCTTTCCGTCGCCTCCGCCGCGTTCATCGTCCTGCTGAACACCCCGGCCGAGAACCTCGTGGCCGTAACCATCCTCGCCGTCGTGATCGACGTCTTCACCATCTCGGCCTTCGGCCCGATCGCGGCCTACCTCACCGAGCGGTTCCCCGCGGCAATCCGGGCAAGCGGCTACGGCATCGGCTACAGCTTCGCCCTGATCATCCCGGCCTTCTACACCTTCTACCTCAGCGGGCTGACCGCTTTCATGCCTATCGCATACACACCGGTAGTCCTCATCGTCATCGGCGGCCTGCTGCTCGCGGCCGGCGCCTACCTCGGCCCCGAAACCCGCGACGTCGACATGGGCTCACCAGCTGACGAAGCGGCCAGCTCCCCGGTCTAGACGCCAAACCTCCACCCGCATCCAAGGAGAGAATCCATGACCACCCTTGCAACTGACGAACACGTCTTCACCGACGAAAGAATCCCCGAACTCCTCGTCGGCGCCGTCGACCTCCACGTGCACCCCGCGCCCTCGCCCTTCCCCCGCAACATCGGCATCCGCGGTGTAGCCGACCAGGCCCACGCAGCGGGATTCAGGGCCATCCTGGTCAAGTCCCACCACCACAGCATGGTCACCGACATTGCCGCCGTCGACGACGCAATCGGCGGCCTGCCCATCCCCGTTTACAGCGGCGTGGCACTGAACAACTACGTCGGCGGCATCAACCCCTACGCAGTCGAACTCAGCCTCCAAATGGGCGGTCGCATGGTCTGGATGCCCACCGTGTCCTCTGAACAGCACATCTGCGTCCACGAACGCGAAGAACACCTGAAATTCCCCTCCACCAGCATCACCCTGCGTAAAACCACACCCATCGCCGTTCTCGACGACGCTGGAACCCTGCTCCCGGAAACGCTCGAAGTCCTCCAGCTGGTTAAGGACGCGGACGCAATCCTCTCCACGGGTCACATGTCCCCGTTCGAAATCACGGCCGTGCTCCGCGCGGCAAACAAGATGGGCCTGCGTCGGATGGTGGTGAACCACCCGAACTTCGTAATTGAGGCCAACCCCGCCCAGGCCAGGGAATGGGTCGAGCTCGGCGCCGTTGTAGAGCACGGACTGGTTCAGTACGACGACAGAACAACGTTCTTCCAGTGGAACGTGGATACCATGCTCAGCTTCATCAACGCCGTGGGAATCGACAACACCATCATCGGTTCAGACCTCGGCCAGAAAAACAACCCGTTCCCCATCAACGCCTACGAGCGCGTCCTGGGCCAACTCCTCGACGCCGGCGTGAGCCGGGAAGACGTCCGAAAACTCGTTGCCGTGAACACCGGACGCGTTCTGGACGGATAAATCGGGCCCAGAAAATGCACGTCAGGGGAGGAGGGCTGCTGATATCCGGCCGCCCTCCCGCGAACTAGACTCTGATCGGACGGCCCGGCGACCGTCTGCAATGGGCGCATACCGGACAAGGAGTCGCGATGGCGGGCGGGAGCCGCGAACCAGGCCGGACGGTGACGTCCAAGGTGCTGGCCATTCTGGAGGCCTTTGAACAGTCCCGGGGCGCCCTCAGCCTGACCGACATTGCCGAAAAATCGGGGCTGCCGCTGAGCACCGCCCACCGGCTGGTCACCGAGCTCACCGACTGGGGACTCCTGTCCCGCGAACCCAACGGCCGCTACCAGCTGGGCATCCGGCTCTGGGAGCTCGCCCAGAACACCGGGCGGCAGCTCCGCGACGCGGCCCGGCCCTTTGTCCAGGACCTGTTTTCGCTCACCGGCGAAACCGCGCACCTGGCGGTCAGGGCCGGCCACGAGGTGCTCTACATCGACAGGGTCTACGGCTCCAGGCGGGTGCCCCGCGCCGGTCGGATCGGCGGCCGGCTTCCCATGCACGCGACCGCCGTCGGAAAGGTCATCCTCGCCTTCGAAGAGGACTGGGTCCGTGACGCCTACCTGAACCGGCAGCTGGAGCGGCACACAGCGCACACCCACGTGGACCCCAAGCAGCTGGCCGCAGAGCTGACCCGGATCCGTGAGCAGGGCTACGCCACCACCTTGGAGGAAGTACGGCTGGGATCCTGCTCGATTGCCGTCCCGGTGTTCCATACTGGCAGGATCGGAGCGTCGATTGGCCTCGTGCTGCCCACCGACCAGGCTGCCACGATGACCCGGCACCTTCCTGTCCTGCGGGGGATCGCCGCCCAGATTGAGCGCGCCACGGCCCGGATTCCGCTGGAAACACTGTTGGGCAGCCACGCCGCGCTTACCGACTGAGCCGCGTTTCCCGCCCCGCCGGGCACGCAGACTAACTCGCTTCCGCTCAGTGGAAGAAGTTCGGCCCGAGGCGGGTAATGCGGGCCACACTGGTGAATAAGAACCCCGGCATGCACTGGCGCTGCCGGCGGGACCGAAAACCAAGGAGCTTAGATGTCACCCTCGACGGAAACGGCCGGCCGCTGTCCCTTTGGACACGGCGCCGAAGCACCCGCAGGGCACCACGGCTACGAGCCGTTCCAGATGAAGGACCCCTTCCCGGCGTACGCCGAACTCCGGGCCGAGCAGCCCGTGATGTTCGACGAGCGGGTCGGCCTCTACGTCGTCTCCCGCTATGACGACATCAAGGCCGTCTTCGAGGACTGGGAGACCTTCTCCAGCGAAAACGCCCAGGCCTCCGTCCGCGAACGCGGCCCCGCCGCGACGAAAATCATGGAAGACGGCGGCTTCACCGCCTACTCGGGCCTGTCCGCCCGCCGCCCTCCGGAGCACACCCGCATCCGCGCCGTGGTCCAAAAGGCCTTTACGCCGCGCCGCTACAAGGCGCTGGAGCCCTTCATCCGGCAGAACGTCGTCGAACTGATCGAGAAGATGCTGGCGCGCCCGGAACACCGCGGCGACATGGTCAAGGACCTCGCCTACGACGTCCCCACTATCACCATCCTCACCCTCATCGGTGCGGACGTCTCCCAGGTGGACACCTTCAAGCGTTGGAGCGACTCCCGCGCGGCCATGACCTGGGGCGACCTCAGCGACGAGGAACAAATTCCGCACGCCCACAACCTCGTGGAGTACTGGCAGGAATGCCTCCGGCTGGTCAAGCTGGCCCACGAGCAAGGCGGCGACAACCTCACTGCGGACCTGGTGAAGTCGCAGCAGGGAGGTGCCGAGATCTCCGACCACGAGATCGCCTCCGTCCTCTACAGCCTGCTCTTCGCCGGGCACGAAACCACCACCACGCTGATCTCCAACGCCCTGCGCGAGCTTCTGTCCCGGCCCGAGCAGTGGCAGCAGCTCGTCGAGGACCCCAAGAAGATCCCCGCCGCCGTTGACGAGGTCCTGCGCTACGCCGGCTCGATCGTCGGCTGGCGCCGCAAGGCCCTCAAGGACACCGAGGTTGGCGGCGTCGCCATTGAGGAGGGCGCGCAGCTGCTGCTCCTGATGGGCTCCGCCAACCGCGACGAGAACAAATTCAACGCCGGCGAAGACTTCGACATCACCCGCCCCAACGCTCGCGAGCACCTCTCCTTCGGGTTCGGCATCCACTACTGCCTGGGCAACATGCTCGCCAAACTCCAGGCCAAAATCGCGCTCGAGGAAGTGGCCCGGCTCGCCCCGGCGCTGCAGCTGGAGAACGCGGAAGCCATCACCTTCCGGGAAAACCTCTCGTTCCGCGTCCCTGAGTCCGTCCCCGTCAGCTGGAAGGCCTGAGAAATATGCAAAGCAACGAATTCATCCAGTTCTTCGACGGCGGCCTGGAACCGAAGCTCGAAAACCTTGGCGGCAAGGGAGCCTCCCTGGTCACCATGACCTCCGCCGGCATGCCCGTCCCGCCCGGCTTTGTGGTCACGACGGCCCAGTTCGACACCTTTATGGAGGAAGCCGGCATCACCCGGCACATCCACCAGCTCCTCGCCGACCTGGACCCCGAGGATATGGGCCAGGTGGACAAGGTCTCTGCCGCCATCCGCGAGGACATCTGCTCGCGTCCGGTACCGCAAGCGATGCGGGCGCTGACCGTCGGTGCCTACGAGGCCCTGATGTCCCGCTTTGACGCACCCGTCCCGGTGGCCGTGCGTTCCAGCGCCACCGCGGAAGACCTCCCGGATGCCTCGTTCGCAGGCCAACAGGACACCTACCTCTGGCTCGCCGGCGTCAAGGCCGTCACCGAGCACATCCGGCAGTGTTGGGCCTCGCTCTTCACCTCCCGCGCCATCATCTACCGGCTCAAGAACAACATCCCCAACGAAGGCCTCTCCATGGCCGTCGTGGTGCAGAAGATGGTCAACGCCCGTGTCTCCGGCGTCGCCATCACCATGGACCCCACCAACGGCGACCGGTCCAAGATCACCATCGACTCCTCCTACGGGGTCGGCGAGATGGTGGTCTCCGGCCAGGTCACCCCGGACAACATCATGCTGGACAAGGTCACCCTGGCCGTCACCTCCGAGCACCTCGGCGACAAGCACGCCGAACTCGTCCCGGATGCCGTTGCGGGACGGCTGGTGGAGCAGGAGGTCGACGCCGAACGCCGCGGCCGCCGCAGCCTCAGCGACGCCGAGCTCACCGCCGTCGCGCAGATGGCCAAGCGTGCGGAGAAGCACTACAAGTGCCCGCAGGACATCGAGTGGGCCCTCGACGCGGACCTGCCCGACGGCGAAAACCTCCTGCTGCTGCAGTCCCGCCCCGAAACCGTGCACTCCTCCAAGGCATCCACGCACACTGCCCCGCAGCCGGTGGTCTCCGGCGGCTACTTCAGCGGATTCAGTGCCGGCACGCTCAAGCCGTCCGCCTAACACCCGATTTTGCCGTTCGTCTGCTCCATCACCCAGGCTCAACGCCGAGCCCGTATTGAAAGGACCGCCATGTCCCTGAAGTCCTTCCCCAAACCCTCCGAGCTTGCGGTCCCCGCCGGCGCCGAGGGCTGGGAAAAGATCTACCCCTATTACCTGGTCTTCCAGGACAATCTCAAGGAACAGGAAGACGCCAAGTTCTGGTTCTGCGATAGCCAGCACTGGCCCACCGTCTTCAAGCCCTTCGAGACCATCGGCGGCGAATTCGCTGTCAAGTGCCTGGGCCAGTACAACGCCCGGCACCTGATGATCCCCAACGCCAACGGCATCGAATTCCGGGTGCACCTGGGATACCTCTACATGTCGCCCATTCCCGTGCCGGAGGACCAGATCGCCGCCCGCGTGCCCCTGTTCGAACAGCGCGTGGGCCACTACTTCCAGAACTGGGACCAGCTCCTCAAGCAGTGGCACGTCAAGGTCAAGGGCACCATCGACGAGATGGAAACCATCTCCTTCCCCGGACTCCCGGACATGGTCCCGATGGAGGACATCCTCTCCGGAAAGGGCAAGGACGGCTCCGAGAAGCTGCTGGAGAGCTACGACCGGCTGATCCAGCTGGCCTATCAGAACTGGCAGTACCACTTCGAGTTCCTCAACCTCGGCTACATCGCCTACCTGGACTTCTTCAACTTCTGCAAGCAGGTCTTTCCCAACATCCCGGACCAGTCCATCGCCACCATGGTGCAGGGTGTGGACATGGAACTCTTCCGCCCCGATGACGAGCTCAAGCAGCTCGCCAAACTCGCCGTTGAGCTCGGACTGCAGGCCCACTTCGGGAATACGGACGACGTCGAGGCCACCCTGGCAGCCATCGCGGCGGCCCCGGGCGGGGACCGCTGGACGGCCCAGTACGAGGCCGCCAAGGACCCGTGGTTCAACTTCACCGTGGGCAACGGCTTCTACGGCCACGACAAGTACTGGAACGAACACCAGGAAATCCCGCTCGGCTATATTGCGGACTACATCCGCCGGGTGGACGAGGGCCAGGAGATCATGCGCCCGATCGAGGCCCTGATCATCGAACGTGACCGCATCATCGAGGAATACCGGGATCTGCTGGAAGGCGAAAACCAGGCGCTCTTCGACGCCAAGCGCGGGCTTGCCGCCACCGCCTACCCGTACGTGGAGAACCACAACTTCTATATCGAGCACTGGACCATGGGCGTCTTCTGGCGCAAGATCCGTGAGCTCAGCCGCATGATGCAGGCCGAGGGCTTCTGGACTGAACCGGACGACCTGCTGTACCTGGGCCGCAACGAGGTCCGCGACGCGCTCTTCGACCTGGTCACCGGCTGGGGCGTCGGCGCCAAACCGATCGGCCCGGACTACTGGCCGGAGGAGATTGAGCGCCGCCGCGGGATCGTGGATGCGCTCAAGACCGCCCGCCCGGCCCCGGCTCTGAACACGCCCCCGGAAATCATCACCGAACCCTTCACCCGGATGCTTTGGGGTATCACCACGGAACAGGTCCAGCAGTGGCTGGGCGCCGGCGAGGCGGTGGAAGGCGGCGGCCTGCGCGGCATGGCCGCCTCGCCCGGTGTCGTCGAAGGCCTGGCCCGCGTGGTCACCGATGCGGACCAGCTCTCCGAGGTGCAGCAGGGCGAAATCCTGGTGGCCACCGTCACGGCACCGTCCTGGGGCCCGATCTTCGGCAAGATCAAGGCCACGGTTACGGACATTGGCGGCATGATGAGCCACGCGGCGATCGTGTGCCGGGAATACGGCCTCCCGGCCGTCACCGGGACCGGCTCGGCGTCCACCACCATCAAGACCGGCCAGCGGCTGCGGGTGGACGGCACCAAGGGCACGGTCCAGATCCTCGACGCCGAAGACGAATTGGTCGTCGCAGGACCGGGCGCGCACAGTCACAGCCATGTCTGATGCATCGATGACCCCTGCAGACGATGCGAGTTCGGGCCAAAGCGGGCAGCCTGCCCGCACCGTCCTGATCACCGGTGCCGCCGGCGGTCTGGGCCGGGCGTTCGCGCTCGGCTTCGGCCGCCGCGGCTACCGCGTCGCGGTGGCGGACGTGAACCTCGACGGCGCGGAGGAAACGGCCAAGCTGGTCCTGGACACCGGGGCCGACGCGGCAGCCTTCCACGCCGACGTCACCAGCGTCGACTCCACCGAGGCCCTCGCGAAAAGCTGCGCGGAGTTCGGCAACGGAAGCATCGACGTCGTGCTTAACAACGCCGCGGTATATGCGGGGGTGACCCGTAGCCCGTTCGAGGACATCGATCCGGCGGAATGGGATCTGGTGATGAACGTGAACCTCAAGGGCCCCTGGCTCGTGACCCGCGCCGCGAGCCCGTTTCTGGCCGAGGGCGGGCGCGTCATCAACCTCTCCAGCGCCACGATCTTCAGCGGCTCGGAGCAGTGGCTGCACTACGTCGCCTCCAAGGGCGGGGTGGTGGCCCTGACCCGGGTGATGGCCAAGGAACTGGGCCGCCGGGGGATCACGGTCAATGCGATCGCCCCCGGGTTCACCCTCACCGAGGCCAGCTACGGGCTGATGGAGAACGCCGAAAACTATGGCGTGGACCGCGGTGCGATCAAGCGGGCCAGCCAGCCGGAGGACATTGTGGGCGCGGCGCTCTTCCTGGCCGGGCCGGACAGTTCCTATTACACGGGGCAGACCATGGTGGTCGACGGCGGCCGCCAGTTCATCTGACAGCTCCACTTCCCGCTCCACTTCCCGACTTCAACCCCAAGTCCAACCCTAAGGAGGACCAATGCCAACGGTCCATTTCACCGACGCCGAAGGCGCTGTCCGCGACGTCCAGGGCAATCCCGGCGATTCCGTCATGGAAACCGCGGTGCGCAACGGCGTCCCCGGCATCGTGGCCGAATGCGGCGGATCGCTGTCCTGCGCCACCTGCCATGTGTTCGTCCGCGAGGACTGCCTCCCGCAGCTCCCGCCGATGGAGGATATGGAGGACGAGATGCTCTACGGCACCGCCGTGGACCGCGAGGACAACTCGCGGCTGTCCTGCCAGCTCCGGCTGACCGACGAGCTCGAACTGTTCGTCACCACGCCGGAAACCCAGGTGTAGCGATGGGCGCCCACACTGCCGAGCAGCCGGCTCCCGTCGCGGACCAAAGCGTACCCACCCGCACCGGCCTGCTGATCATCGGCGCGAGCCAGTCCGGTGTCCAGCTCGCGGTTTCCCTCCGTGCGCTCGGCTTCGACGAGCACATCACCCTGCTCGGCGACGAGGACCACCGCCCCTACCAGCGCCCGGCCCTGTCCAAGGAGTTCCTGCAGGGCACGGTGGAGAGCGAATCCCTGATCTTCCGCTCCAACGAGTACTGGGCCGAACACAACGTGGACCTGATCAAGGGCGAATACATCGTCAGGATCGACAAGGAGGCCGACGGCTCCGGCGTGGCGCACTCATCCTCCGGCCAGCAGTTCCCCTTCAAACGGCTGGCCCTCACCGTGGGCGCCCGCGCCCGGAAACTGGAGATCGAGGGCGGGGACCTCGACGGCGTGCTCTACCTGCGAAACGCCGACGACGCCCTGGCGCTGAAGGCCAGGGTGGGGGACGCGCAGGACGTTGTGGTGATCGGCGGCGGGTTCATCGGCCTCGAAGCTGCGTCCAGCCTGCAGAAGATGGGCAAGAACGTCACCGTGCTGGAATTCGGCCCCCGGCTCGTTGGCCGGGCCGTGGGCGAGGAGACTGCCGAGTACTTCCTGCAGGCACACCGGGCCCGCGGCCTGGACATCCGGCTGAACACCAGCGCCACGCGCTTCACCGGGGCCGACGGCGGAACTTCAGTTGCCGCCGTCGAACTCCAGGATGGCACTGTGCTGCCCGCGCAGATAGTGCTGGTGGGCATCGGCGTCATCCCCAACACCCAACTCGCCGAACAGATCGGCCTGACCGTGGACAACGGGATCGTCGTAGACCGCTTCGCGCTGGCCTCGGACGGCACCACGGTGGCCATTGGCGACTGCGCCAACATGCCCAATCCCGTGCCCGGATCAGAACCTGGCGAGCGGATCCGGCTGGAAAGCGTGAACAACGCCATCGAACACGCCAAGGTGGCCGCCTACTCACTCACCGGCCGGCGCGAGGAATACGCCGGCATCCCGTGGTTCTGGTCCAACCAGGCCGACCTCAAACTCCAGATCGCCGGACTCTGCAACGGCTATGACCGGACCGTGCTCCGGCGCGACGAGGAACGCGGGAAATTCAGCGTCCTCTACTACCGCCAGGGCCAGGTCATCGCCGCGGACTGCGTCAATGCGCCGCTGGACTTCATGGCCGTGAAAAACGCCCTGGCCAAGGGGCAGAACATCCCCGCCGACGCCGCCGCGGACCCGGCCACCCCCCTCAAAACGATCACCACGGACAGCTAGCCAGCCGGCCGGCCCACCCGAAGGAGCATTATGACCACCCCCAAGACCCCGGTTGCCGACCCCGGCACCGCGAGCCAGGATTCCGGCCACATCGTGTCCGGCGACCCGGCAGCAGCCAATCCGGCGGCAGTCAGTCCCGCTGCTGCCCGCTTCGCCGCCGCGTACCCGGTCCGCCCCGTTCCGGCACCGGGACCGGTGGACACCGCCCCGATCGCCACCACACCGGCAGCGCTCCAGGAACTCGACGGGCTCTGGAAGGCCGTGGCGCACGAGACCCGCACCCGCGGCAACGACATCCACCTGCCGATCTCCCTCGCTTTCGCCGAGCGGCTCTGCCGTGCCTACCCCGAGGCCGACGCCGGGCTGGTCCGGGTGGCCACGCTGCTGCACGACACCGGCTGGGCCCATGTAGATGAATCCCGCATCATCTCCGAGGGCTTTGCGGGGGACTGGCGCAAGGCCGCCATCCGCTTCGAACACGAGAAGCAGGGCTGCGACGTCGCCCGCCGGGTGCTGCCGGGCCTTGGCTATTCCGAGGAATTCATTGAGCGCGTCTGCGAGATCATCGACGGCCACGACACCCGCCCGGTGGCACAGTCGCTGGAAGACGCACTGATGCGCGACGCCGACCGGCTGTGGCGCTTCGACCAGGCGGGGATTGCCCTGGCCTCCTCCTGGTTCAAGATGGACCCGGCCACCTACACGGACCGCCTAACCGCGGAAATCGTGCCCGAGCTCATCACCCAGGCCGCCCACGACATGGCGGCGGCCGATCTGAACCGCTCCACCGCCCTGCTCAAGACGGCAGTGATCCGATGACCGCGGCCACGCACGACGCTCCCGCTGTGGCCGCCCGTGCCGGGCTCAAGCTGCCGTACACGCACGTGGAGGACATCTTCGTCCACGGTGCCTGGACCCCGGCACGCGGCACCGGCCGCAACCCGGTCACCGATCCCGCCACGGGCGAAGTCTGGGGCTCCGTTCCGGACGGAACCCCCGAAGACGTCGACGCCGCTGTCGGCTCCGCCCGCAGGGCTTTCGACGACGGCAAGTGGCCGCGGCTGACGCCGTCCGAGCGGGCGGCGTACCTGCTGCGCATCGCCGAGGAAGTGGAGAAGCGCGCCGAGGAGCTCTCGCTGACGAACACCCGGGAGAACGGCTCGCCGGTCTCGGAATCCGCGGGGGCCGCGGCCAACGCCGCGGGCATTTTCCGGTACTTCGCCACCCTCGCCGGCTATCTTGAACGCGAGGACGTGCGGGCTTTCCCCAACGGCGGCGGCGAGTCCGTGGTCCGACGCGAACCAATCGGTGTGTGCGCGCTGATCGCGCCCTGGAACTTCCCGATCAACCTCGTCGTGATCAAGCTGGCCCCGGCGCTGCTGGCCGGCTGCACCGTGGTGATCAAGCCGGCGTCGCCAACGCCGCTCTCGCTCCGGGTGATCATCGATGCCGTCGCCGCTGCGGGAGTCCCGGCCGGCGTGGTCAACCTCGTCACCGGTTCCGGCAGGCTGGGGGATGTGCTGGTGAAGCACCCGGGCGTTGACAAGGTGGCTTTCACAGGTTCGACGCCGGTGGGCCGGAAAATTGCCGCGGCCTGCGGTGAGCTGCTGCGCCCAGTGACGCTGGAGCTGGGCGGGAAGTCCAGTGCCGTTGTGCTGCCGGACGCGGACCTGGACGCCATGTCCAAGGTGCTGATCCGGTCCTCCATGCGCAACACCGGCCAGACCTGCTACATCTCCACCCGCATCCTCGCCCCGGCGAGCCGCTATGACGAGGTCGTGGACATGGTCACGGCCACGATTGCCGCCGGGAAGCAGGGTGACCCGCTCGATCCGGACACCGTGTTTGGACCGTGCGCCACGGAATCCCAGTACCGCACCGTGCTGGAATACGTGGACTCCGGCCTGGCTGAAGGCGCGCGGGCCACCACAGGCGGGCGTGCGGCGTCGTTAGGCGGTGGCCTTGAAGGCGGCTACTTCGTGGAGCCCACAGTGTTCGCCGACGTCACTCCGGAGATGCGGATCTCACGCGAGGAGATCTTCGGTCCGGTCCTGTGCATTCTGAAATACGACGATGTCGACGAGGCCGTAGCGCTGGCGAACAACACCGAGTTCGGGCTGGGCGGTCTGGTGTTCGGACAGGATGCGGACGCTGCCCTGAAGGTGGCCGACCGGATGGACACCGGCTCCGTGGGCATCAATTTCTTCGCATCCAACCATGCCGCCCCCTTTGGCGGCCGGCACGACTCAGGTCTTGGCACCGAATACGGAATCGAAGGCCTGAACGCGTACCTGAGCTACAAGTCCATTCACCGTCGCGCGTAAGTCACAGGTGCCCGTGAGTTCGGGTGGCGGAAAGTAATTGGCCGCCGGCAGTTGCTCCGCCATTCAAGGACAGGTTCTGGTCGGCGGTTGCGACTGTGATGATGAGGTCCGGGTAGCGATCGGCAGCGCCTCCTGATAGACCACGCCCCTAAGGCTGGCGAGGACGTCATCGCCGAGCCGGACGAGTTCTCGGCCGATCTCCGCCCTCCTGGGGTTAAACATCAGGCACTCGGCCCGGCTGCCCCGGCTGCTGGTCAGCGACCTTCAATGTGAATATTCCATGCGCTCGCCGGTGTTGGATCTCATGGGGGGAGCCGCAGCACCGGCGGGTTTACTCGTACCGCAGGGATTCGATCGGATTGGCACGTGCGGCGCGGGCCGCGGGGAGCGTGCAGGCCACGAGCGCGATGCCCATCACGATCAGGATGATGACGGTGATCGAGATCGGGTCGAAGGCGATCAGGGTCAGGCCGGCAAGGTCAGCGAAGAGCGTCCCGGGCGGACCAGTGCGGGTGCCTCGTGTCGTATTGGTTCGGGCGGGTCGGTATCGTATGCTGCTGCCAGTTCCGACGGACTGGGATTGCCTGCCGGGAAGGAAATGAAGGGTGTGCACAATGTGCACACCTTGGGCTTCGGATCGGGTCGTACTGGGTCCGGTTCGGGCCGGATTCGGTATATATCAAGCTGTTTGTGACAGCTGGTTGGTTTTGTAGTTGATGCCGGCGTGGGTCGGGGCGGCTGGTGCGG
>NZ_PJIL01000024.1 GCF_002929335.1 Arthrobacter sp. Y81
CAAGCCCCACTCCACTCGGAGGTCTTCTTTTTGTCACCTAACCACGCCGCACGTTCCTAACGTCCGTGGACAATACACCTAGGTCAAGGACGGAGCCTTCGCGGAACTGCGAATACGACCGCCGCACCGATGACGGCAAAGATCGCGAACATGTAGAAGTTCAGCTGCCAACCGAGTGCCAGGCTGGCGACCGCGCCTCCGATGATCGGGCCGCAAATTGCCCCGACCCTGCCGACTCCCAGCGACCAACTCAGGGCGGTTGCGCTGAGCGACTGGGGGTAGTGGGTTGCACAGTAGCCGCCAACCAGGATCTGCGTGCCTACCGAGCCAAGACCGGCGAAGGCTACGATCACCAGGAGCGCGGCAAGCGGCAACTGGAGGGTCAGCATGAGGATGGCTGCGAAGGCCAACACGAAAGAGGCCGTGACGACCTTCTTGATCCCAATCCGGTCCGCGATGACAGAAGCGCTCACGGACCCCACGATGGCTCCGGCGTTCAATACGAGCAGGAACGTCAGGGAATCCCCCAGGTTGAAGCCGGCCTGCCGCATGATCTGCGGCAACCAGGTATTCAGGCCGTAAACGAGGAGCAGGCCGCAGAAGTTTGCCAAGGCAAAAAGAACGGTCGACAGGATGAACTTGCTGGAAAAGATCGTTCGGAGGCTGGATTTTCTGGACGGACCTGCTGCCGCGTCCTGGGACGAAACGATATCCGAATAGACCAAGCCATAGCGATCAGCCGTGTCCTTCGCTTCCCTGGTGCGGCCGCTACGGGCGAGGTAGGCCACGGATTCGGGCAGCAGCTTCCACGCCACCGGCAGAAGGGTCACCAGCGGTAAGGCGCCCATAGCGTACAGCCAACGGAATTCAATGTGCGGCAAGAGGTTGATCGCCAGAAGGGATGCCCCGACGCCGCCCACTGAATAGCCGCTGAACATGAGGGCGTTGGCAATTTGCCGACGCTCTTTGCGGGCGTATTCGACCGTCAAGGCGATGCAGGTGGGTACAACGCCGCCAAGGCCGATCCCTGTGAGAAAGCGCAGTGCACCGAATACTTCGGCAGACGGCGCGAAGGCGGTGATCAGCATGCAGATCGAAAACACCGTGATGCTCGCCAACATAATCCGGCGTCGGCCAAGCCTGTCTGTGAGTATCCCGACGGACATGGTCCCGAGCAGCATGCCGATGAGGGCAAGGCTGCCGATGAGGCCTGCTTGGGCCGTGGTGAGTCCCCATTCCTGATACTTCAGGATGGAGGGAACGGTGGAGCCGTAGATGACGAGGTCGTATCCGTCAAAAACGATAGTGACAAAACAAAGAAGGAGGACCGTGCGCCCCTTCCAGGCCGGGGTGGCCTCGGTTCTTGTTGCCGTTGGCAGTGACTGCGCCATGGATGCCTCTCGTTCTCACGATGCGGTATGTGGTGTGGATCACGCCAATGATGACACGGATTGTTTACGACAGTAAATAGATGTCCATACCTCATTCGTAACGATCGTTAGAGATACGTCATAGAAAGGAGCTATCGCCGAAGGCTTTCGGACGGCAGCTCGCCAAACGTGTCGAGGTAGAGAGCCGAGAAGCGGCCCTGGTGCGAGAAGCCGCAGCGCTCGGCGATCGAAATGATGGTCTCCTGCCCGGGCTCCGCCGCAAGGAGCATTTCCCGGGCCCGATCCAGCCGAACCCTCCTCAGCAGCTCCGACGGCGTTGCCCCGACTTCGGAGCGAAGGGTCAACTGGAGGGTTCGCACTGAAACTCCGAGATTCTCAGCAATGTCCGGCACTGCGAGCTCCTCGGAAGCGTGCCGTTCAAGGAGGTCGCGGAACCGCCGGATCAATCGGCTCTCCGAATCCGGAGCGAGTCCTTCCTCCTTCGCGGCCGTGTTGTCCATTGCCATAAGCAGTCGCGACAGCATGGTGTCCACGAGGAGCCTTTGGACAAAGACGGGAGCGGCGCTTGAGGCCTGATTGATCATGTCGTCATGCAGTTCGACGACGGATCTCAGGAATGCCCGCCCCGCCGAACCGGTCAGGTCCATCGCATAGCCGAGCTTCACGCCGTCACGCGGCTTGTCCGCATAGAGCTGTTCAGCCACCGAAGCAAGCGCAAGGCGCCTCACATAAACAATCAAATGCGGAGTGCCAATATCCCACGTCATCGAAAAGGGGCGGTCGACCGGCGGAACCGTTGCCGTTCTGGGACTGGATTCGACCGCGAATGAGCCCACGTCCATGTGCGCATGGCCGGCGAGGGGGATCTGGACCAGGTGGAAGTTCTCCAAGCCCTGGGGATTAATGCGGACTTCCGCGCCGTAGTCCAGATACTCGATCCCGACGTCGCCCCGATGGAGGGACCGCAGTTTCATGTCCACAGACTTGGCACGGGCCTGCGGAACCAGATCATGGACACAGAACAGCTCGGCAATCTTCTGGTGGGCATCATCGACATCCGTGGTGGCCACGGTGGGGCGGCCCCTTAAGACGTCGCGCGGGAGGATCCTCACCATCGCGCACCTGACTTCCCCGGTTTTCGTTTTTCGGATGAGCCCTGCGCCAACTGGATATACCGGTTTTCAGGGTGTGAATAGAGTCACTTTTAGAACAAGTATGACGCACGTCATGGAAATGCAACAACGAAACCCGTTGGAAGGGGTGAGCAGAGATGAAGAACGTCAAGCTCGTACACGAACGGCGCATGGAATGGGAACGGACTCACCCGAAGCCTGCACACAGGCCCCCCGCCAAGTAGCCAATCCCTCGGGTATGACCAACGCCGTGCGCAGGAAACCCAACTAATCCCACAGATTCAACACGAAAGGTTTTGACCATGTCAGGACTCAAAGGCAGGACCGCAATCGTCACCGGCGGCGTAACCAAGATCGGCCGCGGCGTAGTCGCGGCGCTCCGCGAGGCAGGTGCTGCTGTCGTCGTTGCCGATATCGATGCAGACGGAGGCGCCCAACTCCACACCCTGGGCGACGGCGTCAGCTTTTCGCACACTGACATCACGGATGACTCGGCCGTGTCCAAGCTGATGGGTGACACCGCAGCATCGCACGGCGGCATCGATATCCTCGTGAACCTGGCGTGCACCTACAAAGACGACGGGGCGGCGTCCGACCGGAACGATTGGCTCGAAGCGTTGAACGTCAACGTCGTGAGCGCAGTCATGGCAAGCAGGGCCGCGCGATCCTACCTGAAGGCGTCGCAGCGCGGAGCCATTATTAATTTCACCTCGATTTCCAGTTCCGTCGCCCAGACAGGGCGCTGGCTCTACCCCGCTGGCAAGGCCGCGCTCGTCCAGCTGACCCGGAGCATGGCAGTGGATTTCGCCGAAGACCGCATCCGTGTCAACTCGGTCAGTCCGGGATGGGTGTGGAGCAACATCATGGACTCCCTGACTAATGGAGACCTTGAAAAAACGGATGCCGTGGCGGCCCCCTTCCACGTTCTGAAGCGGGTTGGACGGCCGGAAGAGATCGGAGCCGTGGTTGCCTTCCTCGCCAGCGACGCGGCCAGCTTTGTGACCGGTGCTGATTGGGCGGTCGACGGCGGGTACTCCGCCTTGGGGCCGGAACGCGCCGAGGAAACCATTCCCTTACTCGCCGCTGAAAAGAGGTGACGATAAATGAACGACTTCAAAACCGTCCACACGGGCCTCCCCGGATGGGAACAAACCCACCCCGAACCCGCCCCGAGGCCGGGTCAAATAGCCACTCCCCCATTCATTCACGGATGCCGAGACAGTAGAAAGACAAGGGCAACAACATGACACAACGCCACATCACCATCGTCGGAGCAGGGCAATCAGGCCTGCAGCTGGGCATTGGTTTGCTCAAAGCAGGTTTCGCGGTGACCACAATATCCAACCGCACGGCCGAAGAAATCCACGAAGGCAAGGTCTCCTCCAGCCAGTGCATCTTCCACAATGCACTGGAACACGAGAGGGCGCTCGGCCTGGACTTCTGGCCTGAGGCTCCTACGGTTGATGGAATCTCCTTCACGATCCCGCACCCTGACGCCGCAGGGCAGAAGGCCATCAGCTGGGCGTCCCGCCTCGATAACCCGGCGATGTCCATTGACCAACGCGTCAAATTCCCCCGGTTCATGGAGGAGTTTGTGGCCCAGGGAGGCGAGCTCGTATTCGAGGACGCCGGCGTCGAGGAACTCGAACGCTATGCCCTGACCTCCGACCTGGTCATCGTGGCCGCAGGCAAGGGAGAAATTGCACAGCTCTTCACCCGCGACGCCGAACGCAGCACCTACGACGCACCCCAACGCGCCTTGGCCCTGACCTACGTGAACGGAATGGAACCCAGGGCAGAACACTCCGCCGTTTCCTTCAACCTGATTCCTGGAGTCGGCGAATACTTCGCTTTCCCCGCCCTCACCACAACCGGCCCCTGCGAAATCATGGTGTTTGAAGGCATCCCCGGCGGGCCCATGGACTGCTGGAAGGGCCTGACGCCCGCGGAACACCTGGAAAAATCCAAGAACATCCTGAAGCATTACCTGCCGTGGGAAGCTAGCCGCGCCGCCGACGTCGAACTGACCGACCCCAACGGCTTCCTGCAAGGCCGCTTTGCCCCCACCGTTCGGCATCCCATTGCCACCCTGCCCAGCGGCAGGAACGTCCTGGGCCTTGCCGACGTCGTGGTCCTCAACGATCCCATCACCGGCCAGGGCTCCAACAATGCCAGCAAATGTGCGGCCTCTTACTTGCAGAGCATCGCCGGTCACGGCGAAGCTCCCTTCGACGCAGCGTTCATGCAGGCCACATTCGAAACGTATTGGAACTACGCCCAGCACGTTGCGCAGTGGACCAACGCCCTTCTGGCTCCCCCGCCCGCACACGTTCTCGAGCTCCTGGGAGCCGCCGGCCAGTCGGCCGAAATCGCCCACCGCTTCGCCAACGGCTTCAACAACCCGCCGGACTTCCAGGAATGGTTCATGTACCCGGACAAGGCCGCCGCGTACCTTGCAAGCGTGAACTCCGTACCTGCGACCTGATTGTCGCTCCAATGCCCAGGCAACAACGTCCTTCGAAGGAAGACTAGAGATGCGAAAGATCGCAATCATCGGAGCCGGCGAATCCGGCGCCCAACTGGCCTTGGGCCTACAGCGGGAGGGGTACACAATCACGCTCTTCTCCGACCGCTCGGCAGCCCAAATCCGTACCGGGAAGGTCATGTCCAGCCAATGCATGTTTCCCACCGCCCTCGCCGCGGAAGCCCAGCTGAGTTCAGCTCTGACCAAGCTTTATGACGAAGAAGCTGTGCCCGCAATCAACGCCATACGGTTGCGTGTTGAAGGCGAAGCCGGCGTGGATTCCATCGACTGGGAAGCGCCCATTGACGGAACCGCCCGCTCAGTGGACCAGCGGATCAAGAGTGCAGCCTGGATTGATGCTTTCGTGGCCGGAGGCGGCGATTTCCGCATAGAGAAGGTCACGCCGCGCATGCTGGAGGAGCTATCACGTGACTACGAACTGGTCATCGTCAGCACCGGCAAGGGAGAGATAGCCCAGATCTTCCCCAAGGACAGGTCCAAGTCCCCGTTCGATCGGCCGCAAAGAGTCCTCGCCCTGAACTATGTCTCACTCGATGCGCCCGCCACCGAGCCGGCCAATCAGCCCAGTGGCAGCATTCGCATGTCCGTAGTCCCGGGCGTCGGGGAATTCTTCACCTTTCCCGGCCTTACCGTGTCCGGGCCGTGCCAAATGATGGTCTTTGAAGGGGTCGTAGGCGGCCCGATGGACAAGTGGACCGATGTTGCAAGTCCGGAGGAACAGCTGAGTCGATCACTGGAAATCCTGGAGGAGCACTTTCCCCACGAGGCGAAGAACTTCGCCGACGCAACGCTCACCGATGAAGGCGCTACGCTCCTTGGCCGGATCACCCCCACTGTCCGTTCTGCTGTGGGCGAGCTGGGCAATGGCAACCTGGTCTTCGGCCTGGGCGATGCCGTGCTGCTCAACGATCCATTGACGGGCCAGGGGTCCAACAATGCGACGCTGGCCGCCAAGTACTACCTGGATTCCATCGTCCGGCGGGGGCACCAGCCTTTCGACAAGCAGTGGATGGAACGCACCTTTGACGAATTTTGGCGGGGCTGGGGTCAGTGGGCGGTTGCGTGGACGAATGACATGCTCAAAACCCGGCGGGAACACCAGCAGGCTGTGCTGGCCGAAGGGGCAGAACATCCGGCGCTGGCGGCGAGCATTGCGGGAGGCTTCGATGATCCTCGCACGTTCTATCCTTGGTGGTTCGATCCCGCTGCCGCCGCTGAGTTTGTGCAGGCACGCAAGGACGAAGATGCGGCAGCTTTTGATCTGAGGGATTTCAGGGGCGCCCTGGGCCAGTTCGCCACGGGCGTCACCGTAATCACCACGCTCGGCGTCGATGGACGGAAGGTGGGAATGACCGCCAATTCATTCACGTCCGTTTCGATGGAACCACCTTTGGTGTTGTGGTGCCCCAGCAAGCGGGCTCCCAGCCTTGCGGACTTCGAGGAATCCACGCATTTCGCCATCAACATCCTCGCAAGCGACCAGCACGTCCTCTCGCGCCAGTTCGCCACCCCGTCAACCGACAAGTTTGCCGGCGCGGAAACTTCGGAGGGAATTGCCGGGATTCCGCTGCTGGACGGTGCTGTTGCCACATTCCAGTGCCGGACGGTCTCACGCCACGATGCCGGCGATCATGTCATCTACGTCGGCGAGGTCGAGAAGTACGAGAATGCAGGAGGGGACCCCCTGCTGTTCCACAGCGGGAAGTACCACGCCGCCACCAATCACCCGGACTTCTGAGAGGACAGTGCCCTCCATGGACGATTCGACTGACATTGCAATTATTGGTTCAGGGATCAACTCGCTGGTGGCCGCCGCGGAGCTGGCGATGGCCGGGAAGGGCGTCTGCCTCATTGAACGGGCCGACAGGCTCGGCGGCTTCATCCATTCAGCGGAACGGACCCTGCCCGGTTTCATCCACGATTCCTTCTCCTCCTGGCATCCCTTGTTTGTTTCGGGAGGCGCTTACCAAGCGCTGGGAGGCGAGCTGCATGCCAGGGGTTTGGAGTATTGCAATGCCGACGGCGCCGTGACGGCCAGCGTGGCGGCCGACTCGAGGACAGGGCGCCACCGGGTCGTCGTTGCCCATCGCGATCCGGGGCTCACGGCTTCGGCTTTGCAGGCACGGGGGGATGAGGGCGCGTACCTGGCGATGCTGGAAGATCTCGGCCGCAATGCGGGCACCATTTTCGGTGCGTTCGGCGCTGAACTGCGATCTTTCAAGGAGGTCGTGAAGCTTGCCGCCGGCGCCCTAAAACGGGGGAAAGTCAAGGGTACCGAGGCTTTCGTGCGGGATTCGGTGATGAGCGGTCGCAACTACCTCCGCAGCCGGTTTGACGGATGGGAAGCCGATCAGCTGTGGTCTCCGTGGCTCCTTCATGCCGGCCTCGGCCCAGACCAGGCAACCGGCGGCGTCATGCTTCCGGTCATGGCCCTGAGCATGCATGGCCATGGTCTCCCGGTGGTCAAAGGCGGCGCCTCGAACTTCATTGCAGCTTTCGAGGCCCTCCTGAGGGATAAAGGCGTCCGGATCATGCTGGACACTGAAGCCGAGGAAATCCTGGTCGACTCCAGGGGTGTAATGGGTGTGAAGACCTCCGGCGGCCTGGTCAATGCCCGGACTGTCCTGGCGAATGTGTCTCCCCAGGCCCTGTACACCGAGCTGTTGCGTCGGCCACCCGCCGGGTTGGCCGACGCGGCGGCGCGCTATCAGAACGGCCGCGGGGCAATGCAGATCCATCTGGCCCTGGGCAGGCCGGTCCAATGGCTGGATCCCCGATTGGATACGGTGCCCCTGATTCACCTGAGCAACGGTTCCGACAGCACAGGAATTGCCTGTGCCCAGGCCGAGGCGGGGCTGTTGCCTACGGAACCTACCGTCGTCGTCGGTCAACAATGCGTCCTGGATCCTTCCAGAGCGCCGGCAGGCAAAGCGACGCTGTGGCTGCAGTTGCAGGAAGTGCCGTTCGCGCCGGTGGCGGACGCCGCAGGGGCGCTCGACGTGGACGGTGGCTGGTCACCCGAACTCAAGGAACAGTACATGGAGCGCGTCATGGCCAGGCTCGAACAGTTCGCACCGGGCACCAGGGCATCCGTTCTGGCCTGGGACATCCTCGCACCGACCGATCTTGCCATGGAAAATCCCAATGCCGTCAACGGCGATCCCTACGGCGGATCCGCGGAACTCTTCCAGAACCTCCTCTGGCGGCCCTTCCCCCAGGCCGCGAACCACAAAACCCCGGTCAAGGGCTTGTGGCATATCGGCGCGTCCACCCACCCCGGCCCCGGGCTATCCGGCGGATCGGGGCATTTGGTGGCCCAAAAACTGAAATGAACCCATACATCAACCCGACAGGAGAACAATGTCTGTTCTAAACGAGCTCACCGCAGCCTTGTCATCCGGCGCCATCAACGTCGTCGACCTCACTACGCCGCTCAGCGGTGACACCCCCATTCTGAATCTTCCCCAACCACTCGCCAACACGGTTGGACTCTCCCTGACGCCCGTCAGCAATTTCGACGACGCCGGACCCGCCTGGGCGTGGAACGACGTCACTGTGGGCGAACACGCCGGGACACACCTGGACGCTCCCGTCCACTGGATCACAGGCAAGGACGGGAAGTCCGTCGACCAGATCGAGCCGCACCGCCTGGTGGGGCCGGCCGTGGTGATTGACAAGACCGCCGAAGCTGCACGGGACGCCGACTTCCTGCTTGAGCCGGAACACTTCGAGCAGTGGCAGCAGGAGCATGGCCCGTTCCCGGAAAACTGCTGGGTGATCTTCCGGACCGGCTGGTCCGCCCGCGGCAGTAACGCTGCGGACTTCATGAACGCTGACGACGCCGGTCCCCACACTCCCGGCGTCTCCGCGGCAGGTGCCAAATGGCTTGCCGGGAACGCCTCCATCAGCGGCTTCGGCGTGGAAACCGTCGGCATCGACGCCGGGCAAGCCGCCACGCTCGACCCTATGTTCCCCGTGCATTCATTCCTTCTCGGCGCAGACAAATACGGGCTCACGTCGCTCCGGAACGTTGATCGCCTTCCCGTCACCGGCGCGACGCTGATGGTTGCACCCCTGCCAATCGTGGGCGGAACCGGTAGCCCCAGCCGCGTGTACGCATTGGTTGAGAACGCAGCATCGGAGGAGGGCGCATGAGCGAGGAAGTACGGGTCTCCACCCTGGTGGGCCAGACACTGGCGAAGCTTGGCGTCGGTCACGTTTTCGGTGTGGTGGGCAGCGGCAACTTCGACGTCACCAGCACCCTGATGAAGGCCGGAATTCCGTACACCGCGGCCCGCCATGAGGGCGGCGCAGCCACCATGGCCGACGCCTACTCCAGGATGTCCGGCAAGGTGGGCGTGGTGACCACGCACCAGGGCTGCGGACTGACCAACGCCATCACCGGCGTCGGAGAAGCTGCCAAGAGCCGTACGCCCATGATCGTGCTAACAGCCGACACGCAGGCAGCAGCCATCCGGTCCAACTTCAAGATCGACCAGGACGCCCTGGCGCGCAGCGTCGGCGCGGTGGCCGAGCGGATCCACTCCCCCGAAACGGCCGTCGCGGATACGGTCCGGGCCTTCCGCACCGCGGTGAACGAGCGCCGGACCGTGGTCCTCAGCCTGCCGCTGGACGTCCAAAGCGGAACCGCCGCAGACACGGTGAGTACCGTCGTCGTACCTGTTCCGGCCCGGATCCGTCCGGATGCCGGCGCCGTGAATCAGCTGGTGGAGCTGATCTCCCACGCGAAGCGACCGGTGTTTGTGGCTGGACGTGGAGGCAGGGGCGCCCGGGATTCCATCCTGGCCCTGGCCCGGCACG
The DNA here is from genome assembly GCF_002929335.1 of Arthrobacter sp. Y81. GTDB lineage: Bacteria > Actinomycetota > Actinomycetes > Actinomycetales > Micrococcaceae > Arthrobacter. Next base: position 9,891 of record NZ_PJIL01000024.1, read on the forward strand.
CCGGGGCGCTCGTGGCTACCTCGGCCGTGGCCAACGGCCTGTTCAACGGCGATTCGCACAATCTGGGTATCTCCGGCGGCTTTTCCTCTCCATTGACTGCGGAGCTCATCACCTCAGCAGACCTCATCGTCGGATGGGGTTGCACACTGAACATGTGGACCATGCGTCACGGCCGGCTGATCTCCCCCGGAGCAAAAGTTGTCCAAATCGACGTCGAAGATTCCTCGCTGGGCGCCAACAGGCAGATCACACTGGGCGTGCTGGGCGATTCCTCCCTCACGGCTGACGATGTGTTGGAAGCCCTGCGCAGGATCCAACCTGCCTTGGCCGAAAAATACCGCACCGAGCAGAATGCCCTTGCCGTCAAACAGGGCGCACGGTGGCGGGACGTGGAAACACCGGACCTGAGCACTGCGACGTCGATCGACCCGCGGGTGATCAGCCGGGAACTCGATTCGGTCCTTCCTGCAGACAGGATTGTGGCAGTGGATTCGGGCAACTTCATGGGTTACCCCAGCCAGTATCTGGCGGTGCCGGACGAGTTCGGGTTCTGCTTCACGCAGGCCTTCCAGGCCATTGGCATTGGCCTCCACACGGCGATTGGAGCTGCCATTGCGCGGCCTGACCGGCTACCGGTACTGGGCGCCGGCGATGGCGGATTCCTGATGGGCATCAGTGAACTGGAAACGGCCGTCCGGCTCAGACTGCCGCTGGTCTGCATCGTCTACAACGACGCTGCGTACGGCGCCGAGGTCCACCACTTCGCTGACTACCACCCACAAGAGGAGCTGGCCAGCGTGTCGTTCCCGGAGACGGACATCGCGGCGATCGCCAGGGGATACGGGGCCGACGGCGTCACCGTCCGGACGCTTGACGACCTGGAACCAGTGCGGGAATGGGTTGCGGCCTTCCGCAACGGCCGGCAGGACCGGCCGTTGGTGATCGATGCGAAGATCGCCTCGGACGGTGGCTCCTGGTGGTTGGCGGAAGCTTTCCAGGGACACTGATACCACCGGATCCGGGGACCGGGACACGTGCGAAGGAGCTGGGGCATGACATGCCCCAGCCCCTTCGCAGCGTGGCTTAATTTGATCCGACGACGGACATCGCGTAGTGCTGTGCCTTCGGGCCCAGCAGCGCGTGCAACTTCGTAAAGAGCTCCTGGGCGGCCAGTCCGTGCCAGTTGTCCGGCAGGTATTCCTCAGGGAGCCCCGGGTCCATATAGGGCAGCCGCCGCCACTGGGTGACCATGGGAACATAGTCGGCGAAGGCCTGCTTCAGCAGTTCGGGCGAATCGGCCTCTCCTTCATGCTTCTCCCACCGCTGGAGTACGGGCCGGTGCCGTGCCAGGAAGTCCGTATAAAGGGCCTCCAACGAGGGCAGATCCCACCATTGACCCACCTTCTCGTCGATGTGGCCCCCGGTAAGATGCGTTGCTTTGAAGAGGTCGACGTACTCCATGAGCTCGGCCCGGCGAAGCTGCTGTTCCACTTCGTCCGCAAGATTACCGGGAGCGATCCACAATCCCGGGGAGACCTGTCCGCAGCCGACGCGGGTCAGGATGGTTCGGAGCCTGTGCCTCAAGTGGCGTTGCGCCTCGGGGACGGAGAAGGACGCCAGGAGCCACGCGTCGTCTTTTTGGGCACGGCGGGGAGCGAAAATCCGTTCGTCTCCGGCACTGAACACGTCCTCGAGTTCCGGTGAGAGCTTGTAGGCCGCAGAACCGCCCACCTTCAGGCTGACAAGGACTCCGCGTTTCTTCAGCCGCGACACTGAAGACCGCACACCGGCTGATTCAACCCCCAGGTCCCCCAAGAGCTGGATGAGGTCCGCAACCGCAAACGTGCCGTCCTGGTGACGGGCGTACAAGCCGTACACGGTGACGATCAGGTGTTGATGGCGCGGCGTGGGAGCAACGTCGGGGACGGCATCGGCCTTGGCCATTCAGCGTTACCTCTATTAGTTCGGGATCGATTTACAGTCATAGGCTACATCGCCGACTGCCCCGCGGACTCACGACGGTACTTGGCGTACCGCGGCCGGGCTGAAAAGCCAGCTAGATGAAATACAGGCCGGCCCAGGGCGCTGTAACCGGCATCGTCCCCCCGAACACAGACCGGAACTCTTCATCGAGCAGAGCGTCGACGGTCAGTTCCTGTGAATTTTCCCTGGTTTCCTCAGAGCGTGAACCGGACATCTTTGTCTCCCTAGTGAGGGCATGTGGAGCGGATCACCACTTGTGTCCGCCAAAGCATGCATCGTGAGACAAGTTTATACCGTAAGGATGACGGTCGTAAATAGACCAGCATAACTTTCTATGAGCCAATAGTTACGAGCGTCATGATCCTGATATATTCTTGACATCCGGATCATCGAGAGGAGCCTGTTGTGGACCGCCTGTCCCGAACTAATCCCCGCGCCAGCGTGGAACGCACTGTTGAGTGGGTGGATACGGATGCTTCCGGCCACCAGCACAACTCGGCAGTGATGCGCTGGGTGGAGGCCGCCGAGGCCGAGCTCTTCCTGCGTACCCTCAAGCTGCCCGACTACTTCCCGAGCGTTCCCCGCATTCATCAGGAGATCCACTTCAAGGCCAAGCTATGGTTCGGGCAGCGGATCACGGCGACCGTAGGCATTTCCAAGCTAGGCCGGACGTCCATGACGTATGCCTTCGAGATTCAGGGCCATCCGCACGATGGCTTGGCCGGTGGCCTGGCCGCCTTCGGAACTGTAACGGTGGCCCATGTACCGCCCGGCTCGGCCAAAGCGCAGCCCTGGCCTACCGCCGTGGTGGAAGCCGTAGCCCCGGCGAAACCCGCGGGGGCGGAGGATCCCTCGGAGGACAACAGCGCGCGCACCGCCCAGACGGCGGCCTCCTAGCGCGAAGAAACCCCCGGCGAGCCTGCCGCTCCATGGAGCGGCACCATCACCGGGGGTTCCTTGTCCCCCACCAAACCTCCCGCCGTCGGGAGCCTGTATTCTGCAGACGCTACTGGCGGTCCTGGACCACGGCGATCCCCTGGATCTCGATCATGGCTTCCTTCTGCCAGAGGCGGGTGACGCCGATTCCGGCCATGGCCGGATATTCCGAACCCGCCATTTCACGCCAGACCCGCCCGATCTCCCTGCCGTTCGCGATGTAGTCATCCACATCCGTCAGGTAGATGGTGACGCTCACCAGGTCCTCCGGCTGCCCACCCGCCTCCCGCAGGGTGGTCAAAACGTTCGAAAACGCCTGCCTGAACTGCTCCACAATGCCCCCGGGGACAATCTCCATATTGCCGTTGAGTGCGGTCTGGCCGCCCAGGTACACCGCATTCCCGGCAAGAATGCCATGGGCGTAACCAGACGGCTTGGGCAGTGACTCGGGGTTGATGGTCTTCTTGCTCATTGATGCTCCTCGCGAAGTCGGCTCTTGATTCCTGTTCGAAAAGGCCCCTTGTTCGGGTCCTAAGTGTCGTGCTACCTTGAGCATATGTGACGACCGTAAAAAAGTCGACATATCGAAACGAAGGGAATCAGACGGATGAAACTGGCCACACTCCGCACCGGCGGAGACGGTACGACGGCGGCCCTCGGCTTGGGTGCCGATGCCTTCCTGCCGCTGCCCTATCCGAGCGTGGGTGCGCTCCTGGCCGATCCGGCCTGGCGGGCCACTGTCGAGGCAGCTGCCGCGGCGGCCACCGGCCCTGCCGGTTCATTGGCGGATGCCGGGACGATCGAGGCAGTCACCGCCGAATTTGCCCCTCTGGTGCCTGACGCAGGGAAAGTCATCTGCTGCGGGTTGAACTACGGCGACCATATCCAGGAGATGGGCAGGGACCTGCCCGAGTACCCCACTCTCTTTGCCAAGCACGCGGACACGCTTACCGGTGCCCACGACACCATCGAAGTACGGGGCAGCGGGAAAGTCGACTGGGAAGCCGAACTCGCCGTCGTCGTGGGCGGCCCCCTTTTCCGGGCGGACGAAGTTCAGGCGCGCAAGGCCATCGCCGGTTACACCGTGGCCAATGACCTTTCCATGCGCGACTGGCAGAACCGCACCCTGCAGTGGTTCCAGGGAAAGGCCTTCGACGCGACCACCCCGGTGGGACCCGTCCTGGTCACAGCTGAAGACGTGACTGGGGAGTTCGAGGTCCGCGGATACGTCAACGGCGAGCTGGTGCAGTCAGGGAACACGGGGACGCTGGTCTTCGGCCCGGCCCGGCTCCTGTCCTACATTTCGCAGTTCACCAAACTTCGCCCCGGCGACCTTGTCCTCACGGGCACGCCAGGGGGCGTCGGGATGGGCATGACCCCTCCCCGCTTCCTGCAGGACGGAGACGTCCTAACCACCGAGATAGCAGGCATCGGACGCCTGGAAAACACCATCCGCATCTACACCAACAACGACGCAGTGGCCCCGCGCCGCGTCGTCGCCACCACAACCACCAAGGAGTAAAGACCATGACCGAGCTGACTGAGACCACCCAGTACCGAACCGAGGGAGACAACTCCATCTACGCCGGCGCCGACGGCAAAGTTGTTCCTGTCGTCACCCGGGCCGGGCAGGAAGACACCAACACGGCACAGTCCGGCGACTGCGTCCGCGTATCCGGCGTCTCCATCCAGCACACCCCCGCCACCAAGATCTGGTTCGGACAGGTATCCAACACCCCCGGTTACCGCTCGCTCCCCCACCACCATGGGGAAGCCGAAACCGGCGGCTATGTCCTGCGCGGCCACGGCCGCATCTACTACGGCGAAAACTACTCCGAATACAAGGACATGAAAGCCGGAGACTGGGTTTTCGTGCCCCCGTTCATGCCACACGTTGAGGCAAACATGTCCACCACCGAAGAACTCGTCTGGCTCACCACCCGCACGCCGGAAAACATCGTGGTCAACCTCGAAGACGTTCCGGATGACACCCTCGCCGACTACCGGCGCGCATAACGCCATGAACATCCCCGCCGCCACCCCCACGATGACCTCCGCGACGTTTCTGCGCGCCATCGAACTGACCCAGGTCCCGGCCCTGGTCCACGACGAAGCGTATGAGGCTGTCACCCAGTACGTTCCCTGGCCCAAGGCCTACGGCGGAGACATGGTCGCCCAATCAGCTGCCGCAATGATGCGCACCGTTGATGGGGACCGGTCACTGCACTCCATGCACAGCTACTTCATGCGCCCGGTGGATGTGGGATCGACTGTCCGGTACGAAGTGGAACGCCTCCGGGATGGCCGCGGCTACTCCACCCGAAGTGTCCGCGGATACCAGAACGGCAAAACCGTCTTCGTAGCCATGGGTTCCTTCCAGGTTCCCGAAGACGGAGCCGACTACCAGCCCGTCACGCCCGGACAAGCCGCCCCCACTGACATCGATCCGGAATCCCTGCGCAGTGCCGCAGAAGTCCTCCAGGACATCGATGGCCCTGCCGCGGAGTACTGGTCCACGGGACGCAGCTTCGACATGCGCCACGTCCCAGGACCCGTCTACGTTGAGGTTGAAGGCGGACGCGAGGCGCACCAGGCGATCTGGGTGAAGGCCTTCGATGCACTGCCGGGCTCCGCGAACCAGCAACTGGACACAAACCTGCACCGCATCGCCCTGGCCTACGTTTGCGACTACACCATCCTGGAGCCCCTCCTCAGGGCCCAGGGTCTGCACTGGTCCTCCCCCGGGCTCACCACGGCCAGCCTGGACCATTCCATGTGGTTCCACCGCAACGGCCGTGCAGACGAATGGGTGCTGTACGCGCAAAAAGCAGTCTCAGGTCAAAGCAACAGAGGCATGGCCCTTGGCCACTTCTTCGACCGCGAAGGCCGCCTGCTCGCCACCGTCGCCCAAGAGGGCATGATCCGTCCCGGATCCTAATCCGACATCAGAAGAACGAACCATAGAAGGAGTGGCCATGAGCACATCGGCCCATGTGGACACATTTACGCGGGACCACCTACCGCCGGCAACGACATGGCCGGCGCTCGAGTTCACCCTGCCGGAACTTCAGTACCCCGAACAGCTGAATGCAGCGGCGGTACTGATCGATGACACCGTTGCCCGCCACGGTGCCGACCGGCCAGCGCTCCGAACGCCCGACGGCGAGGTCTGGACGTACGGCGACCTGCAGCTTCGGGCCAACCAAGCGGCCCAGGTGCTCACCGAGGACTTCGGCGTAGTTCCGGGCAACCGCGTGATGCTGCGCGGACCCAACAACCCCTGGATTGTCGCAGCCTGGCTGGGCGTGCTCAAAGCAGGTGCCGTCGTCGTCACCACCATGCCGATGCTGCGGGCCGCCGAGATCCAGACCCTGATCCGGCTGACCAAGCCTGTCGTGGCGCTCTCCGACCACCGCTTCATTGACGACATGGCCGCCGCTGCGGGGGCTGGCGTAGCCGTCATCGCCTATGGCGGCACCGGTATCGGCGATTTCGCCGCCCGCTGCGCCGAAAAGAGCGGAAAATTCACCACCATTGAAACGGCAGCAGACGACGTCGCGATACTGGGCCCCACCTCCGGCACCACCGGTACCCCCAAGATCACCATGCATTTCCATCGGGACATCCTGGCCATCGCCGACACCTTTGCCCGCCACATCCTCCAGCCCACCGCCGAGGACGTCTTCGCGGGCTCGCCGCCGGTCGCATTCACCTTCGGACTCGGCGGCCTGGTCATCTTTCCCCTCCGCTTTGGGGCCTCCGCGCTGCTGACTGAGCGCGCCACGCCCGTCGAACTGGCAGAGAACGCGGCTGCGGCCGGTGCATCAATCCTCTTCACGGCACCCACTGCCTACAGGGCCATCCTCAAGGCCGGGCGCGGTGACCTGCTCAGCCGGCTGAGGGTCGCAGTCTCGGCGGGCGAGCATCTGCCCAGGGAAACATGGCAGGCTGTCTACGACGCCACCGGGGTCCGGTTGGTCAACGGCATCGGAGCCACGGAAATGCTCCATGTGTTCATCTCGGCTACCGGCGATGACAGCCGGCCCGGCGCAACGGGCAAGGCCGTCCCCGGGTTCCGGGCGACCATCCTGGACGAGGACGGCTCCGAATTGGGTCCGAACGAGCCCGGCAGGCTTGCTGTCCTGGGACCCACCGGCTGCCGCTACCTCGATGACGAGCGCCAATCACGGTACGTCTCCCACGGTTGGAACATCACCGGCGACACCTTCGTCAGGGACGAGGACGGCTACTTCGTCTACCAGTCCCGCTCCGATGACATGATCGTCTCCTCCGGCTACAACATCGGCGCCCCGGAAGTGGAGGCGGCCATCAATCAGCACCCCGACGTCATGGAGAGTGCCGTCGTCGGGCGGCCCGACCCGGAACGCGGAACCGTGGTCTGTGCCTTCATCGTCCTTCGCGACGGCGTCGACGGCGACGAGGCGAAGCGCAAGGAAATCCAGGACTTCGTCAAGCGCACGATCGCCCCGTACAAGTATCCGCGCGATGTCCGGTTCGTTGCTGAACTGCCGCGCAACCCCAGCGGGAAGCTGCAGCACTTCAAGCTGCGGCAAATCCTCGAAAACAACAACGACCAACTGGCCCACGCGGCCGCACCCCAAGCCTAGAAGGGACCGATCCATGAAGATCGCAATCGTCGGAGGCGGCCCCGGTGGCCTGTACTTCGCAGCACTGATGAAGCAGCTCGACCCGTCACACGACATCACCCTCTGGGAACGCAACGCCGCCACGGACACGTTTGGTTTCGGCGTCGTATTCTCCGATGAAACGCTTGGCGGCATCGGCAACGCCGATCCCGTGGTTGCCGAATACATGAGCCGCCGCTTTGCCCGCTGGTCGGACATCGACATCCACTTCCGCGGAGAGACCGTGACCGTGGGCGGCCAGGGGTTCGCTGCCATGAGCCGCAAGGAACTGCTGGAACTGCTGCAGCGCCGCTGCATCGAACTCGGAGTCGACGTGCGTTTCAGCACCATGGCCCCAGCCATCGAGGAACTCGAAGCCGGCTACGATCTGGTGCTCGCCGCGGATGGCGTCAACTCGCAGATCCGGGCCAAGTACGCCGGCTCGTTCCGGCCAGATCTGGACCCTCGCACCAACAAGTTCATGTGGCTCGGGACGGACCAGGTGTTCGAGGCCTTCAAGTTCTTCGTGAAGGAAACCGAGTGGGGCGTCATGCAGATCCACGGCTACCCGTACTCGGATGAGGGCTCCACGTTCATCGTGGAAATGCACGAGGACGTCTGGCACGCGGCGGGCTTCGACGAGACCGCCAACGAGGTGTTCCCCCCGGGGGTCTCGGACGAAAAGGCGATCGCCAAGATCCGCGGGATTTTCGCCGAGGAGCTGGACGGCTACGAGGTGCTGTCCAACAACTCCAAGTGGATCAACTTCACCACTGTTCGCAACGAGAGCTGGCGCCACAACAATGTTGTGTTGCTCGGCGACGCTGCCCACACCGCCCACTTCTCCATCGGTTCCGGCACCAAGCTCGCCATGGAAGACTCGTTGGCCCTGGCCGCGTGCCTGCACGAGCACCCGGATGTTGAATCTGCGCTGGTTGCGTACGAGGCCGAGCGCCGTCCCGTGGTCGCTTCCACGCAGCGTGCAGCGCAGGCATCGCTTGAGTGGTTCGAGCGCATCGGCCAGTACAAGGACCAGGACCCCACGCAGTTCGCGTTCAACCTGCTCACCCGCAGTCGCCGCATCACGCAGGAAAACCTGCGCCTCCGCGACCCCGAGTTCGCCGACGCCGTGGACCGCGACTTCGCCGAATCCCAGGGCCTCGCCGAGGTTGCACCGGCCATGTTCCAGCCGTACCGCATCGGCGGGCTGGAGCTGAAGAACCGCATCGTGGTCTCTCCGATGGACATGTACTCAGCCGTGGACGGCATCCCCGGCGACTTCCACAAGGTCCACCTCGGATCCAAGGCACTCGGCGGCGCCGGCCTGGTCATGACCGAAATGGTCTGTGTTTCTGAAGCCGGCCGCATCACCCCCGGCTGCAGCGGGCTCTACACGGACGGCCAGCGCGATAGCTGGCAGGAAATCGTGGACTTCGTTCACAGCCGTTCAACCGCCAAGATCGGCGCCCAACTGGGCCACTCGGGCCGCAAGGGCTCCACCAAGCTCATGTGGGAAGGCATGGACCAGCCACTCGAGTCCGGCAACTGGTCCACGGTGGGCCCGTCGGCTCTGCCGTACGGTCCTGACAACCAGACTCCCGCCGAGCTGGACCGGGCAGGCATGGACGCCATCAAGGCGGAGTTCGTCGCCTCGACCCTCCGCGCCGGGCATGCAGGTTTCGACCTCCTCGAAATTCACGCCGCCCACGGCTACCTGCTGTCCTCCTTCCTTTCGCCTGTCTCCAACAAGCGGACCGACGAATACGGCGGCAGCTTGGAGAACCGGCTGCGGTTCCCGCTGGAAGTATTCGACGCCGTTCGCGCGGCGTGGCCTGCCAGCAAGCCTGTGACGGTACGCATCTCCGCTACCGATTGGATCGAAGGAGGCAACACCTCCGACGATTCGGTCGAAATTGCCCGCGCCTTCGTCGCCCACGGTGCTGCAGGCCTGGACATCTCCACTGGCCAAGTTGCCAAAGAGGAAAAGCCGGCCTTCGGCCGCAGCTACCAGACGCCGTTTGCCGACCGCATCCGCCAGGAAGTTGCCGCTCCGGCGGGCGTGGCCGTGATCGCCGTTGGTGCCATTTCCACGTACGACGACGTCAATTCCGTCCTGCTTGCGGGCCGGGCCGACCTCGTGGCACTGGGCCGTACGCACCTGTACGACCCGCAGTGGACACTGCACGCAGCCGCCGAACAGGAATACCACGGCCCCGGTGCCCAGTGGATTCCCCAGTTCAGGGCGGGTCGCCGCAAGCCGCCGAGCTCCCGCACCGACGCTGTCCGCCCGCGTCTTTCCCTCCTGCGAGAACCGGACGCCGAGGCAACACCGGCGCACCTGCGCTGGACGCCCGACACGTTGGCGAAGGAATCCTCCCTGCTACCGCAGTAGGTAGCACGCCAAAGTCCTGTGGGTCTGCCCCGGTGAAGGGTCAGGCCCACAGGACTGTGAGGTGGGACCGGGAATTCCCTAGAAACTGCATGAGGAGAAGAAGTGAATCGCATTGGCATCGTGGCCGAGTTGGGCCAGGAGACAAGGGTGGCGGCGACGCCTGTCACCGTGGGGAAGTTGTTGGAGTTGGGCTACGAGGTTGTGGTCGAGAAGGGTGCGGGGGAGGCCGCGTCGTTCCGCGACGACGCCTACGAGGCCGCGGGTGCGCTGATTGTGGGTGCCGACGAGGCGTGGGGTAGTGACGTGGTGCTGAGGGTTAATCCGCCCACTGAGGAGGAGATCGGACGCTTGGCCGACGGCGCCACGCTGATCGGGTCGCTGAGCCCGGCTCAGGTCCTTTGACCGCCGATTCCATCGCGGGGGCGGCCTACATCGTCGCGGCCCTGCTGTTCATCCTCAGCCTTGCCGGGCTGAGCAAGCACGAGAGGGCCCGGGCCGGGGTCATTTACGGGATCGCCGGGATGGTGATCGCGCTGGCGGCCACCATCTGGCTGACCCTCCAAGGTGCCTGGGGCACCGGGCACGGCCTGACCGGACTGGTCCTGCTCGTGGCCGCGGTGATCGTGGGCGGGGCCATCGGGCTCTGGCGCGCCCGCGTGGTGGAAATGACGGGCATGCCCGAACTCATCGCCCTGCTGCACAGCTTCGTTGGCCTCGCCGCCGTCCTCGTCGGCTGGAACGGCCACCTCGAAGCCCCCGCCCTGTCCCCGGACCTGATGGCTGTCCATCATGCCGAGGTGTTCATCGGCGTCTTCATCGGCGCGGTGACCTTCACCGGCTCCATCGTGGCGTTTCTGAAACTCTCGGCCCGGATGAAGTCCTCACCCCTGATGCTGCCGGGGAAGAACGCGATCAACCTCGGCGCCCTCGCCGCGTTCGTCGCCCTGACCGTCTGGTACGTCAATGACTCCCAGCTGTGGCTGCTGATCGTTGTCACCGTCCTGGCCCTGGGGCTGGGCTGGCACCTGGTCGCCTCCATCGGCGGCGGGGACATGCCGGTAGTTGTCTCCATGCTCAACAGCTACTCCGGCTGGGCCGCCGCCGCAGCGGGCTTCCTCCTGAACAATGACCTGCTCATCATCACCGGCGCACTGGTCGGCTCCTCGGGTGCCTACCTGTCCTACATCATGTGCAAGGCCATGAACCGGTCCTTCATCTCCGTGATCGCCGGCGGCTTCGGCATCACCGCCCCCGCCGCAGCCGACGTTGACCATGGTGGGCACCGCGAAATCACCGCCCAGGCAACCGCCGAGATGCTGACCAACGCCTCCAGCGTTGTCATCACCCCCGGCTACGGCATGGCCGTCGCCCAGGCCCAGTACCCCGTCGCCGAACTCGCCCACCAGCTCCGCGAACGCGGCGTGAACGTCCGGTTCGGCATCCACCCCGTTGCCGGGCGCCTGCCAGGGCACATGAACGTGCTCCTCGCCGAAGCCAAAGTTCCCTACGACATCGTCCTCGAGATGGACGAAATCAACGAAGACCTCGGCGGGACCTCCGTCGTCCTCGTGATCGGGGCCAACGACACCGTCAACCCCGCCTCGGCCGAAGACCCGTCCAGCCCCATCGCTGGCATGCCCGTAATAAGGGTCTGGGAAGCCGAGAACGTCGTGGTGTTCAAACGCTCCATGGCCGCCGGCTACGCCGGCGTACAGAACCCCCTGTTCTTCCGCGACAACTCCCAAATGCTCTTCGGCGACGCCAAACAACACGTCGAGGACATCCTCCGCGCGTTCTGAGTGAAGGCCTCCTGATGTTTTGTTTCGGTCAGTTTGGTCAGGGACGCATCAGGAGGCGCCTTCCCCGCCGGAGACACGGTCGTTCTCCTCATCTCTGCGAAAAGGCCGACGGAAGAAGCCAAGGCTTACCGGCCTGCCGTTGGGTACGTCAAACACTGCAACTCCATCACCAAGTAACACCTGATCCGTCCGCACCAGTCTCGCGCGGCCTGGCCGCAGTCTCTTCCTCGTCACAGCAAAGAAGCGCTGGCGAGGAGCCCAAGCTCCTCGCCTTGGTGCGGTCCCATCCCCCACTGAACTTCTTTCCCCTCCCATGAACAATCCTTCAGGATGCGCCAATCGTGAGAACGGCCAGCCTGAATCCCGGCTTCCCAACCATCCAGCAAAATTAGCGCGCAGCTACAGCAGCGTCACTACGAAGGGCTATTGCGATGACCAGAATGTTGATTATCGGACCTCCGGGTTCCGGCAAGGGTACGCAGGCGGAACGCATCTCGGAGCGCCTCGGCGTAATTGCGATCTCCACCGGCGACATCTTCCGCGCGAACGTCAAGGGTGAAACGCTGCTCGGGGTTGAAGCGAAGAAGTACATGGACGCGGGGGACTTTGTTCCTGACAGCGTGACGAACAAGATGGTCCGCGACCGCCTCGGCGAGAGCGAAGTCGAGGACGGCTTCCTGCTGGACGGTTACCCCCGCACTACAGCGCAGGTAGATTACCTGGACGAGATTCTGGCCCACGGCGGCCAGCAGCTCGACGTGGTCCTGCAGCTGACCGCTGACGACGAGGAACTCGTTGGACGTCTGCTGGGCCGTGCAAAGGAGACCGGCCGCAGCGACGACAACGAGGCCGTCATCCGCCATCGGCTAAACCTGTACCACGAGCAGACCGAGGCCGTGGTGGCTAAGTACGCCGAGCGCGGGATCCTGACCCAGGTGGACGGCGTCGGCGGCATCGACGAGGTCACCGACCATGTCATGCAGGCCATCAAAGTGTTCCAGACCGCCTGAACAAGGAAGATGCTGCTTCGAGGCTTATAAAAGGTTTGGGCGCCGATGCCGTGTTGCAAGGTTCGGCTCGAGCCACGGCCTTTGGAACTCAGACTCGATGCTTGCCCGCGAGGACTTCCCTATCGGGTCTGCACTCTGGCAATAACGTCGGGCTACAACGAGGTGCACTGACACCCGGGGCGATCATGGTATCCCAACGGCCTGAGCCGCACATGGCAGGCTATCCGGCGAGGACTGTGCTCGAACTCCCTGCGGTATCGCTCGTTGGCCTGAACCGTGCTCGGCTCCAATGCCGAAGTAGTGACGGAAGGTGTAAATCGTAGGCTGCCAGGCCCGCGGATCAACGTGGTTGGTCCCGGGAGAAACGATGCCGGGTAAAGCGTGAACCATCAGAACTTCAGCCTCGACCATGTATTGGTAGTGCATCCGGGTGACCTCGGAAAGGGCGAGGGAGGTCGGAACCCCCTGGGCGGTCAGGATCAGGCGGGGTTGGCCCTGGGAAGTGGAGGCGAACTGGCCCCCAACGGGGACGCCTTCGGGCTGTCGTGAATTGGTCAGGCCCTGCTGTGTGCGGCCCGAGCGTGCGCCGAGCTCCAAGCTACGAGCTACTGGGCGTTGTTGCCGTCAAGGCGCCGCTGTGCACGGTCCATCACTTCAACTATGGACAGTCCTAGTGAGCGGGCGATCTCGGCGAAGACAGGAAGCGGAATGTCGCGGACCCCGGACAAGTAGCGGTGCAGCGTGCTGGTCGGCATGCCGACGGCTGCAGCCAGATCAGACTGCCTCCAGTCTTTGGCGGCCATTTCTGCCTTGATCTGGACTGCTATGGCCGATTGAGCGTCTTTTCCGAAGTTTCCCACTGAGGAAGGTTATCCGTTCCCCGTCGAAGCGTCCTGCTCAGCAAGTTCAGCGACGGGGTCGCTTGCCCGCTCCAACAGGACTGAAGGGGCAACAGAGAGGACTTCTGCAAATTTGAAGAGGGTCGGCATTGGGATGCTGCGGTGCCCCTTGGTGTAGTGGTTCAGGGTCGAGCGGGTAATGCCCGCCTTTTCGGCGAGGTCCTTCTGGGTCATCCCGCGCTCAGTAAGTTCGACCCTGATCTGCATTGCGAGGGATTCTTCCAATTGTTCAGCGTGAGTGGCCATGCGACCAACCTTAGGTCCCGTGTCGCCCGCGGCTCTGGTCATACAGCTTCTTCGAGCGGCCATGTTTCCGGCTGTGCAGCAAGCCGGGGTGGCGGCACGGGACGCAATGACGGCGTTCAGGACCGCCTCGATGTCGACGCTGAGAGTCGATGGCCTGAGGGTGACGCCGTCGAGTGCGCCCAGCTCGTGGGGGTCGCAATCTTCGATCTATGCCAGGAGGGAGCCGGCCCACTCTGTGTGCGGCGGCGGCCGGCGGATGGTCAACAGGCCGCCGCTGCCGGTCAGCGGCACCGGGTCGCGTGGGCCATTTTTCCCTAGGAGAAGTGGCAGTCCCGTTCAACGACACGGTACAGCGCGGCGCCGACGATTGCTGGGGTGTCCCCGGCCCGGGTCGCTTGCTTCACCCTCTCGACACCTGCCGTTGTCTGTCTTGCCATCCCGGGCGCCTAAGTTTGATCGGGCCCGGCCACCGGGCTCCACTATCACGCACCTGGAGCAGACATGAAGATGAAGCGCGTCCTGGCCATCGCAGCAGTCGCCGCGGCCACCCTGACAGCCGGAACCTCCGCTGTGGCCACCAACGGGCAAACCCCCAAGGGCCTGACGGCAGAAGCAAAGGCCTTCACTAAGGTGGATCGCAACACCCAGTGGGACCAGGTCCAGAAACTCAAGCTGGACTTCCCGGCCTTCCACCCGCAGGGCATGTCGCTGGTCGGCGACAAAATCTTCCTCAGCAGCGTCGAGATCCTCGAACCGACCGTGCGCTACCCCTCGCCCGTCGACGGCTACGACCGCAGTACCGGCAAGGGCCGCGGCCACGTCTTCGTCATCGACCGGCAGGGAAAGCTGCTGAAAGACATTCGTCTGGGTGAGGACACGATCTACCACCCGGGCGGCACGGACTTCGACGGCGAGAAGGTCTGGGTTCCCGTGGCCGAGTACCGGCCCAACAGCAGCTCCATCGTCTACACAATCGATCCAGACACCTACGAGGTCACGGAGCAGTTCCGTCAGGCGGACCACGTTGGCGGTGTTGTCGCCGACCGCAAGACCAACCGAATCAGCGGCGTCAGCTGGGGTTCCCGCAAGCTGTTCACCTGGAATGACCAAGGCAGGCTCCTGGGGACGCAGGCCAACCCGAGTCATTTCGTCGACTACCAGGACTGCGAGTACGCCGGAGCCGGGCACCAGCTCTGCTCGGGTGTTACCGGCCTCAAGACTGCTGACGGTAACCCGTTCGAGCTCGGCGGCCTCGCCCTGACCGACCTCACAGATGAAACGATTGTCCACGAGGTCCCGTTCCAGAAATTCTCCACCGCCGGGCACTCGATGACCCGCAACCCGGTTGCCCTCGAATCTGACGGCGGCGTGCTGCGCCTGTTCGCCGCCCCGGACGACGGCGAAGAAGTCGCTGGAACCGAACTCTTCGTGTTCGAAGCCCGCCCATGAGCCGTAAAGAATCCGTGGCCCGCGTGAGGGGACCGGGCTCTTGGTCCCTGTCCGTAGGAAGGCAGCCTGAGGGGCAGCGCTTTTGACACCTAGTGCTGCCCCTCAGGGGCTTCCCCATGAGCAACGGCAGTGGAATGCGCAAACCTGACAGACGCCGCCATACGGGAAGAGTGAATTAGCTTTTCCGGTCGTCGGCGCCCAGGATGTCGTGATGGAAGGCGATGGCATCCACTGGCCGGGGTCCTCGAACAGGATTGCGACCCCACGGGAATGGATTACGGTGTAGCGGGTCGGGCACGCGACCCAGGAATGGATCCCGGAATACTCCTCGACGAACAATCCGTCGCCGAGCAGACCCTGCTCGACACTACGGGCCAGCGCAACAACCTGGCCCAGGTCGTTCGCACAATCAATCGGATGACACCCGAACACTTCGGCGGCTATGTCATGTAGCCATCCCACCCGAGCGAAATGAATGGGTATGAAGAAAACGATCGCTCAGCCGTGCACCGCTCCCCCGGAACCTGCCCGGTCATGTCGTCCCGGCCGGACGCTCCCATGAAGCATTAAGACAGCGGAAAGCCCCGACGCACGGGAGGAACCGGCCACAAGAAAGGCTACCGACAAACACGGCGTGACCGACACCCGTCAAAGCGATCTTCTCGGACAAGCGTGTACCCCGTCCACCACGTCAGAGGCCCAAAAAGGGCCCCTGACATGGGAAAACGTGCCCAAGGTGGGACTCGAACTGCATTCCCACCCCTGCAAACACTGGCCTCCCCCGGAAACATCGCCAGTCGTAGCCAGTCCGGCCGATGTACGGCTGGATCCGAAGCCCAAGGTGTGCACATTGTGCACACCCCCTCTATTGCCGACTTCAGCGCCCCATGCAGTCGACTCGAGCAAGACGATGACCAGGCCAGGCTCAACGACGCGGCTGGAAAGGTCACCTCGCTGCCGGTGACACTTGGGCCGGCCTCACGGGCTAGCGGGTGAGGCGACCTGTAAATCCGTAGCTGAGAACACGCAGCATGTCCCACCGCGCCTTCCCGCAGTGGCAGGAACAGGGCTATGTATTTATACGCGCGACCTGCCGCGAATGAAGTGGATGACCAAGACGACCACGGCGATTACCAAAAGTAGGTGAATTAAACCGCCGCCGATGTTGCCGAGCAGGCCGAGAAGCCAGAGAACTGCGATAACAATTGCTATCCAGAGCAACATGAGAGTCTCCTTTGATTCCCACCGCGAAAGTCGTGTGGTATGTATCAACCTATTCCAGGAACGGGTAACTGGAAATGGTTAAACGCCAAGAAACATGGGACTATCCTGTCGGCCACCGGAAGCTTACGCGGCAGCTTTGACATTCCTCCCATGACCCAAGCCTGTCTTGCGTAGTGGGCCAGCGGACCATGACTTCCGCCACTGTCACCGCGGCAAACCTGTATGGGCCCCGTCAGCCACAGTCCCCACCGCCACAAGTGCCTGGGTGACTTAATTGCCGGGCCTGCTCGGCCCGGTGCGATGAAACAGCCGGCTCCCGCTGGACCATGGAGGCGCCGTTGCTTCACGTAATTGTGCAGACAACGCCTGCACTATTGGCCAAGCTATACGAGGTCGCCAGGCCGCAGCAGCACAACGTCCACGCCGACACTCCCGGCTGAGCGGACACGCCGGTGGTTTCCGGTGGACAACCGGGCGGGACTTGTTCATTGGCCCCTGAGGCGCCCGGAACTGCCAGGGGACATACTCGACATACTCTGTGCGGCCATCGGCGGGGCTGTTTCGCCGCTCCGGCGTGCCAGCACCGCGCACCCCACGAGGGATCACCCCGAGGATTCCCTGTGGGGGCGTGAGCAGGACGACGACTGGAATCGAGGTCGGGAATGGTCGCCCGACCATACGCACCAGAGAAAGATTTCCTGGTGCTTGCCGACTATGACGGGGACGTTGTCAGGATCGCGTCCCAGCCGTTTGCTGTGCTGTGGCCTAAAGGGACTGATAGTGCCCGCGGCCATGTGCCGGACTTCTTTCACTTTCGGCGTCGAGATCACTTACAACGGGCGACCTGACGGGCTGTACGCGGTCACGTGCCGCTCTTCTTCTGGAACCCAGACCGTTCGTTTCAACCCCAGCGTGCTACCGAATAGGGTTAAGGGTTTGGACTATCCGTGGTCTCGCGGCGCCGACGGGACGCCGCGAGGCCTGACACGTGAAGTGGGCGGGAACGAGGCACGAAACGCGCTGCGTCCTGGTGTGCGCATTTAGTGCGTCAAGGACTCAGCGCGCCTTCACCGGCGAGGACTCCCCCATGGCCAACCTCATGCTGTCGGTGATGAGCGCCGAATTGGAACGGGCAATTATTAGGGGCCCTGGCGCGGCAGCCGGTGCGGCGATGGTTGTGTGGGCACGTCAACGTGCCGGCGGCCTCATCGGGGGTGAATCCGCCCTCGACGGCAGGGCGACCGCATGGATTGATAACTGGGGTGTGAGCGGTGCGGGCGGAAGAGGCGAGCATCTTCTCCGGAACCTTAGGCCCAGTCGGCCACGACGTGGAGGTTGATGCCGGCGATCGTGGGATCCATGCCGATCAGCCGGGCACCGACGCTCCGGTCACTGTTCTCCGGTCCGGAGGCCTTGAGCCCGGTGTCGGTTCGATGACAAGACGGGTACTGAATCCGTCTTGCTGCCGGGACTGGCTGCCCCTCATGTCATCAGATACATCCTTTCTGCGCCCGCCTCTGCTGCGACTATCACCCCCGGGCGCCGGAGTGGACCTTCAAGGGCATGCACTCGGTTGCCTTGCCCATAAGAAGCAGCAACTACGTCTCCTCAACGGTCAGGGCTTGCCTGAGCAACGTCGCCGACCGTTAGCGCAACCGCCAGCTCCATAGTGTCATTGGGGTGGGCGAGATCTTTATTGGTCAGAGTCTGGATGCGTCTAAGGCGCTGTTTAACTGTGTTCGGGTGTACCTGCAGAAGGCGAGCGGTGTCAGCACTAACTAGCCCGGTTGAAAAGTAGGTTCGAAGGGTTTGGACCAGCTCAGTTTTTCGCGAGCAGTCGTGGGCCCGCACCGGCCCGAGCGTGCGGTCTGCATACTGAAGCAACTGATTGGCGTCGTCGAGCTGCAGCAGTAAACCTACAAGGCCAAGCTCGGCCAGCGTGACCGACACATCGGACCGCCCCGTGAGTGCGAGCATGTCCAGGGCGCCAGCTACAGAACGGTAGGACCGAGTGTAAACATTCAGTTCTCGACAGGGCCCAAGTGAAACTGCTGTCGCGACGGCATCGGGACGACGTGAAGCGGCGAGTTTGCGGATTCTCTCGGCCAGATCCACCTCCGACATCGAATGAACAATAGAGGCAGGAACAAGAACGACAATCCGATCGTGGTGCACCGCGGATAAGGGACGCGGCCTCATCTGTTCAGTCCATGCGTTGATTCTGCGGAGGGCTTGTTGGAGGCCAGCATCCAGGTCGCTTTGCCCTACATGCGCCAGAGAAACACCGACCATAAAGTGTTCGACGGTCAAATCGTGCCCGAGCCTGTCTGCACGGGCTACTAACTTCGTCATCGCAGAGGGCTCCCCACTTAGAAGATCATTGAGGACTTCACCTTGGAGTCTCCACTGCGCCTCTTCAGCTGTACGTATTCGTAGGATTTCGAGCGATGTGACCACTGCTGCATGTTCGACGGCGCGGCCATCGATCGCTGTCAATGGTTCAGGCCCGCTTGCAATCCAGATTCGAGCAACCTCGTTTTCATCAAGCAACACTGGGTGCCTCAAGAATTCGCTGGTTTCATCCTCACGCTTGTCAGCCCTGGTTCGATCGTCGGGAAATTTAGCGGCAGGATTTGAAGATCCGATCATGGTTCCCTGCATGTCTTCAATCAGGATGGCCCGTGAAATCAAAATCGAGAGGGCGGTGGCAATGCCGGGGACACCAGCTCCCCTAAGGGCAATTTCCGTCAGCTTTTGGTGGATGTCCTCGGACTTCTGCAGCAGGTCACGCTGGAGTTGAAGTTCTCGGTTTAGGAGAACAAGTTCCTCCAGCCGTGCAGCTTCGGCGGACCGCAGCCGGGCGGTGGTGAGTGCGATAGCAGCGTGGTCGGCGAGGACTGCGAGTAACGCTATTTCTTGGCGCCCGAACTCGTGAACACCAGCGCGGTAACAGTTCAATGTGCCAATAACGGTGTCCTGGGACTCCATCAAGGGGACAGAGATCATCGAGCGGTATCCCTGCTCCTTTGCAACTCCTCCCCAGGGCGCAAACTGCAGGTTGGCCTGGATATCGGCGATAGCGACAGGCCTTCCAGTTCGAAACGCCGTACTCGAGGGGGCTTCGGCGGAAACATCCTGCTGGAGGAGAACCGGGTGATCTGCATTGACGTGATCGATGTATTCCACAGAAAGTCCGCTCGATCCCTCAATGGTGAGCTTTCGGCCAGAGGCGTCGGGTAAAAGTACGCCGCAAAACTCGTAGCCCATCAGGGACCCAGCTGTCTCAGCAATGAGGTTGAGTACCTCTATGAGCGGCTTCCCTGTTGCAACGGTCTGAGTGATGATACGAACGCTGTCCAGCCATCGCCTGACCTCGAGCGAGCCCTCATTGCTTGCGCTGCTCATCGATTCCCTCATGGTCACACTGTACCGATGAGTGTCGGAAAAAACACTAAGAGGTAATAAGTATGTTCGGAGAGACATATTCGTGACGTGATCTGAATCGCATACTGGTAGTGATCTTCCCCGAATACATGGCAGCAGAGCTGCTGAAGACCATGAAACGAGAGAAACATGACTGAGCACTTTATGTTTATCGACGGCAAGGATGTTTCCGCCGACAGTGGTGCATCTTTGACCATCTCAAATCCGGCGACAGGCCGAGCGATCGCCACGGTACCTGACGGGGGTCGAGTCGATGTCGACAAGGCCGTGACCGCTGCTAGGACAGCTTTCGAATCTGGTCCGTGGCCGCGTATGAGCCGGACGGAGCGAGCGAAGGTACTGCTCCGAGCGGCGGACGCCCTCGAAGTAGCCAGCGAGTCCTTGTTCACACTTGAGACACAAAATAACGGCCGTCCAATCACTGAGACCAGGGCGCAGCTGTCTCGGGTGCCGGAATGGTTCCGCTATAACGCGGCCTTGCTCGCTGCCCAACGGGAAGCTGTCCTTCCGAGCGACGGACCTTACCTGACCTACCAGAAGCGGACTCCCCTTGGAGTCTGCGGGATAATCACCCCCTTCAACCACCCTGCGCTGATCCTCGCCAGAAGCCTTTCCGCTGCTTTGGCAACGGGAAACACTGTCGTCATCAAACCCTCCGAGCTCACCCCACTCACCACCCTTGCGATCGCCCGTATCATCACGGATGCTGGCGTCCCGGAAGGAGTGGTCAATGTTGTGACGGGGGGTCGGGAAGCCGGGATCGGACTAACCGAACACCCTGACGTGGCCAAAATTACGCTGACGGGCGGTACCGAGGCTGGGCGGTCCGCTGCCGTAACCACGGCGGCGCGATTCGCACGCATTACAGCTGAACTAGGTGGCAAGACCCCGGTAATAGTATTTGGCGATTACGACCCGAAGGCTGCGGCCGAGGGAGCTGCCTTCGCCGCGTTTGTTGCGTCCGGGCAGTCGTGTGTCGCCGGCGCACGTTTCCTTGTACAGCGGGAACGGTACGACGAGTTTGTCTCCGCATTGGTCGCGAGGGCAAATGCAATCAGAATTGGTGATCCCGCTCAGCCCGAAACTCAAATCGGGCCGATGATCAGCGACCTGCAACGCCGCAAAGTTCTTGACTACATAGAAATCGGTCAGCAGGAGGGTGCCCGGCTCGCCGCAGGAGGCGGCATTCCGGACCTGCCGGACGATCTTCGCGATGGGTTCTTCCTGCAGCCCACAGTTTTCGCTGACGCATCCAACTCGATGCGCGTCGCCCAAGAGGAAATCTTCGGCCCTGTCGCTGTCGTTGTCCCCTTCGACACAGAAGCGGAAGCCATTGAAATGGCCAACGACAACCGCTTCGGCTTAGGTGCCGCTGTCTGGACCCGCGACCTGGCCCGCGGCCATCGTGTCGCGGCATCCATTGAGTCGGGCATGGTCTGGGTCAATGATCATCACCGTCTTGAACCGTCGCTGCCTTGGGGCGGCATTAAGGAATCCGGAACTGGAAAGGACGCCGGGACAGAGTCCTTTGACGACTTCACCTGGATAAAAACGATCGTGGTCCGCATCGCCGACTATGACGTCGACTGGTACGGGACCAACGCCCCCGAGCGACTCAACTGAGTCACCGACCCCTTGACGATTGGACAATAACGTGACACCAAATAGCGGACCCGCTGCTAGTCTCGGCTGGCGACAGCAGATCACCCGGGTGCAATGGCTAGTACTTTTTGGCACCACCATGGGATGGGCACTCGACGGATTCGCCGGCAGCCTCTACGCACTGGTATTAGGGCCTGCGATGACAGACCTGCTGCCTCACTCCGGCATCGTCGTCAGCCCCGGTCAGATCGGAGTCTACGGTGGCCTGACCGTAGCCCTGTTCCTTGCCGGGTGGGCGACCGGCGGAATCCTTTTCGGTGTACTCGCCGACTACTTTGGTCGAGTCCGTGTACTCTCGATCGGCATCCTCACTTATGCCGTCTTCACAGCACTGGCGGCATTTGCCGACACATGGTGGCAGCTCGGCATTCTTCGATTCATTGCCGGTCTTGGATCCGGCGTTGAAGCGCCGGTTGGGGCAGCACTCGTTGCAGAAGTTTGGCGCAACAAGTACCGCGCCCGGGCCTGCGGTGTGATGATGTCTGGTTACGCAGCCGGCTTCTTCATGGCCGCATTGGCTTACGCTCTGCTCAGCGATCACGGATGGCGGTTCATGCTTGTCCTGGCAGTCGTCCCCGCATTCCTCGTGTGGTTCCTGCGCCGTTATGTTCCCGAACCTGAAGAAATCAAAACGGTCATCAAGGAGCGCAAGGAGCGCAAAGGTAAAGCCACAGGCCGACCAGAAGACCAATTCGTCCTACGCCGGCTCCTGTCACCGCCACATCTGCGGGCAACACTCATCTGCACCGCCCTTGCCTCCGGCTCCCTGTTGGCATTCTGGAGCGTTTCGACGTGGTACCCCCAAATCATTCGTGACATGACTCTCGCCGAATCGCTCTCCACTCAAGTGGGCAACCACCGCGTTGCAATCTCATCAATGCTGTTCAACGCCGGCGGAATCCTCGGGTATGCCTCATGGGGCTTCCTCGCTGACGCCATTGGACGGCGCAAAGCGTTCCTGGTCAGCTTCATAATTTCAGGGCTCAGCATTGCGTACCTCTTCCCGTTCGAACACCCCTACACCACTTACTTGATCGTCATCCCCATCGTCGGGTTCGGACTGTTCGGAGCACTCTCCGGAAACTTCGTCTACGGCCCAGAAATGTTTTCGCCAAGTATGAGGGCGAGCGGGATTGCCTTGGCAAACAGCATCGGGCGGTATATCACCGCGGCCGGCCCGCTGGTCGCAGGCGTGATAGCTACGTCCTGGTTCGGCGGCAACCTCGGCGTGGCGACAGCGGTGTTGGCCGCGACGGGAGTCATCGCCCTTATTGGCTTGTACTTCGCCCCTGAAACTCGCAACGCCGAACTCCCAACTGATGCCCCATCCGACCTCTCCACCGACCCCGTTTCAATTGAAGGAGCGTCGAAATGAACGCCTACAGCGGATCGCGAGCAGTTGTCATTGGAGGATCCATTGGCGGACTGACAGCCGCCCTTCTACTCCGAGACCTCGGGTTTGAAGTCGATATCTATGAACGGACACCATCTGATTTGGACGGACGCGGCGGCGGTATTGTTCTGCAGCCGGACACCCTGCGATGGTTTCGTGAGCGCAGTTCACAGCGACCAGAAGATGTCAGCACTACGACAAGCTGGGTCCAGTACATTGATTCTGACAACCGGTTAATTGATAGAGAAGCCCGTTCCTGGTCCCATACGTCCTGGGGGACGTTCTACAGGGCTCTGCTCGCAGACTTCGGGCGCGAGCACTACCACCTCGGTGAATTTGCCTGCGGATTTGATCAGGACGAGGACTCTGTGACCGTTCGCTTCGTTAGCGGCAGGCGGGAGGTGGCATCTCTCGTCGTGATCGCTGACGGTGTGACATCAGCCAACCGAGCCCGGATTGACCCCGATGTCACCCTCGACTACTCGGGCTACATCGGGTGGCGCGGAACGGTCGACGAAGCCAACCTAACCGCCGAGACAGCTGCCCTGCTCAATGATGCAGTGACCTACAACGTCGTTCCTCACTCCCAAATCACCATGTATCCGATCCCCAGCGAGCGAGGCGTCGCCAAGGGCCAACGTCTGATGAACTACGTCTGGTACCGGAACGTATCCGCCGGACCTGACCTCGACGAAATGCTTACCAGCAAACAGGGTTTCCTGGGAAAGGTGTCAGTGCACCCCAACCAGGTTCAAGATCGATACGTAGACGAGATGCGCGATACCGCCACACGCATTCTTGCCCCAGCAGCCGCAGAAGTGGTCACCGCTACCGTGGCGCCCTTCATACAGGTCGTCTGGGATTCCCGTGCATCGAGGATGGTCAACGGCCGGGTTGCTCTTATTGGAGACGCAGCCTGTGGCGCAAGACCTCATGCTGCTGCCGGCACAGCCAAAGCTGCCGCCGACGCGTGGTCGCTGAGCGATGCCTTGGCCGCCGCAGCCGGCAACGTAGCCGAGGCCCTGGAGAAGTGGGAACCCGGCCAGCTTGAGCTGAGCAGCAACCTGCTCACGCGCGTAAAAGCCATGGGCGAACGATCCCAATTCACCAACACGTGGACTCCAGGAGACAAGGATCTCCGATTCGGTCTTTACGGACCGGGACACTAGCTCACACCCACCATCGAAAGGCTCACTCATGACTACTGATAGCTTCCTCAGTGATCTCCCCCTTGCCGGAACCCTCGTTGGAAAGAACTTCGAAGGATGGTCCGAAGAACTCCGCAGAGAATTCGACGCCCACGCCTATGACGGTGAGGTGGGGTCGAAGCTCCTCAGCGAGAACGACCGCGTACGCGTCTGGGAAATCCGACTTTCACCTGGCGAACGCTGGCATGCGCACCGTCATGTCTTGGACTACTTCTGGACCGCAGTCACTGCCGGTTCAAGCCGCCAGCACACACACGACGGCACTACCCGTGACGTGTCATATTCGGCTGGCGAAACCCGGCACTTCCGCTTCGTGGCAGGGCAGTACCTTCTTCACGACATCGAGAACATCGGTGATTCAGACCTAATCTTCACCACGGTCGAACACCTCGACTCCGAAAACGTTCCACTGTCGGTGGTGACCCAATGACCGCGGATCTGGTAGACGTCCACGCGCACTGGCTCCCCACCGACCTGTTCGGGCTCCCCCCGGGCTCTCCGTTTGGAGCGATGCGGGATCAGGACGGCGAGTTGTTCCTGGGCGACCTGCCCTTGTCAATCCGGACCGAGGCAATGAGCGATACAGGCGCCATCATCGCCGATATGAACGCCAACGGCATCGCACTTCGGGCACTGTCACCGCCGCCCTTCGCGTTTGCCGTGGACTCTGCGGCTGAGGACTACATCAACACGTATAACGATGCCTTGGCAAAGGTTATCGCCCAGTCCTTCGGCCGCCTCTCCGGCCTGGGGCTAGTCAGGCTTGATGATCCTGCAGCCGCTGATCACCAGATAGCTGACATTGCAGCAGCCGGCACTCTCGCCGGGATTGCAATTCCCCCCGTCTTACGCGGCGCGTCACTGGATACCGGGGTGCTTCGGGCAGTGCTGCAGTCCGCTGCAAAGCACCGTTTGGCGGTATTAGTGCATCCGATGCAGCTACCTCGACCCGAATGGTCATCCCACTACCTATCGAACCTCATCGGCAATCCTGTGGAGTCCGCGACAGCTGTAGCATCAAGTGTCTTGGGCGGCGTCCTGGAAGAACTGCCAGATCTTCGGATATGTTTCGTCCACGGCGGCGGGTGCGCCCCTGCCCTGTTGGGGCGATGGGAACACGCGTGGCGGGCAAGACCGGATGTCCGGGCCAACAGTTCACGAAACCCACGGGAAGTATTTAAGGCAGCCTACTTCGACACGGTCACCCACGACGTCCAAACTTTGGATTTGCTGCGTTCCCACGCCGATGAGAGACGCATTCTATGCGGAACGGACTACCCGTTCGATATGGCCCAACCTGACGTGGCATCATTTGTGGATCGTTGCGGATTGGACCGAGCGTCGTTGCTGCGCAATGGGGAAACCTTTCTCGGTGCGAAGATACCTGCGTCGGTGACACTGTGAAAAGTTTGTTCGATCCCATCACTTTGCGTGGACTGACGATCAATAATCGCATCTGGATGTCCCCAATGATGCAGTTCTCATCTACCCCCAACGGGCCCGATACCGGCACCGCGACAGACTGGCACTTTCAACACCTTGCGGCACGTGCAATAGGCGGGGTTGGCCTAGCGATGGTGGAGGCCACCGCAGTCGATCCGGAAGGCCGCAGCAGTGAGTACGACTTGGGACTGTGGAACGACCACCAGGCCCGGTCCCACGGGAGGATCATCGATTTCCTTCATGAGCACGGAACTGCTGTTGGCATTCAGCTGGTGCATGCAGGACGAAAAGCCTCGACAGGCCGCCCATGGAATGCCGGAAATCATATCGAAGGGCAGTGGGACCGTGTCGGACCAAGCTCAGAGTCTTTCGGTAGCCTTCCGGCGCCAAGAGAGCTGACGACGGCCGAAATTTCCTCTCTCGTCGAGTCCTTCGGAGCAGGTGCTCGCCGCGCACACAACGCAGGGTTCGATGTCCTGGAACTACACGGCGCTCATGGTTATCTCATACATCAGTTCCTGTCACCTTTCTCAAACGTCCGCACCGATCAATATGGGGGTTCCCTGACCAACCGTATGCGGTTCGCCATCGATGTCGTCGATGCCGTACGGCGCGAGTGGCCTGGCGACAAACCATTGTTCTTTCGCGTCTCGGCCACGGACTGGCTTGCCGGCGACACAGATGACCCACGACGCGGCTGGACTAGGGAAGAGACCGTCCTGCTGGCAAGGATTCTTGGCGAACACGGGGTTGATCTATTGGATGTCTCGACGGGCGGCATAGCGCCGGACGCAAAGATCCCGGTGAAGCCGAACTATCAGGTGCAGTTCGCCGAAGAGATTCGGCGGGAAGCAGGCATACCCACCGCTGCAGTCGGACTGATTACTGAACCGGGCCAGGCATCAGAAATCGTGTCTTCTGGCAGTGCTGATGCAGTATTCCTCGCACGGGAGCTGCTTCACAACCCTAACTGGGCGCAGCGGGCGGCGGCTGATCTCGGAGAACCAATTCGCTTTCCGCAGCAATACGCCCGTGGCTTCCAAAGACTCGTCCGGGCAAGTGCAGGTGCTTGACAGGTAAGCAACTTCGCAGCTGACTCGAAGGGCAGCACTGCCGCCGAGCAGCACCGCACCGAGAACATCGAATTCGAGGGTGGTTTCGTCCAACGCGCATAAGCCGCGGGAAGAATGTAGGCGCTGATGATGGAGAAAGTGTGATGACCATATTCCAAGCTTCAGAATTAGTATTTTGCGTCGATGGCAACGATGCAGCCACCCTCGAATCCGACGTAGCCAAGGCAGTGGAAATCGCCGGACTGGAGGCTCAACTGTCCGGTAATGCCGGAGTAGTGATCACCCAGCACGATTATTGGTCATTCACGATAGCCGTGACCTCCGCGGTTCCCTTTGGCCAAAGGATTGAAAGGCGCGAATGGCTTGCTGCTTGCTGAGCCAACGCATACCGGCCTCGCCGAAAAATCGATGTCACCCCAGGACCTGGAGCTGGAGGTCTGAAGAAACTTTTGTGCTCGCAGTAGCTTCACGACTACGACAAGCATTATGGCTTGCGGGGCACGAGGAAGCCGGCCTTGAGGGCGGTCATCTCAAGGCTCGAAGCAAAGCATCCATGTCGCTCCTACAACATTAATCAAACGAAAGCCATTAACTATGAGCCAGACCATGGCTGACCGCACACCCATTGCTCTGCATAACCAGGCGGCAACTTCAAAATCAGCGGGACATGTCATTGTCGATACGCTGGTAGCCCATGGGATAAAGCGCGCGTACGTTGTCCCGGGCGAGAGTTTTCTGGATGTCCTTGACGGTCTTCATGACTCGCCGATTGAGACGATCGTCTGTCGCCACGAGGGTGGTTCCACCTATATGGCCGAGGCCGACGGCAAAATGAACCAAATTCCTGGCATTGCGATGGTCACTCGGGGTCCGGGTGCTGCCAACGCGCACGTTGGACTGCATACGGCGTGGCAGGACTCTACCCCCATGGTGCTGTTTGTTGGGCTGATCCCCTTCGCCCACCGGGACCGCGAGGCCTTCCAGGAATTCGACGTCAAAGCCTGGTTCGACACCGGCGCCAAGCGAGTGATGGTTCTAGATCATGCAGAGCGTGCCTCCGAAATCGTCGCCGAAGCACTGTTCGCGGCCATGAGCGGCCGGCCCGGCCCCGTCGTCGTCGGCCTGCCTGAGGACGTCATCCGTCAACAGATCCCCGCCGAGCTCCATCCCCCCATCCCGGTAGCCACCGGCGGAATGACCATAGTTGACTCGGCTGCACTGGCAGATGCGCTGGCCGCATCCAGCAAGCCCCTGTTCGTCACCGGTGGTAACGACTGGACCCAGGGCGGCGCCGATCAGCTCACTTCCTGGTTGGAAAAACACCAGATACCAGCGGCAGCAGAATGGCGAACTGAAGGGACAGTTCCCTTCAGTTCCCCCTCCTACGCCGGGCCTATTGGTTACGGCCGGCCCCGCCCCACGTATGACCTGCTTGAGGAAACTGACCTGCTGATTTTTGTGGGTACTGTCCCGGGCGACGTTATTACCGACGGCTTTCTCTGCCGGCAGGACTGGAACAAAAAGAACTTCCTCGTCACCATCGACCCGTCCCTCCGCGGCCGTTCCGGTCCGGTCTCCTACCAGATCGTCGCTAAACCGGACGTATTCGTCCGGGACCTGGCGAAGATCGAACTGCCGGTCAAGGACGAATGGAAGACCTGGACGGCCAGGATGCGGGCCGAGCAGGAATCCTTCTCAGCCCTCCCGCCAGCGGTGCAGTCGGCCGGTCCGGCGCGGATGGACACTCTGATGGCCAACCTCGTTCCCACGCTGCCGGACGACGCCATGGTCACTCTTGGGGCGGGTGAGCACACCAACTGGGCACACCGCTACTTTCCCACCCAGCGCTACGCATCCATGATCAGCGCCCGCAACGGCTCCATGGGCTACTCCGTTCCCTCCGCCATCGCAGCTTCCCTGGAATACCCCGGCAGGCGCATAGTGACCATCGCAGGAGACGGCGAGTTCCTCATGAACGGCCAGGAGCTCGCCACTGCAGCACAGTATGGCGCCACTCCTCTGGTGATTGTGATGGACAACCAGGAGTACGGCACCATCCGCACCCACCAGGAACGCCACTACCCCGGCAAGGTCTCCGGCACCCAGCTGAAAAACCCCGACTTCGCGCTCATGGCCCAGGCCTTCGGCGGCTACGGCATCAAAGTAGAACGCGACGCCGACATCCCTGCCGCAATCGAAGCGGCGCTGAAAGCCATCGACGAAGATCACGTGTTCGCGCTCATTCATTTGGTGGTAGAGCAAAGAGTCAAAGCGTACTAAGGCCGCCTGCGGCGTTCCTGCCGCCTGACCCCACCCTCGAACGGCTGCGCCCTGCAACCTTCTTAAGAACGGAAAAACATGTCCGTCCCCGTACTTACTGAACTCGACCTGCTGGAAACTGTGCCCACCGGCCTGCTCATTGGCGGCCAGTGGGTGGAGGCGTCCGATGGCGGCACGTTCGATGTGCATGATCCCGCCACCGGGGAGGTGCTGGCCACCCTCGCCTCCGCTACCAGCGAGGACGCGGTTGCAGCTTTGGACGCCGCGGACAAGGTCCAGGCGTCGTGGGCGCGCACCGCGCCCCGGGTGCGGGCCGAGATCCTCCGCCGTGCCTTTGACCTGGTCACCGAACGGGCCGAGGACTTCGCCCTGCTGATGACCCTGGAAATGGGCAAGCCCTTGGCCGAGGCCCGCGGCGAAGTCACCTACGGCGCCGAGTTCCTGCGCTGGTTCTCCGAAGAAACCGTCCGCGACTACGGCCGCTACCTCACCACCCCGGAGGGGAAGAACAAGATCCTGGTCCAGCACAAACCTGTCGGGCCGTGCCTGCTGATCACCCCGTGGAATTTTCCGCTGGCCATGGCCACCCGCAAGGTCGCCCCCGCCGTCGCCGCGGGCTGCACGATGGTCCTCAAACCTGCCAAGCTCACCCCGCTGACCGCGCAGTACTTCGCGCAGACCATGCTCGACGCCGGCCTGCCTGCCGGGGTCCTGAACGTGGTGTCGTCCTCGTCGGCCTCGGGGATCTCCGGGCCGCTGCTGAAGGATTCCAGGCTGCGGAAGGTCTCCTTCACCGGGTCCACCCCGGTGGGCAAGCGCCTCATGGCCGACGCCGCGCAGAACGTGCTGCGGACCTCGATGGAGCTCGGTGGGAACGCCCCGTTCATCGTGTTCGAGGACGCCAACCTCGACGCTGCCGTCGAAGGGGCGATGGCCGCGAAGATGCGGAACATGGGCGAGGCCTGCACCGCCGCGAACCGATTCCTGGTCCAGGAATCCGTCGCCGCCGAATTCACCACCAAGTTCGCCGCAGCGATGGGCGCCCTGGCCACCGGCCGCGGCACCGACCCCGCCACCCAGGTAGGACCGCTCATCGACGCGGGCGCCCGCGATGACGTGCACGCCCTGGTTCGTGCCGCCGTCGACGCCGGGGCGGTTGCCGTCACCGGCGGCGCACCCGTTGACGGGCCCGGCTACTTCTACCAGCCCACCGTCATCGGCAACGTCCCCAACGACGCGGCGATCCTGGGGCAGGAAATCTTCGGCCCCGTCGCCCCCGTCACCACCTTCACCACCGAAGAAGACGCCATCAGGCTCGCCAACGCCACCGAATACGGCCTCGCCTCCTACCTCTACAGCCGCGACTTCAACCGTCTCCTCAGGGTCGCAGAACAGATCGAATTCGGCATGGTGGGCTTCAATGCAGGCGTCATCTCCAACGCCGCCGCACCCTTCGGCGGCGTCAAACAATCAGGGCTCGGCCGCGAAGGCGGCACCGAAGGCATCGCCGAATACACCACCACCCAATACATCGGCATCGCCGACCCCCACACCGGGTAACGGGCTCTTCCTGCCTGGGCGGAAGTATCAGACCACCAGGGCCTCCCATCCTCGCAACTGGGAGGCCCTGGTTCAAGCGGACACCCGCGACATCAGGCGGAGAGACCGTGTGGTCTGGGCGCGAGACGCCCCTCGACCAGTGGAAGACGGCCCCCAGCCGGTCCGCGGCTGCGGCGCAAAGGCACGTAAGTGCCCGCGGCCGGTTGCTAAGGATTCTCGCTCGTCGGGGGAAACCATGAAAAACTCTAAGTGTGAAAATGGGACCCGATCGCATGGCCCAGCATCTTCAAGAATGGTTGCAGGCGCTTGCCCATATCGGTGCGGCAGTCAACCATGGCGTTTCGCTGGGCGAGTTGTTGGATCTGATCGCCAAGACCGCCTGCAAATTGATGTCCTACGACTTCTGCGCCATCACTATCCCGGACGCGACGTCGCAAGTCCTGGTGATCGAAGGCTCCTATGGCCTGTCGGCCGACTACGTCCGAGAAGTAAACGCAACGCATCCGATCCGTCTTCACGGCGTGCACACCCCCACGCCGTCGGGACAAGCGTTCGCCATGGGCATTCCCGTGCAGATCGAAGAATTCGGAAGTGATCCGGCGATGCTTGCTTGGAGAGCTGCGGCGAGAGACCAAGGATTTAGCTCCATGATCTCCGTGCCTTTAAACTCCGCAGATGAAACACTCGGGACCATCAACTGCTACACCCGATCCCCCCATCACTTCACTAAGGCAGAAGAATCGCGCCTCTTGATGTTGGCAGACCAAGCGTCCGTAGCCATCACCACGAGTCGTCTGCGCTCCAACGAGACGAAGAGGATCATGAAGCTCAATGAGCTGAATGCGTCGCTCGAGGAGCGGTATGAACTGCAAAGGCAAGCCGAAGCGATTCACGAGCGGTTGATGGCCCTGGCGCTGGAAGGCGGCGGAGTTAGAGCCCTTGGCGAAGCCCTTGCCGAGATCCTGGATCGTCCTGTCGCCGTGAGCGAGACCAACGGGACCATACTCTGCCATTTCGAGCGTGATGGCGTTTCGCTCCCGGTTACTCTCATCGCGAAGGCAGCTGGCCTCCCCCGCAATGATGTCATGTCCACAGGCAATGCCGGACTGCTGGCCGATGTGCATCTTCCGGATCCAACAGGAACGCGGAATCTAGTTCGGGTTTCGGTGATGATCAAGGAGAAGCTCGTCGCGTGGATCTGGACGAACGGGAGGGTTTCCGAGCTCCGACCGCTGGATCGCCAGGCGATGGAACGGTCCGCCGCGCCCCTGGCTCTGGAACTTCTCCGGATCCGGACAGCGACCCAGGCAGATTGGCAGGAAACCGGCGAGATTCTCTCCGGGCTCCTGTCAGGCAGAGGGCACTATGCCACAGCGCTTTTAGCCCAAACCGCACGCCTCGGCCACGATCTGTCACTTCCGCATGCAGTCGTCGCAGTCCGAATTGAACCCCGTCACGAAGGGTACCTGACGTACGGGCTTGCTCCCGCGTTCTCAGGGATGGCAGGGCAAATCTCGCCGAGGCCGCTGCTCGGATTTCACGAGGGGTACGTCGTTGCTCTCTGGCCGCTGGGGCCAACGACGCCAATCGGCGAACTGCGAGGCATCGGCGACGAAGTCAGGCGAATCGCTTCAGAACGCACCCAAATGGGTGGCGCGCACGCTGCCATCACGGGACCGGTCACAAGCATCGCTGACTATCCAGCGGCGTTTGCAACGGCCCGCGGAGCCATTGAGCTGGCGGCCCTGCGCAAGGCCTCCCCGGGGACGGTCATGTTGAGCGATCTAGGATTGGTTGGGCTTCTGCTTCAGCTACCGAATGTATCCGCTTTGAGCCACTACGCGGACGACGTGCTTGGCCCGTTACGGGCCAACGACGCAACCCAAGATTCATTGCTTCTGTCGACATTGTCAGCTCTCATTCACAATAATCTCAACGCGCGTAAGACGGCGGAGCAGCTGCATACCCAGGAAGACATCGTCGTCGAAGCCCGTCGGCGGATCGAGGATCTGCTCGCACTTAACCTCTCACGCCTTTCCGACCTCACGCGCATCTCAATGGCCCTCGAAGTAGAAGATGTCATCGAAGCCAGGCAGCGGCAAAGCACCATCGACGTCCAAACCCCGCGTACTAGCAGTCCTGAGTTAGAAAACACCTAAGTCAAATCGTGACTGGGCAGGATCCCGCCACGATCACGCCGTGGACCTTGCAGTTGCGCCAACTATCGGCGATTGTGCTCCGGGAAACCCCTTTGTCGTCGAGGACCATCAACAGGTGCGTTCCTCTATCACCATGCTGATCGTCATCTCACCGGCAGGCGGCATATGAAACTAACACTGGAGACTGCTCCGAGCCTTCTGCCCGCGTGCTTGACTCTGAAAAGCTGCCACTCGTCCGGAGCTACTATGACCGAAAACGTCGTGAAGTAGTGAGGGGCAATAGCGCCCAGGGCCCACGGGGGAAATGGCCAACTATTCGGTTACCTAGAGCCGGAAGAAGAACGCCAGCCGGACCAGACAAGCAGATTCAAGGTGTCCGGCAGGGAACCGCAGAAGTTGCCTCAGCCAAACCCGTGCATCCGCTTGCCTCCAATACTGTGGCTGTCTCCACCGGAGGGACTTCGGATCGGCCGTCGCCTGACTTCTATTTTTCAGAGGGCGCGTTGAAGGAGTGAAGCAATGAAGTAAATGCCCGGAGGTCGTCAATCGACCAGTCTTTAGTTCGTTCGAAGAACGTGGTCCCTCGAAGGTCGAGCGCGTCGACGACACGCGACTCACCAACCGAAGTGAGCGAGGCTTTGACTGCGCGACGATCGGCGGGATCTGGAGACGGTACGAATAAAGTGTGTCGGTGAGCACCCGGGCCGGATCGCTCATCGCCTCGGTCTCGATGGACAGCGGCAGCTCACCGAGATGCAGCTGGCCGTCGCGGCCGTGAAGTCCCGGCAGCGGGGACCCCGGCGGCAGCCCGAAGAGTTCCGCCGGCAGCCAGTGCGCGTGAATGTCGATGGGCCCGGGCCGAATTGCGGTGGTCATGCGACGACGGCCTGACGCGCTTCGAGCGCCTCGAACCGGGCCAGGACCTCGGCCTGCAGCATCGCGACGGCCGGATCGGAGGCCTTGCGGGGACGCGGCAGGTCGACGTCGATGATCTCGTGGATGCGGCCGCCGGGCTCGAGAACCACGATGCGATCGGACAATTGGACTGCTTCGGTGACGTCATGCGTGACGAACATGACGGTGCGCCGCGACTCCAGCCACAGGCGCTCCAGGTGTTCGCGCAGTGTCCGGGAGGTCATCGCGTCGAGGTGGGAGAACGGCTCGTCCATCAGGAGCACATCGGGCTCCACCGCGAACGCCCGCGCGATGCCGATACGCTGCTGCTGTCCGCCGGACAGCTGAGCCGGGTAGCGGTCGGCGCAGTGGCTCAGCCCCACCAGGTCCAGGTAGTGCCGGGCCCGCTCCTCCCAGCCGGCCCGCTCGTGTTGCACGAAGCCGAGATTGGCCATCACCGTGCGCCACGGCAGCAACCGGGCGTCCTGGAACACGTAGCCGATGCGGGCGTCGTCGTCTGCTGAGCGCAGGTTCACCGTGCCCGAGGTATGGGTCTCGATGCCGGAGACGATGTTGAGCAGGGTGGTCTTGCCGCTGCCCGAGGGGCCGACGACGGAGACGAACGTCTCGCCGGAGATCGTCAGGTCGATACCGTCGATGACGCGGGTGCGGTTGCCTTGCCGATCGTGGAAGTCCTTGACCAGATCACGAATTTCGATGGAACCCAAGGGTTTGCCTCTCGTAGTTGGGGGGGTTAGGCCGAGCGCCAGCGGGTCGCGTAGCGCTCGATGGGGCCGAGGAGCACGAGGTCGGCGATGACGAGCAGCAGGATGAACACCAGCACCCAGGCGAAGAACCCGTCGAGCTGATTGGCGTCGTACCAGTACCGGGACCGCCATCCGACACCGGAGGTGGAGCCGAACCATTCCGCCAGCAGCAGACCGTTCCAGGCGCTCATGATGGCGAACCGGACGGCCGCCACGGTGGAGCCGGCGACGGCGGGGGCCACGATGTGGCGCAGGATGTGCCCTCGAGGGACGCCGAACGACCGTGCCATCAAGACCAGATCAGCGGGTACCGCGCGGGTGGCCTTGGCGATGTTGACGATGACGAACGGCAGCCCGGACAGGAACACCGTCACCACCGGCGTGAGCCAGCCGAAGCCGAACCACATGGTGGTCAACAGTGCCCAGATCACCGCGGGAATCGCCAGGGCGGCGGCGTTGAGATCGGAGAACGCCAGATCGGCCAGCTTCGACATGCCCATCAGCACGCCGATCACCGCACCCACCACCAGCGCCAGGACCAATCCCAGGACGAAGCGGTTCATGCTGATGGCCAGGTTGTGCCACAGTTCGCCGATCGCGGCCTCGGAGACCAGGCGCTCGACAGTCTGCACCGGTGAGGGCACCCGGTTGCCGACGAGCACCGCGATCTGCCAGACCGCGAGGATGCTGAGCAGCGCCGCTGTGACGGCAATGGCCGACATGCCCTGGGTTTTCAGGTGACGCTGCCAGGCCGGCAGTTCGGTGGGAATGGTCACGGTCATGCGAGGTCCTTCCGCCATGCGAAGAATCGAGTTTCAAGGTAGGCGAGACCGCGCTCGATGAGGATCATGGTGATGATGAAAAGTGTTGTCCAGGCCAGCATGTCGGCAACTTGGAACTCCTGGTAGGCCTTGCGGATCATGAAGCCAACCCCGTCGCTGGCCCCGAACACTTCGGTGAGCGCCTCGACCTTCCACGCCATCGCAAAGCCATACCGCACTCCGGCGAAGACGAAGGTGGCCAACGCCGGCAGGTAGAGATGGCGGAGCACGTCTCGGCGGTTGCGGTTGAATGCCTCGCACATCGCCAGCAGGTTGCCGTCGACCGAGCGCACCCCCTCGGCGACGTTCATCGCGATGAACGGCAGCGCCACCAGCGCTGAGACCACGATGGGTCCGCCGGCGCCGACCCCGAAGATCAGCAACCCGAAGACCGCGTACGTCAGACCCGGCATGTTGCCGAGCACGAACAGCGGCAACGAGAAGTAGGAGGTCATGAATTTGCTTCTGCCCATGGCGAATCCGATGACTAGGCCGCCCACCATGGCGATCAGGAAACCGGCCGCGATCTTGGAAATGCTCGACGCGAAGTTGGTGAACGCCTCGCCGGACATGGTGATCTGGATGACCTGCTCGAGCACCTCCGCCGGCCGCGGCAGGATCGGATCGTTGACCCAGGCGGCCACCGCCGCCCAGCCGCCGATCGCCACGATCAACGCGATGCCCGAGACCACCCACTGGCGTGGCCCGGTCGGTTGTCCGGGGTTCTTGCTCCACCGACCCCGGGGCGCCGGTTGTTCCGCCCCCGTTGCCGGCGGAGTGATCGTCTGGGTCACTGGTGCACTCCTTGAGTCGGCAGGAACTGCGGATCCTTGATGTCGTCGCCGATGATCCCGGTGCTGCGCATCAGGTCGAAGATCGAACTCTCGTCCTCTGCCCACTTCTGATCGAAGCGCACCTCGTTGACCACCCAGTCGTGTTCAGCCACATACTTTTTCATGAACTCGATGTCTTCGGGCGTGGCGACGGCGAAGTGCTGGGGATACATCTCGATCATCTCTTCACGATGTTTCTGCCATTCGGCGAGGCCGCGGTCCCACAGATCCAGAAACGCCGACACTTCGTCAGGATGTTCGTCAACCCAGTCCTTGCGCGCCACGAACACGTTGCCCATGGGGCCGTCGTGGCCGGGTGCGTTGAGTTCGGCGAACAGGTCAGCCGAGGATTTCCCGTCGTAGAGCGGGCGCACCGAACCATCGCGCAATTCACGGGCGGACAGATCGGGATAGCAGATGCAGGCATCGATCTCGCCGCGCGCCAACAGATTCGACAGGTTCTGGATATCGGCGACCACGACTTCGAAGTCGCCGTCAACCAGATTCATGTCGTGCATCTGCTTGATCAGGGCACTCCACACCAGCGTGCCCGAGACCGTGGTGAACACACCGAGTCGCTTGCCCCGCAGGTCTTCCAGGGACTGCGCCGGGTCGTCGGAGCGGACCAGGATGCGGCTGCGCTCGGCGTTGTAGCGGCCGATGATGACGGTCTCGCGCTGCGTCTGCTCCTCGAGGTAGGGAACCTCGAAGGACGCGGTGGAGATGATGTCGGCGTGACCGCCGGCGAACAGCCCGAATTCGTCCCAGGTGGCACTGGTTTCGATGCGGTAGCCCGTCTCGTCCTGCCACTCGTCGACCAAGCCGGTGTCGTGCATGTAGTCCCAGATGGGGT
This sequence comes from Arthrobacter sp. Y81, assembly GCF_002929335.1. Taxonomy (GTDB): domain Bacteria; phylum Actinomycetota; class Actinomycetes; order Actinomycetales; family Micrococcaceae; genus Arthrobacter. The sequence goes on from NZ_PJIL01000024.1 coordinate 46,865, forward strand.
CCGGCGCGAAGGTGAAGCGGATCTCGCCGTCCTGGGCCGCCCGCGCCGACGCCGGGCCGCCGAGGCCGGCCGCGCAACCGGACGTGAAGACCGCCACTGATACTGCCGCCGCTGCGACCAGTGCGACCGTTCGTCGTATGCGTGTGTGCCTGATGTGTCTCTGTTGGCGCACAGTCACCTCCTTTGGTTCCTGTGACGGCTGTCACCGTCTTACCCACCACGATGCATGACCCAGACCACCTCGAGCAATGTCTGAGAGCACACACCTATAATGGACTCTATGTCGCGTCAGACACACCACCCGCACGTGCCGCTGGAGCGCTGGCTGGACGCCCTGGCAGACATCGGCGAGGCCGTCGGCGGAGACGAACCCGTCACCGACCTGCTGGACCGGGTGGCCCGCACCGCGTGCACTCTGTTCGGCTACGACTTCTGCGCGGTGTTCCTGCCCGACCACAGCGGAGCCGCGTTGACCATCGTCGGCTCACACGGGCTGTCCGCCGACTACGTCGCCCAAGTCAACGCCGACCGACCCATCCTGCTCGACGTGCACAGCGCCGAGGAGGCACCCACCAGCGTCGCCTTCCGCACCGGCGACGTCGTCGCCCTGGAGGACATCGAACGCGTACCCGGCATCGGGCCGTGGGGCGGAGTCGCCCACGAGCAGGGGTACCGGGCGCTGGTCTCGGTGCCGCTACGCCGCAGCGGCCGCGTCGTCGGAGCGCTCAACGGCTATCACGCCGCGCCGCACCGGTTCGACCACGCTGAGATCAGCCTGGTGAACGCGATGGCCACCCAGGCGGCCGTCGCCTTGGGCACCGCGCAGTTACGCGCCGGCGAGCAGGACGCCATCCGCGAACTGCGCCGGGCCGAGGAGGTACACGCACTACTGACCGCGACGGCGTTGCGCGGCGAGGGGGTGGCCGGCGTGGCCGCCGCGCTGGCCGAACTGCTGGGTGCACCGGTTCGACCACGCTGAGATCAGCCTGGTGAACGCGATGGCCACCCAGGCGGCCGTCGCCTTGGGCACCGCGCAGTTACGCGCCGGCGAGCAGGACGCCATCCGCGAACTGCGCCGGGCCGAGGAGGTACACGCACTACTGACAACCAAACCGTAGTGGTGGGCAACCCTGACGGCGGCCAGGACACGCTGCCGTTCGAGACGTTCCAATCCACGAACATCAACCAGTACATCGCCATACCGGCATACCCCTAGAACCGGACGGCGGAGCCCCCGCCGCAGTGACAGCGGCAGGAGACGCATCTCTGCCTGAGCAGCTCAACGATACTTTCGGCGCGCTCCTGAGCCTGGATGTTTAAGGGCAGGCTGTCCCTCTACAAGCCTCGGCTCTTAACACGAGTTCCGACAGTTCCCCATTCGGGCGCGGGCAGTAGGTCCACTATAGGAGGCGCGCCTCAGGCATCCCTGGGGCCGGCTTCGGTATCATCGTCGGGCGGCCCATGCCAGCGCTGCGACGATGTGTCCTTCGATGGGAAGTGCAGTGCACATGGTGCTGATGGGCGTCGGCGGTGGCTTTACTGCATCTGGGGGTCGGTGGGCCGGATTCACGACTTCATGACTCCAGCTTTCTCACAGCGAAAGCCTCGATTACTTCGCGTTAGGGACTCCCGCTGCCGCCAAGGCGGCCGACGAAAGACCGGTTATCGGTGCGCAAAGGTCACAGGGTTACGATCTATGACCGATCTGGGTGCGCTTCCTCGGCTGCTGATGCTCAGCGCACCGCCCAGCAGCAGGGTGAAGGTCCGGGCAAGCCGGTCCGGTTCGTCGGCACCGGCGCGTCGGGCAAGGTCCGCGACAGTGGCGAGTAGCTCATTATCGTCCACGCACAGTCAGACAAAGCCGGAAATCAGGCCGCCGCCACCACATTACACCCCGGCCCGGCGTGCTCCTCGCGGAAGGGCCGTGGCGCACCGGAGGAGTGATCCACAACGAGCCCCATTGCCGCGTTTTCACGCACAGCCGCTATGCCCTCCACAACGTCCCTAATCGTCGTAAACTTCGGTGAGACCGCCACCTCTGTGCCGTCCTGTGCGGTCAGCCGGAAGAGGAATGATCCCCCGCCCGATTGGAGAATTTCAAACGTGCCAGCCATCGTTATTGCCCACCCTGCATCCTTGCAACCATTGCATCGGCCCGTTGGGTCACGGAGTGTGATCCGGCCAACATAAGAGTATCCCGGGCATTCTCCGCTAAGGACGCCACTGGCGTGTGCGTGCGCCGATGGAGCCGACGGTCGCTGCGAGGCCGTCATCCGAAACACGCACCTTATTCCTACCGCCTCGCCCGCAGAACTGACAGACAAGCCCTGTGTCGCGGGGCCTTCCACTCCGTCCCCGATCTCCTTGCCGCCATCGAGAACGACCTCGCCGTCCACGACAACGAACCAAAACCCCTCATCTGGACCACGACCGCCGAGAGCATCCTGGATACACTCGCCGCGGCCGCGTCGCACCCCAATCCGTCAAACAAAACTGGGATAGACCACCAGGAACCAGTGACGATATTCGGGTTTACGATGAAAATGTCCTACCGGGACGACCCGGCGGACCGTCCATCGATAGGGGAATCATCATGGGTTTGGGTGACAAGATCAAGCACGCTGCCGAGAAAGTCGGCGGCAAGGGCAAGGAAGCCGCCGGCAAAGCCACCGGTGACGAAAGCCTGGAAGCCGAAGGTAAGACCGATCAGGCCAAGGCGAGCATGAAGCAGGCCGGCGAGAAGATCAAAGACGCCTTCAAGAAGCACTGACCGGACACGCTGGGGCCAGAGGGACACCCTGCAGTACCCCTGGCCTCAGTGGCCCGTCCGGACCTGCACCGCTTTCGGCGAAGCTGCGCCTGAGCTGGCAACCGATAGTCAGTGGCCGCCCGGGGTCCTGCTGAACCGGTCGGTTGCGGCCCTGGTGGCCTGACCCGTCAGGACGTAGATAATGGCCCCGGTACCGGCCGCCGTGAGCGGGAACCAGATAATTCCCGGAACGCCCCTGCCCTGGTGTGCCTCTTTCTTCAGGGCCGGCTCTCCTGCCCTGCCGGACCGCGCAGTGTCCACCATTTTTTGGCCAGGAGCCCGGCCCCGAGCGTCGCTCCCAGTCCTGCCAGCTTCACCAGTACACTCATGGCCGATCTCTCCGATCCAGCGGTCAGTTTGCCCGGCCCCTCGGCTAGCCGGCACTAGCCTCCGGAGTCTACGCCGGGGCGGCCGGCCGGGAAATGGGCAGAGGGAGGGCCGCACGCCACCCTCGCTCCGGAACGCTCCGGCCGGCGCTGTCGCATCCGTGTCACCGGGCCTGAGCCCCGGCGGTCGGGACACGTCCGGACAGGAATCTCCTCTGGACGCCCGGGCGTAGAAAGCATACTTGTTGAATTTGCTTGTCTTCGCGGACGCCCCGGCCTTAGCGTTCTGCTGGGAACACAGCGCAGAGGACCCGATGACAGGTCATGTTCCCTCAGATAAAGGAGCACGACGGATGTCGACCATCTCCACCCCGTACGCCCGGCACGGGACTCAGACCCGGCACGGCCGGCCTCTGCCGTGCGGCAGTTGCCGCCGCGACGCGCACCAGATCATCGAACCGCCGGACCGTGCCGACACGGATGTCGTGGAGGTTTCCTCTACCTGCATTGACTGCGATTCGTTCCATGCCAGCGCCGCCATGGTCCCCCCGGTCGCCCGGATCCTGAACCGCAGCGCAACCGTACACGGTGTTCTGCAGTTCGGCGGCGAGTACGTTCACTGCGGCGAACCGATGAAGCCCCAGGGCGCCGACCCGCGGAGCATCTACGCGCCGATGCACACCGGCAGACCGTCAGCGGGCCTACTGGAGGTCAATTTGCGGACGAAAGTTCTGCACGGCGGCTGCGGCTTCCAAATGGATATCCCCATGAGGAGGGCACAGGCGGCCGCCGGACCGGATAGTCGCCGATTCGACGAACATGTCCATGGGGCCCACAAAGGGGGACCACGTCATGAACGCAGAACCGCTCCCGCCGTCGGAGCCGGTGCACGGCCCCGTGCCCGCTCCGGCCGCTGCAAAGCGCCCGGCAGTGACCCGCGCAGGCATGATCTGGGTGGCCACGGTCGCTGCCTTGGTGCTGCTGATCCTGCTCATCGCCTTCATTGTGCAGAACCAGGACGACGTCAGGGTCAGGTTCTTTGGCCTGGACGGGACAATTTCCCTGGGCATGGCACTGTTTATTGCCGCAGTCAGCGGCGGGGTTTTGGTCGCTGTGGCGGGCGCCGTGCGGATCATCCAGCTCACATCCCGCAGCCGCCACGCACAGATGCCCCCACCCGGTACCTGAGAGTGTCAGGCCAGGCAGACACGGGGTACGACGTTGGACAATCCACGGAACTGAGCACGGTGCCGACTCATTCTCACCCCCTCACCCTGCGGAGGTTCCAAACCGTTGGGTGGTTGAAGGCGATCTGGGTTCTGCCGGAAGCGTCGGGTTAGAAACAGGCCAATACACCGAGGGTGCCTATGGTGCGGTCGGGACAGTAAAGCCAGAACACGAGGCGGAGACCGTCCAGGAGTCCCCTCGCCGCTGAGGAAAATGGTGATCTGCGGCCACGGGGTCCGGAGGGTGTCCGATCCGCCGTCGCGACCCATTTTTTCTCGACGACCTGCCCGTCCGGAGCTAAGCTTGGTTAGTACCGAAGAGCGGCAGACATCAATCGTAAAGGTAAGCCGATGACCGAGAATCCGCACGGCCAGGACGCCGCATCCCAGGCCCGGCATCGCGCGAGGGGTGCCGACGTCCCGGCCGATGACTCGCCCACCGGTGCGGATGTGGGCGAAGCGGTCGACATCGCCGAGTCGGGCACCAATGCGGAGGGGGAGCACTCGCATCCGGAACGGGCCAAGTCCGGCGAGGCGCCCGTCGAGCAGGTGTTCAACGACCCCGCCATGACCGAGGGGCAGCGGACCGTGACCGGCTCTGCGACGACAGACGGGGACGTACCGCCGGGACCTTCACCGGCCGAAGCCGGATCCGGTGGAGCCCAGTCCGGCATTGGGGCTCGAGAGTCGGACCGTCTCGCGGCCGGCGTGCCGCCGACCACAGGCAAGCCCTTCGACACCGGCACGAAGGACACCGAAACCGACGCCGACGGATAGCACGTTTGCGCCCAGCTCCACCGGGCCGCCGGAGCACATTATCCCTCGGTGTGCCAGGCCTCCTGACCCTGTCAGGTCCGATCATGGCGGCGGTCGCCTCCTGTGTTGACCCAGCATTGCAGGGATCGCGCCGAGGGGCAGGCCCGGGGATGGTTGGTGTACTCGCCCACCACACTTTCGCCCACGAAGCGCTCTGCGCTGCGGCCGGGGAAACCGACGGGGATACTCCAGGGACCGGGCCCTGATCGAGGTGCTGCTGCATCGGTCCGTGGATGCCGCCGATGTCTACTCCAACCGCGGGCGACGCCCGATCCAAAACATGCATGCCGCGTCGCTCCCTGCCTGACCCGGCTCCGGGCGAGTCTGTCTTCGCCGGCTCAAGACCGGGCCTGTTTGAGCGTGGGCTCCCGTGGCAAAATAGCGTGTTGCACACCAACGCATTTGCGCGCGCTGGCACTGAGGACCGGAAATGAAGAAAGAGCTGAAGGACGCCGCGGACGCGGTCGAGGAGGCATCGAACTCCAGGGCTTTCGTGATCGCCGCCAGGGCAGGTTTTGCCGTCAGCGGCGTGTTGCACGTTCTGACCGGGTCCGTCGCTATCCAGTTGGCCTCCGGCAAGGACGGACAGGCGGACCAAGGCGGGGCCGTCGCCCAGCTCGCCGGCCAGCCCGCGGGACTGCTGCTGCTGTGGACGGGATTCGCTGCCTGTGTGGCGCTGGCGCTCTGGCAAACCGGTAACGCCGTATTCGCCTACGGTCAGATGGAAGCCAAGAAGAAGATAGGGAAGAAACTTTCCGCCGCAGGCAAGGCGGTAGTGTTCGCAGTCATCGCGCTGACGTTCGCTGCCTCGGCAAGCGGAAACAGCAAGAACAGCGGACAGTCCACGAGCGATTTCACGGTCTCAATCATGAAAGCACCCGGGGGTGCGTTCCTGCTGGTCGCCATCGGGGCCGCGGTCGCTGTCGTCGGCATTGTCTTCGTGGTCCTCGGATTCAAGGCATCGTTCAAGAAGGATCTGCGGCTGCCGTCCTCGGGCACGGGCCGGGCCGTTGTGACGGGGCTGGGCGTGGTCGGCTACGTAGCCGAGGGCATCGCACTGTTTCTGGTGGGATTGCTGGTCATCATTGCCACCGTTAACGCCCACCCTCAGGAGTCCACCGGCCTGGACGGCGGATTGAAGGCCCTGCGCGAGCAGCCGTACGGGGTATATATGCTGACCGCCGTCGGCGCCGGTCTGATCTGCTACGGCCTTTACCTGATGGTGAAGGCCAAAGTCGCGCGGATGTAAGCCGCCCGCCGACGCGGCCGGCTCCTGCTCCTGCTCCACTGACTAGGGGGAGGAAACGGCCCGCCCCCCGGGAGCCGCCAGGAGCGCGTCGACAGGCGAAGAGGCAGCGCAGCGGGAAGGTCGGCAGACCTCACCGGAGCCGATCTGCGCGAAGCGGACGCGAGCCGTGCCGATCTTGCGGAAAGCCTCTGTTCACACCCGGATCCAGATCAATGCGGCCGTGGACGATTCCAGGACAAAACGACCCGCAGCACACAGACTCCTGCCGCCCGGGCTATTCAGGTCCTCCTGCGCCCCATGAAGAAACCGACGGCAGCGAGGATCAACAGCACCACGCCAACCCAGATCAGGAAGTTCAAAGAAGGAACCAGCCCGCCTCCGAAGAAGAACAGCACCGCAAGGACCACTACGACGATCAGAAGAATGTTCATGACCGCTACCCGCCCTTCTTTTTTGAAACGTTCAACAATGACACCGCCACCGGGCCTGGCCCCGGGTGGGTACTCCGCAATCCAGGCCTACCGGCGGCTCTTCACAAGAGCCCGGTTCCGGCCCGACCACCGGGCTCCGGGCCCGGGGCTACTGCGATGGCTGGGGAATGTCACAGGCAATCTTGGGGTTCAGTCCCGTGTAGTTCAGCGGCCCCGCAACGATTCTCAGCGCGACAGTTCCAACCGAGGCGCAGGATGCCGGCTGACCGGCGAAATAACCACGCTGAACGGCTGCGGCGACGCCGATCACAAGCCAGACGACCACTAATATTCCGACGATGATTCTGGCCCGCATTCGTCCTCCGATACCGGATTCTGCTGACGCTGCAGCGTAATTATTCACACGGTGGAGGGAACTGATCCATCGCGGATCAGAGCGGCAGCCTTAGCGGATCTTCTGGCCCGACCTGGTGGCGGCTGCTCTGGCCATCGCCGGAGGTGTCTTATCCTGGCCCGGTTCCTTGAGCAGGCCGGCCGGGCTGACTGGCATCGCCGCCCGGGCCCGGCTGACCATCCCCGGACTGCGCGTCCCGGCGCCCGCCGGCATCAACATCCGGATCCAGTTCATCAGCTTCCCGGACCCGTTCCTGCGAAGCTTCACGAACACTCCTTGCCTCTTCCTGACCATCGCGGGCCTCCCGACGGAGGCGTTCGGCATCCACGTTGGCCTGCTGTGCGTCCGCTTCCGCCCGGGCCGCCTTCGCTTCACCCTCCCGTGCGCCGAGTTCATCCGTCTCCGCCTTCTCGCGCATCGCGACCGCCCGACGCCGGTCAGCCTTCAGCTTCCCCTTGCGGCCGAAGAAGACCACCAACCCAACAATTACGAGAGCCACTACGACGACGATGATGATCCACAACAGCTGGCCCGAATCCATGATGATCCGCCTCTTTCCGCTTGCGGCAATGGAGATACCACCAGTAAACAACAAAACCTGCCTACAAACCATGGAATGAGCGGCGGTGTCAAGCGGTCGAAGCAACATCCCCAACCGGACAGCCACAGCCGAACCGGTTTGCTCCCGGTGTCAATGTCCACCCATCCGAATCCCCGACCTGGTGACGGCCACACACGAGTTCTGGCTGGCCAGGTGGTCCGTGGCCAGCGCCCGCACCTCCAGAATCATCCGGAGGGTATCGGCTCCGCCGGACCGTCGTGCGGTTTGTTTTTGTGCCGGGCCTCCTGCAGATGCTGCTCAAGCTCAATTCAGCATCCCGGCGCCGCCGGCCCACGGTGCGCAGCTGCCGGGTGATGGGCGTGCCCCAATCATCTCTGCCCTGCGGCACGTCATGAATCCCCTCATGGGGCACGGACCGAACCGCGTCCTCCGCATGGTTCTCGCTCATAATCGGATGATCGCACTGCGTCAGGACATGCGACAGGGTATTGAGGCCTTTTCCTGCAGACCGCCGGGCCTTTGGCTGGCGTGCCGCCACTACATGGGGCACTGAAACGCGTGTAGCGGTCCGGTAGTCCCCCGAATGTTCCACCCGAGGGTCATGTCGAAACCGCATGCGGCAGGCATGGATAAGCGCCGGCGCGAAACCGCCGGCTGCAGGACACAAAATGGGCGAGGCCACCGCGGGTCATGTCGGAAACGACGCCCAGAGCATGAATAGACGCAATGGAACCACAGGACGAGCGGAGAGGACTCACGTGATGGACAACTGGGCGGCCGGCCATCCTAACAACGCGACCCTAACAACGCGACAGACACCGATTTTCCCGGAGGTCATGTCACTCAGAACGCCAGGACGCATGAACTGACACCGGCCGAAAAGTTTGCAGGAAGGGACCACAATGCAAGCCGAGCGGACGCCCGTCGACGGGGTGTGCACAATGTACACACCACCTTTGGCCGGACAAACACGCAATGAGCGCACTCTGCCTGGTTCACAGAAAGCAGCCAGCCGAGGAAGATCCTCGAAGAGAATTCGCCTTGGTCATGTCGTCACCACAACCCTCGGCCATGAATGAGTGACGGCCAACAACTGGCCACCGGAAACAGCAAAAGGACGACACATAACCCCACACCCCAGCAAGCAGAGGGCCCACCAGCCAGGAACCTGACCCGCCACCCACACAACCGAACAGGCGACCGCAGCGCCTGGCACAGTCTGCGACCAGCGTCAGAGGGACCCGCGGAGGGTCAATGTCCACACATTAAAGCAAAAACCCCTCTGACGAGGGGTCATGCGTGCCCGAGGTGGGACTCGAACTGCATTCCAACCCCTGCAAACACTGGGAAGTCGCGAAAACAAAGGCAATTCGGTATATATCAAGCTGTTTGTGACAGCTGGTTGGTTTTGTAGTTGATGCCGGCGTGGGTCGGGGCGGCTGGTGCGG
>NZ_PJIL01000025.1 GCF_002929335.1 Arthrobacter sp. Y81
GATCGTGTTCGGAGCGGGTGTCCGGGGCGGCTTCGGCAATGGTGGTCATGGGGTCCTCACAGGGCTTCGGTGACGGGCGTGGACAGGAAATCGGCGGCCCGCAACAGACCCACGGACCGTCCGCCGCCGAGGACAGCGCCGGTGGCGATGCCGGCGAGCGGTGCGGTGTCGACGTCGAGCGCTTCCAGCGCGCGGACAGTGACCGGCATGCGGGCGCGGTCCCCGCCGTCGGAAATCTTCACTGCCACGGCGCGGCCGTCCGACAGTCCCACGAGCTGCACGCCTTCGAAGCCGTCCTTGGCAATGAGCCCGGGGGCGAGGCGCATCAGTTCGGTGACGTCGCGGCCAACGCCGGCCACCATTTCGGGGTGCTGCATCATCGCGCGGCCGACGGCGGCTTCCGGGCTGTCGGGGTCGGTCACCACTGCGGAGGTGATCCGGCCGAACGCACGGGCCATGCCGCGGAGGGTGAGGGCGAACAGGGGGGTGCCGCAGCCGTCGGTGCTGGTGCGCCCGGGTTCTTCACCGGTGAGTTCCCGGACTGTGGTGCGCACGAGCTGCTGCAGGGGGTGTCCCGGATCCAGGTAGCCGCGGACCGGCCAGCCGTTGATGACGCAGGTTGCTGCCATGGCGGCGTGCTTGCCGGAGCAGTTCTGGGTCAGCTGGGTGGCGGTTCCGCCGTTGCGGAGCCATTCCTCCCGTTCATCCGTCCCGTAAGGGAGGTCCGTGCTGTTTTCCAGGGCGTCCGCCGTGAGGCCATGCATTTCGAGGATGCGGAGGGCGCCGTCGCGGTGCATTGCGGCTCCGGAGTGGCTGGCAGCCGTGAGGGCCAGGAGATCGGCGGGAAGGTCGAGGCCGGCACTGACCATGGCCACGGCCTGCAGCGGTTTGAGCGACGACCGCGGGTAGAAAGGGGCCAGCGGGTCGCCCGCGGAGAAAAGCGTGCGGAGGCCGCCGTCGGCCGATTCATCCGGGGCGGTGGCGATCAATGAACCGTAGTGGATGCTTTCCACAAGCCCGTCCCGGGTCTGCACCGCCAAAGCGGTGTGCTGCGGCAGGGCCGTGAGGTCCGGGGCCTGAACCGGAGTCTGGGCATGGACGGGCAGGGCTGGGGAGAGCATGGGGTCCTTGGGTTTCGGTGCTGTATGTTGTGCGTCGGTTGCCGGGAGCTACTGGCTGAGGATGGAGTCGAGGGCCACGCCAACAGCATGCAGGTGTTCCCGCATGGCGGAGCTGGCCTCGGCGGCATTGCCGGATTCGATGGCGGCCAGGATCCGCTGGTGTTCGTGGTCGGAGGCATGCTGGCGGTCCGCCACCATGTTGAGCATTTCGGACTGGTGTGCCAGAGCGTCGCGGATGTCGGAGACCACGTTTTCGAACACCTTGTTGTGGCTAGCGCGGGCGATGGCTGCGTGGAAGCTGGAGTCGAGGGCCACCCAGGCTTCCGGGTCGTCCTCGGCGGCCATTGCAGCGACGATGTCCCGCAGCCCTTCAAGTTCCTCGGGGGTGCGCCGTTCCGCGGCCAGGCCGGCGGCCGGGACTTCGATGTGCGGGCGGGCCTCGGTGAGGTCCAGGGCCGAGTACTGGCCGAGCACCAGGTCCTTGGCCACCCGGTTGGCCACCACAAACGTGCCGCGGCCGGTTTTGGTCATGGTCAGGCCGAGGGCGTTACAGGAGCGCAATGCCTCACGGACCACGGAACGGCTCACCCCGTACTGCTGGGCGAGGGCGGCTTCGGCGCTCAGCTTGGCGCCGACCTCGAGCTTGCCGGATTCGATGTCCGTGCGGAGGGCATTGAAGACTGCTTCGGCCGCGCTAAGGCGGGCGAGCGGCTGTCCTGCTGTCCGGCTGTCTGACAGGTTCATCACGCTTTAAATATGGCACGGGTCACACGGAGTGTCAATTATGAAGTCAGCTTCCAGCGCGGGCGGAGGGTCGTGGAGGGCCTACGGGTGCGCCCGCGAATCCACCGTCCGGTACGTTCGTTCCGAAATCCCCTATTCACCCGGGCGCTTCCCGCCGTATTATGGGCAGCAGGCAAGAAAACGGTACGTTCGTGCCTATCAGGAGGTTCGGGATGGCGGATGCGTTCACTGACGGGCTTGCGGCCGAGGTCCGGGCTCGCCGGGCTGCCCTGCGGCTCACCCAACACGACCTGGCCCAGCTCGCCGGGGTGTCCGAGCGCTTCGTCCGCTTCGTTGAGCAGGGGAAGCGCACCGTGCAGATGGACTCACTCCTGGCGCTTCTTCAGACGCTCGGGCTGGAGCTTCAGCTGACCACGCGGACAAGTGCCGCAGCCCGGGCCATCGACGGGCAGCGAAGCGCCACAGACCGTGCCGCCGACAGGCCCCTGCCGGAGGGCGGGCCATGAGGCACCGCATCGCCGACGTTTACAAGGCGGGCGTGCTGGCTGCGCGGCTCGAACGGTATGAAGGCGGCACCAGGTTCAGCTACCTGCCGGCGTACCTCGCAGCCGGAGGCCCCGCCGTCGCCAGTTCCCTCCCCCTGACCGCCGAACCGGTGTTGTCTGCCGCGGGTGCCGCGCCGCCGTACTTCACCGGGCTGCTGCCGGAGGGCAGGCGGCTGAACGCGTTGCGGCGCTCGGTAAAAACGAGCGTGGATGACGAACTCTCGCTCCTGATCGTCGCCGGCGCCAACCCGGTGGGCGACGTGCAGATCGTGGGCCATGGCGAGCCCCTGGATCCGGACGAGCACGCCGTCGAGCTGAACCCGAAGACTCCGGTTGATTTCGACGCGCTGCTGGGCGACTCCGGGCTGATCGACCCCGTGGCCCTCGCCGGCGTGCAGGACAAGCTGTCGGCCGGGATGATCTCCATGCCGGTGGCCAGTGCCGGCCGCCGCTACATCCTTAAGCTCAACGCGCCGGAGTTCCCGCATGTTGTGGAGAACGAGTTGGTGATGTTCCGGTATGCAGCCAAGCTGCGTATTCCGCTGAGCAAGGTGCGGCTGATCCGGGACGTCGGTGGGCGGCCGGGGCTTCTGGTGGAGCGGTTCGACCGGATTCCGCTGCCGGGCGGCGCGCACGGCGCGGTGCAGCGGCTCGCTGTCGAGGACGGTGCGCAGGTGCTGCGGCTCTACCCGGCGGACAAGTACAACGTGGGTTACGGGCAGGTGTGCCATGCCTTGGCGGAATACTGCGCGGCGCCGCTGCCGGCGTTGCGGAACCTGGCCATCCAGGCCGCGTTCGCATGGCTGAGCGGGAATGGCGATCTTCATGCCAAGAATGTGTCGATGGTGCAGCAGCCATCGGGGGAGTGGTCCATCGCGCCGGTGTACGACATTCCCTCCACGGTGGTCTACGGCGACAAGACGCTGGCCCTGATGCTGGACGGCAAGCGGACCGGGATCTCGCGGAGGCATTTCCTCGGCTGGGCCACCGGGCTGGGACTGGCCGAACGCGCCGCGGTGCAAGTGCTGGAACTGGGGCTGAAGGCGTCGGGTCCGCTGGTGGCCGATCTGGAAGCGGGCACGGCCTTCGCAGGAGCGAACGACGACGGCGCCGCACCGTTTTCGGCGATGGTCACCAGATCGTGGCTCAGGGAGCTGAAGCACCGCCGCCGGCTGCTGGAAGCGTAAGCAGTGACTAGAGGTGCTGGATCCCGGCCCGCTGCATAGCGTCCTTGTAGATTTCAACGCTCTTGCTCAGCAGTTCTTCCTGCTTGTTTGCGGAGACCGCGAAGGCCCGGCCGCCGAGGGCGCTGGCTTTGTAGACCTTGATCCCGGAGTTCTTCAAGGACTGGTGGTACGTCTTTTCGAAGAGGGTCAGGAAGGTCTGGGCGTCCGTGCCGTGGGCGATGATGGCGGAGACGCGTTTGTTGATCTTGAGGAACTGGCGGAAGGGCCTGAGGCCGTCCGTCTTTTCCTGGACATTGAGGGCCGACGGCAGTTCCGGGTCGCGCACCCAGGGATAGGCGTTCCACGGCATCACGTAGCGGGGGTCGAGTTCCACGATTTCGTAGATTGAGGTGGCCCGCCGGGCTGCTTCGTCGTCGTTGAAGTGCGAAACAAAGCCGGATTCAGTGCCCTTGCCGGGGCTGACATGGAGACTGACGATCCTGCACTCGTCCTCATCGTGGACGGGGTCGATGTACGGGACTACTGAGCCCGGCTTCTTTTCCATGAGTTCGTCGCAAAGCTGGGTTACAGCAGCGATGTTCGGTTCCTGCAGCAGGGCCTTTTTTTCGTCCCAGTCAATCGTCACGATTTCTCCCTCAGCACACGGCGTCCAGAATCAGGCGTCTGGTTCCACTCTACGCTTTTGGCCGGGGTTGATGTTCTGCGGATTTCCGGAACCAGTCGATTCCGCACCGCATCCGGCCTCCACGGCAAGAGGCTCCCGACCTATTTCCTGTCGGACCGTCCGCGCGTACGCTTAAATCGCCTGCAGGTAACCGTTCAGATAACGCGGGCCGTTCGGGACATGCGAATGTCCGGGCCGTCTCATAGCGAGATCGCGAAGGTACCTGCAGGTCTTTGCTGTTTAAGCCGGTCTTTGTGATTCAGGCGCGCTGATTTTACGCGCGCGGGTCAGCCGGATAACTCGCCGCTCCCTCACGCAGCAGCCGCAGCCCTTGTCTTGCCGCGTTTGAGCGCCTTGGACTGATGCCGGAGCTCGCGCCGGTGACGGGAGGCTGCTGTTTCAGGAGGCAGATGCCCAGGTAAAGGCGGGGCGGTGGATTGGTAGCTGTGCCCAGTGGGCGTTGTCAGTCGGATCGTGTGCCGGGGTCCCGGCCGGGGGTGGGCGCTCCACCCGGGTGCTTCCTTGGTGTGGTTGCAGGCTTCGCAGAGTCCGGCGCCGTTGCTCTGCGTCGTCGTTCCGCCGCTGTGCCAAGGGAGGACGTGGTCCAGCTGCCTGATCGGGGCGTCGCAATACGGCGTATGGCAGGTCTGGTCCCGGACTTGAACAAAGCGGCGCAGTCCGGGCGGGAAGAGCCTTGCTTTCGACTCCATCGCCACCAGATCTCCGGTGCCCGGAGCGGTGTAGAGCCGCCGGAGCCAAATGTTCATCGGCCGGTCCTGGTCCGGGACGACGATCTCCCGGGCCCACCCGCCAGGGACAACGCCGTAGCCGGGGAGCCGCGCCGGTTCGCTATCTCCCTGTAACAGCGTGCGGTCGGTCATGACGAGCTGGATCTCGATGCCGCTGATTCCACCCGCCGTCCCCGTGGTGCGTTCAACGAGCGCGTCGGCCATGAGCTGACCGCGGGAGCGGGGGTCTCCGTCGGAGCGGGAGGTATCGGCATGCTTTGTGAGGGCCGCATGGACGGCCACCCCCTCGGATACTGGGAGGAACGCCGACACGTAGCACATGGTGTCGGGCGCCGGCCGAAGGCTCACGTGGCGCTCGGCGGCGGCGTGGCTGGCGCGATCCGCAACGGACCGAGGATCGCGCCGGTAGGCGGCGGCCCGTACCGCGGCGATTACGGCACGATCGCCCGCTCCACTGAACCGCCCGGCGTCGGACGCCATTTCCTCGTCGACCGCACTGCGGTCAGCGGCGGACAGGCAGGCGGTCTCACGTACCAAAAGCGTGGCGCGCCATTCATTGAGCTGGCCTGTCTCCAGGCCGGCGAGGGTATGCGGCATCTCGGTGACGAGCGCCTTAGCCAGACCCAGGAGCCGGCTACCTCTGGCTGGTGATTCCCGCCGGGCGAGGGCGAGCTGCGCAGCGATTCCAGCGCCCAGCTCTTCGGCGCGGACGCCCGAGCGTGCCCGGTCACTGCGCTGGCTTATGTCAAAGGCAACCGCGACCCTGGCCTGCAGCGCACACGCAGCGGACTTCCAGTCCTCGAGTTCGCGCAGCTGGTCAATCATCCCTGCGCTGTCCGCAGCGGGCCGCATGTCAGCCAGGGCGCGGATCATGTCCGCGATCGTCACACCTACTGCTGCTCTCGAAGCCGCTTCGGGCCCTTGCTCGCCGTCCATGCAATAAGTCTCCCTGCGACCACTGACAATAAAGCGGCCACTGAACGTGCGGATCCGTATGCTTCTAGGACGCCTTCGATCCAAGGAACCCATGCCCCTCAACAGACAGTCAATGAAACAGGACGGCTTCGCCGGTTTCAGGCCCTTCGCGGAACTGGAAATCAACCGGATTCCGCAGGCGCCGGGGATCTTCGCCGTCCTCAAACCCGAGGACTTCCACGTGCAGTTCCTGGCCAAGAGCACGGCTGGCGTGTTCAAGAAGAAGGATCCATCGCTCACTCAGGCGGCACTCGCGGCTGAATGGGTCGACGGCGCCGACGTCCTTTACGTGGGCAAGGCCGGACCCGGCAGCAAGGGCAACCGCGGATTGCGCCGGCAGGTTCAGGAATTCATGGATTTCGGCCAGGGAAAGCCCCCCGGTCACTGGGACGGGCGGCTGATCTGGCAGCTCGCGAACGCCAAGTCCCTGCTCATTGCCTGGAAGGAGCTCCCGGCCGGCGGGCTGAATCAGGCAGAGGCCAAGTATCACGCGGACTTCAGCGGGGAATTCGGCCGCCTGCCGTTCGCCAACCTGGTCCAGGCCCGGGTAAAGGGCTAGAACCGGGACAGCGTTGGGGCCATAAGTGTCCGTTCGCGCTGGTCAGCTGCCCGGCGTAGCCGGCGCGCCGCCGTCGTACGTGAACCGTCCCGCAACGAGCGTCGCCGCTACCGGCATCGACGCGAACGTCCTGTCCGTGACGCCGAGCGGATCGGCATCCAGCACGGCGATGTCCGCCGGATCTCCCACGCGGATCCGGGACCGTCCCCGGGAAGACGCAAACAGGGCTTCCGCCCGGGTGATGGCCTGCTCCGGGTGCCACGGTCCGCGGCCGTCCAGGGCGGACCTCGTGGTCGCTGCCGACATCGCAGTCCACGGATCCAGTGGAGCCACGGGCGCGTCGGAGCCGAGCGCCAGCGTGGCCCCTGCCGCCAGCAGCGACCGCAGCGGGAACGCCCGGTCGGTGCGATCGCCCCAGTTTGCGTCGGCCGCGTCCCTGTCATCAAGGGCATGCGCGGGCTGGACGCTCGCAGCCAGGCCCAGCCGGCCAAACCGGGCGAAGTCCTTCTGCCGGACAAACTGGGCATGTTCGATCCGTCCGCGGATGCCGGCGGCCTCAAACGCGTTCAGGGCCACTTTGTTCGCGGCATCGCCGATCGCGTGGACAGCGGGAACGAAGCCGGATTCATTGGCCCGGACCAGCAATGCCCGCAGTTCGGCTTCGCTGACGGTCAGCAGGCCCCGTCCGCCGTGCGGGTATGGATCCACGCAGTAGGCAGTCCGGGTATTGAGCGAGCCGTCGATCAGAACCTTGAGCGGACCCACCCGGAGCAGGCCGTTCCCGCCCGGAATGTCCTGACCTGTCCGCATGCCCTCAATCCGGGCACGGTCCAGGTGCTCCGGATAGACGCCGGCGTCCACCCGCAGTGAGCCGAAGCCGCCGCTGACGCGCCTGAGCCACACTTCGCGGTTCCAGGTCATCTCGAAGTCCACGATCCCAACCACCCCGCGGGCAGCAGCTTTCTGCGCGGCTTCGCGGACCCAGGCGTCAACTACGGAGTCCGGCAGGCGGCCGAGCTCGCGCGTCAGGGCAAACGCCGGGTCCTCGCGCAGCAGGCCGCTGGCGTCCACGTCCACCCCGTAGCGTTTCGCGGCAGCACTGTTCACCCAGACGCAGTGGAGGTCGTGGCTGATGAGCGCCGCGGGAACGCCCTGCGTCACGGCGTCGAGCATCGCCAGGCTGGGGTCGTCCGCCCAGACGGCGTCGCGGAAGCCGACGCCCACCAGCGTCGGACCGCCGTCGCCGTCGTCCCCCTCCGCGGGACGGCCACCGGTGAGATGGGAATGAACGACGTCGACGGCATCACTCGCCGACGCAGCGTGCGAAAGGTCGATGCGGTTGGCAGCCATGGCCCACTGGGTCATGTGCACATGCTCATCCCACAGGCCCGGGATGGCGTACCGGCCGCCGAAGTCAGCGGTGCGCGCGCCGCTCCGCTGCTCATCCGCCGCCGTTATCCGAGTGACCACGCCCCGGGCAATGTGGATATCCAAACAGTCCGTCCGCCCGGGCTCCCGGACGGAGGCAAGGACGAGGTCGGGCGCAGCGGGTTCAGGCATAGGGACAGGCTACTAAGAGTTCGCCTCCGCGCGGCTCCTGATCCCGTCCAGCATCCGCCGGGACATGATGAAACTGACAACCTCCACCGCTTCGACCAGGCACCGGGTCCACCACTGCCGGTAGGCGTAACGCTCCCGCACCAGCAGCCGGGTGGTGCCGTCGGGCTGCGGCTGCAGGACAAATGCCCAGCTGAAATCGAACGGCCCCGGCGGTGAACCGGGAGGAACACGCAGCACGAGCGCATTGTCCGGGTCCACCAACCCCACTTCCAGGTCAGCGGAGGCTGCCGGTGCCAGGTGAAAGCGATCGCCGACTTTGATGTCCTGCCACTCCGGGTGGATGCGGTCGGCACTGTGGATGTCCAGGCCGGCGAGGTTTTCCAGGAAGTCGTAGCTGTAGAGTCCGCCGCGTCCCTGCCCCATCTGCGCCAGCCAGGGCCACACCTCATTCGCCGGAGCCTTGATGGTGATGGCCCGCGTGGACTGCAGATCCGCAGTAGACAGGAGATCGTCGCCCGGGAGCCCGCCGTCGGCTTCGGCGTCCGTGGCACCCCAGCGCAAGTGGAAGCGCCGGAACAGGAAGCCCGATGCCACCAGCCAGGCGAGCACTGCGGGCTTGGAAATGTGCTTCACGTTCTGCGACTTGGTCATCCGGCAATTCTCCAGACCGCCGGTTCCCCTGTCACGGGCCATAAGCCCCGCCCCGGTTCACTCCGGCAGGCTCACGCCGGTCTGCCCCATGCCTTACGTATAAGGGACTTTCGTCCCTTACCCTTGCTGGGCGGAGCCGCCATCCTTGATGTGGGGCATCTCACGTCTGCGTTACTCACGCACGCACCTTGGGGAGGGGAAATGCTTCGCCGATCAGCAACCGGTCTCGCTAAAAAATTGGGGAAGGGCTGGCGCAGTGCGCCTCCCGGACATAGCAGGAGACCCGGCTTCATGAATCAGCACGCACGAACTGTCCTGGGTACCCGACCCGCCGTCCACTCCCGTCATGGAGCCCCATCCACCACGCATTACGAACATTCAGAGCACCGGCTGAAGATTGTGGTCCGCATTGAAGCGGACTTGGAGGCCGCCAGCCTTGAAGTCCGCGGCGTGGTGACAGGGGCCAGCCTTCGTGCGCTGTATGTGGTGGCGCGGCGAACAACGTCGCTGCTGCACGGCAAGGAGCTCACCATCGATCTTTCCCGTGCCAGGGTTACCGACACGGTCCTCGAGCAACTCCATGAATGTGCACGCCTGTCCCGGCTGGCCACAGGAGTGGACAGCTCGGTAGTGCCGTGCCGCGTGAAAATCGTGGATCCCGGCTTCATCCACACAGTGAAGGAGTACGCATGAAAGCGCTCGTGTACGGAGGCCCCGGTGAAAAGTCGTGGACCGACGTCCCGGATCCCAAGATCCAGAACCCCAGCGACGTGATCGTCAAAGTGGACACCACCACCATCTGTGGAACGGACCTGCACATCCTCAAAGGGGACGTGCCGGCGGTGCAGAAAGGCCGGATCCTGGGCCACGAAGGCGTGGGAACCATCACCGAGGTGGGCTCCTCGGTCACCAGCCTGAAAGTAGGGGACCGGGTCATCATCTCCTGCATCAAGTCCTGCGGCCACTGCGCCAACTGCAAGACCGGCCTTTACTCGCACTGCATGGGCGAGGAAGGGGCAGCAGGTATCGGCTGGGTCTTCGGACACCTGATCGACGGTACGCAGGCCGAATACGTGCGCGTCCCGTACGCGGAGAACTCGCTGCACCTTCTCCCCGAAGGGGTCAGCGACGACCAGGCCGTGATGCTCTCCGACATCCTGCCCACCGGCTTTGAAATCGGTGTGCAGTACGGGCGGGTCAAGCCGGGGGACACCGTGGCGGTTGTCGGCGCGGGGCCGGTCGGGTTGGCAGCAATCGCCACCGCCGGGCTGTACGGCGCTGCAACCATCATCGCGATCGACCTTGACGCGAACCGGCTGGAAAAGTCCCGCGAATTCGGCGCCACCAACGTGGTCCTCTCCGGCGACGCCGACTGGAAGGAACAGGTGCTGGCGCTCACGGACGGACAGGGCGTGGATGTGGCCATAGAAGCGGTGGGCATCCCGGCGACCTTCAGCATGTGCACGGAGATCGTGCGCCCCGGCGGCAACGTGGCCAACGTGGGTGTGCACGGCAAGTCCGTGGAACTGCATGTGGAGAACCTCTGGATCCAGAACATCAACATCAGCATGGGCCTGGTCAATGCCAACACCACGCCGATGCTCCTCAAGCTGGTGGCCCAGAAGAAGGTTCCGGCCGAGAAATTCGCCACCCACCATTTCACGTTCGACCAGTTCATGGACGCCTACGACACCTTCGCCCGCGCCGCCGAAACCAAGGCACTCAAAGTGGTGATCAAGGCGTGAAATCAGCGCCCGCTCAAAGAGCGGGCGCATAAGACTCCGGGGGGCCAAGTAAGAGGCAAGAAAGGACTGGCCATGAAACCAGGCCGGATAGTCATGCTGGTACTCGGCACCCTCGCCGCCCTGATGGGGCTTGGACTACTGACAGCTGCCGGTGCCGTCGGATGGGTCAACTTCCAGCAGCGCGACAACGGATATTTGACCACGCCCACCGAGCGCTATGACGTGGCCACGCGGGCTATCACGTCGCCCGGCCTGGACGTCCTGGTGGACGAGGAACTGCCGGACGTCCTGCCGGTGGACAGTGCGGGACGTCTGCTGTTGCGCGGCACGGCGGCATCCGGCCAGCAGATCTTCATCGGCATCGGACCCCAGGAGGACGTGGCCCGGTACCTCGACAACGTCCGGCATTCCGAAATCACCAAATTGGACTCCTACCCGTTCCGCGTCGAGTACCGTGAGGTCCCCGGCAACGCCGAACCCGCTGCCCCCGGGACGCAGCCATTCTGGTCCACCTCCGCCCAGGGAACCGGCACCCAGCAGATTGAGTGGGACCTCCGCAGCGGCCGCTGGGCAGTGGTGGTCATGAACGCCGACGGCGCCGCTCCCGTTTCCGTTGACCTGCAGGCTGGCGTTCGGTCCGATCTGTTGTGGCCGGTCTTCATCGGGCTGCTGATCGGCGGCATCGCGCTGCTGGCCGTGGGTGTGCCGCTCATCGTTGCCGGCGCCGCAGGACTCGGCAGGCACGGCCCGCCGCCGCATTACCCGGTCGCCGGTCACGTGGAACCGACGGGCGTGCCCGGAGGCCCGGAAGCACGAGCCCCGGGGGCCGCAGCACCGTACCCCGCAGCGCCATCCGCCACAGGCGCATACGCCGCAGTTCCCTACCCCACGGCGGCTGCGGCGATTCCGCCCGCAGGAGGCCGTACGCCGCTGCCCACGGATCCGCAGCCCTCGGACACCTCCAGATATCCTGTACGGCTGAACGGGTACCTCGACCCCGGGCTCTCCCGCGGAATGTGGCTGATCAAGTGGTTCCTGGCGATCCCGCACTACATCGTGCTGTTCTTCCTGTGGTTCGCATTCTTCGTGACCACCATCGTGGCCGGCTTCGCCATCCTATTCACCGGCCGCTACCCGCGCTCGCTGTTCAACTTCAACGTGGGCGTCCTGCGGTGGAACTGGCGGGTGGCCTTCTACGCCTACGCAGCCATAGGGACGGACCGCTACCCGCCCTTCACGCTGGCACGGACCGACTACCCGGCGGATTTCGACGTCGAGTACCCCGAGCACCTCTCCCGGGGCCTGGTGCTGATCAAATGGTGGCTGTTGGCGCTTCCACAGCTCCTGATTGTCTCCGCATTCTCTGGCGCGGCAAGCACCTGGGGCAACCGGCGCACCTGGGTGGATGGCAGATGGGTGGACGGCACCTGGGTTGATGGAACCTGGGTGGGCTACCAAGGCGGCGGCGGGATCTCGTTGATCGGGCTGCTGGTGATCGTGGCCGGCTTCAGCCTGCTGTTCACGGGCCGCTTCGGCCGGAGGCTCTTTGACCTGCTGATCGGCCTGAACCGCTGGACGCACCGCGTTATTGCCTACGTGGCGCTGATGCGTGACGAATACCCGCCGTTCCGCCTCGACATGGGCCCGGCGGATCCGGCCGAAGCTCCGCCAGCCGGCTACCTGCCGCCGCCGGTCCCCGCCTCGCAAACGGAAATGCCCCCGGGCCCTCCGGCGTCCCCTGCCACGGAGCCGCCTGCGGCGCCGCGCACCGAGCCCCCGCGCACCGAGCCTCCGGGTGAACCCCGCCAGCCCTAGGAGTGCGCCAACCCTAGGGGCCGGTGGCCACCACCACCAGGCTTCCGTCCGGGTCCTGCAGGTACGCCACGCGTTTGCCCCACGGCTGGTCTTGCGGTTCCTTGGTTATGGTCCGAATCTGCTCCCGGGCAGCCGTGCTGTCAAGGCACGGGGAAACGTGCCGCCCTTGCCACCTGCCGCCCACAGGAAGATAGTGGGAGGAATCGTCCACTTCGGGGCAGGAGGCCCGCAATGCCGCTGGAAAACGCTACCGGGTCGACCGGTCTCCTGCAGGGCCGAACCGCCCTCGTGTACGGCGCCGGCGGTCCCGTCGGAGGCGCTGTCGCCCGGGCCTTCGCGGCGGAAGGCGCGGACGTCTTCCTGGCCGGCCGCACAGAATCCCGCATCCTCAAAGTAGCCCGGGACATCCGCGAGGCGGGCGGCAGCGCGGACACCGCCGTCGTCGACGCCCTGGACGAAACCCAGGTGAACGCCTTCGTGGACCAGGCCGCAAAGAAGACCAAGCGCATCGACATCTCCTTCAACCTGATCTCGTACGGGGACGTCCAGCAGCCGCTGATGGACATCTCCGCGGACGACTTCAGCCAGCCCATCACCGCAGCAACACGGACGCACTTCCTCACTACCCGGGCCGCGGCGCGGCACATGGTCCGCCAGCGTTCCGGCGTCGTGTTGATGTTCGGCGGCTCCGGCCCGCAGACCCTGCACGGGCTGGGCGGGTTCAAGATCGCGCTGGACGCCATGGAGGGGCAGCGCCGGCAGTGGGCGCTCGAACTCGGCAAGAACGGCATCCGGGTGGTCACGATGGTGACGGGCGGGATCGTGGAAACCATTCCCTGGCAAGCAGAGGGCCGTGAAGAGATAGTGGAGGAAATCACGCGGACGGCGCACCTGAACCGGACGGCGACGCTGGAGGACGTGGGCAACGTGGCCGTGTTTATCGCCTCGGACCGGGCGGGCGCCATCACCGATGCCACCGTGAACATTTCCTGCGGCGCGATCGTGGACTACTGAGGCCTTGCCCCGCCGTCCCGTTCGCGGTCCGCGAGGAGCTGCCGCAGTTCCCGAAGGATCTCCAGCTGCTGGTTGTTGATGGCGGTGAGCTTCTGGATTTCGGCTTCCGCCCGTACGTCCGTGTCGAAGTCATGCTGGGCCATGGCAGCTGCGATGGCATCCTGCCGCTTGGCGGCGATGAGCAGGATGGCACCCTGCAGGCCGGCCAGCATGGACAGGAAGAGGTTCAGCAGGATGTAGGGGTACGGATCCCAAGCGTTGTTGGCAAGAACAAATGAATTAACCAGCGCCCACGCCATCATGGACGCCAGGAAGATTCCCACGAACGGCCAGCTGCCCATCCCGTTGCGGAGGACGTCAGCTGCCCGTTGCCCCCTGCTCAGCCCGGCCTTGTGCTCGGCGTGCCACGTGTTCCTGTGCTGGCTCATGTGCCCAGCGTAGGCGCAGGAGCGGGCGCAGCAACGGCTCCTAGGCCACCAGGTTGTCCGCGGCGGTGTCCATGTGTTCGCGGATGGTCTTGCGGGCCAGGGAGGCGTCCCCGGTTTCGATGGCGGCCACGATGTCGTGGTGCCGGTCCACGCTCATGTTTGAAACGCCTTTTTCCAGCCCGGCGAACATGATGGACATCCGGATGGAGCCTTCGAGTGATTCCCAGGAGTGGAGCAGTGTCTCGTTGCCGGTGAGGCGGCACAGAGTGCGGTGGAATTCGAGGTCCGATTCGATCCGCTCCTCGAGGGTGCCCTTGGTGGCTGCATCCATGGCGCCGATGGCCGCCCGCAGCGAGCCGATGACGTGCTGGCGGTCCGGAAGTTCACACAGGGTGCGGGCAGCCAGTGATTCCAGTGCGGCACGCACGGAGTAGATGTCCCGGATTTCCTTGGCATCAAGGTGCCGGACGGACAGCCGGCCCCGCGGGCCTGCTGACAGCAGCCCTTCCTGCTCCAGCTGCCGCAGCGCTTCCCGGAGTGTTCCCCGGCTGATCTGGAGCATGTCCGAGAGTTCGGTTTCCACCAGGTGCCGCCCGGGTTCCAGCTCACCGCTGGTGATGGCGGTGCGCAGCGCGGAAAGGGCCTGCTCGCGGAGGCTCCTCTTTTGCAGTCCCAGCAGGGGTGCTGTTGCTCCGGCCATCGTGGTACGTCCTCAATGTCAGTGGTCGACTGTTTACAGCCTGTGTGTTAACTGTTGATGTTACGGCAGAAGCGCGGAACCGTCTCGTGTCCGGTCCGCGCTTCCGCCGTAGGTCTCATAACCGCCCTGCGGCTAGCCCAGTTCCGCGAGGACTTTCGCCACGATCCGCTGAACGGACAGGCCGTAGCGTTCGTGGAGGGTGGGCAGGGCGCCAGCGTCCAGGAACTCGTCCGGCAACGCCACGGGAACCACTTTCTTGCCCAGGCCGGCGGTGACGACGGCGGAGGCCACGGTTTCGAACAGGCCCCCGATAACGCTGTGGTTTTCCAGCGTCACGGCCAGGCGGTCGGTGTTGATTTCGGCAAGGACAGTTTCGGCGTCGAAGGGTTTGATGGTGGGCGTGTGCACGACGGCGACGTCCACGTTGTGCTCCGCCAGTGCCTTGGCGGCCTGGAGGGCCCGCATGGTCATCAGCCCGCTGGAGATGAAGACGACGTCGTTCCCGCCGCGCAGGACCTTCGCCTTGCCGAGTTCGAAGGTATAGCCGTATTCGTCCAGGACGGTTGGGACGTTGCCGCGGAGCAGCCGCAGGTACGTGGGGCCTTCGCTGGCCGCGAGCTGGGGGACCGCCTGTTCGATGTCGATGGAGTCGCAGGGATCCACGATGGTCAGGTTGGGCATGCCGCGGAAGATCGCCATGTCCTCGGTGGCCTGGTGGCTGGGACCGTACCCCGTGGTCAGTCCCGGCAGCCCGCCCACGATGTTCACGTTGAGGTTCGGCTCCGCGCTGTCCAGGCAGAGGAAGTCGTACGCACGCCGCGCCGCGAAGACCGAGTAGGTGGACGCGAACGGCACCAGGCCGGTCTCGGCGAATCCGGCGGCGGCACCGAAGAGCAGCTGTTCGGCCATGCCCATCTGGAAGAACCGCTCCGGGAAGGCCTGCGCGAAGATGTGCATGTCCGTGTATTTGCCCAGGTCCGCGGTGAGGCCAACGATCTTGTCGTTCTCCTGCGCGGCCTTCACCAGGGCGTGTCCGAACGGTGCGGAGGCGGTCTTCTGGCCGGGATCAGCGAAGGACGCGATCATGGCCGATGTCTTCAGCTTCGGGGCGGTGCCCTTTGAGGCGGTGCCCGTGACTGCGGTGGCGGTGCTCATCGGCTTGCCCTTCCTTCGTATCCTGCGGTCAGTTGTTCGCGGCATTGCTGCCATTCGTGTTCCTCGATGCGCATGAAGTGCGCCTTCTCGCGCCCTTCCAGCAGCGGCACACCGCGGCCCACTTTCGTGTCGCACAGGATCACGGAAGGCCGTCCGACGGCGGCGGCCTGGGCGGCGGCGTTGTCGAAGGCCCGCAGGAGTTCTGCCATGTTGTTGCCGTCCACGCGCTGGGTGTACCAGCCGAAGGATTCCCACTTTTCCGTCACGGGCTCGGTGCGGAGCACGGTGTCGGTTTTCCCGTCCGCCTGCAGGGCATTGATGTCCACCATGGCGGTGAGGTTGCCCAGCTGGTGGTGGTGCGCGCCCATCGCGGCCTCCCAGGTGGAGCCTTCGTCCAGTTCGCCGTCGGAGAGGAAGTTGTACACCCTCGCCGTGGAGCCCTGGTAGCGGAGTCCGAGTGCCATGCCCACCGCGATGGTGAGGCCGTGGCCCAGGGAGCCGCCGGAGATTTCCATGCCCGGGGTGTAGGTGGACATTCCGGACATCGGCAGCCGGGAGTCGTCCGAGCCGTACGTCTCGAGTTCCTCCACCGGAACAATCCCGGCCTCGGCCAGAGCAGCATAGTGGCCGATTGCGTAGTGCCCGGTGGAGAGCAGGAACCTGTCCCGGCCCTCCCATTCGGGGTTGGCGGCCTGGAATCGGAGCTGGTCCGCATAGACGGCGGCCAGCATGTCCGCGGCACCGAGGGCCTGGCCCACGTAGCCCTGGCCCTGGACCTCGCCCATGGTCAGGGCGTGGTGGCGGATCCGGTAGGCGGCGGCTGAAACATTGTCGACGCGTTCTGTGGTGGGAGCCATGGTTTCCTGTGCGGCAGTCATGGGAGCTTCTTCTGCGGTGGCGGTCATCAGGCGTTCACTGTCTGCGGGGTGCTTTTGGTGGCCTCATCTGCCAGCTGCCGTTCGCGCTTGCCCCAGGTTTCCCGGGTCACGAGGGCGGCCCAGAGGCCGATGGCGGCGTAGAAGCTGAAGAGGAGGGCGGGGCCCATCCAGCCCAGGGATACAAAGAGGAGGGTGGTGACGAAGGGCGTGAATCCGGAGACCATGGCGGAGATCTGGTAGGCCAGTGAGGCTCCGGAGGAGCGCGTCTTGGCCTGGAACAGTTCGGGGAACCACGGGCCCTGGGCGCCGGCCAGGGAGTTCTGGCAGACGGCGTAGGAGATGACGATGGTGGCGATGATGAAGATGAACATTCCGGTGTTGACCAGCAGGAACATGGGGATGCCGAACAGGAGTGCGAAGGCAGTGGACCAGATGTACAGCGGCCGGCGGCCGATCCTGTCAGTGAGCCGTGCCCAGGCCATCGTGGCAAAGATGCCAATTGCGGAGGCGATGCAGAGGGCAACGAGCGTCTGGGTCTTGTCCGCCAGGTGCTGGGTGTGGAGGTAGGAAATCATGTAGGTGATCGATACGGCGTAGCCGGCGGTCTCGGCGATGCGGAGGCCGATGCCGCGGACGATGCTGCGCCAGTCCGTCTTGATGACCTCGATGATCGGGGACTTGACGATGGAGCCGCTCTCCTTGACCTCGTCGAAGACGGGGGATTCCGGGACCTTGGAGCGGATGATCAGGCCGACGGCGACGAGCACGATGCTGGCAAGGAACGGAACGCGCCAGGCAAGTTCGCCGCCCAGGTTCACGCTGACCAGGAAGACGAGGTTGGCCAGGAGCAGGCCCACGGGGAAGCCGGCCTGCACGATGCCGGTGTACTTGCCCTTGGATTTCCAGGGCGCGTGTTCGTAGCTCATCAGGATGGCGCCGCCCCATTCAGCACCGAAGGCGAGGCCCTGGACAACGCGGACGAATACCAGCAGGGCCGGTGCCAGCAGGCCCACCTGCTCGTACGTGGGCAGGAGGCCGATGAGGAACGTGGCGACGCCCATGAGGATCAGGGACGCTACGAGGACGGGCTTGCGGCCCACCTTGTCGCCGAGGTGGCCGCCGATGATGCCGCCGATGGGGCGGGCGGCAAAGCCGACACCCAGGGTGGCGAAGGCGGCCAGCGTGCCCGTCACCGGATCGCCGGTGGGGAAGAACGCCGTTCCGAAGTACAGGGCAGCGGCGGTGCCGAAGCCGATGAAGTCGTACGTCTCGATGACGGCGCCGACGCCGGACCCGATGGCGACGCGCTTCGCGTCCTTGGTGCCATGCACATGGCCGCGCATTTTCAGAGCTTCGTTGCTCATTGCTGAATCCCTTTCGAAGAGCGGGCAACGCTTCCGCACCGCCGCTGTCGACTGTTAACAAATGATATGCCAGTGTGACCCCGGTCATGCTGCAATGTCAACAGTCAATGTTGGAGGTTGACTGTTGACAGTGAAAGCCCCTATGGTGATACACATCACCCCCGCTCATCCAGAGGATCAACGACGATGTTCAATTCCCGCCTTGGCTGCTCGTCCATCAGCTTCCGCCATCAGGACCTGCGCACCGCCCTGCGGACCATCAGCTCCCTGGGCTTCGACGAAATCGACTTGGGCGCCCTCCCCGGCGTGTGCGACCACGTCCCCTATGAACTCGACGGGGACGCCGTCGAGGCAGTTACCGCTGACGTTGCGGCCTCGGGGCTGCGGGTCCGCTCGGTCAACGGCGATATCGGGGACCTCAATGCAGTGCTCGACGCCGGCCAACAGGCTGCCCGCGAACGGCACCTGGAAGCCCTGCTCACCCTCACGGCCAACACGGGCGCAAAGGCGCTGGTCCTTCCGTGCGGCGCCCTGGGCCACGACCCCGTACGGAGCGTGGACGAAGATCTGGACACGATCGCGGCCCAGCTCATCCACGCCGGACAGCGCGCCGCCGAATTCGGCGTCGAACTCTGGACCGAATCCCTGCACTTCCTGAGGTTCTGCTGGAACCTGGAGCGCGCGGAACTGCTGGCGCAGCGGCTGGCAGGTTCCGGCGTCGGAATTGTCATGGACTTCAGCCACATCGTCGCCGCCGGCGAGGAACCGCTCGAATACCTGGACCGGCACGACGGCCGGATTGCCCACGTCCACCTCAGGGACGCCGTGCCGGGAAACATCAACCTCAGCATCGGCAACGGCCACGCGGACTTCGCCGCCGGGCTGCGCGCGCTCGCAGACCGCGGCTACACCGGCCACTTTTCGCTCGAACTGGAAACCCGGGACGTCACCCACGACGAACGGCCCGCCGCCGCCGCCAAAGCGGCGAGCTTCATCACCGACCTCGTCTGACCACCGATTGCTCCGTAGAGGCCCTTTTGGACCCTCAAAACGGCGCTTATGGAGCAATCGATTCCATCAAAAGACACACCACCCCATCAAGGAGCATCATGACTACCACCATCCAGCGCACCGCCGTCCTCACCGGGGCCACCTCGGATCGCGGCATCGGCATCACCACCGCACGCCGCTACGCAAGCCAGGGCTGGGGAGTGGTGATCCTGGACCTCGACGGCGAGAAGTCCGCCAAGGTCGCCGCAGAAATCGGCAACGAATTCAACGTCCCGGCTTTCGGCCACGAGATCGACGTCGCCAATGAGGGCTCCGTCAACGCCGCCTACGCAGCCGTCAAGGCAGAAGTCAGCGCCGGCAATCTTCCCCCGGTGGGCGCACTGGCCAACATCGCCGGCATCACCTCCCCGGTGCCGTTCCTGGAGACCACCCTGGACTTGTGGAACAAGGTCATGGCCGTGAACTCCACCGGCACCTACCTCGTCACCAAGGCGTTCCTGCCGGACATGATCGCCAGCGGCTGGGGCCGGATCGTCAACATGTCCTCCGTTTCCGCGCAGCGCGGCGGCGGCGTGTTCGGCAAGGTCCCCTACTCCGCCGCCAAGGCCGCCATCCTGGGCTTCACGAAGGCGCTGGCCCGTGAAATCGGCGCCACCGGCGTGACCGTCAACGCGATCACCCCTGGAGCCGTGGACACCAACATCCGCGTGGGCAGCACCGAGGAGCAGGAGGCCGCCATCAACGCCGGCATTCCGCTGGGCCGGAACGCCACCACCGAGGAAATCGCCGCTGTCATCACCTTCCTGTCCTCCGAGGAATCGGCGTACCTGACCGGAACCACCATCGACATCAACGGCGGAAGCCACATCCACTAGCAGCCGTTCCCGCCGAAGGTAGAGAGCCCGCCATGACCAGAATTTTCAACGATCCCTCCGACTTCGCAGAGGAAGCCCTTGCCGGGTTCTGCGACGTCCACGCCGACCTGGTCCGCCAGGTAACCGGCGGCGCCGTGCGCTGGCGCCGCCCCGCCAAGCCCAAGGTGGCTGTCCTTGCGGGCGGCGGTTCGGGCCACTACCCGGCCTTCGCCGGCCTGATCGGCACCGGACTGGCCGACGGCGCCGTGGTGGGCAACATCTTCACGTCGCCTTCCGCGCAGCAGGCCTATGCCGTGGCCAAGGCCGCGGAGTCAGGCGCCGGAGTGGTGTTCACCTACGGCAATTACGCCGGGGATGTGCTGAATTTCGGCATGGCCAGCGAAAGGCTCGCTGCGGAGGGGATCCAGGTAGAAAACGTCCTGGTGACGGACGACGTTGCCAGCGCCCCGCCGTCGGAATCGGAGAAACGCCGCGGCATTGCGGGCGACTTCACCGTCTTCAAGATCATGGGTGCGGCGGCCGAAGCAGGTGCGGACCTGGCCGACGTCGTGCGTCTTGGCCGCAAGGCCAACAGCCTGACCCGCACCATCGGCAGCGCCTTCCACGGCTGCACCTTCCCGGGCGCCGAAAACCCGCTGTTCACCCTCAAGGACCGGCAGATGGGCCTGGGCCTGGGCATCCACGGCGAGCCCGGCCTGTTCGACACCGAACTGCCGCCCGCCAAAGAGCTGGGCCAGGAATTCGTCTCCCGGCTGCTGGCCGAGACCCCGCACGGAGCTGGCGACCGCATCGCCGTCATCCTCAACGGCCTCGGTTCCACCAAGCACGAGGAACTCTTTGTCCTCTGGCTCACCATTGCCCCGCTGCTCCGCGCCGCGGGCTACACGCTGGTGATGCCGGAAGTGGGCGAACTGGTCACCAGCCTGGACATGTCCGGTGTCTCCCTCACCATCACCTGGCTGGACGACGAACTTGAGCCGCTGTGGACCGCACCGGCCGAGACGCCGGCCTACCGCAGGGGCAACGCCGCGCTCCAGTCCGGGGAGCAGCTGGCGGAGGAAGAGTCCGACGGCGCCGCCGCACCCAATGCTTTCGAAGCAACCGAAGAGTCGCGCGGCTATGCGGCAAACTGCATGGCGGCCCTCGCTGCCGCCCGGGATTCCCTGCACGGCGCCGAAGCGCGCCTCGGGGACATGGATGCCGTGGCCGGCGACGGAGATCACGGCCGCGGAATGGTCCGCGGCATCGACGCGGCCACGGCTGCGGCGGCGGATGCCGCTGCCCGCGGCGCCGGCGCGGGAGCTGTCCTGGCAGCCGCCGGAGATGCCTGGGCGGACAAGGCCGGCGGAACCTCAGGCGTGCTGTGGGGCGCCGGGCTGAGGTCCTTCGGCGAAGCGCTCGGCAACCAGCTGGCACCGGGGCCCTCGGAACTGGCCGCCGCCGTCAGCGCATTTGCGGCAAGGATCACCGGCCTCGGCAAAGCGGAAATCGGGGACAAGACCATGGTGGACGCCCTCCTGCCCTTCGCCGAAACGTTCAGCCGGCTGCTGGCTGACGGCAGCCACCATGGTGAGCAGCGTGCTGCAACGGCGTGGGCCGAAGCGGCCGCCGTGTCCACTGCGGCGGCGGAAGCCACGGCTTCGCTGCGTCCGCTCAAGGGCCGCGCCCGGCCGCTCGCCGAAAAGAGCCTCGGCACCGCGGACCCCGGTGCCACGTCACTGGCCATGATCTTCACCGTCATGGGAGCGCACCTTACAGCGCCGGTTGCTGCCCAAGCGGCTGGGCCGGCAACCCGCCAGCCCGCAGGAACACCGTCATGACCGGGGAAGGACAGACCGTGGGCATTCGACTCATCCTGGGCGCCGATGAAGCCGGCGTGGACTACAAGGACCGGATTGCGGAGGACCTGCGCAACGATCCCCGGGTCAGCGAGATCATCGATATCGGCGTCAACCGCAGCGATGCCCCTGAGCAGTTCTCCACTCCGTACCCGTACGTGGGGATTGCCGCCGGGGAGATGATCAAAGACGGCCGTGCCGACCGGGCCATCCTGTTCTGCGGCACGGGAATCGGCGTGGCCATCGCCGCGAACAAGGTGGACGGGATCCGGGCAGCCACGGCCCACGACTCGTTCTCGGTGGAGCGTTCGGTGCTCTCCAATGACTGCCAGGTGCTCACCATGGGCCAGCGCGTTGTTGGCGTGGAACTTGCCCGCAGGCTGGCCCGGGAATGGCTCGGCTACACCTTCGACCCCTCGTCCGCCTCGGCGTCCAAGGTGAAGGTACTGACGGATTTCGAAGGCTGCTGACCCGGCTGTTTGGGGACTGGCCAGCGGCCGCTATTCGACGCTCACTTTGACGCGCTGCACCACGTTGTTGCCCATGCCCTGGTAGTTCCACGCCTGCTCCAGCGGCTGCATTGATCCGGTGGAATCGGTGGCCCGGCAGGCGAGTTCATGCTCGCCCAGGTCCGCCACCCACGGCAACGTCCAGTCGCACCACGCAAACGGACCCGCGGGATGCCCGAGATGCGCCGGCACCCACTTCCCGTCGATCCCCACCTCGACGCGAACCACGGAACCTTCGCCGGACCAGGCCCTGCCCTTGAGCATCACCGGCCCGGCGGAAAGGACCCTGCTGCGGGTGAAGAAGTCCGGGATTCCTGGCGGAACCATGAGTGACCGGACCTTGATGCGCGTGACCGGTGCACCGGCGTCGTCCGCATCCTTCTGGTAGCGATAGGCGACCGACTGCTGGAAGCCGTCATAGGCGTGGGTCACCACCTGGATGGATTCCAGCCACTTCACGCTGGCCATGCCGTACCAGCCGGGCACCACCAGCCGCAGCGGGAAGCCGTGCTGCGGGGGCAGCTCGCGGCCGTTCATCTCGTACGCGAGCACGACGTCGGGACGCATCGCCTCCTTGATCGGCAGGCTGCGCCCGTACTTTTGCCGGACGCCGCCCTGGATGCCGTCGTCGGCGCCCGTGAACACCACTTCGACCGCGTCTTCATCTACCCCCGCCTGGGCCAGCAGGTATGCCAGCGGAACACCGGTCCACACCGCGGTTCCCACGCCTTCGAGCCGCCACGGCTGGCTTAGCGGGCGCGGCCGGAGGAGCGACCGGCCGTTGCCGGCGCATTCAAGGGTGACGGGAATGCTGATGGCGGGGTCCCGACGGAGCGCCCGGAGGTTGATTTCGACGGCCCGTTGCACGGCGCCGCCGATCCGCAAATGCCAGGCATTGGCGTCAACAAACGGGATGTCGAAATGCGTCAGGACGTAGTGCAGCCCCGGTGGCGTGACGTCCTCCCGCAGGGCCTCCAGCGGCATTGAATGGTTCCTGACCGCAAGCTGCAGTTCCTCTGCAGTGAGCGGGCCGTTCGTGGGTTCTCCGGTATGCGCCGCGGGTTTTTCGGTCTGGCGGCGCCGGGAAATCTGCTTCGTCATGGCACTGCGTTTCTGGGTAGGGCCGGATTCTGGATGGTGCGGATGCTGTGGCGGGCATAGCCCGTGTTCACAGGTCTACGCCGCCTCCGCGGGTGCGTCAAGGCCAGTCTCCGGTCCTTCGCAGCTAGAGGTGGTGCGCCTCCTTGAGGAAGTCCGCCAACCCCAGGGGCTCCCTGCCCGTGAGGACATGAACGTCCGACGTCGGGCCCGAAAGTTCGCCGTTGGCGATGGCCGTGTAGGTACTGACCCAGGCATCCACTTGCCATCCGGGGGCGCCGTACGGCGCCCGCGACGCGTACGCTTCCTCCACGGTTTCATTGCGGTAGCTGATGGTTCGGCCGGTGCCTTCCGTGAGCAGTTCCGCGGCCCGCTGCAGGGAGATATCCTCCGGCCCAGTCAGATCGTAGGTGCGGCCCACGTGCAGCGCCGGGTCACGCAGCACCGCCGCGGCGCACCGGGCAATGTCCGCGCGGGCCACGGCCGCCATCACGCCGTCGCCCGCCGGGCCGCGGATGACGCCGTCTTCTCCGGTGAGCAGGGGCAGGAAGTCGAGGTAGAAGTTGTCCCGCAGGATCGTGTGGTCCAGGCCGGCGGCTTTGATCCGCTCCTCGGTGGCGTAGTGATCCCGGCCCAGTGTGAACGTGCAGTCAGCGGACGCTCCGAAAAAGGAGGTATAGACTACGTGCCGCACCCCGGCCGCGGCTGCTGCGTCCACGAACGCGAAATGAGTCCGGAGCCTGTCCTCGGCTTCGGAGGCCGACACCATGAAGAGGGTTTTCACACCCTCGAGCGAGGACCTCGCCAGCACCGGGTCCGCGTAGGCGGAGACCACCGGAACGGCGCCCGGAAGGTCAGGGGCCCGCGCGGCGTCGCGCACCAGCAGCCGCTGCGGCTGCCCGGCGCCGGCGAGGACCCTGGCCACGAGTCCGCCGAGCTGCCCGGTGGAGCCGGTGACGGCCAGCTCCGGCAGTGATCCGCCTGACCCGGTGCCCGTTCCTATGCCTGTGGTGGTTCCCGTGTCCGCCACGGCTAGGCCTCGCGGGACGCGGGCGACTTGGTCTGGGCCGGGTCGCGTTCGGCCAGCGACCCGATGACGTCGTCGATCTTGACCATGATGGCCTCGTCCAACTTCACGCCGGCGGCCGCCACGTTGCCGGCAATCTGCTCGGGACGGGACGCGCCCATGATGGCCGAGGCGACGTTCTTGTTCTGCAGCACCCATGCAATGCTCAGCTGGGCCATGGTGAGCCCGGCTTCCGCTGCTATCGGCTTGAGCCGCTGGACTCCGCTGAGCACTTCATCGGACATCCAGCGTTCGATCATCCTGGCGCCGCCCTTGGAGTCCGTGGCGCGGCTTCCCTCCGGTGCCGGCTTGCCGGGCCGGTACTTGCCGCTCAGCACGCCCTGGGCGATGGGGGACCATACAATCTGGGACAGGCCCAGTTCTTCGGACGTCGGGATGACCTCGGCTTCGATGACCCGCCAGAGCATGGAGTACTGCGGCTGGTTGGAGATCAGCTGGAATCCAAGGTCCTTGGCCAGGGCATGGCCGTCCCTGATCTGGTCGGCTGTCCATTCGCTGACGCCGATGTACAGCGCCTTTCCTTGCCGGACGATGTCCGCGAACGCCTGCATGGTCTCTTCCAGCGGCGTCTCATAGTCATAGCGGTGCGCCTGGTACAGGTCCACATAGTCAGTTTGGAGGCGCGTCAGGGAACCGTTGATGGACTCCATGATGTGCTTGCGGGACAGCCCCACGTCGTTGTGGCCCTTGGGCCCGGTGGGCCCGAACACCTTGGTGAAGATCTCCAGGGACTGGCGGCGCTCGTCCTTCAACGCTTCGCCCAGCACCGTCTCAGCTGCCGTGTTGGCGTAGACATCGGCGGTGTCGAAGGTGCTGATGCCTGCGTCCAGCGCTGCCCGCACGCATTGGGTGGCTACATCGTTCTCCACCTGGGAGCCGTGCGTGAGCCAGTTGCCGAAGGTGATTTCGGAGATCTTGAAGCCGCTGTTGCCGAGGTATCTGAATTCCATGGGTTTCACCGTAGCCCAATTGGTTGCTCGGGGTAAGGGTTTTCCGGCGGCTGCCTTCGGCTTACCGCCTACGCAGTTCGGCGTACTCGAGGGAGGGGACCACGGCGCCGGCGTCCCGCTCCACGAAGTTGGTTCCGGGCGGCACCAGCTCGTCAATGGAATCCAGCACGGTTTCGTCCAGCACCGTGTCCGCGGCCCTCAGGTAGGCCTGCAGATGTTCCTCGCTCCGGGGACCCACAATCACGCTGCTGACAGCCGGGTGGTTCAGTGCGAAACCGACCGACAGGTCCACGAGCGGCAGTTCCAGCTTGTCCGCCAGCCGGGCCAGGGAATCCGCGGCAAGCAGCTTGCGCTCGCTCGCCGGGCCGGAGATGTCGTACCGCCCAGGAAGGGAGTGGACCCGCGTGGGCGGTCTGCCGGCGTCCAGCACAAAGCTTCCGGACAGCCAGCCGCCGGCCAGCGGACCGTAGGCCAGCACGCCCAGACCGTACTGCTGGGCAATCGGCAGGACATCGCGTTCATTGCCGCGGACCAGCATCGAATACGGAACCTGGTTCGCCACGGGCGGGATGAGATGGTTCGTGGTGGCCAACCACTGGGCCTCCACCAGCTGCGCCGGAGTGAACACGGACGTTCCGTAGTAGAGGATCTTGCCTTGGCGGATGAGGTCGTTCAGGGCCGTGATGGTCTCCAGGACGTCCGTGTTGTAGTCCGGACGGTGCGCCTGGAAGAGGTCGATCCTGTCCG
Source organism: Arthrobacter sp. Y81 (assembly GCF_002929335.1). Taxonomy (GTDB): domain Bacteria; phylum Actinomycetota; class Actinomycetes; order Actinomycetales; family Micrococcaceae; genus Arthrobacter. Next base: position 25,970 of record NZ_PJIL01000025.1, read on the forward strand.
TCTGCAGCCGGCGGAGGCTGCCCTCCACTGCCTGCATGATCCACCGCCTCGAGTTGCCGGAATGCGCGGGGTTGGCGCTCATCTGGCCGTGGAATTTGGTGGCGATGAACACGTCGTCGCGGCGGCCCCTCAGGGCGCGCCCCACTACCTGCTCGCTCTGTCCCTGCGAGTAGACGTCCGCGGTGTCCACTGCGGTGATGCCGGCGTCCAGTGCCGCGTTGATGATGCGGATGCTTTCCTCCGCACCCGTGGGCGCATAGCCCTGGGCGGCGCCGTGCGCTGCGGCAGCGTTTGCTGCGGACGAGCCGGCCGGCGCGCCTTCGCCGAAATTCATGGTGCCCAAAGTGAGCGGGCTGATCAGCGTTCCGCTGCGCCCGAACACCCGTAGCTGGTTGAGGCTCATCCCGGTTTTCCTCACGTTTGACTCCCACGCTGATTGCTGTGGATCGTCACGAGGCTATACAAAATCAGCCGTGCGCAGGCCGTTCGCGAAGCACTTCTTAGCTTTCCGTAGTCCGGGGTAACGCAGGAGCTGCCAATGACGGTTTGTGAACGGGTTCCTGGCAGCCAATCAGCCGGCGCGGCGCTGTTCCACCGGCAATGTGCCCCGCAAAGCGGCAGGGTGGCCGGCCAGCGAGACCAGGGACCCGGTATCCAGCATGGCCAAAGGACCAGGTCCGGGAGGCTTCTCAAATGAACGCGGGATGGCCCTGACGGTGGCGTGCTGGTCCGTGGCGGACTCCACGAGGGGAGCCACGGCCCTGACTTCCTCGACCGGGGCGTCCGGGCTGGGAAGATCGCGGACCGTGACTTTCACTTCGGGCGCCGCTGCAGCCCTGGCCCTGGCGGCCGCCCGAGCATCGGCCCGGGCAACGGCTGCCGCCCAGTCTTCGGACAGTGCAGGCGCTTCCCTGCGCGCGGCGCGTTTCTGCGCCGCTTCTTCCCTTGCGGTGCGCAGCTTGGCCCGGAGGGAGGAGGGCGCCCAGGACGTCTTCAGGTTGAACGTCCGGCGTGGGACGCGGGCAGGGTTTTCAGTTCCGGCTGTTTTGCCGGGGCGGCGGCCAAACAAGGCCATAACCGCGACCCCGACCAGCCGGCCGAGGCCGGCAATCAGAAGGGTGGCCACAAAAACCAGGAAGAGGCCGATGAACATGACGAACGCCACACCCAGCGTGCCGAAAAATGTCAGGTTCAGGGCAATGGTGTTGGGATCTTCCATTTACCTCTCCTCAGGGCCTGCTGCGCCCGTGTGCCGGCAGTAATCCGCCGACAATAGGCACCCCTTAACAATACGGACTTTTGCGGTGCAACACGCCCGCATTACAGGTCCGCGGCCGGGTTGTGTCGAACCTGTTATCCGATATGACACAGCCGTTTCCGTCTGGCCTGCGCATATAGTCGGAAGCAGCCAAGTTGGCGCCCACCGACAGCCCCGAAAGGACGCTCCGTGCCCCAGCAGACCGAGCCTGAAAACCCGCGCCCGGGAGGCCGCGAAGAAACCAGGGACAGCAGTTCCCCTGCGTTCAGCGGGAACTGTCCGTGCCTGTCCGGTGAGCAGTACGCGGACTGCTGCGGCCGGTTCCACCGCGGTGACGAGGCCCCGACGGCGGAACAGCTGATGCGCTCCCGGTACAGCGCCTTTGTGGTGCGGGATGTCGCCTACCTGTTCCGTACCTGGCACCCGGACACCCGGCCGGCGGAGCTCGAGCTGGACCCGGCCATGGAGTGGCGCCGGCTGGACATTGTTTCCACCAGCCGCGGCGGTCCCTTGGACTCGGAAGGGACGGTGGAGTTCAAAGCCCATTTCCGGCACGATGGCGAGCGGGGAGTCCACCACGAAAAGAGCCGGTTCCTGCGCGTGGACCGGCGCTGGTACTACCTCGACGAGGCCTCCTAGCGTTCCGCTGTGGCAGCCCCGGTTTTAGCGTTCCGAGTCAGCTTCCACCGGGGTGAATCCGGCACGGTCCACCTTGCGGTGGAAGCGCATACCGGCCATGCCGCCCACCACTGCGCCGACCAGGGCGACTGCGGCCACCACGACGGCGGCAATGATGCCTGTGGTGGTCAGCTGCCCTTCATTAACGGGAATGCGCGGGAAGCTGTTCAGGTTGGCCAGGATGTTGAAGCGTTCTCCGGCGATCATGGCCAGCAGGGCGATGATCACTGCGAAGATCACGGCCCAGACCCACACCATGAATCCCTGCTTCGCACCGCTGAATCGTGCCATGCGGCCGGCAACGTAACCGCCGCAGTAGTACGCCACGAAGAGGATGACCAGCAGCACGATGACTCCCGTCAGGCCCACGGTCTGGTCGGAGGAGGCCTGATTGACGGCCTCGTTCACGTCGGTGCTGGTGGCAAGCCCAACGGCCGTTCCGGCCGCAGCGACCAGTGCGGTTAACAACACGGCCGTGCCCGTAGCAGCCAGCCAGCCAAAGAAGGCGGAGCCGATCTTGATGCCGCCGAACTGCTCCTTCTCGCGGGCCACTACGGTCTCGCGGGTCGCGGCATTCGGGTCCGCAAGCGCAGCGGACTCGGCGGTGGGCGTCACCGCATAGGCGCGGGTGTCGTCGTCGTCCGTTCCGGCGTCGTATTTCCGGCTGGCCCGCGGTGCGTCAGTAGGGCTGCGCCGGCCCTCCAACCTGTCTTCGACATTCCTGTTTTCAACGTTCCCGGTGCCGACCTCACGGCCGGCGCCGTCCACGCGGTTGGCGTCCTCGCCACGGGCGGCGCGGCGCGACTGTCTGTCTTCGGGCCCTACTGTGCTGCTCATCAGGCGTTCTCGCTTTCATCGATTGAACCGGACCCAGCGGTTGGGCCGGCCACCGCTATGCGGAGACCTGCATGATGGTCTCTTCTCCACCTAACCACGGCGCAACGGCGGCAGCAAGGATGCTTAGCATCGGCGGCGGGGCGAAAAACCCCTATGAATCAGCGGTATTTGCGGTGCAGGTCCTCCTTCGCGGTGGCCCGGGGGGCTGCGTCGGCGATCCATGGTCCGGTGCCTTCGGACTGGTCCAGCACCCCCGCCTCCAGCCACGTGTAGTCCCCGGCGAGGACCTTTTCCGTGAGTCCGCGGTCGGCGTCGTCCGTATTCCGCCACAGCTGGTCGAAGTACTCGTCAACGCGGACCCTCGCCTGCTCGCAGTAGGCCTCGGCGAGTTCGTAGGCGGTGGCGGCCCGCTCAGGGTTCGTGTGGAGCATTCCTTCGGCTCGCGAGCAGCAGGCCGCCATGGCGAACAGCTCGGCGCCGATATCCACGATCCGTCCCAGGAATGCCTGCTTGTGCTCCAGTCCGGCCTGCCACCGGCCCATCCCGTAAAACGTCTGCCGGGCAAGCCGCCGCGAGGACCGCTCCACGAACCGCAGCTGCTTGGCGAGCCTGCCGAACTCCGAGTAGGACCGCGGGTCCATGCCTGCGCCCGCCACAAGCTTGGGCAGCCACTTAGCGTAGAAACCTGAAGCGCCGACGGCGGCCCTGGCCTTATCGGACAGGCTGGCATCCGCGGAGGCAAGGTCCCCGGCGGCAGCGAGGTGCGCATCCACGGCCTCGCGGGCAATCAGGAGCCTCATGATTTCCGAGGAGCCCTCGAAGATCCGGTTGATCCGGAGGTCCCGGAGCTGCTGTTCGGCCGGTACGGCCCTCTCACCGCGGGCCTCCAGCGAATCGGCCGTCTCGAAACCGCGCCCACCACGGATCTGCACCAGTTCGTCCGCGATCCGGCAACTGATCTCCGTGGACCAGAGTTTGGCCAACGCGGCCTCGATCCGGACGTCCTTCTGGCCGGCGTCGGCCATTTCGGCGGACAGCTCGAACACGGCGTCCAGTGCGAAGGCGCTTGCGGCGATGAATGCGATTTTCTTGCCCACGGCCTCATGCTTCCCCACGGGCCGCCCCCACTGCGTGCGTGCGTTTGACCATTCGCGGGCGATCTTCAGGCTCCACCGGCCGGATGCCACGCAGAGGGCGGGGATGGACAGCCGTCCCGTGTTGAGGGTGGTGAGCGCGATCTTCAGGCCCTGGCCTTCGCGGCCGAGCCGGTTGGCCGCCGGAACCCGCACCTGGTGGAAGCGGGTCACGCCGTTCTCAATGCCGCGCAGCCCCATAAAGGCGTTGCGGTTTTCCACCGTGATGCCGGGGGAGTCCATTTCCACCACGAACGCGCTGATGCCGCCCTTGTGGACGGTTCCGTCGGAATCCGTGTGCCCCGGAACCAGGGCCATCACCACCACCAGTTCGGCGATCACGCCGTTGGTGGTCCAGAGTTTCACACCGTCCAGGATGTAGGCGTCGCCGTCGTCCGTGGGAACGGCGGTGCTGCCCATCCGGGCGGGGTCGCTGCCGACGTCGGGCTCGGTCAGCAGGAACGCCGTGATGGCGCCGGCGGCGCAGCGGGGCAGGTACTCCCGCTTCTGTTCCGGAGTGCCGAACACCTTAACCGGCTCCGGGACGCCGATGGACTGGTGGGCGGACAGCAGCGCCCCGAGGCTCGGGTGCACCGAACCCAGAAGGGCCAGCGCCCGGCCGTAGTAGACGAGGGAAAGGCCCAGGCCGCCGTATTCGCGGGGGATCTTCATGCCGAAGACGCCCAGGTCGGCCAGTCCGGCAAGGTATTCATCCGGGATTAAGGCGTTCCGCTCGATCAAGCGGCCGGACATGGTCCGGCAGTAGGCAGTGAGACGGGCCATGAACTCCTCGCCGCGTTCCACATCCTCGGTTCTGGCTTCGGGCCAGGGGTGTATCAGCGAGAGGTCGAAGTTCCCCAGATACAAACCCTTGGCGAAGCTAGGCCTGTCCCAGGCGGTTTCCCGGGCGGCCTCCGTGATGGCCCGGGCATCGGCCTCGGTGGCGCCGGGACCGATCTTTTCCGGGGCTACGGGAACATCGGCGGCGGGACTGTCAGTGGCAGAGCTCACGGGGCATCTCCTCTAACCGGGGTGGCCGGTTCGAGCCCTGGGTCCGCCTGGGGTGGGGAACCCTTCAGCTGTCCCTCAATGCTACCCGCGGGTAAGTTCCCGTGCTAGGGGCTGGCTGCCCCTGAAAGTCGCCGGGGAGTTCCACGGTGGAGGCGTGGTGCACCAGGCGGTCCCAAAGATGGTTGATGCCGTGGACCAGTCCCAGCAGGGTGCCGGCTATGACGAACCACGCAAAGCGGCCCACCCCCACCATCACCATTGCCACGAAAGCGGCCGACATCATGAAACCCACGATCAGCAGGCCAAACACGAGCGTTCCGATGAACACGAAAGTGCCTGTCTCTACTGCGCTGAGATCGAACTGCATGGTTTCCCCCTGCGTCATTGCCTGGTTGGATCAAGTAGCACGAGCGTAGGGTGCGCCGCGTCCGTCAACCAGAGTCCGACGCCGTGGCGGGGGCCGTTGATACGGGATCGCAATGCTACCGGTCCGTAGGTCACGGTGCGGTCACTGAAACCCCACCAGTAACACCCGTAACAGGGCTTCGACGGCGGGGCGTCGCCGCGGGGAGGGCATGGGCGCCAACCGCGGCGGGTGCCTGCGGCCGGGCCGGGCCAACCGGACCAGCCCCACGGGCTACTGCGTTAACCTTGTAGTTGGCAGTTTTCGGGTTTTCCGCTGCCCAACGAGTTCCGAGGCACCTGAAGGAGAGTGTGTGTCCCGATCCGCCCCGTCCTCCGCGGACGCGATCAGTGCCCGGCTCCGGGACCTCGAACTCCTCACCAAAGGGCCGGCCTGGGCGCTCACCCGGTCCGCGCCGTGGGTTATCGCCGTCCTGCAGGCATCCTTTACCCGCGCCCGTCCGCAGCTTCCGCTGGAAGAATTCCACGCCGACGTCGACGCCTTCCTTGAGCAGCTCCGCCGGCAGGACCCGGGACTGGGTGGCGCCGCCAACGGAAAGTCCTTCGGCGACGAATGGACCCGCAAGAGTTTCCTGACCCGCCGCAACCAGTCGGGGCAGATCGTCTACGAAGTCACCGAGCCCGCGGCCCGCGTCCTTGCCTTCCTCGATAGCCTCTCCAGCGAACGCTCCACCCTGAACGGATCCCGGCTGGGGACGCTGCTGGGCGATGTCGAAAAGCTCGCCAATGAGACCAATCCGGACCAGACCGCGCGGCTGGAGTCCCTCGAGGACGAGATCGAGGAACGGCAGCAGCTCATCGAGGACATCAGTTCCGGCGACTTCGACGGGCTCCTGGACGACGACGAGGCCGTGGAGGCCGCCGGAAACATCCTGGACCTCGCGGCCAGCCTCCCGGCGGACTACAAGAAAATGCGTGACCGGATCGAGGAACTGGTGGGCGAACTCCGCAACCAGATCATCGAGGAGTCCCTCAGCAAGGGCGCCACCATGGCGCAGGTTCTGGAGGCGGACAAACGGCTCCGGCAAAGCCCCGAGGGCAGGACGTTCCGTTCATTCACGGCGTTCCTGGAGGACCCCCAGCAGCAGCTGCGGTTCCGTTCCGCGATCGGCGAGGTGCTCAGCCGCCAGTTCGCGGACGACCTCAGCCACGAGGACCGCGAAACCCTCAAGAACCTGGTGGCCGAACTCCGCACCCAGCACAGCCAGATCCAGCGGATCTACGGCAAGCTCAGCGAAAGCCTCAACACCTACGTCCAGAGTGACGATTTCCGCCAGTCCGTGAGACTCCGCAAGGTGCTCCGCGAGGCTGAACAGGCCATCCGCTCCCTGCCCTACGAGCGGGAACGCCCGGGCCTGGTGCCGGGCCCGGTGCTCTTCAATGCCGGCTTCGAGTCCCTGTCCATGGTCAAGCTCTTCGACCCCGACGAGTTCGCGGCGCCGCCCAAGCTCGCCGACCCCATCGCCTTCAGCGACTCCGACCGCGTGCGCTCGCCGCGCACGGGGAAGGCCAAGCCGGCGGCCATCCGCGCCGCGCTCGCCGGAGCCGCCTCCCTGCCGGAGGCATGGGAGCAGCTTCCGCCGGAGGAACGCCACATCAACTCCATCCGCGCGCTGCTGTCCCACGCACTGCACGACGGCGCCGGCTTCGACCGCGCCGGCTGGGACGCCATCGACTTCGAACAGATAGACGGAACCACCCGCAAGGCATTCCTGCCGGTGGTCACCCTCAAGAAGGATTGACGATGACTGAAGAGATGACGACGACGGCAGCCCCGGTGGTCGAGCCCGTCGAAACCCCGGAAACCCCCTCAGCGCCTGAACACACCTACGCAGACCCGTTTACGGTCACCCCGCGGGACACCTTCGTGGACGGCGCCGCGCTGTTCCCGGGAGATACGGGCGTGCTGCCGATGAAGGTCCGCCAGGCCTTGGTGAAGCTGCTCAAGGGGCCGTACATCGACGGCGGCCGGGACGAGAAACTGTGGACAACGCTGCTGGACAACCAGCTGATCCTCCGCAGCCGACTGTCGGAGCTTTTCCTGACGCTCCAGCTTGACCACGAACGGAAGGTGGCAGTGCTGCGCCCGGTGGATCCGGACGCCATCGGCGGCAGCACCCGCTCCAGTATCCTTCGCCAGCAGCGTGCGCTGAGCCGGGTGGAGACCATCGTGCTGCTGCGCCTGAGGCTCCTGCTGGACCGCCACGTCACGGCGCAGACGGATCCGACAATCACAAAAGAGGAGATCGCCGAGCTGGTGGCCCACTACCAGCCGTCCGGCCAGCAGGACGCGCTGCGGGACTCCGACGTGGTCAACCGCGCCATCACCAAGCTCCTGGCCCGCCAGCTCCTCATCACCACCGGCCTCGACGACGTCTACACCATCTCCAACGCGCTCCCGCTGGCCCTCCCCTTCGAAAACATCGGCGACATCCCCGCCCAGATAGAGGCGCTGGTAGCAGCCACGGCAGACCCCACCGGTACGGAAGCACTCATAGAGCTCGACGCGGACCCCGTGGCTGAGGACGACGACCCCGATGCCGCTCCGGGGGCGGCATCGCCGTCGTCGTCACCTGAGCCTGCAACCAACGAAGCGGAGGACACCAAGTGAGCATCGCAACCATGCTGCCGATGGGCGAGCTCACCAACCCGGGCCAGATGCGGCTGGCGCTGGTTCAGGTGGTCAACTGGGGCACGTTCCACGGGGCCCACACCATGCACGTGGACCGCAACGGCACGCTGCTGACCGGTAATTCGGGCGTGGGCAAATCCACGCTGTTCGACGCCATGCTGCGCGTGTTCGACGCCCGGCCGCGCTCGAACGAGGCCGCGGCGCAGCGCTCCGGTGCCGTGGAGGACAAGAGGACCACGTTCACGTACATGCGCGGCAAGGTGGGCGACAAGGCCGTGGGCGAGGGCTCGGCCAGTGCGTTCCAGCGCCCCGGAGCCACGTGGTCCGCCGTCGCCCTGACGTTCGATAACGCAGCGGGCACGAAGGTGACGGTGTCGGCGCTGTTCGACCTGCCGAAGAACGGCACGGAGTCGAGCGTCGGGCGGTATTACCTGATCGACAATAAGCCGCTGGACCTCGCCGCGATCGAGGCTATTGCGGAGAAGCGCTTCACCAAGGCCGCGCTGGACGTGATCTTCCCCGACGCGCAGGTCTTTGATGTGCACAAAGCATTCGCGGAGCGTTTCCGCCGGCTGCTGGGCATCAACTCGGACCAGGCATTGCCGCTGCTCCGCGTGATCCAGGCCGGCAAGGGGCTGGGCGGGAGCGTCAACACGTTCTTCCGCGACCAGGTGCTCGATGCGCCCGCCACCCTGGCCGCCGCGGACGACGTCGTCGAGGAATTCAGCAACCTGATGTCCATCCGGCAGCGGCTGGAGGATGTTCGGCAGCAGCGCGACCAACTGGCTCCGGTGCCCGGCCTGAACAAGGAGTATGCGCAGTCCCTGCTGGACGCGAACCGCCTGCGGGAGCTGGCCGGCGAAGAGTTCGATGCCTACAAGCAGCAGCTCGCAGTCACGGTCCACGAGAAGACCCTGGTCCGGTACAAGGACTTCGCCCAGGCAAAGGCCAAGGAGCTGGCCGCGGAGCGTGCGGTCCGGGACGGCCTGGCCAAGGATCTGCGGCAGCTGGAAGCGGACTACAACAACCAGGGCGGCAACGCGATCTCGGCGATCGAGCAGTCCCTGGAAAACGCCCGGGTAGGGCTCAAACTACGCCAGCAGGTCGAGGAAGCCGCGCGCCAGGCCCTGGCCGAGGCCGGACTGGACCTCGAGTGGACAGCGGAGGGCTGGGAGCAGGCCCACACACACGCCGCCGCACGTACGGCTGAACTGCAGGGCGACTCGGAGGCGCTCAAGGAGCTGCGCTTTGAGGCGTTCGACGGCCACGCCGCGAAGAAACGTGAACTTGCGGCGGCCCAGCAGGAGCTCGTCTCGCTGAAGACGCGCAAGTCCCTGCTGCCGCCGTCGAGCATTGAAAACCGGGCCGCGATCGCCGCGGCGACCGGCGTGCCCGAAGAGCAGATGCCGTTCGGCGGCGAGCTCATCGACCTCGCCGAGGGGGAGGATCAGTGGCGGCCGGCCGCCGAGCGCGCGCTGCGGAACCTGGCCACCACACTGCTGGTTCCCGGCGAACACTTCGGCGCCGTCACCCGCTACCTCAACGGCAACTCCGTCCGCGGTGCACTCCGCGCCGTTGACGTGTCCAAGCCGCTGCCCGGAGGTGCGCTGGCCGTGGAGGACGTGGCAGACGGCGAGCTGCTGACCAAGCTGGACATCCTCACCACGGGGCCGGCCGCCGACGCCGGGCAGTGGATCCGTGAGCGGATCGCCGTCGACTTCGCGTTCCCGTGCGTCGAGGACCCGGACGAACTGGCCAGGCTGGACAAGGGCCTGAGCCTTGGCGGCGTGGTCAAGCGCAACCGCCACACCGTGGAGAAGGACGACCGTTTCACCAGCAGGCAGGATTACGTCCTCGGCTTCGACAATGCCTCGAAACTGGAACTCGTGGCCACCCAGGTGGAGGATCTGCAGCAGGAACTCGCGAAGACCGCCGAGCTCGCGCGAAGCCGCGAAGAGTCTCACCAGGGCATGACCCGGCAGTTGGAGGCGCTGCGCCGGATCGCCGAGGACCACCGGCCGTGGGAACAGGTTTCCGCGGCAGTGGCGGAGGACGAACTCGGAAAGATCGAGCAGCGCCTCAAGGATGCCCTCGCTGCGCAGGCTGACCTGGAGCCCCTGCGGGCCAACATCGAAGTGGCCCGGCAGAAGCACCAGGCCAGCACGGAAGCCGCAGCCGTTCTCCAGAGCGAATACAAGGCGCTGGACCGGCAGCTCACCGCCGGGGATTCGCTGCTGGAATCCGCGCGCACGCGCCTGGGCCAGGCACCGCCGTCGGAGTCCACCGTGACGGCGCTGGAACCGTACTTCGCCGCGTTCGGCGACGTCTCCGAGATGCATGAGCTGGACAACCTGGCCAACGAGGTACGGACCCGGCTCCTTGCCGAGCTGCACACCGCCGAGTCCCGAGGCCAGGCCACCTCGGAGCGCCTCACCCGCATTTTCGAGGGCTTCGTGCGTGAATGGGGCACGGCGATTTCCGCGGACCACGGCACGTCCATCGGCGCCGCTGGGGAGTTCGAGGCCCGCTACCACGCCATTGTCAGCGACGGCCTGCCCGCGCAGGAGGCCGAGTTCCGTCAGTTCTTCAACCAGCGCACGCACGAATCGTTCAGCACGCTGCTGCACCTGCTGGATGAGGAGCGCCGCTCAATCACCAGCCGTATCCTGCCGCTGAACGGCATCCTGTCCGAGGTCAATTTCCATGAGGGCAGCTTCCTGGAACTCGACATCAAGCAGACCCTCCCACCCACCGCGAAGCAGTTCAAGGACGCCATCCAGAACGCGCTGAGGATACGGCACACGCGGCACGCCAAGACGGCAACCGCCGGGGCAGAAACGGACGACGACGCCGAGCTCACCAACCGCTACAAGTCGCTGGAAACGCTCGTCAAGCGTTTGGGTTCGCAGACCCCGGAGGACCGGCGTTGGCGAGCCGAGGTGCTTGATGTGCGCGGGCACCTGTTCATCCAGTGCAAGGAGCACCGCGAAGTGGTTGGTCCGGCCTCGGGCAAGAAGCGCGGCAAGCGGACCGACGTGTTTATGCACGCGGACACAGGCTCCATGTCCGGCGGCGAGCGGCAGCGCTTCACTGCGTTCATCATGGCCGCGGCCCTCAGCTACCAGCTGGGCATCGCCGAGCAGGGCTTCACCACGTACGGCACCGTGATGATGGACGAGGCGTTTGTCCTTGCCTCGGAGGAATTCGCGGGCGCCGGCATCAAGGCACTGCACGAATTCGGCTTCCAGCTGCTCCTGGCCGCCCCGGAGAACGTGATCGACCTGTCCCGGCACCTCGGCTCCGTCACGGAGATCCTGCGGGACAAGCGCACCAACCGCTCCGGTGTCCTGACTGCTCCCGTGATCGGGCCGCGCGTAGGTGCCGAGGGGCAGTGGAGGTCCGAGGCGAACCCCGTGGACATCGTCCTGCGCTAACCCCGCCCGGCTTGACCCGGGACCTCAACCCGGCCCGCCCATCAGGACGCTCTCTCACTTCCTGCAGCGAACCGGCCGACGCTCTCTCACTTTTCGCAGGGTTTCCACGGACGCTCTCTCACTTGAGGTGAGGGAGCGTCCGCGGCTGAGGCGGACGTAGCTGCGTCGCTAGCGTCCCTGCACCCGGTCCAGGAACAGGCCGGTCCGGGCTGTCAGTCCGTCGATCTGGCGAAGTACGACGGCGGCAGGGTCCAAGTTGATCTCGTTGGCCGGTGGCTCCACGCGGACGTTGTCGCAGCAGAGGAAATCGGCGCAGATGAGCGTCCCCACGGTGTTGCCGTCCCTGCCGGACTGTCCGGCACGCTTGGCAACCCACATCAGCACGTCATCTTTGGAGAACACGTCGCGGCAGAGCTCGCAGAGCACGGACCGCCTTTTCTTTGCTCCGCCTTCAGGCGCACGAAGCATGATCCCGGTGAGGCCTCCGGGCCGAGGCAGAACGAGATACCCGCGCAGCGGCAACTTGGGGTCCCGCCACCCGAGGAAGTCCAAGCTGTCCCACTTCAGCGTGTCGTAAGTCCGGGGCAAGGTCAGCTTGGCAGCCTCGGAACGGCTCGCATTTACAAAGGATGAACGGATCTGCTGGGCAGTTATTTTTTGCATGGTGGTGAGCCTTCGAAGTCGTGTGGTCCCCGTGGGGGGAAATGACGGTCCGTGTCAGCAGAATCCGCGCACACTAAAGAAGGCCCATTCGTGGGCATTGTTTGTCGGGTCGGCTACTGGCAGATCCGGTGCGGGAAGGCTGACGTCGATGCGGACGCAAAGCAGGCCATGGCGGCCGCCCCGCTTCCCGCGGCTGCGATGACCTCAACGGTCTTCAGCATGCTCATCCCCTCGTTCCCGGCGGTCCGATCCGAACCGCCTCTTGGCCGGCGCCACTGGCCCGCCTCGCCATCCTCCCAAATCCACGACATCTCGGCAACGCCGCCACACGCAGGAAGTGAGAGAGCGTTCGGGGAAAGGGCGGCAGGAAGTGAGAGAGCGTTGGGGGTGTCAGGGGCAGGCGGCCCTGCAGGCGTCGATCTGCGCCTGGACGATCGCCCCGTAGTGGGCCACCAGTTCGTCGAAGTCCCAGCCTTCGAACATGCCTAGCGTGCGCACCGCCTCGCCGAACCCCGTCATGAGCGCCACCACTGTGGAAGCGTAACGCCGCTCCGGCGTCGTGTCCTTCAGGAGGCCGGCAATGCTGGAAAGGTACCGTTCGCGCGTTTCCGCACGGGCGTCGTCGGGCGTGGGGGAGTCCTGGATGATGAACGGAAGCATGGCCCACGGCTCCTTGAGCCCGCGTTCCCGGCGCATCAGCACGCGGAACACGAGGGCGCTGCCCAGTTCTGCGGCCGGCACGTCGAGGTCGGACAGCAGCGATTCGTCCGGCTTGGCCTGGGCGAACAGCTTTTCCTTGGAGCTGTACAGCTTCATTACCAGGGCTGCGGAAACACCGGCGCCGGAGGCGATATCGCGGACGGTCACGCCGCGGTAGCCGCGCTCACCGAACAGCCTGCCGGCGGAATCGAGGATGGCGTCGCGGCTGGAAACGCCGTCGCGGCCGGCGCCGGCGCCTCCCGAACCACCGGCACGACCCGCTGGACTGCCCGCGCTCATGCGTCCACCAGCTGTCCGGCCGGAGCGTCCATCGCCAGGTCCGCCGTCACGGAGCGGTTGTCCACAGCGAGTTTCCGGGCCATGGCCTGGTGGGTCTCCGGATGCAGCAAGGTCACGATGTAGCGGCCGGCCAAGGGCAGCGGCAGCGCATACCGGCCCCGGGAGTCCGTGGTGGTGGTGCCCACGTGTTCGCCGGAGGCCTGCAGCAGCGTCACCACGGCGTCCGGAAGGACTGCGCCTCCCACGGTGGCAGTTCCGGCCAGCTCCAGGCGGTGGTCCAGATGGAAATTCTGCTGAAGCGTGCGGCCGTCGAAATCGAAAACCTCCGCCATCGGCGCCCAGCCGGCGGCGTTGGCCACCATCAGGTATTTGCCGGCGCCGGGCAGTGCCACCGAATAGTTGCCGTCGCTGTCCACCCGGCTCCAGTCCACCGGATCGCCGCTGGTCTGCAGGACGGTGACGACGGCGGGAGTCACGGTGCGGCGGTCGGACGTGAGGACACGGCCCTGCACCACCAGTTCGGTGGCAGCTGGCACAGGGACCACGGCCTTCGCGGCAGCCGCGGCCCGCGGAATGAACACCGCAGCCACCATTGACGCCGCAGACGCGAGGGCAGCCAGCCAAAAGACATCCTTGAACGCCTCGAAGGACGGCAGCCGGGTGGATCCCACGGTGATGGTCACGGACGTGAGGACCGCAGCGACGGCTGCACTCGACGTCGAAGTTCCGATGGACCGTACCAGGCTGTTGAGGCCGTTGGCCGAGGCTGTTTCGGTGATGGGAACGGCACCCATGATCAGGGTGGGCATTGCCGCATAGGCGATTGCCGTGCCGATGCTGACCACCGTGGAGCCGATGATTACCGAGGTGATGGAATCCCAGAAGAAGACGCGGCCCACGTAGCCCACCACCATGACGGCCGCGCCCGAGATCAGAGCTGACTTCCCGCCGAACCGCCTGATGATGCCTCCGGAAACGGGTGCGAAAACCACCATAGCCAGGCCGGAGGGAACCATGCAGAGGCCTGCCGTGATGACGCTCAGCTGGAAGCCGTAGCCGGTGGAAGCGGGCAACTGGAGCTGCTGGGTGGTGAGCAGCATGTTCGCGAACATGGCGAAGCCCACCAAAAGGGACGCCAGGTTGGTGAGGAGGACGGGGCGCCGGCCGGACGTGCGGAGGTCCACCATCGGCTGGCTGACCTTCAGTTCGTACGGCAGCCAGGCGGCCAGGAGGACTGCGGCGGCAAGGAACAGCAGCAGCACCGGCTCGGAACCCCAGCCCCACGATCCGCCCTTGGAGATGGCCAGCAGTAGTGCCGCCAGGGCCGCGGACAGAACCACGGCGCCGAGGTAGTCGAACCGGCCGGGGGTGCGCACCTTGGATTCGGGGACCACCAGTACGACGGCGGCGAGCAGCAGAGTGCCGGCGGCGCCGGATACCCAGAAGATGGATTCCCAGCCCAGGCTTTCGTAGAGCAGTCCGGCGAGCGGGAGTCCCAGGGCGCTGCCGATGCCCAGCGTGGCGCTCATCAGGGCGACGGCGGACCCCATTTTTTCCTTGGGAAGTTCGTCACGCATGATGCTGATGCCCACCGGAATCAGGGCCGAGGAGAATCCCTGCAGCGCCCGCCCGACGATGAGCCAGAGGAAGCTGCCGCCGACCGCCGCAACGATGGAGCCGGCCACCATGATGGCCAGGCAGATCACCATCATTTTCCGCTTCCCGTACATATCCGCACTCCGGGACACGATCGGGGTGGCCACGGCGCTGGAGAGCAGGGTCGCCGTAACAAGCCAGGATGCGTCGTCGGCTGTCACGCCAAGGATCTTGGGAAAATCCGGAAGGAGCGGCACCACGAGGGTCTGCATCAGCGCCACCACGGTGCCGCTCAGTGCTAGGACCGCCGTAATGGCGCTGGGGGATAGGGATCTGCTGCGGGGTTGGGACATGGGGCGGGACCTTCTGGGCGTGGAGGCGGCCACAAGGGGTGAACGCGCGTTTACTCTCCTAAAAGTGAACCATCGTTCACCCTGCGGCATCAACCAATTTCACCGTGTGACGCGCCACTTTTGCCCGCCAATGCGGTCCCGCGGGAGGATTGAGACAATTACGTTACGCAAACCTTGCTTAATTCACAGAAGGATAGGCTAGCCTTACTCGGGTTCGCATCACTTACTTAAGGAGTCCCGTGGCTACCCTTCTCCCACGCCGCGCCCTGCTGAAGACCGCAGGCACCGCGACGGCCGCCCTGGCCGCCGTCGCCCTTTCACTCACCGGCTGCTCCACTGGGCCCGCCACCACCGCTCCGGCGTCGACCGGGGCCGCCTCGGCTGCTTTCCCCGTCACCATCAAGCACGTCTTCGGCGAGACCACCATCAAGTCCCAGCCCCAGCGCGTGGTCACGGTTTCCTGGGTCAACGACGACGTTGCCCTGGCCCTGGGCGTTGTTCCCGTGGGCGTCCCCAAGAACGAATGGGGCGGCAACGACAAGGGCTCCACGCCGTGGAAGGACGCCAAGCTGGAAGAGCTGGGCGCCGGCTTCGGCACCGAGAAGGCTCCGGTCCAGTTCTCCGAGGCTGACGGGATCAACTTCACCGAGATCGCCAAGCTCAACCCGGACGTCATCCTGGGCGCCTACTCCGGCCTGACGGAGGAGGACTACAAGAAGCTCAGCGAAATCGCACCGGTCGTGGCCCACCCCGAGATCGCCTACGGCACCTCCTGGCAGGACTCCACGAACATCATCGGCAAGGCACTGGGCAAGGAAGCCGAGGCCACCAAGCTGGTCTCCGACACCGAAGCCACCATCAAGGACAAGGTCTCCAAGTACCCGCAGCTGGCGGACAAGAGCTTCATCTACGGCAACCTGGAACCGGCCAAGAGCGACGGCGTCAACGTCTACACCGCCAACGACAACCGCCCCCGTTTCCTGAGCGAGATCGGCATGAAGCTGGCCCCGGTCGTTGAGGACAACTCGAAGGGCTCCAAGGAGTTCTTCATCCCGTGGTCCGCTGAGAAGGCCAACGAACTCGAATCGGACATCTTTGTCACCTGGGTTCCGGATGCCGCCACCACCGATTCCATCAAGGCCGACCCCCTGCTGGGCCAGATCCCGGCCATCAAGAGCGGCGCCCTCGTTGCTGACTCGGACAACACGCTCACGCTGTCCATCTCGGCTTCCTCGCCCCTGAGCCTGCCGTGGTCGCTGGACACGTTCCTGCCGCAGCTGGCGAGCGCAGCGGACGCAGTGAAGTAACAGCCTTTCCATGACGAAAAGTACGACGACGGCCGCCGGCTGTGCGCCCGGCGCACCCCCGGCCCCCGGCACCACGCGCGAACGGGCAGTTGAGGCCCTCAAAACGCCTGGACAGGGGCCGCAACTGCCCGTTCGCGCCGGGAAGAGCGCAGCAGGCAAGCAAACCGCCTGGCTGCTGGCCGCCGTCGTCGTACTTGTTGTCGTTTCCGCAGTGTCGCTGGCCGTCGGTGCCCGCGGGCTTCCCCTGGAAACCGTGTGGCAGGCGCTGACGCAGTTTGATCCCGCCAACGGTGATCACGCCGTGGTCCATGCGCGCATCCCGCGCACCGTCCTGGGCCTGCTTGCCGGCGGGGCCCTTGGCCTGGCCGGCGCCGCCATGCAGGGCGTTGCCCGCAATCCGCTGGCCGACCCCGGCATCATGGGGGTCAACGCCGGAGCCGCGCTGGCCGTGGTCACCGGCATTTATGTTTTTGGAATCTCTTCCCTGACCGGCTACATCTGGTTCGCATTCATCGGCGCCGCGGCCGCTGCCGCCCTTGTCTACCTGGTCGCTTCGCTGGGCCGGGACGGTGCGACGCCGGTGAAGCTCGCCCTTGCGGGCGCCGCCCTGAGCGCGGGACTCTACTCGCTCATGAACGTCATCCTGGTCTCGAGCCAGGACACCCTGGACCGGTTCCGGTTCTGGCAGGTGGGCGGAATCTCCGGGCGCGACTGGTCCGTGGTGCTGCCCGGCGTGCCGTTCCTTATTCTTGGCGCGGGCATTGTGCTGGCCACTGGCCGGATCCTCAACAGCCTTGCCCTGGGTGACGACATCGCCCGCGGCCTGGGACAGCGGGTAGGACTGGTCCGCGGCGTCACCGCCCTCGGCATCGTCCTGCTGTGCGGAGCCGCCACAGCCCTCGCCGGCCCCATCGGCTTCGTGGGTCTCGTCATCCCGCACGCCGTCCGATTCCTGACCGGGCCCGACTACCGCTGGATCCTGCCCTTTTCCCTCGTCCTGGCCCCGGTGCTCCTGCTGTCTGCCGACATCCTGGGCCGCGTGATCCTCCTGCCCGGCGAAGTCCCCGCGGGAATCATGACTGCCCTCGTGGGCGCCCCCGTCTTTGTGTGGCTGGTCCGTCGCGGGAAGGGGGCCGGGCTGTGAGCAAGTCAGACCTCGCCTCCCTTGAGCGCGAACTGGGCGAAAACGCACCCGGCACGGGGCGCGAACGGGCAGATAATGCCCTCAAAGCCCGGAAAACAGGGCATTACCTGCCAGTTCGCGCCAGCATGCTGAGCCGAACCGTCCTGAACCGGACCGCCATCCTGGCGTTCGCCGTCGTGGTCCTTTTCGCCGTCAGTGTGCTGCTGGGCAGCTACACCGTGACGATCCCCGACTTCTTCAAGATCCTGCTCGCCCACCTCACCGGCGGCCAGAAAATCCCCGGCGCAAGCTTCATTGTGATGGAAAACAAGCTCCCCCGGGCGGTGATCGGCACCATGATCGGTGCCGCGTTCGGCCTCGCCGGCGGCCTCTTCCAGACCATGCTCCGCAATCCGCTGGCCAGCCCGGATGTCATCGGCATCAGCTACGGGGCCAGCGCCGCCGCCGTCACGGCAATCGTGGTTTTCGGTGCGTCCGGCGCCGTGGTCTCCGGCGCTGCCCTCGCCGGCGCCCTGGGTGTCGCCGCGCTCATCTATGGCATCTCGCGGGGCGGATCACTGGGGTCGGGCGGCGGGAACAGCGGCAACGCGGCCGGCAGCCGGCTGATCCTGGCGGGCGTGGGCATCGCCGCCGCGCTCCACGCCGTGGTCAGCTTCCTCATGACCCGGGCGGACATCCGCACGGCGGCCGACGCCCTGGTGTGGCTCAACGGCTCCCTCAACTCCGCCAGCTGGGACCGCGCCGGAGTCCTCAGCCTGGCCCTGCTGGTCCTCGTCCCTGCCGTGGCAGCACTGTCCGGCCCCCTCCGCATCCTGGAGCTCGGCGATGACGCTGCTGCCGGGCTCGGCATCCGGGTCGGCTTTACCCGGCTGGCCGTGGTGGTCGTCGCCGTGGCCCTCGCGGCAGTGGCGACGGCGGCAGCCGGCCCGGTCGCGTTCGTCGCCTTCCTGGCCGGGCCCATCGCCCGCCGCTTCACCGCAAAAGCCAGCCTCCCGGCGTCGGCCTTCGTCGGAGCACTGATCGTGCTGGCCGCGGACTACTTCGCCGCGAACATCGCCCCCGTGCTGCTGGACGGCACCGTCCTGCCGGTAGGCGTGATCACCGGCGCACTCGGCGCCCCGTTCCTGCTGTGGCTGCTGGTCACTTCCAACCGAAAGGATGCCTGAGATGGCTGTTCTACGCGCCACGGACCTCACCCTTAAGTATGCCCAGCGCACCGTGGTTGAAGGGCTGCACGCGGAGATCCCCGAAGGCAAAGTAACCATGATCGTGGGCGCCAACGCGTGCGGCAAATCCACGCTGCTCCGCGGACTGTCCCGGTTGCTGAAGCCGGCCGCCGGCGTTGTGACACTGGACGGCAAGGACATCCACGCCCGCTCCGCCCGCGACGTTGCTCGGACCCTGGGCCTCCTACCCCAGCATCCCACCGCCCCGGACGGCATCACCGTCCGCGATCTGGTGGGACGCGGGCGCTACCCGCACCAGGGCTTCTTCCGCAGCTGGTCAGCGGACGACGACGCCGCCGTGCAGCGCGCGCTCGAGGCTACCGAAACGCTGGAACTCGCCGGGCGCAACGTGGACGAACTCTCCGGCGGCCAGCGCCAGCGGGTGTGGATCGCGATGGCACTGGCCCAGGAGACCGATGTGCTGCTCCTGGACGAACCCACCACCTACCTGGACCTCGCCCACCAGGTGGAAGTACTGGACCTGATCACGGACCTCAACCGCAAGCGGGGCACCACCGTGGCCATCGTCCTGCACGACCTGAACCTCGCGGCGCGCTACGCGGACCACGTGATCGCCATGAAGGGCGGCAGGATCGTGGCCGAGGGCGCCTCCACCGACGTGGTCACCGAGGACCTGGTCCGGGACGTGTTCGGCCTGGACTCGCGGGTGCTTCCCGACCCCATTTCCGGCACGCCGCTGATCATTCCGCTCGGCCGGCACCACACTGATTTCCCAAAAGCCGAAACCACAACCCTGGAGTTGGTCCTATGAGGGCAGTTAACAGCAATGCATCCGACGGCAAAGCAGTAGACATCAGCCAGGCACGGGCACGACGTGCAAACGGGACCCGTGCGAATTCGGCGGTCAGGGACCAGCCGGCCACCGAACCCATGACCCTGGCGTTCGACGTGACGGTCTCCGCCGTGCAGGAACTCAGCCCCAACTTCCGCCGCATCACCTTGGGCGGGTACTCCCTGCGTGACTTCGGCGTCCACGGCGGAACCCTGGACCTTCGGGTCAAGCTGATGATCCCGTCCCTTGCCGAGGACGGCTCCCAGTTGCCGCTTCCGGTTTTCCAGATGGAGCAGTCCGGCTGGTACCGCGAATGGCTTGCCATGGACCCCGCAACCCGCGGTTCCATGCGCACCTACACCGTGCGCCAGGAACGGCTCGACGCCGTCTATCCCGAGATCGACGTGGACTTCGTGATGCATTTCGACTCCGCGGGCAACGGCGGTCCCGCGGCAAACTGGGCACTGAACGCCAAGCCCGGCGACGCCCTGACCCTCATCGGACCCAACAACCGGGCCGCGCACTGCGTCACGGCCGAGATCTACTCCGGCATCGAATGGCGGCCGGGCCTGGCCCAGCGGGTGCTGCTCGCAGGTGACGAAACCGCTGTTCCCGCCATCAGTGCCATCCTGGAAAGCCTCCCGGCCTACATGAGCGGGCACGCGTTCCTTGAGGTCCCCGAGGCCGGCGACTTCCTGGACCTGAAGTCGGACGCCGACGTCGAGATCACCTGGCTTGCGCGCGGCGCCTCCATCGGGCGCTCACGTCCGCACGGCGAACTCCTGCAGGAAGCCGTCCGCGCCGCTGTTCCCGAGCCGGGCTGGGTCGGCATCAAATCAGCCCCCGGCGGGGCCGGCCCGGAACCGGAAGACGTGGACGTGGACCAGGACATCCTCTGGGAGACGCCCGCGAGGATGGAAACCGCAGCCATCGCCGCCACGAAGAACCCCGGGATGCCCGCAGGCGCCATGCCGTTCTACGCCTGGATTGCGGGCGAAGCAGGAGTCATCAAGGACATGCGCCGGTACCTGGTGCGCGACGTCGGGATCGACCGCAAGCAGGTCGCCTTCATGGGCTACTGGCGGCAGGGGAAAGCAGAGCTGTAGGTGGGTTCCTGCGCGTTTTCTTGGCACGCTCTCGCACTTCCTGTCGCTCGATCGCAAACGCTCTTGCACTTCCTGTGGCTGGCCGTTAACCCTGTCGTTTCTTTCGGTGGGTAGGGTGCCGGGGTGGGTTCATTTCCTTTGCTTCCGGACCGGGAAGGGCGACGGCGGTTTGTTGCCTTGGGGGATTCGTTCACCGAGGGCGTGGGGGACCGCAGCAAGCGGCTGCCCAATGGCGTGCGCGGCTGGGCTGACCGGGTCGCCGAGAAGCTGGCCAAGGCCGAACCGGGGTGGCAGTACGCGAACCTTGCCATCCGCAGCAAGAGGCTTCGCCACATCATCGACGAGCAGCTGGAGCCGGCGCTGGCGATGGAGCCCACACTGGTGACCCTGTATGCCGGCGGCAACGACATCCTCGACTTCGGAACCGATGTGGATGCGCTCATGGCCGACTATGAAACCCTGGTGTCCCGGCTCGCCGCCACGGGTGCCACGGTGGTGCTGTTCACAGGTTTCGACGTGAAGGTGTCCGCTGTCCTGGAGCCCCTGAAGAAGCGCAACACGGCCTACAACCGCCGGGTTCGGGAAATCGCGGCCAAGTACAACGCCGTGCTGGTGGATTACTGGTGCTTCGATGCGTTCCACGACCGGCGGATGTGGGATTCGGACCGTCTACACATGTCCAAGGCAGGCCACAAATACCTTGCCGCGCAGGTCCTGGACCATCTGGGCGTGCCGCACAAGATCAGTCCCCTGGAGTGGGACCCGCCAGCGAGGCTGAGCCTGCGGGAGTGGGAACAGCTGCAGCGGCGCTGGGTGCACGACTGGGTGTTGCCGCTCTTTGGCCGCAAGCTGCGCGGCGTCACCCTCGGGGACAGCCTCAGTCCGCGCTGGCCGGAACCGGTGAAGGTGCCGCGGAAGGGCGGACTGAAGAAGCTGACGGCAAAGTCGCCGGAAGCGGCGCCGAAGAAGAGCTAGCTATCGAGCAGGTTCTCGTAGCCCGGCGCCACTCTGCCGGCGTGGAATTCCTCGACGTCGAACTCCGCCACCCCGTTGGTGTAGAAGGGGTCCTTGACCAGCGACTCATCCAGGCTGGCACGGTCCGCATTGGACAGCAGCAGAGCACCGGTGCGGGGGATCTTCCGGCCGGCGACGATGAAGATGCCCTGGTCGAAGGCGTCCTGCAGCCACTCGACGTGCGCCTTCAGATGGAAATCGACGATCTCTTCGGGAACCTTGTAGGTCAGGGAGACTACGTACATGCGGTCAGCCTACCGGTTCCGCAATCTAGGATGTATCCATGACCGAACCGCGCTGGCTCAACGCCGACGAACGCCGTGCCTGGCTGGCCCAGCTCAGCATTAATACCTTGTTACCGGCAGCGCTGGACACGAAGCTCCACGCGGCGGGCAAACTTTCGCTCTTCGACTACAACGTGCTCGCCATGCTCTCCGAAGCGGAAGGCCGCTTCCTGCCCATGAGCGAACTGGCTGCCCGCACCAGCGCCTCGCTGTCGCGCTTGTCGCATGTGGTTACCAAACTGCAGAACAGGGGCTGGGTGGAACGCCAGCCGCATCCGCGCGACGCACGCGTCACCACCGCCCACCTGACCGACGCCGGAATGGCCACCATCGTGGAGCTCGCGCCAGGTCATGTGGAAGCCGTCCGTTCCCTGTTCCTCGACGCCCTGTCCGAACGCGATGTCGCTGACCTCGCCCGCATTGGCGAGAAGATCGTGGGCCGCCTGGACTCTGATCACTGGATCCTGCGCGAGTCCTGACTTTCCTGCCCGGAGCCCCCGGCCGTCCCGCTTTGTTGCTCCCGGCAACAGGTGGCAGACTATCGATATGGATTTTGCCGCCCGCTACGTAGCCCTTGGAGATTCGTTCACCGAAGGCCTCGGCGACGACGAACCGGACCGGCCCAACGGTGTGCGCGGCTGGGCGGACCGGGTGGCGGAGCAACTCGGCGCGGCTGACCCTTCCTTCGGCTACGCCAACCTGGCCATCCGCGGGAGGAAACTCCGGCAGATCATGGCCGAGCAGGTGGACGCCGCCGTCGAACTTAAACCCACCTTGGTGACCATTTACGCGGGGGCCAACGACATCTTCCGCCCCAAGATCGATATTGACGGCCTTTTGGAGGAGTACGACGCCGGCATCCGCAAGTTGAGCGCCACCGGCGCCACTGTGGTGATGTTTACGGGCTTTGACGCCCGCGGTTCCAAGATTTTCGGCACCATGCGCGGCCGCACTGCCATCTACAACGAGTTGGTCCGCGGGATCGCAGGTGACCACGGCGCGCTGCTGGTGGACTACTGGCGTTTCAGCGAGTACTACGACTGGGGCATGTGGGCAAAGGACCGGATGCACATGTCCGCGGCCGGTCACGCGAACATGGCCAAAAGGGTCCTGACCGTCCTTGAGCACGACCACTCCATCGAAGTGCCGCCGATGACACCCGTGCCCGAGCTCAGCCGGGCCGAAGCAATCCGCTCAAATGCGCGCTGGGTGCGGGAGCACGCGGGTCCGTGGGTGATGCGCCGGGTCACGGGCAAGTCTTCGGGCGACGGCCTCGAGCCTCGGTACCCGGCGCTTACCCGACTGTAGCGCCACCGCAAGCTAGCGCCGGAAGCCCGGCGTCGCGAGCAGTTCGCCGCCGGCGCGCACGGCCAGCACCTCAATGTCCCACCCGTCCGTGGCACGGTCCAGCATCGGCAGCCCGCCGGCCACGATCGCCGTCGCCAGCACGTCGGCCGTGACGATGTCCGCCGCAGCCACTGATACCTGGCGGAACACGGACGCCGCCGATCCTGTACGGAGCAGGCTGCCCGCTCCCGCGGTCCAGATGTGGTCTCCCCGTTCAGCTGAGCCGGAAGTTGCCAGTGCCAGTTTCGCACCGGCCTGGCCGCCCAGCCGGTAGCCGGCAATCAGCGTGCGGCGGTCCTCCGGATCCACAATCCCGGCCCGCCACGGCTCCCTGCTCCCGGGCGCCACGCCTGCGGGCACCACGCTCGAGGACCCGGGCGAGCCGCTGACCAGCACGTCGCCGCCGGCGTTCAGGCAGAAGCCGCGCAGGCCCAGCGCCAACAGGGATGTTCCGGCCTCCTGGATGGCATGTCCCTTGACGATTCCGGAAAGGTCCAGGACGCCGTCGGGCCGCTCAGGATTGAAAGCGCCTTCAGTTGCCAGCCTCCAGCCGACCGCGTCGGCATAAAGCCGGCGCATGTCTTCCGAGGTGTCGGGCAGTTTGATCTCTGCCCGTGCCAGCCGGCTCGCCTCCGATTCGGGACGGTACAGGCTGAACGTCTCGTCCAGGCCCGCAAAGAGCCGTTCGACGACGGCGGTGGCGGCCACCAGCTCGTCTTCACCCGAGGCTGAGGGCAGGGTCAGGCTGATGACCGTTCCCATGCAGTTGAATGTCCTCGCCTGCAGCGTCGGCCGGCTCTCTTTCGGAACCGACTCCTGGAGCGCGGCGCCCGGGAGATCAGAGGTTCGCAGCATCGATGGCCGCCTGGAGGGAGTTCAGGTAGGCGTCACTGGTCACGGTGGCGCCTCCGATCGTCTGCACGTCGGCTGACTGGGCAGCGAGCACTTCGGCCCTGAGGAGGGGTGCTGCCCGGTTGCTGATCTGGATGGACTTGCGGTCGTCGTCGGTCAGCTGCAGGGCTTCGACGTCGGTAATGGACCCTGCCTTCACGGTGATCTGCACCTGGACGGCACCGAATCTGGTCTTCACCACACTGCCCGCGTAGGTTCCGCCGGCCTTCGCCGCGGCGCCGGCACCCGCTGAGCCAGCAGTCGACGAACCGGAAGACCCCGCCCCGGCTGTCCCCGCGGATGTGCTGGCCGCGGCGCTCCCGGTGTCCTCCACAAAGGTGCCCGACTGCCAGCCGGCCAGGAGGATCCCGGCCGAGGCAAGTGCTGCGGATACTGCTGCCCGTATTCTCACCAGTCAAACCTTTCGTAGTGGAGCTGGTCTTCCTTGACGCCCGC
Source organism: Arthrobacter sp. Y81 (assembly GCF_002929335.1). GTDB lineage: Bacteria > Actinomycetota > Actinomycetes > Actinomycetales > Micrococcaceae > Arthrobacter. The sequence continues at coordinate 50,555 of NZ_PJIL01000025.1, forward strand.
GGCGCGGGCGTCCATGAGCACGTTCAGTGCCCACGCTGCCGGCCCGCAGACGTAGACGTCCGCGTCCGCGATGCCGGGGACGTAATCCGTCAGCCGATGGCCGGCGTCGGCGGCATGGGCCGGAAGCCAATTGTCAGCGTGCCGGGCCGAGCGGGCACCGGTCAGGTGGAACAGGGTGGCGCCGCGGTGCCGGGCAAGGTCCAGGATTTCGTCGCCGAGGTAGAGTTCCTGCTCGCTGCGGCCCCGGAGGATCACGGTCGCCTGCCCCGGCGTGAACGGCGTTGACTCAAGCAGCGCGCGCAGCGGCGTGATGCCGATGCCGGCGCCGATCATCACCACTTTGTCCCGGCTCCGGGCCGCCGTGCTGAAGATTCCGTAGGGCCCCTCCAACGCCACCTTGGTTCCAGGCTTCAGCCCGGCGAGTTGGGCCGATCCCCGCCCAAGATTGCGGACGGTGATCCTCAACAAGCCGCGCCCCGAAGCATCGAACTGGAGCGGTTCGGCGGAGAGGCTGAACGGATGCGGATGCCACCACAGGCCGCGGGCCAGGAACCGCCAGATGAAGAACCTGCCCCCGGTTCCGGCCAGTTCGTTGAGGTTTAGCCCGTGCATCTCAATGCTGACCACACCGGGCGCCACCGTCACCACGCGACTGACCGTGAGCTGGTGCCGGAACGTTGCAATGACGGGTTCCAGGACACGGTAGTGCAGCAGGGCTGCGCCTGTTGCAATGCACACAGCCAGCCAGTACCAGCGCTGCCACGTCCCTTCAGCGAACAGCGCGCCCACGCTGAACTGGTGGGGAAGGGAGGTTGCGACGGCGGCATACGTCAGCAGGTGCACCGCGTACCAGAACTCGTAGGGAAAACGACGGCGGACGGCCACGAGGGATGTCACCACGACGGCGATGAACAGCGCCATGGAGATATAGGCAAGCCACATATCCGGCACCAGCACCCAAAGGGACACGGCTTCGCTGACGGGATCCAGCCCTTCGGCCATCCCGTAGCCGATGGCGATCAGGATTCCGTGCGTCAGCAGGAGGTAGAGTGACGGTTTGCCGAGCTTCCGGTGGAATTCCAGGGCGCGGTCGTGACCAACGGTCTGGTCAATGAGCGGAATCCGTGCCGCGAGCAGCAGCATCAGCAGGACCAGGTCAATGCCGGCCAGCCCGGCCACAATGCCCAGGGCGGTAAATGATCCGGCGAGCGTCGAGAATCCTGTTGCTCCGCCGTCGGCCAGCCACAACGCCACCGCAGCAGCCACGGACGCCCAAGCAACAGTTACCAGCAGGTCGGCGTGAAACAGCCGACGGCGGTGCCTGGCTTTGATGGTGCCCCGGGCATCTGCGGCCCGGGGACTGGCGGCCAACGCCGGCAGGAGCTCTGTGTTCATGCCTCAAGACTCCGGCGGCACCCTTTCATTCTGCTGTGAAAAGACTGCGGTGCCGATGTGACTTCGGAACGGTGAGGGCGGCGGGCTTATACACCCGTGGGCGGCATTGACGGTTACCCGATTGGCCTTTAATTAGTCAAGCTCGTAGACTTGGTAGGCGCTAGGTGGCGCGGAGCGTGTGCAATTGCTCCGGTTGGCGGGATCTGTCCTCAATGATGGCAGTCCTCAAGGCCGGTAGTTAGGGGCTCAAGTTGCGTGCACTCCTGTATTCGCCCAGCATCCCGGTACTTCGCAGTGGATTCCTCTGCCCGGTACTTGTGGCCAATCATCTTCGCCGCAGTGCGGAAAACAGCCGGCTTTCGCCGGATGTCCACGCCTGCGGAACACGGGAGATGTGAACGCTGGATGCGGACGCCCCCTGTCGCACGGTACGCGGAACGCTGCGGACCGTTTCATTTATTTTCATGAGGAGAGTCGTCATGGCAGCACACTGCCAGGTGACCGGAGCCGAGCCGGGCTTTGGACACAGCATTTCGCACTCGCACCGCCGCAACAAGCGCCGGTTCGACCCGAACATCCAGAAGAAGCGCTACTGGGTTCCGTCCCTGCGCCGTAATGTCACCCTGCAGGTCTCTGCACGTGGCATCAAGACCATCGACGTGCGTGGCATCGACGTAGTCGTAGCCGCCATCCTGGCACGAGGAGTGAAGCTCTAATGGCTAAGGACAAGGACGTACGTCCGATCATCAAGCTCAAGTCGACCGCTGGCACGGGTTACACCTACGTCACGCGCAAGAACCGTCGTAACGACCCGGACCGCATGGTTCTGAAGAAGTACGACCCCCGCATCCGTAAGCACGTCGAATTCCGAGAGGAGCGCTAAGCACTATGGCTAAGAAGTCAATGATCGCTAAGAACGAACAGCGTAAAGTCATCGTCGAGCGCTATGCTGCAAAGCGCCTCGAACTGAAGAAGGCCCTGGTTGACCCCGCGTCGACCGACGAGGCACGCGAAGCTGCACGCCTCGGCCTGCAGAAGCTGCCCCGCAACGCCTCACCGGTACGTCTGCGTAACCGCGACATCATCGATGGCCGCCCGCGCGGTACCTTCCAGAAGTTCGGTATCTCCCGTGTTCGCTTCCGCGACATGGCTCACCGCGGTGAGCTCCCGGGCATCACCAAGTCTTCCTGGTAATTCAACACTGCTGCTAAGCCAGCACTGCTGATTCCAGTGGTCTCAGAAGGGCCGGCAACCTCACGGTTGCCGGCCCTTCTTGCATTTAACCTTGGCGGGCGCTGCCGGGCAGGGGTTCTGGGGCGACGCTGGTACAGGTTTCCGCCGCCGGGTTCCTGCGCCGGGTCCCGGCGCGGTGACACAGCCCACACAAACCAAGAACGGCGCCGACGCGGCGGAAAGTGCCTCCGATGCCTGTTTTGGCCCGGATTGGCGGGGGCTGGCACCCATACCGGGGAGGGTTTGCGGTGGGGCCAAAGTAGGTGTATTGTTTTCTAAGTCGCCGAGAGGGGGCCGGCGAGATGCTGGTTACCGAAGGCGGCCAAATCCCCTTCTAAACAGCCTGAAAAACGGTTCGCCACTCGGCGTGCTGTGTGACGGCGGGGTTGGTCTTGATGACCGGCAGATCGCGGAAACGCTGATTTGCTTTGAGTCTTGAAACCGGGTAAGTTTGGAAAGTTGCTCCGGAGCGATCCTTGACTGTTTGTTGGTTGTGGTGGTGCCGGGTGTGTCTGTTGTTTGAGAACTCAATAGTGTGCCAAGTTTGTTGATACCAATTTATTTATATGGATTGGTTGGATTTG
>NZ_PJIL01000026.1 GCF_002929335.1 Arthrobacter sp. Y81
CAATCATCACCGAGGCCACACCTCACTCAAAGGTCAGCCACCGGCCAGCCGCGTCACTAACCTCTCAGGTCAATACACCTAGGCCGCCCGGGAAGAAGAGTCCGGATCCCACACACCTCCGCTCTGTCGACGGATCGCGCGCCGGCCCCAGACACCCCCGGAGACGTTGTCACTGAATGGAACGTCCTGCGAAACCGACGGTCTGGCGGCGAAGTCATGTCGCCTGAAACAGAGAACTTCATGAAGTGGTGAAGGCAGCACCAGGAGGAAGGGACCAACATGCAGGTCGAAAAGCCGCCCGTGCACAAAGGTGGGCACAATGTGCACACCCCCTTTGGCCGGACAAACACCCGATGAGCGGACTCTGCCCGCTCGCAGAAAGCGGCTATCCGAGGAAGATCATCGAAGAGAATTCGTCTTGCTCATGTCGTCACCACAATTCCGGGCCATGAATGGGTGACGGCCAACAACTGGCCAGCGGAACAGTCAGATAGGACGGCACACACCTTAGATTCCAGCAAGCAGAGGGCCCGCCAGTCAGGCCTCTGCCCACATAACTTCACAGGCGACCGCGGCGCCAGGCCCAGGCCGCAGCCAGTGTCAGAGGAACCCAACGACGGACAATGTCCACACATTAAAGCAAAAACCCCTCTGACGAGGGGTCATGCGTGCCCGAGGTGGGACTCGAACCGGGTTCCAGCCCTTGTGAACACTGGGAAGTCCCGGAAACATCGCCAGTCCGACCCGATCCGCCCCCAGTACGCCCCAGTCCGAAGTGTGATGTCTCTGGACATGGGTGACGGTTCTGTATCAGGAGATCGGTGACATTTCGTGTATCAGGACTTCGGTGACGGTTGTGGGTTGTTTCATGGTGCGTCCTGGGGGCTTGCCGTTTCCGACTGATTTGGTCCCGGCCGATGGACGGGGGTAGGACGTGATGTGGGTGCCCTGGTCATCGAAGAACTGGATCGTCTCAGTGTCCCAGAGCGCGTGGATGGCCTGCCGGGCGTAGGGTCTGCCGATCATGTAGACCACGCTGTTGATCGTGACTCTGCCGTTGGGGTAGGCGATGCGGGTAGCCTGGCCGCTGCCGCGGGTCCCGTCCTGCGTGAGGGCCGGGACAGGTTTCGGGTGGGGTGGCTCGGCGGCCGGTGTGGCCTCCATGCTTGTCGCGGGGTGATCCGCCCGGGCAGGCCCTGATGCGGGCGTTCGGTGTTATAGAGCTCATCGAACGCGTCGACCTGCTCCTGAAGCTGTTCAAGGCTCCCGGCGAGGGGTTGTTTGTCCAGGAAACGGAACAGGGTCCGGTGGAAGCGTTCGTTCTTGCCCTGCGTGGTTGGTTTGTACGGTTTCCCGGTGATCGCCTCGATCCCCAGGGAGGTGACGTACGTGAGGAGCTGGCCTCGGAGGCCTCGCCGTGAAGGGTTCAACGCGGCCCCGTTGTCCGTGAGCAGTTTCTGGGGCACCCCGTGCGCGGTGATGCCCTTTTTCACTACCGTGATCGCGGCCTCGGATGTTTCCCCGGCGGCGACGTGGGAGGCGACCGCGAAACGGGAGTGGTCATCGATGAGCTGGAAGATCACGCATTTACGGCCACCGGTGAGGACGTACTCGGTCGCGTCCAGCTGCCACAGACAGTTCGGGGCGGGGTGAACGAAGCGGCGGTACGCGGCCCGGGGCTTCTTTCGTGGCTCCAGCCTCGAGACACCGCTTTGACGGAAGATTCTGGCCAGCGACGCGACCGAGGGCACCGGTTCCAGGCCCATGGAATTCATCTTCTCGAATACGCTGATCGGTCCGTGGTCCAGGCCCGAGCGCTCCAACGCCGCCCGCACCTGGAGGGCCTGGTCCTTGGCCTCCTCACTGATCCTGGACGGGCTCTTGCGCGGCCGGCGGGAGCGCGGTTCCAACGCCGCGGCGGGGCCCTCGGCCCGGGCCCGGCCCAGCAACACGTAAAACGTCTTACGGGAGATGCCATGCTCGGCACAGAACGACGTCACGGCACCACGCGGCGGATCATCCGGCCACTGCGAGATCGCTAAACGGACACGAGGATCAACAGGCTCAACTCCACTCATCCACCCATCAGAATGGCAGAAGTGTCACCACCAAGAATCCCTGAAGTGTCACCGATGTGCTGATACAGAACTGTCACCCATGTCCGGAGACATAACACGCCCCAGTCCGAAGCCCAAAGTGTGCACATTGTGCACACCCTCTTTTTGTCTATTTCGGCGGCCAGAAAACGGGCTGCTAAGACGGCCGTCCGGGCAGGGCGCGATTCCGCTCGAACACGATAGCACGGGTCCGGAAACGAGCAGGCCCCGAATAAGCACCGCACTACCCCGGCGGGCCTCCTGCTGGAATCAACGAGCTTCATGATGTCGGGCTCCTCCTCCCCGAACATCTCATGGAGAAACGAACAGCGACCTGCATGACCAACCGACAGGCTGGCCTCCAGGAATGAGCACGGACCACCGAAGCGCAGCCGAGCCGACCGCAACGAGCGCCTCTTCCCCGGCCCAGACGTGCCCGACTGCCTGGCGGCAGACAACTGACAGTGGACGTTATGTAAAGCTATTTGCCTGATAGTTGCAAACGCACCCTACTCACAGCTTGCCCGAAACTCTTCCGTCGCTGGGGCTGAGGGCCGGCTCATTGAGAAGTTGGCATGCTTGCTATGGAGTGATGCCGCTCTAGGTCATCGATAGGCAGAACTCGTCGTTGATTTTGATCACGAGCGCGATAAGCATTTTCAGAGACGTGAGATAGGTCTGGAAGTGTTCGGATTCGCTTGCTGAGGCTGCTTGCGACCCGTGCAGGTACTTGTTCCTAAGCTCTGGTCCATTGCTGAACTCGGTCTTGTTTAGAAAATAGTTGAAATAACTGGCTTCCGCTTCTGTCAGTAGTGAGGAGCTGCGGGTAACCCATCCGCGGGCTTCAAAAGCATCGACGTGCGTGCGTCCTTCGCGCGAGAGACGGTGATACGTCGCTGCATTTCTGGCAAAGAGCCTGTAAAGGAGCCCGAACTGTTCTGTCTTCGCGATCTGCACGCGGGCGCCTGTATCTTCCAACACCCTCAGGTGGATTAGCTTGTCGACTATGGATTGCTGGTGCACAGCGAAATCGGTATACGAAATCTCATTGCGGACTAGGAGTCGCGCAGCGCTCGAGTCATGGAGAGTGTCGTTGATGTAAGTCAATCCAGACTGGTCGGAAAAGAGCGTATGGAGCACCCCATGGATCTCTTCGTGGTCGGTCGCATATACATATTTTCCGTTAAGCAGGCTGGGAATTTGGCGGTAGGCCACCGGGTCCGACGTAAGCGCGAGAAGTTCCCTGTCAAGCTCGCCCTCTTGGACGTAAAGCCTGAACTGGTTGACGATGCCCTCCATCTCGGCGAACAGGTGGCGTGCCTTTTCCAAAAAGGAAGACGCCGGGGCTGACGGGGCGAAGGAAAAATTGAGTGCTCCAAATTCTTCGACCAGGTATGAGTCGAAGAACCAAGAGATCACAGTTTCCAGGTCGATGTCCTTTGAGGACAGATAGTCCTGATACAGGCGCGTTTGTAGCAGTGAGCTGATTTCTTTGGCGCGGAAAGCGGCGCCGATCTGATAGTCCCTGCGTCCTGTAGTCGTCATGAATCTCTCAAAGACGCCCAGTTCGGAAGGGTACGACGGCAGCGTAAGGAGGGCGTGATCATCAGCGAATTCGAACAGGTGCTGGAAGTTGTTGAGAATGCTCGCTTTGTCTAGCGTCCCGTCAAGCCAGCTCCGGCTGTAAGTGTGGGTCGTCACCATGTCGTCGAGCTCCGTTTTTGCTGGCTCTCGTTGGGAATCCGAAAGCCTCACTTCGGCTCCAGTTTTGATCTTCATCGCAGACTCTTCCCTGAAGAGTTCTTCGACCATTCGTTGACTTCGCCGCTTGGCTTTGAGCTTGAGTCTCGCATCGATTCCTGTTTGGACGTCGATGGGGGCGGTCTCAATCAGTCGAACAAAGTTGAGGTTCGCATCTTCACTATCTAGGTAGTTGGAGAGCAACTCCTTCGCGTCGAAGGAGGTGAAATTCTTCGGGACGTACAATTCAGACGACACGTCCTTCTGTAGGTACTTCCGAATTAGGTGCTCGGCGTTGCGCGCATCAGCAAGCAGCGCGTCACGGATATGACTGTCATAGGTAGAAACGAGTTTCTTGCAGTCAAGCATCTCTGCCAGGTTGACCCCTGCCTCAGTTAGAGCCGGAAGCATGACTTCGGGTGTGCAACGCTCGAAAGCCCTGTTCCTTCCGAGAAGCTCGAGGAGATTGAAACGGTAGTAGTACGGGATCCCACTCAGCCGAGCCGCGACATTCGTGTCATTGAAGCCGAAAAAGAACTTGGAGACGGCAGCTCGGAGTTGCGGGGCCAACGCCTCGGCAGTCGCGCGTTCCCTTGGGCTATACGTGAGGGGCAGGACACCGGCCTCGATATATGAGTGAACGTTGTGAAGCTCAATGGCATCAACAACGGTCGGTGGAACGTCGGTGGTATCGAAGTGGGCAATCAGGTAGGCAATCCGTTCAAGATGCCAATGTGATGCCAAATCCGCTGCACCATAGAACTTCACACGTTTTAGATCCGCCGCGCCATCCATCATGCTTCGATCAATCCCTATCTGGCCAGTACTGCCAGGACCGGCAAGGTCCATCGGGAAGAGGATATCCGGCCCGCTCCCCCACGCCGTCATCGTGAAGGAACACCGAGTGGGACGGCGGCTTCGTCTCAGTGCAATCTTTCTGACGATCGCGGGGGACAAAGCAGTTGGGAGTTGACGGGACATCCGTTACCGGCGTTTGCGGTTACCGCCATTAGATGAGGAATCATGCACGTGGATCGCCATCCTCCTGACGACCTCCAGCATGCGTACAGCCTCTGGAACGCGTCCGCGTACAGCGACCTGAAACTCGCTGGCTATCTGGCCAACAAGGTCCAACCCTGGGCCTTCTCGGCGCCCCGGTGAATCTCACCGTGCTGAACCCCGGACCAAGCACCCTATTGTTTGAGCAGCCCGAACGGGACCTGAACGACGTTGTTACCGAAGTATGGCCGCATGAGATCCTCGCTTCGATGCCATGGGATACCCACTGCTGACTCGTAGAGGTGTATTCTTGCCCGATTCGGTCCGGCCGGAAAGGGAGTGCCCAAGATGTCGCAATCGGAAGTAGCCCAAGCCATCAGCAGGTCTCGGCAGTACTTGACCGAAAGCCCGGAGAAGGCCCGCACCCGCGATTCAACGGCCACTGCCGTGCTGGAGGATGGGCTCCGGGTCCGGGTTGACGGCCCGCACGGCTGGTCCTTGGTGACGGACATGGGGCCAGGAGTTGGCGGGAAGGGTTCGGCGCCTACTCCTGGATGGATGCTGCGCTCGGCAAGCGCCGCCTGCTTGCTCTCGCTCATCGCCATGCGTGCCGCCGAAAAGGGAGTGAGCCTAAACCTGCTCGAAGTTGATGTTGACAGTGAATCTGATGACCGCGGTCTGCTGGGAATCGGTAAGGACACTCCTCCAGGACCCCTCGCTCTGCGCACAGTGGTCCGCATAGCAGCCAATGACACCGAAGAGGCCGCTCTCCGCGACATCGTTTCATGGGCAGACGAGCACTCCCCCGTTGACGATGCGGTCCGCCGCGCTGTCCCAGTGGAGCTGACCGTTGTGATCGGCTGAGCCGAGAACGACTGATTAGGAAGCAGCATCCAGACGCATTCAACCGTAAGACGTTTGCAGCGTCCTCGCAGCGACCGCTGCCTACCTTACGGCTATCCGGAGCCGATCTTTAAGGCCATGACTGAGAATAGCCTTTCGCATTGCTCGTAAATGCGGCGCTTCTCCCGTGCGATCTAGCGAACCAGGCGTCGGTCGGTCTTGTGGAAGGCTCCTGCGGGCGGCGTGCCCGGTCTGCCGGGTTCCTTGCCGCCCGCCCGCAGGACAGAGGTGCGCTTTTCCCGGTTCAGCCTGCCGCACTGGGTTAACGGAACCTCCGATATCGGCGTTCAAACCACGGGAGTAGAAGTAGCTGCGAGAACTTCCGTGCATGAAGGAACTGGCGGTTTCCGCAGGTCAGACATGCGATGCGATGAATATGACTTCAAGCCTGAGTTTGCCCGCGGATCCCTTGTCGCTGTAGGTTTCCTGCATCTAATGCATGTTTCCATGGTTTAGGGGTTGCAGTGAGTGGTGTCGTTCCGGGTTTCGTCCCGCGATGCAGCTTCGGGATTCCATGGGAAGGCCCCTTTAACTCCCACACCTCCAGCGGCTGGACCTGTAAGGTTTTGGCATAGCCAACAAAGGTGTGTGGAGGCATCATGGATGCGGAAACAGTAGAGGTTCTTCTGGCCGGTGGGGCAGGCGGATTCTGTCTGGCACTCGGGCGGCTGCTCATCTCCTACATCGGCCTCAATCACATGGAGGATCCTAAGATGGGGCGGTTCCTCGCCGCTCAGAGCATTCCCATCGTGGTTCTCAGCGTACTTGGCATGATCGTGGCCTGGGCAACGGCACCTCCCCCCGTGAGCCCCTTCCTTACCGGGCTTGGCGCTCTCGGATTTATCCTCATGCTGGGCAAGGACTACCCGAGTCACAGTTCCGAGGCGGCACAGCAAGATGTCTAAGCCGGCAATCATGAGAGATGACTTCTGGGCAGACGCAATCAATTCCCTCTTGTTGCGGCCACCCTACAGGCCTCCTGTGTCCACCAGACCCAATGTAGAGCCGACACAAACACCCCACAGCAGCGCGTCCGATTCTCCCGCCGAGGCACCTGACAGTCAGGCTGATTCTCCTGCTCGGGAACCCGAGAACGGACACATCAGATACATTGTTATACCGTCCGACTTCAAGCCCCGGATTAAGTACGGCGCGAACGCACCGGAAAGCGAAAGCGGGGAAATCCTAGACATCTGGGAGCCGGCTACGAGAGAACAAATCGCAGCGTTCTTAAGGCACGCTTCATTTGATGTGAGGACGGGTTCAGAACAACCATCAGCAGACCAGACCAGGGTTGAGGAGCCGGCAACGAATATGCCCTCAGTGTCCCCTGTCACAGGACCGAATACGCCTAGTGGGGAATCATGGGAGGGCGAACGCACTGCGTCCGAGTGGCTGAATTCCACCCGTGAAAATCTGGTGTCTGTCATTGATGCTGATGTGCGTGCCGTTCATGAGGAGATTGCTCAGGCCTTTGGGCGGGACCTCGATCCGGCACACATCAGGGTGGCCGAGGAAAAGGCACAGCAGGTTTCCTTGGAACTCGCAGCCCTGGCCTCGCAACTTGAGACATCCCGCAGTGATTGGCGGAACCCTGCAAGGAATGCCGCAGTAAACGCAGTGCAAGCATGGATGCGGGCATCCGGTGCGGCTGAACAGGAGACACCAAAAGAACCCGGTGCAATTTCCCCCTCCGATCCAGCGTTGCCGGAGGAACTGAGGAACCTCGCCATCATGTCGCCCCTGCCCCCTGACAGCACTGATGCCCAGCCCGGCCCCCTTGACGAGGAACGGCAGAGATTTGCATACGCCCGACTGATTTCCAACTACGGGTTTTCCGAAACCGAAACCTTCATAGTCCTGGAATTCGCCAACGGATACGACCCGGCAGTCATTGCCGAGGACCAAGGGAGAAGCGAGGATGATGTCCGGAAATATGTAAGCAGAGCCTACGATACTTTCGGCGTTCACTCCCCCGAAGGACTACTTGCGGTTTTCAGCTGGCTCACAGCCAGACAGGCAGAAGCCGTCGCAACAGCAGAGCGAGAGAAAGCAGAACGCGGAATCATCGATGCACTCAGGCCGGACGAAGGCCCAGAGCAGGAAGAACCCGAACCCGTACGGGCAGAGGTGGCCGCCCATAAGCCAGCGGAAGCTGACCAAGAACACCGGTAACCCGTCCGTACCTTCCTCACCAGCGGGCGTGACAAATGTCCGCCAGCGAGCCGTAAAAGAGTTCCGGTACTCATCCATGAACACTTCCCACAACTCCTGCGCCTTGCTGGAACGCGGGATTGTCACTGTCCTGTATGCGTGGAAGCCCGGTAGGGAAGACGCTGTCACCGTCTCCTTTCGGAGGCGTTCCGAACCTCGTCGACTCCCCTCTGACTGCCTCGCTATCCTCTTCGCGCCAGTCCAATTAGCGCCACTGGCGATCGCCGTGCAGCCAAGAATGGCCGCCGATATCGTCTCTGCTGTAGTAGTTGGCCGCCGAGGCACCGACTGAGGAGCTTGCGGTTCAGCTACTTCGTGAGAGCCCCCTCCAACCAGGACCTTAGTACCGGGGCGGGAGCTACGCCGGCCAGCCTCGCGACGATCTTGCCGTCGAGGATGACCAGCAACATTGGCACTGCCTGAATGGCGAATCTGGCAGAGAGCTGCGGCGAGTGGTCCACATCGACCTTCACAAGTTTGATCTGCCCCGCGCGTTCGTGTGCCAACTGGTCCAGCACGGGGCTCACCATCCGGCAGGGTCCGAACCACACCGCCCAAAAGTCCACCAGTACCGGAACGCCGGACCGTTCGGCGATCTCGCCGAAGTCGTAGTCGCCCGCTTCAACCACCGGGAAGCTCCCGGTGGCAACTCCCGCAGCGTGGCCGGCCCTCCGCGACAGCCGGAACTCGGTTGAACTTGCCGCAATGGGGACATTTGATGATGCCCTTGTTCATGCGGTTCCGGCCCCTTCCAGCTTCATCGTGCTGTAGTCAACCACGAGTTCCCCTTCGAATGCGGTCACCCTGACCACTCCGCCCTCCGCGATGCTGCCCCGCAGCACGGCACGGCCCACCTGCGTTTCCACCACGTGGGAAATATAGCGGCGCAGGGGCCGGGCTCCGGATCGAAGCCGCGTTCGGCTATCAGGAGGCGCGCCTCCTCGGTTAGGTGCAGCTCTGTTGCTGCTCGGCCAGCCGCTGCCGCAGCTGCTGGAACTGCAGATCAACGATGCGTTCGATTTGCGGCAGTCCCAGGGGCGCGAACAGGACCGTATCGTCGACGCGGTTGAGGAACTCGGGGCGGAAATGCGCCCGGAGCTCACCCATGACCATGCCTCTCCTCGGTGATCGCCCCGCCTTCGGCCGAACCACGGAAGCCACCTCGATGCCACCCATGAACAGGGAAGTGTCGGAGCTCCATCGTCTTCCTGGCAAACATGCACGCCTCGTCCAAGTCGGAAATGACGATCAGCCGGGAGACCGTCTACCAGTACCTGCGCCACGCCAAGCTGGGGTGGCGCCCCTCCCCCGCCAGCAGCGGGCGCCTAGGTTAATGCGGGGCGGGGGGACTTCCCGCACAAACCTAGGACGGTCGTCCTACCTCCTACGGTTGTTGGGATGCCTATCGGGAGAGCTTCTGGTCGTCCGGGTGCGTATCGCCAATATGTCCGGGGGCGTTTGCCGCCAGGACCCGCTCCACGAAGGCACCGTATTCGTCCATGTAATGTCGCAGGAAAGCTGCCGTGGACTCGTCTGTTACTGCCCCGTCATCGCCGAAGATTCCCGGTTTGAATTGGATGTACGCTTCCGAAGCGTTCAGCTGCGGGGCATCAAGGAAGCTCAGCACCGAGCGCATTGTGGACTGCATGACGGCGGTGCCGATGCTTCCGGGCGAGGCGCCGATGATGCCGCTTGGTTTGCGGGCGAACGAGTTGGATCCCCAAGGGCGGGAACCCCAGTCGATGGCGTTCTTCAAAGCTCCGGGGATGGAGCGGTTGTATTCGGGCGAGATGAAGAGGATGCCGTCGCAGGCCTCGATGGCCTCCTTCAGTGCCCGTCCTTCAGCGGGGAAGTCGGCGTCGTAGTCGTAGCTGTACAGGGCGAGATCTTTGATGGGGATCTCGGTGAAATCAAGGTTGCCCGGCGCCAGCCTGATGAGGGCCTTGGACAGCGTACGGTTAATGGAGCGGCTAGCCAGGCTGCCGACGAAGTAGCCAATTCTGTAGGTTGCTGCCATGAGCTTGATCCTTCCCAGGATGCTATTGGTTGGCCGTGCATACGTGCCGCATCTGATTAGGCAAGGTCTTCGTTATGGAGCCACGCGGATGCGGCGTCCTTGGGGTTTTGCTTGGCATTTCCGGAGACCTGTTCGTTGAGCTGCATGAGGTCCTCAGTGGTTAGTACCCGCGAAACTCTGTTGAGGATTTTCCTGGCCTCGTTGCCGACTCTGTCTGTGCGGATCAGTGGCAGCACCTGCTGGGCGGCGAAATTGTCCTTGGGGTCCTCAAGCGGCACGAGGTTATTTCTTGCGATCAGCGGCGAAGTGCTGAAGATGTCCGCGGCCTGGATTCGGTCGTCCAGCAGCGCCCGAAGGGTCACTGGGCCGCCACCGTCGCTGAATGGTACAAACTCCTTGGGGACGCACCCGTACTTGGCTGTGAGGCCGGGTAGACCCTGAGGCCGTTCCTGGGCCTCGGCCGGCATTCCCAGCGCGATCTGGTCACAGATTTTTCCAAGGTCATCGAGGTTTTTCAGACCATACATGGCCGCAGTTTGTTCTGTTACGACGATCGAGTCCTTGTCTTCGGCGGCGGCAGGTTCCAGGACAGCAAGCCCTGCCGGCAGCTTCCCCGGGAGTTCCTCCATCACGTCTACGGCGCTGACGGCTGTTGCGTTCTTGTCCACGTAACGCAGGAGGTTGCCGCTGTAGTCGGGGACCAGGTCGATAGAGCCGTCCTGTACTGCTCTGACATAGACCTCCCGGGAGCCAATCCGCGGTTTGGTCGTTGCGGCGATGCCTCCTGCGTTCAGTGCCCCCGCGTAGATTTCAGCGAGCGTTTCACTCTCGGGGAAGTTTGCCGACCCCACTACCAATGGTCCTTTGGCACCGGCTGACCCTGCTGCTTGGCCGTTTTCCAGCGGGTTTGAGCTGCATCCAGTCAGACCCAGGACGAGCAGAAGTCCGGTAATGAGAACGGCTGGTCGTGTAAATATGTTCCGCATGGGTTTTCCTTAGGTTATATTGCGTCGCTGATCCACGGATGCTGCCAGTCGGGTGGAGCGCCCCGCGCACCACGGCCGGAACGGGTGAACGGCGCGTGGGCGTCAGGGCTGCACGCTGATGGCCTGTGCGGCTGGGACGTCCAGCTCGGTCTGTTCGGAGCTTAGCCAATGAGGGCTGTCGCCTTGCCGACGGTGGCAGGATGGGACGGATCGGCCAGCGCGTCCATAATTTCCTCGTATCCAGGAAATTCGCTGGAGTCTTCCAGTGGGCCGCGCCGGGCGCCGTCGATCAGCCGGTCCGGCGGAGTGCCTTCGTTTGCTGGCCGACGGGAAAGAGTTCGAGCCGGTGAAGCCGGCTGTCGCCAAAGTCGTATTCATAGAAGATCGCGCCCGAACCTAGGCCGAGAAGCTGCTCCAGGGATCCCCCGGCCTGTCTCCCGGGCAGGAGCGACGTGCCGGCATGCGTCGAGTAGGACAAACTGCTTGAGAGTATGGTCAGCGTTGAGAATTTTGCAGGCAGGAACATCGATGGATCGGAGTGCATCCTGGCGGTTCGCGTGGAGCTCGTCGACAGCGAGCCTGGCATTAGACTCCAGTTTTGAGATCCGGAGCTCCCTGGCTCTGAGTCAGGTGCACAGAACTCAGTCCTAACGCGACGAAACGACGGCTATCAGTGCGAAATAGGTGCGACTAAAACAACGGATTGGCAGTCACGAAAATGGAACAGCTTTCTTTCATTCAGGTCATCCCTGATCCAAATAATGAGTCCATCCTTAGTCCTTTGCTCCACCGCTCCGACATACTCCCGTTTCCCCCACGCTCGCAGTGACACAACGTCCCCGGAGTCGAGGCCTGTCCAGGTCAGCAGGGGATGCTTTTCAGCGTCATCGCGTCGCTGTCCTGCTTCGGGGTCATCGTCCTGCGTTGCTATGACGTGGCCTATAACCGCACCCGGCATCAGGGATTCTTCACAGCAAATCGACTTCCCGGGTCTGGCCGTAAACAACTTCGGGACTGAGGGCGACGGTAAATGTTGTGTAGTCGACCCTAGTCACGAGAATGCCGTAACCAACTGCGTTCTCACGGAGCAGCAGTGAACTGGCACCCTCTAGTTGTTCGTCGTGAAGCCGGGTCCTCGACCCTGACAGTGATCGTTGAGGTGGCGGTGGACATTGTCTCTCCTTTGAGTAATCCAACCAAGAAACCGGGGGCTGACTGAAGGCCGCCACGGGCACTAATGAATCATCAGGGGCTGGCTGGATGATGGCCGAAGCCGGGGCCTACGGGTTGGTGCGGTATTGCTGCATTCCCCCATTTCCGGCAGCCAAGAACCCGCCGTTGAGCCTCGACGAGCTAACAGAGGACATAAGAGCGTCACACCAGCTGCTCCCTGCCGGGGCGGGTCTCAGACCTGTTCTTTCGGAAGGTCGTACCGCCGTACCGCATAGCGATACGCGTGCGCGTCGGTCTCCACTTCGAATCCAGCAAGGTCCCTTTCAGAAGCCTGCTCGAAATCGTCGTGCGAATGCACGATCGGCGCGAAATAATCACCCCGCGAGGCGGGGCCCAAAAGGACGTAAGCCCACCACGACGGATGAAAATGTCGCCTTAAAAAATCAAGTGGGATTGCCACAATTCGACCTCTCAATTGGAACATCTGGATACTTCTCCCTGTAACAGTTCTCGTTCATCGCGCTTCGAAGTAACGCGGATCGTCGTTGGGTTTGATGGTCTTGTCTTTGACTCTTTCGATCGGGTTGAAGGCGGTAACGACCTCACCGGGGGTGCTATGGTGCCGGTGTTCGTCCGCAGCCGACAATCCCGGACTCGTTGGACAACTCGACCCAAGGTCTGGGTGTCGAACGGCTACGTCATGTCACGCTCAAACGTCGTGAATTGCTCGTCGTCGTCCTGGCCGACCGCGGGTTTGTGAGGGTAGGCACCGGGGCCGGGATGGACCTTGTCAATGAGGTCGAGGTATTCGGGGTTGCGGTCAATGAACTCACCCACGACCGGGCAGATGATGGTGATCTTCTTCCCGCTCTCGCGGATCTCATCTAGCACGCGAGCTACGAGTTCCGTCGCTACCCGATGGTTCCGGTAGGCATGGTTGACCCAGGTTGAAAGCAACACGACCCGGCCGCCCACGAACCGATACGTGAGCTCTCCGATGGCCTCAGCGCCGAGGGCAGCGATCCATCGGCCCCGCTCCGTATCGTTGATTACATCGAGCTCCCAGCTGGACTCCACCTCACTGAGAGCCTTCTTTTTCAGAGTAGCGACAAGCGCCGCGTTGCTCTCTTGGCGCTTGGTCTCCTCGGTCTCGATGTTGGTCGTCACTGTCACACTTTCTGTCGGGGAAGCCCGGAGCGTTGCGGGCTAGGATCGGTGTGACCCTTTGGTAACTCCTGGGTGCTTGGGGTCGATGAGGTCGGCGTACTCGGGGTGGTGCTCGATGAACGTGCGCACGATCGGGCACATGATCGTGACCGTCTTTCCTTGTGCGCGCACGTCGTCGAGGACGCGTCGGATCAGCTCGGTGGCGATGCCCTGTTTGCGGAACTCGGGGAACACTGACGTGGCCAGCAGCACTAATCGGTCGTCGCCGGCGATGTTGTAGGGAAGACCGGCTATCTCGTTGTCGCCGACGATGGCCTCGTAGATGCCGGTTTTCTCGTCGTTGACGACGTAGAAGTCGAATGCAGGGGCATGCGGATCATCGACGACCTCGTCGATGAGGACGGCCTGGTCCTGGCTGAGGGTGCCTGTTCCGTCGGGGTATCCGGCTTGGTCGGGGTACTCAAAGGCGTAGCGGGTTGGCTCGGCTGGTTCGGCCATGGAGGTGTCCTTTCGCTGATTGACTGTCCGGGGTATGCCGTATCCTTACGGACGCACGCGGATGATCGTCTTTCCGCCCCGTCGCTCGGTCGGGTTGAGGGCGGCGACGGCATCGTTGAGGGCGGCGATGTTGCCGATGTTCGTGCGCAGTCGTCCGTCCCGCACTCGCTGTACGATCTCACCGAGTTGTGCACGATCAGACTCGACAACGAAGTCGATTGCCAGGCCATCCGTAGGGCGCGCTTCGACCGGCCCAGTGATGCTCACCAGCGTTCCTCCGGCCCGGATTAGGCCCGCGGACTGCTTCTGGATTTCACCACCGATCACGTCGAATACCAGATCGACTCCCCCGACGTCTTCCAGGGTGTCGTTGGCGAGATCGACGAACTCGTGTGCGCCGAAGTCAAGTGCCTTCTGTCGGTCGGCGGCGCGTCCGGTGCCGATGATGTAGGCGCCGGCCTCACGGGCCAGCTGTGTCACCATCGACCCGACTGCGCCGGCCGCGCCGTGCACGAGGAGGCTCTGACCCGACTGAAGACGGCCGTGTACGAACAATCCCTGCCACGCCGTCAGGCCCGAGATTGGCAGACTTGCGCCAACCGTGAAGTCTACGTCGCCCGGCAGCGGCGCGAGGTTGCGCGCCTCGATCGCCACATACTCCGCCAGAGTGCCGTCGCGATGCCAGTCCGAGAGGCCGAATACTCGCTGGCCCACAGACAGCCCCGTCGTGCCATAGCCGAGCGCGGTCACCACGCCGGCCAGCTCGTGCCCGAGGATCGACGGTGTTCGATCACGGTCGGCGCGATCAGTCCAGGTCGAGGACCACTCGACCTCAGACGGGACGAACCCCGACGCATGAATCTCGACGATGACGTCGTTTATCGCTGCCGACGGCTGGGGGCGCTCCACCAGCGTCATCCCGGCCGTTCCCGCGGCCTGATCCGTCACCACAATTGCTTTCATCAAGTACCTCCCTGTATCCAGTCCTTGCCTACACGGCTTTTTTACACCGCATTTTTTGGTTTGTTACGTTAGCGGCACCAAATCTCAATGTCTTACCACGCAGGTCGTTAAAACTTCTGGCACGAGAGCCGCTCAGGAGCCACACCTCGACGCAGTTCGCCGTGTTCTGAGCGTTTGACAGGTCTTCCGCTGCTGCTCCGCCGTCGTGGAAGATTCAACGGTGCAGCACACAAAAAGGGCGGATGACTCTGAATTCGATGCGGTCCAGTCGACTGAAGTGTGCGCTCGGACGCCCAGCAAAGACCCTAGGCCAACGT
Organism: Arthrobacter sp. Y81; assembly: GCF_002929335.1. Taxonomy (GTDB): domain Bacteria; phylum Actinomycetota; class Actinomycetes; order Actinomycetales; family Micrococcaceae; genus Arthrobacter. The sequence goes on from NZ_PJIL01000026.1 coordinate 15,074, forward strand.
CCGTGGGGCAGGTGCAAATCTTTGTCAGCTCAGGTCGTCTTGATCTATGACGACGTGGACTGCGGCTTCTTCCGCTGATGCACCTCCCCCGTCAATGCCGATGTCGTTCGCCCAGTAGTCCGTCGCCGGGTCGTAGCTCTCCGGGGAAGCCCAGGCCAGACGGCCAGCTCGGACCGAACCGACCTGATCGTCGATAACCTCACCGTCCGTGTCAGTGGTGTCGCCAATACCATCTCCGAGAATTTCTTCTGTCTCGTCGGGGATCTCTCGGGCGAGCCGGGCGGACAGGGGCTCGTGGGACCGGGCCTCGCGTTGTGTGAACCCCCAGGAGAGGTCGGCCGGCCAATCCAACGGGGAGTACCCGGTTTCGTCTATGTCGTCGCCGAGTTCATCGGTGTCGAGGCTCTCGTCGGGTGGAAGCAAGCCATAGTCATCGGCCGGATTCTCGAAGCTGTTGCCATCATCGGTGCTGTTCATATTCGATCGCCTCCCTCATTAAGTTCTTGAAGCGTTAGCGGCGCCAAGCCGCGGCGTCTTACAACGCTGGTCGGACGGGTTGTGGCACACCTGGTTGGCGAGGACAACGCGATAAAGGTCTTTGGTAAGACGGCGCGAAAGATCGACGCTTATGAGGTAGGTGCAGGTGACAGCTGTTGTGCTTCTCCTTCATCGGACCGCGTGGAGCGCCAGGTGGTCCTGGGTAGGCCGTGCTACACATCGCGTGAAAGGAACCTTCAATCATGACAGCTGGTCTTGCTGGCAAGACCGCGCTGATCACCGGCGCTGGCCGGGGCATCGGCGCAGCGATCGCGACCGGGCTTGCCCAGCCCGGAGACTATGTAATTCTTCTCGACCGTACTCCCGACCAGCTCGACGAGACGGCCAACACGATCAGAGCGAGTGCGTCGTGTGTTCAGGTCTACCGGCCAAGGGGTGCCGACCCTGCTATGCAGGGCTGGATCCGTAGCCAAGGTCCTGAACGCGCCGGTGTGCCGGCCTCGCGACCGATTCGTCAGCAGGTACGGCGATCGGACAGGCGCCATCTGGGACCTCGGCGACCACGCCACGTAGAAGAACACGTCATCCGGGTGGTCGGGTGCTCCCGGACACGCCCACAAGCCGAACGACTAGGAGCCAGCATGGCAGGAACGGCTGAGAGCAGCGTCACCACCCTGACCGGTACAGAGCAGGAGGGTGCAGACGTGGATCTTTCCACCGCGTCCGGTGCGGAAGATCTCATCATCATCGAAAACAGTGCTTTCGGCATCTATGAAGCCGTATTGGGAGGTGAAATCGTCGCTGGCGTCATTTACAGCAAAGCGGCCAATCGAGTCGCACTGCTGGCGACCTCTGTGTTCCCCGAGTTCCGGGGTAAGGGGATCCCTGCAAGGCTCCTCAGCGGCATCTTTGACAGGCTTCGGGCGCAGGGAGCGACCGTCACTATCACCTGCCCGTTCGCCGCAGAATTCGTTATTGCCCATCCCGAGTATGCCGATGTTCTTGATTTGGCCGTCCCGGGCAATAGCGGCGTGAGGCACGGGCTGAACTTACGCCCGATTTCACATCCAACACACGTGAAGACCGCTTGTATGAGATGTATCGAGGAGAGGAACATTATGACAACCGTCGAGCTCACGGACGACAATTTCGAGACCACTATTAAGGACAACGACATCGTCCTCGTTGATTTTTGGGCCACGTGGTGTGGCCCTTGCCAGCAGTTCGCCCCGATCTTTGAACGATCCGCAGAGGATAATCCTGACATCGTTCACGGCAAGCTCGACACCGAGGCCGCGGAACGCATTGCGGCGGCCGCGGGGATCACGGCGATTCCGACTCTGATGGCGTTTCGTGAGGGGGTCCTCGTTTTCAGCCAGGCGGGCGCTCTTCCCGCCACGGCTCTCGCGCAGGTCGTAGAGTCCGTCAAGAGCCTCGACATGCGCGAGGTTCGCAAAGACGTAGCCGCTCAGAACGATAAGTCCGCGCCGGAGAATTGATGTACTCGGGTAGGGACGCGCTGCCCGATCTGGACGAGGCTATCCGGAAGCGTGGAAGGCGGCGGCCTATGCGACCGAGGTCTCGGGCGAAGCCCTCCCGCAGGGGTTGGCTCGTACGGAAAGCGAACTCATCAAGCTGTGCGTGTCACAGCCCAACGGATGCCTGTTCTGCCTCGATCTACATTTATGGCACGGGCGGCAGCTGGCGGCACGCAGGAGCTCGATCTGGGACCGGGGGTTGCGGGACGCGTCTCCCTTCGGCGAGTGGGAAGCAGCCGTGCTGGCGATCGCAGAAGCCGCAACACAGTCGCCCCTGAATGGGAACAGCAAAGCCGACCTCGTAGCCGCCCGCAGCTTGCTCGGTGACCTGACGTTCATGGCGGCGGAGTGGGTTGCTGCAACGACCAACGCGTTCAACGGAATCTCGATCCTGAGTGAGCACCAGGTACGCCCTCGTGACGCGGGAAGGGAAGCTGCTCTGACGATCATCCGTGACGTTGCACCATGCCTGCGGGCGGGGTTGCGGCTTCGTGTGGCTCCGTTGAGTCCGTGCTCGTACGGCTTGATTTTGCATACTGCCGTCGCGCGGAATATGGGTCTGAACGCGGCCAAGGCCGCTCACCTTGCGAGCTGGCGAGAGAGCACCATGTTCGCTGAAGGCGAGGGTGCGGCTCTCGCATACACGGAGGCGCTCACGGCATTTGACGTGTCCGCTTTCGCTGAACATCACGAGCGATTGGCCCGATTTTTTGATGAGAAGTTTATCGCTGAATTCGCTGCTGTGGTTATCAATATGAATGTCTGGACTAGGTTGAAACTTGCCCAGGTGGCTGTGCCGGTGCTGGACACAGTGGCGCCGAACGACGTTGGCCGGGTCGGACGGTGACCGATCTTAACGGTTCGCGGAAGGGCGGCGTATCCTCGGCATCGCTAACGGATGCGCTCGGCCGCGTCTCGACACATAGGGCGCATGTTCTCGATCTGGTATCGCCCACACCGGGGCGCGTATTGTGCGGGAGGGCTGTCACCATCCGGTTTGTTCCGTTTCGGCAGGATGTTTTTGACGCACAGGTGAACAGTTTCGCACGCCTCTTCTATGAGGCGGTTCCCGCTGATCCTGAGGAAATAGTGTTGGTGCTGGACAGCGGCGGCCAGCCGGATATCTCCGTGGGTGGTGGGACGAAGTTTTCGCGGCTACAGAATCGGAAACTTGCGGGGCTTCTCACAGACGGCCGGCTTCGGGATTTTGGTGAGCTCGAACGGTATGAGCCTGTTTTCTACTGCAGCGGCGAGACCGTGAAGGCGGGAACGGCTGATCTGATGCCCATCGCTGCGAACGTCCCCGTAGTTGTTGGGGGTGTGACTGTTCTCCCTGGCGATTTCGTGTATGCCGACGCCGCGGCGGCGGTGATTATTCCATCCGGGCTTGTTGACGAAGTATTTAAGCTCGCCGCAAGGATTGAGCTTGAGGACATTGCTTTTCTGACAAGTATCCGCGCCGAAGACCCCGACGAGATACGTGTTCGCGGAAGTCTGGAGACCTGAGTTGTGCCCCCGTGTTCCGGTGGAGATCAGATAGCCAGAGCGAAACGAGCGTCCTTCTGATATCGCATCGAAGTGTCCCTGGCGCGGTTCGAACGTTGACTCAGGCTGCTCGTAGGTAGGGGGTAGGTACTTTGGGAGAGATGTGGGGCTGTGAGGTCGTCAATGGGGGCGCTCGAGAGTCCCTGACGCGGTTAGGTTCTGCTGATTGCGAAGAGTCCGGCCGTGCCGACCGCGTAGAGAATAAGGACGAGCAGCGAGTCGATTCCCATGCCGAGGACTTTCCGGCGGGGGCGAAACGCGATCCCCAGCAGGTAAACGAGGGTGAGCAGGATGGCGAGTGCGGTGAGGTAGATATCGGTAGCCTCTGCTGAGGGCAAGACAGCCTTCCCTGAGATGACGGTCGCGAGGAGGAACAGCACGGGCAGTCTTGACTGCGGCGAGCCCCGTCGAGATCTCGGGAAGGGACGTGGCAAGAGCCGCCAGTACCGTGGCTCCGAAGAGGATGCCGGAAAGGCCATACTGGTCGGCCATGGCGCTTCCGCTGCGTTCGAGCGCGATGCCGGCTACGAAGGTGAGGAGTGCGGCGGCGATGAAGATCGCGGCTGCCTTGGCAGTGCTGGTGCCGGTTGAGGTTGCGATCTCATCCTGCATCGCACGGCTGTGTCCCATCGGTTCAGGTTGGGATCCGGGCGCGTGGCCGTCGTCGTACCACGACATGCCTCTCCCGGCGCGATTGACCAGCAGGAGGCAATGACCCAGATCGCTGCGATGAGAGCGGTGTCTGGGGTGAGGCGGAAGAATATGAGGTCCGCTGGCATCTGGCTGCCGGCGATGACGACGGACAGGATCGCGATGACGAGCGCTGCTTCGACGATGAGCGATAGCGACCCGGCTCGGTAGGTCAGCGATTTAGCGCCGCGTACCCCGACCAGGTCAAGAAATGCCAGTACTGCGGTCTGGATGGCGATGCCGCCGAGGATGTTACCGACAGCGATCGAGAGATCACCTTGGATCGCGGAGCTGACGGTTATTGCCAGCTCGGGAAGGTTTGTGGTGATGGCGAGAAGGATCAGGCCGCCAAATGCCGCACCGAGATGTAAACGTTCGGCCAGAACGTCGGTGTAGCGACTGAGTTGAATGCCGGCGACCCAGATCGCGCCGACGGCGGCGAGGAAGATCAGTACAAGGAGCCAGAACGGAAACAACAACATCGGCCCCTTTACTCCGCCAAGGGCAGCGGAAGCTGACCGGGCGCACAGTAGCAAAGGACACAGTGCTCAGCGAAAACCTGGCACAGTTCCTGCTCGCCGAGTCCCGCGGAGAATTCGCGTGCGAGTTTGCGGTACGCAGAGCCAGTGGCAAAGATCACCGAGAGAGCTTTGTGCACATCACCGTCGCCAATGGTGACGTGCTTGAGATCGCCTTCAAGTTGAAGGTCCACGACGTCGTCCAGAACAACCTCGGTGCCAAACCTTTCGGCTTTGGCTTGATTTTGAACATGAGAGGCCCAGGACGCCGTCCCGAAACCCGGGAAAATTCTCGACCTCAGTCGTCTTGACCAGCTCGCCGCCGGCTTCGACTGAGCTTGCGATGAGTAGCGGATCGAGGTTGGCGCGGCCGGCGTAAATCCCGGCTGTGTACCCGGCGGGACCGGAGCCGATGATGATGGTCTGGCGCACCTGGAACTCCTTCTACTGATGGGTTTAGATGCGGTTGTGCTCGACGGGGTCCGCAACCCGCAACCAGCGGAGCCCTCGCATGTTGAGAGATTTCTGTCCGGCGTGTTCGACGACGACGAGGAGGACGTTGTCGCAGTTGCGACAGCGCGCGACGAAGCCCATGGGCTGGCCATACACCATCGCTTGTCCCAACGCGGCGATGTCGGCGCAGGACCGGCATTGGCCCTGGGCCGTTGTCGGTTCGAAGGCGAAAAGATCGGTGGTCGGTCCAGCGAGGACATTGCCGTCAAGGTGGTCCATCAGGTTCCTCCGAATCGCTCGGTGCGGATGGCATCGGGTGCGTGCCCGAGGCTGATGAGGGCACGGGAGACGGCTTCGACGAATCCAGTGGGGCCGCAAATATAGGTCAGCGGGGCCTTTTCCGGGGGAAGTGTCTCCCTTTGCAAGTCCTCAACCGTCAGCCGCCCGGCTGAGCGAGACCAACCCGGCGGCACAGCACCGGTGTAATGCCACGTCGTTCGAACGGTTGCTGTGGGTTGGGAGAGCTCGTCGCGGAAGAACGCGTCCTCCGGCGTCCGCAGCGAATAGAGAAGCTGCATAGGCACGGTGCTGCCGACGCTGGCGTGAGCGCGGGTCATCGCGACGAACGGCACGACACCGGAGCCGCCAGCGATCAGTTGGACCGGTTGGGTCTGTTCCGGCCGCCACACGAACCATCCACCCAGTGGGCCCCGGAGCTCGACCGTGTCACCGAGTTCGAGGTCGTCGACGAGGAATGGAGAGACTTCACCGTCTGGCAACCGGTCGATGGCTAGTTCGATCTCCTCGCCTGGGCCAGCACTGGCGATGGAGTATGAGCGGACAGCCTGATACCCGTCCGGCGCGGTGAGCCTAACATCGACGTGCTGCCCCGCATCGTTACCTGGCCATCCGGGCACTGTTAAGGTGGTGCTGCGCGCAGCGGCGGTCAGTGGGTGTGCACTCGTCAGACTGCCGGTGAGCCAGCCGACGGCCTGGCTGGTCACGAGTAGCGCTCTTCACGCCAAGGGTCTCCGTGCAGGTTGTAGCCGTATTCTTCCCAGAAGCCTGGGTTGTCCTCGCTCTGCATGACAAGTCCCCGCACCCATTTGGCGCTCTTCCAAAAATAGAGATGAGGCACCAGGAGGCGTGCCGGGCCGCCATGTTCGGGGTCAAGCTCGCTGCCTCCGTACTCGTAGGCAATCCAGGCCTTTCCGTCGAGAAGTTCCTGACGTGGGAGGTTCGTGGTGTAACCGCCGTAGGAGTGCGCCATCACGAAATCGAAACCCGTTTCGACCTCAGAGAACAAGGTGTCCAGTGACACGCCCCGCCATCGGGTGCCGAACTTTGACCAGCTGGTCACGCAATGGATATCGACGGTAATGTCCTCGGACGGGAGGGCGAGGAATTTGTCCCAATTCCACCGATGGGTCTGTCCTGTTTCGGTTTGGATGAAGAACTCCCAGTCCTCCGTATCGATCGACGGGGTCGGGCCTGCCGACAGCACGGGGAACGACGCCGTCAGGTGTTGCCCAGGTGGGAGCGCAGGGTTGTCGTCGCCGCGGCGACCTCCGAAAACTGCCATCTTTTCTCCTTTCAGCGGGGTCAGCAAGAAATTTCGTAGGCCTCTGGCCGACTACCGGGTTAGCGCGGTCTGGTCCTCGCAGTGCGGGAGCTTCCAACCAGGGCGGACGTAGTGGCAGGTGTAGCCGTCGGGGTACTTCTGCAGGTAGTCCTGGTGCTCCTCTTCTGCCTCCCAGAAATCTCCGGTCGGTTCCACCTCGGTGACGACTTTCCCTGGCCAAAGCCCGGACGCGTCGACGTCCTTGATGGTGTCCAGCGCGACCTGCTTCTGCTCGTCACTGGTGTAGAAGATCGCTGACCGGTAGCTGCGGCCGATGTCGTTGCCCTGCCTGTCCAGGGTCGAGGGATTGTGGATCTGGAAGAAGAACTCGAGCAGATCCCGAAACGAGATGATGTCGGGGTCGAAAACGATCTCCACGCTTTCAGCATGATCGCCGTGGTTTCGGTAAGTGGCGTTCGGTGTGTTGCCACCGGAATAGCCGGCAACGGTGGAGATCACGCCCGGCTTCTTTCGGAGCAGCTCCTGCGCGCCCCAGAAACAGCCGCTGGCCAGAATGGCTCGGTCGCGGCTCATGATGCTGCCTCCGTGGTGAAGAGACTGCGGAACTGCCCATAACCGGCGGTCTCGAGCTGGTCCAGGGGGACGAACCGCAATGCTGCCGAGTTGATGCAGAAGCGGAGGCCACCTTCCGCGGTTGGTCCGTCATCGAACAGGTGGCCGAGGTGGCTGTCGCCGTGCTTGGAGCGCACTTCGGTGCGGACCATGCCGTAGCTGCGGTCTTCGTTCAGCACAACGTTGCCAGGGTCGATGGGGACGGTGAAGCTGGGCCATCCGGTGTGGCTGTCGAATTTGTTGATCGACGCAAAGAGGGGCTCGCCGGAGACGATGTCGACGTACAGACCGGCATCGTGGTTGTTCCAGTACTCGTTGCGGAACGCGGGTTCGGTGGCCGCCTGTTGGGTGACCTCGTACTGATCTGGGGTGAGTTTCGCAACCTTCTCGGGATCTTTGCGGTACTCGGTGGCGGCCATGTGGACCCTTCTTTCTCTGGGGTGGTTACTAGATCGTGGATCGCGTGCCCGGGTCAAAGACGCGTCTGGTCTCTGGCGTGAAGGGCGCTAATGGTGAGCCTCACCCCGGGCTTGAGGTGAGCTGGGGGGCGTATCGTCCTTCGGACGTGGCTCCGCGAATGAGTTCGGTGAACCGGACGCCGACGACATCACCATCGGCATTTGTAATCCAAAAGACGTCGTAGGTAGCGCGATAGGTCGGTGGCCAGAAGGACCAGAACTGCCCCTGATCGTCTACTCCCCACCTTCCGGATGTAGGGCTCCCGTTCTCGGTGTAGGTGGTGCGACCGTCACGAGTGAATACCTGCGTTGCCTCGTCGGTGTAGGTGAATGGTGCTCTTGTCAGGGCCTCCGCTATGTCGCCTGCGTCAATGCGGTCACCGTTCTTGACGGTAGGTCCCTCAGCTATGGACATGGCTTGCTCCCTTCGAATGGTGTGTCGCTCTGGACGCGTCCAGGCGACTCGGTTGCCGGTGATCAGCAGTTGCGTCGCTCACTCGATGAGCTTTCACGTCAGCACTGCTGATTGGCGATGGCACGTAATTAGTCCGCGGTCGGTCCGGTGCCGTGAACGATGTCTCCGTTGAGCCCATCCGGGTAGAAGCCGCCGGCGCTTCCCGCTTGGGCGTCGAGGTAGACGATGTTGAGGATCTCCGCTGCGCTCCGTCCGAATGCCCGGCCGTATTCGTCGGTGGGAACGAGGTTGGCTGCGTCCTTGGTGCCGAGGTCCTGATCATCCTCGGCTGGGCCGCTCACTGCGTTGCGAACCGCGGAGATCTTGTGCACGACGTCGAAAACGGAATCATCCACGAGTCCCTCGTTGAACAGCGTGGCCCGCACGATCCCGGCGTGGTAGGCCTCGGTTGCCAGCAGGCCTGCTGCTGCGTCCAGGTAGGTCTTGTTGGAGATGAACGGTGCCGCACCCTTGAAGGCGGTGACTCCCACGTCTTCGAAGAGAAAAGCGGCGAAGAGGAAGTTACGGTCGTTCGCGTAGGCGTCGAAGATCTCTCCGGGCTTTATCAAGCCGGCAGCCAACGCGGCCGCGGTGAAGCTGTGATCGAGAGAGATCCGTGGGCGCGCAACGGCCGCCTTACCGAGTGCGCCGCGGAGGAACGCGACATGGGCTCGCTCGTCCATGGCGATCTCACGGGCAATGTTCTTGATCAAGGGACTCCGGAAATCGACTTGCCGGCCGCCGGACACTTGGCCGGGCGTCCCCGTCCCTCCCACCATGTCCTCGGGAAGTCCCTGCCCCGTTGCGCCACGAAGGTAGAACTCGGCTTCAAGGTATTCAAGGTTGAGCGCGAAGTTCAGGATCGAAGCATCGCTGGGCCCGTCCTCGGTTGTGGTATCCGCCGGCGCGTCGGTCGCAGCTTCAGCGACCATGTCGGTCAGCTTGACGCGGTCCTCTGCGGTCTCCGCGCTGGCATTGATGGCGTCGCTGATGAAGCGGTTCTTAGACATCCTGACTCCCGTGCTGTTCGATGACTCCGGTCGCGCCAGAGGCAAACTGCTGGTGCTCGAATCGGCTGTCGAACACTGTGTCAGTTCTACACCAAACAGGACCCTTTAGTCCATACTTGCATTCCCGAAAGTGCCACTGAGGGATGGCGGCTGAACTCCATGCTCGCAGGTCAGGCCGAGGAAAACCCGCTTGTGGTCTGAGCAATTGGATGAATGGAGGTCGCACGCTGGGATCAAACGCATGGCTTGCCGGATCGACGTTAGGAGCCTAGGCTGGACTAAATAGTTCTGTGTTCGATCGACAGATCGACCGACCTTATCGGGCAAACCCTCAACTCGACGACGGAGTACGCAGGACCATCAGCCGCAGAGCCGCCTGCGCCGATTGCCGAACCCCCAAAGACAGACATACGGCGCACTCAGCGAATTAGGACTTACCAACATGGATATGGACTCATCATCGTGGCTGACCGCCCTCGACGATGCCGCAACCAAACGGGACGCGGCATTGGCCCGCCTGCACGAGATGTTGCTGAGGGTCGCCATACATGAGACATATCGGCGTGGACCCACCTTCCGCATTGGCGGGCCGGAACTCGAGGACCTTGCACATCAGGCCGCCAACGATGCGATGGTTTCCTTGCTGGGGAAGCTCGATACCTTTCGCGGGGAGAGCCGATTCACGACCTGGGCGTACCGCTTTGTCGCGCTGGAGGTCTCCAACAAACTCGTCCGCCACTTTTGGCGCAGGCCATCCGTGTCCCTAGATGTCGAGGACTGGGAACGACTCCCTGCACGGTTCTCTGCCGACCCGCTCGCACTGACACAGCAGCGGGAACTGATCACGGCCGTGCAGCGGGCAATGAACGAGACATTGACCGATCACCAGCGCCACTTCTTCGTCGCGATCGTGGTCAACGGTGTCCCGATGGACGCCATGGTGTCTCAGTCTGGATCGAATCGGGGCGCGATCTACAAGACCGTTTTCGAGGCACGACGAAAGATCCGAGCCTACCTGACCGCTAATGGGTACCTGGAAGGGGAGCCGGCGACTGCCCAACTTATTGAATGACCAGGCGGTAGAGGTGGAAGGCCATAGCCGGTGGTGGGAGTGCTTCGAGCAATTCCTGGACGCTGACCCGCGCGGCATCGGATGTGATGGCTGTTCTTCATGCCATGTCGACCTACTGGCGGCCGGAGTCGATGTCGAGCCCTCCCTACGACCCAGACGCGCTAGGCGACTGGTGAGCTCGAACCGAATCTCGGGCGAGGATCACAGCCCCATGCGTAGCTTGGTCAGGGGTGGGCTCAATCAGTAGCAGGCTCTCGATATGCGCTAGCGCCATGTCGATTGATGTTGCCATCGGTGTGACATCGCGCGCAGTCTGGGCCAGCATGTACCCGCCTTGGAGGGCGCCCATGAGTCCTGTCGCGAGCTGGTCGATTGATGCCTCGGGTGGAAGCGTGCCACCGTCCTGGAGCCTGCGCAAGACGCCCGCCAGGAGTCCCTGCCATTCGGTAAAGAGTTGAGACACGGCCCGGCGGGCGGCGTCGTCTTGATCGGAGACTTCGGAGGCCAGTGAGCCGAGCGAACAGCCGTAGGCGCCATGCCGTAGGGCGTTGTTCTGTACCAAGGCATCGCGCCAGCGTCGCAGGCCCGGGATCGTCGAGACATGGCCAAGGGCATCGCGCTCACGCTCGATGACGCGTCCTCCGACATGGTCGATGACGGCCCGCACGAGCGCGTCCTTGCCTGCGAAGTGGTGGTACAACTGCGACTTGCTCACTCCACTCGCCAATAGCACGTCGTCGAGCGTGGTAGCCCCGACTCCCTGGACATTCATCAGGTCGGCTGCTGCGGCGACGATCCTGGCCCGCGTCTTTTCACCGCGCGCCGTCAGGCGCCTGCCATTCCGCGAGTCAAGGGTTGTCATGACACCATTTTACTTATCGAGCTACTCGTTCCCGTCCTTGCGGGCTATTGTCCTCGGCTGCCCACAAAATACATGAGCGCGAGGTCGAGTGCGGCGTTGAGAGGCCGGGGGTCTCGTGCAACCTGACTCAGAGTGCTGCCTCCACAAAGCGCCGCAAGAATCAGCACAGCAGTCTTCTGAGCGTCGACATCGGCCTTCGGGCCCCGCGCGGAAGAGCAGTGCGTGTCCCCCCTGGCGCCGGACTGCAGCAGACGATCCACCGTCTCGGCGATGAGCTCGCGCCACCGGTCGAGGAAGTCGGCACGGTCGCGCACATCGCCTGTCTGTCGCAACGCCAACACGTACGGCGACTGCGGGGTCATGAGCTCCTCGACGACGCCACGGCGCCAGCCGGCAAGCATCGCCCCGTCGGTGACTCCAGCCAGACAAGCTCTTTCGCGGGCCAAGACCTCCACAAAGTATGTCCTCATCCGTCCACCCAGCCAGTCGACACCATTCACACATCCTGCCATCACGTGGACGATTAAGTCCAGTTCGTATGGCGCTTCACGCTCTGTACAAAGAAATATGCCGCCTTTCTGCAACACCAATGGACCATATGGTCCCTTTATTCTTTTCAGATCGCTTCATCTTAGCTGGGTCTCGTCTATTGGGATCGCTGTGACTTCACACGGCGCGTTAGGGAGCAGTTCCGATCGGTCATTCGCCCTTGGCCGACTTGGCGCCTCATCGGCTCACCGTCCTTAGCTTCATAGCCCCTCGGCGGCACCCCACGCTGACCGGAAAGGGCCCGCGGGGGTCGGCGTCAAGTGGCGAGCGACATTGCAACGTTGTTGGTAAGACGACGCCGCGAACCGCCACAAACTACTCGGACAATGACGCCGTTCGTTGTGCCCACCTACAGCGAACGGCGAACTACACGCAGAAGGAGCAAGAAATGAATGACACCACGCGGTCCACTGAAGATCTGACGATTCTCGAGCAGCTCAACCTTGACTACAACAATGCGGACCAGGCCAGCGACGCCAAGCGCTTCAGCGAGTTCCTTGCTGAAGATTTCCTCGTGCAGACACCGGGTGTCACCCGCAACCGCGACGAGTACCTCGAGTACATCGCTAAGCCTCGCCCTTTCAAGGATCTCGCTCTGCTCGAAGTCAAGATCCGCCTCCTCGGCGACGTTGCTCTGATCCATGGCCGTGGAACGTACACGCTGCTGGCCAATGGCGCGGAGCAGGAAGCCCTGTACACCGATGTGTATCAGAAGCGTGAGGGCACCTGGGTATGCGTCTCGGCCTGCGCGATCGCTCCCGGAGCCTAACCCGCGCCCGCGAGGCTGCTGGTCGCGAGATACCCCGGACCTCGGGTGGGACGCAACACCCAAAAGCAATCCCAGCGGGGATCTGGCCCACAGACATGCTCGCAGCCGTGCCGCAGGTCCGTTGGCTGAACGTCGACGTGACCGCGGCCATCATGCCCGCGCACAGCTGACCGCTGCAGAACTCCGGGGTGGTTAAGAACAATAGGAAGGCACGACTCGATGCAAAACATGGCACCAGTGGTCAACATGACTCGCAAGGGCAGAACGCTCCGCCTGGCGTTCGTTTCCGCAGTGGTCTCCCTGGTGGCCGCGTTTGCCGCAGTGGGGTCGACAATCCCTCTTTTCAACATCTACCGGGCCGAGGACGGGTTCACCAACGCCGACATCTCGCTGACCGTCGTCGCCTACTCCACCGCTACTCTCACCACACTGCTGGTGCTGGGACGACTGTCCAGTCATGTGGGCCGACGGCCCACTTCGATCGCCAGCCTCGGCTTGCTCCTACTCGGCTGTCTGGTGCTGCTGAACGTGCACGACGTCGGCACTCTGATCGCCGGCCGGCTCCTGATGGGCCTCGGCGCCGGGCTGGCCAGCAGTAGCCTCACCTCCTACATCGTCGACGCCGCGCCGGCCAGGCCGACCTGGCTGGCCTCCGTCGCCTCCAGCCAGACAGTCATGCTCGGCCTCGCAGTCGGTGCCATCGCCTCCGGTGCCCTGGTCCAGTTCGGCCCCTGGCCGCGCGATCTCATCTATCTGGTTGTCGTCGGCCTCCTCCTCCTGTCTATTGCACTCATCGCTGTCAGCCCGGAAACCGCCACGCCGACGCCGGGTGCTTGGCAATCACTGCGACCCCGAGTCCGCGTACCAGCCCGGGTCAGGCACCTGCTCCTCGCAGCGGCGTCGGTGTTCCTCGCCACCTGGGCGACCGGAGCCTTTTACCAAGCCTTCGTGCCCGCGCTGGTCGAAGATCAACTCCACACCAGCAGCCCGCTCATCCTCGGACTGGTGTTCGCCGCCTACATGGGTCCCAGCGTTCTCGGCGCTCCCCTCGGTGGCCGATTCTCACCGGCGACGGCCCAACGCCTCGGCATGATCGCCTTCCTGGGCGGAATGATCGGCATCATCACAGCGATCGCCACCGGCACACTGGCGTTGTTCATCGTCGCAACCATCGTCGCCGGCGCCAGTCAAGGCATCGCCATCAGCGCCGCCACCCGGGCCCTGCTGCACGGCAGCACCCTGGCCGACCGGGCACCGATCTTCAGCGTCATCTACCTACTCTGCTACAGCGGCGCCACGATCCCCGCCCTCATCGCCGGCAAACTCTCCAACACCTTCTCGCTGCCGCAGATCGCCCTCGGATACGGCTCACTTGCGCTAATCGGTGCCCTGTTCACTGCGATCGCTGCACGCAACCCGCACACCGACCGACCAGGAACAACCAGCACGGTGGGCATTGATGACGAAACTCCACCATCCAGACCTCACTCGACCCTGATCAGGGCGGCGCCCGGCCACGGCGACCAGTCGGTCCTCGCGCCAACACATGATCGCCCAGATGCGCAACCGTAAGTATTCCTCAGTGCCTGCGTGGCGGTAGACGGCCGCTTGATGAGTCCAGGGTTCACTGGGATTCGAACGGTCCTCACAACAGCCCGGCTAGTATCGTCAGTCTTTACGATGGCCGGTTCCTGTAGCCGGCTCTGTGGAGGTCTTCATGGGAGTGGAACCGGGCGATGCGGTAGCTGAGCTGTTCAATTATGAGCGGCGACGGCTGGTCGGTCTGGCCTACAGAATGCTCGGCACGGTCAGCGAGGCGGAGGACGCCGTGCAGGAATCGTTCGTGCGCTGGTACCGGCTCGACGACGCCGAGCGCGCAGGTATCGCGAACCCAGCGGGCTGGCTCACTCGGGTAACCAGCCGCATATGCCTTGACATGCTCGGCACTGCCCGTGTCCGCCGGGAAACGTACGTCGGCCAGTGGTTGCCCGAGCCAGTACCCGCGAACGTTTTCGCCGCTACGACGACAGACAACAGCAGGCCGCTCGTGCCGTCAGAATCGGACGACCCGCTGGACCGGGTGACGCTTGACGAGTCGGTAAGCACGGCACTGCTAGTGGTGCTCGAAGCGATGACACCGGCAGAACGCGTCGCATTCATTCTGCATGATGTCTTTGCGGTTCCCTTTGAGGAGATCGCTGGCATCGTTGGGCGTTCCCCGGCAGCGGCCCGCCAGCTGGCGAGTTCGGCTCGCCGGCGCGTCCGATCCCAGCGCGCACACGCGGTCGACGAGGCCGAGCATGCCAGGGTGGTGCAAGCGTTTGGTGAAGCGTGCCGTGAGGGTGACATCAGCACCTTGATGTCACTGCTCGATCCTGCCGCGACCCTCCGGTCCGACGGCGGTGGATTCGCGCGTGCAGCATTGAATCCGATCAACGGAGTATCGAAGGTGGCCCGTTTCCTCCTTGGCGTCCTCGCCAAACAACCCACGGTCAGCCTCGAGCCCCAGACCACCGGCGACGGACCGGCCTTCGCGCTGGTGCGGGACGGGCGCGTGACCGGCGTGATTAATCTGCTCGTCGACGGTGATCGGGTCACCAGGGTCTGGATTCAATGGAACCCGGCGAAACTTAGTCTCTGGCCTGGTCACGGTCCGCAGACCTCACATCATTAACTGGTACGTCGTCAGTTCTTTGGGACGCCCGTCGCGCCCTGTTCTAAATCATCTGAAGTAGAGGATCTGACATGCACGCACTCACCGTCTCTGACCCCCATGCCGGTCTTGCCGGGCTCACACTGACCACACAGCCCCACCCGCACGCAGCTGAAAACGATGTCATCGTTCGTGTCCATGCAGCGGGATTCACGCCGGGGGAACTTGACTGGCCGGGAACCTGGTCAGACAGGTCAGGAAGGGACCGCACCCCCAGCATCCCCGGACACGAACTCTCCGGCGTCGTCACCGAACTCGGGTACGGCACTACCGGCCTCACCATAGGTCAGCGGGTGTTCGGCCTGTGCGACTGGACCCGCAACGGCGCATTGGCTGAGTACGTCGCCGTGGAAGCCCGAAATCTCGCTCCGCTTCCGGCAGACATCGATCACACCGTGGCCGCTACACTGCCGATCTCAGGGCTAACCGCCTGGCAGGGGATCTTCGAGCACGGCCGCCTTGAACCGGGCCAGACCGTCCTTATCCACGGCGCAGCCGGCGGTGTCGGATCAATCGCAACGCAACTGGCCCGCGAAGCCGGTGCCCGTGTCATCGGCACGGGGCGGGCAGCGGATAGGGAGACGGTGCTTGATCTTGGCGCCGATACATTCCTTGATCTGGACGCCGATCAGGTGGAAGACGCCGGTGAGGTGGATTTGGTTTTCGATCTCATTGGCGGCGACATCCGCGATCGTTCCACGGCGCTCGTCCGTGCAGGGGGGACCCTGGTAACTATCGCTGGTCCTCCTTCCCTGCAGCCCGAGAACGGGCGAGCCGTCTTCTTCGTCGTGGAAGCGGACCGGAGTCGGCTAACAGACCTCGCACAGCGGCTGAGAGACCGGCGTCTGCGCACCATCCTCGGCGCGGTCCGCCCTCTCGCCGAAGCACCTTCCGCATTCAACTCCCTGCGGCGAGCGAACGGCAAAACCATCATTCAAGTCGCGGAAGGCAACTAAGACGATGACTGAACAGCAGACAGCGACAGTTGCCGACCTCGACTGATGCAGGAGCCGGCAGCGTCCTTCCGGTTGCGCCCTCAGCCAGGGTTGATTCAAGCTGAGGGTCCTCGCATGAGGAACCCAACCGGGAGGCGCATTCTTCGGCTCGAACTGATCAGAATCCCTGAGGGGATCTATCGCACTGGTTGAAGAGGCCCTGGACGCTAACAGGACACTCACGCCGTGCTCGGCTTGGATACGCCACCATCTTCATCAGTTAAAACCGAAAAGGGCCGGCTGGTGGGCGGTTTCCATGGGTCGTGCACACCCAAGTCCGACCCGCCACCGAGCTTGGCCGTTTTGGGCCGCCCTGATTGAAGTACCGGCAGCCTGCAGGTCCCCGATCATCTCCCGCTCCTGCGCGCTGAGGAACCGCGCATCGATAGGCTTCTCCAGTGCGGCCAGCGGGATCTCTACATTGATCAGCCCCAAGGCTGACCCGATGGGACATAAGAGTGGGAAGTCTGTCATTCCCGGAATCTGTGAGCTCTTCTGCGGGCCGATAGCCGGTATTAGGTCAGGCTAGCTAAGTGGGCGTTCCTCGGTCGCCTCGCTGGTTGGAATTCGCAGAATCTGAGGACGCCGACCAGCTGTCCCCTATCTGTCAGACCGACATTTCTCAGCAGGCGATCCGTCGCTGGCCCGGCTCCCGTAGGGCGCGGCCAGATCAGCGTCATGATGGCCCTCTCCACAACCGGATACTGCTCCACGAAAAGCCGCTTATCGACGTTGGAGAGACCCCGGAAATGGGAGAAGCGCTGCGTGCAAGGGCCCAGAAAACGGTCCCGAACACGGCCTCGCCGTAGCCGGAAATCCTGGCTGCAATGCGTCCGGCAGCTTTGTCGCCCGGCTGGCGAAGCGATTAATCCTTCTGCGTCAGAGCCGTGATGGCCTCAAGGACGGAAGCGTCGACGTCGAACCCACCGGCTGCAAGCTGCTCGGCCCGCAGGGCGGCCGACCGTTCGAAGGGCATCCGGACGGGCACTTCCTCATCCGCCCGTCGGGTTGTCCGCATGGCCTCGGAAAACGCCGAGACCTTCACCACGAATTCTTCCCCCTGGGTCAACAGGTCAGGCTGCATGGCGAAGACAAGAAAACCAAAGTCCTCCAGCGGCTTCGGAAAAACCGGCGACCCGGCCAGAATTCCCAGCAGCTGGACGCTCACGCCGAGGCCGCTGCCCCTGTGTCCGCCCCATGCGGTAAAGGCTCCGGACAAGGCTCGTGCCGGATCTGTCGTAGGTTGACCGTCGGAGTCGTAGGCGACACCGGGAGGCAGGTGGCGTCCCTGTCGCTGAGCGAGGACGGCTTGGGCATGAATGATTTCCGAGATTCCGATGTCCCAGATCACCGGCGTTGACGTGCTGGGAAACCCCAGACAAAACGGGTTCGTGCCGAACCGGCCCTCCGTCCCGCCGAATGGCGCCACCCAGGGCGACGCATTCGAGGCGATCATAGCGACGAGCCCTTGCGCTGTGATCATTTCGGCGTAATAAGACAGCATTCCCGTGTACCAAGTATTGTTCGCTCCGACGACTGCCAGGCCCACGTCCGCCGCCTTGTCGAGGGCGATCCCCACGGCTCGCTGCGCCACAACGTAACCGAGTCTGTCCCCACCATCCAGCTGGGCTGACAGAGGTGTCTCCCGCGTGATTCTGATGCCGTCCGCGCCCATGGGCTTCACAGCCAACCGCTCACCGATGCTCAGGATCCGGGCTAGTCCGCTGAACGACAAGCCTCTCAGCTCACAGTCGAGGAGGTGCCGGAGGGTGATGTCTGAATCCGGACCGGACAACCCCAGTTTCCTCAGAGCAGCGGTACCCACCTCAGTGGCGTTTTCCAAGCTGATGAACATCTTCCGCCCTTTCGTGTTAGCCGGCGTAGGGGTCGGCGATGCCGATGTACTGCGTGTAGAGGTACTCCTCGATACCCTCCAGGCCGCCTTCGCGGCCCAGGCCGGACTGCTTCACGCCGCCGAAGGGTGCTGCCGCGTTGGAGACCACGCCGGCGTTCAGGCCGAGCATGCCGGTTTCGAGGCGTTCGCCCATCCGGATGCCGCGGTTCAGGTCGCGGGTGAAGACGTAGGCGACCAGGCCGTATTCGGTGTTGTTGGCCAGCCGGATGGCCTCGTCCTCGGTGGTGAAGGTGATGATCGGGGCGACGGGTCCGAAGATTTCCTCGGACAGGATCCGGGTGCCCTCGGTGACGCCGGTGAGGATGGTGGGCTGGTAGAAGTAGCCGGGCCCGTCCACGGGTCCGCCGCCGGCCACGGCCACGGCCCCGGAGGCCACGGCGTCGGTGACGAGCTCGTGGACTTTGTCGCGGCTCTTCGCATCGATCAGCGGGCCGACCTTGGAGTGGGCTTCGGTGCCGCGGGCGGTGGTCATGTCCGCCATCTTCGCGGCGAACTTCTCCGCGAACTCGGCCGCGACGGACTCGTGCACAATGAACCGGTTCGCGGCGGTGCAGGCCTCGCCCACGTTCCGCAGCTTCGCCAGCATGGCCCCGGCCACGGCGGCGTCAATATCGGCGTCCTCGAAGACGACGAACGGGGCGTTGCCGCCGAGCTCCATCGAGGTCCGCAGCACGGTTTCGGACGCGTCCGAGAGCAGCCGGCGGCCCACTTCGGTGGACCCGGTGAAGGAGAGCTTCCGCAGGCGCTGATCCTTGATCAGCGGGCCCGTGGTGGCGCCGGCGGTCGAGGTCGGGATGACGTTCAGGACACCGGCGGGCAGGCCGGCCTCCTGCATCACGGCGGCGAACAGCTGCGAGGTCAGGGGCGTCAGGTTGGCGGACTTGAGCACCATGGTGCAGCCGGCGGCCACGGCGGGGGCGATCTTCCGGGTGGCCATGGCCAGCGGGAAGTTCCACGGCGTGATCAGCAGGCAGGGGCCCACCGGCTTCTTGGTGACGAGCAGGCGGGACTTGCCGTCCGGGGAGACCGAGTAGCGGCCGAACGCGCGGACGGCTTCCTCGGAGAACCAACGCAGAAACTCAGCGCCGTACGTGACCTCACCGCGGGCTTCGGCCAGCGGCTTGCCCATTTCCAGGGTCATCAGCAGGGCGAAGTCCTCGGCGCGGGCGGTGACCATTTCGAAGGCACGGCGCAGGATCTCCCCGCGTTCACGGGCCGGGACCTGTGCCCAGGAATCCTGTGCGGCAGCGGCTGCGTCCAGGGCGGCCTTGCCGTCCTCGGGACCCGCGTCAGCGATGCTGAGCAGGACCTTGCCGGTGGCGGGATCCTCGACGTCGAACGTCTTACCGGACGCGGCCGGCCGCCATTCGCCGTTGATCAGCAGTCCGGTCGGAACAGAGGCCAGCAGCTCGCTCTCGCGCTCCGCAGTAACGGTGGGCTGTGCAGTTACAGTCACGAGGCGGCCTTTTCTGCTTCGAACGCGGCGACTTCTTCGAGGATGATCGGGGCCGCGGTGGTGGCCGCATGGATGCCGATGACGCTCGCGATTTCCATGACCTCTAGGATCTCCTCCACCGTGGCGCCGTAGCGGAGCGCGTTCTCCATGTGCAATTTGGTACCACGCTCGTAAAGGTGGGTGGCGGCAATGTCGAACGCGATGTAGATGAATTCCTTGACCTTGGGCTCCAGCGGCCCGAACTTCCAGGACGCGGAGGAGAACTCCGTGTAGGCCTCAAGGTATTCCGGATCGAGTTCCAAGGTGTCGTCCCAGGTCTTGTTCCAGTAGCCGCGGTTTTCGGTGAATTCCTTCTTGACCTGCTCCTGGTACTCCGTCAGGGGCTGTTTGACGGTTCGCCCCCCGGTCTCGTCCAGGACATCACAGAGAATGGGTACCCCGACGTTCATGGCGTGCACCCCGAGCGTGCTTGCAAGTTCCACCACCTCCATGATCTCCGCTGACGTGGCACCAAAGCGCAAGGCGGCCCGGACGTGCTGCCGGACACCCGGGAGGTACATGTGGGTTGCCGCGCTATCCACGGCAATGTAGATGAACTCCTTGACTTTGTCTTCCAGGTGGTTCTTCTTCCATGGAACGGAGGACATGGAGAGGTACCCCGCAAGGAACTCGGGGCTGAGCGCCAGGATGGCCTCCCACGAGTCTCCCCACGTTCCGCGGATGCTGATGAAGTCTTGTTTGATTTGCTGCTGGCGGGCTGTCAGCTCCATGGTTTTTCCTTCACTGGGGTGGGTCGGACGGTCAATGAGTTGCCTCGGCTGACCGCTTTCGGGCATGGCGGAGCAACACTCGCTAATGCGGTGTGGCTGTGGTGTTAGTGGCTGTCAGTCGTCGAAATCGGCGAGGGCCGTGCGTGCGGCACGCCGGACGTGGGCGGCGTACAGGGCGGTGGCCAGCGGGGCGTCCCGTTTGGCTACCGCGGCGGCGATGGCTTCCATCTCTTCCACCGCTTCCATGGCACGGCCGGGGTGTGAGAGGGACGCCGCGCGCAGTACGTGCACGCGGGCCTGGATCTGCTCGATGAGCTGACGCAACGGTTCGCTGCGGGCGCCCGCGATCAACACGGCGTAGATGCCGTCCTTGGCCGCGAGCACCCCGCGCATGTCATCGCTGTGCTCTTCCGTCACCTTCCGGTAGTGCGCAGTAGCCCTCCGAAGATCACTAATCTCCGGGTCAGTCCCCCGTTCGATGAACCGCTGGACAATGAGTGACTCCAGGGTGGCGCGCACCTCATAGAGGTCCTCGGCTTCCGAGCGCGTGGGCCTGCTGACGATTGCGCCTTTCTGCGGAACAACAGTCACAAGCCCCTCGGAGGAAAGCTCCCGGATCGCTTCCCGGACGGTGGTCCGAGAGACGCCGAGCTGCTCCATCAGCTCCCGCTCCACGAGGCGCTGGCCAGGTTTGAGCTGAAGCCCGGTGATGGCGCTCCGGAGCCGGTCGGCAACTTGCTCGCGCACCGGCGCAGCCACGCGTCCCAGCGGCTCGGACGCCCATGAGTCGGCCAATGAATTGGTCACGGTCATCGTGTTCCTTCTTCCTGCGCGCGGATCTCAGCAATCCTACCTGTGGCTGACGGCGGACTCTTGTGAAGTCGCGGCCACCCACCGGGCTATTTCTGTGTGGTCGGCGTTGTCCGGCAGTTCTGCAGCAGCTTCTTCCCAGAGCTGGACCGCGGCGTGGCTCAGCCTCGACGCGGCGTGGACCTGGTCGGCGAGGTCGACTGCAATCTTCATGTCCTTGAGCATCAGTTTCAGGGCGAAGCCCGAATTGTAGGTGCCCGGAAGGATGAAGTTGGGCCATTTGTTCTCGGTCGAGCCGCTCTTGCCGCTCGAGCCATTGACGATCTGCAGCAGGAGATCCGGATCCACGCCGAAGCTTTGCCCGGCCAGGATGGCCTCGCTGCTGACCAGCAGGTGCGTGGCGGACATGAGGTTGTTCAGTGCCTTCGCCGCGTGTCCTGCCCCCACTTGCCCGGCGTGCTTGACGGTTCCGAAGCACTCCAGGATGGCGGATACCTCCGCCAGATCCTCGTCCGATCCCCCTGCCATGACGGTGAGCACGCCGTTTTCCGCGCCCTTCACGCCACCGGATACTGGGGCATCGACGAAGCGGATACCTTTTTGCCGCAGGCGTTGCTCGAGGGCCCGGCTGCGAAGCGGTTCGCTCGAGCTCATGTCGACGACCAAGGTGTTTGTGGCCAAAGCCGCCTCGACATCGGCGCTCGCGATCACCGACTCGACGACGTCGGAATTTGGCAGCATGAGGATGACGGTGGTGGCGCCGTTGACCGCCTCGGCCGGCGAGCCGAACGCCAGGCCGCCCACAGCCCCTAGCTTCGCCCGGGCCTCCTCCGCTAGGTCGAATCCCCGGACGGTGTAGCCGGCGTCGAGAAGCTTCCGTGCCATGGGCGAGCCCATGTTCCCGAGCCCGATGAAGGCAACTGTGGTCATGACGCCTCACTGACCTTGAGTTCGTTCAGCACCTTCTCAGCCACCCGGAAGGATTCCAGGGCTGCGGGGACGCCTACGTAGATGGCTGTCTGCATAAGGATCTCCTGAATTTCCTGCTCCGAGACACCGTTGTTGATGGCTCCGCGGACGTGCACCCCGAGTTCATGGGACCGGTTCAGGGCCGTGAGCATTGCGATGTTGATCATGCTGCGGCTCCGCCGGTCTAGGCCGTCGCGGTTCCAGACGGCGCCCCAGCAGTACTCCGTGACCAGTTCCTGGATGGGTCGGCTGAACTCGGACACCTGCCCAAGGGATCGTTCAACGTGGCTGGCCCCAAGGACTTCCTTGCGTGTTGCCAGACCCTCGTCGTAAGTAGTTTCGTGTGTGTCGCTGCGGTCCATGGTTATTCCTTCCGGAGATCTGGGGTCTTGCTGTAGTCGGGCTCGTCCACCGGTTCGGCCCAGTGCGTCACACCCAGAGAAATGGCGGTGTGGGTCATAAAGGAATCCGGGGCGGCGCCGTGCCAATGGCGTTCTCCCGGCGGGCACCAGACTGTGTCGCCGGCGTTGAGGACGCGGGGGGTGTCCTCCCCCTCTGCGTGGATGAGACCCCGCCCGGCGAGCACCTGGAGGATCTGGCCATTTTCGTGATGGTGCCAGTACGTCCTGGCCCCCGGGGTGAAGTTGACCGTGTTGATGGTGACGCCGTCCGTGGATGACATCGTCAAATACGGGAAAGCGGTGCCGCTGAACTGCGAGCCGGCTTTGCCTGCCGTGCCGTCCTGCACGGGTCCGTTGATGATCCTCATGGCTGCTCCTTTGCCGGTCCGGGCGCTGCATGCGGTTCCTCGGGCGTTTCGTCGCCCGCCGGCAACGGGTCGAACAGCCGCACGCCGCCGGACACATCTCCGATGGCGTCGACCACGGTGTTACTGATCTGGTCGGCGTAGCCGAGAGCGTTGGCGAGGCCGAAGCTCGCCAGCGGACCCGCGGAATTCGGGCTTGCCACCCCGAGGTCCCCGGCCAGCTCGACGTAGGCCATCACGTCCTTCATCATCAGGGAATTGGTGAGGCCGCCCTTGAGATAGTCCCCCTTGATGATCTTCGGGAACCTGTTCAGCGAGGCGAAGCTGACCCCTGAGCTGTTGTTGATGACATCCAGCAGCACCTCCAGGTCCAGGCCGGCCTTCTTGCCGGCGACCATTGCTTCCGCCGTGGCGGACAGGGTGATGGCATTCAGGAAGTTGTTGATGAGCTTCGTCGTGTGGCCCGCCCCGGACGCCCCGGTGTAGAAGATCTTGCTGGAGAAGAATTCCAGCGCCGGCCGTGCCCGCTCAAGGGTGCTTTCCTCCCCGCCCACCATCAGCACCAATTCGCCCTTTTCTGCGGCCGCCGCGCCGCCGGAGATGCCGGCGTCCAGGTAGCTCGCGCCTGCGGCGGCCACTTTGCCCGCGATCTTGCGGGTGGAGGCAGGGGCGCAGGTGCTCAGGTCGACGACGATCTGCCCGTCCCGCAGGTGCTCCAGGACACCGCCGTCACCAAGCATAACGGCCTCCACGACGGCACTCTTGGGGAGGGAGAGGAGGATGATGTCCGAGCCGTCCGCCACGTCCGCCGCACTGGCGGCCGGGGTGGCGCCGGCCGCGGAGATATTTGCTGAGACGGGATCGTAGCCCAGCACGTCTTTCCGCGCGCTGGTGATGCAGGTGGCCATCCGGCCGCCCATGTTGCCAAGGCCAATAAACCCGATGCGGAGTTCGCTCATTGTCCTGCCCTCTGGAAGTTGTTGCCGTAGATGGCTTCGTCCACGCTGGTGGTGTCCCAGGCCCCAGCGCCGCCACTGGGCCGGACGGTGTTCACAATGGAGGCGCCGCCGTCGGCCGCGATCACCTGGCCGGTCACGTACGCGGAGTCATCGCTCAGCAGGAAGGCCACGACGCCGGCGATTTCCTCAGCGGTGCCGGCCCGCCGCAGCGGGGTAGTACTGGCGCGCTGCTCCATGTCGTTCTTGCCACCGCTGGTGGTTGCGGCGGCGGCAAAGAGTTCGGTGGGCACGATGCCCGGTGCCACCGCGTTGACCCTGATGCCCAGCGGGCCGCCGTAGACGGAGCCGCCATGGACCAGCCCCACGACGGCGTGTTTGGACGTGTGGTAGGCCAGCAGGTCCGCCGCCCCCGTGAGGCTCGCGATGGACGCCGTGATGGCGATGTTGCCGCCGCCGCCCTGCGCGGCGAACTGCCGGAAGGCTGCCCGCATGCCCAGGAACTGCCCGCGGACGTTGACGTTCATAACGCGGTCGAAATCTTCGACTTCGACGTCCGGCAGAGCCGCGAACTTTCCGAAGATCCCGGCGTTCAGGTGGTGCAGGTCCACCCTGCCAAAGGCGTCCAGTGCCTCCTGCATGTAGTGGTGGACGTCCGCCTCCCGGGCCACGTCAGCGGCCACGGCGATGGACCGGGTGGGCAGCGATCGCGCCACGGCGGCTGCGGCGTCGGCATTGATGTCGACGACGACGACGTGCGCGCCCTCCGCGGCGAGCCGCCAGGCAGAGGCCTTGCCCAAGCCTCCCGCCGCGCCGGTAACGACGGCCACTTTGCCGTCAAAACGCAGGATGGTCATGACTGTTCTTCCTTTCTGCCGATGGTTGCTGCGAGCCCGGCCAGGGGGCCGGCCGTGACGGGAGTGAATCGCTCCAGGGTGGAGGGGTCGTGGCCTGTCACAAGATGGCTGGCGGTCGTGTCCATCAGCTGCCGGATCGTGTCGAAGCCGGCATACATTTCCTGCACGTCATTGACGAACATGAACGGTAGGTCCTGTTCGAATTCCTCGTAGTAGTGGATGGCGTCGGAGGCGAGCACCACCTGGCCCTCGCTGGTCTGCACGGTGACGATCGACTGGCCCGGAGTGTGGCCGCCGACGCGCGAGATGCGGATGCCGGGGGCAACCGTGTAGTCGTCGTCGAAGGTCGTGATCCTGCCCTCCCCCGCCGCCCGCTTCAGGTAATCCAGTTCCTCGGTTTCGATCGAGTGCTTGAATTGCCTGCGGGCGGCGAAGCTGCTGAGCCAGAAGTCCAGTTCAGCGCGGGCCATGATGATGTTCGAGTCCGGGAACAGGTCCAGGTTCCCGATGTGGTCGTAGTGCGCGTGGGTGACCAGCACCTGCGGTGCGTCTCCGGGATCTACGCCCAGGGCGGCGAAGGCCGCGGCCGGCTCGATCAGGAAGGTGCGGTTCCGCACCTCCCCGCCGTGCCGGGAGAAGCCGGTGTCGACGACGACGGTACGTTGCCCGTTGCGGATCACCCAGAAGAAGTAGTCCATGTCCACGGGTTCGTCAGGCGTTTTGTAGATGTGGAAGTTCAGGTACACATCGCTCTTCACTGTGGATCGGGTCCCGAACTTCACAATGCTGACTTGATACGTATCGCTGTTCGTCATGCTCGTTATCCTCGCTTAGGCAATGACTTTGGCATCCTCGACCGGCCCCGGCGTCTTCGCGTGCCAGTCGATCTCGTCGCTGAAGATATCCTGCTTGCTGCTCTCCGGCAGCCACTTGAGGAGGACCACCAGGGCGATCAGGGCGATGAAGACCTGGTAGAAGGCCGGGGCGATGGCGTTGCCGGTGCTGGAGGCCAGGAACGCGCCGATGTAGGGCCCGGGGCCGGCGATGAAGGCGAGGGCGATGTTGAAGCCGATTGCGCTACCCGTGGCCCGGGTGGACGCCGGGAAGAGTTCGACCAGCATGACCACTGTGGTCACCGAGACCAGGCACTGGATGGCGCCCAAGAGGATCAGGCCGAGGATGATGAGGGCCGGATTGCCGGTGCTCATCAGCAGGAAGACCGGAATGGGCAGCAGGACGTAGCCCACCGTGCCCACGAGGTTGGGGATGCGCCGACCGTACTTGTCCGAGATCATGCCCGCGATAGGGCAGAAGACCATGTAGATCAGCAGGCCGATAGCGCTGAGCATCAGGGCATTCGGGCGCTGGATCTTGAGAGTCACTTCGAGGTAGTTCACCACGTAGGTGGCCAAATAGTAATAGCCAAGGCCCTGGACCGCCGCGAAACAGATCGTCAGCCCGACAGCCTTCAGGTTGCGCTTGAGCTTCGGCGCAGGAACCGCGGCCGAGTCGCGGGTCTTCTTGATTTCCTTGAAGACCGGGGTGTCGTCCAGCCGGAGGCGCACGAACAGCCCGACCAGGGCCAGCGGTGCGGCGGCCCAGAAAGGGATCCTCCAACCGAAGTCCATGAGCTGATCTTTGGTCAGGATGTTGTTGAGCCAGAGGGCGAAGCCGCTGCCGGCAACGGTGGCCAAGGCTGCCGTTGCCGAAATGACGCTGGCGTAGGTGGCGCGGCGGTTGCGGGGGGCTCCTTCAATCAGGAAGGCAGCGGAACCCGTCCACTCCCCGCCCGCTGAAAGCCCCTGGACGCAGCGCAGGAGCACCAGCAACAGAGGAGCGGCGACGCCGATGGCCGCGTAGGTCGGAATAAACCCAATCATCGTGGTGGCCAGGCCCATGGCCAGGACCGAGAAGCTCAGGGCCGCGCGGCGGCCGTACTTGTCACCGATCGGTCCCAGGATGAACCCGCCGAGCGGCCGCATAAGGAAGCCGACCGCAAAAACGCCCAGGGAAGACAGGAGAGACACCACAGGGCTCTGGTCCGCAAAGAAAAGCTGGCCGATGATGACGGCGAAGAACCCGTACACGGCGAAATCGAACCATTCCATGAAGTTGCCAACGCCAACTGCGAAAGCGGCCTGGCCTAACTTCTTGTGCTGCATATCAGCTTGATTGATGCTCACTAGTTACCTCCTCGTAACTCTCTGTGGAGCGGCCGCTACGTTGCGATGGCCCTCTGAGAAAATTGTACGACAATCGTACGGTCTGTCAATAGGAGGAGCGAGGGCGGCATTTCTCACCATCAGACGCCCAATCCGGACTCCCACTTCCCGCGCGGAACACACGCCGAATTACACCTAGGGGGCGTGTCTTCTTATTGGCGTAGCCAGATGATGAGGGGGTAGAGGACGACGCCGGCACGGTGGGTCAGTGCGGGTTTCCTCGTCCACGACGCCAGTGCCGCCAACGTGATCATCGCTGTGTTCAGCGGAATGACCGTCGGTGACGGGCCCGTCTCTGAGAGACGCGGCAACCGCCTCGTCTACCGCAAGTCTGCCCGGGACGCCTTTCTTAGCGGGAACGGCACTGACCCTATGCATGGGAGGAAACCGGTAGCCGCGCGTCCAACTATGGACACGTCGCACTGATCAACCAAACCAGGACCGGCCCCGGAAGAAGAGTCCGGATCCCACACACCTCCGCTCTTTCGATGATTTCTATGCCAGCCACAGATAACCCCCAAGACGCTCCCGCTGAACCCGGCACGTCCTAAGGAAACCTACGATCCGAACCCCAAAGTCATGTCGCTTGCATCAGAGACCTGCATGAAGTGGTGAAGGCAGAACCAGGATGATAGGGACCAAAATGAAGGTCGAAAAGCCACCCGTGCACAAAAGTGCACAATGTGCACGGCCCATTTGGCCGGACAAACACGCGATGAGCGCACTCTGCCAGGTTCGCAGAAGGTAGCTATCCGAGGACGACCCTCAGATGAAGATTCGTTTTGGTCATGTCGTCACCACAACTCTTGACCACGAATGAGTGACGGCCAACAACTGGCCACCGGAAACAGCAAAGGACGACAGAAAACCCTAGATTCCAGCAGGCGGAAGGCCCACCAGCCCGGGCCCTGACCCCGCCCCCCGCGCCTCCCCCCCCCCCCCCCCCCCCCCCCCCCCCCCGCCCCCCCCCCCCCCCACCCCCCCCCCCCCCCCCCGCCCCCCGCCCCCCCCCCCGCCCCCCCCCCCCCCGCCCCCCCCCCCCCCACCCCCACCCCCCCCCCCCCCGCCCCCCCACCCCCCGCCCCCA
>NZ_PJIL01000027.1 GCF_002929335.1 Arthrobacter sp. Y81
GCATCGGCGTCGAATTCAACGAAGAGGCCGCGGCCACGTACCCGTACCAGCAGGCCTACCTGCCGTACAACCGCCTCTTGGACGGCACCGTCCACGACTGGTAGCGGTCCTTACCATGAAGAGTGCCGGGCACAAAAGGTCCCGGGGACGAGCATATGCTCAGCCGCCCGGGACCGGGCTTGCTAGTGATGCTTGTCGACGGTGTGTGGTCGCTGCTGCCTGTTCTTAGCAACAGGCGAAGAACGACGGTGCCCTGACCGGCATCAGAACCTTGGCCACCACTGACCCCGTCTCTCTGTTGACTGGGGTGCGGTGCGGGCCGGCCTCACTCACTCCGAGGACGCTGAGACGAACGCGGGCTGGGCTGCCGGTGCCAATGCGTCGGGCCTGGCATCGCCATTAATCCCGGACTAGGCGTTGGCAAGGCGGGACTGTCGCCAGCAAAGCGGGCCTGGTCGCCGAAGCAATCGGCACCGCAACGACGGACAGTGCCCGGTTGGGCGGGCTCTCCGCTGCGCTTGGCAGTCCCGCCCAAGGCTTGCACAGCACGGGGGCTTTCCTCTCCAAGCCCGGGTCGCTCGCCCTGACGGTCTCCGACTTGGTTATGCCCCAAACGACCGTCAAAGTCATGAAGCCGGAAACCATCAAGGAGTCCATCGTCCTTGGGCGCGGCCACGGCAATTTCCCGGTCAGCCCAAAGGACAACTTCGCGGCCCGCACAGGGCTCAAAGCAGACACCGAATACGTGGTGGAACATCGGTCCAGGATGAACCAGGTGGCAGGCAAGGCTGTGGATTCGGGTTCCGCGAAATCACGCCGCAAAAACCGGCGTCGCCTTTGGGCCGGTTGGGTGATGGCAGCGGGATGCGCGACGCCCGTCCGGAAGAAGCCGGGCTACTGCGGCGATGGACTGGTACGGGTATCCGTGGCCGGGATAACGTGCACGTCTGTCCGGATCCTAAGCCGGATCAGTCCAGCCTGTCAGGAGGGAGGTCGGCAAGTTCCTGGTGCAGATCCCGCAGGCAATAATTCCGTGCCGCGCGGAAGAAATCCCCGCGTTTCCGGGGTCAGTGGTCGTACTGCGACACATCGAATGAGCCCATGCCGAAGGGGAAACTGCCGGAGATTCGAGACTTGCACGTTTGTGCAGAACGCTTGGACATATTCCCAGTTTGTTCGAAGAATGAAAGGGAAGTCGCCCCAGGGCGCGAAACGACAAGCTGCAAGGGAGCAACTTTGAGCAAGCATGAATCCACAGGTGACCAAAGGCCGGCCACTTCCCGCGCCACGGTTGAAAGTCTGCGTGAACGCCCTCGGGCAAAGGTGCTGATAATCGGCGGGGGCATCAACGGGGTCGGCACTTTCCGGGACCTGGCGCTGCAGGGCGTGGATGTGGCCCTCGTGGAACGCGGGGACTACTGCCAGGGTGCCAGCGGTGCCTCCTCCCATATGATCCACGGCGGGATCCGCTACCTTGAAAACGGCGAATTCCGCCTCGTCAAGGAATCGGTCACCGAACGCAACCGGCTCCTGAGACTCGCCCCGCACTATGTGAAGCCGCTGAAAACCACGATTCCGATCTTCAGCACCTTCTCCGGCGTGCTGGCCGCCCCGCTGAGGTTCCTGACGCACAAACAGCACGGCACCCCCAAGGAGCGTGGGGCCCTCCTGATCAAGATCGGGCTGAGCCTATATGACTCGTTCTCCCGGGACGGCGGTACCGTGCCACGGCACGAATTCAAGGGGCGCTCAAAGGCCCTGGCGGAACTTCCCCATCTCAATCCGGGCGTGAAATACACGGCCACGTACTTCGATGCGTCCGTTCACAACCCGGAGCGGCTCACCCTGGATGTCCTCCAGGACGGCCAGAAGGCCGCAGGCTCGGGCAATGACACAGCTCGCGCCGCCAATTACGTCAGCGTCACCGGCATCGGCGACGAAGGGGTCCAGCTCCGTGACGAGCTAACGGGGGAGTCGTTCTCCTTCACGGCCGATGTGATCGTGAACACGACCGGGGCCTGGGTCGACCTGACCAATGAGGCGTTGGGTTCGCCCTCCCTGTTTATGGGAGGGACCAAGGGTTCCCATATCGTGCTGGATCACCCCGCATTATTCGACGCCTGCCAAGGGAGCGAAATCTTCTTTGAACATACAGACGGCAGGATCGTCCTGATTTACCCCATGGGGGACCGTGTCCTGGTCGGCACTACGGACATCCGCGCCGACATGGACGAGGACGCCGTCTGCACCGACGAGGAGATCACATACTTCTTCGACCTGATCAAACACGTCTTTCCTGACATCACGATCACCCGGGAGAGCATCGTGTACAGCTTCGCCGGCGTCCGCCCGCTCCCGAGTGATGATGCCGAGCACCCCGGGTTCGTCTCCCGCGATTACCGCATTGAACGCGGGGACCGCCAAATCGCCGGCACCGGCGTTCCGGTCCTGAGTCTTGTCGGCGGCAAATGGACGACCTTCCGGGCCCTGTCCGAGCACATGACCAACGATGTCCTGGCCATCCTTGGTCACAGTCGCAAGGTTTCCACCGCCAAGCTTCCCATCGGCGGCGGAGCTGAGTTCCCGGCCACCGAGCCCGATGTGCAGGCCTGGATCGCACGGCACGTGTCCGATGATCTGGACGCCGCCCGCGTCGAAGGACTGCTGACCCGCTACGGCACCCGTGCAACCGACATCATCACGTACCTCACCGCCGGCGAGGACCGCGTCCTCAGCTCGACCCCCGAGCTGAGCCTGCGCGAAATAGAGTTCATGGCACGGCACGAGCAGATCGGACACGTGATCGACGTCCTCATCCGGCGCACATCCCTGGCCTTCCGCGGCCTGGTCACCGCCGAGCTCCTCATCGAGCTGGCCCAGACCCTGGCGGGACCGCTCGGCTGGGATACGGCAAGGGTCACGCAGGAAGTCACGCACGCACAAGACGTACTGCAGCGTTTCCACGGCATCCCGGTACAAAGCCAGATTTCCTGACCCCCGTCAGGGCCGGACCGCTGCCCGCCGTCGGCCCCCTGGCCGGCATCGTTGCCGCCGCTGCGCCCATTGTATTCACCGCCGCAACGTAACCGCGGCGCACCCGAACACCGTCATTCCCTAAGACAAGGACGTCATGATGAAGCAGTATGTGATCGCAATCGATCAAGGCACGACCAGCAGCCGTGCCATCACTTTTGACCACACCGGCAATATTGTCTCCAGTGGCCAGAAAGAACACGAGCAAATCTTTCCCCAGCCCGGGTGGGTCGAACACGACCCCGTCGAAATCTGGGACAACATCCGCGAGGTCATCGGTTCAGCGCTGTCCAAGGCAAACCTGACCAGCCACGACATCGCCACCGTGGGGATCACCAACCAGCGTGAAACTGCCGTCGTCTGGGATAAGAAGACGGGACGTCCGGTGTATAACGCCATCGTGTGGCAGGATACCCGCACCCAGCACATCGTCGACGAGCTGGCAAGGTACGGCGGCGTGGACCGTTTCAAGAAGCAGGTCGGCCTGCCGTTGGCCACTTACTTCTCCGGCACCAAGATTAAATGGATTCTGGACAACGTTCAGGGTGCGCGGGCCAAGGCCGAGGCCGGGGACCTGCTCTTCGGCACCACGGACTCCTGGGTGATCTGGAACCTGACCGGCGGCAGCACCGACGGCGGCATTCACATCACCGACGTCACCAACGCGTCCCGGACCCTGCTCATGGACCTCGAAACACTGCAATGGGACGACAGCATCCTGGAGGAGTTTGAAATACCCAGGTCCATGATGCCCGAAATCAGGTCCTCTTCGGAGGTCTACGGCGCCGTTCACCACTCTCAGCTGCTGCGCGGAGTTCCCATTGCCGGTATCCTCGGAGACCAGCAGGCAGCCACGTTCGGCCAGGCCGCGTTCGGCAAGGGTGAGGCCAAGAACACCTACGGCACCGGCTGCTTCCTGATCTTCAACACCGGCGAGGACATCGTTCATTCCAGCAACGGCCTGTTGACCACGCTCGGCTACAAGCTTGGCGACGCGAAGCCGCAATACGCGCTGGAAGGATCCATTGCCGTGACCGGATCGCTGATCCAGTGGCTGCGGGACAACCTGGGCCTGATCAATTCCGCCCCGGAGATTGAGGCCCTGGCCGCGTCGGTGCCGGACAACGGCGGCGTCTACTTCGTACCGGCATTCTCCGGCCTCTTCGCACCCTACTGGCATCCGGAGGCCCGGGGGGCCCTGCTCGGACTGACCCGTTTCGTCACCAAGGCCCACATTGCCCGGGCAGCGCTGGAAGCCACCGCGTTCCAGACCCGCGAGGTGCTGGAGGCCGTCAACGCCGACAGCGGGGTTTTCCTGACCGAGCTGAAGGTCGACGGCGGCATGGTCGCCAACGAGGCCCTTATGCAGTTCCAGGCCGACATCCTCGGAGTGACCGTGGTACGGCCCAGGATCGTTGAGACCACGGCGCTCGGTGCCGCTTATGCCGCTGGCTTGGCCATCGGCTTCTGGAAAGACCTCGGGGAGCTCACCGCCAACTGGGGCGAGGGCAAGCGCTGGACACCGAAAATGGACGACGCCGAGCGCTTCCGCCAGCTCCGGCTCTGGAAGAAGGCCGTCACGAAATCCATGGACTGGGTAGACGAGGATGTGAAATAAGATCCATCGCAGGCTCCCCAAGCGGATCCGCCGCACACTGACGGCCGCGCATCCCCTACCGTTCAAGAATGAGGCCACTTTGTCTGACGCTTCCAGATCAACCTGCTATTCAACCCTATCCCCGGCGCTGGCCGTAGGCGATGACGAACCCGACCGGAACCTGGCCCTGGAACTCGTCCGCGTCACCGAAGCCGCCGCAATCGCCGGCGGCCACTGGGTCGGGTTCGGCGACAAAAACAAGGCCGACGGCGCCGCCGTAGACGCCATGCGTTCCCTACTGTCCACCGTCCATTTCAACGGCGTCGTCGTCATCGGTGAAGGCGAAAAGGACGAAGCCCCCATGCTGTACAACGGTGAGCACGTCGGTGACGGCTCCGGCCCCGAATGTGATGTCGCCGTGGACCCCATCGACGGTACCCGCCTGGCCGCCCTCGGCATCAACAACGCCCTCGCCGTCCTCGCCGTGGCCGAACGCGGCGCCATGTTCGACCCCTCCGCCGTCTTCTACATGCAGAAGCTGGTCACCGGACCGGATGCAGCGGACGTCGTGGACCTGCGCCTGCCCGTCAAGCAGAACCTGCACCTCATCGCCAAGGCCAAGGGCGTCAAAATCAACCAGCTCAACGTCATGATCCTGGACCGCGATCGCCACCGCGGGCTGGTGGAGGAAATCCGCGAAACCGGTGCCCGCACCAAATTCATCATGGACGGCGACGTCGCCGGCGCGATCGCTGCAGCCCGCTCCGGCACCGGCGTTGACGCCCTCATGGGAATCGGCGGAACACCGGAAGGCATCGTGACGGCCTGCGCCCTCAAGACGCTCGGCGGCGTGATCCAGGGCCGGCTGTGGCCCACGAGTGACGACGAGAAGCAGAAGGCCCTCGACGCCGGCCATGACTTGGACCGGGTCCTTTCCACCGACGACCTCGTCACTGGCGACAACTGCTACTTCGCGGCCACCGGCATCACCGACGGCGACCTCCTGCGCGGAGTCCGCTACGCCAAGGACAAGGTGCTGACTCAGTCGATCGTGATGAGGTCCAAATCAGGCACCGTCCGCTTCGTCGACGGCGAACACCAGCCCCACAAATGGGAATCCTATTCCCGCCAGAGTTAAAGGCAGGCAACCTCGCGGCCGCCGAAGGACAGTTTGATAGTGGGTGTGTCCTCCACCCATCCACGATCAGGCTGTCCTTCGGGGCCGCTCCGCGCGCCAGTGGCGATCACGGTCTTATCCCGCGGCCTCTTCCTGACGTCAGGTTTGGGTCCGTCACTATGGAACCAAAGAGTTGGCGACGCCCGCCGGCGAGGAACTGAAATCCCGGGCAGTAGGTGCCCTCGTCAATGAAGACCCGGACGCGTTGCTGCATCACCGGTTCCGGATCCTCAACGAGCTCGGACAGCTTGCGACGAACCTCGAAAGGAGTTCGCGCAGGTCACGGCCATCTGTAACCGTGGGGCATGTGAGTTACGTTGAGCTCGCCTCCTTGGTTCGAGCAACCGATTAGACATCATCGGCAGCCGAGTCGACATCGCACGAGCACACGTTCTCCCACGCATTCAGGCCACAGGCCGGTGGTCGGTGCTGCGCATGCGCATGGCCACGATGACCCCGGAGAGCGCCGTTAGGGCGGCGACGACGGCGACGGCGGCGGGGATGCCATAGGCGTCGGCGATGAGGCCGGAGAGCAGGGCGCCGAGGGCGAAGCCGCCGTCGCGCCACAGACGGTAGATTCCCACGGACCGGGCCCGCCATTCGGGGTGGGCGACGTCGCCGATCGCTGCGAGCAGGGTGGGGTAGACCATGGCTGTGCCGGCGCCGAGCAGGACGACGGCGGCAAGCCAGGTTCCGAAGTCATTTCCGACGGCGACGATTCCCAGCGCCAGGGCTTGGATGAGCATGCCGCCGGCGATGAGTGGTTTGCGGCCGATCCGGTCTGAGAGGGCACCGGTGACCAGTTGCCCGGCGCCCCAGACGGCCGGGTACACGGCGGCGAGGATGCCGATGCGTTCGATACTGAGCCCTGCTGCGGCAAACAGGACCGGAAACAGCCCCCAGGCCAGTCCGTCGTTGAGGTTGTTCACCATGCCCGCCTGGCTGACGGAGGACAGTGATTTGTCCCGGAAGCTTGTCAGGATGAAGACATCACGGTTGCTCAGCCCGGCCTGGGTCCCCGCGTGGACCGGGACGTGGTTCGCGGCTTCGGCTTTGGCGTGGTGGTGTGTTTCGCGGACGGTCAGCACTGACAGGCCGAGTCCGACGGCGATGAAGGCGGCGCCGAGCAGGAACGGCCCGGGACGCAGTCCGTAGGTGGACGCGATGTAGCCGGTGGCCAGCGCGGCGCCTGCGACGCCGAGGTAGCCGGCTGCTTCGTTCAGTCCCATTGCCAGGCCGCGGCGTTCGGGGCCGACGAGGTCCATCTTCATCATCACGGTGGTGGACCAGGTCAGGCCCTGGCTGATGCCTAGGACGACGTTGGCTGCGATGATCCAGCCCCATGAATCGCCGAAGATCAGAAGGAGGGGGATCGGGAGGGCGATGAGCCAGCCGGCGACGAGGACCGGTTTGCGGCCGTAGCGGTCAGAAAGGGTTCCGGCGAAGTAGTTGGTTGCCGCTTTGGCGACGCCGAACGCCAGGATGTATGTCAGGGCGGAGGTGTACAGGTCGAGGTGGAAAACCTTTTCGGCCAACAGCGGCAGTACCGTCCGCTCCTGGCCGAGGGTGCCACCCACGAGGGCGTTGACGGTAACAAGGAGCATGAACTGGGCCAGGTTCTGGCGTAGGCCAAGGGTGATGAGATCCCTTTGCCCGGGTCGCCGCGGTGAAGAGGTGTTGCCGGATCTCATGGACGCGCTCCAAGTTTCAGTGCGAGGTGGTCGGTGTTCCGATTGCGGGAACACGGCTTTGGCGGCGGCCGGATGTTCCGTGCCGCCGCCTTGGCTGTCATTGAGCGGGTGGGTGCTACCTTGCCTAGTTGGTGGACACGGTTTCGCGTGTCTGCTGCCATGCGGTCCAGCCTGCGTAGCTGCCGTCGAGTTCGACGACGTCGTACCCGGCGCGGCGCAGGGCGCTGGCGGCTACGGAGTTGCGGACACCGCTCTGGCAGTAGGTCACGATGGTGCCCTCGGAGGGCAGTTCATCGAGGTGCCACATGAGCCGGCCGCCGCTGAGCTGGTGGGATCCGGGGATGTGCCCTGCCGTGTGCTCGGTGCGGTTGCGGAAGTCCAGGACCATGGCCGCATCGAAGTCGGCCAGGTCTGCGGGCCGGATGAGCTTCGGGGCGGTCATGGGGAGGCCGTGGATGCTGGTGACGTAGCCGGCGACATTGTCGATGCCGACGCGGACCAAGTGGTCCCGCATGTCCTGCGCGGCTTCCTGGCCGGGGGCCAGGAGCACCAGGGGGTTCGTGTCGGTTTCCGGATTGACCACCCAGGCGCCGTAGCTGGCGACGGATTTGCCCGCGGGAACGTTCAGGGAACGGGCCACGGTGCCCTCGTGGACCTCGCTGTTGGAGCGGGTGTCGATGAAGGTCACCGCGTCTTCTGCGAGGTCCTTGGCGACGTCGGCGGGGTCCAGTTCCTGCAGCGGGGCGCGTTTGCCCATCAGGGCCGGGCCTTCACGGTTTTCGCGCTTCATCCGGCCGAAGTAGGCGTGCGCGTCCGGCTGGCCATCGAGGAGTTCGTCGATGAAGCCCTGCTGGTCATTGGCGGCGAGGTAGGGTCCCCACCAGGCGTAGAGGCGCTCGTAGCCGACCGTGGTTGAGGGGATGGCTCCGAGGGCCTTGCCGCAGGCGCTGCCTGCACCGTGGGCGGGGTGGACCTGGACGTAGTCCGGGAGGGTCAGGAACTTATCCCGCAGGCTGGCGAAGAGCTGCTTCGCGCCCACGAAGCGGGTGTCCACGCCGCCGGCCGCCTCGTCGAGCAGGTCCGGCCGACCCAAGTCACCGGAGAAGACAAAGTCACCGGAGAGCAGGTAGCCGGGCTGGTCACTGAACGCGCCGTCGGTCACCAGGAACGAGAGGTGTTCCGGGGTGTGGCCCGGGGTGTGTACGGCCTGGATGCTGATGTTGCCCAGGGCGATCGTGTCGCCGTCGTAAAGCCGTTCGCCGTCGAAGCCGTACTGCCAGTCCGGGCCGCCTTCGCCGGAGACGTAGATCTTGGCGCCGGTGGCGGCGGCCAGTTCGCGGGTGCCGGAGAGGTAGTCGGCATGGATGTGGGTCTCAGTGACGGCGACGATCTTCATGCCGTTCTTCTCGGCCAGGTCCTGGTAGACCGCGATGTCCCGTCGGCCGTCAACAACAATGGCCTCGCCCTTGGCCTGGCAGCCGATCAGGTAGCTGGCCTGGGCGAGATCCTCGTCGTAAATGCGCTCGATAAGCATTGGTGCTCTCCTTCGTGGGGGAAGTTTTCGTTGGGCTCTCTTGGTTCAATTCTAATACCCCTGGGGGTATGCGGCAATCAGGTGGTGTGCCACGCTGTTGCGGCTGTGGCTGTTAGGCCTGCTGCCGTGCGGCGTCGGCCCGTAGTTTGTTCATGTCCAGGTTCTTTACGCTCTGAATGACATCTTCCAGTCCTGCGGCGTTCAGTGCTCCGGGCCGGGAGAAGACCAGGGTTTTGTCCTTGAAGGCCATCAGTGTGGGGATGGAGGTGATGCCGGCCGCCGCGGCCAGGGTCTGTTCGGCTTCGGTATCGACCTTGGCGAAGGTCATGTCCGGGTGCCGTTCGGCGGCGGCGCCGTAGGTGGGGGCGAACATGCGGCAGGGGCCGCACCAGGCTGCCCAGAAGTCAACGAAGACGATGTCGTTGTTCTCCAGGGTCGCTGCAAAGTTCTGTTCAGTGATGTCGATGGTTGCCATGACAGGTTCGCGTCCTTCCGGTGCTCTCTCAAACGGGTGTGTGGTCCTGACCCTGACGGGCGGTCAGGTGGTGGGCAGGCCTGCGCGGGTCCAGGCGATCATGCCCCCGGTCATGGTGTCGGCGGTGAAGCCGGCACCGTTGAGTGCGTCTGCGACGCGGGCGGAACGGTTGCCGCTGCGGCAGACAGCGATCACGGGCACGGCGGGGTCCAGCTCGGACAGCCGTGCCTGCAGCTGCCCCATGGGGATGTGCAGTGCGCCGGGGATCATGCCTTCGGCGACTTCAAAGTCCTCGCGGACATCGAGGATCC
Source organism: Arthrobacter sp. Y81 (assembly GCF_002929335.1). Classification (GTDB taxonomy): domain Bacteria; phylum Actinomycetota; class Actinomycetes; order Actinomycetales; family Micrococcaceae; genus Arthrobacter. The sequence continues at coordinate 9,819 of NZ_PJIL01000027.1, forward strand.
GGGCATTGGAGCGGCGCTGGTCGGCTTCATTGATATTGATTTCAGCCACTTGTTTCTCCTTCGAATGGTTCGGCTGGATGTGGTTCGGGTGTTTCTTAGCGGACGGGTTCGCCGGCCCGGCGCCAGGCGCCCATGCCGCCGCGCAGGGAATGGGCCTCATAACCTTGTGCGGCAAGGAGCCGGGCGGCGGAGGCGGAGCGGACCCCGGACTGGCACATGGCGATCACAGGCCGGGATTTCTGGATCCCGGCAGTGGTCGTCTGGAGCCTGTCCAGCGGCACGTGTTTGGCCTGCTGTGCGTGTCCGGAACGCCATTCCTGGGCGGAGCGGACGTCGATCAGGGCGGCGCCTGAGGCCAGGAGTTCCTTGGCCTGGGCGACTGATACCGTCCTGTAGGTTTTGCTGAAAGCTTTCTTCAGTGAGCTGACGAGGCCCATGGTCTTCTCCTTAGTAGCTGTTGCGGTGGTGGGTTCAGGCCGGCGTGGGAACGGGAACATTGCGGTGCCGGCTGTTGCGGTTGCGCAGGGGGCAGGAGCTGATGAAGAACCAGCAGACACCAGCAGTGGCCGCTGCCAGGGCCGCGACGCCGGCGGCGATGAACCACCGCAGGTCGGCCGGGGCCTGCTGGATGAGGACGAAGGTTCCCATAGCCAGAACGAACCAGCCGAAGGACTTCCGGAGCGCGGCTTCCGGGATGCGGCCGGCCAGCTTCGACCCAACCAGCGTGCCGACGATGGCCGCCGCTGTCACACCGAGGGTGATGCCCCAGTCCAGCTGGACGGTGGTGAGGTATCCGGCCAGCCCTGCGAAGGACTTCATCGCGATGACTACCAGCGAGGTACCCACGGCAACGGACATCGGCAGGCCGCCGAGGAGCGCCAGTGCTGGTACAACAAGGAATCCGCCGCCCGCGCCGACCAGTCCGGTCACCAGCCCGACGACGGCGCCGTCCAGCAGCACCCTGCCAAGCGGCAGTTCATGCGTGACGGGCCCATCGGCGTCGGACTTTTTCTTCCGGCCGCGAAGCATGGCCACGGAGGTGGCCACCATCATGACCGCAAAGGCGATGAGAAGGATCTGGCCCGGGATATGGCCCCCGAGAAGGCCGCCGACAAATGCGCCGGCCATGCCGGCCGCGCCGAAGATCAGTCCGGTCCGCCACCTCACCCGGCCGCCGCGGGCGTGGCTGAACACACTCACCGCGGAGGTGACGCCGACGACGAACAGTGATGCCGCGATGGCCTCCTTGGCCTCGAACCCTGCCACGTAGACCAGGATCGGCACGGTCAGGATCGATCCGCCGCCTCCCAGGACACCGAGCGAGAGCCCGATGACCACAGACAGCGCAAGAACGAGGAGCAGGGTGGCGCTCATTATGCTTTGGCCCCCGCAGTCACATCGGTGTTGACGGGCAGGGCAAGGATGGCGCTTTCGCGGGTGGGCTCCTTGGCGGCCTTGTTCCACGGCATTGCCGAGATGGCCTGGCCCATGGCGCAGGTGTTGGTGGCTGCGGAGAAGGTCAGGCCGGTGCCGATGGCGCCGGCCAGCATGCGGATTTTGGGGGAGATGAACTTGCCGCCGGCCAGGCCCAGGACCACCAGGAAACCTGCGGCGAGGCGGACCTGCCGCTCCAGGTCCCAGCGGTCCTTGCCCTTGATCACGTCGCCACCGGCCGCTGCGAAGCCGGGGACGCCGCCGGTCAGGACGTAGGCCGCATCGAGGCCGGACTTGTCCAGACGTTGGCGTGCCTGCTCGGCCCGCGCCCCGGACTGACAGACCAGGACGACGCGGCTGCCCAGACGGGCGGCGAGCTCATCGGTGTGTTCGGACAGCAGCGGCAGCGGCACGTTGTAGGAGCCGCGGATATGCAGGGACTCGAATTCCGCTGCAGAACGCACATCGATAACCACGAGGTCCTGGTGTTCGACGACCCAGCTGCGCAAGGTCTCCGGGGCAAGGGCGGTGATGGCGGTGGAGGGGGAAGTAGGAGTCATGGATGCCTCTCAGAAGGAGTTGGTCTTGTATACCCCACCCAGTATTGCAGATACCCATGGGGGTATGCAAAACACCCCATGGGGTATATGGTTGGTGGCAAGACGCCCACTCTTTTGGAGACTTCATGCAACTCGATCCGACTGAACTGACCCCGGTGGTCAACCGCCTCAAGCGCGCACAGGGCCAGCTAGCAGCTGTCACCCGCATGATGGAGGAGGGCAGGGACTGCAAGGAAATCGTCACGCAGCTGGCTGCCGTCTCGAAGGCCCTGGACAGGGCCGGCTTCGCCATCATCGCCAGCGGACTGGAGCAATGCATCGTCCGCGAAGACACCACCATGGACCGGAAAGAGCTCGAAAAGCTCTTCCTCTCCCTCGCCTGACAACCAGGGACCGCACGACCCCGTGCCCGGGGAGTTCCCCCCAGACTGCCACGGCACGGCACGGCACGGCCCCGAGCCGAACCCACCCGGACCGTATCTAACGACATATCAGGAGCAGGCTTATGAGCTACACCCACACCGTTACCGTCCCGTTATCGTGGGAGGACGCTGTCCAGCGCACCCGGGAGGCACTCGGGGAAGAGGGCTTTGGCATACTCACGGAAATTGACGTCCGCGCCACCTTTGCATCCAAACTCGGGATCGACGCCGGGGATGCAGTCGGTGACTACGTAATCCTTGGCGCCTGCAACCCCGCTTTGGCGAGCCGCGCCCTCGCAGCCGAACCCGAGCTCGGTGCGCTGCTTCCATGCAACGTCATTGTCCGACGAGCCAAGGACGCACGCGAGACCACAGTCGAAGCCATCGATCCGCAAACCATGGTCCAGCTCAGCGATAGTCCGGCCGTCCGGGAGGTCGCGGACGACGCCGATGTCCGCCTGCGAAAAGCCCTCGCCGGCATAAGCGCATCTAATGGAATTCCCAGCTGATTAATCCGGCGGCCGGAATCCGAACTGGAAACCTCCCATCAGTCGAGGTTCGTTAGCCAGCCCAGGACCGTGGCGTTGACAGGGGCCAGTGACGGAGGGCGGTCCCCGCCGCCGGGGTTGCCTCGACTTATTTCGCTGTCCACGCTCTTTATCGTGACATCGTCGAATGGTTTTATGCGCTCGGCGCAGGCGCTGCGGGACCGTGGGACCCGTGTGCTCGAACACACACCCTTCCTGCCGCCCACGGCGAGACCTGCCTTGTCGACGGCGTGACCTACCGCCGGCATGACCCGCCGGTCCGGGCAAAAGCGAACACCCGATCCCGGATCTGGGCAGATGTCATCGCTGCAGAGGAAGGCGCCGTGTTTCCCGTGCCGGCAGGGAAGCGGGCAGTCATCACCTCGGTGTAAACCGATGGGTTCTGGGGCTGGGCGGTGGCCTCAACGTTGAAAGAAGCCGGCGTCCGGGCGGAGGAGCTCCTGGAGACGTTCAGTGAACCAGGATGCCTGATGCGCAGATAGTCCGCCGACGCGGCCGTACCTTTGTCATCAACAAAAACCCCGGATAAAGGCCCGACAAGGCTAGGTCCGGTTCCGGGATCTTCTACGCCCGGCACCCCTTCCGTGGCATCGTCGGGGGATGGGTTGGCAGTGCCGGCACCGCTCCCGCCAGCCACAATCGGCCGGGGCTTTACGTCGAGGCCGCCGGATACGCTGCCTTACCGGGGGTCTATCTGCACCAGCTGGGGAGGAATCCCGGGAGGCTGCGGGCGTGTCTGCCGGTGTCCAGCTCGATGATCTCGGTCCGCATGGGTGAATGGGCGGGCAGGACAGGGTACCGGTCAGCGGCGCCTTCGGGCGCTGTTGCTTCGACTGCTATGAACTTTCCGTCCGGGGAGGGGCAGTAACCATCGATGCGCGACCAGGCGGGATCCGGTTGGTAGAGCGTCTCTGATCCCGTCGCATCTGTCACCGTGAGCACGGATGTGACCTTACCTGCGGTGTTTTCGCTGGTGCTCTGGGCGTACCGGCCGCTTTCGTTGAGGAGAACCGTGGCACCTGGCCATGACCTGTCGTTGCGGTTGACCGCTTTGAGGTCGAGCGGGCGGACGGTCCCGTTAGTGAGATCGATCGTTGAGTTTTTCGCGACCTTGTTTGTGGGGTCGGACGATGCGTCGATGACGTAAATTTCCGTGGTTCCGGGAACGAAGCCGTGGAACTCGGCGTGCAGGCCCAACGGCGCGGGGTTTGCGGCAGCGAGGGCGTCGGCGAGGATCATGGTTCCGGATTCGTTCTGCACTACCAGTGAGAAGGTGTTCGGGACGAAGGCCCAGTTGAGGACGGAAACGGGCTTTCCATCGAGACCGCGAATTTCTCGCGGGGGCGTTGAGGGATCCTCGGTGTCGTAGACGAACAAGGTCTTCCAGTGCTGCTGTGACGGCGGGATGCTGGAGAAGGCGAAGCCGACGAATCTCTTGGAAGCTCCGCGCAGGAGTTCGACTTTTCCGGCTCCCGGAAGCGGCACCTGAGCCTCTGGTCCGCCGGACAGGGGGATGATCTCAAGGGAGCTGGTGTTGTCGTCATTGATCGTGACGGCGGCAAGGGCGGTGGGGAGCGCGGCGTATTCCTGGATCCGGGGGGCGGTAAGGATGACGGCGCCGTCGCCCGAGTCGACGATGTTGGTTCCCCGTATGGTGTCGGGTTTCTTCTTTCCGGCGTTGTCGTCGGTGACGTCGCGTTCGAGCGTGTAGAGCTCGAAGCCGGAGGTGCCGGCTGTCCCTTCCAGCGCCGACACCGCGTTCGGGCGTGGTTCGGTGGCGATATTCGCAGCCGTGAGGGCAGCACAGAGCACCAGAAGGAGTGCGATACTGCCGCGGAGCCGTACGGCATATGAGAGCCCGCGCCGACGTCTTGCAGGTGCCGGGATGTGTTTGGTTGGCCGGGGTCTTTTGCGTTGGGCCGCGGAGCGCTTAGTAGACATACGGAGAATCCGGCTCCGGAACAGTGGCGATGGAGTCAGGGACCATCACCAAAACCTCATCGCTAAACCGGCTCGGGTTGGTTCGAAATCCGCCGGAGACGGTTACCCAGCTGTCGGTATCGAACCGGTCCTGCCAGCCCGGGGAGTAAACGGGCAGGCCGATTGGCTGGGCGTCCACGGCGCAGCATGTCACGACGAAGCGGGCGGCGAAGAACACGTTCTCCGGGTCGCTTTTGTCCGGTGTTACGAATCCGGTGACTGTTGCCGTCTTGCCGGTCAGGTATTCCTCGCCAACCCCCTGTCGCAGCAGCGAGATCCAGTCCTTCATGGTGAACGCTGTGTAGTCAGCGCCCACGAGTTCTACCGCTTCGTCCCTCGAAAGCGTCGATGCCGAGCCGTTGAGGTCGCGCTGGGTGACCGTCGCGGTGCTGAGCGTGGACGGCGGCAGGATCAGTAGTCCCACGACGGCCGCGGCGGCGATCAGTGTGCTTCCTGCGGCACCCAGCCGTCTCCAGCGGCGGTTGCCGGCGTCGGCATGCCCGTGCTCGTCGGGATGCGCGGCGGCGCCGTCGGGAACCAGGACGAACGCGGCCAGCGCCAGTACCCCGGCGATCACGGCCATGATGATGGTGAACACGAAGTACCGCGGGTGGATGTAAAGCGCGAGCTGCCCTGTGACGCCCAGCCAGAGGGTGGCAACGACGCCGATGATGCTCAGCAGCACGCCGAGCCAGCGGTCAAGAAGCCGCCTATAGAACATAGTTGACCGCCAATCCCAGGGCGGCGGAGCACAGTGCGACCACCACGGTGAGCTGCAGGAGGGTCTTCGCTGTGAAGGTGGTGCGAAGGAGGGCGAGCATCTTCACGTCGATCATCGGCCCGAATACCAGGAATGCAACGATGGAGCCCGGCATGAACGTTGCGCCGAAGGACAGGATGAAGAACGCGTCCACATTGGAGCACACCGCCACGACAAAGGCCAGGACCATTAGCGCCGCGACCGACCAGACCGGGCTGTTCCCCACCGAGACCAGGACGTCCCGCGGAACCCCGACCTGGATCAAGCCCGCGATGCCGGCTCCGATGAACAGAGCAGGCATCATGGCGCCGGTTTCCCGGACAAACAGTTGCACGCTGCGTCCCACTTTCCCCGCGGCCTGCCCGGCGTGGTCCTCCAGGGAACACTCTTCCTGGAACCGGGACGTCAACAGGGCCTCGGGGCGGGGATGGCGGCTATAGATCCATCCGATCAGGTTGGCGATGAGGAAGCCGCCGGCAATCCGGGAAATGAGGATGCCGTTGTCCCAGCCGAATGCCTGCTGGGTGGTGATGATCGTGATCGGATTCAGGATCGGCGCGGCAAACAGAAACGTCATGGATTCGGACACGGTCAGGCCCCGGACGATCAGCCCGCGGGCCAGGGGAACATTCCCGCATTCGCACACCGGAAGCAGCATGCCCAGCAGGGAAAGGATGGGCCGCCTGAGCGCCGGATGCGCAGGCAGCCGACGGAGCAGGAAACCGTCCGGCAGCCAGATCTGCACTCCGATCGAGAGCACGATGCCGAGGAAAACGAAGGGGAGGGATTCGATCACCACGCTGATCGACAGCGAAACAAAATCACGGGCGGCATCCGCCAGCCACGAGCTTCCCTCCTCCGCCGGAGCGAGGATTCGGAGCGCCAGCAGGGCCGCGAAGACTGCCAATCCGATGAGCAGCCCCGCAGTAGGCCGGCGCCGGGTTCCAGGGAGGGCATGCGTGGGGGCGTCATGGCGTGCCTCGACGCGTTTGTCTGTGGCTGGCACCGGCACGGGCACTCCCTACTGGGTCGCATCCGCCTGTCCCTGTCGCCGGCGCGGCTGCCAGGGACATCCGGCCGGCAGACGGTGACCGACAGACACAGCGAAGATACGTTCCACAAAGCACCGTCATGAGTGTAACGCCGGCCCATATCGAGCCACCCGCCCGGTCCGGTGCAATGGCCCCAGTCTAGGCAATGGCCCCCGAAGGCTCATGAGTGGCCGCTACCTGAGTTCTCACCCGTAACCACTCGCATCAGTGGCCTCATGCGCATCGGTGCCATCAATCTAGTAAATGGTAAGCTGCTCAGCCAGCCTTTCCCGCCCCTGACGAACCCTGAGCGGGCCGAAGACTGACGGTCCCACGCATCGGGCCTGAAGTGGTCAGGTCTATAGGATTGCGTAGAAGGTGGGTCGCTGTGCCGTCGAACCATGACTGTGCCCTTGGGTTGATCTCACGATCGTAAACGGATGAGGAACACTGGCGGTGTGTATCAGAGGCCATGCTTTGTCAGCGCTTCCACCACCTGATCGACGGTGGGGACGCCGGCTAGACCACTGGGAGTGGGGTAAATCCGGCATGCTAGATCAGTGGTCGGCGCTCCGGCGGGGAAGATGTCGGCCCCGTCTGCTGTGATCGTAGGCGAACCGGCAAAACCGGTCCCGGCTGTATCCGCTGGGGTCTTGATGCGCCGTACGTGGACGGGGACATCTTGGCGCCCAAGGCGACCAGGGCAGCTTGTACTTGCTCGAGTGCTTTTTCTGTGTTGGGGCAGTCATCGATGTGGAGAAGTTCTATTCTCATTTGGTCCTCGTCCCGGGTAGTCGGCCGACTGGAAGTCGAGTTTTATGCCGCGTTGCGTGGTGCGAACATGATCACGGCCACCCCGAGGAGGCAGATCACGGAGCCGGTGATGTCCCAACGGTCGGGTCGGAACCCGTCGAAGATCATGCCCCAGGCCAGGGACCCGGCCACGAACACGCCGCCGTAGGCGGCGAGGATTCTGCCGAAGTGGGCGTCCGGTTGCAGCGTTGCGGCGAAGCCGTAGATCCCCAGGGCGAGGATTCCGAGTCCGGCCCACCACCATTCCTTGCCCTCCCTGACCGACTGCCAGACGAGCCAGGCCCCACCAATTTCAGCCGCTGCGGCGAGGGCGAACAACAGGACGGTTTTTGCGATGGTCACGGATTTATCTTGGCAGAACCGGCCATGTTTTTCTTTGGAAGGCCCTGCGCAGCCTTTCGTTTAGGGGCCCGCGCCCGGTTCAGGGGGCGGGGGAGCGGCGTTCGATCAGAATGGTGTCGCGCCACTGCCCGGTCAGCGGCCCGTGTGTCATCCTGGCGATGCGCTGCCTGAGCCCGACGACGACGTAGCCGTTGGCGAGGTGGAGTTTGAGGCTGGCTTCGTTTTCGGGGAAGACGCTGGCCTGGATGGTCCAGATCCCGTCACCCTCGGTGGATTCTGCCAGGGCCCTCAGCAGCACCGCTCCCACGCCGAGCCCGCGCGCTTCGGCCGCGACGTAGACGGAGTGTTCGACCACGCCTGAGTAGACGGGGCGGGCAGATACGGGGGAGACGGCGGCCCAGCCAAGGATCCTGCTTTCCGCGGTCTCGGCGACGAGCCGGTGGCGGGGCAGTCTTGAGGTGTTGAACTGTTCCCAGTCGGGCGCCTCTGATTCGAAGGTGGCGTGCCCGGTGCCGATGCCTTCACGGTAGATCTGTTGGACGACCGGCCAGTCGTCGCGGCGCATGGCACGGATCGTGATCGTGGATGGTTCCGGCGCGGTCACAGGGTCGCCAGGAGCCCGGCCGTCTGTTCCAGGGCGCCGGGGACCAAGGAGTAATAGGCCCAGGTGCCACGCTTTTCGCGGTGCAGCAGCCCGGCCTCGACCAGGATCTTCAGGTGGTGGGAGACGGTGGGCTGGCCCAGGTCCAGCGGACCGGTCAGGTCGCACACGCAGGATTCGCCGGAGGCGTCGGCCTTGACGATGGAGAGCAGCCGCAGCCGGTTCGGGTCGGCCAGCGCCTTGAAGACCAGGGCTTTCTGCTTTGCCTCCTCGGCGCCCAGGGCAGGGGGCCCTGCCGGAGTGCAGCAGGCTTCATCCGTGGCCGGCTCGAGTACGGGCAGCAAGTTCATGTACCCATTATGCCCCAATATTGATAATCATCAATGTATAAGCCGGAAGAGCTCGACTCGGCCGGACGGGGTGCCGCCGAAGGCTATGAGCTGGTCATTTTGGAGGTGTGGGGGAGAGCGGCATCGTCCGCCGCGTGGTCCGCGGAGGGGAACAGGATGACGAGGAGCCCAAGTCCTGCAGCCGCGCCGACCAGCTGCGCCAGGACGAAACCGGGAACGGACGCCGGGGCGATGCCTGCGAAGGTATCACTGAAGATGCGGCCAACTGTTACGGCCGGATTCGCGAACGAGGTTGAGGATGTAAACCAGTACGCGGCGCCGATGTAGGCGCCCACGGCGGGAGCTGCGAGGACGCCCCGTTTGGTGGCGGCCAGGGCGAAGATCAGCAGGATGAGCCCGGCGGTCGCTACGACCTCGCCCAGCAGGTGCCCCGTCGTTGCTCGGTCCTTGACCGAGATGGAGGTGCCCACCTCAAACATGGCGTTCGCCACGACGCTGCCGCTGATTGCACCCACTGTCTGCGCAGCGGTGTACGTGCCCAGTTCCGGCAGGGTCAGTCCGGCACCGCCGCGCCGGCCCAGTACAAAGTCCACCAGAGAGACCATGGGGTTGAAATGGGCGCCGCTGACGGGACCGAACACGAGGATCAGGACTGTCAGGCCCAGCACGGTGGCGGTGCTGTTCTGGAGCAGCTGCAGGCCGACGTCGTTCGGGGAGAGCTGCTGGGCAGCGATCCCGGAACCGACAACGATCATCACGAGCAAGCTGGTGCCGAGCAGTTCGGCGACGGCACGGCGCCACAGCGGCGGTTGTTGAGAAGTCATACCAACAGCTTGACTCAAGATATTTACTCAGTCAAAATTGAACCAATGAATACTGACCCAGTTGAAGTCTTTCGGTCGCGGGTCGCCAAGCACGCGGCCCTCGCGGATCCTGCGCGGCTGCGGATCGTGGACCTGCTGACCCTGGGAGACCTTTCCCCCACGGAGCTGCAGGCCGAACTCGGGATGCCGTCAAACCTGCTGTCCCATCATCTGCGCGCGCTGGAAGGCGCAGGCCTGGCGACCCGCCACCGTTCCGAGGCGGATAAGCGCCGCAGCTACATCCGGCTCGCCGCAGGGGCGTTGGAAGGACTGGCTCCCGGCCGCGAACACGGAGCCCGCCGCATCCTCTTCGTCTGCACCCGGAACAGCGCCCGGTCCCAGCTGGCCGTCGCACTCTGGAACCAGGTCAGCGAAATCCCCTCAACCTCCGCGGGCACGCACCCCGCGGACCGCATCGCCACGGGCGCCATTGATGTCGCCCGCCGCCACGGCGTCGCTCTCGCGGACCTTCCCCCGCGCCGGCTGGATGAGGTGGCGCACGATGAAGACTTCGTTGTGACCGTGTGCGATAACGCCCACGAGGAAATCCCCAACCTGGGCGGGATCCACTGGTCCGTGCCGGATCCGCTCCGGCTGAACACCGAGGACGCCTTCGAAGGCGCCTTCACTGACATCGCACGCCGCATCAGCGACCTCGCGCCCCGCCTGCACGCCGCGTAAAACCCGACACCCGCCAATATTGACAAGTATCGATGTATTGTTCGATACTGCATGCATCGACAAACATCAATGTCTAGTCAGTAAAAGCGGTGCGGGACGACGACCTCATTAAAACCGACCACACCTAACTGATTCCAGGAGAAACCCGTGAGCACCGAAACCGCCAAGAAGCCCTCCGTCCTGTTCGTCTGCGTCCACAACGCCGGCCGCTCACAGATGGCCGCCGCGTTCCTGTCAACCCTCTCGAAGGGCAGCATCGAAGTCCGCTCCGCCGGTTCGCAGCCCGCCGACAAGGTCAACCCGGCCGCCGTCGAAGCCATGGCCGAGCTCGGCATCGACATGTCCGCCGAGATCCCCAAGGTCCTCACCACCGAGGCCGTGAAGGAATCGGACGTGGTGATCACCATGGGCTGCGGCGATGAATGCCCGTACTTCCCCGGCAAACGCTACGAGGACTGGGTCCTGGAGGACCCTGCCGGGCAGGGCGTGGACGCGGTCCGGCCCATCCGCGACGAAATCAAGGGCCGCATTGAAGGCCTGATCGCGTCCCTCATCCCCGCCGCCAAGTAACCCAGCCCCGGAACCCAGGAGAGACATCGTGAGCACCAAAGAAGTGACCGCCGAGCAGCTGATCATCATCGGATCCGGCCCCGCAGGCTACACCGCGGCCATCTACGCCGCCCGCGCCGGACTGAAGCCACTGGTTCTGGCCGGATCGGTAACCGCCGGCGGCGCGCTGATGAACACCACCGAGGTCGAGAACTTCCCCGGCTTCCCCGGCGGGATCCAGGGCCCGGAGCTCATGGACGGCCTGCAGCAGCAGGCCGAAAGGTTCGGCGCGCAGGTGGTGTTCGACGACGTCACCGAGGTTCAGCTGACCGGGCACCTCAAGCGGGTGGTCACCGGCGCCGGCGACATCCACGAGGCACCCGCCGTCATCCTCGCCACCGGTTCGGCCTACAAGGAGCTCGGCCTGGCTGAGGAGAAGAAGTTCAGCGGCCACGGCGTCTCCTGGTGCGCCACCTGCGACGGATTCTTCTTCCGCGACCAGGACATCATCGTCGTCGGCGGCGGGGACTCCGCCATGGAGGAAGCCACCTTCCTGACGCGCTTCGGGAAGTCCGTGACCGTCGTGGTCCGCAAGGGCGAACTCCGGGCCTCCCGCATTATGGCCCAGCGGGCCAAGGACAACCCGAAGATCAGCTTCGCCTGGCACTCGGCCGTCAGCGCCATCCACGGCGACGGCAAGGTCACCGGTGTCACCCTCAAGGACACCCGCACCGGCGAAACCCGCGAACAGGCCGCCACGGGTATCTTCGTGGCGATCGGGCACGTGCCGCGCACCGAGCTGGTGGCCGGGCAGGTGGACCTGGACGCCGAGGGCTACATCAAGGTCGATTCGCCCACCACCGTCACCAACCTGACCGGAGTGTTCGCGTGCGGCGACGCCGTGGACCACCGCTACCGCCAGGCCATCACCGCCGCCGGCACCGGTTGCGCCGCGGCCCTGGACGCCGAACGCTACCTGGCCGCCCTGGACGACGCGGACAGCATCGCCACCGCCTTGGTGGAAGAACCCACCCACGCCTAAACCCGAACAGGGGAGGAGGTGAGCTGAATGAACACCGGATGCTGCGGAGACTCGGGCTGCTGCGACGACGATCAGGACTGCTGCTGACACCCCGGTGCCTGCCGGACCCACAAGGAACCGGCAGGCACCACCCACCATCACCAACGGATGAGAATGAGGACAGCATGGATACCACCAAGAACCTTCCCGTTGCCATAATCGGCGCCGGCCCCGTGGGCCTGGCCGCCGCGGCCCACCTGCTCGAGCGCGGCCTCGAGCCGCTAATCTTTGAGGCAGGCACGACGGCGGGCGCGGCCATTGAGCACTGGCGCCACATCCGGCTGTTCTCACCGTGGCAGTTCAACCTCGACGCCGCCGCCTTGCGCCTCCTGGAACGCACCGGCTGGGAATCGCCCCGTCCCACGGCCCTTCCCTACGGCGGGGAACTCATCGACAACTACCTCGCGCCGCTGGCCGCCCTTCCCGAGATCGCGACCCGGCTGCAGACCGGCGCCCGCGTGATCGCTGTGACCCGGCAGGGCCTGGACAAGACCCACGTCCGGGACCGCGGCACCACACCCTTCGTGGTCCGCGTCGAACATCAGGACGGCGAAACGCGTGACCACACCGTGGCTGCGGTCATCGACGCCTCGGGCACCTGGTCCCGGCGCAACCCGTTGGGCACCTCCGGCCTGGCCGCCATCGGCGAGGACGCCGCAGCGGACCGGATCTCCGCCCCGCTCCCGGACGTCACCGGCCGTGACCGCGCCTCATTCGCCGGCCGCCGTGTCCTGGTCGTCGGCGCCGGCCACTCCGCCGCCAACACCCTCATCAGTCTCGCCGACCTGGCCAAGGACGAACCGGACACCCGGATCCGGTGGGCGGTCCGCGGTGACTCCGCGGCGAAGGTTTACGGCGGTGGCGACGCCGACGGGCTTCCCGCCCGCGGCCAGCTCGGCGGCCGGGTCCGCCGCCTCGTGGAGGCCGGCAAAATCGAACTGCACACCAACTTCGGCATCGCTTCCCTCAAAGCACTGGATTCCGGCGTGACGGTCGAAGCGGTTGACGGCCGCACCCTGGACGCCGACGTCGTGGTGCCCTGCACCGGCTTCCGCCCGGACCTGGAGATCCTGCGCGAACTCCGCCTCAACCTTGACCCGGCCGTCGAAGCGCCGGTGGAACTCGGCCCGCTGATTGACCCGGAATTCCACTCCTGCGGCACCGTTCCGCCGCACGGCGCGAAGGTCCTGGCTCACCCGGACAAGGACTTCTACATCGTGGGCATGAAGTCGTACGGACGGGCGCCGACCTTCCTGCTGGCCACCGGCTACGAACAGGTCCGCTCCGTCGTGGCCGCCCTCGCCGGAGACCGTGAAGCCGCGGACACCGTCCACCTCGAACTCCCCGAGACCGGCGTCTGCTCCACCGACGCCGGCACCAGCTGCGACGTCCCCGCATCTGCCGCGGCCACGACAGACACGGTTGAGGCGGGATGCTGCGGCACACCGGAACCGGTGCTGGTCGGCTTCCCCACCGGCCTGACCCACGGCCGATCCGGCATCAGCTAGGAACCTCGCCAATCAAGCAATGGAGTGCTGCCATGACTGAACACCGTGAAACCAGCCTGGGTCTGCAGGACAACACCGAGCTTCTGCACCGCATCAGCGCCCGCCTCTCGGACCGTTTCGCCGGGATCTTCGCCGCCGAAACCGTCGAGCGCTACGTCTTCGAGTCCTACACAGCCCTGGCCCGGACAGCGAAGATCACCACCTACCTGCCCGCCACCACCGAACACTTCGCCAGCGACCGGCTGAACGCCCTGGCCAAATCCAAAGGGGCGGTCGACTCCGAGGTGCCCGAGGTCTTGTTCGTTTGCGTGCAGAACGCCGGACGGTCCCAAATGGCCGCCGCCCTGCTCACCGTCGAGGCCAAGGGCAGGATCCACGTCCGTTCCGCCGGCTCCCTGCCGGCATCCGCACTCGACCCCGCCGTCGTGACTGTAATGTCCGAGATGGGCCTGGACCTGTCCCTGAACTACCCAAAGCCGCTCACCGACGACGTCGTGCGCGCCTCGGACGTCGTGATCACGATGGGCTGCGGAGACTCCTGCCCTATCTATCCCGGAAAACGGTACGAGGACTGGGAACTGCCGGACCCGGCCGACCAGCCCCTCGAAACGGTCCGGGAGATCCGCGACCTGATTCACGACCGGGTCAAAACCTTGGTCGCCTCACTCACAAAGGAAACAACGCACTCATGACCCAGGAAACACCCGACGCCCACAAGACCCCCGCAGTGCTCTTCGTGTGCAGCAAGAACGGCGGCAAATCCCAGCTCGCCGCCGGCCTGATGAACCAGCTCGCCGGAGGGGCCGTCACCGTCTACTCCGCAGGCACCAAACCGGGCAAGTCCCTCAACCCGCAGGCCGTGGAGTCCCTGACCGAACTCGGCATCGACATCACGGGCGAACACCCCAAGCCCGTCACCGACGAGGTCCTGGACACCGTTGACGCCGTCATCATCCTGGGCACCGAAGCGAAGCTCGAACCGCACGAAGGCACCCGTTTCGAGGTATGGGAGACAGACGAGCCCTCCGAGCGCGGCATTGAAGGCATGGAACGCATGCGCCTGGTCCGGGACGACATCAAGGCCCGGGTCCAGAAGCTCCACGCGGAGCTGACCGGGAACTAGCATGCCCGCCCCCGCGGTAACCCGGTCACTGGTCGCGGAGGGTGCACCGCGCGGGGGCCTCGCCGCGCTGTGCTTCACCCAGACCACTGGGTGGGGCGTGCTCTACTACGCGCTGCTGGCGGCGGTCCGGCCCATCAGCGAGGACACCGGCTGGGACCCGGCCCTCGTGACCGGGGCGTTTTCGGCCGGACTGCTCGTCTCTGCCGTGGCGGGGATCGCCGTTGGCAGGATCCTAGACCGGACGGGCCCCCGCAATCTCATGATCCGGGGATCCGTGGTCGGCGTTCTGGCGTTGGTTTTGGTCGGTGTGGCGCCGAATCTGCCCATGTTCGCAGCGGCATGGCTGCTGGCCGGAACCGCGCAGGCCGCGGTGCTGTATCAGCCGGCGTTCACCGTGATCAGCCGCTGGTACGGCCCCGCCCGGGTCAGGCCGCTGACCATCCTGACCCTCGTCGCGGGATTCGCGTCCACGGTCTTCGCCCCGCTCACCGCGGCCCTGTGTGCCGCGTTCGGCTGGCGGGCCGCGTTCCTCGTACTGGCCGCAGTGATGGGCCTGATCACCGTTCCCCTGCACGCCCGCTACCTGAACCGCACCTGGGTGCCCAATATGCCCGGAGCCCCTGCGGCCGACGACAGGGAGGTGATGCGCTCGGTCCGGCGCAGCGGAGAATTCCGCGGCCTGCAGGCCGTCATGGTCCTGCTGTGCCTCGGCCTCTACACGGTGACGCTGAACATCATCCCCGTGCTGATGGAAAAAGGTGCCGATTACGCCACGGCCGCACTCGGCCTCGGACTCGTGGGAGCAGGGCAGGTCGGCGGCCGCCTGTTCTTCGCCGCCATCCCTTCCATGGCCCGGCTGCCGGTCATCACCGGCACGGCCACCGTCACGGTCCTGATGCTCGCCGCGTTGCCCGGACCTGTTCCGGTGCTGATCGCGGCCGGCGTGCTCGCCGGTGCAGTCCGCGGCTGCCAGACACTGTTGCAGGCCACCATCGTCGCCGACCGGTGGGGTGCAGGCGGCCTTGGCACCCTGCAAGGAACGTTCGCCGCACCGCTTACCGCCGTCACGGCCCTCGCCCCGGCGGCCGGACCCGCCATGGCAGCCTGGCTTGGCTCGTTCACATCCATGGCTTACGCCACGGCGGCCGCCACCTGGCTTGCTGCAGTCATCGCCGTGGTCACGCACCTCAGCAGAGGTTCCCGTGTCCACTGAACGATGGCCGGACGGACCGATTGTGCTCGGCGTCGGGTGGAAGTTTTCTAGCCGTCTGGCGGAGAGCACAGGTGCCTCACTGGTCGTTGCGGGCGCCCGCCGGCAAGGGCCCCTTGCCCGCGTGGACAGGCTTCTTGAAGGCTCCGTTTCTGCATCCCTGATCCGCCGCCAGCGACGACCCGTCCTCATTGTTCCCGGCCGCAGATGAAAGGGCTTCGACTCTATGAAACTGCGTTTTCCCTCTGGCCGGTCTGGCCGTTTTCCAGACTGCGCTGATCGGTGGCGCGTCTCTTGGGAGGTTGGCCTGGGGCGGAGGGCACGATGTGCTGCCGGCCGGACGTTGGTGAGCGAGAGTGTCACGTCAGTATCCATGTGGGTGCTGACAGCCTATTTCGCCCCCGGTGTGATCATGAACGGGATCTCCCGCAGCAAACCGGAGCGCCTCATCATGACGCCCACCGCGCTGGCTGAGCGGCGCTTTACCTGATCCTTGCGGTCGGCTGATTCCCGGCCTGTGTCTGCGTGGACCGGCTTTGCGACGCGCCTTCTCCGGCTCTCCATCCGTACTGTAAACTGCCGTCGACGCTTAGGCGAAGCCGGAAGGAGACCCGGATGGCACAGGCAGGCAAGCCGTGGACGCCCGGGGACCAGTGGTGGGTCAGGGACAACCTCCGCCACGCCATTGACCGTCTCGTGGAGCTGGGCTACACCGTGCGGGGCGGGCAGGGCGAAGACCCTGAACTCATCGATCCCGGCGGCTCGGCGGTGGAGACCTGGCGCGAGGACTACCCGTACGACGAGCGGATGTCGCGGGAGGAATACGAGCTCGAGAAATACCGCCTGCAGGTCGAACTACTGAAGTTCCAGTACTGGGGCCAGGACCACGGTCTCAAGAACGTGATCGTTTTCGAAGGCCGCGACGCTGCTGGCAAAGGCGGGACGATAAAGCGCTTCACCGAACACCTGGATCCCCGCTCGGCCCGGACCGTGGCCCTTAGCAAGCCGTCGGACCGTGAACAGGGCCAATGGTACTTCCAGCGCTACATCCAGCACCTGCCCACTGCCGGTGAAATCGTGATGTTCGACCGCTCCTGGTACAACCGGGGGAACGTGGAACGGGTCATGGGCTTCTGCACCGACGAGGAGTATCGCACCTTCATGGAGCAGGCGCCGGTTTTTGAGAAGATGCTGGTGGACTCCGGAATCCACCTGAACAAGTTCTGGTTCTCAGTGACCCGCCACGAGCAGCGCACCCGCTTTGCAATCCGCCAGATCGATCCGGTGCGGCGCTGGAAGCTTTCGCCCGTGGACCTCGCCTCCCTGGACCGGTGGGAGGCCTACACGGAAGCCAAGGAGGAGACGTTTCTGCGTACAGATACAGATCACGCGCCCTGGATCACCATCAAGTCCAACGACAAGAAACGGGGACGAATCAACGCCATCCGATTCTTCCTCAATCAATTCGATTACGACGAAAAGAATACCTCCGTGGTTCACGACGCTGACCCGCTCATCGTGCGCCGCGGCCGCGAAGCCGTCGGAGACTGAACCCCATCCGGCCAGGTGGAGTTGACCCTGCCGGCGGCAATGTCATCGGCGCAGACTACGGCGTCGAGCACGATGCCCCTCGCGCACCGACCCCTGCGGCGCTGCCCCCGGCGGTGCTGCCGCCGTCGTGCGCTACGGTCCATCCCCGCCCCGCCAGGAGCGGCTCCGCGACGTCGCGGGGGAATCCGGTGGAGAGCGCAACCTTGACTCCGCGGCCCTGCATTTCGCGGACGGCGTCTTCGACGCCGGAGAGCGCCGCCGCGTTCGATCAGGGCGGTGATGGCTTCGACCTTGTCTAATGTCCCAGGGTGCCGGTCTGATACTGTGTGCTACACCTTTCCGTAGCACAGTCCCTGTGCCGGCACGCCTGCACAGGAGGCATTCCATGGCTGAAATCTTGTCGCACTTTTCGGGTGAGAGGCGCTTTGACCCCACCCACACCCGCATCGGTTTCTCAACGCGCCACGCAATGGTGACCAAAGTGCGCGGAGCGTTCAACGACGTTGAGGGCGCCATTCATGTCAATGCCGAAAACCCTGAGCAGTCGTCGGCACGGATGACCATCAAGGTGGCCAGCATTGACACTCGCAATGCGGACCGCGACCAGCACCTGCGTACTAACGAATTCTTTGACGCACCGCAGTTTCCGGAGATCACGTTCTCCAGCAACCGGGTGGACCAAGTCGACGACGGCCACTTCATCGTTGGCGGTGACGTCACCATCCGCGGAGTCACCAAGGACATCGCCATCCCGCTGGACTTCATCGGCGTCGAACGTGACCCCATGGGTAACCTCCGGGCGGGCTTTGAAGGCTCACGCCGGATTGACCGGCAGGACTTCGGTCTTACATGGAATGCGGCTCTTGACTCCGGCGGGGTCCTTATCTCGGAAAAGATCACCCTTGAATTCGAAATCTCCGCCGTGAAAGTCGAAGAACCGGCGGCCTGACACCCACCGAGCTATTTCCTGGCGGTTAACAACGGGTGGCTTGTGAAAAGTGAAACATCCGACGGCAGTTTCGGGGGGCGGCGCTGGACCCTGGCGGGGTGTGGCCCGTGTGTTGCGCACATCTCCGGGCTGGAGGGGTGTGTGAAGGTCTTCCTCGTCGGTTCGGGTGCTTGTATGCTGTGGATCGGAGAGCCGGGAAGCCTGGTCGGCCCGTGGGCAATGCCTGCGGAACGCCCTCGGCGACCGCCTCGGGTGTTCGCGTGATGACCTGAGGAGCGGCCGGCTCATGAATGCAGCAACACAACCTGTCATCGAGACCCTGGGCCTTGTTAAGGACTTCGGCAGGACACGGGCACTGGGCGGCCTGAACCTGAGCGTTGCCGCCGGGGAAATCCACGGTTTTCTGGGCCCCAACGGTGCGGGGAAATCCACGACCCTGAGGGTTCTTCTGGGGCTGATCCGCCCCACCGCAGGCACTGCGCGGGTGTTCGGGCTGGATCCCTGGGCCGACCCGGTCGCCACGCACCGGGACATCGCCTACGTCCCGGGGGATGTGAGTCTGTGGCCGAACCTTTCCGGCGGGGAAGTCATCGATCTGCTCACCGGCCTGCGTGGCGGCGCCGACGGGAATCTGCGCCGGCAGCTCATCGAGGAGTTTGAGTTCGATCCGCGGAAGAAGGCCCGGACCTACTCGAAAGGCAACCGGCAGAAGGTCGCCCTCATCGCCGCGTTCGCCCGCCCGGCACGCCTGTATCTGCTGGATGAGCCCAGCGCCGGCCTGGACCCGGTGATGGATGCCGTGTTCCGCCGCCACATCGAACGGGTCAGCAGGGGCGGGGCGACCGTTCTGCTCTCCAGCCACATTCTCAGCGAGGTCGAACAGCTCTGTGACCGGATCACTATCATCCGGTCCGGTGCCGCGGTCGAGACCGGGACCCTGGGTGAACTCCGGCACCTGAAACGCACGCATTTCCGGGTCACCGGGCTGGCCGAGCCGGCGCGCCTGGCGGCGCTGCCCGGGACGCACGGGATCAGCATTGACGGCGCCGCTGCCGAGTTCGACGCCGACGCCGCGGATCTCGGTGCTGTCCTGGCCGGGATCGCCGAGCCGGGGATCAGCGGACTCAGCGTCGCACCGCCGTCGCTGGAGTCCTTGTTCCTGCGCCACTACAGTGACGGCAGCGGGGTGAAGTGATGCCCGGTGTGGTGCGGCTGGCATTGTTCCAGGCCCGCAGGGACCGGGTGACGCTGCAGGTCTGGATCCTCGGTATCACGCTGCTCGGCTTTGCGACCTCCAGCGCCGTTGTCACGCAATTTGGTGACGAGCCCGCGCAGGAAGCGATCCTGACCCTGGCAGCTTCGAACCCGGCGTTTCTTTTCATGCGCGGACTGCCCGACGGCACAGGTGTCGGGGCGGTCGTGTTCTTCCAGGGCTTTGCGTTCACCGCGGTCCTGGCAGGTCTGATGAGCACGTTCCTGGTGGTGCGGCACACCCGCACCGATGAAGAACTCGGACGGGCCGAACTTCTCGGCTCGGCGCCCCTGCCGCGGGCGGCATCCCTGGCGGCGACGCTGCTGTTGGGCGCGGCCGCGAACGTGCTCCTGGCCGTGTTTGTTGCCGCCGGTTTCGTCGCGGCCGGGCTGGAAGTTCCCGGTGCCGCGGGGGCCGGTGCCGCCGTCGGTGCTGTCGGTGTGTTCTTTCTGGGCCTTGCCGCGGCCGTCGCCCAGGTCCTGCCCTCAGGCCGGAGCGCGAACGGTGCGGCTGCGGGCTTGGTGGGGGCGGCGTATCTGCTCCGGGGTGTCGGGGACGCGCTGGGGACCCCGGCGGCGGATCTGCTGCACGTGGACAGTGCGTGGCCCTCGCTCCTGTCGCCCATCGGCTGGGGCCAGCGGGTACGGCCGTTCACCGGCCCGGACCTGTCCGCGCTGCTGGTCCTTCTCGCTGCCGCGCTGGGCCTGGCAACTGCTGCAGTGTTGGTCCGGCAACGGCGGGATGTGGGCGCCAGCCTCCTGCCCCAGCGCGAGGGCAGGGAGCGGGCCGGAATCGGGGGCACATCGTTCGTGGGCCTGGCCTGGCGCCTGCAGCGCTCCACCCTGGCCGGATGGTGCGTCGGGGCAGCCGTGTTGGGAGCCGTGGCCGGCGCTCTTGGCCCTCTGGTTTCCGAGACGGTCTCCAGTGTGGCGCCGCTGCGGGACCTGATTTCCCGGCTCGTGCCGGGTGGCCAGACCGGACTCATTGACGTGTTCGTCACGGCGCTGCTCGGTGTGGCCGGGGTGTTCGCGGCGGCTGCAGGCATTCAGGCGGTGCTGCGGATGCGCGCGGAAGAGGCCGAGGGCAGGGCCGAGCTGCTCCTGGCCGCTCCGCTATCCCGGGGCCGGTGGCTCGGCGCGAACCTGTTTATCGCGGCTCTTTCGGCGGTCGTTGTTTCCGGAACGGCCGGCGTCTCTGCCGCCATCGGTCTGGGACTTTCGGGCACCACCAACGGACCTGCCGGGTCTGTGGTGCCGGCAGCGCTGGCGCATGTTCCCGCTGCCTTCGTGTTCCTGGCGGCGGCCTCTGTGGTCTTCGCGTTTGCACCGCGGCTCAGTGTTGTGCTCGGTTGGGGGATGCTTGCGGCCGGACTTGTTCTGGGCGAATTCGGGGAGCTCTTCGGGCTGCCGGTGTGGCTGCAGGACGTGAGCCCGTTCCGGCATTCCTCGGCCATGCCCGTCGAGCCCTTCGACCCGGCCGGGGCGCTGGGCCTGGCCGTCATCGCGGCGGCTTTGGCCGGCCTGGCCACGTACGTGATCCAGCGGCGGGACCTGACCGCGTGAAATTCATCGTGTGAGCAATTCCCGCCGCCGGATCAAAGGCACCGGGGATGGTGTCCGCGTAGTCCTCAGCGTGGGCGAAAGCGACACCGGCATCCTGGCGTGAGGCGGTCCCACCATGCAGTGCGCCAAAACCCGATGCTGTGGAAGAGACCCATTCCGGTATCCGTCGGTGGGCGGCCCGGTGCAGGAGTCGAGGGCTGGCAGCGCTGCCGTTACCTCGGCGAGCAGTTTCCGGGAACGGACTGAACCGGGGCCGCTGTTGGCGGGGTGGTCCGATTGATTCAGTCGGCAAGTGCTTCGGTAAGCCGCACCGTACCCCCTGTGCGCATGCCCCTTCACTCTTCTGAAAGGCCCGTAGGGGCAGCGGTATCGTTCTGCCAGAGTCCGACCACGTTGCCTTCGCTGTCCCGGAAATACGCGTTCCAGCCAGAACCCGGAACCGCCATCCTGCCTCGTACTGTCTCGCCCCCCTGACGCGCTATCTGCTCCAGCGCGGCGTCGATGTCCTCGACCGAGATGGTGACCACTGGTGCCTGGAGCATGTCTCCGCGGCGGAAGATTCCGCCGTTGATGGAGCCGGGTTCTGCTGGCTCACCCTGGTCGTTCATTGGCGCGGTCATTGCCAGGCTGTACTCCATCTCCGGTATCACCTGAAATTTCCAGCCGAAGATCGAATTGTAGAACTTCCTCGCGCGATCTTCGTCGTCCGCGGGGATCTCAAAATGTACTACTCCACTCATTGCATTCACCCACAGGTTTGAAGGGCTGCCTTGGCGCACTGCTGCTTTCTCGGTTCTAGTCTTCATCTTCAGGCAATGGGCCAAACCACCCGTGTCTGCCACTTCGTTGGATCAGGCTCTGTCGCCGGATCGCTCAGATAGTACTCCCACATCGTGTCTGATGGAGTGAAGCCTTCCGCCTTCATGTGTTCCTGGATGATCCCGTACGTTTTTTGGAGAGTGTCGTAGGGGCCGATGTGCAAGGCTTCAAAAGCCTCGGCTTCCGGGAGGGAGCCCTTTGCCACTCCTCCCGTCTCCAGAAAATTGGCGTTCACAGGAAATCCGGCCTCGACGTCCACGGTTCGTGTGGGCATTCCCCGGTAGAGAGCAAAAGGCGGCCCGGCCAGTTGAACGTTCTGCACCTGTGCCGCAGCCATCACGGTGCCAAAAGCCCGGCCGAAAAATTCCGTCAGGCCATCCATCGGAATTCTTTCGTGGACGACGGCCGTCGGCTGTTCAACCGTGTGGACCATTCTGGGTTGTGGATTGGTGTCACTCATGACACCAGCCTCCGCTGCGGGCGCTGCCTCCGACAGGGCCGAACGTCCCTTGGGATTCCGGCCGCCTTCGTGTGCAGAAGCCTCGGAATGAGGTAAATGTTGAGTTTTGCGTATTGGAGGGCTAGTACTTCTTGTCCTTTATGCGCCGGACCGGGGTTATTACCGTCGGGCACGGCAAATGTGTCAGGACCGAGTGGGCCGTGGAACCGAGCAGTAGTCTTTTGAACCCGCCCCGTCCGCGGCTGCCAACCACAAGCATTTGAGCTTCAGCTGCCGCTTGCACCAGAGCCGCCGCAGGTTCCATATCGCTTTCCAGGACTTTGCGCACCACAAGGTCCGGGTAATCCTCGCTGAGGCCGGAGATTGTTTCAGACAGCACAATCTGCTCTTCCTCCACCATCAGCTGGGCTAGATTCTCTCCGAGAAGGCCACCGTTCACCCATCTGGGCGCCTGGAAGGCGTAGACCACTGTCAGCTCCTGGCCCTCCCGGTCTGCCTCGGCGGCAGCGAACGCTACGGCCTGGGTGGATTCCTCGGACCCGTCCACACCCACAACCACACCCCGCCGGCCTTCGATCGGTTGGTCTCCGATGACCGCGACTGGGCACTTCGCCGCGGCGGCGACCTGAAGTGCCCGGTCGGTCAGTGAACCACCCAAATGGGCGGCGCCGGACCCAACCACAAGCATTGACACCTTGGTGGAATACTTGCCCAGCGAGCCGGCAACGCCGCCTTCCAAGATCTTGGTGGTGACCTCCACCGGAACTGTGCCTCTTACCCGCCCGGCAGCGGTTTCCAACAGTTCTTCGCCTTTATCGAGCAGCATTCCGGTCCAAGGCGTGGGTTCTATCACCCAGCGGTCGTCAACAACGTACAGAATCATCAGCGGCAGGCCGACGTCGGCAGCTCGCCGGGCAGCCCACGTCACCGCCGCGCGGCTCTGGGAAGAATCATTAGTAGCGACGGCGATCGGCTTAGACGTACTCACAGCGGGTCCTTCCCTTGAGCTTTCTCGGGGCTATGAACAACCAGGACGGGGCAGTGCGCGTGAGCGACACAGGCTGAGCTGACGGAGCCAAGAAGCAGGCCGCCGAATCCTCCGTGGCCGCGCCTTCCAACCACGATCATGTCCGCATGGCGGCTGGCGTCGATGAGTGAGTCCCGGGGGTGTCCTCGGATGACGCGGGGAACGATGTTCGGTGGAGTGTCTTGCCCGAAGGCCTGTTCCAGGGCCTGATTGAGAACCGTTCTGACCCGTTCCTCGAAATGGTCTATGCCCATTGCCACGTAGCCGGCGTAGACCTGCGGGTCATCCCAGTAGGCGGTGGCCAGCACCCTGGCCCCGAGAGGGACAGCCAGCCGCTGGGCCTGCCGAAGAGCTTCCACAGAGGCCTCCGATCCGTCCACACCCACCACTAACGTGGGATCGTGTGTCGCTGACTGCTCCATAACGGATTCCTTTGGACGGGTTTGCTGCCTCTCCAGCCTGCGGTGTCAAAAGGCGGACCTGTAGGGCCAAAGGTCACCCGCCGGGGCCGGGGCCGTCCTGGCCACTATCCGCCGCGCGCCTCCCGCCAAGGGGGAGGCGCGTGGCCGGGAGCAATTGGCTATTAGGGGTACAAGTGCCCTTCACAACCGAATCGATCATTGGGATGGTGCCTGTGGCTCTCCTGTGGAGCGCAATCGTGACTTGAGATGCTGCAATGGAAAGGATGAGGTCATGGGGCGTTTGGACGGCAAAGTGGCTCTGATCAGCGGCGGGGCCCGGGGCATCGGCGCGGCGATCGTCGCGCGGTTCGTGGATGAAGGGGCGAAGGCCGTCGTCGGTGATGTCCTGGACGCCGAGGGGGAGCAACTCGTGGCGCAGCTCGGCGACAACGTCCGTTTTGTCCATTTGGACGTCACGAAGCCGGCCGACTGGGACCGGGCGGTTAGCGAGGCGGTGACCGCGTTCGCCAGCCTGAGTGTACTGGTCAATAATGCCGGAATTGTGAACTTCGGGCGGATCGATGAATACGGCCATGATGAGTGGTCGCGGATTATCGATGTGAACCTGACGGGGGTCTTTAACGGCATCAAAGCCGCAGCCCCCTCCTTGGCCCTTGCCGGCGCGGCCTCCATCATCAACATCTCCTCGATCGCTGGTCTGCGCGGGTACAAACAGCTCGCCGGGTACACGGCGTCGAAGTTCGGGGTAAGGGGTCTGACTAAGAGCGCTGCATTGGATCTTGGAGGATCCGGAACCCGGGTCAACTCGGTGCACCCAGGAGTGATCCAGACACCAATGACTGAAGGCATGACATTCGACACGGACCATGTTCCGATGCGCAGGATCGGCCAGCCGACAGAGGTAGCGGATCTGGTCGTCTACCTGGCAGGAGATGAGTCCTCGTTTGTCACCGGTGCCGAATTCGTCATCGATGGTGGCGAAACCGCCGGTGTGACGACCCCCACCCCGGCCTCAGATGACGGTCATTGAAGATCCTGTGGACAAGCTGGCTGATAGCCTGAGGAAAAGAGACAGCTATTGGCTGTCCCTCCATTAGAGGGGTTCTGCGTGATTCCTTCCAGAGACGTAGCCCGTTGATCGAAACCACCGCCTGGCACTTGCGCGCGGCCGCGGACGCCTTGGCTGCCTTTGGGGTGGAGCCGGCAGCGGGTCTGGATTCTGCAGAGGCCCTGCGCAGGCTGGAGACGGACGGGCCCAACGAGCTCCGTGCCGCCCCGCCGGTGCCGATCTGGCGGAAGATCCTGGCCCAGTTTCAGGATCCGCTGATCTATCTGCTGCTGGTGGCCATCGCCATCTCCTTTGGTGCCTGGGCGGTTGAAGGCGCGACGGGTGTGCCTATCGATGCGGTGGTCATCTTGGCGGTCGTCCTGCTCAACGCGGTACTCGGATTCGCTCAGGTGAACAAGGCGGAGAACGCCGTCGCCGCTTTGCAGTCGATGACAGCCGCAGTTTCCACGGTGTGGCGCGATGGTGAGCTCAAGACGGTCCCCGCCGCCGAGTTGGTCCGCGGTGACATCCTGGTGCTGGGCGAGGGGGACGCCGTCGGGGCCGATGCCCGGCTGATCACGGCCAGTGTCTTGCGCGTATCGGAAGCCCCGCTGACCGGTGAGAGTGAAGCGGTCATTAAGGATCCGGGGACTTTGGGCGGGGATGTGCCGCTTGGGGACCGCCTGAACATGGTCTTCAAGGGCACGGCCGTCGTCCAGGGTCGCGGCCGAGCGGTCGTCACCGGGACGGCCATGAACACCGAAGTGGGCGCCATCGCTGGCATGCTCGAACGGACCGAGGCCGAGCCCACACCGCTCCAGAAGGAAATCGCTGGGGTTAGCAGGCTGCTGGGCGTCACGGTGATAGG
This sequence comes from Arthrobacter sp. Y81, assembly GCF_002929335.1. Taxonomy (GTDB): domain Bacteria; phylum Actinomycetota; class Actinomycetes; order Actinomycetales; family Micrococcaceae; genus Arthrobacter. The sequence continues at coordinate 35,633 of NZ_PJIL01000027.1, forward strand.
CATCGCCGTTGTGGTGATGGCGACCATTGTGCTCGTCAACGAAGTTTCTTCGCTGCAGGATCTGGTGACCGTGCTTCTTCTGGGCGTCTCGCTCGCGGTCGCCGCGGTGCCCGAGGGGCTCCCGGCCATCCTGTCGGTCGTGTTGGCCATCGGTGTCCAGCGGATGGCCAGCCGCAATGCCGTGGTGAAGGGACTCCACTCGGTGGAAACTCTAGGCTCAGCTTCTGTCATCGCCTCGGACAAGACCGGAACGTTGACGAGGAACGAGATGACGATCGGCCGGATCGTGACCGCATCGGGGCAGATCGAGCTTACCGGCGTCGGATACCGGCCCGAGGGCCAGGCCTTTCAGGGAAACCGGGTAGCCAGCGACCCGGTGGTACTTCACGAGGTCCGCATGGTTTTGGCGGGCGGCTCATTCGTCAATGATGCGCAGCTGACCGAACACAACGGTCAGTGGCAGATCCAGGGCGATCCCACGGAAGCTGCATTCCTGGTTGCTGCCCGAAAGCTGGAGGGTGTTACCGAACGCGTCGGGGAGTTCGAACGGCAGGGCGAGGTCCCGTTCACGTCAGAACGGAAGCTGATGTCAGCGCTCGCGCGCCACAAGGAGTTCGACGAACTCGCCCTTGTTACCAAGGGGGCGCCGGATGTCCTCCTGGGGCGCTGTACCCGGATGCAGGTGGGGGCGGACATCGTCCCGCTGGACGGGCCGCTGCGCGAGAAGGCATTGGCAGACGTCGAAACGCTGTCGGCGCAGGCTTTCCGGACCCTGGGCGTGGCCTATCGCCCGTACGGGGAGCGCGACCGTCACGAAACGGACGTGCTCGACGAAGAGGACGAAAACGCCCTTGTCTATCTCGGCGTCGCCGGCCTCATTGACCCGCCCCGCGCCGAAGCGGCGGCTGCCGTGGCGGCGGCCCGTCGTGCGGGCATCCGCGTGGCGATGATCACCGGCGACCACCCCGTCACAGCCGCCCGGATTGCCACTGATCTGGGCATTTGCGAACCGGGGGAGAAAGCAGTGACCGGAGCCCAGCTTGATGAACTCGACGACGCGGGGCTGCGTGCCGTCACCGGCTCCACGTCCGTCTACGCGCGTGTGTCCCCGCGCAACAAGCTCCAAATCATTGATGCGCTGCAGGCGCAAGGCAACGTCGTTGCCATGACAGGGGACGGCGTCAACGACGCCCCGGCCCTGAAGTCCGCCGACATCGGTATTGCCATGGGCATCACCGGAACCGCAGTGACCAAGGAAGCTTCGAAGATGATTCTCGGCGACGACAACTTCGCCACTATTGTCTCAGCGGTGCGTCAGGGCCGGGTCATCTTTGACAACATCAAAAAATGCCTGCGCTATCTACTTTCGTCGAATATGGGGGAGGTCTTCACAGTCTTCCTCGGCGTGGTCTTCGCCAGCACCATGGGTCTGGCAGGAGCAAGCGGCGAGGCTGTGGCGCTGCCGCTGCTGGCCACCCAGATTCTGTGGATCAACCTCGTCACCGATTCCGGACCCGCGCTGGCGATGGGAGTGGACCCGGAAATAGATAATGTGATGGACCGCCCGCCGCGGAAAATGACCGACCGCATCCTCGGGAGGCGGATGTGGGCCGGCATCCTGGCTGTCGGCCTGGTCATGGGTATCGCGACCCTGCTCACCATCGACATCTTCCTGCCCGGCGGCCTCGTCCACGGCCGCGACTCCCTGGACGTGGCCCGGACTGCCGGCTTCACCACTCTGGTGTTCGCGCAGCTGTTCAACGCTTTTAGCTCACGTTCAGATCTAAACAGCGCCTTCCATCGGCTGTTCGTCAACAAGTGGTTGTGGGGCTCCGTCCTGCTCGCGGCTGCACTTCAGATCGCTGTGGTGGAAGTCCCGCTGCTGCAGCGGGCCTTTGGGACCGTGTCCCTGGACGCCGCACACTGGGCTGTCTGCATCGGTATGGCATCCACTGTGTTGTGGTTCGACGAACTCCGCAAACTGTTCTACAGGTCAGCCCGGCGGAAGAAAACCGGCGTTCTACCTCGGGGATGAGCGGCTGATCATGCGGGTTTGCTTCCCTATGCAGGCCCAGGAACGGTAGGGGTAGCTGGCCGATGAACCTGTTTCTCTCGATGCTTGCCGGTCTTCAGGGTGCGATTCTTCTGATTGCCGCCAACCGTCAGCGGTCGCGCTCTTCTAAGTGAAACGTGGCTGACGAGGCACAGCCGCGACATGGGGCCCGCGCGGACCGGGACCTCGGACTCTACCCCTCAGCCAACGCCGCCGCGAGAATCGGAGTACTGGATGTCGGAGGCGAAAGGCGCCCGTCATGATGTGGGATTACGGACAAGGCATGGTTTGGATGTGGCTCTGGGGCATCCTGCTGCTCACAGGGATCGCGATTCTGGTGCTGCTGATGGTCCGGATATTTGGCGCCGGTGCCCACGGCGGCTACGCCCCTCCGGGCTCCCAGGTGCATGGCGGCACGCCCACGGGAAGAAGCAGGGCACGTCAGATCCTCGATGAGCGCTTTGCTGCGGGCGAGCTGACCGCGGAGCAGTATCGCGAACAACTCGGGGTCCTCGGTCAGGGGCCGTAGTGCGGCCGATCAGCCGCCGCCAGGCCCTGCTGCTGGGGGGCGTGGGAGTCGCGGCGACGGCGGCCGGCGCCGCCGGGATGATCTGGACCCTGACCTCCCCTTCCGGGCCGGTCACCGGAGGCGAGCTGACCCAGCCGCAGGAGGAGCGGAGCGCAGACAGGCTGCTGCAGGTCCGGCTCGAAGCCGCACCCGGACAGATACTGCTGGCCGGGAAGCAAGCAGCCGC
>NZ_PJIL01000028.1 GCF_002929335.1 Arthrobacter sp. Y81
CCTCCGTGGTGATCCGGAGGGTCACGAAGTTACGGGACGGGCTTGTCACAAAGACTTCCGCGGCAATGATTTTCACAAGAGGTCCGTGCTTTCTTATCCAGAGGAAGGGAGGATCAGGCGAGTCTGGTGGCCCGGCCGGCGGGCAGCTTAGCGTTGCGTGGTTCCGCCGGGGGTGGTTGCGAGCAGAGCCAGCTCCGTACGGGCCGGCAGGCCTTCCCAGTCCCCGGCGGTACTAACAGCGAAGGCTCCGGTAAGGGCTCCGCGCTGCAGGCGGCCCGCCACCTCGGCGCCGTCGAGCAGGGCGGACAGGTAGCCGGCAGTGAAGGCGTCTCCGGCTCCCACGGTATCGATGCTGGTCACGGGGACGGCGGGTGTTTCCCATCGGCCGTCGGCGGTGTGGACTCCGGCGCCGGCGGCGCCGCGCTTGACGACAACTTCGCTTACTCCGAGCCCCAGAAGTTCGGCAGCCATCGCCGATTCAACGGCGTCGGGGTTCTGGGTGCCTGCTGGCGCGGAGGCCACCAGGCCGAGTTCATCGTCGGAGGCGATCACGATGCTGGCGTGCCGGACAAGCGGCGTGAGCACCTCGCGCGCCTCTTCCCGGGACCAGAGCTTGCTGCGGTAGTTGACGTCCAGGGACACCACCGTGCCGTCCGCGGCTGCGCGCTCGGCGGCGTACTGCACGGCCTTCCGGGACTCGGGGCTGAGTGCGGCCGTGATGCCGGTCAGGTGCAGAATGCGGGCTCCTTGCTCCAGGGCGCGGCCCACGTCCTCCCGGCTCAGCGTGGACCCGGCGGAACCGGAGCGGTAATAGAAGGCACGGGTGACATCGGCCGTGCGGTGTTCGAGGAACATCACCCCGGTCCGGCGCGTGGCATCTTCCCGGTGCTGGAGCCGGACACCCTCGGCGCGGAGCTGGCGGAGGATGAACTCGCCGTGCGGGTCCGCGCCCACCACCCCGGCCCAGCTGACGCTGTGCCCGAGCCGCGCAACGCCGACGGCCACATTAGACTCCGCCCCGGCGACGTGCATGGTCAGGGCGCCGCCGGCGGACAGCGGCCCGGCGGAACGCAGCGAGACCATGGATTCGCCAAAGGTCAGGAGATCAACCGGAAGGAGCCCGACGGCGGCACTCACCGCAGGCTCTTCGGGGTGGTCCGGCGGTCGTAGTCGGAAGCAAGGGCGACGAAAGCGCGGGCTCGCTCCCGCACAGGGGCAAGTTCGCCACCCGATCCGGCGTCGCCGAACAGGGGGCCGCCAAGCCCTACGGCGATGGCACCCACTTCCCAGTAGCCCGCCGCTTCTTCGAGCCCGACTCCGCCGACGGCGACAAAAGGGATGTCCGGGAAAGGATCGCGCAGCGCCTTGAGGTAGCCCGGGCCGCCGATGGAGGCGGGGAAGAGCTTGACCGCGGTGGCTCCGCGGTTCATGGCCTCCAGAGCCTCGCTCGGGGTCAAGGCCCCGGCCAGGATGGGGATGCCCCGTCTGGCAGATTCTTCGATGGATGGTGCCAGCGACGGCGTGACCATGAACTGGCCGCCAGCGGCCGAGACGTTGTCCACGTCCTGCACTGTCAGCACTGTTCCGGCGCCGACAAAGCACCCGGCGGGTGCCGCCGCCCGGACCTCGCGGATGGCCTGGACGGCTCCCGGCGTGGTGAGCGCGATTTCGACATAGCGGAAGCCCTCCTCCATCGCAGCGAGGGCGGCCTTCGCCGCAGCCTGCCCTTGCGTGCCACGCACAATCGCCACGAGTCGCGTTTGCCGTATCCCGGCCAGCAGGCTCTCCGGGGTCAGGGTGTTCTGCATGCTGGGCTGCTCCTTCATTGGGGTGTCCATCTCCGTGCCCGTGCTCGGGACCGTCACCATTCTGCGAAGGCGCCGTCGGGCTGGCGCCAGATCGGACCGCGCCAGGCATGCCCGCGTTTGTCCGCTGCACGGACCACCGCCTCGTCGATCTCGATGCCCAGGCCCGGGCCGGTGAGCCGTTCGATGTGCCCGTCGACGAACTTCAGCGGGGACTTGTCGACCACGTAATCCAGGACCTCGGCGCCCTTGTTGTAGTGGATTCCGATGCTCTGTTCCTGGATCAGGAAGTTGGGCGTCGCGAAGCCCACCTGCAGGCACGCGGCCAGTGCCAGCGGGCCCAGCGGGCAGTGCGGGGCGAGCTGAACCTCGTAAATTTCGGCCAGCGAGGCGATCTTACGGACCTCGGTGATGCCACCGGCGTGGGAGAGATCGGGCTGGGCCACGGCGATGCCGGCCTGCAGCGCGGGCAGGAACTCCTGCCGGCTGTAGAGCCGCTCGCCGATGGAGACCGGCGTCGTCGTCGAAGCGGTGAACTCGCGCAGCAGGTGGGTGTTCTCCGGAACCACCGGTTCTTCGAGGAAGAAGGGCCGGAACGGCTCCAACAGCGGCGCCACCCGGCGGGCGTTGGCGAGGCTGAAGCGGCCGTGGAAGTCGACGGCGACGTCGCGGTGGTCCCCGAGGACCTGGCGGGCGGCGGCAACCCGGCGGACGACGCCGTCGAGCTCGGCCACGGAGGCGATGGGGCTCATCCGGCCGCTGGCATTCATCTTCACGGCGGTGAGGCCGACCTCCAGCTGAGCGCTGATCTGGTCGGCCACTTCGTTGGGTTCGTCACCGCCTACCCAGCCATACATCCGGATCCGGTCCCGGACGTGGCCACCCAGGAGCTGGTGCACGGGGGTGTTGAAGTGCTTGCCCGCGATGTCCCAGAGGGCCTGGTCCAGGCCGGACACGGCGCTGGCCAGGATGGGCCCGCCGCGGTAGAAGGAGCCCTTGGTCATGACCTGCCAGTGGTCTTCGATCCGGAGCGCATCGTTGCCGATGAGCAGCTCGGAGAGCTGGTCGACGGCGGTGCGCACCGTTTCGCTGCGGCCCTCGCAAGTCGCCTCGCCCCAGCCGACGATCCCGCTGTCCGTTTCGATCCGGACGAAAAGCCAGCGCGGGGCGACGAGGAAGGTTTCAATCCTGCTGATGTTTGTCATGTGTTGCCTAGCCCTTGGTCGCGCCGGCGGTGAGGCCGGACACAATGTACTTCTGCGTGAAGAGCGCAATGATCATGATCGGGATGGTAACTACGGTGGCGGCCGCCATCAGGCCTCCCCAGTCGATGCTGGCGTAGGAGACGAAGTCGAAGATCGCGACCGGCAGGGTCTTGGTCTTGGCGCCGGAGAGCACCAAGGCGAACATAAAGTTGTTCCACGAAAAGATGAACGACAGGATGCCGGCGGTGGCGATGCCGGAGACGGAAAGGGGCAGCGTGATGAGGCGGAAGGCGCCAATCGGGGTGAGCCCGTCCACCTGGGCTGACTCCTCCAGCTCCAGCGGCAGGGAATCGAAGTAGCTCATCATGATGTAGACGATCAGTGGCAGCGCAACGAACATGTGGCTGAGGATCAGCACCTCGAAACGGCCCACCATCCGCAGGTTGGAGAACACGTAATACCACGGCACCAGCAGGGAGACGCCCGGGATGACGCGGGCCATGAGGACCACGAGAGCCGAGCGGTGCATGGTGAACCGGCTCATCGCATAGGCGGCCGGAACACCGAGGACGATCGACAGTGCCGTGGAGACGAAAGCCACCCAGAAGCTGTTGAAGATGAAGACGAAGTAGTTGTTTCGCTGCAGCACGTTGGCATAGTTCTCGCCCGTCGGGGCGAAGAACAAGGCCTTGCCGGTGTCGTAGATATCCACATTGGTCTTGAAGGAGGCCAACAGCATCCAGAACAGCGGGGCGATCAGGAACAGCACTACGGCGATCAAGGCAATGACGCGGAAGGCTTTGTAGGCACGTGTTGCCAGGGGCTTCCGACGGCGGTGGATCGCCTGGGGCTGTCCGGCGGACGTTTGGTCTTGGGTCAGGACGGTCATTTGCTTACCGCTTTCTTGCGCATGGTCAGCAGCCACATCGAGCCGATGATGATCATGAAGAATAGGATCAGCACCGCGGAAGACAGCCCGTACTGGTTGTAGTCGAAGCTAAGGCCGTAGGCGTAGACGTTGAGGGTCTCCACTTCGTGGAAGGATCCGCCGCCCTTGCCCTTCGTGGCGTAGAGGATGTCAAAAGTCTTCAGCGCGTCGATGCCCCGGAGCAGGATGGCGACAATCACCGTCGGCATCATGAGCGGCAGCGTGATGTAGAAGAAACGCTGGAAAGCGTTGGCGCCGTCCACCCGGGCCGCCTCATCAGGTTCTTCGGAGAGGGAGGTCAGGCCGGCTAGCAGGATCAGCACCACCATGGGGGTCCACTGCCACACGTCCATGAAGATAGTGGTTCCCAGCGCGGTGTCCTGGCCGGAGAGCCACGGCTGCGCAGGAATGCCGATCATGCCCAGCAGCTGGTTGGCGAAGCCGATGTTGGGATCGAAGATCAGCCGCCACATCATGCCGACGGCTACGGGGGTGGCGACCAGCGGCAACAGGATGGCCACCCGGACCCACTTCTCGCCGCGGAAGGGGCGCCACAGGAGCAGGGCGATGCCCATGCCGAGCACGACCTCGCACGCGAGTGCGACGCCGGTGAAGGACAATGTTCGGCCGACGGCGGGCCAGAAGCGTTCCGTGTCAGAGAGAACCGTCAGGTAGTTCTGCAGGCCGATGAACTCGGTGGCGGCGCGGACGGAGCCCTGCGAATCGGTGAGGCTCAGGTACAGGGTCCAGGCCAGCGGGAAGACAATCAGCACCCCGACAAAGATCATCGCGGGGGCCGCAAAGAGCCATTTGCGGTGCCGGTTGGACCAGGCGGAGAAGTTCCCGCGCATGCTGGGAGGGCGGCCGGCGCTGCGCGCAGGAGCGCTGCGGGGAGCGTTCATTACAGACATGGTTCACCTAAGGAGTTTGGGGGTGAAGAGCGGGCCGCGGCGGGACGGCAACGTGGCTGCCGTCCCGCCTGGCTGTTGTGCACTCAGACGCCAGTGCGCCAGGGGTACTATTTCTTTTCGCTGTCCAGAAACTTCTGGAAAGCTTCGTGGGCCGAGTCAGCCGCTGCCGAAGCGTCGGCGCCGGTGATGCTGGCAACGATCGGCTCGCCGACGATTTCGCGGGCCTTGCCTACGGTGACAACCTCGGGACGGTCATGGCCGACGCCGTTCTTGGCACTGACGGCAATGGCCTCGGCGAGGTCCTTCGGGTAGGTGGAGGTTCCCTCGGCATCGGACCAGACGGAGGAGCGAGGTCCTGGTACACCGGCCTTCTGCGCGGCCAGAGTGCGTTCCTTGCTCGTGGCCCACTGGATGAACTTCCAGGCGTTGTCCTGGTTGCCCGAAGCCTGGTTCACCGCCAGGCCCCACGACGGGATGTTGTACGGCTTGGAACCTGCCGGTCCGGCCGGCAGGGCAGCGAAACCGACCGTGTCAGCGACCTTGGACTTGGCCGGATCGGTGGCGTTCTTGTAGAGCGAGTCGGCTTCGGTGTAGAACGCGGCCTTGCCCTGGGTGAAGATTGCCATCGCCTCGGGCCAGCTCATGTCGGTGCTGACGTTGGCGGGGCCGTAATTGCGGATCAGGCCACCGTAGTAGGCGTAGGCCTTCTTCGCAGCGTCAGAGTTGACGGTGGACTTACCGCTGGAATCAGTGAAGTCCCCACCGAAGCTGTACAGAAAGCTGGAGAACTGAGTGACCGCCGCGGACTTGCCGGTGCGGGCCACGAAGCCTGCCGTATCCGGGGAAGACGCCTTGATGGCCTTGGCGGCCGCCTCGAGCTCTTCCATGGTCTTCGGGACCTCGAGGCCGGCGGCCTGCAGCAAGTCCTTGCGGTAGTAGAGCACTTCGCGTTCGGTGATGATCGGGACGCCCATGACCTTACCGTCAGTGGTCGTGGCCTTGACCGGGCCCTCCTGGTAGTCCTTCCAGTCCCAGTTGGCATCCGAGGACACCTTGCTCGTCAGGTCCGCGAGGTAGCCGTTCTTAGCGAACGCCTTGCCCTCCTGCAGCGGGCGGTACATCATCACGTCGATCTCGTCGCTGCCGGCGTTGAGCTTGACGTTGTACTGATCGGAGAGCTGGTCTTCGCCGAGCTGGGTCAGCTCGACCTTGAGGCCGCTGGACTTCTCGAATTCCGGAATGGCGGCCTTGATGCCTTCGGTCCACACGTGGTTGGCCAGGGTTACCCGCACGGTGCCTGCTGCCTTAGCATCATCGCTGCCGCTGCCGCCACTGCAGGCGGTTAGGCCCAGTGACAAGGCCGCGGCGACGGCCGCGTACTTCACAATTGAACGTCGCTTCATTACGACTCCCTTGGTTTTCAGGGCTGGCGGTCCGCGCCCAGCCATGTGCACATGCATCTTTACATCTGCTCTGAAAGCGATCATAAGGAAATAAAGCAGACTTAAACAAGACCTATGCGGCCACCAGTATGATTTATTTATGAAAACTCCCAAAGCTGTGGCCCCGGCCGACCTGCACAGAGTGCTGGTCGAAAACCTGGGTCTCGCCATCGCCGAGGGGGCCCTGGCTCCGCACTCCATCCTGCGCCTGGACGAACTCGAGGCGCAGCACAATGTCTCCCGCTCCGTGGTCCGGGAGGCCACGCGGGTTCTATCGTCCATGGGCCTGCTGGAATCACGACGGCGGCTCGGGACGGTGGTGCAGCCGGAAGAATGCTGGAACCTCTACGACCCGCAAGTCATCCGCTGGCGCCTCGCCTCCTCCAGACGACTTGAGCAGCTGCGGGCGCTCAACGAACTCCGCGGCGCGATCGAACCGCATGCGGCCAGGCTCGCGGCCGAGCGCGCCTCGTGGGATGCCGGCAGCGACCTGGTGTCTCGGGCTGCGCGCCTGTGGGCGGCGGGCCAGCGGGGCGACCGGGACGAATTCCTCCGGCTGGACATCGAGTTCCACGCCGCCGTGCTCCAGGCCTCCGGCAACCCCATGTTTTCCCAGCTGCACAACCTCGTGGCTGAGGTCCTGACCGGGCGTACCGAGCACGGCCTGATTCCCCAGTTGCCGGACCATGAAGCCCTGCAGCTGCACGTGGACGTGGCCAGTGCGATACAGCGCAGCGAGGCAAACGCTGCGCATGCCGCCATGAGCCGGATCGTGGAGCAGTCCACCGAGGAAATGGGCGACATCTGGTCCAGCCACCATGCGGCGGCGCCGGAAACGGTGCTGCCGCAGCCCCGCGGGCACCTCTCGTGAGCACCGCCGTTGGGGCCGCAGTCGTAGTCGCCACGGAGTGACTCCCTTTCCGTGAGCCGGAGCACCGCTGGCGCCAGGTTGTCGGCGAGTGCGCCCTGGCGTCGGCACGCAAGATCACGGAGGTAGAGGGGGCGAAATGATCCGGGATATCGCGTGGCGCCTGCGACGGCTGACCGGCGAAGCCGTTTCCGATCTGGGCCCGATGCGGGTGGCCCGCCGTACGGAGCTGGTCTCGCTGGACCTCCAGGACCGCCGGAGCGGCTACCCGCTGGAAATGTTCCTTAAGGCCAGCCTCCGGGGGTGGGCCATCCGGGAAGTCCCCGTGGGCTATTCTCCCCGCACCGGGAAGTCCAAGGTGACAGGGACACTGCGCGGCACGGTGACGGCCGTGCGTGACATGTCCGCACAACTCAAAGCGACAGCTGCTGAGATCAGGGCCGTCTCCGCTGCCACACCTGCCGGACCGGTCCGCAAGGCTGCCGGCCGCGAAGGACAAACATGAGGAACATCGTGGAGCTGACCGTGGCAGTAATCGCCAAGGAGTGCAGCCCCGGGCGGGTGAAGACCCGGCTCTCCCCTCCGCTGACTCCGGTTCAGGCAGCCGGCATCGCGCAACTGAGCCTGGCCCGGACGCTGGACACGGTGCGTCACCTGCCCGTCTCACAGCGGATCCTGGTGATGGAGGGAACTCCGCGGCGCCAAGGCGCGGATGGATCTACGCCGCGTCAAAACTGAGCCAGGAGCACCTCGCCGCACCAAGTGCCCTCAGTAGCGGCCCCGACCCCGTCGTCACCGGTGAGTACAGGCTGGGCGACGTCCGGCATATCACCGCGTCCTCGCAGCTGATCAAGGACGAGCTGGGCTGGTCTCCGGCCATCCGTTTCGATGAAGGTATGCGCGAATTTGCGTTCGCACCCCTTCGCGGCGCCGGCTGATACGTGTTGGGGCGCCGACGCCCACTCCCACAGGCTCTCGGCCGATACCCGGCGTTGCCTGGGCGACGGATGCCGATCACGGCCTATTTGGCGATCCTGCCCACTATCTGGCGGGCCACGAGCCGGTCGATTCCCGGCAGATGGGTGGCCCGAATGATCCACCGGCGCAGGAGTCGCTGGGTCCGGTTTGAGGGGAGGAATGATGACGCGGTGCGCCTCCCGGCTGCCTGGGCCTCCTCGACCACGGGTCGCCAGCGTCGCTCGAACTCGGCCAGGGCTGAACTGATCTCCCCAGGTGACGCCACGGGTCCGAGGATGTCCCCCAGTAGCGCGGCACCTGCGATGGCGAGGGAGCCGCCCTGACCTGCCAGGAGCGACACGGCCCCGCAGGCATCCCCGACCAGGACGGTCCGTCCCCTCTGCCAGCCCGGCATGACGATCTGTGCGACGACGTCGTCGTACGGATGATCGGGGCACAGTTCCAGCAGCCGGTCGACAGCGTGTCCGAGTCCGGCGAACTCGCGGCGCAGCCGCTCCCGCGGACTCCCGGGTCCCACTTGCCCTGTCGCGCGTGTGGCGTCCCGGTAGACCATGAATGCCGCCACCTCGTCCGAGCGGAGGCTGTAGAGCCCGACCATCCGGTCGATGCTGTCGGTCAGGACGAACCGGTTCCGGAAACGGGCATTCAGGAGCGGCTCGGTCACGATGAAGGCGGCAGCACGCATGCCCAGGGGGCGCACGTACTCCTCTTCGGGGCCGAACACCTGGGAGCGCACTCCGGAATGGATGCCGTCAGCGCCCACGAGAACGTCCGCGGCGAGCGTCACGTCCGGCGAACCATCGACGGCGACCCGCACCCCGTCGTCGTCACTCCAGACCTGGGAAACCGGCGCCCCGTAGCGGACCCGCACCCGGCCCGAGGGCACGTGGTCGAGAGCGGCGAGGGCAGCGCGCTCCAAATCGGGGCGCAGCAGGCTCAGGACCTTCCCCCCGGCAAGCCGGGCGAACTGGTCGTAGTCGATGCTGGACGTGGGCCGTCCTGTCGCATCGACATACTCGGCTGCCTCGACGTGATAGGCCACCGCTGCGAGCCGCGGATAGAGGCCAACCCGCTCCGCCGCCTCCACTCCCGGGCCGAAGAAGTCCATCATGTAGCCATCAGGGCGCGGAGCCGCCGATCTCTCGAGGACCTCTACGTCCCAACCGGCCAAACCGAGCTGGCGAGCCGCGACCAGGCCCGCAATGCCCGCCCCGACAACCACGGCCTTCATATCCTGCCTCCAACGATCGGATCAGCCGGGGGTGCAAGAGTCCCGCAGACACCCGCTGGCTCATTCTTGACTCAATCCTCCCCCTCGTAACTAGCCTTCGCATTCCTGACAGTATTGGTGGCCGTCGTGTTCCCGCGCCAGTTGGGAGCGGTGACGGACCAGGAAGCAGGAGTGGCACGTGAACTCATCAGCGGCCTGGGGGACGACTTGAATGATGAGTTCCTGAGCGACTATTTCGCCGCCGGGAACGCCGGGAGCGTCAGCATCATCAGGTGCGTCGAGTTCCCGCACGACGCTGAGGGCGTCAGGGGCGTTGGCGGACCTTAACGCCTCAAGGGACTTATCCTGCGATTCCTTGACGTCGGTGCGCAGTTCATCGTAATCAGCGGTCATGATCTGTTCCTCGATTTCTGGTTGTCGTCCCGAGTGCAACGAGTTCCCGGTAGCTTGTTCCCCAACTTGCTTCCGGATTCATAATGGTCGGGAAGGTCATAGTGAAGCACGATGACGGCCAACACCGCGACGGGAGCGTTCAAGTTCCAGAAGGAAACTGAGACAGCGCCCGGGACGGACGCTGCCGGGGGCCAAAACTCGGACGAACCGTATTTTTCTTGCCCAGGTTTCGGTGTCCTGAAACCTGTGGCCGTGTCTGGCAGCAGGCGCGGGAGTCGGTATCGCTCCCGGCCTCCAGCCCTTGGAGACGGGCAGCGTCAATCCTGCATCTGATCGAAACTGAACCCGCAGGCGCATCGGTAGGTGAGCAGGCCGCCGTCGTTCTTCCGATCCCGCGATTCAATAGGTGGCGTTTGGTCTGCGACGACCAACTGCATAGCCTCCCCGCAATGGATGTGCGTGGCCAGCATCCGCCGCAGCTGTGGATCTTCTGAAGACCTCTCAGGTGCAGTTTCCCTTAGCTGTGCCATTGCCGGCTTCTCACGCAGCCAGCAAGGCGAGGAGGTCGGCGCAGGCCCGCTCACAGCGCCGGCAGGCCTCTGCGCACACCCCGCAATGGCGGTCCACCGAAGCGTGCTGTTCACATTCATCGGCGCAGGCCCTGCACGCGATGCGGCACGCTTGAAGTACTGCACGGGTCACGTCCGGGTTGTGGCCCCACAAAGGCCATGGGCGAGGGCGAAGGGGAAAACGACCTGCAGCGTCTCGAGATTGAAGGGCACGTTCGGGATGAACAGCGTGGGCAGGGAATCGGGCAGCTCTCCTTTGTCGCCCACGGTCGGAACCGCGACGGCGGCCAACAGGGTGATCAGTGTCAGGACCACAGGCGTGGACGAGTGCCCAGGTGGCGATGCCCAGAGGGAGCAGGAGCCACACCCCGCCAGGGTCCAGCGCCCCCCGAAACCGGCGGCGTTAAGGATTCGTAAAGACTGCCCCTTATCTGGCGGTACGCCGGATTTCCGGTGTTACGATCCGTGATGTTCCTGGCAGTCCTGCCGGGTCACGGACCAGGACGCGCAGGGCTGGCCGACGAGCGGAAAGGACCATCCGATGCCGGCAACTGACAAGGTAGCCACCGGGCGCGGCCTCGCCGGAGCACTCCGTTCCCGGACAGCCTTACTGCTGGCATTCTCTTTTGCCGTGATGGCCGACCCCGTGTCGTCAGTCGCGTACGCCATTGAAGCCGCCCTCCGGGCGCTGAACGGCGACCTGGCCTTGCTCGTGCCCACAATGGGTCTCGTCGTAGCGATCATCGCCCTGGTGATCCTCAATTACCGGCAACTGGTCATGCGCTACCCGCAGGGCGGCGGAGCGTCGGCAGCAGTCGGTGAAGCCTTCGGGGACCGCTGGTCCTTCATACCGATAGGCGCACTGGTGGTCGATTTCGTCCTCACGATCGCCATCAGCGTCTCTGCCGGGGCGTCAGCGGCAATCGCATACTTTCCATCCCTGGCGCCCTGGCGGCTGCTGCTCGCACTGGCACTGGTAATCCTCGTCGGCGCCGCGACCTGGTTCGGGCATCTGGGGCGGCTGGCGTTCGCCGCGATGACCGTGGGATTCATCATCGTCTCCGCCCTCGTCCTGCTCTACGGCCTGGGCGCCACCCCGCAACCCGTGGGGACCATCACCGACGTACCCGGGCACCCTCCTGTCATCGCCGTCGTACTGGCCTTCCCCGTGGCCATGGCCCTGGCCACGGGCGTGGAAGCCCCGTCGTCGGCGATCGCCCAGCTGGGGCAGCTCGATGACGCCGGCCGGAGCCGCTTCGGGAGAGTCACGCTGTGGCTGACACTCGCCATAGTCGGAACGATCACCCTGGGCATGACCCTGGAAGCCGCGCACCTGCAGGTCGGTATCCCGCCCGAGGACAGCACCCAGATCGCCGAACTGGCCCGGCTGGCGGCTCCCGGTCCGGTCTTTGCCGCCTTCCAGCTCGTTACCGCCCTGCTGCTTCTCTCCGCCGCCAGCTCCTCTTTCCAGGCGGGTCCCGGTCTGCTCAAAGCCCTCGCCCGCCACACCAACAAACAGGGCGATACCGTCGGAATCCTTCCTCCCGCGCTGGGACGCACAAACACCCACCACACGCCCTACTGGGGGGTGGTGCTGTTCATCGCTCTGGCCTGCGCTGTCACCGCCGCGGCCGGCGGCGTTGACCAGGAACTCGTACTCTTTTACGCTGTGTCGGTTTTTCTGAGCTTCCTGGCCGGCCTGCTTTCCATGGCCCTTTTCTCCCACCGGGACGGCCGCCGCGGCTACCTCATCATGAATATCGCGGGCGCCGCGGTGGTGGCGTTCACCCTGATCGCCAACCTCTCCCGGGGCCTGCCGATCATCAGCCTGGCCGCGGCCTTGATCATCGCGGCCGTCCTGTACGGGGCATGGGTCGGGGCCGGGCGGCCGCGGGGTATCCGCAACGTCGCAGCAGAAGCCGAGGAGATGTCCGAGTGAGGGCCGGCGGAAGAGAAAAGGGTCTGAAGATCCGTAATGCCGGCCCCGTGAATGGCGGCCCGCGAATACAGTCGCGGATCAGAGCCCACGGCGACAGTATTGG
Source organism: Arthrobacter sp. Y81 (assembly GCF_002929335.1). Classification (GTDB taxonomy): domain Bacteria; phylum Actinomycetota; class Actinomycetes; order Actinomycetales; family Micrococcaceae; genus Arthrobacter. The sequence continues at coordinate 12,373 of NZ_PJIL01000028.1, forward strand.
ACGCGCGCTGCTGCATCCGGTCCGTTCGGTGCCCCTGGCGTTCCTCGCCGTGATTCTCCTGGGCTCCGGACTCCTGATGCTTCCCGTAGCGCGGACGGCCGCAGAGGCAGACCCCGTACTCCCCGCGCTGTTCACAGCCGTCTCGGCTGTCTGCGTCACAGGCCTGATCACCGTCGACACCCCAACGTTCTGGACGCCGTTCGGACACGCCGTGATTCTCGGGCTGATTCAAGTCGGCGGGTTCGGCATCATGACCTTGGCGACCTTGTTGTCGCTGCTCGTGCGCAAAAGCATCGGGCTCCGGGGCCAGCTGGTCGCACAGTCCGAAACGCACACCTTGAACTTCGGCGACGTCCGCTCCGTCCTTTTCCGGGTCGCCCGGATCATGGTCGTTTTCGAAGCCGCTACGGCCACCGTTCTCACGGTCCGCTTCTGGTTTGCCTACGACGACAATCCGGGCACAGCCCTTTGGCACGGGATGTTTCACGCTATTTCGGCGTTCAACAACGCCGGCTTCGCCCTCTACAGCGACAGCCTGATCGGCTTCGCCGACGACCCTTGGATCATCATCCCCATCTGCCTGGCGGTGATCGCCGGAGGGCTCGGGTTCCCCGTGCTCATCTCCCTCCTGAAGGGCGGCGTCCGGATGAAGGACTGGACCGTCCACCTTCGTCTGACTGTCTACGGCACCCTGGTCCTCCTCGCAGCCGGGTTCGCGCTCTTCGCCGCCTTTGAATGGAACCGGGATGAGACGCTCGGCCCCATGTCATTGGGCGGGAAACTCCTGGCAACCCTGGCCGGGAGTGTCTTCCCGCGCACCGCAGGGTTCAACAGCATTGATTACGCCTCCGCGTCCCCTGAGACCCTGATGATCACCAATATCCTGATGTTCATCGGAGGTGGCAGCGCAGGAACCGCCGGTGGCATCAAGATCACCACCTTCCTGGTCCTGGGGTTCGCGATCTGGAACGAGATCCGGGGCCGCGACCAGGTCACCATCGCCCACCGCTCCATCAGCTCCTCCGTGCAACGCCAGGCGCTCTCTGTCGCCCTCCTTGGAGTCGCCGCAGTGGTCATCGGCACGCTGCTGCTCCTGATGTTCACGGACTACAGCCTTGAGAAAGTCCTCTTCGAATCAATTTCCGCGTTCGCTACCGTGGGCGTCAGCACCGGAATCACCTACGACCTGCCCCCCAACGCCCAATGGGTACTTATGGTGCTCATGTTCACGGGCCGCATCGGCACTATCACCGTCGCTTCCTCCCTGGCCCTGTCCGCCCGCCCGCGGCTCTACCAACTGCCCGAAGAACGACCTATCATCGGCTAGCCCGCGCACACGGAACCCTGGACGGGCTCCCGTTGCGGGACCTCCGACAGCTGCGGGGGAATCCGGCGTTGGCAGGAGACCACGGCAGTACCGACGAACGCCACCGACGCGCCCTAAAGGTCCTCGCGGGGAGTCCAGACAATAGGGCGCCTACGTGGTCGCACCGACAGGTTGGGTGCGGCGTAGTGGATTCCGAATCCAATAAGCCAACTGTAGGCGGCGAGGAGCGATAGTTGCTCAAGGATCCCGGCCGGTGCAGGCTGCCAGATCCCGAGTGAATCCAAGCGGTAAGCGATCCCGGCCGCAATCGCGAAAACGATGATAAGAGTGCCGGTCACGAGCGAGAAGGTCGCCAGCCCCCGGGCATCAGAACGGAGCCGTCTTGCCAGGATGAATGCCGCAGCGGAGAGGCCACCGAAGACAAGGGTGCCGGCGCCTTGGTGGATTCGCCCGGCAAGTGTTGCGGTCGGCGGCTCCCCCGGCGGGTAACCCAGCGCGGGATCTGTCGGCACCAGGCCGCTGATGATAAAGCCGACAGCGGCCATGGCGATCACGATGGGACCCCACGGCGCTCCACGACCGGATCGCAGCACACGCCGAAGTCCGAGGGCGAAGAGTCCGAGGAGAACTCCGCCGAGAACGAACGCGACTGCGAACACCCACGCTCCGTCTCCGGTCCCAAGTTGACTCACGCCATTGCGCCACACGCTGTATCCCTGGCGGGTTGCTCCGGCAACTCCGAGGATAACGGGCAACGTAGCTCCCGCGATGACGCCGCCCGCGAGCAACGAACGCGTGAGAGCAACATGGGCGGGCATGGGGTTCTCCTTTCGACGAGGATCCAACCCTGCTTAAGAAAGCGGCTAACCCGTGCGAGTAATGGGGCACCTGCAAAGCCCCTGGGCTTATGGCACCGCGATGCGCTCCAGCGCGGTCACCGCTGCGGATATTCCGTCCTCGGCGCATACCCGGTGGCCCAACTCTTCGGCGGCACGTGCCATATCCGGGTCTGTGGCGGCGGTGGTTATGGCCGCGGCGAGGCCGGCGGCCGTGAGGTGGCGTTGCGGCTGTGGCGCGGGAGCGACACCGCGGGTATGTGCCAGCCGAGCCCAGAACGGCTGGTCGGCGATGAACGGGCACACCACTTGCGGGCGCCCCGAGGCGAATGCGGTGCCGACTGTGCCTGCGCCCCCGTGGTGCACCACGGCAGCCATACGCGGGAACAACCTCAGGTAGTCCACATCCTCCACAGCAAGAACTCCTTCACCTGACACGCTGCTGTCCAGTCCGCCCCAGCCCGCGCCGATCACCAGGCGTTTCCCTGCACGGCGTGCCGCTTCCAGGACCAGGGCCGTGCTGCGCGCGGGGTCACTGCCGGACATTGAGCCGAACCCGACGAACACCGGCGGGTCGCCTGCACGAAGGAAGTCCTCGACCTGCGGCGGCAGCGCATCGTCCGAGGGCGGAAGGAACCAGTAGCCGGTGGTATGCACCGAGTCCGGCCAGTCCAGAGGCGGGGGCAGCACCGAGGGACTGAATGCGTGCAGCACCGGAGCCTGGCCGTTATCCGGCCGGCGCAGCGGGTCGTGCCGTCCGCGGCGGCGCGGGAGACCGAGGGTGTCTTCGCGCCACCGGTCAACGACCCGGCCAAATATTGCCGCCGGGGCCGTCATCCCCACGAACGTGGCTCGGTTGGCCGCGGCAGGCAGCCAGGAAGGCATGCCCACGCCCGGCCAGGGAAATTCCCTGGTCGGCACGTACATCGGTATCGCCAGAGCCAGCACCGCCGGGATACCCAGCTTCTCGGCCACGTGCTGCCCGGCGATGATCTGGCCGTTGTGCACCACAATATCCGCGCCGGCACCAGCGCCTTCCGACGCGACGGCCCAGCAGTCGGCCAACAGTTGCGTGAACATGGCCGGCATGGTCCGTACCTGCCTCAGCCGCGCGCGCACACCGCCCTCGATCACCATTGCCGGGTCGTCCATCAACCGCATCGGGCCGTCATCCACGCCCGCGAACGGCACCCCATGACCAGCGACGAACCCGGCGAACCGTTGCGGGGCGGTAAGCACCACTTCGTGCCCGGCAGCAAGTAATCCCCGTGCCAGCGCAACGAACGGCTGAACATCACCGCGCGTCCCCAGTGTCATGATCAGTACCTTCATCGATCAAACTCCTCTCAGGTGAGGCCGCGGTGCTAAAAAACCACACTCCGCGGGAAGCATGCAGCGCTCAAAGGGGCCATGTTTCCCCATCGGCCCGGCGTTCATGGCTGCCGCCCGGTCACGTCCCCTGGGTGGAGGCCGCTAAGGAACCAACTGGCTCCCGCGACCATCAGCAGGAAGCCAGCGACGCCGATGACCGCAAGCTGTGTGATGATTCCGGCGATGACCAAAGCGAAGCCGGCAAAAGCGGCCAGGACACCGTAGATAGTGCGCGGGGACGCCAGATTCCGGGACAACCCGCCCTGTAGCTGCCGATCCAGATCCGGGTCGGTTGCCGCCAGTTCCTGTTCGAGCTTTTCAAGGCGCCTGCGCTCCTCATCTGACAGGGCCATGGCGGCGGCTTCCTGCCCTCCCGGGTACAACCGTGAGCCGGAGGACTGCAATATCCCGGTGCGTCCCGACGGGATCGGCCCAACGATCCAACCCGAACATCCGGACAATTCCGGCCGCCGAGCAGATGAGCCCCAGAAGCACCCTCGGGGTGATGGATTTGCCCGCACCATTGGGGCCAAGGAATCCGAGGACTTCGCTGGCGGCGACGCTCAGGTAAGGGCTGCACGGTGCACGTGTCCTGCCGAAATCTCCGACATGACCGAATGTTTCAACGACAGGCTTCTTTGCTGCAGTCATGAGCCGTCCGCTCCTCAGGTCATCACGCGAACGCCCGAGGCGGCTGCCAAGGCGTTCCGCAGGCATTGCCCACGGGCCGACCAGGCTTCCCGGCTCTCCGATCACAGCATACAAGCACCCGAACGGACGAGGAAGACCAGCACAAATCCCCGGGGAGGGACTCACTGGAAGGAAGGGCCGCAGTCGTTCTTCTCTGCCAACCCCTCATTCGTCAGCGCCGGGGCTGCTGACACCGGCTGCATTGCATGACCGCGGTGACGGCGCCACTGCCTGCTGCCGGACACGCCGCCGGCCCACCCAGGGAACCCTGACCCATCCCCTGCGTCCGGAGGCTCGGGGACGGCCAGGCCGGGGTGCGGTACATCGCTCATTGCAGTGGCACATCATTCCGGGGGAACCAGCGGCGTACAGCTTTCTCTGCCTCAACAATGATCAGCACGGTGGAACCCACGGCAACGCACAGGAGCCATTCCCAGGCGTTGAGCGGCGTAAGTTCAAGCAGCCTGGCGCTGACCGGCCAGGTCATCACCGCCCAGTGCAGGCCCAGGGCCGCCAAGGAGGTGAATAGGAGGGGCTTGTTGGCCAGGAGCCGGATCTGGAACAGGGACTTGACCTCGGCCCGGGAACTGAACACCTGGAAGAAACTCAGCATCACGAACATGGTCAGCGCCATGGTCCTCGCGTGGATATCCGTGTACCCCGCGTGCAGTTCCACGATGAATGTCAGGATCACAGCCAGCGCCATCCAGGCACCCGTGATACCGGCCCGGAACCACAGCGTGCGCGAAAGCAGACCCTCGGACGTGGGACGCGGCGGGCGGCTGAGTTCATCACCCTCCCCCGGCTCGAACGCCAGGGCAATGTCCTGCACCCCGTTGGTCACCACGTTCATCCACAACATCTGGACCGGCAGGAACAACAAGGGAGTCTCCGCAAACACGCTCAAGGTCACGGCCACCAGGGCGGCGGCACCCGTGGACAGCAGGAAGAACGTGGTCTTGCGGATCGCCGCGAACGTGACACGGCCTTCCTCCACCGCATGCACAATCGTGACGAAGTTATCGTCCGTCAACACGATGTCGGCGGCTTCGCGCGCCACGTCCGTTCCCGACCTGCCCATGGCGACGCCGATCGCCGCAGCCTTCAGAGCAGGGGCGTCATTAACGCCATCGCCCGTTACCGCCACCACCTTGCCCGCCCCCTTCAGGGCATCCACAATCCTCAGCTTGTCCATCGGCGAAACCCTGGCAGCGACGCTGATCTGCTCCAAACGGGCGGCCAGCATATGGTCATCCAGGTCCGCCATCTCGGCGCCCGTCAATGCCGGCTTGCCGGTGGGCAGGCCCAGCCGGCCGGCGATAGCCACGGCGGTCACCGGGTGGTCGCCGGTAATCATCATCACCTTGATACCCGCCCGCCGACACTTCTCCACCGCAGCAGCCACCCCGGCACGCGGCGGGTCAGTCATCCCTTCCATCCCAAGAAACGTGAGGCCGGACGGCGGGGGCAGCGGCACGGTGGCGTCCTCGTCGTCGGCCAGTATCCGCGAGCCGGTGGCGATGACGCGCAACCCTTCGCGGCCCATTTCCTCGTTGGCCTGGTGGATCAGTGCCGCTTCCAAAGGGACGGTGCCCGTCGCCCCCGCCATCTCCGCCGCGGCCTGCAGCAGTGCTTCGGGGGAGCCTTTGACATACAGGACGTGGCGGCCGCCCGGCTCCTCCCGGACAGTCTGCGAGTACCTCAGGTGCGGTTCGTAGGGCTGGTGGGCCAGCGGTTCAGCCGTGCGCTCCCGCTCGCTGATGGCACCGCGTGCGACGGCGGTCTTCGCCATCGCGGCGTCCACCGCGTCGCCGGAGTACTCCAGGCCCTCCTCATCCTCGGCCGACAGCGTCGCCTCGTTAGTCAACGCACCCGCCCGCAGCACCGCGCGGATGAGCGGCACGTGCGTGGCGCCGCCGCCATCGTCCTCGTCGGAAATGTCCAGCACCCCCGCCGCGGTCCAGATCTTCTCCACGGTGAGCCTGTTCTCGGTCAACGTCCCGGTCTTATCCGATCCGATGACGTCCGTGGAACCCAGCGTCTCCACCGCCGGCAAGGTGCGCACAATGGCGTTCCGCCTGGCCATCCGGGACACCCCAAGGCTCAGCGCCACTGTCAGGACGATTGGCAGCGACTCGGGGATGGTGGCCACGGCCAGCCCGACGGCGGTGCGGAACATCGTGGACACGTCATTGCCAAGCACCAGCCCCGCAATGAAGATGAAGACCAGCGCGCCGAGCACAACCATGCCGATGCGGCGCTCCAGGCTGTGCGTGAGCAGCAGCAGGGGCGACTTGCCGGAAGGTTCCTGGATGAGCGCGTTGATCTCGCCCAAGGCGGTCCCGGCACCGGTGGCTGTGACAACGCCCCTGCCGCGGCCGCTGCCCACGAATGTTCCGCTGAAGGCAACATTCGCCATGTCAGCATCACCGATGCTCTCCGGCAGCGGACCGGTGTGCTTGGTGGCCGCGAAGGACTCACCTGTCAGCAACGACTCGTCAACCTGGAGCCCGTTCGCTTCAAACAAGCGCAGGTCGGCGGGCACCCGTTCGCCGCTCTCCAAAAGGACCACATCCCCGGGCACCACGTCACACCCGGCCACCACCTGCTCCGTGCCGTCGCGCAGCACGCGGCACGACGGCGTCGAAAGCGACTGGAGCGCGCGGACGTCCGCCTCCGCCTTGCGCTCCTGGACAAAACCCAACGCGGCGTTGATAGTCAGCACCAGGAAGATGGCTCCGGAGTCCACCCAGTGCTGCTGGACCAAGGTGACGAGGGCGGCAACCAGCAGGATGCCGATCAACGGACTGATGAACTGCCGCAACAGCACGCGCCACCACGGCGTCGCTCCCGCGAAGCTCAGCTCATTAGGCCCGGCCTCAACCAGCCTGCGCGAAGCCTCCGCGGAAGTGAGTCCTTCCGGCCCGGACGAAAGCTCCGTGAAGACGTCTTCGGGACTCAAAGCGTGCCAAGGCACAGGCTTCACAGGGCTTAGTGCGGATGCCGCGAACCGGGCTGCCATAGCCACAGTCTTCCCGGGCACAGTCAATCCGGCAAGCAACGGCACCGTCACTGGCCGGAAACCGCGCCCCCTCACTCACCCGAACGGGACGCTGCTCCTCCTTGGGGCTCGTCGCCCTCGCCGTCCAATACGGCCACATGCGCACCGCCATGAACGCCGGCTACGCGTCCCGGAGCCGGAACGGAATGCACGACCTGCTCGACCTGGAAACGGCTCTCGCCACCGCCGACACCCTTGCCTCGCTCAACGAAGACCTGACATACGGCGCAGGCATCTCAGGCCCAGCAGCCCGCAGAGCCATCAACGCCGCCCAGCATGCCCCCGAATGCACTGGCACAATCGTCAACGCGAGGCAGGCCCGTGCGCTTCTTGAGAACCCGTCGCTGACCGTCTACGAGAACCCGTCCGCGATGCTCATGTGCGTCTACAAACCGGACCGAGCCCTCTGCAACCGCATCACCGAACGCGAAGCACCTCGCCTGGACCGCGGCGTCCCATCATGCGCCAACACCGCACGAACCAATGATCACGCAAACCTGATGCGACAGGAGGCCGAATGAGCCCCGCGCACGACGAACGCGCCCGCATCCAGACAGCCATGGAACGAATCCTCAGCGGAAAACCGGAGCACTCCAACGGGGCCCTGACCATCGTGGCCCTCGCCGCAGAAGCAGGAGTGCCCCGAAACGCACTCACCCAGCGGCACATAGACCTGAAGAACCACTTCTACGAGAAGGTAAGGGCACTCTGCGGGACACCAGACAGCGAAAGACGCCTCCGGCGGGAAACAGCCAGACTGAAACGCTTGCGGGACGACGATAGAAAAGTGATCCAGCAACTTAAGACTGACAACGAAGCCCTCATCGGGGCTCTCCACCTAGCACAGCTCCAAAATGAAGAGCTCCGACGGCGACTGGCGGCGTCCGGAGGCACAGTGCAGACCATCGGCAGGAGTTGATGTAGAAGACCCGAAATGGGGCGCGCTCATTGGACCCGGAGACAAGGACCGGACTGTGCCCGCGATCGGCAGGAATCATGTCCGAGTTTGTGGACAGGCAACGAACTTACCGTCCGGGCATGGAACGGCCTTGCCGAGCGACGACAAGTGCGGCCCATGCCGCCCGATCACTTCCGGAACCGTGTTCGGCCGGGTGGCAGGTTGCGGGACGCCTCGGTTCAACAAATGCTAATTCGGTTTCTCGGCGTCCGGATTCATGGCTGCGATTCTTTCGCGTACCTGTGCCAGTTCGTCTTCGAGAAACTCGAGGTAGCTGCTGAGCTCCTCCTGATCCCTCCGGCGGTTGGGACGGCGGGGCGCCGCAGGCATCGGAGCATAGCACGCCGGCGGGTACGGGAGGGGCGGAGCGGCATAGCTTTGGGCCGCATATCCCGGGGGCGCGTAGTATGCGTCGTCGCAGCACCAAGGGCCGTGACGGTGATGGCAGGACATGGCTGCTCTCCTTTTTGCTGGCTGGATTCTTACGTTCTACAACCAGGCTGTTGGCAGGGCAAAAGGCTTCAGTAACCCGCTCCGAGGTTGTTGGGCTGCAGGTTCACTGACGGCGGGCTGCCGCGGACTTATGGCCCGAAGCTGTATCCGTGGTGCGTGCAATACTGGGGGCAGTTTCACCCCCTCTGCGGCAGGAGACCGATTGTGCCGACCTTGGTCTGGATTCTGGTCAGCGGTGTGCTGATGAGTGCCCTGGCCCTGGTCGGCAGTGTGACGCTGCTGCTCCCTGAGAAGTACTTTGGGCGGGTTGTCCTTCCTCTGGTGGCTCTGGCTGCCGGATCCCTTCTCGGTGGCGCGCTGTTCCACATGCTCCCGGAAGCGGTGGAGGCTTTGGGGAATGTCCTGGCCGTCTACGCGTCGCTCGCTCTTGGATTCGTGTCGTTTCTGGTGTTGGAGCAGTTCCTGCACTGGCATCATTGCCACCGCAGCAAAAGTGCACACCGTCCGGTCGGATACATGATTCTCCTGGCCGATGGGTTGCATAATTTCATCGGGGGCTTGGCCGTTGGCGGTGCTTTCGTCCTGGATATCAGGCTCGGGATCATCACGTGGCTCGTCGCGGCGGCACACGAGATACCCCAGGAACTTGGCGATTTCGGGCTGCTCGTCCACAGCGGATGGAACCGCCGTCACGCGCTGATGTTCAACGTCGCCTCGGCACTGACGTTCCTGATCGGCGGGGTCACGGCCTACGGGCTCTCCGGCAGCCTGAATGTGGCCTTCCTTGTCCCTTTCGCCGCCGGCAATTTCATCTACATTGCGGCAGCAGACCTGATCCCGCAGTTCACCGCCGACGAAAGTGCCGCCGCCAAGCTCGCCCACACGCTCAGCTTTGTTCTGGGCCTCGGCGGGCTGTTTCTGCTCGCCATCACTTTTGCGTAAACCACGGAGAACCCCAGGAGGGCCATGAAGACCCCATCGTCCCCGACACCGGGCAGACGGGAACACCGTCGGAGGCCGCTGAGCGCTGTCATTGAGACGGGCCCGCCCCGCCAGTAGGCATCGCGGTTGAGTTCGTAGATGGTTTGCGAGATCCGTGTGGGGTCCTTCCCGCGGACGGCGTCGGCGAGCACGGCGACGGCGCCGCGGACCGCGTGTTCCTGGCCTTCGAGCGTTGCCTCAGCGATGCCGCTGAGTCCCTCGTCGGTGCTCAGTCGGACGAAAATAAGGTTCGTCCTGTAGAAGTCGACGACGACCGTGTCGAGGTTGGTAATTTTCATTCGTAGATCATCCTTTGACAGCGCCCGCGGTCATCCCGCTGACGACATACCGTTGTGCGAACAGGTAAAAAGCGACGGCCGGCAGTGTGAACAGGAGACCGACGGCCATGATGGTCTGGATGGAGGTGTCCTGCTCGCCGATGAAGCCGGCAACACCGACTGAGGCGGGCTGCAGGGATTTGTCGAACACGAAAGTGACCGCGAAGACATACTCGTTCCAGGCGCTGAAGAAGGCGATGACCGCGGCGGCGGCAATGGCCGGCGCTATCAGCGGCAGGATGATGCGGGCGAGGACGGTGGGTGGGCGGCTGCCGTCGACACGCGCTGCTTCGTCGAGCTCGCGCGGGACGCCGTCTATCGCGCCTTTGAGGATTAGAGCGACTACAGGCAGGGCGAATGCGGTGTCGGCCAGGATAAGTCCATGCAGCGAGTTCAGCACGGTCGAAGCCGGCGACCCCCAAGCGGCAGAGGCGGCCATGAGATACGCGATCCGAGGGTCCGACGTGGACCTCAGCAGCGGAGACCCGCGTTTGAGGAACCCATCGCTCACCCCGGCGTCCACCGCAAGGGATCGCCTGTCCAGTAGGTCTCTGGGACTGCCACACTGCGGCTACTTTCCAACTCCGCATCAGAGCGGCAGGCTCAGGCCGCCGGAGGGGCTGTGGAACCGCGGACAATCACCTGCGTGGCCAGTTCGACGCGGTGGGAATCCAGGACTTCACCGCGTGCCTGGCGCAGCAATGACCGCAGCGCCGCGCGTCCCATTTCCTCCAGCGGCTGGGCCACAGACGTCAGCGCCGGAACGGATTCCTGGCCTTGGCTTGTCCCGTCGAAGCCAATGAGACTGATGTCTTCTGGGATTCTGAGACCATGCCGACCCGCTTCGCTAAGAACGCCCAATGCAATACTGTCGCTTCCGGCAAAGATGGCTGTGGGAAGCTGTTCGAGCTTGAGCAGGGCTTTGAAGCCGGCCACTCCGCTGTCCCGGCGGAACCTGCCGCCGGAAATAATGTAGTGGGGTTCGATAGGTACGCCCTGTGCCATGAGAGCCGCCATGTACCCGTGCAGGCGCGCCTGGTTGCATTCAGCCCGTTCGATGCCGCCGATGTAGGCGATGTGCCGGTGGCCCAGCGCCAGCAGGTGTTCTGTCGCGGCTTTACCTCCGGCCCAATTTGTCGCTCCCACGCTGACCACATCGGCCGGGGGCGGGTTGAGGGGGTCAATCACGACGACGGGAATTTGCCGACGCCGGAACGCATGCAGTTGCGCCTCGCTGAAAGCTGACGTCACTACGATCATTCCCGCTCTGCCTTCGTCCAGCATGCGCTGGGCGCGGCCCTCAGGGCTGATCCCGCTCGAAGGCGCCTGGCCGGTGACGCTTACCAGAATCTCAACATCGGCACCGGCGGCAAAGCGCAGTATGCCGTTCAGGACCTCGACGGTGTAGGCCGAGTCGAGGAAGTCGATGACCACCTCGACGACGGTGGCAGCCTCGGCAGCGGAACGGCGCTGGAGCGGGGACTGGTACCCGGCCTGCTCCAGCGCGGCCAGGACGCGGGCGCGGGTTTCCGGCGCAACATCGTCACGGCCGTTCACCACCTTCGACACCGTGGGCGCCGACACCCCCGCCTGCCGCGCCACTGTGGCGAGCGTTGGTTTGTCGTGACGGGTATTGGTTGCCATAAGATTCGAAACCTTTCGATAGTTTCACCGCTCCAATTGTGCATAGGCTGACGCACGATGGTCAAGAAGGACGATGGACCGCACATAAATCCTTCCAAGCCCCTTGACTACGGCACTTTTGTGGCATTAGTTTAGACCGTGACCTAAATCACGAGTGCGAAACATTTCGAGTCTTTCCCGGAGGCTACGCCTCGGAATGCTCAACCAAGCGATCACAGATGGAGAAGCAATGAAGCAACCCCAGTCATCCCGGCGCTCTTTTCTTGCCCTTGCCGCCCTTGCACCTTTCGCCGCCATGGTGACCAGTGCCTGCGGGACATCGGGGCCGGGCGCCTCCAGCGGAGGGGGTGCCAGCATGTGGTACCTCTCCGGTGAGCCGAACCAGACCACTATGCAGAAGGCGGTGGATGCGTTCGGTTCAGCGAACCCGGACAACAAGGTCGCGGTGACCTACTTCCAGAACGACGCATACAAAACCAAGATCAAAACGGCGATCGGCGCCGGTCAGGCGCCGACCATCATCTACGGCTGGGGCGGCGGCACCCTGAAGACCTATGCCGAGGCTAAGCAGGTAGAAGACCTGACCAGCTGGTTGGCGGAGAACCCGGACCTGAAGGACAAATTCTTCCCCGCATCCTTCGGCGCCGCCACCGTGAACGGTAAGGTCTATGCGCTGCCCAACCAGTACGTCGCCCCGATCGTCCTGTTCTACAACAAGGAGCTGTTCGAAAAGGCCGGCGCCCAGCCGCCAAAGACCTGGGACGACGTCATGTCTCTCGTCAAGACCTTCAATGACATGGGCGTGGCACCCTTCTCTCTTGGCGGGCAGTCGCGCTGGACCTCCATGATGTGGCTGGAATACCTGCTCGACCGCATCGGCGGAGCCGAAGTGTTCAAAGCCATTTTCGAAGGCAAGCCCAATGCCTGGAAAGACCCCGCCGTGATCGAGACGGGCACCAAGATCCAGGAGCTCGTCTCGGCAGATGGCTTCATCAAGGGCTTCTCATCCATCGCTGCTGACTCCAATGCTGACCAGGCGCTTCTGTTCACGGGCAAAGCAGCCATGATGCTCCACGGTTCCTGGACCTACGGCGCGATGAAGAAGGGCGGCCAGAACTTCGTCCAGGACGGCAAGCTCGGCTTCGTCCAATTCCCGATCGTCGCCGGCGGCAAGGGCGACCCAAAGAACGGCGTGGGAAATCCTGCCCAGTACATGTCCATCTCCTCAAAGGCCACCGAAAAGGAAAAAGAGACGGCGAAGAAGTTCTTCAAGGACGGCATCCTGACCGACACGGTCATAGACACCTACATCAATTCCGGATCAGTTCCCATTGTCAACGGCATCGAAGACAAGCTCAACACGTCTCCGGACAAGGACTTCCTGAACTTCGTCTACGACCTGGCCAAGAACGCACCGGACTTCCAGCAGTCGTGGGACCAGGCACTCAGCCCCACCGCCGCCGAAGCCCTGCTGAACAACATCGACCAGTTGTTCCTCAAGTCGATCACGCCTCAGCAGTTCGCCGAGAACATGAATGCCACCCTCGGAAAATGAGTAACGCCGTCTCCACCGCCCCTAAGACTGAGGCAGCCACCAGAAGTGCAGCCGTAAAAAGCGGACAGCGTGATAAAGCCCTCGCATGGCTGACAGTGCCCGCTCTGTTCTTCTTCGTGGTCTTCGCCGTCGTGCCACTGGCCGGTGTACTCATTCTGAGTTTCGCCAGTTGGGACGGCATCGGTGCCATCGGATCAGCGGGACTGAGCAACTGGTTCTCGGTGCTTGCGGACCCCGGGCTGTACAACGCTCTGGGACTGACCTTCCTGATCATGATCGCCTCGTGGCTGGTCCAGACTCCCATCAGCCTCCTTTTGGGTGTCTTCACCGCCGGTAGCCAGCGCTACCGGGCGGCCCTGGCGGTGCTCTATTTCCTGCCTTTGCTGCTCTCGTCCGCAGCAGTCGCCATCGCCTTCAAAGCCCTGCTGGACCCGAACTTCGGCCTGGCCACGGGCCTCGGACTGCCGTTCCTGGCCCAGGACTGGTTGGGGGTCCCGCATCTGGCCGTGGGTTTGGTCATCTTCGTGATTGCCTGGCAGTTCGTGCCTTTCCATACGCTCATTTACCAGGGCGGGGTGCGGCAGATTCCCAAATCACTGTATGAAGCGGCCGAAATCGACGGAGCGGGGATAGTCAAGCAGTTCTTCCATATCACCCTCCCGCAGTTGAAATACACCATCATCACCTCGTCCACCCTGATGGTCGTGGGGTCGCTGACCTACTTCGACCTGATCTTCGTCCTCACCGGCGGCGGACCAGGGAACTCCACGCGGATCCTGGCCCTGGACATGTACCTGCGGGGCTTCCGGGCCAACCTTATGGGCCCGGCAAGCGTCATCGCCGTCATTCTCGTACTCATCGGCCTTGCACTTGCCTTGTTCCTCCAGCGCCTTGGAGGCCAGGACAAGCAGGGCAGCCAATTGGAAGGTATGTAGGGTGAGCACCGTACTGAAAAGCAGCGCGGAGGAAACTCCCGCCGGCGCCCCATCAAACTCGGCCGCCCCCAAGCGGGGGCTGGGTTCACGGATGAGGCGGCTGAACGTCCCAGCAGGCCTGGGCGGCTGGATCTGGCTGGCCATCATCATCATTCCGGTCTACTACGTGGTGATCACCAGTCTGAAGACGCAGGCAGGCTACTTCGGCCAGAATCCGCTGGCCCTGCCCACAGAGCCAACCTTGGAAAACTACCAGATGGTCCTTGAGGCCGACTTCGCGAAGTACTTCATGAACAGCACCATCGTCACGCTGGGTGCCGTCATCCCGACGGTGCTGATCTCCTTCATGGCCGCGTTCGCAATAGTCCGGGGCAAGGGCAGGTTCCTCAAACTGGTCAACGGCATGTTCCTGATGGGACTGGCAATCCCGCTGCAGGCAACCATCATCCCGATCTACCTGATGATCATCCGCCTAAATCTTTACGACAGCCTGCTGGCACTCATGCTTCCCTCCATTGCTTTTGCCATCCCGTTGACCGTGCTAATCCTGTCCAACTTCATCCGCGACGTTCCGAACGAACTGTTTGAGTCGATGCGGCTGGATGGGTGCAGTGAATGGCAGACCATGTGGCGGCTTGCCCTGCCGCTGACCCGCCCTGCGATCGTGACCGTCGCCATCTACAACGGCCTGCACGTCTGGAACGGATTCCTGCTTCCGCTGGTCCTCACCCAGAGCCCTGGCCTGCGCGTCCTTCCCTTGGCGCTGTGGACCTTCCAGGGTGAATACAGCGTCAACATCCCGGCCGTGCTTGCCTCGGTGGTACTCAGCACCCTGCCAATCCTGGTGCTTTACGTGGTGGGCCGCCGCCAGTTGCTTAGCGGCCTCACCGCCGGATTCAGCAAGTGATACACGGACCGTCAGAAAGGAGACACGCATGACCACCGCAAAGCCACTGCGCGTCGGCATGGTGGGTTACGCCTTCATGGGTGCAGCCCACTCCCATGCCTGGCGTACCGCACCACGGTTTTTCGACCTTCCGCTGCAGCCCCAGCTCACGGCGGTCGCCGGTCGGAACGCCGACGCCGCCAGGGCAGCCGCTGACAAGCTGGGCTGGAACTCGGTCGAGACGGACTGGCGCCGACTGATCGAGCGAGACGACATCGACCTGATCGATATCTGCACACCCGGCGACACCCATGCCGAGATCGCGATCGCTGCCCTCGAGGCCGGCAAGCACGTGCTGTGCGAAAAGCCGCTGGCGAACTCCGTGGAGGAGGCCGAGCGGATGACCCTCGCTGCAGAGGCCGCCGCCAAGCAACGCATCATGTCCATGTGCGGCTTCAGTTACCGCCGCACACCCGCCCTGGCCCTGGCAAAACGGTTCGTGGAGCAGGGCAGGCTGGGCGAGATCCGCCACGTCCGGGCGCAATACCTGCAGGACTGGCTCTCTGACGCCAGTGCGCCCATGACCTGGCGGCTGGACAAGAGCAAGTCCGGGTCCGGGTCCCTCGGCGACATCGGGGCGCACAGCATCGACGCCGCCCAGTGGGTGGCCGGCCAGAGCATCACCGGCGTCTCGGCGCTGCTCGAAACGTTTGTCCCGGAACGCCCGCTGGCCGGCGACCTCGTGGGCCTGGGCGGGCACGGCGACCTCAGCGGCGACGTGCCCCGCGGGAAAGTCACCGTGGATGACGCCGCCGTCTTCAGCGCAAAGTTCGACGGCGGCGCTGCTTCAACCGGTGCGATCGGCGTCTTTGAAGCGACGCGTTACGCGCTGGGCCGGAAGAACGCCATGCGCCTGGAACTGAACGGCACCAAGGGCTCCCTCGCCTTCGATTTTGAGGACATGAACGTGCTGTCCTTTTACGACGCCGCGGAGTCCCCGGACGCTGGCTTCCGCCGGATCTTAGTCACCGAACCTGAGCACCCGTACGTCGGCAACTGGTGGCCCACAGGCCATGGCCTGGGCTACGAGCACGGCTTCACCCACCAGGTGGTGGATCTGGTCACGGCAATCGGCGAGGGTCGCCAGCCGGAACCGTCCTTCGCGGACGCCCTGCAGGTCCAGCGGGTCCTGGCCGCCGTGGAGGCCAGCGCCTCGAACTCCAGCCAGTGGCAGAAGGTCTAGGACCGTGAAAACAGGAGAAGGAGCGCCCATGGCACGACCCATCACGCTTTTCACCGGACAATGGGCCGACCTGCCGTTCGAGGAGGTGGCCCGGCTCGCCGGCGAGTGGGGCTTTGACGGACTCGAGATCGCCTGCTGGGGCGACCACCTGGACCCCCGCCGGGCGGCGGAGGACGACGACTACCTCCAGGGACGGCTGGACATCCTGGAGAAGAATCACCTGAAAGTCTTCGCCATCGCCAACCACCTCACCGGGCAGGCTGTGTGCGATGACCCCATCGATGAACGGCACCAGGGCATACTCACCGCGGAAATCTGGGGCGACGGCGAACCCGAAGGAGTCCGACACCGGGCCGCCGAGTCCATGAAGGACACAGCACGGGCAGCCGCTCGCCTCGGGGTGAAGACCGTGACGGGCTTCACCGGCTCTTCCATCTGGAAGGCCGTGGCCATGTTCCCGCCAGCCTCCGAGGCAATGATCGACGCCGGGTACCAGGACTTCGCGGACCGCTGGAACCCCATCCTGGACGTCTTCGACGAGGTGGGGGTCAGTTTCGCCCTGGAGGTCCACCCGTCCGAAATCGCCTACGACTACTGGACGGCCAAGCGCACCCTGGAGGCGATCGGGCACCGCACCAGCTTCGGGCTGAACTTCGACCCGTCCCACTTCATCTGGCAGGACCTGGACCCCGTGATGTTCCTGCAGGACTTCGCGGACCACATCCTCCATGTGCATGTTAAGGAATCCGTCCGCCAGCTCGATGGCCGCAACGGCCGCCTGGGCTCCCATCTGGCCTGGGCCGATCCCCGTCGGGGCTGGGACTTCGTCACCGCCGGGCACGGGGACGTGCAGTGGAACCGGATCTTCAGGACCCTGAACGCCATCGGCTACGACGGACCCACCAGCATCGAATGGGAAGACGCCGGCATGGACCGGCTTATCGGCGCACCGCAAGCGCTGGCCATGGTCAAGGAACTTGCCCGGATCGCCCCGCCTGCAGCCGCTTTCGACGCCGCCTTCTCCAGCCGCTGACCCTATCTTTCCGGGCCTACAGGGCCGGCAGCCAAACAAAAGGAAACCCCAAAATGACAGAACGCAAGAACGCCCTGGTGGTCCGCGGCGGCTGGGACGGCCACCAGCCCTACGAGGCCACCGAACTCTTCATTCCATACCTTAAGGACAACGGATACGACGTCCG
The DNA here is from genome assembly GCF_002929335.1 of Arthrobacter sp. Y81. Taxonomy (GTDB): domain Bacteria; phylum Actinomycetota; class Actinomycetes; order Actinomycetales; family Micrococcaceae; genus Arthrobacter. Next base: position 29,850 of record NZ_PJIL01000028.1, read on the forward strand.
GGTCGAGGAGTCGCCCAAGGTCTACGCCGACGCCGTGTACATGGCAGGGGTGGACCTGATCATGCAGTGCATGACCATGACCACCATCGAAAAGGACGAGTTCGCCGGGCTGCGGACCGCCGTCGAAAACGGCACCGGCCTGGCCGGCTGGCACGGCGGCATCGCCGACTCGTACCGCAACAACTCGGACTACCTGCACCTGATCGGCGGCCAGTTCGCCTGCCACCCCGGCAAGCACCCGGATGAGTGCACCGGCGGGCAGCCCGACAACTACGTGCCATACACGGTTAACATGCTCCCCGCCGCCACTGAGCACCCCATCACGAAGGGCATCACGGACTTCGACTTGGTCACCGAGCAGTACTGGGTGCTCTCTGACGACTACATCGATGTCCTTGCCACCACCACCCAGAAGGTCCGCGAGTGGGATCCCTGGAACCGGGACGTCACCTCACCGGCCATTTGGACCCGCCAATGGGGTAAAGGCCGCATCTTTGTCGCCACCCCGGGCCACCGGGTCGAAATCCTGCAAGATAGCAATGTCCGCACCATCATCGAAAGGGGTTTGCTGTGGGCAAGCCGTTGAACGTAGGAATTATTGGCTGCGGCAAGATCGTTGCTCAGTACCTAACCAACTTCCGCAGGCTGGAGCAGGTGCGTCTGGTGGCTGTTGCAGACCTCGACACCGCCCGCGCACAGGAGGTCGCAGACACCTATGAAGGTGTCCGGGCCGTATCAGTCGATGAGCTGATTGCCGCCGAGGATGTCGACCTCGTCCTCAACCTCACCATCCCCGCCGCCCACGCCGAAGTTGCGCTCAAGGCCATCGCGGCCGGCAAGAGCGTTTACGGAGAGAAACCGCTCGCTGCCACTACCGAGGAGGCACTGCATGTCCTGGCTGCCGCCCGCGAAGCCGGCGTTGTTGTGGGCTGCGCGCCGGACACTGTACTGGGTACCGGCATCCAGACAGCCAGGAAGGCCATCGACGACGGTGTGATCGGTTCCCCGATCGCCGCCATGGCCACCATGGTCACCCCCGGTCACGAGCGCTGGCACCCGAACCCGGACTTCTACTATCAGCCCGGGGGCGGACCGCTTCTGGACATGGGCCCCTACTACGTCAGCGCCCTCGTGACGCTGCTGGGCCCGGTGGTCTCCGTGATTGGCGCCGCCAGCCATACCCGCACCGAACGGACTATCGGCTCCGGTGAGCGTGGCGGGCAAGCAATTCCGGTGGACATCGACACCCACGTCACCGGTGTCTTGATACACGCCTCGGGGGCGCTTTCGACCCTTGTCATGAGCTTCGACGCCGTCCAGAGCAAGTCCCCGAATATCGAAATCCACGGCGAGAAGGGTTCGCTCTCCGTTCCTGATCCCAACCACTTCGACGGCGACGTGCAGCTATTCCGGCTCGGAGGTGAATCGTGGGAAACCCTCCCGGTGTCCGCCGGATACATCGACTCGGGGCGCGGTTACGGGATCGCGGACATTGCGGCAACACCGGACGGTGAGGAACCGCGTGCCGGTGGGGCGTTAGCGTTCCACGTGCTCGAAGTGATGGAATCCGTACTCGCGTCCGCGCGCACCGGAGCCTCAATCCCGATTGCCAGCACGGTCGAGCGCCCATCCGCCGTCGAACTGGCGGATCTGGCCGCACTTCCCCAGGAAATCAACTCCTAGGACTGACAAGTACCTTACGAGTGCTCGTCCGCATGAGTGCGGTCAAGCCTCCCAGCCGCGAGCGGACCTTCTGCGTGAGATCAATCGGTCAAGCGCAGAAGGTCCGGCTGTGCTGCTATTGGGGAAAGCAGAGCGCGGGCAGATCGCTCATTGGGGAAGCGCGGGCAAAGCGGCCGAGCATCGATCTATTGGACTCGGTCTATGACGGCGTTGGCGGCAATATCCTGCGGCACCCGGAGCCCATAGGTGCCCGTCAGCTCATGGATGATTCCGGCGGCCAACTGGTCCGACGGGGCATTGATTCCATGGGGCATCCTGCTCCGGCCCCGGCTGGCCAGAGCCCCCGCAATATGGCGCCCCGCCGGGCCGTTGAGGCTGCGCCCGAGGATCACCTCAAGGAGACGGTTCGCCGGGTCTCCGACGTGGCACGCTTGGCGCCCTTGCGGCGGACATTCACCGCGTGCAGGTTGTCGGGACCGCCGGCGAACACCAGGCGTCGGCGGCCCAGGTCAATGAGGTGGCGGGCTGCGAGATAGCCGCCATGTTCTTCATCGACCAGTACGCTGCGGCAGTCCGTGCGGCCCACGGCGTAGTTGACGAAGACGATGTTCCGCCCGTGGCGGCGAACCCGGTCCACGCCGTCCAAGCCTGCGTCCAGCGGAGCAAGAACTATCCCGGCGACGCGGGCCTCATCAAAATATCGAGGTAGCCTTCCTGCTTCTGCAGGTCGACGTCCCTGTTTGCCAACAGCAGCGAATGCCCGTTCTCATGCGCCGCGCTTTCAGCACCGCGCGCAATGTCCACGAAGAGTGAGTTGCCAACATCCGTCAGGGCCAGGCCAATCGTTCTGCTGCTGCCCGCCGCCAAAGAACGCGCCGCCGAATTACGGACATAGCCCAGCTCGTCAATAGCAGCATGGACCCTCAACCGCGTTCGTTCCGCGACGATTTCTGGTTTGTTCAGCGTTGCGGTTCATGTCTCCGACAAGCGTTGACATGATGTGCCCTTTGGCCGATGCCAATTGCCCTTTGCTGTCCATGACGAGTGTGAAAGTGTTCTGCATGCCACCGTCCACTTGGGCCACCACGTTGTAGGTGACGCTGGCGACGGGCTTGTTCAGTTCCGGGGACCATGCGCCCTTGACCCCGGCGTAGGTGTCCAGACGGGTCACGGTACCCGGCTCATCGGTGTAGTACTTCTCGACGGTGTTCTTGTCCACCACACCGGCTTCGTCCTTCATCAGGCTGCGGTGTTCAACGATGTACTCGGTGTTGGGTCTCAGCCCTCCCCGGTCAGCGAAGTTCTCTTTGCGGTGGATCGGGAACGCACTGTCGCCGTGACGGAGTACAACGGTGTCGGTGACGTGGGCGGGCTTGGTGAAAGGCTCGGGCCTGATCAGGTCGTTCGTGACCGAGGCTGCGCCTGCCGTGGGGGCCTTAGGCGGAACGAAGGCCGGCGGGTTGTTCGCCCGGATCGAGCCGGCTTTATTGTCCAGCCAGTCGGCCGCTATGGGACCGCCGGCAATGGGCCACAGCTCCATTGGCAAGAGCAAAGCCGGTTCGAGGCAGTGCATCGTCCACAGTACGGATGCCATCGGCCGTTGCGGCGAGTCCCGTACCGACGGCGCGCTTGGCCGCTGTCAGGTTTTCCGCAGCTGTGGTCTTGACTGTGTCCAAAGCGGTGAAAACTCCGACCCGCATTTTGGTCATGTTATCCAGGACCTTTGCCGTCGTTTCCGGCATGACTATGTCCGACACTTTAAGGGCCAGGGACCCTGGCTTGGTGAGCAACGTGCTGGTGCTGTACAGGCCCTGGGCAGTGCTGCCCAGCGTTGTGGAGAGTTTGCCCAGCCGGGCGCTGTCCATCGTGGCGATGCTTAGTCTGTCCGCGGCCAGACCTGCTTTCCCCGTCATGGCCCCGGTCTTAGCACTCAGCCATCCTTTAGAGCGCGGCGCGGCCCGACTCGCGGACTACGGGTCCGGCGAGCGGCCGACCTGCGGCCTCGACTTGTCCGCCGTTGTGAATTGCGCACGCGATCGCATGCGCACCCACCCCTGACCCGGCTGCGGGCAAGTTCGTCTTCGCCGGCTCAGACCGGGCCTGTTTGAGCGTTGGGCTCCCGTGACAAAATAGGAGTGTCGCACATCGCCGCATTTGCGCACGCTGGCACTGAGGACCGGAAATGAAGAAAGAGCTGAAGGACGCCGCGGACGCGGTCGAGGACGCATCGAACTCCAGGGCTCTCGTGATCGCCGCCAGGGCAGGTTTTGCCGTAAGCGGCGTGTTGCACGTTCTGACCGGGTCCGTCGCTATCCAGTTGGCCTCCGGCAAGGCCGGACAGGCGGACCAAGGCGGGGCCGTCGCCCAGCTCGCCGCCCAGCCCGCGGGACTGCTGCTGCTATGGACGGGATTCGCTGCCTGTGTGGCGCTGGCGCTCTGGCAAACCGGTAACGCCGTATTCGCCTACGGTCAGATGGAAGCCAAGAAGAAGATAGGGAAGAAACTTTCCGCCGCAGGCAAGGCGGTAGTGTTCGCCGTCATCGCGCTGACGTTCGCTGCCTCGGCAAGCGGAAACAGCAAGAACAGCGGACAATCCACCAGCGATTTCACGATCTCAATCATGAAAGCACCCGGGGGTGCGTTCCTGCTGATCGCCATCGGGGCCGCGATCGCTGTCGTCGGCATTGTCTTCGTGGTCCTCGGATGCAAGGCATCGTTCAAGAAGGATCTGCGGCTGCCGTCCTCGGGCACGGGCCGGTCCGTTGTGACGGGGCTGGGCGTGGTCGGCTACGTAGCCGAGGGCATCGCACTGTTTCTGGTGGGACTGCTGGTCATCATTGCCACAGTTAACGCCCACCCTCAGGAGTCCACCGGCTTGGACGGCGGATTGAAGGCCCTGCGCGAGCAGCCCTACGGAGTTTATATGCTGACCGCCGTCGGCGCCGGTCTGATCTGTTATGGCCTCTACCTGATGGTGAAGGCCAAAATCGCGCGGATGTAAGCCGCCCGCCGACGCGGCCGGCAGCACCAGGTAGTACCAGAGCACAAGGGCGTCCCACCAGGTCGCCTCCGCTGCAGTCATGCGGCGCTCCGACTGATATCCGTTGAGGAACGCGGTCCGGACCTCAGGCGATACAGGGCCCCAGTCCCGAAACGCGTTCCGAGCATGACCGCCGATCGCGCCAGCTCGTCGATCCGATGTTCGAATCGGGCACCGCAAGGGTTCCACGGATAAGGGCGCCAGAAAACAGTAATGGCGGCTAAGGTCGGACGTCAGCCGAAACTGAGATCTTTCATTGCTCCCTTATGGATCCGACAATCCCAAGTCCGTGGATTTTGTGCTGGTGATCTAACAATTGGCGGCGAGGCCGGCATGGAGGCAATCCTGAGTGTCTAGGCAGCTCTCTAAGCACCGATGGCTGAGATGGCGTAGTGCGCGATGCGCAGTAGGTCGTCTTCGGTGGCTCCGTCACGGGCTTGCTGGCTCATCCCTTGGAGTGTTGCGCCGACGAAGGCGGCCATGGCGTGGGTGTCGGTGTCGTGGGCAATGATTCCGGCGTCGCGATCGCGGGTGAGTGTTTCGGCCATAGCGAGAATGTTGTCGTTGCGCATTTTTGACAGTCGGTCTGCGACGTGGCGGTTCGCGGCCGTCACCGCGACTGCCGAGCTGATCACCAGGCACCCGCCAGGGAATGTTGAAGATGGGTAGTGAGCGGCGGCTTCGATGAGGAGCCGGCGCATCAGACCGATCCCGGTGTCTTCTTCGTCGAAGGCGACTGACATGAAGCTCCCGTGGGTGGCGTTGTAGTGGTCAACCACCGAGAAGAACAGGTGTTCTTTGGATCCGAAGGCTTTGTACAGGCTCGGTGGATTGATTCCCATCGCCTTGGTGAGCTCGGCGAGGGACGCGCCTTCGTAGCCGCTGTCCCAGAAGACCAGTGTCGCTGACTCCAGGGCCTCGTCGATGTTGAATTTTCGTCCTTGACCTGCTTTTCCCGACACCATCGTCCCTTCGTTGATTCACCCTCGCAAAGCTCCCCAACGCCGGATATACATTCCAGTCTCCCCTACGAAAGCGTATGGCCTCTGTGGCCAGTGTCACTTGAAAGACTCTGACATCTTTCTTGTAGTGATCGCTATACGTATGCAAGTATCTCACTCATGACCGAAACATACAAAGACCACATTGCCGTTGTTACCGGAGCCAGCCGCGGGATCGGCGCAGCAATCTCCACACGACTCGCTGCCGCTGGATTGACCGTCGCAGTCCACTACGGGCGGGACGAGGACGCTGCGGCCTCGGTAGTTGCCTCCATCGAGGCCACGGGCGGGAAAGCTTTCCCGTTCCAGGCAGATCTCGCAGTCGATACCGCCGCGCAGGACTTCTGGGCGTCTTTCGACAAGGCCACCGCCGGTGCCGGTGTCCTTGATCAGCCCGTCCAGGTTCTGGTCAACAACGCCGGCGTAACGCTCCGCGGACCCATCGAGGAGTTCAGCCGCGAGGATTTCCTCACCCAGCAGGCGGTTAACGTCAACGCACCCTACTTCATCGTCAAGGAAAGCCTCTCCCGTATTCCGGACGGCGGCCGCATCGTGAACATCTCTTCCGGGGTCACTCGCATCGCGTTCCCCGAGATCATTGGGTACGCGCTCACCAAGGGTGCCATCGAAGCCTTCACCCTCACGCTGGCCAAGCACCTCGGCCCGCGAGAAATCACCGTCAACTCCGTAGCTCCGGGAGTGGTGGACACCGACATCAACGCCGAGTGGCTCCGCGGAAACGACGAAGCCCAGGCTGGTGTCGCTGCGAGCAGCGCCCTGGGCCGGGTAGGTCAGCCCGATGACATCGCCGGCATCGTGGCCTTCCTCGCCTCCGACGAAGCCCGCTGGGTCACCGGCCAAAAGATTGACGCCACCGGCGGCACCAACCTCTAACCCGGCACTAACCACCCAGGACACCCACAGTGTCCGGACGCATCGCATCACATTTCAGGGGGAATCATGAGGCATCCCGCCTGGCAATTCGCCTTCGGCACAAAAGTGCGGCAGACAACGAATGATACCTGCCACACTCTCGGCCGCGTGGGCTCGAAGAGCACCGGGGCTCCTCGCGTCCGGATGCCCGCTGCGCCCTTCATGCCTGCGTTTTGGCAGGCGGCCTAGGTGTATTGACCTGAGAGGTTAGTGACGCGGCTGGCCGGTGGCTGACCTTTGAGTGAGGTGTGGCCTCGGTGATGATTG
>NZ_PJIL01000029.1 GCF_002929335.1 Arthrobacter sp. Y81
GCCATGGGTGCACGGCCGTTGCGCCGCACCATCCAGCGCGAGATCGAGGACCAGCTGTCCGAGAAGATCCTCTTCGGCGAGATCCACGCGGGCGACATCGTGGTGGTGGATGTGGATGGCGAAGGCGACGACGCCAAGTTCACCTTCGCCGGCAACGCCAAGCCGCGCATCCCGGAGATCGCCCCGAGCGTCTAAGTACCACGTCAACGGCCCCGCCATCCCGCAAGGGAAGGTGGGGCCGTTGCGTTGCCGCCCGCCTCCAGCCCGGCACCGGCGACACTTGCCATGGTGTGAAAGCACCCTTTCACCCGTAGTGAACTTACTGTGATCCAGCGCACAGCCGGTGTTGAATCTGTTCATGGCATTTGAAGACTCAGCGATCCTGAGCGAACAACCTGCGACCCCTTTCCACGACGTGGACCACTATCTCGCCATCCCGCGGGTGAGCGGCCTTGCGCTGAGCCCTGACGGAAAGCGCCTGGTGACCACCGTCTCCACGCTCAACGCCAAGGGGACCGAATACGTGACGGCCCTGTGGGAGCTGGACCCTTCGGGGGAGAAGCATGCACGCCGGATCACGCGCAGTGCCAAGGGCGAGGCCGGTGCGGCATTTGCCTCCAACGGGGACCTCTACTTCACGTCGGCCCGCCCTGATCCCGAAAGCCCAGAGGGCGACCCCGTCAACGCGCTCTGGCAGCTGCCCGCCGACGGCGGCGAAGCCCGTGTGGTCCTTTCGCGTGCCGGCGGGATCAGCCACGTGATGTCGGCCAGGGATACCGGCGCCACCTTCGTCACGGCGTCCATCCTGGCCGGTTCACCCGATGAGGAAGCGGACGAGGAGCGGCGCAAGAGCCGCAAGGACCACAAGGTATCCGCCATCCTCCACAGCGGCTACCCCGTGCGTTACTGGGATGCGGACCTGGGCCCGGATCAGCCGCGAATTTTCGCTGTGGAGCCTGGGGAGGAGAAGGAACCCGGCAAGCCGGCAACGGTTGACGCCGCCGCCCCGCTCAAGCTCCGCAACCTGACGCCGGACGCGGCGGGCCTTTTGCGCGACTCCGATTCCGTGGTCAGCCCCGACGGGAAGACCATCTACACAAGCTTCAACAAGCCCCTCGCCAAGGCGGACTCGCGGTCCGTCCTGGTGGCAATCGACGTCGCCACTGCAACGCACAAGGTCCTGCTGGACCATGAAGGCATGAGCTACTTCGCGGGCCCGGTGAGCCCTGACAACCGCACGCTTGTGGTGATGAGCGAATCCGACTCCACTCCCCAGCAGGCTCCGCAGGTCAAACTGCACCTGCTCGATGTCAGTTCCCAAGTGCAGTCGGAAGCCGAGCTCCGGCCGCTGGCCCACGACTGGGACCGCTGGGCCATCAAGGCGGCGTGGTTGCCGGACGGTTCCGCCCTCCTGGTGACCGCCGACGACGACGGCGCCTCCCCGGTTTTCCGGATCAGTCCCGCGGGGAGTGGGTTTGGGGACGGCAGCGCGGACGTCACCCGGGTGACGCGCGACGCGGCGGCCTACACCGACGTCGTGGTTTCACCGGACGGGCTGAGCGCCTACGCGCTGCGGAGCTCCTACGAATTTCCGCCCGAAGCGGTCCGGGTTGACCTGGCGAGCGGAGAAGTGACCAGGCTTCCTGCTCCGGCCGAGCGCCCCCGCATCCAGGGATCCCTGGAGCGCATCGGGACCGCCGCTGCCGACGGCTCCCGGGTTCCCGCGTACCTGGCCCTGCCGGAGGGAGCCTCCGCGCAGAATCCGGCGCCACTGCTGTTGTGGATCCACGGCGGGCCCCTCGGCTCGTGGAACGCCTGGACGTGGCGCTGGAACCCGTGGCTGCTGGCGGCCAAGGGCTACGCAGTGCTCCTGCCGGATCCGGCGCTGTCAACCGGTTACGGCCAGTCCTACATTCAGCGCGGCTGGGGCGGCTGGGGCAGCGCGCCGTACACGGACCTCATGGAGATCACGGATGCCGTGGTGGATCGCCCGGACATCGATGCGTCCCGGACTGCTGCCATGGGCGGCTCCTTCGGCGGCTACATGGCCAACTGGGTGGCCGGCCAGACGGACCGCTTTGACGCGATCGTCACGCACGCCAGCCTGTGGGCCCTTGACCAGTTCGGCCCCACCACCGATGCGTCACAGTACTGGCTGAAGGAGATGACGGCCGAGATGGCCCTGGCGAACTCGCCCCATCTGCACGTCGAGAAAATCAGCACGCCTATGCTGGTGATCCACGGCGACAAGGACTACCGCGTGCCCATCGGCGAAGGCCTGCGGCTCTGGTACGAACTGCTGTCCAAATCCCAGCTGTCAGCCGATGGCAATGGCCAGACGCCACACCGCTTCCTCTATTACCCGGACGAGAACCACTGGATCCTGCAGCCGCAGCACGCCAAGGTCTGGTACGGCGTCGTGGAGCACTTCCTGGCGAAGAACGTGCTGGACCAGGACGTGCCCCTGCCCGCTGACCTGGGGCTCTAGGCGGCAGGGCGGCCGTAAGATTGGGGCTGTGACTGAGACCTTCCGCATCCGCCCTGCCCGCACCAGCGACGTAGCTGCCATCAAGGGGCTTGTGGCTCCGCTGGCGGACAAGAGGATCCTGATGGCCAAGGAGACGGTGGCCTACTACGAAAGCCTGCAGGAATTCAGGATCGCGGAGGCGGCCGACGGCGAGGTGATCGGCTGCGGCGCCCTGCATGTGATGTGGGAGGACCTGGCCGAGGTGCGGACCCTGGCTGCCTCGGACGCGTGGCGCGGCAAGGGCGTGGGCCACGTGCTGGTGGAAAGCCTCCTCGAGGAGGCCCGGGCGCTGGGCGTCTCGCGCGTGTTCTGCCTGACCTTCGAGGTGGACTTTTTCAAGAAGCACGGCTTCGACGTTATGGCCGACCAGACCGCAGTGGACCCTGTGGTCTATTCCGAGCTGCTGCGTTCCCATGACGAAGGCGTGGCGGAGTTCCTGGACCTCGCCCGGGTCAAGCCGAACACCCTGGGAAATACCCGCATGATCAAGTTCCTCTAGACGCCTTCCGGCGCGTCCGGATAATGTCTGACTTCTAGCTCTTCCCATATATCGAATCGATGTATAAAATTACTAGAGCTTGCTTATGGCACCCGAATCCCGAACCACATCAAAGGACAGAAATGCGCGAGCACGCCATTTTTCCGGATTTTTCGGCGTTTCAAATGGATCTGCCTTCGGTCATGAGCCGAAGCGATCCACTAAGCCGGCCTCGCGAGGCGTCGGCGTTCCACATAGGCGCCGCCGCGTGGCCGGATTTCCTCCCGGATTCCTGGGGGAAGCGCTGAGGCCGGCGGGGGGATACAAGCTGGGAAGGAAAGGGACAGTCAATTGGGGGCTGTCCCTTTTCTTTGCCCTCGCTAGCCGAACGGTTACCGGCCGATTCGACAGGGCGCTACCGTTGCCGGGGCGGCGGTAGTAGGGTCAAGACAAAGCCGCCAGGACACTCCAGGGAGTACTCCAATGAAGAAGCTGATCAATGATCCCCGCGCTGTAGTGGACGAGTCCGTGGAAGGCTTCGGCCTTGCCCATGCGGACCTCGTGACCGTCAGTTCCGAGCCGAAATTCATCACCCGCAAGGACGCCCCGGTGGCCGGGAAAGTCGGCCTGGTCAGCGGCGGCGGCAGCGGACACGAGCCGCTTCACGGCGGCTTCGTGGGGCTGGGAATGCTCGACGCCGCAGTGCCCGGGGCCGTCTTCACTTCGCCCACGCCTGACCAGATCATCCCCGCGACGCTCGCCGTGAACTCCGGCGCCGGCGTCGTGCACATCGTGAAGAACTACACCGGCGACGTCCTCAACTTCGAAACGGCCGCGGAAATGGCGGAGGCCGAAGGCGTCCAGGTCCGGACCGTCCTGGTCAACGACGACGTCGCCGTGGAAGACTCCCTCTACACGGCCGGCCGGAGGGGTGTGGGCGGCACTGTCCTCGTGGAGAAGATCGCCGGTGCCGCGGCGGAACGTGGTGATGACCTGGACGCTGTCGCTGCCATCGGAGACCGCGTGAACCAGAACGTCCGCAGCATGGGCGTGGCATTGTCGGCCTGCACGGTCCCGCATGCGGGCGTGCCCAGCTTTGACCTGGAAGAGAACGAAATCGAGATCGGCATCGGGATCCACGGTGAGCCCGGACGGCACCGGATCCCGATGGAAAATGCCGACGCCATTACCGACCGCCTCCTCGAGCCCATCCTGAGTGACCTCGGCATTGCCGCCGGTGACAAGGTGCTGTTGTTCGTCAACGGCATGGGCGGGACGCCGCAAAGCGAGCTGTACATCGTGTACCGCCGTGCAGCGAAGGTGCTCGCGGACAAGGGCGTCACGGTGGAACGCTCCCTGGTGGGCAACTACATCACCTCACTCGAGATGCAGGGCTGCTCCATCACCGTTTTGCGTCTCGACGACGAACTCACCGGCCTCTGGGACGCCCCGGTCCACACCGCCGCGCTGCGATGGGGCATCTGACCGTGGGGCTTGATGTTGACTGGGCCGTACGGTGGCTCACCCTTTCTGCGGAGGCCATGGCGGACCACCGGGTGGAGCTGATTGAACTTGACCGTGCCATCGGGGATTCCGATCACGGCGAAAATATGGACCGCGGCTTCAAGGCCGTGATGGTCAAGCTCGCTGAGGCGCCGCCGGCCACCCCGGGAGCGGCCCTGAAGCTCACGGCCATGGCATTGATGTCCAAGGTGGGCGGAGCAGCCGGCCCCCTCTACGGCACGGCCTTCCTGCGCGCCTCCACGTCCCTGGGCGACGCGCCGGACATCGATCCTGCGGCCCTGGCCGCTGCCATCCAGGCTGCCCGCGACGGCGTGGTGGCCCGCGGCAAGGCCGAGCCCGGAGACAAAACCATGGTTGACGCGTGGACCCCTGCCGTCGAGGCGGCCGCCGCGGCCGCCGCTGCAGGGGACGGCGACGCCCTCAAGGTCCTCCTTGCGGCGGCTGAGGCTGCGGAGGCCGGTGCCGTTGCCACCGATCCGCTCATCGCCCGCAAGGGGCGCGCCAGCTACTTGGGGGAGCGCAGCGCCGGCCACCGCGACCCCGGGGCGGTCTCCACCGCCCTCATCCTGCGCGCCGCGGCCGGGGCGGCCGAATGACGGTCCGCTTGGTGGTGGTGTCCCATAGCGAAAAGATCGCCGACGGCGCGGTGGAGCTGGCCGCCCAAATGGCGCCCGACGTCGTGATCCTGCCCGCCGGCGGCACCGACGACGGCCGGATCGGCACCAGCCTGGAAAAGGTCATGGCCGCACTGGAACAGGCCGCCGGCGAAGACGGCACCGTGGTGCTCACGGACCTCGGCTCTGCCGTGATGACGGCCGAGGCTGCTGTGGAATTCCTCCCGGATCCCGACTCGGTCCTGTTGGCTGATGCGCCGCTGGTGGAGGGGCTCGTGGCGGCAGCAGTAGCGGCGCAGGCCGGAGCTGATGCAGCGGGCGTGAAGCAGGCGGCCGAGGCGATCCGCCGCGCTCCGGCACCCCAGGCGCCTGGGACTCCTGCCGAGGAGCCGACGCTGGGGCCGCCGGAAGCTACGGGTGACTTTGAACTGGTCAACCAGGCCGGCATGCACGCCCGGCCCGCAGCGAAGATCGCCGGGGGACTTGCCGGCCTGGACGCGGACGTGACAGTCAACGGCGTGGACGGTGCCTCCATGACCGGCCTGATGACCCTGGGGGCGGGCCAGGGATCGGTCCTCCACATCGAGGCCTGGGGACCGGACGCAGCCAGGGCGGTCAAGTATGTCGGAGGCCTGGTGGAAGCAGGGTTCGGGGAGCCCTGACGGGCTCAGCCGGCTTGCCTGAGGCCGTCGGCGTCCAACACCAGGCTGGCTGTGACGAACTTTCCGCACTGCTCACCGTACGGGTAGTCCGCCTTTGGCGTGAAGCTCAGATTCCGCGCGGGCAACGGTGCCCCCGCCGTGGTGGTGCCCGTGGCGGTGGCGTCAATGCGCGATTCGGTCAGGACATCCATCATCAGCATGCCCGTGAGGGTGCCGTCAGGCGAGGACGTCGCGGAGCATGTGCCGTCAGGGCCGCCCGAGGGTTCGCAGCCCAAGTCGACTGCGGTGCTGCCCGGCATCAGCTCCAGGTCCGCTTCCCGGCACGTGCCGTCCTGGCAGGCTTTAAGGTGGATGGCTTTGACAGCGGGTGCATAGCTGGCCGCCACCGTCAGGGACACCACCGGAGCCTGCGCGATAGCCGGGCACGGCACTGCCTCGGGCAGGCACGCAGACGGGAGCAGCGACGTTGTGACCACTGCCAGAAGTACGCCGAAGCTGCGCATGCTTCAGAGTAGATCCGCCAGGTGTGGCGGCGCCAGCACAGGGTGGTTTCAGTCCCGGAACGAATGGGTAACGGGCCTTAGGCGGGGAGCCGGAGGCCGCCCAGGTGCAGCTCGGCAAGGCCGTCGCTGACCAGCCCGGCCAGGGCGCGCTCGAGCTGCTCGGGCGCGGAATTCAGGCGGTGCAGGGCTGCAAGCGGAATGCCGATGCCGTCCGCTTCGAAGCCAAGGTCCGCAGGGGGCTGGTGGAACATTTCCGGCGCCACCGGGGATTCCGCGAGGCGGAGGACGGCCATCACGGCGCCCCGGACCTGCCGGTCAGTGCCGTGCCAGGACTGCCCCTTCGGGGTGTACGACGGCGGCGGCTCGCCAGCCGCCAGCCACGCGCACGCCCCGCGGACCGGGCAATCAGCGCACTTCGGCGCCCTTGCCGTGCACACCAGCGCGCCGAGCTCCATGACTGCCGCGTTCCAGCGGACGGAGAGTCCGACGTCGGCCGGCAGCAGTTCAGCGGCTAGCCGCATTTCCGCGGCGGTCAGCGACTGCGACGGCAACGCCGTGCCCGAAAAGAGCCGCGCATGGACGCGGCGGATGTTGGTGTCCACCACTGTCTCGCGGCGGCCGAAGGCGAACGCCGCGACCGCTGCCGCCGTGTAGCTGCCCACGCCGGGAAGTTCCAGCAGTTCGGCATGGTTTCCGGGGACCTCGCCGCCGTGCCGTTCCACAATGGCGACGGCGGCGGCGTGGAGGCGCAGTGCCCGGCGCGGGTAGCCGAGCCTGCCCCAGTGCCGGACAGCCTCGCCGGAGGCTTCGGCGGCCAAATGTGCAGGCGAGGGCCAGCGGCGGAGCCAGTCTTCCCAGACGGGCAGGACCCGGACCACAGGTGTCTGCTGCAGCATGATCTCGCTGACCAGGACCCCCCATGCAGTGCACTCGGGTTCCCGCCACGGCAGCTCCCTGGCAGTGGTCGCGAACCAGTCGTCAAGGATTTCGTGCAGGGTGGCCAGCGGCGGCGGCGCGGGGCGACTCGCCGGGGGCATGGCAGTGGGCAGGGCTAAGGCTTCGATGCAAATACTGTAGTGGATACTGGCCCGGGGTCCGCCTCCCGGCGTGGTGGTGCGTCAATGTGCCCGGGGTTCTCTAGCCTAGAAGGATGGTCAGGCAAGGCACTTCAGGAAAGAGCGGTTCGAAACCGAAGGGCACCGCCGGCCGGCAGGCGGGGCGGCCGCCGCTGAAAGCCGTGTACCGCCGTCGCAGGCTGTTCGTTGGCCTGGTGCTGCTTCTCATCGTCTCAGTGGCACTGGGCGGTTTTGCTGCCGTGTCCGGCGCCATGCGTGCCTCCGAACAGGCCTCCTTTACGGACCGGAACGGACCGGACGGGCAGGCCGCCCAGGCCACGCCGTCGGCAACCCCCAGCATTCCGGCGACGCCCACCTGCGACCAGGGCCTGGTGACCGTCTCCGCATCGACCGACAAGGGAGCCTACGCCGCAGGCGAGAATCCGTTGCTCACCCTGAAGGTCACCAACGGCGGCAAAGTGGCGTGCGAGGTGAACCTTGGCACGTCCCAAATGGAGTACACGGTGACCAGCGGTTCCGACCGGATTTTCTCCTCCGTTGACTGCCAGGCCGAGAGCGGCGACCTCGTGAAGACGCTCGAGCCGGGCCAGAGCGAGACCGCCAACTTCCCGTGGCAGCGCAACCGGACCGTGCCCGGCTGCGGGGCGGTGTCCGCCAAGCCCGGTGCCGGCGGGGCCTACTACATGTTCGTCGCCCGGCTGGGCACCAAGTCCAGCTCAAAGGCCGTCTTCCAGCTCAACTGAGCCGCTCTTCTGTATCGATTGCTCCGCAGGTGCCGTTATGGACGCCCAAAACGGCAGTTGTGGAGCAGTCGACGACGGTTTAGAGGAACCGGTCCAGGAGGCTCGCCTCGGCCATCCGGCTCAGGCCCTCCCGGACTGTGCGTGCTCGCTGGTCGCCGATGCCGTCCACGGTCATGAGGTCATCGATGGTGGCCGCCATCAGGTACTGGAGGCCGCCGAAGTGGTCAACGAGCCGGTCCGCCACTGCCTTGGGCACTGCCTTCAGGCCGGACAGGAGGCGGTACCCGCGCGGCTGCACCACGGCGTCGAGCGTGTCCACGCCACCGGCGAAGCCGATGATGCCGGCGATTTTGCTGAGGTCGATCAGCTCGGTGGGGCCAAGGTTGAGCAGGGCGCTGACGGCGCCGTCGATGTCCTCCGGGGACGCGTTCGGACCGGCGTAATCGCGGATGATCACATCACTGCCGGGTCCGCGGCCCACTGTTAGCTCGTCCAGCTGCAGCGAAAGCAGGCGCCCGTCCTCGCCTAGTTCAAGGACGTACTGGGAGATTTCCTCGGAGATCCGGCGCACCATTTCCTGGCGCTGCAGCGTGACGGCGACGTCGCGGACGGTCACCATGGCTTCGATTTCCAGCGCGGAGAGCGAGCTGGTGACCTGGTCCAGGCGGGAACGGTAGCGTTCGAGGGTGGCCAGCGCCTGGTTGGCCCGGGCCAGGACCTTTTCGGAGCCCTCCAGGACGTGCCGCAGGCCGTTCACGTAGAGGGCGATGATCTGCATGGACTGGCTGACCGAGATCACCGGGACGCCGGTCTGGATGGCGACGCGTTCGGCGGTACGGTGCCTGGTGCCGGATTCCTGGGTTTCGATGCTCGAGTCCGGAACCAGCTGCACGGCGGCCCGGAGGATGTTGCCGGCGTCCTTGTCGCAAATGATGGCGCCGTCCATCTTGGCGAGTTCGCGGAGCCGTGTGGGGGAGAAATCGATCCCGATATCGAATCCGCCGGAGCAGATGGACTCGATGGTGCGGTCCGAGCCCAGAACGATCAGTGCGCCGGTGCGCCCGCGGAGGATGCGTTCCAGGCCGTCGCGCAGAGCGGTGCCTGGAGCCACTCTGCCCAGAGTCGCCTTAAGCGAATCTTCAGGGCTCCGAGCCATAGGTTTTCCCTTCAAAGGTGCAGGCTGCAGCCCGCAGGTATGCCGGTTTTACGATTCCGCCGGCAGGATCAAAAGTACTCAATTTCCCGCTGGCTCCATCCTAGAGGCAAAGATGGGCATTAACCGCACGGACAAGCCTCAAAGTGGCCCATTGGGAATGATCCCGCAGGGGCTCCGGAAGGCCCCGTACGACGACGACTGGAGGCGGCAGTTGGCCGCCCACCGGCGGCGCCTCCCGCCCTGCGATAAACTGGGAACCTTGGCTGCACAGTTCACGCCTGCCGGCCCCCACGTTCCAGCCCCCATGTCGCAGCGAAAGTAGCACCGTGTCTCAAGAAGTCCTTAGCCCCGCACGAGTCCAGGAGATTCACAAACAAGC
Organism: Arthrobacter sp. Y81; assembly: GCF_002929335.1. Lineage (GTDB taxonomy): Bacteria > Actinomycetota > Actinomycetes > Actinomycetales > Micrococcaceae > Arthrobacter. Next base: position 9,663 of record NZ_PJIL01000029.1, read on the forward strand.
GGCCCGGCGTCGGACTTTCGCGGTCATTTCCCACCCTGACGCCGGCAAATCCACGCTCACTGAGGCCCTGGCGCTGCACGCCAAGGTGATCGGCACCGCCGGCGCCTCCAGCGGCAAGGCCAACCGCAAGGAAACGGTCTCGGACTGGATGCAGATGGAGAAGGACCGCGGCATCTCCATCAGCTCTGCCGCGCTGCAGTTCGCGTACCGGGACACCGTGATCAACCTGCTGGACACTCCGGGCCACGCGGACTTCTCCGAGGACACCTACCGCGTCCTGGCCGCCGTCGACTGCGCCGTGATGCTCGTGGACGCCGCGAAGGGCCTGGAAACGCAGACCATGAAGCTCTTCGAGGTCTGCAAGCAGCGCAATCTGCCCATCATCACCGTGATCAACAAGTGGGACCGGCCAGGCCTGGACGCGCTGGCGCTGATGGACGAGCTCACCGAGCGCACCGGCCTCCAGCCCATGCCGCTGACCTGGGCCGTGGGCATCTCAGGCGACTTCCGCGGCGTGTGGGACCTCCGCAACGACCGCTTTGCCCGGTTCCAGCGCAACAACGCCGGCGCCAACATCGCCCTCACCGAGTACTTCACCCCGGAGGAAGCGGCTGCCAACCAGGGCGACGACTGGTCCAACGCCGTGGACGAAGCCGGACTCGTGATCGAATCCAACCTTGAGTTCGACGTCGACGCCTTCCACTCAGGCAAGGCAACCCCCATCCTGTTCAGCTCCGCCGCCCTTAACTTCGGTGTCAAGGAAATCCTGGACGCCCTGGTGGACTTCGCCCCGCCCGCTGCCCCGCGGCCCGACGTCGAGGGTGAACCCCGCCCGGTGGACGCCCCGTTCGCCGGCTTCGTCTTCAAGGTCCAGGCCGGCATGAACAAGGCCCACCGTGACCACGTTGCCTTCATACGGGTCTGCTCCGGCATGTTCGAGCGCGGCATGGTGGTCACCCAGACCCGCACCGGCAAGTCGTTCGCCACCAAGTACGCCCAGCAGGTGTTCGGCCGTGAGCGCGAGGTCATAGACGAAGCGTTCCCGGGCGACGTCGTTGGCCTGGTCAACGCCTCCTCGCTGCGGGTGGGCGACAGCCTGTTCCTGGAGGACCCGGTGGAATTCCCTGCGATCCCGCTGTTCGCGCCGGAACACTTCCAGGTGGCCCGCTCCAAGGACCCCAGCCGCTTCAAGCAGTTCCGCCGCGGCATCGAGCAGCTCGAGCACGAGGGCGTCATCCAGGTGCTCCGCTCCGACATCCGCGGAGACCAGGCGCCGGTGCTCGCCGCCGTCGGCCCCATGCAGTTCGAAGTGGTGGAGGACCGCATGGCGCACGACTTCAGCGCGCCCATGCGCCTGGAGCGGCTCCCCTATTCGATCGCACGAATTTCGACGGCGGATGCCATGCCTGCGCTGGCCAATGTACAGGGCGCTGAGGTGCTGCTCCGCTCCGACGGCGAATACCTGGCCCTTTTCAACGACGTCTGGGCGCTGCGCCGGATCGAGAAGAACCACCCGGACCTGACCCTGGTGCCGATCGGAACGCACAACCCCGCGAAATAACGGACCTGTGCTGCCCTCCTACAGCGGGAAGCCGCCCGCGAGCCTTCTCCTAGCGCCGCCCTGCGTGCAGTGCGAGTTCGAGTTCGAACCGGGCCCGGGGGTCTTCCAGCGCATCGCCGAAGAGCTCGCGCAGCTGCGCCGCCCGGTATCCGACGGTCTGCGGATGGATGCCGAGCTCGGCGGCCACCGGGGCCCGCTGGCCCCAGTGCCGCAGCCAGGAGAGGAGGGTCTCCGCCAGCCTTTCGCGCTGCGCCGGACGCAGCCCTTCCAAAGGTGCAAGCCTCTGTTCCGCCAGCTCCGCGATGGCAGACGGTTCGGAGCCGAGGATAATCTGCGCCAGGTGGTCATCGGCCCAGATAGGCGGGTCGTCGGCGTCTTCCCGCGGCGGCAGGACGGACGCGGCCACTACCGCGAGCCGCAGGGAATCGGGCACCTTTTCCCAGCTGCCGGCCGGGCCCACTGCGGCGGACCTGCCCTTCAATGCTTTCTCCAGGGCCGCCCGGCCGGCCTCGGACTCCCGTGCCGGCACGAGGGCCACGGCATCGGTTTCACGTTCAACCACCAGCGTTCCCGGGCCCAGCTGCAGCCGGAGCCCCGCGGCCCGGTCCAGCGGGAGGGTCACCACCACCAGCCTCGCAGGGAGGGACCAGTCGGCCATGGATGCCGCCTGCCGCAGGGCGGCCTCGTCAGCCTGGCCCATCAGCAGCAGCTCCAGGAGTTCGGTCCTGCGCCGGTCAACCGCCCCCGCGCGCTCAGACTGTTCAAAAGCGTAAGCTTCTGCGCTGACAGCGGACAGCTCGTCGATGTAGGCCAGGATCGATTCGCCGAGGTCCACCACCACGCTCTGGCCCAGGTCCTTGTCCATGGAGATCCGCGACATCTCCCGGAACGTCACCCGTGCACCCATGCGATAGGCGCTCAGCAGCGCATCCATGCTGCGCCCCTGGCGGAATTCGCCGCTGCCCAGGCCGGCCACGAGCTCCCTGCTCTCCTCAGACAGTGCAGGCAGGCTGGTACCGGGCAGTTGGAGGAAACGCTCCAGCGCAGCGGCCACCCCGCGCCGCAGCCCGCGGCCGAAGCGCCCTTCGATGGGCCTGGCGTAGGCAGGAACCAGCTGCGGCACGGCATCGATGATCGCCTCCACAATGCCGGGCATCATGGGGCGGAGCAAGTCACTGACTTCCCGCGGCAAGGCGAGCCATGGCGGATCGTACGCTGGGGCGGCTGGACTCTTCGAGGCCGGAGGGTTCATGAGAGACTTCCATAAGTTGTTTCGGGGGAACAGTTTAGAACGTTCGATCGTATGCCTTGGGAGAAGAAATATGCCTCGATCCAACATAAGGTTAATAACATGATCCGGCTCCGTAAGCTGGCGCGCGCCGCATCTGTACTGACCACCCCGCTAGCTCCAGAAGACATTCTGTCGCTGTTCAACCCCGTGTTCTCCGCCCGCCAACTGCGCGGCGTGGTCACCAGGGTGGTCGCCGAGACGGCCGATTCCGCCACCATCTTCTTCCGCCCAGGGCGCGGCTGGAAGGCCCACCAGGCCGGCCAGTGGGCCCGCATCGGCGTCGAGCTCGACGGCGTCCGGCACTGGCGGTCCTATTCGCTGAGCGCCCCCGCCGGCCAGGATCCCGCCATCACGGTGACCGACGTCGGCGCCGTTTCCGGTGTCCTGGTCCGCGACACACGCCCCGGCGACGTGCTGTTCCTGGCACCGCCGCAGGGCGACTTCGTCCTCCCCGAGCACCCCCGCCCCCTGCTGATGCTCACCGCCGGCAGCGGTATCACTCCCGTTATGTCCATGGTTCGCACGCTGGTGCCGCACCGCCCGGACGCCGACGTCGTGCTGATCCATTCCGCCCGGACCCCCCAAGACAGCATCTTCCGCGAGGAACTGTCCGAGCTTGCCGACCAGTTCCCCAACTTCAAGGTCACGCACTGGTTCACCGGCGAACGCGGACGGGTGGACTTCTCCTCACCGGCGGCGCTCGACGAACTCTGCCCCGACTGGCGCCACCGCGCAGCCTACGCCTGCGGACCGGAAGGCTACCTGGACGACGCCGAAGCGCTGTGGTCCGCCGAAGCCGCCGTTGCCGCGGCTGCCGAAGGTTCCGCCGCCGGAGAGTCCCACCACCCTGAGGGGCCGTTTGCGGCTGACCCGATCAACCTGATCATCGAACGCTTCACCACCAGCCTGGCCGCCGGCGCGGGGCACGACGGCGGTCTGGTCACCTTTGAGGCGTCGGACCGCGAGGTGGAAGCGGACGGAAGCACCCCGCTTCTGGACGTCGGCGAAGACGCCGGCGTACTGATGCCCAGCGGCTGTCGGATGGGCATCTGCCACAGCTGCCTCACCCCCCTGCGGGCAGGGCATGTCCGCGACCTCCGCACCGGCGAAGTCCACGGCGAGCCGGGCCAACTAATCCAGACGTGTGTATCGGCAGCCGCCGGACCCGTTAACCTCGACATTTGAGGAGCACCACCGCATGGCAATAGTTATTAACCACGAAGCCGAGTCCACGGAAGACGCCGTCGTGCCCGCGAAGACGCGGCGAGGTGCGCTGGCCACTTCCGGCAGCCCGCTGGTCCGTCCACCGGCCGCAGCGCACCTCTCGGACGAGCAGGTGGCCGAACTGGGCCGCGAACTTGATGCCATCAAGGACGACATCCTGGCCAAGCGCGGAGCCTCCGACGCCGCCTATATCCGCCGCATGATCAAGATCCAGCGCGCACTGGAAATCTCCGGCCGCGCGACGCTCCTGGTTAGCCGGAACAAGGGCGCTTGGGTCGCGGGCACCACGTTGCTGAGCCTGGCCAAGATCCTTGAAAACATGGAGATCGGGCACAACGTGCTGCACGGGCAGTGGGACTGGATGCGGGACCCGGACATCCACTCCACCACCTGGGAATGGGACTTCGTCACGCCGGCCCGTGCCTGGCAGCACACCCACAACGACCTGCACCACCGCTGGACCAACGTGGTGGGGAGGGACAACGACGTCGGATATAACCTCCTGCGCATGGACCCCAGCCAGGAGTGGAAGCCGTTCAACCTGGGCAACCCGCTCTACAACGCCATCCTGGCCCCGGTCTTCGAGTGGGGCATCGCGATCTACGACCTCGAGCTGCAGGACTTCAAGGACGGCAACAAGTCCAAGGAAGCCCTCGTCAAGGACCTCAAGGCCCTCGGAGTCAAGGCGCTCAAGCAGTTCACCAAGGACTACGCCGCAACCCCGGCCGTGGCAATGCTGACCGGCTCCGGCAAGCAGGCGCTCTACGGCACCCTGACTGCGAATGCTGTCCGCAACGTCTGGGCTCACGCGGTGATCTTCTGCGGCCACTTCCCCGACGGGACTGACACCTTCACCGAGGAAATGGTGGAGGGGGAGACCCGTGGTGACTGGTACGTCCGGCAGATGATCGGTTCCGCCAACATTTCCGGTTCCAAGTTCATGCACCTCATGACCGGCAACCTTTCGCACCAGATCGAGCACCACCTCTTCCCGGACATTCCGTCCAACCGGTATGCCGAGGTGGCTCCAAAGGTGCAGGAGATCTGCAAGCGTTACGGCCTGCCGTACACCACAGGCCCGATCTGGAAGCAGGTCGGTTCCACGTGGGCCAAGGTCTTCAAGCTGGCCTTGCCGCCCAAGAAGGCCTAACAGCTCATACGACAAGGGGGCGCCTGCCGCACTGGCAGGCGCCCTTTGTCATGCCCGGGCCTTCTCCGCGGCACCAAGAATGTGGGCCACCCTCGGATTGCCGGGAAGGGCTGAAAATCCGAAGCGTTCCACCCTCAGCAGGGTGAAGCCCGCGGCTGCGATCCCCGTTTCGGTGTCGCGGTTCGGGTGGCAGCCGCCCGCCAACCGGCTCCACAGTGGTGTGATCAGATCCTCGGCAGTCGCAAGCACCCGGTGTGCCGAGCGGACATGTTCGTAAAACAGCAGGAGGCCGCCGGGCCGGAGGACCCGTTGCACTTCCGCCAGGACGGCGGACTGGTCGGTCACGCTGCACAGCACCAGGCTGGAGACGACGACGTCCACCGATTCGTCCGCGGCCGGCAGTGTCTCCGCCATCCCGTCGTGAACCGTGATGGGGACCGGTGCCTTGATCGCATCGGCAAGCGCCAGCGCCCGGAGCGTTGGGTCCGGTTCAAGCGCCAGCACCCTGGTCACGGCGGAAGGATAGAAGGAGAAGGTGGCCCCGTAGCCCGCCCCGATTTCGACCACGTCGCCGTACGCGGCCTCGACGAGGCGTTGGCGGTGGGCAGCTGCCCCGCGTGCGTCCATGCGCGGACCCACACGGGCGAAGTGTTGCCCGAAGGATGAATTTCGGCTGTTGGCTTCCGGCATCGGTTTCTCCTTCCCCCTAGCCGATAAGCAGGCTCAGCGCCTCCGTCAGGTGTTCCACTTCCCGGACGGAGAACCCGGCCGGGATGGGGCCCGGGCCGTTGTGGCTGGCCGGGACCACCGCGTGCGTGAAGCCCAGGCGGTGGGCTTCCTGGATGCGCTGGTTGATGCCGGGGACGGGGCGGACTTCCCCGGCCAGGCCCACTTCGCCGAACGCGATCAGCCGGATGGGCAGGGGCTTCCGTGCCTTGGCCGAGGCCACTGCCAGCGCAACGGCCAGGTCGGTGGCGGGTTCGCTCAGCTTTACGCCGCCCACCGTGGCCACGTAGGAATCGTCCTTGTGCAGCAGGCAGCCGGCGCGCTGCTGCAGGACGGCCAGCAGCATGGACACGCGTGAACTGTCCAGGCCGCTGGTGGCCCGGCGGGGCTGTGAATTGGGGCTTTCGGCGAGGAGCGACTGCACCTCGGCCAGCAGCGGCCGGCGTCCTTCCATCGTCACGGTGATGCACGTGCCGGACACCGGCTCCTTGGTGCGGCTCACAAAAAGCCCGCTGGGATCCGTCAGCCCGACGATGCCGTCCTCGTTCAGGTCGAAGCAGCCCACGTCATCGGTGGGCCCGTAGCGGTTCTTGACCGCACGCAGCAGCCGAAGCCGGGAGTGCCGCTCGCCTTCGAACTGGCACACGACGTCCACCAGGTGCTCCAGCAGGCGCGGACCGGCAATGGAACCGTCCTTGGTCACGTGGCCCACCAGCAGCGTGGTCATGTTGCGCCGTTTGGCCGCGGAGATGATGGAGGCGGCGACCTCACGGACCTGCGACACGCCGCCCGCGCTGCCGTCCACATCCGCGCTGCTGAGGGTCTGGACGGAGTCAACAATGAGCAGCCTCGGCTCGATTTTCTCCACCTGGCCGAGGGCCTGGCCCAGGTCCGTTTCGGCCGACAGGTAGAGGGATTCCGCGACGGCGTCGATCCGCTCGGCGCGGAGCTTCACCTGCGCCGCGGACTCCTCGCCCGTGATGTACAGGACGTCCTGCGCAGTGCGGGCGAACTTGGCCGCCACATCCAGGAGGAGGGTGGACTTGCCCACGCCGGGTTCACCGGCCAGCAGGATGACGGCGCCCGGCACCAGACCGCCGCCCAAAACGCGGTCAAGCTCGTCCACGCCGGTGGGCAAAAACGCTGCCGTGGTGGCGTCCACCTCGGCAATCCGGCGGGCCGGCTCCAGGACGGTGGTGGCCGCCGTCGTACGCGCAACGGCGGCGCCGGTTTCCTCAACGGTGCCCCAGGCCTGGCACTCACCGCAGCGGCCCACCCACTTGACGGTTGTCCAGCCGCATTCGGCGCATTTATAGGCCGGGGCTTTGGACGCCCGGGAAGTCTTGGTTGCCATTGCTCCACACTATCCGGGGGCAGCGACAACGGGGCTCCAGCCCCGATAAGTCCAACCGCCGGGCTACAGCGGCGGGAGGATGTCCCGGGCTTCCTTCGAATCCATTCCGGTCGCCTCGAGCAGGTCCACCATCAGCGGGCGGAACAGCATGACCACCGTTTCGCCTTCAAGGCGCTGCACGTCCAGCAGCCGCGGATGCAGCCGCCCGGCGATCTCGGCAAGCTCCAGCCGGGACGTCCGGAGGTGCGCGCGCCGGGCGCCCTCGTGCATTTCGGCCAGGCCCAGGGACAGTTCGTCGATGGCGGCCGCGGTTTCCTGCAGGACCTCCGCGATGTTCTCCGTGGCCTCGTCAGAAAGGGCGGCGTGGTTGATGGCGCTGGTCAGGCGGCGCGCGAACACCCGGCTGTTGCGGAGCGCCAGGTCGATGTAATCCAGCGACTGCTCCAGCCGGTCGAGCTCGTCGCGGTGGCGCCGGTAGGCCGGGGCCAGCGTGGCCACCTCGCCGGAGGCACGCAGGGACTGGCGCATCGCGTCCACCAGCGGCTGGCAGTTCCGGCCGCGGACCAGGGCAAGCCAGGCCTCGGTGGAGTCGCTGTTCGTCAGCGCCGACGCACATTCACGCAGCACCTCGGCAAGCTCATGCAGCAGCTTCTGCACATCCTTCCGGGGCTCCCGGCGGGGATCCTTCGGAACCAGGATGGTGACCAGCAGCGCGAAGACTCCACCCACCACGGCATCAAGGCTCCGGGTGAACGGGCCGCCGGCCGGGGCCGGAAGGAGCACCACGAGCAGCGACTGCAGCGCCAACTGCGTGGTGAAGATGTTGCCGCTGTCCAGGAAGCGCGCCAGCAGGATGGAGAACAGAAGTACGACGGCGGCCTGCCAGATCCCGGCGCCCAGCCAGTGCAGCAGCAGGTCACCCACCGCAATGCCTATGGTGCAGCCCAGGCCCACTTCCAGGACCCTGCGCAGCCGCGGATCCCGGGAAAAACCAAGGGCGATGAGTGAGGACGTGGCCGCGAAGAGCGGTCCGGAATGGCCCAGGACGTATTCAGCGAACGCATACGCGCCCACAGCGCAGACCGTCATCTGGATGGCGGGCATCAGGGAGTTCCTGCTCCGGACCACACCGGTGCGGATCCTGGTTCGCAGGAATCTTCTGCTTGCGGAAATTCCTGTCGCGGGGGCCATGCGTTCCAGTGTATTCACTGGCGTTGTACTACGGCCGGAGATGTGATGTGCGCAATGGTGACGCTGTACATGTAAGCCGATGTCCCGCCGTCGTTAACCGTCCGTTCATCTTGGTCCACACATCCCGTTACCTAGGGCCCATAAGTTCAGTAGAGGTACAAAAAGTACGCAACTTCTTATGTTCGGACGTCTCCGGTCCGGCACGCATCAGAAAATCCCTGGAAGGGGTACATCTAGTGAAGGCACTCCGCTTCGGCCGCCACGCGGCTATCGCTGTCATCGCAGCCGGCGCTCTCGCGCTCACCGCCTGTGGTTCCGACAACGCCACGGGCACAGCCCAGTCCGGCGCTCCGTCTGCCGCGGGGGCCAACGTCACCGGCACGCTGACCGGCATTGGTTCGTCCGCCCAGGGCGCAGCCATGGATGTGTGGAAGACCAACTTCGCGTCCGCCAACCAGGGTGCCAACGTCCAGTATTCCCCCGACGGTTCCGGGGCAGGCCGCAAGGCCATCATCGACGGCTCGGCCCAGTTCGCCGGCTCGGACGCCTACCTGAAGGACGAGGAGCTGGCCAGCTCCAAGGATAAGTGCGGCCCCGAAGGCGCCATCAACATCCCCGTCTACATCTCCCCGATCGCCATCGCCTTCAACATTCCGGATGTCAAGGAACTGAAGCTTGACGCCGCCACCGTGGCGAAGATCTTCCGCGGTGAAATCGCCAACTGGAACGACCCCGTGATCGCGGCAATGAACCCCGAGGTCACGCTGCCGGACCTCAAGGTCACCCCCGTGAACCGTTCCGATGACTCCGGCACGACCAGCAACTTCACCGATTACCTGGCCGCCGCAGCTCCGGAGGCTTGGACTGACAAGGCTGCCGGCGTTTGGCCCGCCTCGCTGAAGGGTGAGAACGCCAAGGGCACCTCCGGTGTGGTCAAGACTGTCACCGACACCCCGGGTGCCGTTACGTACGCCGATGACTCGGCTGTCAGCGGCAAGCTCGGCATCGCCCAGATCAAGGTGGGCGAAACATTCACCAAGATCTCGGCCGAGGCCGCAGCCAAGGCTGTCGACGCCGGCAAGCCGGTAGAGGGCCGTTCCGCCAACGACCTGTCCATCAAGCTGGACCGCAAGACCACCATCGAAGGCGCCTACCCGGTTGTCCTGGTCTCCTTCCACGTTGTCTGCTCCACATATGCCACCCAGGAAACCGTTGACCTGGTGAAGGCTTTCGAGACCTACGTCGTGTCCGACGCCGGCCAGCAGGCCGCAGCGGACGCCGCCAAGTCGGCTCCGCTCTCCAAGGACCTCCAGGAGAAGGCTGCCAAGGCCATCGAGACCATCAAGGTCAAGTCCTAGGGGATTCGCAGCACAGCAAGGCATAGTGGAAACACGAGCCTGAGCCAGGTTCCCTGTCCCGGACGGGACGGTCACAGACCGTCCGGCGGGGCAGGGAACTTGGGCGTTTGTCCGAAGTACAACCAGTTTCACCGCTGCTGACACCGGATCGGTCCGGACACGGCAGTCGGTTCTATCCGAACCCAGAGGATCGTTTGTGACCACCACCTCCCTGACACAGTCCCGGGGCGCAGGGCGCGCCGGAGACAAAGTCTTTTCCGGAGCCGCCCTGGCCGCAGGGTGCCTGATCCTTGCGGTGCTCTTTGGCGTTGCCCTGTTCCTGGTAATTCAGGCGATCCCGGCCCTGGTGGCCTCCCCGGACCAGATCCAGGGCGGCGAGGGTTTCTTCGCCTACATTTGGCCGATCGTCATCGGCACCCTGATCGCGGCCGTTATTGCCCTGGTCATCGCCACGCCCGTGGCCATCGGAGTCGCGCTCTTTATCTCGCACTTCGCGCCGCGCGGCCTCGCGTCCGGCCTGGGCTACGTGATCGACCTCCTGGCCGCCATCCCGTCGGTGGTCTACGGCGCCTGGGGCGCCGCGTTCCTGGCCAAGGAAATCTCCCCGGCCTATGACTGGCTGGCCAACAACATGGGCTGGCTGCCCATTTTCCAGGGACCCGCGTCCGCCACCGGCAAGACCATCCTCACCGCCGGAATCGTGCTGTCCGTGATGGTCCTTCCCATCATCACGTCCCTGAGCCGCGAAATCTTCCTGCAGACCCCCAAGCTGCACGAGGAAGCCGCCCTGGCCTTGGGGGCCACCCGCTGGGAAATGATCAAGATGGCGGTCCTTCCTTTCGGCCGTCCGGGCATCATCAGCGCCGTGATGCTGGGCCTGGGCCGCGCCCTCGGCGAAACCATGGCCGTGGCCCTGGTGCTGTCCTCCGGCGCCCTCACCGCCAGCCTGATCCAGTCCGGCAACCAGACCATCGCCGCTGAAATCGCCCTGAACTTCCCGGAGGCCAGCGGTCTGAAGGTGAGCACGCTGATCGCGGCAGGCCTGGTCCTGTTCGTCATCACGCTGGGCGTCAACATGATTGCCCGCTGGATCATCAGCCGGCACAAAGAATTCTCGGGAGCCAACTAATGACCTCCACCCTCACGCCGGTCCGCAAGCGTTCCGCGCTCACCAAGGGCCAGCTGCCCAAATACGCCCCGTACGTCGTCCTGGGCCTGGCGCTGGTCATCGGCGCCGCCATCCTGGCCCTTATCGGCTTCAACGCCTTCGGCTGGGGCATCGTCTCCGCCATCCTGTTTACGGTCGGCCTCGTGGGCTGGAGCGCCGCTGCGGAGGGGGGCCGCAAGGCCAAGGACAAACTGGCCACGTGCCTGGTGGTCGGGTCCTTCCTGGTGGCCCTGCTGCCGCTGATCTCGGTGATCTGGACCGTCCTGGTCAACGGGCTGCCCGGGCTCCTGGACCCTGGCTTCCTCACCACCTCCATGAACGGCGTCACCGGCGCCTTCGACAACAAGAGTGTTGAAGAGGGTGCGCCCGTTATTGGCGGCATCTACCACGCCCTCCTGGGCACCATCCAGATCACGCTGCTGGCCACGGCCATCTCCGTTCCGGTAGGCCTGCTGACCGCGGTCTACCTGGTGGAGTACGGCGAGGACCGCCCGCTGGCCCGGGCCATCACGTTCTTCGTGGACGTCATGACGGGCATTCCGTCGATCGTCGCCGGCCTGTTCGCCGCCGCGTTCTTCTTCGCAGTGGTGGGGCCGGGTACCAAAACGGGGGCCGTGGCCGCCGTCGCGCTTTCCGTCCTGATGATCCCGGTGGTGGTGCGCTCCAGCGAGGAAATGCTCAAGATCGTCCCCAATGAACTTCGCGAGGCAGCGTACGCCCTCGGCGTCCGCAAATGGCGGACCATCCTCAAAGTGGTCATCCCGACGGCGATCTCCGGCATTGCGTCCGGCGTCACCCTGGCGATTGCCCGCGTGATCGGCGAAACCGCTCCGATCCTGGTGACCGCAGGCTTCGCCACCAACATCAACAGCAATGTCTTCAGCGGCTGGATGGCGTCGCTGCCCACGTTCATCTACACCCAGATCCTGAACCCCACCTCGCCGTCCAACCCGGATCCGTCCTCGCAGCGGGCCTGGGGCGCCGCGCTGGTGCTGATCATCCTGGTCATGCTGCTGAACCTCGGTGCACGGCTGATTGCCAGGATGTTCGCACCCAAGACCGGCCGCTAGTCCGCCGGTAATATTCAATTCGTATCCAGCAAGTGAAGGAATACCATGTCTAAGCGCATCGACGTCAAGGATTTGAACGTCTACTACGGCAAGTTCCTGGCCGTTGAGGACGTCAACATCAACATCGAGGCCAAGTCCGTCACGGCGTTCATCGGCCCGTCCGGTTGCGGAAAGTCAACCTTCCTGCGCACGCTGAACCGCATGCACGAAGTGATTCCGGGCGCCCGGGTGGAGGGCGAAGTGCTGCTGGACGGGGACAACCTCTACGGCCCCGGCGTGGACCCCGTGACCGTGCGCTCGCAGATCGGCATGGTGTTCCAGCGACCCAACCCGTTCCCCACGATGTCCATCCGTGACAACGTGCTGGCCGGCGTGAAGCTGAACAACCAGAAGATGTCCAAGGGCGAGGCCGATGCCCTTGTGGAACGCTCCCTGCAAGGCGCCAACCTGTGGAACGAAGTGAAGGACCGCCTTGCCAAGCCGGGCTCCGGACTCTCCGGCGGCCAGCAGCAGCGCCTGTGCATTGCGCGCGCCATCGCCGTGGAGCCGCAGGTCATCCTGATGGACGAGCCCTGCTCGGCTCTGGACCCCATCTCCACGCTGGCCATTGAGGACCTCATCAACGACCTCAAGGACCAGTACACGGTGGTCATCGTCACCCACAACATGCAGCAGGCAGCGCGCGTCTCGGACCGCACCGCGTTCTTCAACATCGCCGGCACCGGAAAGCCGGGCAAACTGATCGAGGTGGGCGATACGCACACCATCTTCAGCAACCCCACCCAGAAGGCCACGGAAGACTACGTCTCCGGCCGCTTCGGATAGGGGGCTTTCCTCCATCGGTTGCTCCGTAACCGCCGTTTTGACACCTCAAAACGGCACCTGCGGAGCAACCGATGCTGCGTTCAAAGGTCCGAGAGGGGCGAGAGCGACAGTTCCAGCACGAAGGCCGCTGCCGCCGTGACCACCGGCGTGAAGAGCCAGAAGGCCAGGATCCTGAACACCAGCCTGCGGTTGGTCACCGGGAAGCCCTGGTTGCTGCCGGCGCCCAGCACGGCCGCCGTGACCGTGTGCGTGGTGGACATGGGCCAGTGCAGCCCGATCGCGCCCAGCAGCAGGATCACAGAGCTGTACAGCTGCGCCACGAAGCCGCGCAGGGGATCGATCCGGGTGAGCTTGTAGCCGATGGTGTAGGAAATCCGCCAGCCCCCGGCCAGGGTTCCGGCGGTCAGCATCGTGGCCGTCAGCAGCGCCACCCACGCCGGCATGGCGGCGCCGTCGGACAGCCCAGAGGCGAGAAGAGCCAGGAGCAGCACCGCGCTGGCCCGCTGGCCGTCCTGCAGGCCGTGGCCGAAGGCCACCGCACCGGCGGCGATGGCCTGGGTCCGGCGCGAGCGGCTGTTCACCACGTTGGGCGGCGTATAGCGTGCAGCCCAGGTGGCCGGCCACACCAGCAGGTACGCGCCCGCGAACGCGATGACGGGGGACAACAGCAGCGGCAGCGCCACCTGGAACAGCAGGGAGTTGTTCACGCCGCCGACGTAGTTTCCGCCCACCAGCACACTGGCCAGCCCGGCGCCGGCCAGCCCGCCCACCAGTGCGTGCGTGGACGAGGACGGAATGCCGCGCCACCACGTGTAGATGCCCCACAGGACGGCGCTGAGCAGTCCTGCAACCAGGATGGTCAGGCCGTTTTCGCCGTCCGGCAGCGAGATCCAGCTTCTGCTGACCTGCAGCGCCAGTGCCGCGCTGAGCGACGCGCCCACGAAGTTGAAAAGGGCCGCCAGCAGGACAGCCACGGTGGGTGTGAGCGCCCGGGTCCGCACCGCCAGGGCGACGGACGTTGAGGCGTCCCTGAAGCCGTTCAGGAACGTGAACGCCGCAGTCGCCGCCACAACTAGGGCGAAGAAAAACATGGTCACGTCAGGATTCCTTGACGATGATGCTGCCTACCTGGGTGGCTATGCGCCGCATGTCCTTGGTGACCTCCACCAGCTGGTTGGCAATGTCCCGGTTCCGGGCATACTGGGCGCCCTTCATGTCCTTGAGCATGTCCGCCACCCACACCCGGTGCGTGCGCTCGGCGCGCTTGGCGAGCCGCAGGATCTCGATCCAGTAGTCCTCAAGATCGTCCAGGTTGTTCAGCCTGCGCATGGCATCCACCGTGAGTTCCGCCTGCCGGGCGATGATCTCCAGCTGGTCCGCGGCACGCTTGGGGAATCGTTCGAGCTTGTACAGGGCCACCAGCTCCGCGGCGGCGTCGAGCTTCTCCATGGCCTCGTTGAGGTACCGGGACAGCGCGTACATGTCCTCGCGCGGCAGGGGATTCACAAAGCTTGTGCGCATGTGCGTCAGCAGCGCGAACTGCAGCTCAGCGGACTTGGCCTCGTGATCGTGCATGTCTTCAACGAGGCGGTTGTGCTCCGTGGCCGGGACGCCGAGGATTTCAGCCAATGTCCCGGTGGCGAGGACAATCTGGCGTGCCATCTGCGAGAGCAGGTGCAGCCCTGCGGGCTCCTGCGGGAAGAGTCGGAGCTTCACCTTCGGGTTCCGGTTTGGGAAGGCGAAGGCATGGAATGTGGCCTTTGGGCCATGTGACTTGACGTTGACCCGCACATGGGCACTACTTTACCGGCAGATGCATCCGGGCATAAAAGTGGTGCCGAACCGGATACGCCTCTCGGCGGTAGGCCGCTCTAGGCGGCTAGATGTTGAAGCCCGGGGGTTTCGCGGTTCGGCACCAGTTTCAGTTTTCTACTTTGGCTGAACCAAGTCAACATTGACAGCCGGGCCCCTCCGTGCGTAACAGTGGCGGACTTGCGAAGCTGCCACTGCCGCGGAGCCTTGTCAGTCCAGTTCGCCCAGCCGCCATGCGTTAGCCGCGTGCTCCAGGTCCTCCGCGGTTTTCACCAGGAGGTGGGAATTGCGCGTCAGTTTGCTCGCGTGGTTCTCGTTGCTGTGGTCGGCGCCGTCAGCCAGAGTGGCCTGGCCCAGGGCCACCACCCGGCAAAAAGCAGCCGAACGTTCCAGCGCGACGTCGAACTCGCCGTCGAACGCGCCGGAGAGGATGGCGTCCGCCATCGTCTTCATTTCGTCCGCCCCCGGCGGTTCGGCAGCGCCGGCAACCACATTGGATACCTGCGCCGTGTCCTTGCCCGCCTTGAAGTAGACGGAGATGCGTTCGGGGTCCTGGATGGTGGCCGCACGCAGCGCGTACAGGCGCCAGAGGGCGCCGGGCAGGGAGCGTGCGGGGCTTTCGGCCCACATTTCAGCGATGGCTTCCAGGCCCTGTTCGTCCGCGAGCTTGACCAGGCGCTTGGTGACCTTGGGATCGTCGCTGTCGCGGCCGTGGCGGACCAGCGCCTGGGCGGCCAGGTGCGCTGCCTCGGACACCCGTGCAGGGTCTGCGCCGCCCGCGAACGGCTCAAAGTCGATGGGCGCAAAAGGTTTCGGCTTGTGATGCCGGTTTGCGCCGCCGTAGGCCTTGGATCCTGCTTGCTCGCTCATGCCCCCACGCTACTCCTGTGCTGTTCTGTTATCGAGCTTGCCGGCGGCCGGTTTAAGGAGTAATGCAGGCAGCCGCGGCACCACCATGAATGCACGACGGCGCCACGCGCCCCGTCGTGTAAAAGCTGGCCCCCGGTGTGGGGTACAGTATTTAACGTCCAGAAATGGACTGGGCTGACAGCCCGGTTACGTGCGTTCGCCGCCCGTAGTCACGGCCGTCAGCTGGGGCCTTTAGCTCAGTTGGTAGAGCATCGGACTTTTAATCCGTGGGTCGTGGGTTCGATCCCCACAGGGCCCACTCTTTTAGCGAAGAGTGGAAAACCTCCGGCTTCCTGGTAAACAGGAAGCCGGAGGTTTTTTGTTGCCCGGAACTAGTTTCCGCGCCTCTTCGCCGCGCTATTTGCGGCTGGGCTATTTGCCGGTGAGCGTCCACGAGCGCTTGGACAGGCCGAACCAGAAGCCGTCGATGGCCGTCTTCGCATTCAGGTCACCGGATTCGTATGCGGCACCCAATGCCACGTAAAGCGGCGCCCAGTGCTCGCTGCGCGGATGCGCCTCACGCGCCGCCGGCGCCTTGTGCAGGAAGTCGAGGATGGAATCGACATCGCCGGCCTCCATTGTTTCCTGAGCCCAGTGGTCAAATTCGCTCGAAGCGGAGGGCGGGGCAGTGTCCGGGCCGCCGGCAGGGTTGAACCAGCGCAGGTTGTGCGTGGTGAAGCCGGAACCCACAATCAGCGTGCCACGGTCCCGCAGCGGCGCCAGCTTTTTGCCCAGGTTGAACAGGCCCTGCGGATCCAGGGTGGGCATGGACATCTGGAGTACCGGAATATCGGCCTCCGCGTACATCTCCACGAGCGGAACGTAGGCGCCGTGGTCCAGGCCGCGCTCCTCGTCGCGTTCCACGTGGTGGCCGTGGGTGGAAACGAGTTTCTCCACTTCGGCTGCCAGTTCCACCGCCTGGGGTGCGTTGTACGTGACGTCGTAGTACTTCTGCGGGAAGCCCCAGAAGTCGTAGACGAGTCCGGGGTTCCGTGACGTGGCGCTGAGCGTCACCGGCGCGTTCTCCCAGTGCGCGGACACCATCAGGATGTCCTTGGGCTTGCCGTATGTGCCGGACCAGGCGCTGAGCTCGCCGGTCCAACGGGCGTCGTCAGCCAGGGGAGGGGCTCCATGGCTTAGGAAGAGTACCGGCGGGCGGTCAAGTGTCTGCGTCATAACTCCATTCTAGGACCTTTTACTTGAATCTTCAACTAATAATTTTCGATTGTTTTCCGCTGGTTACGCCATGCCGCCGTTGGCGTGGATGGTCTGGCCGTTGATCCAGCGGCCCGGCCCCGCGAGGAATGCGATCAGATCGGCGATATCGTCCGGCGTCCCCAGCCGTTCCAGGGGGTTCATCTGCGCGAGCCGGTCGATGGTTTCCTTGTCCTTGCCGTCGAGGAACAGGGCTGTGGCCGTCGGTCCCGGGGCCACCGCATTTACGGTGACGTCGCGGCCGCGCAGTTCCTTGGCCAGGATCAGGCTGATGGCGTCCACCGCGGCCTTGGACGCTGCGTACGGCGCATAGCCGGGCAGTGCCAGCTTGGTGACCGACGTGGAGAGGTTGATGATGGCGCCGCTGTCACGGACGCGCCTCGCGGCCTGCTGGCTGACAACAAACGTGCCGCGGATGTTGGTCCGGTGCATGCGGTCAAGGGTGGCCAGGTCGAAGTCGGCCACCGGCCCCAGCGACATGATGCCGGCGCAGTTGACCACAACGTCGGTCCCGCCGAACTCGCGCTCGGCGGCGTCGAACAGTGCCTCGACTGCGGACTCATCCGCCACGTCGGCCTGCACGGCGACGGCGGCACCGCCGCCGGCGGTGATGCCGGCCACCGCCTTGAATGCTTCGCTGTGGTTTCCGGCGTAGCCGATGACCACGCTGAAGCCTTCGAGGGCGAGGCGTTCGGCAGCTTGCCTGCCTATGCCCCGCGAGCCTCCGGTTACAACGGCGACCCTTGTGGACGGGTTTTCGATCTGGCGTGTCATGTAGATCCTCCTGATGGTGATTTCACTGATACACGACAGAGAGCCCCAGCACACGGGACCGCATCATCCGGGCTGCCGCCGCCATCCTGGACGCGCAGGGGCGGGAGGCCTTGTCCAGCAGGTCGGTCAGCGCCGCCGCAGGGGTCCAGCCGCCCGCCATCTACCGGATTTTTGGCGACATGCAGGGATTGCTGGGGGCTGTGGCCAGCTTCGGATTCGGCGAATATCTCGCGGAGAAGGCCGCCGCAGCACCGGAGTCCGACTCCGTCGATGGCCTGCGGTGTGGCTGGGATCTGCATATCGGTTTTGGGCTGGGCCATCCCGCTGTGTACGCACTGATGTACGGGCAACCGGGCCCGGGGCCCGCCGCGCAGGCCGCAGCTGATGCCCTCGCCATCCTGCGGGGCCTGGTGGAACGCGTCGCCCAGGCTGGAAGGCTCGCGGTGGATGTGGACACTGCGGTGGGAATGATCCACGCGGCCGGCTGCGGCATCACTCTCAGCCTGATCGCGCTGCCGACGGACCGCCGCGACCTGGCACTAGCCGGAAAAACCCGGGAAGCCATCCTGGCCGCGATTACTGCCGACGCCGTGCCGGGGTCCGCTGCCGGCGACGTTTCCGGTTCGGCCGCCGCACGGCATGCCGTCGCGCTGAAGGCCACCTTGGCGGAGGGTGGCGCCGGGGCGGACGGGCTGCTGACGGCAGGGGAGTCGCTTCTCCTTGGGGAATGGCTGGACAGGCTCGCCAAAGCCTGAGGCTGCCGCGCTCCGGGCGGGAAATGCGGTCCGATGTGATGCCGGACACTCACTTACGTATACTGGGTGGGTTTTTGCAGCCAATCTTGGGGCTTCCCGCACGCGTGGGGTAGTGGCCGGCAAACACCAACCGCCCACCAGGATCCCCAGCAGTTAGGTACCGCGCCCATGTCAGGTCGCCGAGCAGCAGGCCCGCAGCGCCACGGCCGATACCCCCGCAAGTCACCGTTCTTCTGGCCCCGGATAGTGATGATCGTCGGCGTGACGGTGGCCATCGCCGTCGCCGCCGCTGCCGTCATCTGGATCACGGGCAGCCAGTCACCCCTGGCAGCCGCGCGCTGTAACGTCCCCGCTGAAGTCCGCGTCGGCGCCGACGCCACCATTGCCCCGGCCCTGCAAAGCGCGGCCGCGAAGGTGCCCGCCGGCGCCTGTGTGAAGTACACCATCGAAACGCAGACGCAGCCTGAGCTCGCTGCCGCGGTGACTGCGGGAAAGGATGCCCCGGACTTGTGGGTGGCCGATTCGGCGGTCCGGGTGCAGCGCGTCGTGACTGCCGCACCGCCTGAGATCACCGTGCCGTCCCTCGCCTCGACGCCCGGCGTTATTGTCGGCCGCCAGGGGGAAGTCCCCGGATTCGCCACCTGGCTCAGCGCGTTGCAGGCTCCCGGCGTCAGGTTCAGCGATCCGCTGGTGACCGGCAGCGGGGAAGTGGCGCTGCTGGGGGCCCTCTCCGAAGTGGAGGCCGGCCGCGCGGAAGCCAAAACGCTTCAGGCCGCCACCGCCCAGCTCGCCCAGAGCGAAAGCCAGCGCACGGGAGAGAAGCTGACCGATGCCAAGCAGCTCGAGGCAGTGGCTTCCGGCGGGGGATTCGCCGTCGTCACCGAGCAGGCCTGGCTGGCCTTCGCGCAGACGGCTCCCGGGGCCGGGCTCTCAGCGTCGATGCCGCACACCGGGTCCGTGTCGCTGGACTATCCGGTGGCCCTCACTGCCGCCGGCCTGGCCCGGGGCGGTGCCGCTGCTGACGCCGCCCGGGAGCTGGCTTCCGCCATGGCAACCGAGGACGGAAAGAGGGCGCTCGCCGACAGCGGCCTTCGGCCCGCGGACGGCAGCCGCACCCCGGACCAGAAGGGCGTGGGCAGTGTTGCCGCCCTCAAGCCCGCTTCCGCGGAAACCGTGCAGAGGACGCTGAAAGGCTGGTCCCTCCAGGCCATTCCCTTCAGGTCGCTGGTGGTTATGGACGTTTCCGGTTCCATGAACTTCCAGGCGGGTGGACAGACCCGCATGCAGCTCACGCAACAGGCGGCAATCGCGGGCAGCAAACTGTTTCCCAACACCGCTGCACTGGGGATGTGGGCGTTTTCCATCGGCCTCGGCGGCGGCAGCCAGGACTACGTGGAGCTCGACCCCATCAGGAAAATGGACCAGGTGGTGGGCGGCGTGACGCAGCGGGACCGCCTGGTGGCGGACATCTCCGGCCTGGACAAGCGGACCGGCGGCGCCACCGGGCTCTATGACTCGACCCTGGCCGCCTACCGGACGGTCAAGGCGAACTACGATGCCCGGGCTGTCAACAGCGTGATCCTGTTCACCGACGGAGCCAACGAAGACCCGGATTCCCTGAGCCTCGAGGAACTGCTGGAGGCTCTGCAGCGCGAACAGGACCCGGCAAAGCCCGTGGTGATTGTCAGCATCGGCATTACCGAAGACGCGGACGCAGAGACCCTGCGGAAGATTTCCGAGGCCACCGGTGGCACAAGCTATGTGGCGAGGAATCCGCAGGACATCCCGAGCGTGTTCGTGGATGCACTGCAGGCTCGAGCACAATAGCTTCATGGCCTACAGCAGCGAGCGGCGCCTTCCGCGACTTGAAGACGTGGCGGAACGCGCCGGCGTCTCCCACCAGACAGTGTCCCGGGTAATCAATAACCACCCCAATGTGAGCAAGGCGACCAGGGAGCGGGTCGAGGCTGCCGTCGCCGAGCTGGGATACCGGCGGAACACCGCCGCGCGCAGCCTGGTGACCCGGCGTTCGCACACCATTGGCGTCCTGGCCAGCGAGCTGTCCCAGTACGGGCCAGCCAACACGCTGCTCGGCGTGGAGCAGGCGGCACGCAACGCCGGCTACTTCGTGAGCATCGCCGCCCTCCGGGAGGTCAGCGCGGATTCGATCACCGACGCTGCCCGCCATTTCATGGACCAGGGCGTGGACGGGATCGTGGCCCTGGTGCCGCACGCGGGAACCCTGCAGGCCCTGGAAGTGCTCAACCTGGACGTGCCGGTGGTGGTGGTCGGCTCCAGCGGAGAAGGCAGGTTCAGCGGCGCCATGGTGGACCAGAAACTGGGAGCCAGGCTTGCCGTTGCCCATCTGATTGAGCAGGGCCACAAGCGGATCGGCCACATCTCCGGACCCCAGGACTGGATCGATGCCGCTGAGCGGGCGGAAGGCTGGCGCGAGGCCCTCGCCCAGGCGGGACTGGACGA
The DNA here is from genome assembly GCF_002929335.1 of Arthrobacter sp. Y81. Lineage (GTDB taxonomy): Bacteria > Actinomycetota > Actinomycetes > Actinomycetales > Micrococcaceae > Arthrobacter. The sequence goes on from NZ_PJIL01000029.1 coordinate 30,527, forward strand.
CGACCTCCTCGTCGAGGGCGACTGGAGTGCCGGCAGCGGCTATGGGATCGGCCAGCAGCTTGCCGTTGAACGCGCTGCCACGGCCGTGTTCGTGGGCAATGACCAGATGGCACTGGGCGTCCTGAGGGCCTTCGGCGAAGCGGGCGTGCGGGTGCCGCAGGACGTCTCCGTGGTGGGCTTCGACGACCAGCCGGAGGCGGGCTACTTCATGCCGCCCCTCACCACTGTCCGCCAGGATTTTGAGGAGCTCGGACGCCGCTGCATGGACATGATGCTGGCGCTGCTCGAAGACGGCGCCGTGGCCGGAACCACGGTGGTTGACCCCCGCATCGTAGTGCGCGCGAGCACCGCCCCGCCCGCCTGAGCACGCCCTCCTCCGGCCCGCCCGACCTGGCGTTTCCTGCCGTTGGCACCATTTGCAGTAGTGACCATGTCTTGACAGGTTGTTTGTTAGCGCTAACAATTAAGGACAACCGCAGAGCAGCGGAGACTATTGGAGGAATTGATGGACGTCACAGCAGACGGTTCAGACAGCTATGTGATCGGCGTCGACTATGGCACGCTGTCCGGGCGGGCCGTGGTGGTCCGCGTCCGGGACGGCAAGGAACTGGGCAGCGGCGTATTTGAGTACCCCCATGCCGTGGTCACCGATGCGCTCCCGGCCGATCTGGCGGGTTTGGCTGACGGAGCAGGTGGAGCGTCCGCCCGCCTGCCCGGCGAATGGGCCCTGCAGGTGCCCAACGACTACCGCGAGGTGCTCCGCCGGGCCGTGCCCGCGGCCATCGCCGACGCCGGGATCGACCCCGCCGCCGTGGTGGGCATCGCCACCGACTTCACGGCCTGCACCATGGTCCCCGTCAAGGGCGACGGCACACCGCTGAACGAGCTTCCCGGATTCGCCAACCGCCCGCACGCCTACGTGAAGCTGTGGCGCCACCATGCCGCCCAGCCGCAGGCGGACCGCATCAATGCCCTGGCCGCGGAACTCGGCGAAAACTGGCTGCCGCGCTACGGCGGGCTGATCTCCTCCGAATGGGAGTTCGCCAAGGGCCTGCAACTGCTGGAGGAGGACCCGGAGGCCTACGCCGCCATGGACCACTGGGTGGAGGCGGCTGACTGGATCGTCTGGCAGCTGTGCGGCAACTACGTCCGCAACGCGTGCACCGCCGGGTACAAGGGCATCTACCAGGACGGCCGCTACCCGTCCGAGGAATTCCTGTCCGCCCTGAACCCGGACTTCAAGGATTTTGTCAGCGCCAAGCTGGCGCACACCATCGGCCGGCTCGGCGATGCAGCCGGCTACCTGACGGCCGAGGCCGCAGCCTGGACCGGGCTGCCGGAAGGCATCGCCGTCGCGGTGGGCAACGTGGACGCCCACGTCACGGCGCCCGCAGCGAAGGCCGTTGAGCCCGGGCAGCTGGTGGCCATCATGGGAACCTCCACCTGCCACGTTATGAACGGTGCCGAGCTGCGTGAAGTGCCGGGCATGTGCGGCGTGGTGGACGGCGGAATCGTCGACGGACTGTGGGGCTACGAAGCCGGGCAAAGCGGCGTGGGGGACATCTTCGGCTGGTTCACCAACAACGGCGTCCCGCCCGAATACCACCAGGCGGCGGACGCGGCAGGCCTGGGCATCCACGAGTACCTCACGGAACTTGCCTCCCGCCAGGCCATCGGCGAACACGGGCTCATTGCCCTGGACTGGCACTCCGGCAACCGTTCGGTGCTGGTGGACCACGAACTTTCCGGCGTCGTGGTGGGCCAGACCCTGGCCACCAGGCCCGAAGACACCTACCGGGCTTTGCTGGAAGCCACGGCCTTCGGCACGCGCACCATCGTGGACGCCTTCCGAAACTCGGGAGTGCCGGTCAGGGAATTCATCGTGGCCGGCGGCCTGCTGAAGAACAAGCTGCTCATGCAGATCTACGCGGACATCACCGGCCTGCCGCTCTCCACCATCGGCTCGACCCAGGGGCCCGCGCTGGGCTCGGCCATCCACGCCGCCGTGGCCGCAGGTCATTACGCGGATATCCGCGCCGCTGCCGCTGCCATGGGATCGGAGCCCGGCAGCATCTATATTCCCATTCCGGAAAATGTCGCCGCATACGAAAAGCTCTTCCAGGAGTACCGCACGCTGCACGACTATTTCGGCCGCGGCACCAATAGCGTGATGCACCGCCTCAAGGCCATCCAGCGTGCGGCCAGGCCGTCATTTGCCGCCGCCGGCGCCCCGCAGCAGAACGCCGACTCCGCCGCAGAGGAAGTGTCCGCATGAGCAACCTGCTGGAAACCATCGCGCAGGTCCGTCGCGAGGTCTGCGAACTGCATGCCGAGCTCACCCGCTACGAACTGGTGGTGTGGACGGCCGGCAACGTCTCCGCGCGTATTCCCGGCCATGACCTGATGGTCATCAAGCCCTCCGGAGTCTCCTACGCGGACCTTACGCCCGAGAGCATGGTTGTCACAGACCTCTACGGCACCCCCGCGGAGGGCGAGTGGGGCAACCCGCCGTTCGCGCCGTCGTCGGACACCGCGGCGCATGCATACGTCTATCGGCATATGCCGGAAGTGGGCGGCGTGGTGCACACACACTCCACCTACGCCACGGCGTGGGCTGCCCGCGGCGAAGCGATCCCGTGCGTGCTGACCATGATGAGCGACGAGTTCGGCGGGAGTATTCCGGTGGGCCCGTTCGCGCTGATCGGGGACGACTCGATCGGCCAGGGAATCGTCGAAACCCTCCGGAACTCCACCTCACCGGCGGTACTGATGCAGAACCACGGACCGTTCACCATCGGCAAGGACGCCCGCTCCGCCGTGAAGGCCGCCGTGATGTGCGAGGAAGTGGCACGCACCGTCCATATTTCCCGCCAGCTGGGCGAACCGCTGCCCATCGACCAGGACAGCATCGATTCCCTCTACGCCCGCTACCAGAACGTCTACGGCCAGTAGCGCCGCAGCCCACCCGCTTTGTCAGGAGAACCCATGAGCAACGCCAACAACACGTCCGCCAACAGAACTTCGCTCAGCCAGTACGAGGTCTGGTTCCTCACCGGCAGCCAGCACCTGTACGGCGAGGACGTCCTCAAGCAGGTCGCAGCGCAGTCGCAGGAGATTGCCGCCGCGCTGAACGCGTCCTCCGATGTCCCGGTCAAGGTGGTCTGGAAGCCCGTCCTCACCGACTCGGAGGCCATCCGCCGGACCGCGCTGGAAGCCAACTCCGATGATTCGGTGATCGGCGTGACGGCCTGGATGCACACGTTCAGCCCGGCCAAGATGTGGATCCAGGGCCTGGACCTGCTGCGCAAGCCGCTCCTGCACCTGCACACCCAGGCGAACGTTGAGTTGCCCTGGGCGGACATCGACTTCGACTTCATGAACCTGAACCAAGCAGCCCACGGTGACCGTGAGTTCGGCTACATCCAGTCGCGCCTGGGCATTCCCCGCAAGACCGTGGTGGGCCACGTATCCAACCCGGAGGTCTCCCGCCAGGTGGGCGTGTGGCAGCGCGCCTCGGCCGGCTGGGCCGCCGTCCGCACGCTTAAGCTGACCCGCTTCGGCGACAACATGCGCAACGTGGCCGTCACCGAAGGCGACAAGACCGAAGCCGAGCTGCGCTTCGGCGTCTCGGTCAACACCTGGTCAGTCAACGAGCTCGCCTACGCCGTACACGGCGCGGCCGAGTCCGACGTAGACGCCCTGGTGGCGGAGTATGAGCGCCTTTACGAGGTGGTGCCGGAACTGAAGGCCGGGGGAGCGCGGCACGAATCGCTGCGCTACAGCGCACGGATCGAACTGGGCCTGCGCAGCTTCCTCGAAGCCAACGGCTCGGCCGCCTTCACCACCTCCTTCGAGGACCTGGGCGAACTGCGCCAGCTGCCCGGCATGGCCGTGCAGCGGCTGATGGCCGACGGCTACGGCTTCGGCGCCGAGGGCGACTGGAAGACCGCCATCCTGGTCCGCGCCGCCAAGGTCATGGGCTCTGGCCTCCCCGGCGGTGCCTCCCTGATGGAGGACTACACCTACCACCTGACGCCCGGCCAGGAGAAGATCCTGGGTGCGCACATGCTCGAGGTCTGCCCGTCGCTGACCGCCACGAAGCCGCGCGTCGAAATCCACCCGCTGGGCATCGGCGGCAAGGAAGACCCCGTCCGCATGGTGTTCGACACCGACGCCGGCCCGGGAGTCGTGGTGGCCCTGTCCGACATGCGTGACCGCTTCCGCCTGGTGGCAAACGCCGTCGACGTGGTCGACCTGGACGAACCGCTGCCCAACCTGCCCGTGGCCCGGGCGCTCTGGTCACCCAAACCCGACTTCGCCACCTCCGCCGCGGCGTGGCTCACTGCCGGGGCAGCGCACCACACGGTGCTCTCCACCGCCGTCGGTATGGACGTCTTCGAGGACTTCGCCGAGATTGCGAAGACCGAACTGCTGACCATCGACGAAGGCACCACCATCAAACAGTTCAAGAAGGAACTGAACTGGAATGCCGCCTACTACAAGCTGGCCGGCGGGCTGTAGCAGCTAACGTTTTCCTGCCCGGAGCGGGCTTGGCGGGTCCCGCCACGCCCGCTCCGATTCAGTTTCAATCCGCGAAGTATCACTTTTTCTAGGCAATGACACAAGCATTTAATGCAGAGACTCGTGCCGCCTATCCTGAGCCGCAAGCCCGAGTCGCCGTGTTAGCTTCGGGTGTCGAACTGACATACACGATTCGGTAGTCCTTCAACGGATGCTGAGAAACTGAACCTGCAACATCGTTGGGTTCGCCGGTTGGGGAGCGGGGGACAGTGGTCAGGAGAGAGTTCTTGATCGAAATTACCCACACAGGCTTCATCGAAGTTTCCTGGACCAGGCCGATACAGGCCGCTCCGGGGAAGCTGCCTTGAGCGTGATTTGCGGTTCCATCGGCCAGTAGGCCCCTTCCTGACTGCTGGATGCTGCCAAGAATGCTCACCAGAGCTGTCATAGCAAGGACACAGATGGTGAGCACCATGAACCCTGAAGGGAAACCGCTACGACTGGTCACGAGCACGCAAAGGGCCACGAGCGCGCCGACCACCAAACCGGCGACGAGTAGAGGCATGGCGAGGGACACGCTTCCGGTCCACTCGACATCATCGGCGAGCTGCGGCACACCAAGACCTTCGAGGTACACCCATACGGGAATCTTCAAAATCAGTGAAAAAACTAGAACTACAGTCCCGATGCTGAGTACGGCGCGTGGCAGTCTTTTCACGTTCATCAGGCGCGTCAGATCGAAGAGAGCGGCGGCGATAAATATCAGGGCAACAACTGCCATGGCTGCGAAAAACATCGGTAGATCCTGCCGCGCTGAAATCACCAGCGACCGGATCCCGCCGACTGAGGCGATCACGGCGATCGGCACGAGCAGTAATAAAGTCAGTGCCCAAGCCAAGTATCCGACCTGTCCGAAGAACTTCAGCCCTCGGTCAGGTTGGTTAACAGGCCAAGAACGGCGTTGGGCCTGTACCTTCGCAGATTCTGTCTTTGCCAGCTTTCGAAACCAGATCATGCCGTAGTTCAGCCCGGTTTCGGACTTCCAAATTTTCCATAGCCAGAACCAGACCGAAAGCAGCGCGATCCGCAAACACTCGATTCCGACTATGGGGATGATCATTGCGACGAATACCAGCGACTGTAAAGCTGATGGTTCGGCGGCCAGGAATGCCGGGCCCACGACGGGGATTTCCTTAAGGAAATCAAAGGCAAAGAAGGCAAACACCGCAGAAGCCGTTGCCCAGACAATGAGAAGGGGCCACAGGCCCTTGTCCACTGAACGTCCCAACGGCCGCAGTGCGTGATTCCGCGCCGTCCTATTATCCGGAACGACCAGGCCTCCCGGAGCCAGCTCGGACCATATGAAGTTACTGGAATTGCGGTCCCCGTAGACAGCAGGAGTGCGCCGCAGAAGGGCTGCCGAGACAGGGACCCCACTGTTATTCAAGTCCATGAGTATTTGAAGGTTTGGAAGCCACCCGATATTGCCTTTCGGGGCCATTGATATTGCCGGTGGGGGCCAGTGGCCG